>CAVUXC010000001.1:0-45345 GCA_963745365.1 uncultured Actinomycetes bacterium
AGCTCGGGGTGACGGTGACGGGGCAGACCTCGTCGATCCTCACCGTGCTGGTCTTCGGCGCGGGTACGGACTACGCGCTGCTGATCGTGGCCCGCTACCGCGAGGAGCTTCGTCGCCAGGAGGACAAGCACGCCGCGGTGGCCACGGCGATGTCCACCGCGGGCCCGCCGGTCGTCGCCTCAGCGGCCACGGTGATGGCGGCTCTTCTGTGCCTGTCGTTCGCTCAGGTGAACGGCACCGCCGGGCTGGCGCTGATCGGGGCGCTGGCGATCGGGCTCACCATGCTCGTGATGTGCACGATGCTCCCGGCGCTGCTGGCGATCTTCGGCCGGCGCGCTTTTTGGCCCTTCGTGCCGCACTACGGCGACGAGGGCGCCGACGCGACGCACGGCACCTGGCGGCGGATCGCAGAGCGGGTCGGCGCCAGGCCGCGGCGCGTGTGGCTGAGCGCGGCGGCGGCGCTGGGCGTCATGTGCGTCGGCCTCGTCTTCTTCAGCACCGACCTCACCACGGGTACCCAGTTTCGCGACGAGGAGAGCTCCACCCGTGGTCAGGACCTCGTGGAGCGCGCCTTCCCGGCCGGAGCGAACGTCCCGAACACCGTCCTGGTGCCGAATCCAAACGTGGCCGGCGAGGTGCGCGCGACGCTCGCCGCCCGGGAGGAGGTGGCGGGCGCGGGCCCGATCGAGGAAGGCCAGCCGGGAGCACGCTTCGACTTGACCATGAGCGCCGACCCCTATTCGACGCAGGCGTTCGACCAGATCCCCGAGCTGCGGGACGTCGCGCGAGGCGCCGGGGGAGAGGACGTCCTGATCGGGGGCCCAACGGCCGAGGAGCACGACCTCAGGGAGGCGGCGGAGCGGGACAACCTTGTCATCGTCCCCCTCGTCCTGCTGGTGGTCTTCTTGGTCCTTGCCGCGCTGCTGAGGGCGCTGGTGCTTCCCGTGATCCTGATCGCCACCGTGGTGCTGTCCTTCTTCGCCGCCATGGGCGTGGGGTCGTTCTTCTTCGAGCAAGTCTTCGACTTCGCCGGCGCCGATCCGTCGCTGCCGCTATGGACCTTCGTCTTCCTCGTGGCGCTGGGGGTGGACTACAACATCTTCCTGATGGCGCGCGTGCGCGAGGAGGCGCTGCGCCACGGCACCCGCCCCGGGATGCTCCGCGGCCTGGCGGTCACCGGTGGGGTCATCACGTCAGCCGGGATCGTGCTCGCGGGGACGTTCAGCGTCCTCGCCTCGCTGCCGCTGGTCTTCCTCACCGAGATCGGCTTCGTGATCGCCTTCGGCGTCCTCCTCGATACGTTCGTGGTGCGCTCGTTGCTCGTCCCGGCCCTGGTCTTCGACATCGGCCCGAAGGTCTGGCTGCCCTCGACCCTGGCGGCCTCGATCGAGCGCCGTCTACCGGCGAATCCAGAGCCCGAGGCGCCTGAGCCCGCGGGCACCCCTCGCTAGGCCCCGCACTTAGGTCAGCGGCCGGCGCGCTTGACGTACGAGGACCACGGGCACCAGCGCTCCCCGAGCCATTCCTCGCGATGATGCTCCACGTAGGTGGGGCTGGCGTCACACACTTCGACGAACGCCTCTGCCAAGACGATCGATCTCGATCCCATCGTGTAAGACCACGGCTGGTTGTACGGCTTCCGAAGGCGGACGATTCCGGAGACGATTCGTCGCTCCCGCCGCGGCTTGGCGAGGTCGGCTCGCAGCTGGCGGATCGCCTCTTGCTCGCGAGCGAGGATCACGAACGTCGCGTCGCTGCCCTGGAAGCCGAGCGTGAAGAACTTGGCACGGACCGTCGCATCGGCGCTTGCCGGCGAAAGGCCGGCGACGGCCATGTAAAGGCCGAGGGCGGCGACCAAGGCGAGCGCCACGTATCCCTTGATTCGCACTGGAGAAGCCAACGGAGTTGTGACAGCTAGCGCCCTTCCGGGTAATCCGGCTGGATCACCGCGAAGGCCGCGCCCTGCGGGTCGGTGAAGACGGCAAGCCGGCCGACGGGGATGTCCTGTGGGCCGAAGAGCAGGCTCCCGCCATGCTGCTTGACCGTCTCGATCGCGCCGTCGGCGCTCTCGACGGCGAAGTAGACCATCCAGTGGGGCGGGGTGCCCGGCGGTGTGTCGTCGCCCATTCCCATCGCCCCGGCGAGCCCCTCCTCCCACTGCTGTCCCTCCACCTGCCACATCCAATACGGCGAGTCGGGTGGAGCCTCCTCGGACTGCTTCAGGTCCCAGTCGAAGACCTTGCCGTAGAAGTCCTTGGCGCCGTCGAGGTCGGGGGTGGCGAGCTGGTTCCAGGTCCATGAGCCGACTTCGTTGACGAGCTGGGCACCCTGGTGCTGCTTCTGCTGCATGATGCAGGCGATGGCGCCGCTTGGGTCGGCGATCACGGCCATCCGCCCGGAGTCGGCGGGCAGATCGATCGGCCCCATGAAGACATTGCCCCCGGCCTGCTTGACCTTCTCCGCGGTCTCGTCGGCGTCGGCCACCTTCACGTAGCTGGCCCAGGCCGGCGGCTGGCCCTCCCCCTGGAGCGGTCCGTACCCGGCAACCTGCTTTCCATCCCGGAGGAAGAACGCGTAGCCCCCGGTCTCCTCCACCGGCCCGGCCGGCTGGGTCTCCCAGCCGAGCAGCTCCCCGTAGAGCCTGGCCGCCGCGTCGGGGTCAGGGGTGGCCAGATCCACCCAGCAGAACTCCCCGGGCGTGTATTCGCTTCGCTCGCTCATCGTCTCCTCGTCGCGTCTGTCGTGGGCAGGGTTGTCCGTGTGACAGGCGAGAGCGTATTCTGCCGCGGCTGTTGCAGAGTGGCCAGACGACAGCGAGAAGATCATGAGCGATGCTCCTACGCTCGCACCCACAACAGGATCTGAGTGGACGCGCGGTGCTGCCAATCGCTTCCCTGATGCGACCACGCGTATAGCCACAACGCGGACCGCTCGTCATCCAGCAGACCGGGGATTCCGTCGATCTGCTCCTCGATGGCATGGAACGGGGTGCCCGCGTGGAGCATTCCCGCTACCTTGCTGTGCGCTTGCTGGAGGCCCATAGTCTCCCTCCTTTCAGGTTGGAGCCATGTGCCGAATCGCAAAGCTGTACCACACGGTCGCTGGGCCCGCCAACAACACCGCCGCACTTTGCGGGAACTGAAACCGCTCGCGTCGTGCTTAAGTACCCCCATGGGGACACGAGCTTCGGCTGCGATCGTTGCAGCCATCGGTTGCCTCCTCATGGCATCGCCGGCCTCGTCGCAGAACCAAAGCCCCGCCTCATCCGCCGCCAAGAAGGAGGAGGCGACGAACGCCGCCGCCGCGCGCGAGGGCGCCGGGCAGGCCAAGGATGTCGTCAAGGTCGGCGCGCTGATCAACGACATCCAGCAGCTCGACCTGCAGTCGCACTCCTACAACGTCGACATGTACATGTGGTTCAAGTGGCGCAACCCGGACATCGACCCGTCACGGTCGTTCGAGTTCCTGAACGCGTTCGAGCTCTGGGGCCACATCCTCACCTACGAGACCCCGAAGCCCGAGGTGCTGCCCGACGGGACGCAGTACCAGGTACTCCGCAACCAGGGCAAGTTCAACACCAAGCTGCCGCTCGAGCGCTACCCGTTCGACACCCAGCACCTGCGGGTGCTGATCGAGGACTCCGCGGCGGACGAGCGCGACCTTGTGTTCGTCCCCGACGATGACCCGGTCGCGCTCAGCGCCGACCTGACGATTCCCGGCTGGGACATCGGGGACCCGTCGTTGACGGTCGTCAGCAACAGGTACGACAGCAGCTTCGGCGACCCGCGGTACGGCGACCTCAGCTACTCGCGGGCGATCGTGGACCTGCCGGTCACACGGCCGAAGGTGACCTACGCGCTGAAGCTGCTGCTGCCGATGCTGCTCATCGCCCTGACCGCGCTGCTCTCGCTGAGCGTTCACCCGCGCTACGTGGAGGCACGCGTCGGGATCGGGATCACCGCGCTTCTCACCCTGGTCGCCCTGCAGCTGACGAGCAACTCCAGCCTGCCCGAAGTGAACTACCTGCTGCTGCTCGACAAGCTCTACATCCTCTCCTACGCCTTCGTGGTCGTGACCCTGGCGATGATCGTGCGCCACTCCTGGATCGACGTGGACGGGGATGTCTCGGTCGCGCGGCGGATCGATCGGCGGAGCATCGCTGTCCTGACCGGGGTCTACTTCGCGATCGCCGCGGTGCTCTTCGTCACCTCGCTCACCTGAACGGACGAAACTAGGCGAGCTCCGAGAAGCGTCCGGCCCGATAGCCGCGCCGCTCGCCCAGCCGGGCGAGGGCGGGGAAGAGGAGCCGCTGCAGGAGCGGCGGTGGCATGGGCGGAAACAGGAGCACGGCCATGTCGCGGTAGTGCTGGGCCATCACCGCGCCCAAGAGCAGCGCGGTGGGGCCCTTCGGGACCCCGTGGCGGGTGATCCTGCCGGCCCGGCTGAGGGCGGCGGTGTCCTCGAGAAACTCCTGCAGCGACGAGGGCGGGCGCGCCTCGCAGGCGATGTGGGCAACCTCGTCGCCGGTGTTGCGGTAGGCGTGCCGGAGGCCGGCCGGGACCACGACCGTGTCGCCCGGGGCGGCGGCCTGCCACTTCCTGGCGGCCAGGAAGCTCGGGCGGCCGGCCAGGACCGTGAAGCGCTCCTCCATGGCGGGATGGATGTGCGGTGTCACACCACCGCCCGGGTCGACCCAGATCTCGATGTGGAGGACCTCGCCGCCGTCCGCGTCGGTTGTCCGCCGAAAGCTGAATCGCTGCCTGAGAACCGGGTCCTCGACCACGCGCTCGGACATGTCGCCTCCTTTCGCCCCAGAGGCTACTAGTGGCATCAGGGTCTCCAGAGCCTCCAGGATTGCGCCGGCCGTGCCGACTACTACCCAGTGAGCGTCGTGGCCAAGCGCGGAACTCAAGTGGGACAACGATTGGGTCGGCTCCTCGCGAGAGGCGCTCAGACCTACGCCGGGGCTGATCAGGGCAACGCGGCGCGGATCGTCGCCCTGCTCTGGGTGCTGAGCGGCCTGCTTGCCCTCGCCTTCCTGCCTTTCGACCATCCCACTGCGGCCACGGGCCCGACGGGCTGGGTTCTTGCCGGCGGCCTCGTTGCCGGCAGCCTGGCCGGCGGGCGCCGCGTGCTGCGCCGCCAGCCCCCGCCCGCCTTCACGGCCCTGCTGGCGCTCAGCTATCTCGGCCTCGCGCAGGTTGCGGCCCTCGTATGGCTCGCGGGCGGGGCCGGAAGCGCCTACGAGAAGCTCTATCTGCTCTGGGTGGGCTCGGCGATGGGCGTCCATCCTCCCCGCCGGGCGCTCGCCTTCCTCGGCGCGACCGTGCTGGTGGCATCGGCGCCCCTCCTCTACGACGGGTGGAGCGCCGGCGCGGCAACCAGCATCGCCACCAACGTCCTGCTGTGGAGCGTCCTGGGGGTGATCATGCTGGCGCTGATGGTCTACATCCGGGCTCAGCGTGTCCGTCTGCGGGGCGAGGAGGAGAAGGCCCAGCGCCTGGCCCGCGCTGACGCGCTGACCGAGCTCGGCAACCGGCGCGCCTTCGACGAGGCGCTCGAAACCGAGATGGCGCGGAGCGAGCGGGCCCGTTCGACGGTCAGTGTGGCGCTTGTGGACATCGATGGCCTGAAGCAGATCAACGACGAGTTCGGCCACCTCGACGGAGATCGCTGCCTGAAGCAGGCGGCCGAGGCGGTAAAGAGGACGATGCGCGGAGGCGATCGTGGCTTTCGCTGGGGCGGCGACGAATTCGCGCTGCTGCTTCCCGACACCGACCGCGAGGGTGCGGAGCGAGCCGCGGCGCGCCTGGCCTCCGAGGTGCAGAGCACCTGTTCCGATGCCCGGGGCCGACCCCTCTCCATTTCCTGGGGCGCGGCGGAGGCGACCCATGGAACGACGGCCGAGGAGCTCCTCGCGCAGTCCGACCTGGCGCTCATGGCCCAGAAGCGCGAGAGGCGCCAGCTCGGGGTCAAGTGAGCATCGTCGCGCGCCCGTAACGCGGACCGCGGGTCCCATCGCGGCGGCGAGGCGGAGATGAGATGCTCCGTTGGAGGTGACTCTTCCGCCCTCACCATCTGCGCCCCCGGTCGTCCAGACCCTCAACTGGCTGTTTCGCCCGATCGAGTTCATGAACTCGTGCCGGCGCCGACACGGCGATGCCTTCAGCGTCACCTTCCTCGGCTTCGAGACGCCGATGGTGATGGTCTCCGACCCGGAGGCGATCCGAGCGCTGTACCGCGGGCGCGAGAACGGCCTGCCCCCGGGGCGCAGTGCCACTCTAGAGCCCGTGCTGGGGCCGCGCTCGGTCCTGCTTCTCGAGGGCGACGAGCACCTCGCGCGGCGGCGGCTGATGCTTCCCCCCTTCCACGGCGAGCGGATGCGGGCCTACGAGGGGATCATCGAGCAGCTCGCCGCCCGCGAGATCGACACGTGGCCCCCCGGAGAAACGTTCGCGATCCACCCCCGCATGCAGGCGCTGACGCTCCAGGTGATCCTGCGCGCCGTCTTCGGTGTCAGCGACCCGGCGCGTGTCGCCCGCCTTCAGTCGCTGCTCGCCGACCTGCTCGCCCAGACGTCCTCGCCCGTGCTGCAGGTGCGAGTCCTCTTGGCCCGGCGCTTCGGCGGGCCCGACCCGCTCGCCGCGCTGAACCGTCGCATGGCCGAAGTCGACGAGCTGCTGGGCGCCGAGGTCGCCGAGCGGCGCGCCGACCCGGACCTCGCAAGCCGCGAGGACATCCTCTCGATGCTCGTTGCCGCCCGCTTCGAGGACGGCGAGCCCATGAGCGACGTCGAGCTGCGCGACCAGCTGATGACCCTGCTGCTCGCCGGGCACGAGACCACGGCGACGGCACTCGCCTGGACCTTCGACCTGCTTCTGCGCCACCCGGCGGCCCTCGGGCGCCTGCGGTCCGAGCTGGACGCCGGCGAGGAGGCCTACCTGCGGGCCGTGATCGCCGAGTCGCTGCGCCTGCGGCCGGTGATCCCGCTCGCCGGGCGCCGCCTGCGCGGCGAGCTGCGCGTGGATGGCTTCACGCTGCCGCCCGGCACCGACGTGACCCCGGCGATCTGGTTGACGCACACCCGTGAGGACATCTACCCGGCGCCGCTCGAGTTCAGGCCCGAACGGTTCCTCGACGAAAGCCCCGAGACCTACGCCTGGATCCCGTTTGGTGGCGGGGTTCGGCGCTGCCTCGGCGCCTCGTTTGCCGAGTTCGAGATGCGCGTCGTCCTGCGCGAGACGCTGCGCCGCTGCGAGCTGCGCGGCGCCCGCCGCCGGCCGGAGGGCATCGCGCGACGCAACATCACCTTCTCACCACGGCGCGGGACGCCCGTGGTCGTCACCCCACGGCCCTGAGCGTCGCGAACCCTTGTTTCGTGATGAAGCCGAACGGGTACCGTTGCGAACATGAGGAAGCTCCTCGTTCTTGCCCTCCTGCTTGCCGCGGCGGCCCTGCCCGTCCAGGCGGCCGCCGGGCAAGACTCCCGCCCCGGGGCGATCAGAGGCGTCGTCTACGACGCCACCTGCTACGGGCCGTGCCAGTACCCGCCGCCGCCCCCGCGGCCATACACGCGCGACAACCTGGTGGTTACGGTCCGCAGCCTTCCCGATCGCGAGCTGGTCGCCAAGCTTCACCCCAAGGACGGCCACTTTCGGGCCAAGGTCCCGTCCGGGGCCTATCGCGTCCGGGCGTTCATCCGCAACGGCGGGTATTGCTGGGAGGGCGAGGCCAAGGACGTCAGGGTGGCGGAGGGTCAGACCACCGGGGTCCGGCTCCGCGTCTACAACGCCTGCATCGTCTAGCCACCTGGATCAGCGCACCAGCACGCCCCACGTGGCCGCGGGAGCGGTGTACGTGCCGTCCGCGTTGCGGTACTGCTCGATGTTCTCCATGATCGCCTCGCGCGTTGCCTGCCTCTCGTCGTCGGGCAGCGCCTTGACGACCCGGGCGAGGGGGCCGGCGATGCGCACCAGCGCGTCCCACAGATCGTCCGAGTCCGCATAGCGGAACTCGAACGCGATCTCCTCCAGCTCGGGCTCACCGAAGCCGGCCCCCGCGACCAGCTCGCGGATGCGGTCGGGCTCTCCCAGGGCGAAGATCCCCGGCGCTCCCGGCTCGGGCGCCGGCATGTGGCCTCGCTGGACGAGCGTCATGCCGGGGATGCCCGCCCAGGGGTTGCGGTCGGGAGTCCTCCAGACGGCGAAGGCCAGCGGGCCGCCGTCGCGCAGCACCCGCCTGGTCTCCTTCAGCGCGGCGGCCGGGTCGGCCATCAGCATGTAGCCCCAGCGGCAGACCGCACCGTCCACGCTGTCGTCGTCGAGGTCCATGCGCTCGGCGTCCAGCACGCGGTACTCGACGTTTTCGAGTCCGCGCGCCTCGCCGAAGCGGCGCGCCACGTCGACCATCTCCGGCGCGAAGTCGGTGGAGATCACGTGGCCGTCGGGGCCCACGCGCTCCGCGACTGCGAAGCCCAGGTCGCCCGTCCCGGCGGCGATGTCGAGGAAGGTCTGGCCCGGCTGCGGGTCCGCCTTCTGCGCCAGCCATTCATTCACGCGGCCGGTGATCTCCATCAGCCAGTCCCGCCGATCCTGCCAGCCCGGGGCCATCTGTCCCCAGGTCTCGAGACTCTGCTCCCGATAGGCATCGAGGTCGATCGCCACGCTGCACCTCCTGTTCGTCGCTGTGGGGCGACGTTATCGGGTTCGTTTGGCACGGATCGTCTAGGGTGGCCGTGAGCGAGGGTCGCCAACCGCCCGCCGCCGGCGCTTCGCCCAGACACGCTTTCCAATCCCCGAAGGGGCAGCTTGGATAGGAACAACCTCGCCTCGCGTGCCGCCCACTGGAGCGCCACTCACCGCAAGACGGCGATCTGGGGGTGGCTGCTGTTCGTCGCCGTCGCGGTGCTGGCCGGCAACGCCGTCGGCCAGAACCAGATCCACGGCGCCGACCAGTTCACGGGCGAGGCGGGCCGCGCCGAACAGACGCTCGAGGACGCGGGCCTGAGGCCGAACACCGAGAACGTTCTCATCCAAGGCCAGACGCTGACGATCGCCGATCCCGAGTTCCGAGCCGCGGTCGAGGAAGTCACGGCGCGGCTCTCGCAGGCGCAGTACGTCGAGAACGTGAAGTCGCCGCTCGCGAAGTCGCCGCAGGCCCGCGGCGGGTCGGTGTCCGCCGACCGGCGCTCGGCGCTGGTCGAATTCGAGATCACGGGCGACGACCTCGAGGCGCGGGATCGACTCGGTCCCGCGGAGGACGCCATCGAGTCGGTACAGGCCGACCACCCCGATCTGCTGGTGGAGCAGTTCGGAAACGTCAGCTCGAACAAGGAGCTGAACGACACCTTCACCGAGGACCTGCTCCAGGCGGAGATGCTTTCGCTGCCGATCACGCTGCTGATCCTGGTGCTCGCCTTCGGCACGCTGGTGGCGGCGCTGGTGCCGCTGCTGCTCGGGTTCAGCGCCGTGATCGCGGCGATGTCGCTGGTCGCCATACCCAGCCAGCTGTCCCCCGTGGACAGCAACGTCTCATCGGTCATCCTGCTGATCGGGCTGGCGGTCGGCGTCGACTACTCGCTCTTCTACCTGCGACGCGAGCGCGAGGAGCGCGCCGCGGGGCGCGACGAGCGCACCGCGCTCGAGGTCGCCGCCGCCACCTCGGGGCGCGCGGTGCTGATCTCCGGCCTCACGGTGATCGTCGCGATGGCCGGCATGTTCCTGAGCGGCGACAAGACCTTCTACTCGTTCGCCGAGGGCACCATCCTCGTGGTCGCGATCGCGATGTTCGCTTCGCTGACGGTGCTGCCGGCGGTGCTCGCCTGGCTCGGAGACCGGGTGGAGAAGGGCCGCCTGCCGTTCCTGGGCCGCCGGCGAGGGGCAGGAGAGTCGCGCTTTTGGTCGGCCACCGTCGATCGCGTGACGCGCCGGCCCTGGTTGTCGATCGCTGATCGCCGGCGGCGCCCTGGTGGCGCTGTCGGTGCCGGCGCTGAACATGAAGATCGTGGTCTCGAGCGTGGACGACCTGCCGCAGGACCTGCCCGTGATCGAGACCTACAACCGGCTCAAGGACGCCTTCCCGAAGGAAGGCGTGACGGTTGACGTGGTCGTCAAGGTCGGATGACGTCCGGGGCGGCCAGACGAAGTTCGGCATCGATTCGCTGGAGCGTCTAGCGGCGGGATCCCCCGCCGTGATCGGCAACACGGAGGTCACTTACAGCAGCGACGGCACCGTCGCCGTGGTGGAGATCCCCACGGTCGGCAACGGAAACGACGACGAGTCCACGGCGGCGCTGAACGAGGTCCGCGACGAGATGATCCCTGCCACAGTCGGCGGGATCCCCGGCGTCACGGCCGACGTCACCGGGGACGCCGCTGCCTCGAAGGACTTCCGGGATCAGCTCGTCGACAGGCTGCCGCTGATCTTCGCCTTCGTGTTCGCGCTCGCCTTCCTGCTGATGCTGGTCACCTTCCGGTCGATCGTGATCCCGATCAAGGCGATCGTGCTCAACCTGCTGTCGATCGGGGCGGCGTACGGCGTCCTGGTGCTGGTCTTTCAGGAGGGCTACGGCGAAGACCTGCTGGGCTTCACCTCGAACGGGGGCGTCACCTCATGGCTGCCGCTGTTCCTGTTCGTGATCCTGTTCGGGCTCTCGATGGACTACCACGTCTTCATCCTCTCCCGGGTGCGCGAGGCGTACGACGGCGGGATGAGCACCTCCGACGCCGTCCGGCATGGAATCTCGACCACGGCCGGGACGGTGACCAGCGCCGCGCTGGTGATGGTGTTCGTGTTCTCGGTCTTCATCACCCTGACCTTCCTCGACTTCAAGGAGATGGGCGTGGGGCTGGCGGTGGCGGTGCTGATCGACGCGACGATCGTCCGCGGCGTGCTGCTGCCGGCGTCGATGAAGGTCCTCGGCGACTGGAACTGGTACCTGCCGAAGTGGCTGGAATGGCTGCCGCACGCGGCCGAGCCGAAGCCGGCGGATCCCCAGCCGGCGCCCGAGCCCGCTGAGGGTCCTCTCCGTAGCTGCGACGGTTCCGGCGTCGCCCACACCTTGCCCATGGCCAGTCTCGAGCCGGGGGCGTCGGTGAGGCGTGTGATCGTGGCGAGAGGGCGGACCATTCCGGCGACGGCGGCCGACCTCGCCCGCCCCGTCTTTCTCGCCAGGCGCGGGGCGAGGGCGGCGATCAGCGCGGTCAGCCCCGGGAGCGGCCGGATGAACACCCTGAGCTCGCGGACCCGGCCCTGCTCGTCCAGCCGCATGATGTCGGTGCCCTCCAGGGGCTGACCGTTGACCTGCGCCCGAAAGCCGAGCAGGTGGGTGCGGTCCTCGCCGAAGTCCTCGAAGTAGTCGAGATCCTCGAGGAGCTCGCGGACGATCCCCAGCAGCGCCGTCACTTCTTCCCTACCGACGAAGCGAAACGACGAGGTGATCGGGGAGTGGAGAACCACATCGGGAGCGAGCGCCTCGGCCACTCCGCTCGAGGTCGCGCGCCTCCATCGCGACGCGCAGCGGATGCCTTTCGATCAGCGCCTCCACGATGCGCCTCAGCCCCGCGCGAACTGGCCGTGGAAGCCGAACGGGATGTGGTGCGGGACCTCGGCCCGGGCCAGCTCGTCGAGCGAGCGGGCGTCGAGCACGAGCAGGAAGGAGTTGCCCTTGCGGCCGTCGAGGACGACCGACAGCAGCACCCCCTCGTCCTCGGCATCCGCGCCGGGGGCCGCGACGAACACCGGCTCGCCGGGGAAGCAGCCCTCCTCGGACCACGTGGTCGAGCGGCGCTCGACGACGTCGGCCTTGACGATCCGGTCGATCCAGCCGCCATCGCACCACCGCTGCCGCTGACGCCCCACGTGTAGCGGTAGGGGCGCTCGCTGCAGCTGCCGTAGTTGATTCGCGGCAGCTCGATCGGCTCGTCGATCAGCCGCTCGATGCTTACGGTTCCCGCCTCGGGCGCGATGCGGAAGCGCTCCAGGTGCCCGGGAGCGACCGCCTTGCCGGCCCGCAGCCGCTCCAGGTAGAGGTCCTCGACGATCCCGGCGTCGGGGAAGGTGCAGATGTCGACGACCACGTCGCCGTCCTCCTCGTAGGCGTTGACGTGGTGAAAGCCGAACCGCGCCTCGGTCTCGAACGGGCCGAGCGCTCTCGCCGGTCGTGCGGTCGAAGAGGTGGAACCGCGTTCCGAGCTCGGGCTTCCAGCGGTAGTTCTCGATGTAGGGCCGGCCGCCGAACGCCAGCCGCAGCGGGTTGACCACGAACGGGAACTCGGCCAGGACGAGCCAGCGCTCGGTGAGCCCGAAGGAGTGCATGTAGGCGGGCTCGCGGACGGGCTTGCGTCGCGATCACCTCGGGCTTCGAGCGCCCGGGCGGCAGCAGGAAGAACCGGTAGCTGGTCGCGCGGGCCGAGCTTCGCCGCGTAGTTCAGCATCCCCTTGGTCGCGCGGTCCATGTGCGGATGGGCGGTGGAGAGCTGTCCCGGGCGGCTCGTAGGCAACGCCCGCCGCGGCGAGCGTCTCGGCGTCGAACTCCACCGGGATCGGCGTCTCGGTCATCGAGATGAAGCGTTCGCCGAGCTTCGTCAGGTTGACGTTGGCGTTGTCGGTCAGCTTCGGCGAGAACATGGCGCTGACCCGCGCGAAGAGCGAGCGGCACGGGTCGGTGGCGAACTCCGAGTAGGCGATCCTGCCCTCGTCGCGCGCCGCGCGGTAGGCGCGGCTCTCGAGGAAGCGGTTCGCGTAGGAGACGTCGCCGTCCGCGAAGGAGAAGCGGTGCAGCATCGCGAAGCCGTCGAACCAATGGTTCATGGTGCGGTCGCCGACCTCCCACTTGGCCGGGCCGGTGCGAAGCAGCGATCCCTGGAGCCAGGGCGGAAGCTCGCCCTGCACGGGGAGGCCGTCGATGATGCGTCTCCTCCTCGAGCGAGTCGAAGCCGCGGCGCGCGGTGGCGATGGCGGGAGTGTCGGTGACCGTGCTCATCATGCCTCCTGAATCGTTCGATCCGAACCGTTCTGGCCGAACTGTATCATGATCGGCGATGTCAGCTCCCTCAGCGATCTCACCTCCTCGTCTGAGCGATACCTCCTACGCGGTGCTCGGCATGCTCGACCTGTTCGAGCCCGCGACGCCCTACCAGCTGAAGCAGATCGCGCAGGTCAGCATCTTCCACTTCTGGTCGATCCCGCACACCCAGCTCTACACGGAGTGCGCCCGCCTGGCGGAGGCCGGACTGCTCGACGAGCGCAGGGAGGAGGGCGGCCGCCGGCGCCGCACGTACCGCCTCTCGCCGGCGGGGCGGAAGGCGTTGAAGGCGTGGCGAGCCGACCCCGACACCGACATCTACGAGCTCCGCGACCCGGGCCTGCTGAAGCTGTTCTGCGGCGCCGATCCGGCCTCGCTGGCAAAGGCACAGGTCGAGCGGCACGAACGACGCCTCCACGCGTACGAGGAGCTCCTCGAGCAGACCGACATGGCAGACGGGATGCGGCTCTCGCTCGAAGCCGGGATCGGACACGAGCGCGAGTACGTCCGCTTCTGGTCGCGCTTGCTGGAGGGACGGCAACAAGAAGCGCTGAGCGCCGAGTAAATCCGCCAGCGGCCCGCGAGGCCAGGGCGGGATACTGAGCAACCCGATGTCGCCGCAGAGCGAGAACGTGAAGATCGTGAGGGGGACCATCGAGTCCCTCAACAGAAGGGATCTCGATCGAGCGACCGAGGCGGCCCACGAGGACTTCGAGGCGGATTGGTCGAACTCGATCGCGCCACATGGCGGGGTCTATCGAGGGCGCGAGCGGGCGCGGGAGCTGTTCGAATCCTTCCTCGAAGCGTGGGAGGAGTTCCGCTGGGAACCCCAAGAGATCATTGAGGTGGACGAGGAGCGGGTAGTCATTGCAAGCCGGGTCCGGGGTCGTGGCCGCGGAAGCGGGGTCGAGGTCGATGCGACGGGCGCTCAGCTGTGGACGATCACCGGCGGCAAGGTGCGTCACATCAAGCTCTACCAGTCGAAAGCGGACGCCCTCGAAGACGTCGGGCTGCGAGGCTAGCCACACATCCATGGCGACCCTCGAGTCCATCGGCCTGGAGGACGGATACGCCCAGCTCGAGGACGTACGAATCCACTACGTCGAGGCGGGAGACGGTCCGCTCGTCGTCCTGCTGCACGGCTTCCCGGAGTTCTGGTTCGGTTGGCGCCGGCAGATCCCGGCGCTTGCGGAGGCCGGCTTTCGCGTCGTTGCGCCCGACACGCGCGGCTACAACCTCTCGTCGCGCCCTGCGGACGTGGCCGCATACGGCACCGACCTGCTGGCGGCCGACGTCCGCGACCTGATCCGCGAACGGGGAGCGGAACGGGCCTTCCTGGTCGGACACGACTGGGGAGCCGGGTCCGCCTGGGCGACGGCGACGAACCACCCGGAGGTCGTGGAGCGGCTGGCGATCCTCAACGGCCCCCATCCCCGCCGGATGGTGCGCGCCCTGCGGCGCCCTCGCCAGCTCGCCAGATCCTGGTACATGTTCTTCTTCCAGCTGCCGCGGATACCCGAGCGCCTCCTCAGGGCGCGCGGCTGGGCGGCGCTTCGCAGCGCGTTCGACGACGCGCGGCCGGGGGCCTTCACGCCGCAGGACATCGCGCACTATGTCGAGGCGTGGTCCCAGCCGGGCGCCCCGACGGCGATGCTCAACTACTATCGCGCGGCCTTTCGGAACGTCCGTCGAGTGGGGGCACCTACCCAACCGGTCCAGGCTCCGACGCTGGTCATCTGGGGCGAGCGCGATCGCCACGTCGGCCCCGAGCTGGCCGAGCCCGACCCTGCCGACGTCCCCAACCTGGAGCGGGTCGTACGCCTGCCCGGACGCCTCCCACTGGGTGCAGCACGAGGAGCCCGAGCGGGTGGGGCGACTGCTGATCGAGTTCTTCGCGGGCGGGGCCGAGCGCGAGCCCGCCGCCTGACCTACGGCCGCAGCCGGACCGGCAGCGTCTTGAGCTGGTTGATGAACGGGTTCTCGGCGAACTCGGGCTGCCCGCGACCTCCATCGCCGGAAAGCGCGCCAGCGTCTCCTCGAACAGGATCCGCAGCTCGAGCCGCGCCAGCGCGGTGCCGAGACAGAAGTGCCGGCCGCCGGCGCCGAAGGCCTGGTGCTCGGGGTTGCGGGTGACGTCGAAGCGGTCAGGATCCTCGTAGCGGGACTCGTCGCGGTTCGACGACACGTACCACATCACCACCTTCTCGCCCTCGCGGATCGGCTGCCCGCCCAGCTCGGTGTCGCGCGTCGTGGTGCGGCGGAAGTGGGCGAAGGCCGGGAACATCCGCAGCGACTCCTCGACCGCGCTCGGGATCAGCGAGGGGTCGTCGAGCAGGAGCCGGCGCTGCTCCGGGTTGTCCATCAGGGCACGCATGCCGCTGCAATAGGTCGCCTTCGTGCTGTCGTTGCCGGCGGCGACGAGGAGGAAGAACCCCATCACGATCTCGTGCTCTTCGAGCTTTTGGCCATCCACCTCGGCATGTACCAGGACGCTGGTCAGATCGTCGGTGGGCCGCTCGCGGCGCTCGGCGATCAGCCGCCGGCAGCGTTCGAAGATCTCGGGCACGTCACGCTCCATCAGCGACTCGACGCCCTCGGGATTGAGGTCGGGGTCGCCCGCGCCGAGCGTGGTGTTCATCAGCCGCGCCCAGATCTCGTCGTCCTCGGGCGGGATCCCCATGAAGCTGCCGATCACGCGCGAGACGACCGGCTGCGCGACATCAGTGACCAGGTCGCACGTCTCCTGGTCGCCGAGCCCGTCCAGGACGCCGACCGTGATCGCCCGGATCGCGTCCTCGTGCTCGGCGATCCGCCGCGGCGTGAAGCCGCGCTGGAAGAGCATCTTCAGCCGGTCGTGCTTCGGCGGGTCCATGGCGATGAACATCGCCTGCTGAAGGTCGAGCGGCAGAATCGCGTCGGTCAGCGCCGTCACGCCCCCCAGCTCGGAGGAGTAGGTCGCCCAGTCGTGGCTCACGTCGTGGACGTCGTCGGCCGTCGTCACCGACCAGTAGCCCGCCTCCTCCGGGTACTCCGTCATCCCCGCCGTCCAGTGGACCGGACATTCTGCCCGCATCCGTTTGAACAGCTCGTGCGGCGGCCCGTCGGGCCACAGCTCCCGCTCGGTGACGAGCAATTCCCGAAGAGTGATTGGGTCGGCGGACACGGGGAGCCTCAGGGTGGAGATGTGCGAGCGCTGCCGGCGAGCCTATTGCATTGCGTCCGTACCGAGCTGAATACTGCCCACGGCGTCCGCCGGGCGCGAAGAGCTACGGCCAAAGGAGGAGGGCATGAACAACAAGGATTGGCTCGCCGCGCTGACGGGGCTGGCGTTCCTGGTGTTGGTGATCGTCGGTTTCGTGGTCGCGGGTGAACCGCCGAATCCATCCGATGACCCGGTGCAGGAGATCATCGACTTCTACGCCGACAACACCGACGCGATCTGGATCGGCTCGATAATCCAGGTGATTGCGGGAACCGCTCTGGTCTTCTTCGGCGGCTATATGCGAAAGGTGCTCCGGGCCGCCGAGGGCGAGGGCCACATGCTCTCCGCGGTGGCGCTGGCCGGGGCGACGATCCTGGCGATCGCGGCCGCCATCGACGCAACGATCAACATCGCCCTCGCGGAGGCGGTCGACAACGTCGACGACCTCGAGCCGGCGACCGTCCAGGCGCTCAGCGTCCTGTGGAGCAACGACTTCTTGCCGCTCGCCCTGGGAGGCTCGGTCTTCATGCTGGCCGTCGGAATCTCGGTGGTTCGGCACGGGGCCCTGCCCAAGTGGCTCGGCTGGGTCGCGATCCTCTTCGGGGTGGCGGGGATGACGCCGGTGGGCTTCTTCGCCTTCATCGGAGCAGGCCTCTGGATCGGTGGGGTCAGCATCCTGCTGGCGATCAGGGCACGCCCGCCCTCCCGGTCGGCACCGCCGTCCACGCAGGCGCCCCCGGCCTAGCCGCTCCGCGCCAGCCCGTCAGCGGTGGTCGACTTGCGCTTGCATAGAGGAGCGCAAGTCGGCCACCGGCGCGCTCAGTGCCGGCCCTTGCTTCGGCGAACGACCTTGAACAACCACGCGGCCGGGGTTGGATCCCTCTTGCCGTTCGCGACCGCTCGAACCTTGAACCGGTAGCGGCCCGGTTTGAGGTGCCGGAACCTCTCCGGGGACCGGCACGACGACCAGCCCCCGGTGTAGAAGCACTGAAAGGAAGAGCCCGGCAGGCTGGAGGAGAACGCGAACCTGGCCCAGCGCCTGTGCATTCGACGCGGTGGATGTCGGGTGAGGCGGGTGTTCGGCACGCTCCCGGCGGGCGGACGCGAGACCGTGAAGGATCGGATCGCGCCGTCGCTCACGTAGCAGTCCTCCTCGGCGGCGGCACAGTCGAAGCGCTCGACGATCCAGTAGTAGGTTCCGGGGTGGTTGCTGACCGGCGGACCAAGCCGGTACTCGTAGACGCCGCCTCCGGCTGAGGTCGGCCGGGCGAGGTAGTAGGGGTCGGCGAACGTCCCGTCGGAAGCCAGGTCGGCGCTCCTGGAGAACTCGATCTCGATGCGCGTGCCTGACCGCGTGTAGGCGGGGGTGTCCTGCAGTGAGAACGTCCTCTGGCCGCCATAGGGAATGGTCGCGTCGTCGGCGGGTGAGGTCTGGGTCGGGGGCGGCAGGGGATCGATGGTCAGCGATTGAACCGCGCTGAAGCAGTTCGGGTCGGCGAAGCCGCAGTTGTTGTAGACCGCCTGCCAGTAGTACGTGCCCGGCTTGTTGGGCCAATTCGTGTCCGTGCCCGGCCCCGCGGCGTAGACCGGGGGAACGCCGCCATCGGGGCCCGAGAAGAAGTCGTCGAAGGGGTTCGAGAGCTCGCCGGCGGTGACCTCGTCGTCCCGCGACACGTAGAAGATCATGCGGCCGGGCGCCGGGCTGACGGCGGTCGACGCCTGGAAGGCGATCTGGTCAACGCGCGCGGTTAACTGAGCCCCGTCGGCGGGCGCCAGCGGGATCGGGTCGGCGAGCGCGTCCGAGGCCCCGGTCAGCGCCAGGCAGCCGACGGCGGCAAGGATGGCCAGACGGGCCTTCACGACCATCTCAGATCAGCCTCCTCCGCCCCGCTGCCGGGGGGTGGCAGGGAGTCGACAGGGGGCGGCAGGGACGAGATGGGCCCAGGCTTCGGGTTGGGTTCGGGCTTCGGGGCGGGCGGCTCGGCGGGAGGAGGCGCCGGCGTGGGAGCGGGGGCGGCGACGGGAGCGGCTGCGGCGATCGGAACCGGGGCTCGCTTCGGGAGCTGGCGCCGCAGGGGGCAGCTCCGACGTGGTCAGCACGGCCTCGCTTGCCTCCTTGCCCTCGTTCCGCTTGGGAGAACTCGGGGATGCGCCGTGCCGCGCGCCTCGGTCGCGCGCCGGCTGGGACCTCCGCGACTGTGCGGCCAGGCCCGCCAGGGGCTCGGGCACGATTGCGACGGCCGGGCTCGCGACGCTCACGAAGCCAGCAGACCCGCCGCCGCGGGTCTCGGCGATGATCGTGCCGACCCCCACGGCAACGAACACTGCCGCGAGCGCCGCGGCTGGCCTCGTCAACCCAAGGCTCGCCCAGGGCCACGTCCGCTTCACCTCACCGGTCCCCTTCGCCTGCCGCTTCCGCGAACCCGCAGCCGTGCCCCCGCCGTGCTCGAGTTCGGGCCTCCACTCGCCCATGGCCCCCTCGAACCGAGACAAGATTCCGTTTCGGCGCTGCGCCGCCGCCGCCGCCGCGCTCTTCACGGTCGAGGTCGGCAGCCGCTTGGCGAGTCGGTCGCGCTGATCCCGGTAGAAGATGAACGCGGTGCCGATCTCGACCATCGGCCCGGAGCCCCAGGGCCGAGCCCATTCCGCGGGCATGTCGCCACCAACGGGGAGCCCGTTGGGCGGCGCGGGAGGACCGGCCCTCTCGCCGACCCGCCCCGCAAGGTGCTCGTACTCCAAGCGAAGCAGCTTCGTGACCAGGACGAGGTCGCGGTAGCGATCCCGAGGGCGCCGGTAGCGGCGGCAAAGACGCGTCGCGATTGCCCGGCGTTCGCTCTCGAGGATCAGGAACGCAGCCGTATTCGCACGGGTCCAGGGATCGGTCGCCTGACTGGCCCCCTGCTCCGGAATCTGCGCCCCGAGTCGCTCGGCGCGCGCCCGCTCGAATGCGGCGACCATCTTCTTCTGGAGCTCCGGCGGCATCAGCTCCGATCGCGCGGCCATCGCGCGTTCGGGCTGGATCCTCGTCTGAAATCGAGGCGCAAAGCGCCAGAGCCCCATGGCTCTCATTTGCAACTCCCGGGGAAGCTTCCGCGGAGCGCCTGCCAAATGGCCGTGTCGCCCGCCATTCAGTCAGCCGGTCAGCGTCCGTTCGACCGTCCGCTTCACGTCTGACTGATCGCTGGCGAGTCTACCCCGGTTATGGCGCTGCGTCGATACCTGAAAACGTGAGAAAGGCGCATTTTGCGGGCGGACCCCATCCGACCGGCCTGACACGGCAATGTTAGCGTCGTGTGTTGAACCGGCGAACATCGTCCTAACGTCGTGTTAGTATCCCGCGACCTTCCCGCTGAGTCCCCGCCACATATTCGCGGGGATCGGGGGACCCAAAGTCCCACAACGGGGCGAATCGCGGTGCAAGCCGCGTAGCGCTAGCCCTTTCGGCGCGAGCCCGTCAGCTAACCCCGTAAGCGACAGAGAGGAAGCTATGGAAGGACGGCTACATCGCCGTCAGGCGGACCCGCTGGCCCAACCGCAGATCGCTGGGCCCGGTGGCAGGGGAACGATTCGGACGATGTTCGGCACGGCGGTTGCGGTCCTCGCCGCCGCGTTGCTGGTCTCGACCTTGATGCTGGTCACGACCTCGGTCGCCAAGATCGGCGTGGCAACCGCCGAGGCCTCGAAATGCAAGGGGTCTCACCGGGGCCCACGTCACGTGTCCCAGAAGCGCGCCCGCAAGGCCGTTGTCTGCCAGATCAACAAGATGCGGCGCAACCACGGGCTTGCCCGCGTCCGCGCGAAGTCTGCGCTCCGCAAGGCGGGGAAGCGGCACTCGAAGTACATGCAGCGCCATGGCTGCTTCGCGCACCAGTGCCCTGGGGAGAAGGACCTCGTGGGGAGGATCCACGCCACGAGCTATCTCCCCTGCAACTGCAGCTGGCGCGTGGGGGAGACCCTGGCCTGGGGAGAGAAGGGACAGGGGACGCCACGCAAGATCGTCAAGGCCTGGATGCACAGCCCCGACCATCGCCACGTGCTGCTCGACAGCCAGCTCAAGAACGTCGGAGTGGGACTGGTCTGGGGAAGCCCCTCGAACCGGGGCGCCAGGGCGGCCACCTACACCGCGGACTTCGGCTACAAGCGGTAGCCGCAGACCTCAGAGCGCGTCGAGAACCTCCCGGGCCGCCCGCTCGGCGGAGCGAACGGCGCCGTCCATGTAGCCGTTCCAGTAGGTCGACGTCTCCGTTCCCGCCCAGTGGATGCGGCCGACCGGCTTGCGAAGCGCCGGCCCGTAGGCCAGCAGGGTGCCCGGCCCGGCAATCGCCACCGGGCAGCCGCGCGTCCATTCCTCGCGGGTCCAGTTGGTCTCGAAGTAGGAGCGCGGATGAGCGGCCGCAGAACCGAAGTAGGTGGTGAAGTTGGCCAGCACGGCGTCGCGGCGGGCGGCCTTCGACCTGCGCATGAAGCTCCGCGCCTGATCGCCGCCGACGAAGCCGAAGATGACGCCCGCAGAGCCGTCCTCGGGCGAGTCGTCGAAGGTGACGTTGGCTGGGCCGGTGTACGAAACGGCGGTTCCGTTGAGCCCCGCGTCCCGCCAGAAGGGCCTCTGGTAGACCGCCGTGACCTTGACCAGCGTCCCCTGTGGGAGTCGCTGGGTCAGCTGGTCTCGCTCCGCGGGCAGCTTCGGGCGGTACTCGATCCGGCCGGCGAGCGTTGGCGGGATGGCGACGATTGCCCGCTTGGCGTCCACCTGGAGCCCCCGAGCGTGGACCGTGACTCCGCCCGGCCGCTGGACGATCCGCTCCACCGGGGAGCGGAGGACGACGCGTTGGCCAAGCCGGTTGGCGATCTTCAGCGCCAGAATCTGGGCGCCGCCCGCGAAGCGCCACATCTGGGCGCCGTCGCGAGTGTTGAAGTTCCGCTCGAAGGTGCCGGGGTTCCGCTCGTTGCCTGAAGCTGCGATGTAGAAGAGCACGAACAACAGCGACAGGTCGCGCGGCTCGGCGCCGAAGATCGGCCGCGTCGCCACCGGCACCAGGTCGCGGAACGCCTCCGATTCGCTGTTGTCGCGAACCCAGGTCTCGAGTGTCTGCTGGTCCCAGTCCTCGGCTTGGGAGGAGGTCCACGGGGAGCCGACGGGCACCTCGGTCGACATCTGGTCGAGCTGCACCACTGCCTGGGTCAGCTCGGCGAGGATCAGCGGGTCGGGAGGTGCCGTCCCCAGCGGCCCCGTGTCGCTGTAGGTGCTTCGCTGCCCGAGGGAGTTGACGTAGACGTTGTCGCCGTCGTTGAAGGTGGGGAACTTGCGGACCCCGAACTCCTTCGCCAGCGTCAGGATGTGATTCTGGGTGGGGCCGACGAAGGTGGCGCCGCGCTCGGAGATCTCACCGCCGCCGATCGGCTGGTTGAGCGCCCGGCCGCCAACTCTGTCGCGGGCCTCCAGGACGATCACCGAGCGCCCCGCCCTGACCAGCTTCAGGGCGGCCGTGAGCCCGGCGAAGCCGGCGCCGACCACCACCACGTCGGCGCTGCGGCTGGCGGCGTGGGCGCCCGGGACCCGTCCCAGCACCGTCCCCATGCCGGCGGCGGCCGAGGCGCCGAGCAGGCGGCGACGGCTGATCGCATGGTCGGTCATCGGTGGCCTCCAGGTGAGTATCACGTATCGCGCGGAGGCGGCGCCGGTTCCCCGTGCCATGCGTGGCCGACGCGCCACCCTGCGAGCATGCCGCGGATGCCCGACGCCGGTGAGCGGGTCACGGCACGCGAGCTGGTGGCGCTCGTCGCGGGCGCCTGCCTGCTTGCGGTGGTCATGCACTGGCCGCTCGTCCTGCACCTGGGAGCGGACATCCCCAAGGACCTCGGTGATCCGCTGGCGCAGTCGTGGCAGGTGGCCTGGGACGGCCACGCCCTCGGGCGCCAGCCGCTGGACCTCTTCCAGTCGAACCAGTTCTGGCCCCTGCGCGACACGCTCGCCTTCTCCGACGCCCTGATCGGCTACGCCCCCGCGGGGCTCCTTGGATCGGGTCCGGAGGCGGCGGTGTCCCGCTACGACCTGCTCTTCCTGTTCGCCTATGCGCTGGCGTTCGCCGGTGCCTATCTGCTGGCGCGCGAGCTGGGGCTCGGACGGGGGGGAGCGGCGGTTGCCGGGGCGGCGTTTGCGTTCGCGCCCTTCCGGCTGGAGCAGGACGGCCACATGCAGGTCATCTCCAGCGGCGGAATCCCGCTCGCCCTCGCCCTCGGCCTGCGCGGCTACCACCTCCGCCGGCCGGCGTGGGTGTTGGCTGGGTGGGGGATCGCCGCCTGGCAGCTGTCGATCGGCTTCACGCTCGGCCTTCCGCTCGCCTACCTGCTGACCACGATCTGGCTGATCGCCGCGATCGTCTGGCTGCGCAAGGGACGTCCGCGCCCCGACCGGGGGCTGGCGATCGCGACGGCCGTGGGCGCGGTGTTCTTCGTCGCCGCCGGGCTGCTGCTGAGCCGGCCGTATATGCGGGTGGCCGACGCGTTCCCGGGGGCGCAGCGAACGCCCGCTGAGGTCGAGGCGTACTCGGGGCCGCCGTGGATCTTTCTCGTCGCCCCCGACGAGAACCTGGTCTGGGGCGCCGCCACGTCGCCGCTCCGGGACGGGCTGGAGAACATCCCGGAGAAGACCCTGCTTCCGGGCCTGGCGATCCTCGCCCTGGCGATCGCCGGCCTTTCCTCACCCGCCTATCCGCGCTGGCTGCGGCGGGCGCTTGGGGTGGGGGTGGTGGCGATCTGCGTCCTCGCCCTCGGGTTCAGGGAAAGCGGTGGCCTCGCGTGGCCGTATCGCGTCGTCTACGAGCTGCTGCCGGGGTGGGAGGGCATCAGGGTTCCAGGCAGGCTCGTGACGTTCTCCTCGCTCGGGCTGGCGCTGCTTGCCGGAGCTGGTGCGCAGCGAGCGATGCTGGGCGACGCCGCTCGGAGGCTGTCCAGGTGGGGCGGGGGCACCGCGATCGCCGCCCTGCTGGTGGTGGCGATCCTGGTCGAGGGACGGGGGCTTCCCTTCGACCCGTTCGACAACCAGGCCCAGCCCAAGGTGCCGCCGGCGCCGCCCTCTGTGGCCACGGTGGCTGCGCCACAGCTTCACCTGCCGGCTGAGCGAGCCACCGACAACCGCCGCTATCTGCTGTGGTCGACCGACGGATTCCCGGCGCTCGTCAACGGCCGCTCGAGCCTCAATCCGGCCTTCACGGAGCACCTGGTCGAGCGCGTGGAGCCCTTCCCCAACCGGCGCACGGCGGCCCTGCTGTCGCGGCTCGGGGTGAACAGCGTCATCCTGCACACGAACCGCGCGAAGCGCACCCCCTGGGAGGGCGCCGCCAGACGACCGGTCGGCGGCCTCCCGGTGACCCGCCGGGATCGCGGTGCCCTGGTCGTCTACGAGATCCGCTCGCCCACCGGGGAGCCAGGCGCGATCAGGCGCTCGGTCGTGCGCTCGGCGCGGCGCTCCCGGTAGCGCAGAGCCAGCAGCGTGGTCAACGACCCGGCCAGCGCCAGCGCCACCAGGGTGAGCGCCGCTGGGCCCTCGCCCAGAGGTGTAACCGGGTCCCCGGCCACGCTGGGGCCGACCACCGAGGCCAGCGCCCATCCGAGCAGCGCGGCGACGGCCGGACGCACGTCCCCGATCCGGGGTCGCGGCGTGGCCAGGGCGCAGAAGGCGATTGCGGCGGCCAGCGCCGCCAGCACGGGGACGGCCGCGAGCCAGCCGTTGCGAACCCCAAGCACGGTCAGCACGGTGTGCTCGAGGGCCCCGCTGCCAAGCTGATTGGCCCAGGTCCCGGTGCCGCTGTCCCCGATCAGCGGGAAGGCCAGCGCCCCCGCGACCATGAAGGTGACCGACGGGATCGCCAGTGCCAGGGTGAGCGCCGGCAGGCGCCTGTAAGCCGACGCCAGGCCGATGGCCAGGAAGGGCAGCGCGGGGATCAGGAAGCGCGCTCCGGGCGATCCGCCGCCGAACGGGAGCCAGTAGCCGGCGTTGTAGAGGAAGTACGTGATCCCGACGGCGCCGATCACGGCTGCCTCCGCGGGGCGGCCCCGCCTGCGCATCATGATCGCGCCGACGACGCCCATCACGAGCACCGGCGTCAGGGTCAGTAGGCCGCGGCTGGCGAGCAGCAGGTCGATCGCCGCATCCGGGCGCGGCAGGTCGATGCCGAAGAAGCCGCTCGAGTTGAGCCCCAGCTCGGCGTGGCCGGTGAGCCCCTGCACCGCGACCGCGTGCGAGTAGGCGAAGCGAAGCGGCGATCCGAGCGCCCAGAGGTTGAAGGCCAGCGCCGGCGCGGCCCCGATCGCCGCCCCCGCGGCGTAGGCGGCGGCTCGGCGCAACCGACCCGGGCGGGCCACGGCGTAGGCGAACAGGATCGCCCCCACGAGGCCCAGCGGGTACTCGAAGCTGACCGCGAGGCCGGCAAGCAGTCCGGCGGAGCCGACCAGACCGATCTTCGCCGGGCCCTCGCGCTCGCGGAACAGCAGCGCGAAGGCGGCGAACCCGAGCGTCGCGGCGACCACGTGAGAGAAGTACTCCGCGGCGAACGTCATCACGATCGTCCCCAGGCCCAGCGTTATCGCCGCCGCGGTGCCGTAGCCTGGCTCGATCCGCTCCGCCACCCACCGGACCAGCAGCAGGAGCGCGACCGCCGGGATCACCGCCCCCACCAGGGTCAGCGCCCAGACGATCGGCGCCGCGTCCTGCACCCGGACCTCCACCCGGTGGGCACGCTCGGCACTGTTCCCGTACTCGCTCAGGTCGGGGTGATCGGGCGGCGCCCATCGGGGGTGCTCCGCCCGGCTGGCGTTGGCAGCCGCATCGCGAGCGACCGGCTTGGCGCCGGCGGCGTCGAGCGCCAGATAGGCGGGGAGCGTGAACGCCGCCAGTCCGGGCGCTTTGACCGAATAGAAGTGGCCACCGAACCAGGCCTTGTCCTTGGTCTCCCAGTGCCAGCGGTCGATCTCGCTCTGTCCTGCGGCGAGCGCCTTGACCTGCGCGTAGCTGGACTGCTGCGCCCAGCCCATGGAGTGCATCGCCAGTCCCCAGGCGACGCCGAGCGAGAGAATCGCCAGCACGCCGGTGCGCGCGCGTACGCTCACTGGTTCACGAGCTGCGGCACAGGGCCATCGTCCAGGGGACCGGGTTGCGGATGGCGACCACCTCCAGGCGTCGTTCGAGGAAGCTCAAGAACGAGCGCCGAGACCAGTGTTGAAGGTGACCCGGGGTGTTGCCGAGGTCCCGCACGTACTTCAGCCGCCCCAGGTTCAAGACGCGCCACAGCGGCTCTCGCGGCACGCTGACGATCGCCCAGGGGCTGGCCAATCCGGCGACGATCTCGAGCGCGGCCTCGGGGTCGCCCACGTGCTCCATCACCTCGCAGCAGAGGACCAGCTCGGCGGAGTCCTCGCTGGGATCGAGCGCCTCGATCGGCGCCACCCTGAAGGAAATGTCGAGCTGCGCCCGGGTGGCCCGCTGCCGCGCCTCGTCGATCACCTCCTCCGAGATATCGGAGCCTCGGGCGCGCAGGCCGCGTCTTGCGAGTCGCAGCAGCAGCTCCCCCTCGCCGCAGCCCACCTCGTGCACGTCCCGGGCGCCCGTGCCGACTGCCAGTCGCTCGAGCTCGTCGCAGAACCGGCGCACCAGCCGGCGCTCCACCGGATTGCTGGACCCGTACTTGTCGTAGACGTTGCCGCCGGCGATTGGCGGCGACGTCGCCGGCCCGGTCAGCCGCCGACCTCGCTGCGGTGCTTGGCGCGCGGCTGATCGACGCGAGCGCGCCCGTCGTGGATGGGGGGCGCGACGCCCGCCTGACCGGCCTCGTAGTGCGACGGCTCGATGCCCGCTTCGAGCTCCAGGCGCCGAACCCGCTCGAAGGTCCGCTGGGCGATGACGCGCTGGCCGGCGATCGCGTCGCCGACCACGCCAAGCCCGAACATCTGGACCGCCGTCAGGGCCAGGACGGCGCCCAGGATCAGCGATTGGAGGTGACCGCTTCGGTCGCCGTTGAGGATCCAGTCGAACATGAAGGGCGTCCAGGCGACCAGCGCAGCTACGGCGAACGCGCAGGCGACGATCGTGAACACCCGCAGGGGCTCGTACAGGACGTAGGCGCGGAAGACGGCGAGCGCGTTGCGGCGCACGTAGGCGGGGGTGGAGGCGACCAGGCGGGACTCGCGGGTCTCGGGGTTGCTGTGAATAGGGACGTGCTCGACCGCGACCAGCATCTTGCCCGCCTGGATCAGGCTCTCGAGCGTGTAGGTGTAGTTGGAGACGACCTGGAGCTGGAGTGCCGCCTCCCGGTTGTAGGCGCGAAAGCCCGAGGTCGTGTCCGGGATGGCGGTTCCCGAGGCGCGCCGCACCACCCAGCTTCCGAGCCGCTGGAGCGACTTCTTCGAGGCGGAGAAGTGCTGGACGTCCTTGACCTGCCTGTCGCCGACCACCATGTCGGCGCGGCCCGCGAGGATCGGCCCGACCAGCTTCGGGATGTCGGCCGCTCGATACTGGTGGTCGGCGTCGGTGTTGACGATCACGTCCGCCCCAAGCTTCAGGGCGGCGTCGATACCGGCCTGGAAGGCGGCGGCCAGGCCCTTGTTGTTGGTCAGCCTGACGACGTGGTCGACCCCGTGCGCTCGCCCGACCTCGACCGTCCGATCGCTCGACCCGTCGTCGATCAGCAGCCACTCGACCTCGTCGAAGCCGCCCACATCCCGCGGGAGCTCGCGCAGGACCTGGGGCAGCGTGGCCTCCTCGTTCAGGCACGGAATCTGGATCACCAGCTTCATCGCGGGCCATGGTAGCCGCGCTTGTCCCGGGCAGCACGGATAGCGTTGAACCCGCATGGAGCACGCGCTCGGCATCACGATCCCGCTGTTTCACGGGAGCGACCTGGTGCAGGCGATCACGATCCCGCTGTTCACGGGCGCGATCGGCTACCTGACCAACTGGAGCGGCGTCTGGATGCTGTTCAACCCGGTCCGCTTCGCCGGCTTCAGGGTTCCGGGGCTGACCGCCGTGGTCAGCGTGCTGCCGCGAAGGATCCAGCAGATTCCGGGGGTGATGCAGGGAGGCGTCGGCTGGCAGGGGATCATCCCCTCGCGGGCCGCGAAGATGGGCTCGATTGCCGTCGACAAGGGGATCGCGAAGCTCGGCAGCCCCGCCGACTTCTACGGGCAGCTCGAGCCGGACAAGATCGCCGAGCACATCCTGGCGACCTCCCGTGGCGACATCCGCGAGCTGGTCGAGCGGATCCTGGAGCGCGAGCACCCCCAGCTGTGGCGCGAGACGCCGCCGCGCGTGCGGGAGGCCGTCCACGCGAGGGTCCAGGAGCAGCTCCCCGACATCGTCCGCGCAGTGACGGGCGAGATCGGCGCCCACATCGATCAGCTGCTCGACGTCAAGCTGATGGTGATCTCCAGGATCGAGGAGCGGCCCGAGCTCGCCAACCGGATCTTCCTCGAGGTGGGGCGCCGGGAGCTGCGCTTCATGATCAACTTCGGGTTCTTCTTCGGCCTCGTGCTCGGCATCCCGCTGGTCTTCCTGACCGAGGCGGTGCCGCACTGGTGGGTGCTGCCGATCGGCGGGGTGGTGATCGGGTACGTGACCAACTGGGTGGGGCTGTGGATGATCTTCGAGCCGGTGGAGCCCCGCAAGCTGGGGCCGTTCACCCTGCATGGCCTGTTCATGCGCCGCCAGCCGGAGGTCTCGCGCGTGTACTCGGGGATCATCGCCGAGGACATCGTCACCCTGCGCAACATCGGCTACGAGCTCCTCCACGGCCCGAGCTCGGACCGCACCCGGCAGATGATCGAGACGGCCCTCGAGCCCGCCGTCGACCGGGCCGCAGGACCGGCGGTGGCCCGGACGGCCGTCCGGGCGGCGGTGGGGCCGCGCTCCTACGACGCGATCCGCGAGTCGATCGCGGTCGAGGCGGTGGACTACACCATGACCCCGCTCGCCGACCCGCAGTTCAACCGTCGCCAGAGCGAGGCTGTGCGCGAACTGGTCGCGCGACGGATGCGCGGGATGCCCGCGTCGGACTTCGCGGAGCTCTTGCGGTCGGCGATGCGCGAGGACGAGTGGCTGCTGCTGCTCCACGGGGCTGTGCTCGGATTCGGGGCGGGCCTGATACATCTGTTGATCTTCGGGTGAGCCGATGACCGAGGGCCAAGACCGAGAAGCGACCCCGCCGCGCCCCGGCGCCGGCGAGCCGGCGAACGGCAGCCTCGTGGGTTTGGGCGTCGGCCTGGCGCGGCTATCCGCGTCGGCCTGGTGGCACGCCGCCGGATGGTCCGTCGGGGTAGCCCGGCAGGCCCTGGGCGTCGCGGATTCGCGGGCTCGCGAAGTGGCCTCTCGACAAGGAGTTCGCGGCGACTCGGGGCAAAGCCGCGGCGATGGGCCCGATTCCTCGCTGCGCGAGCGCGGCGCCGAGCTTCTGCGGCGATCCGCGGACGTCCGGATCGCCGACGACGCACACCCCGCCTACGAGCGGATCCTCGGTGACCTGGCGCCCGACGAAGGCCGCATCCTCCGCCTGCTGGCCAGCGAGGGCCCACAGCCGGCGGTCGATGTTCGCACGGCCCGGCCGCTCAAGATCGGCTCCAGGCTGGTGGCGCCGGGCCTCTCGATGATCGCCGCGCAGGCGGGATGCCGGTACCGCGACCGCACGCACGCGTATCTCAACAACCTCTACAGGCTGGGGCTGATCTGGTTCTCGCGCGAGCGCCTCGAGGACCCCCGGCGCTACCAGGTGCTCGAGGCACAGCCGGATGTGGTGGGGGCTCTGCGCCAGGCGGGGCGCGCCACCACGGTGCGCCGCAGCATCCATCTGACGCCGTTCGGCGAGGACTTTTGCCGGTTGTGCCTGCCGCTGGACGGCAACCAGGGGCCGCAGGCGCGCGACCCCCGCTAGGACTCGTCGAGCAGCTCCTCGGCCTCGCTCCAGCGACCCGGCGGCACGCGCAGGGCGATGTCGCCGCGGCCGAACTCGTCGAGCGGCCAGTCGGCCGTCAGCACCGAATCGACCCCGCGCTCGCGGAGATGCTGGCGCCAGGCCCGGGCCGCCTCCAGCTCGCCGAAGTCGCGCACGACCTCCCAGTCGTCGAATCGGGGGTCGCCGAGATGGAGCTCCCCCTCGCCGTCCGCGTGCGGCTCGCCGCCGAGCAGGCGCCTGATCCCGGCCAGCCTCGATCGCACGTTCTGCTACTCCGGCAGCTCTATCCGCTCGATCAGCTGCGCCTCGAGCGGGCGGTCGCCGGCGCCGGTGGCGGTCGCCTCGATCGCGTCGACGGCGTCCATTCCGTCGGTGACCCGGCCGAACACGGTGTGCTTGTCGTCGAGCCAGGGCGCTGCCTCCGCCGTGACGATGAAGAACTGCGAGCCGTTCGTGTCCGGCCCCGCGTTCGCCATCGCGAGGGCGCCGCGGACAACCTTGTTGTCGTTGATCTCGTCCTCGAACGTGTAGCCGGGCCCGCCGGTGCCGGTTCCCTGGGGACAGCCTCCCTGGATCATGAAATCGGGGATCACGCGGTGAAACGTGAGCCCGTCGTAGAAGCCGTCCGACGCCAGCTTGCGGAAGTTGGCCACGGTCTTCGGCGCCGCCTCGTCGTGGAGCTCGATCGTGACCGGCCCGGCGCTCGTCTGGAGGGTCGCATTCGACATTGCGCAGTGATCACTCTAGCTTGCTATAAGAACTAGAAGAAGGCGGGCCTTCGGCCGCTCAGGCACCAGTTTTACCGATGCCAGCAGCGACCCTCGAACAATCTTCCGAAAACACCTCGCCGGTGTTCGTTGCCGGCGGGCGTCGCCGCAATCACGCTGTGCGGCTGGCCGCGGCGACCGCCGGCCTCCTGCTTGCCGGCTGGCTGGCCGCGCTCGCGGCGGGCCTGATGGGATTCTCGCCGCTCCCCAAGCTCACCCTGCCCGGCACGGGTGCCTCCCAGACCCCCCAGGCGCCGCCGCAGCAGGGGCACAAGCCGACCGCGGAGCACCAGGCCAGCGCCCATGGGTCGGCAATCGCTTCGGGCTCGGCACGGGGCGGCGGCCAAGTGAATGCGAGGCCGAGTGCGGCGGGGAGCAGCGCGCCTGGTGCCCGCGGCAGCAGCACCGGGGCCGCCGGCAACCAGGCTGGAGGCGGAGCCGGCGCTGGATCGACGTCGCCAGGCAACGGGGGCGGCACCCCGCACTCGCCCACGAACCCCCCCGCCGGTGGTCACCCGACACCGGCAAGCTCCGGGCACCCGCCGTCGTTCACGCCGCCCGCCAGCGGTCAGAAGAGCGCCAATCCGCCGCGCGGCAACTCCGCTGGTGCGCCCGGGCAGTCGAACTCCGCCAATCCGCCGGGGCAGTCGAACTCCGCCAATCCGCCGGGCAAGGCAACCCGCGGGCATTCCGGCTGAAGCCGGCCGGCGGGGGGCCGCCCCGGGTCGATCGACCATGGCGCCAGCAGCAGCGACATGAACGAATCCGCGCGCCGGATTGGACGCCGCATCGAGCGCCCGCCGGCGCATTGGTTCCTGCTCGCGCTTCTGCTCGGTTGCCTGCTTTTGCTGCTTGCCGTGCAGGGCCTGTCGACCGCGGCCACTGGGCGGAGCGCCACGGCGACGACCAGCGCGTCTGACCCCGCCCTCCGGGGCTCGGCGGCGATCTGGCGGGTCCAGGGCAGCCGGCTCGCCCCGAGCGAGCGCCCGGTCGGGCGCCGCATCGTCCTCACCTTCGACGACGGGCCTGACCCGCGCTGGACGCCACGGATCGCGGCTCTGCTTCGGCGGCTGGGGGTGCCGGCCACCTTCTTCGTGGTCGGCGAGCACGTGGTCGAGCATCCAGACCTGGTGGCGAGCCTCAAGGATCAAGGCTTCGAGCTCGGCGCCCACACCTTCAACCACGCCGACTTGACAACGATGCCGGGCTGGGAGCGGCACCTGCAGATGTCCATGACCGATGCCGCGGTCGTCGGAGCGGCCGGAGTTCGCCCGCGATTCTTCCGCCCGCCCTACACGGGCGGCCCGGAGTCGATCACCCGCACATACGCGGCGGAGCTGGCTTCCACCTTGGACCCGGGGCACTTGATCGCGCTCTCCAACTACGACTCGGAGGATTGGCGGCGGCCCGGTGTGTCACGGATCGTCCGCAACGCAACCCCACCCGGGCGCCGGGGCGGCGTGATCCTGTTTCACGACGGCGGTGGCGACCGCTCGCAGACCCTGGCCGCGCTGCGACGCCTGGTGCCGCGCCTGGAGGGGCGGGGCTTTCGCTTCGCCTCGCTGTCCGAGCTGGCAGGGGTGCGACGAGGCGAGACCCAGCCGCCCGCCTCGGGGTCGGAGCGCCTTCAAGGTGAGCTCCTGATCGCCGCCCTCGCCGTCGCGCGCTGGACCACGGACCTGATGCTCCTGCTGCTGATCCCGATCGCCGCCTTGGCGGTTCTCCGCGCCTTGGCGGTCGCCGCCTTCGCGCGGCACCACGCCCGCCGGTGGCGGCGCCGGGCCTCGCAGCCGTTCACACCGCCGCTCGCGGTGCTCGTCCCCGCCTTCAACGAGGCCGCGGGAATCGAGCGCGCCGTGCGGTCGCTGGCGGGAGGCGACTACCCGGCGCACGAAGTGGTGGTCGTCGACGATGGCTCGGTCGATGGCACGGCCGAGATCGTCGAGGGCCTCGGCCTGCCGGGGGTACGGGTGATCCGGCAGGCGAACTCGGGCAAGGCAGCGGCGCTGAGCGCCGGCCTGGCGGCCACGTCGGCAGAGGTGATCGTGACCGTGGACGGCGACACCGTGTTCGAGCCGCAGACCCTGCGCCGGTTGGTGGAGCCGTTCTCCGACCCCGCGGTGGGCGCGGCGGCGGGAAACACGAAGGTGGGAAACCGCCGCGGCTTGCTTGGCCAGTGGCAGCACATCGACTACGTGATCGGGTTCAACCTCGACCGGCGCCTGTACGACACTCTGCGCTGCATGCCGACGGTCCCGGGCGCCGTCGGGGCCTTCCGGCGGGGGGCGGTGGAAGCCGCCGGGGGCTTCACGAGCGCGACCCTGGCGGAGGACACGGACCTGACGATTGCGATTGGCCGCGCGGGCTGGCGGGTGGTCTACGTGGAGGACGCGCGCGCCTGGACCGAGACCCCGGCGACGCTCTCCGGACTCTGGCGCCAGCGCTACCGATGGAGCTACGGGACGCTTCAGGCGGTCTGGAAGCACCGGTCCGCGCTGTGGCGCCGCGAGCCGGGCAAGGTCGGCCGTCGCGGCCTGCCCTACCTGTTGTTGTTCCAGATCGCCCTGCCGTCCCTGGCGCCGCTGATCGACGCCTCCGCCCTCTACGGCCTCGTCTTCCTCGATCCACTGCCGGTGCTGGGTTACTGGCTCGCCTTCAACCTGCTTCAGCTCGTCCTGGGCGCTTACGCGTTCCGCCTCGACCGCGAGTCCCTGCGACCGCTGTGGGCGCTGCCGTTGCAGCAGTTCGTCTACCGCCAGTTGATGTACCTCGTGGTCGCCCAGTCGGTGATCAGCGCGCTGCGCGGCGTGCGCCTGCGGTGGCAGCACGTGGAGCGCAGCGGCGAGATCGAGGTCGCCGGCACCGCGTCGTGAGGGTCGGGCCGGGCGCGCTCAGCGCCCCAGCCAGCGCTTCGGGTTCTCGACCATCATCGTCTGGAGCTGATCGTCGCTCATCCCCGCCTCGCGCAGGGCGGGTATCACCTCGTCGAAGACGAGCGTCATGCTCCAGCCCTTCGCCACTCCGGCGGCGAGCATCTGCTTCTCGACCTCGACCGAGTACCAGTCGATGGTGGCGCAGTAGTCCTGGGAGAGGAACATGCGGTCGGCGTAGCCCCGCTCGAGCAGCGCGGTGACGGTGGCGTTGCGCCTTTCGATCGGCAGGTAGATCTCCAGCCCGTAGCGGTCCATGCCGATGTAGACGCCCTTCTCGAGCAGGCGCTCGATGTAGTCCAGGTCGTCGCTGTCGCCGGTGTGGGCGATCTGGACCTTGGAGAGGTCCACGCCCTCCTGCTCGAAGATCTCGATCTGTCGCGGTCCCGTGTCGCTGGCGGGACGCGAGTGGGCCATGATCGGCGCCCCGGTGCGGACGCTGGCTCGTGCCACCGCGCGGTGCACCTTCTCGATGTTCTCGGTCAGTCCCGGCTCGTCGGCGGCGCACTTCAGGAACGCGGCCTTGATCCCCGTGCCCTGGATGCTCTGCTCGATGTCGTGGACGAACAGGTCCGCCATCGCGTCGGCGTCACGGGTCACGAAGAACATCGGCAGGTAGTCGTAGGTGTAGATGCCCGTACAGGGCACGACCTGGAGGCCGGTCTCCTCCGAGACCCGTCGTGAGAAGCCGACGTCACGGCCACCGAACATCCCGGTCGGCTCGCAGATCGTCTTCACGCCCCGCTCCAGGACGGCGCGCGCATTCTGAGCCGCCACGTCGTGCAGCTCCTCCGGCCCACAGGCCCGCGGCGGGTCGACGGGGACCACGGATCCCACATGCGGCCACCAGCTCGCAACCGCCTCGTCCCGGTAGATCAGGTGCTCGTGGATGAGCGTGGTACCGAGTTGCTCGGCCTCGATCCTGCCGGTGACCGTCTCGACGGTGGCCATGAGGGCGGCCGTAGTGTAAGAGTCAAGCCGTGCCGCGCAGCTGGATCATCGCGATGACGATCCTCGTCGGCTGCCTGCTCGCCTCGATCGTGATCGGGCTCGTGAAGCTCTTCTGAGATCCGTTAGCTGCTCTGCGGATAGGATGCGGCCACCTGAGGCCATTGCTGGTCGCGGATGGCGAAGAGACGAAGGGAGACGTGTTGTTCAAACGCATAGTGGTCGGCACAGACGGCTCCGACACGGCGACCGAGGCCGTTCGCCAGGCGATCGAGCTCGCCAAGATGTCGGGGGCGAAGCTCGGCCTGGTGGCCGCCTTCGAGCCCGTTCCCCAGGGCCGCTTGCGCGAGGAGAAGGGTGAGGTGCCTGGAGACGTCCAGTACGCGCTCGGTCCCCGCGAGGACGTCAACGTGACGCTCGACGGCGCGGTTGGCAAGGCCAAGCAGGAGGGCGTCGAAGCCGAGCCCTACCCGCGCGAGGGGGATCCCGCGGACGCGATCCTTGACGTCGCCGAGGAGATCAACGCCGACCTGATCGTGGTCGGCAACAAGGGGATGACCGGCACCAAGCGCTTCCTGCTCGGCAGCGTGCCGAACAAGGTCTCCCACCACGCCCCTTGCGGCGTCCTCATCATCCGCACCACCTGAGCCGCGTTGCGCTGCACCCGAGCCGCTGGGCGATACTTGTCCGGCCATGGCTTCGGATGGGCGCTTCTTCGGGCGTGATGAGCACTTCATGCGCCTTGCGCTTCGCGAGGCGGAGCGTGCCGCCGACCACGACGACGTGCCCATCGGGGCGGTCGTCGTACGGGAGGGCGAGGTGCTTGCCGCGGCGGGAAACGAGCGCGAGCTGCGCCGCGATCCCACCGCCCATGCCGAGGTGCTGGCCATGCGCGAGGCCGCGCAGGCACTTGGGGGCTGGCGCATCCCGGACTCGGTCCTCTACGTGACCCTGGAGCCTTGCGCGATGTGCGCGGGCGCGATCGTGCTCGCTCGCGTGCCCCGCGTCGTCTACGGAGTGCCCGACCCGAAGGCCGGCGCCGCGGGCAGCGTGCTCGACATCCTGGCCGAGCCTCGCCTCAACCACCGCCCCCAGGTGGACGGCGGCCTGCTGGCCGGCGAGGCCGCTGCGCTCCTGGAGTCCTTCTTCGCCGCGCGCCGTTAGCGGCCGCTAACCAGGCTCGACGGCCGCGCGCAGCCGCTCCGAATAGCTCACCGGATGGGGCTCGACCCCATCGCCCGCGCCGGAAAGCCGCAGCCGCTCGGGAAGGGCCCTGAGCTGGGCGGCGGAGCGCTGGCGGATCTCCTCCAGCGACTCGTGGCGCACCACGACGCCGTCGCGCATCGCCGGCACCAGCAGCGCCTCGCCCTCCTGCTCCTCGTCCGCCGCCGCGATCACGTCGGCGCTCATGACGCCCCCGTCGTAGCGGCGGAACACCTGTTTCGGGCCCGGCACCGTCTCCTTGTCCGGCGACAGCTTCCAGACCCCCCGCCAGCCGTCTCCACGCCTGTCGGCGACCAGCTTGTAGACCCCGTTGACGACCGGCGAGTCGCGGCTGGTGCCGAGCTCCGTGCCCACGCCCCAGAGATCCACCGGGGCACCTGCGGCGACCAGCTCGGCGATCCGGTCCTCGTCGAGGTCGCCGCTGGCGGCGATCCGCGTCTCGCTCATCCCCGCCTGGTCGAGCACCCGGCGAGCCGCCCGGGACAGCTCCAGCAGATCGCCGGAGTCGAGTCGTACCCCGGCCAGCCGGACGCCCGCCTCGCGGGAGGCGGAGATTGCGTGGCGCACTCCGTCGAGCGTGTCGTAGGTGTCCACCAGCATCACGGCGGCCTCGGGGAAGTCCTCCATGAAGGAGCGGAACGCCGCCTGCTCGCTGTCGAACGAGAGCACGTAGGAGTGGGCCATGGTTCCCACCGGCCGCAGGCCGTAGCGCATCGCGGCGGCGACGTTCGAGGTGGCGCCGCACCCCGCCACCGCGGCTGCACGCGCGACCTTCATCGCAGCGTCGACGCCGTGGTCGCGCCGCGGCGAGAAGTCGAGCACCCGGTCGCCGGCCCCCGGCTCGCCGCCGCCGGCCGCCAGCACGACCCGCGCGGCCTTGGTGGCGACCATCGTCTGGAAGTTGATCTGGTTCAGCAACAGCGTCTCGAGCAGCTGCGCATCGATCCGCGGCGCCGTGACCCGGATCAGCGGCTCGTTGGCGAAGCAGACCGTTCCCTCGGGCATCGCCTCCAGGTCGCCACGGAAGCGGAAGGCGGCCAGGTAGTCGAGGAAGTCGTCCGCGAATAGCTCGAGCGAGCGCAGGTACCCGAGCTCGCGCTCGCCGAAGCGAAGCCCCCGAATCAGCTCGAGCGTCGGCCCGAGCCCTGCGGCGAGCAGCCAGTGGCGGTTTGGAGGGAGCCGCCGCACGAACAGCTCGAAGATCGCCGGCTCGTTCAGGCCCTGGCTGAGGTAGCTGGCGGACATCGTCAGCTCGTAGTGGTCGATCAGCAGCGAGACCTCGGCCGGGCCGAGCAGCCCGGGGTCGTTGGGATCGGAGCCAGTCAAGACCCCTATTCCTACCGTGCGGCGTGTTCGGGCAATAGCCTGCGCCACTTACTAGAGCGCTCCCTTGGGGGCGCGAGAGGAGCGGAGATGGCCAAGGTGGAGTTCAGGTTGGAAGGAGATCTTGGGGAGATCGTGATCGCGGATCCGCCCCTCAATCTCTTCGGGTTGGAGCTCTCGCGCGACCTTGCGAGAGCGGCCACCGAAGCGCGTGACAGCGCCGCACGGGCGATCCTGGTTCGCGCCGACGGAGACAACTTCTCAGCGGGCGCGAATGTGGAGATGTTCCTCGATCGAGACGAGGCGGCGGCGCGCGAGCTGATCGACGAGTTCATGCCGGCGATCAGGCTGTTCGGTGAGATCGCCGCGCCCACGGTGGCAGCGGTGCAGGGTCTGTGCCTTGCCGCCGGGCTGGAGGTGGCGCTGAGCTGCGACCTGATCTGGGCTGCCGAAGGCGCCCAACTCGGTCTCGTCGAGGGAGTCATCGGGGCCACCCCATTCGGCGGGGGAACGCAGCGGCTGGTGGCCAGGGCCGGAGCCGGTCGTGCCGCTGAAGCTGTGCTGACCGGCCGAACATACCCGGCCGAGACCATGCTCGATTGGGGGGTCGTGAATCGCGTAGTGTCGGCCCCTGAGCTGCACGACAAGGCGCACTCGTTTGCGGGGCGGCTCGCCAGCGGCCCAACGCTCGCCCACGCGGCGACAAAGCGCATGATCCAGCTCACCGTGGACCAGGGGGTCGAGGCCGCCGACGCGGCTCTGGCGCAAGCCGGGGCGAGGGTGATGGCCAGCGAGGACCTCCAGAACGGCGCCCGGACGCTGATCGAGGAGGGCCCGGGGCACGCAACGTTCGCGGGTCGCTGAGCCGTCCCCCCTTCTTCGCGCTCTGAGCGGCGAGACATACTGCTCCCATGAGGGGTGGCAGCTTGCTTCAAGCGGTTGACGAGGCACTGTCGCTGATTCTCGGTTTGTAGCCCGCAAAACGGGACGGAGAGGGTGGGATTCGAACCCACGAGGCGGTGTAACCCGCCCACGCGATTTCCAGTCGCGCACCTTAAGCCGCTCGGTCACCTCTCCGGGCGCCCTGACGATACCGCCCGTACTGGCAACGCTCAGGCAAGCGCGGGCGCCTCCGGCAGGCGCTCCAGCGCCGCCTGCATGTCCTCCTCCGAGAACTCCAGGTCCTCCAGGGCGCCGGCATGGTAGGCGTCGTAGGCGGACATGTCGAAGTGGCCGTGGCCTGAGAGTCCGATCAGGATCACCCGCTCCTCGCCGGCCTGCTTGGCGGCCTCGGCCTCGTCGAACGCTGCGCGCAGCGCATGGGCCGGCTCGGGGCCCGGGATGATGCCCTCGGCGCGGGCGAACCGCACCGCGGCTTCGAAGGCGGCGGTCTGGTGGATTGCGACGGCCTCGACGATCCCCTCCTTGACCAGTCCGCAGAGGCTCGGCGCGTCGCCGTGATAGCGCAGCCCACCCGCGTGCAGGGGCGGCGGCACGAAATCGTGTCCCAGCGTGTACATGGGCAACAGCGGCGTCAGCCCGACGGTGTCTCCGAAGTCGTAGCGGTAGGCGCCGCGCGTCAGGGTTGGGCAGGCGGTCGGCTCGGCGGCCACGAAGCGGGTCTCGAGGCCTTCGCGCAGCCGCCGGCGGATCAGGGGATAGGAGAGCCCGGCGAAGTTCGAGCCGCCGCCCACGCAGCCGACCACGACATCGGGGTACTCGCCGGCCATCTCCATCTGCTGGAGGGATTCCTGGCCGATCACCGTCTGGTGCAGGCAGACGTGGTTCAGCACCGAGCCGAGCGAGTAGTTGGTGTCGTCGCTTGCCGCCGCGACTTGGACCGCCTCCGAGATCGCGATGCCCAGGCTTCCCGTGGTGTGCTCGGCCTGCGAGCGCCCCGCCTCGGTGAGGTCCGAGGGGCTGCGGTGCACGGTCGCGCCCCAGGTCTCCATCATCGCCCGCCGGTAGGGCTTCTGGTCGTAGCTGACCCCGACCATGAACACTTCGCACTCGAGGTCGAACAGCTCGCAGGCAAGGGCGAGCGCCGAGCCCCACTGGCCGGCGCCGGTCTCCGTGGCGAGCTTGCGGACGCCCTCGCTCTTGTTGAAGTAGGCCTGGGCGACGGCGGTGTTGGGTTTGTGCGAGCCGGCGGGCGAGGCTCCCTCGTACTTGTAGTAGATGTGCGCGGGGGTGTCGAGGGCGCGCTCCAGGCGCCGCGCGCGATGGAGAGGCGTCGGGCGCCAGAGCTTGTAGATCTCGCGGACCTCGTCGGGGATCTCGATCTCGGGATCTGACGAAACCTCCTGCTCGATCAGCCCCATGGGGAAGATCGGCGCCAGGTCCTGGGGCCCCAGCGGCTCCCCGGTCGCCGGGTGCAGCGGCGGCGCGGGCGTCCCCGGCAGGTCGGGGAGCAGGTTGACCCAATGCATGGGGATCTCCGATTCGGCCAGCAGGTACTTGGTCGGCTCGCTCACCTCAACCTCCGTTCGCGCTCGCATCGCGATTCTATGGGCGTACGCATCGGGCGGCCAGGATTACGCTCGGGAGGAGATCGGCCAGGGACACGGAACCTCGTGGGATGTCGAACGGAGATCCCGTGAGCCGGTCGGACGAGGGTCCGGCGGAGCGGATCGACCGCGAGCTGATCGAGCTTCTGAACGAGCTTCGGGTCGCCCTTCCGGGCGTCCAGGTCCTGTTCGCGTTCCTGCTCACGGTGCCCTTCAGCCAGGGGTTCGTGGAGACGACTCAATTCCAGCGCGACCTCCTGTTCGGGGTGCTGGCGGCCACCGCGATCTCGGCCGCCCTCCTGATCGCTCCATCCGCCTGGCACCGTCTCCGCTTTCGCCAGCAGGACAAGGAGCTGATCCTGGTCGTGTCGAACCGAATGGCGATCGCAGGCCTGGGCTTCCTCGCCATCGCGATGGTCGGCGCCGTGATGCTGATCGCGAACTACGCCTTCAGCAACACCCTGACCATCGTCTCGGGCATCGTCGCCTTCATCATCTTCGGCGGTCTTTGGTACGCGCTCCCGCTGGCCCGGATCGTCGAGCAGTCCGACTAGCTGCAGCTCAGGGAGCTACTCGGGCTCGGGAGCTTCCTCACCAGGCCACACTCCGGTGAACCGCTGATATCCACGGCGCGCGCCGTGGTCAGAAGAAGCCACGGAGGAGGCGGAAGATGGCGCCTTCCAGGAGCAGAGCGCCCGCGAGCTTGGGGTATTGGACCTGGCGGTGCTTGGGTTCCGGAGGCTCCTCGTCGTCGATCAGGCCCCACACCTGCTCGAAGATCTTCTTGCCGATCAGGCCAGCCAGCAGGCCGCCCAGAATGCTCACCGGCGCGAATAGGAGCTTCACGAGTTACCCACCCGCGGGCTCGAGCCCTCGCTCGCTCACGTGCCTAGCGCGGTCGCTGCGGCGTTTCCTGGTCTTGATGGCTCCCGTTCGACCCCGCATCGGGATCGACCTCGGCGGCACGCTCGGCATGGGCGCGGGCCGTTTCCCGGTCGCGCTCCGCCACGCGGGATCGCGACTCGGCCTCAGCCGCCTCCCTGCGAGCCCGCGCGCCTTGCTCGTCGGCTCGGGCGGCCTCCTTGTCGGCCTCGAGCTTGACGCACGGCCGCCTCTTCGCGGTGCTCGTGGGCGATCTGGCGGCGATCGTCGAGCTTGCGGTCACGGCTTTTCTTGAACGCTGATGCAAGCAAGGCGATCACGATCAGAGCGCCGATCACGATCAGAACAACTGCGATTGTGCTCACGACTCAGCTCCTTCCCATGTCGTTCTCGAAGACTCGCTTACCCAATGACCTCGCCGACAAACGGCCGATCAACCTGATCAAAGCGGGCCGTCTGGCTGTTCATCTCCCTGCACAGAGGCGAGAATCTTGCAAGCGCCGCGCGCATGATCCGCGAGACCTGCATCTGGGAGACCCCGAGGCGGCGGCCGATCTCACGCTGGGTCAGGTCGTCCTCGAAGCGAAGCCGAAGCACGGTGCGCTCCCGCTCGGTGAGCTGCGGCATTTTCGGCGGCGAGCTGGGCCTCGACTCGGTCGTAGCCCGTCTCAGGCCCGCCCACCGTCTCGATCATCGGCTCCGACTCCATGTCTTGGCGGCCCCGTGGGACGTCAAGCGAGAGGGTTCGGCGCGCGGAGTTCGCCTGAACCGCCTCCAAGACCTCCTCCTCCGAGAGCTCGAGGCGCTCCGCGATCTGGGAGACGGTCGGGGTCCTGCGCAGCTCCTCGGAGAGCGCCGCCGCCGCCTCCCGCACGTCCATGGTTCGCTCCTGAAGGCGGCGCGGCAGCCGCAGCGCCCAGACCCGGTCTCTGAAGTGGCGGCGAAGCTCGCCCAGGATCGTCGGCGTGGCGTAGGCGTTGAAGCTCGTGCCGCGCTCGAGGTCGAAGCCGTCGAGCGCCTTGACCAAGCCCAGGCTCGCGACCTGGATCAGGTCCTCGAGCTGTTCGGGGGTGCCGCGGTAGCGAAGCGCGAGGCTTCGCGCCAGGGGAAGGAACCGGTGCACGAGCTCTTCCTTGAGGTGCGGGTCGCGAGTCGTTGCGTAGCGGCGTAGGAGCGCATCCTCGTTGACCACCCGGCCTGCAGTCCTCCCCATGAATAGAAAGAACGGTCTTTCTATCACATGTACAGACCGGCCTGTCTAGGTACTAGGCTAAGCGGGATGGACGATTCCCGAACCCGCATCCGCACCCCCCAGTGCCGATGCTCGTCAACGGATCCTCGATAGCTCCTACGAGCTGTTCTCGCGACGCGGCATCCGCAGTGTGGGAGTCGATGAGGTGATCGAGAATGCCGGGGTCGCCAAGGCGACGCTGTACCGGCACTTCCCTTCGAAGGACGATCTGGTGCTCGCCTTCCTCGAGTGCCGTGAGCAGCGTTGGAGCCATGACCTCGTCGAGACGGGAGCCAGAAGCCGCGGCTCTACCCCGGAGGAGCAATTGCTGGCGATCTTCGAGGTGTTCGACGAGTGGTTTCGCCGCGAGGATTTCGAGGCTTGCTCCTTCATCAACGTGCTACTCGAGATGGGCCCCCAGCACCCCGCGGGCATGGCCAGCATGCGTCACCTGGAGAACATCCGGTCCGTGGTCCGCGACCTCGCCAAGGAAGCAGGCCTGCGAGATCCCGCCTCGTTCGCGCACTCGTGGCACATCCTGATGAAGGGATCCATCGTCGCGGCCGCGGAAGGCGACGCCGAAGCGGCACGGCGAGCGGCATCGATGGCCCGCCTGCTGATCGACCAGTACCGCTAGTCGGCCCGCCAGGCGCGCCAGTAGGCGCCAAGTCGCTCGACGAAGGCCTTCGGCCGATCGGCGTAGAGGCGCTCGCCGATGGGAATGGCTGCTTCGAGGAGCTCCTCTTGGCGGGCCTCGATCAGGCCCACGATCGCGGCCGACCCCTCGCCGCCACCCGCCAGGCCAGGGCGATCTCGCAGATCCAAAGCCAGGACGCTGAGATCGTGATGGTCGCCGAGCAGTTCGGAGAGCTCGTGCGCTTGATCGCTCACCGCGCCGAGGACCTCTGGCCAGCTGTCCCGCAAGAGCCTCAGGTGGTACCAGTGGTCCTTTACCCGCTTTCGCCATTCGTGGACGTTCTCGGGAGTGGGGTCCTGGCGAACGTCGCTGAAGCGGTCGCGGCCACGCTTGTAGCTTCGCTTCAGGCCGGGAGCCAGGTATTTCCAGCCCGATTTCCTCGAGCTCCAGTCCTCGACCGCGACCCGCCCGGCCGCGATTTCGCCGGCTGCCTGAGCGGCGAGCAGCCGAGTCCTGGAGTCCGTCGCCTCGTGAGCTGACCACGGCGTCCCGCTCCTCCGCCAGGCGCTCCCGGAGCGGCTTGAAGCCCTGGGGCAACTGGTCGGCGAACCGCTCGGCCAGCGCATCGAGGGTCTCCAGCTTGGCCTCGGCGTCGCGGGCTCCCGCCAGGATCCGGCCGGCGCCGCGAAAGCGAGAGTTCTCGCGCCGATAGGTCTCCTCGCCGATTCGGTCGCGAACCAGGCGCAGAACGGCGCGCGTCTTCTTCAGGTCCTTTCGCGTCTCGTGGACCGCGGCTCCGACGTCATCGTCGAAGCCGCTCCACAGCCGATCCAAGGCGTCGTCGAGCCGCCCGCGTGCGATCCGGGCGACGGCCTTGGCCGGCTTCTCTCCTCGCTTGATGCGATAGGCGCGCGAGGGGGAGGGCTCGTGATCGCTCTTGCGGTCGCGATCGACGAGCTCTCGAGTCACGCGAGCGGCCAGGGCCGCTCCAACGGTGGCCGCCACTCCAGCGACGATGCGCCGGTCCCCGGCAGCTCGCGCCAGCGCTACCTGGGCGCGCTTCCAGGCCGACCGCTGACGGGCAAGGATCGCCATCAGGCCCCCTCAGGCGGTCCGCCGGCTTCGGCCAGGGCCCGGTTTGCGTAGCGGGCGTCGCCGGTGATCTCGTCCCCGAACCAGGGGGGCGGATGGAATCCCTCACTCTCGGCCACCGAGTCGAACTCGACCTCGGCAGTGATCAAGCCGTCGAGGTGACCACCGTAGACATCGACCTCCGAGGTGAGGCCGTCGAGCGGCACATAGAAGCGGCGCTTCGCGAGCCGCCGGCCCTCGGTCGCCGGCCAGAGGGCTTCGAGCTGCACTGCGGTGATCTCGACCTCCTCCTCCAGGCGGTCGCGGCCGGAGCCTCGCTTCACCGTCAGGAAACTCTCTGCACCAATCCTTCGCACCCGAACCTCCGCCTCGGCGTCGGCGGCGAGGTAACCCTGCTCGATCTCCTCAGAGCGGCAACGCTCGAGGCCATTGGGTCCATGCGCCACCAGGAACTTCCGCTCGATTTCCGCCGCCAGGCTTGCAGCCTCGCACGGATCGGCCCTGAGTGGTGAACGGCCCGTGAATCGATGGGGGTTTGCCGGGCGACGCCGCGGGTAGGACCGCGCCATGGGATACGGCCGAGGCCCGAGCCTCATCACGATCATCTACCTCGTGGTCGGGGCCTTCATCGCCTCCGACCGGGGCTACTTCGAGAATGTCAACAAGATCGAGGAAGTCGCCGAGGCGGCGCTTGCCGTCGTGCTGTGGCCGCTGGTGCTCCTGGACGTCAGCATGCGGTTCTAGCGTTGGTGTTTCTCACCCTGCTGCTGGGGTAAGTGGCGAGCATGCAACTATCGCTGCTACTGATTGTCATCGGGATCGTCCTGGCGATCCTGGTCCATTACGCGCTCGGGATCGTCTGCATCCTGATCGGCCTGGTCCTGCTGATCTGGCCGCGGCTGACGGCCAGCCGCACACGCGTCTGACTAGGCCCCGCTCGCTAGCCTAGGCTCTGCCATCCGGAGGGGTGGCAGAGTGGTTGAATGCGGCGGTCTCGAAAACCGTTATGGGCCGTTTTGGTCCATCGAGGGTTCGAATCCCTCCCCCTCCGCTGATACAGCCAGATCTGGCTCCAGGTAGGTTCATCTCTTCGAGCGTTGTCGGGCGCTCGGTTGGAGCGCGCGGCGGCGTTTGCTGTTGTGAACAGCGCTGTTGCGACACTTGCCGCGGCAGTCGCGGCGGAAGGTCGCTGCGGACGGTGAGGTTGGCGCGGCCTTCCGCCCCGCGGTTCGCTGATCTGCCGCAGCGGATCACCAGCTCGCTGGCGATTTCGCCCCGGTCGTCGTGTTCGGTTTGAGCACGCCGCGCCGTCGTTGGCGCCGGTGATGTAGACGCTTGCCCGTACCAGTTGACCCGCCGCTTGCCGTCGGTCGGGAGCGGCCATGGCGCTCGGCACGGCAACCATCTCGCTGATCCAGCGGCGGACCCAGCAGGCTTGGCTGATTGGCCCCAGTGGTCATCTTCCAGTTCAGGGCGGGCCAGCAGGCGCTGCTGGAGCAGCGTGGCACGCTCTTCCGTCCGCAGCTTCAGCCGCTCGCTCGCGTAGGGTTCGAGGGCGTTCGCCGTCGGCACCGGGCTGCCGGCCAGTTCTCGCTTCTGCAGCCAGCCGTTCCTACGGCTGGCTGGGCGCCCAGTCGTCGTGTCAGCAGCCAGAGCGCGCCTTGGCATTAACCTCCAGTTGCTCGTCGGTCTTCGGCGGCGGCGTAATCCCCCTCTCCATCCAGGCTGACCGCCACCGACACCGGCTCAACGGCGCATCGCCGTCGGCACGGGCCCTCCCGCGTTTCGCTCGCGCCACCCGCGTCCCGGCCGGCTCGCTGATCGCGGTCGTAGTATTTGCGGTTGAGGATCTCGCCGCAGCATTACTGGCGAGCAGGGCGACGTAGACGTTCTTTCCGCCCGGGCTTACCGCGACCGACCGCTGGCCCGCTCGAGCGCGTGGCCGTCGGTGCAGGCGGCCCGCCCCGGTCTCGCTGACTCACGCAGCCCGCGGCTCCCGGCGGGCTGGGATGATCGCCCCCGTCGTGGCGTTGCGGTTGAGGCGCGCCACGGCGGCGGCGGTCGCCGAGGCGACGTAGACGCTCTTTCCGTCCGGGGGCGACGGCCACCGATTGCGGGCCGCCGAGCGCATGGCCGTCGGCGCACGGCCCCTGCACCCGGTCTGGCTGATGCAGCCGGCGGTCGCCGGCGGGCTGGGCGATCGCCCCGGCGGTCGCGTTGCGGTCGAGGCGCACCACGGCGCCGCCGCCGCCCGAGGCGGCATAGACGGTCTTTCGCGTCCGGGCTCACGGCCACTCCGAGACCGGGGCGGAAGGCGCATGGCCGTCGGCGCAGGGGCCCGCCCCGGTCTCGCTGATGCAGCCGCGCGGCGCCGGGGGGCTGGGTGAGGTCGCCGGTCACCGCCAGCGCGGCAGCGGTGACGACAAGCAGTACGGAAGCCGGCCAGCGCGAGCGACGAGCGCTTGTCGGCGCGCGAGTCGCCGTCACGGACCGGCGTGTGCCGCTCGTCTCGACGCTTCGCTCTCTCATGGGCCCCTTTGGGTAGCCAGTGCGCTCTGGGCGACCCTACACCCATGGAGCCCCGCCAGTGAAATGAAGTCGCCGGCTGCGGGAGTAGCTGTTTCCGTTTGCACAAGGTTC
>CAVUXC010000002.1:0-200245 GCA_963745365.1 uncultured Actinomycetes bacterium
GGCCGGAGCTTGCAGATGCGGCATCAGCCTTCGCGCTGCAATTCGGGTTCAATCCGCAGTAAGCGTTGCCCGGCACTACTCGCGGTCGCGCACGCGGAGCTGTGGCCAGCTGTAGAGCGCGGGCTGAGCCGATGCGCGATGCCGCTACGGTCGATCCAGTGCTGCATGGCGCGGGTTATGGGCGGCCCCGCATAGGCGGGTATATCTATGCGGGGCCTAACCACTCACTGCTGGGTTTGGGGTGTGCAGCGAGGGCTACGGCAGCATAACCGGCGCGCGAGCAACCTGGAGTGGCAGCAAAAGTGCTACCCACAATGGGATGCGCGCAGTACTCTCCAATCGCTAAACGCAGCTTGAGGGGCACACCTCCGTGCGCAAGCCACCGGCGCCTTTCCATGCATACGTTGTCAGCACTTCGTCGTTCCGCCTTTGGCCTTACGGCAGGGGCTACCACAGGTTGGCCTGGCAGACGGTGTCCCCAAGGGTAGGGACTTTCATCCTTCACGGCCAGTTGAGCCAAAACGCTCTGACGGCGTGCTCTTGCCTGGGGCTTGATGTGGGACCGGAGGCCATCGGCCACTGGGTGGAAAGCTTCACTTCGTCTTTCGAACAGAATCGGGGTCGCTTCAACATCACAATGGGCAGGGCTTCCGCGTCATCCTAGACTATGCCCATTACGCGCCTGCACTCGCGGCGCTATTCAAGGCGGTCCGGATCATCCGACCTCCGACGGCTGCTTGCCACCATCAGCATGCCGGGCGACCGGCGCGACGACGACATCCGGAAGACGGGACGGCTGGCGGCAGCGAGCTCGATGTGGCTGTTTTTCGCGAGCCGCCGACACCCGAGGTCGGACACCCGGCGAGGTGGTCGCCTGCTCGCCGAATGAGCCGCCGCCGTGGGCTACGCGCCGGAGCGGATTATGCGAGTCATTGCCGAGGAGGATGCGACGGAGGAGTGCCTCTCTCGCACCCGGCACGGCGGCGTTGTCATTCTGACTCCGAGCAAGGTCGAGGAAGTCCGGCGGCAGATGCTGGCCTTCGGGCCAGCGATCTCGGCGCAGCAAAGAGCAGGCCATGCACGACAAGTTCAGCCGCGGATTGAAGCGGCGCTCGGAGCGGCTCGGCCGCGCGGATGAATCGTTCGACGACACGTGTTGAGGCCGGCCCAGGTGAACCGGCAGATCGGCCGCATCCTGCAGCGAAACCAGCGATCCGCCGCCCGCTTCGCGATCACGCTGGAACCGGACGGCTGCCCCGCGGGTTTCCGCCTGCGTCGAGTTTACAACGCACTCATTCGACGACTGGGCCGCCCTGTCAGAAGGCGCCTATCTGCTGCGCTCGAACATCACCGACTGGAGCGATCGAGCAGCTCTGGAAGGCCTACATCCAGCTCACGCAGGCCGAAGCCGCCTTCCGCATCCAGAAAGATCAGCTGAACGTGCGTCCGATCTGGCACCAGCGCGACGATCGCGTGCAGGCCCACATCCTCGTCTGCTTTCTCGCCTTCGTGCTGTGGAAGAGCCTCGAGATGTGGCAGCAGCGCGCCGGCCTCGGCAATTCGCCGCGCACCATGCTCGAGGAGCTCGCGCGCATCCAGTCGCACGACGTCGTCCTGCCGACCGCAACCCACGGCGAGATCCGCTTGCGCTGCGTCACCCAGCCCGATGCCGCTCAGGCCGCGCTGCTCGATCGCCTCGGCATCGTCCTGCCCAAGCGCATGCGCGTCGCCGACCGACCTGCAGCCCTCGCCGCTCACCGCCTGAGCCCACCGAACCAAAAATGTAGTGCCAACTTTTCGGCTAACTCATTGATTCTGCTTGAGCGCACGGTCGATTCTGCGCAAGTTGGGCTAAGTTGGACGGTGGCCAAGGTAAGGTTTCATCCCAAATGTGCTCGACCGAAACATCCAGCACTCGGCGCGCAGTGTGATTGGCCCGGACCATGTCGCCGGCTGGCAAGACCGAGACTCTACTATCTCGAACTTACTCACCCTTCACGGCGTCGCGGCGTCGACGTCGGAGGCCCAGTGCTCCAGCGGGGAGCTGGTCAGCGCCGGCACGACCACGAGGATCTCGCTCGGGCGCCCTTGGGCGCGGTTCTTGATCTCCTCGAGCAGCGCCCGGCCTCCGACCGTCTGGTTGGCCATCACGACCACGCGATAGGCGTCGTCGTCATCCCGCACCACCTCGGCCCGGTGCGGCAGCGTGCCCCGCGCCCGCCGCCACAGGACCCAGATCCCCAGGACGACCTCGGCGGCCAGCAGCACCGCCCCGAAGGCGGGCCGGGTGAGGAGCGCGACCGCGATCACGACGCCGGCGCCGATACCGATCGCCACCACCGCCCGGAAGACGTCTCGCTCTGAGCGCAGCGGGTTGTGCATCTCACCCTCCTCGGTGGATCGTGCCGATCAGAACCTACTCCTTCCCCGGCCTCGCGCGCTCGCGAGATACTGAGCAACCTGATGTCGGAGGAGAACGTCGAGGCGCTGCGCCGGATCTACGCGGAGTGGGCTCGTGGACGCTTCCGGGCGGGCGCGGAGCTGTTCGACCCCTGGATGGTGCTGGTCCTGAGGCCGGGGTTCCCGGACGCGGGCGCCTATCTTGGTCCGGAGGGAATACGCCGATACATGCGGGGCTTCCTGGAGGGCTGGGACCACGCCGTGATCGAGGGCGAGGAGTTCATCGGGGCTGGGGATAACGTCGTGGTCGCCGTCCATCAGCGTGCCTCCGGTAAGGGCAGCGGCGTCCCGGTGGACATGCGGTATTTCCAGGTCTGGACCTTCCGCGGAGGCGCGGTGATCCGGATCGAGAACGTCAGAGAGCGCCAGGAGGCCCTCGAAGCCGCCGGGCTCGGGGGGCAGGGCTCAGGCTCCCACCGTCCGCGTGCGTAACGCCCGCCGCCCTGGGCGCCCCGGAGCAACTCTTGAGCAGCCAAGGTGTTAGGAGGGCGGGGGACGACCCATCGAGGGCGACGGGGCGTTCCCCTCCTTTTTCTCCCGACATTGCACCGGAAGACTCAGCCCTTGGTCCAGCACCCCGTTTGGCGCTGTAGCTGACCGGGTATGGGACCGACACTATGAATGTCATGGAGACGGCCCCGCCGGGAGTTCAAGCTGTGGTCGAACCGGTCGCGTGCTACCGCTGCGCGCGCCCAAGTCACCCTGATCGCCTCGACATCGAGGCCTGGGTGGGCCTCCACGCCGGTAGCGACGGCGCGGCGCTGTTCGTATGCCCCGACTGCCAGTCGGAGCGCGAGCAGGAGGCGCGAGAGCTGCTCCTGCTGTTCGACTAGCCAGGGCGACCCTGGTTTTCAGAGGATGTAGACCGTCGTGTAGACGACGATCCACATCACGTCCACGAAGTGCCAGTAGATGCCCGGCACCTCGACCCCCAGATGCTCCTTCGGCTGCGACCCGAAGTGGCCACGCCAGGCGCGGATGTTGGCGGCGGCCAGCAGCCCCAGCCCGACGGTCACGTGGGCGCCGTGCAGGCCGGTCAGCGCGTAGAAGATCGACCCGAAGGCGCCGTCGCGGGCGCTGAAGCCGATGTGCCAGTACTCGTTCATCTGGATGAACAGGAACGTGGCCCCCAGCAGCCAGGTGGCGGCGAGGCCCATGATCAATCCGCGCCGGTTGCCGCGGCGGATCGACTCCAGCGCCCAGTGGACGGTGAAGCTCGAGGAGATCAGGATCGCCGTGTTGACTCCGGCGACCGCCTTCGGGAGCTCAATGCCCTCCGGCGGCCACGGATCGACGTTGGCGACCACGCGAAGGAAGAAGTAGGAGGCGAAGAACGAGCCGAACAGCATCACCTCGGAGACGATGAACAGGAGGATGCCCAGCGTCTGGCGATCGATCCGGGAGCTCTGGTGAGCCTCGGGCGGGCCGTGATGCTCGGCGGCAGCGGCGTGCGCCTCCATCAGGCCGGCACCTCCTCCCGACCTGCTTCGACGTGCTCCACGGGCTTGTCGGTCATCGCCCGGACCTCGTCGATCAGCCCCTCCTCGAGCCACTTCGAGCGCTCTCCGGCGAGGGTCGAGATCAGGACCTCGTCGACCCGGTAGTGCTCGATCGCGTTCTGGATCGCAGCGAGCGGCGCCGGGCTCATCGGCTGGCCGGTCGCGTCGATGTCGGAGCGGTAGAGCTCCGCCAGGGTGCGGGCGAGGCGCTCGCACACCTCCTCACGGCTCAGCTGGCCCGACGGCGGGCTGATGAAGGTGTAGCGGTGAGGGCGCTCGGCGGCCTTCCCCTTCAGGCGCGCGACCAGGTCGGCGCCGGCGACGGTCTGGGTGGCGACGACGAGTGTGTGGGTCACGTCCCAGCGGATCGCGTCGTCCTCGATCCGGACCGGGATGTGGGTGATGGGCACGTCGAAGCGCTGCTTCGCCCACTCCACCAGGTCCTTGCGCGTCAGCCCGAAGCGGGTGTCGTACAGGCACGAGAGCAGGACCTCGCGGGGCGAGAAGGCGCGGATGGCGTCGTCCAGGGCAAGGGCCGGGTCGGGATCCATCACCGCGCCCGCTGCCTCGACCCCGAAGTCGCGGAGGACCGCCTGGGTCACCTCCACCCTGCTCAGTGCCGCCTCGCGCAGCTCGTCGCGGTCGACGATCTGGCCGGCCATCGGCTGGTTCTGTGGAGCCACGAGAGCGACGCCCTCGGCGCCTGCGTCGACCCGGTCGCGGATCGTCCCCAGCAGCTTTCGCCCCCCGGCAACCTCGCTCAAAAAAGCCAGCACGACTCCGCCATCGCCGTCGGCGCCGGCGGCTCGCTGATCGGACGGCTCCGGGCTCATCACGGGCCTCGCGCTCCCGCCGTCCCGGCCACCGCGGGCTCCGCGGCGCCGACCTCGGCCTCCTCCGGGCCGATGATCGCGTGGCGGGCGCCCGGCACGCCGAACTCGTAGGGCCCGCCGACGACGCGGGGAATCTGGTCGAAGTTGAAGACGGGAGGCGGCGACGAGACCAGCCACTCGATCGTCTTCGCGCGCCAGGGGTTGTCGCCGGCCAGCGGCCCCCACTTCCAGCTGACGACCATGTTGTAGAGGAAGACGAGCTGGGCGACTCCGAGCAGGAAGCCAAAGACCGAGATCAGCAGGTTCCAGTCGCCGAACTGGGCCGAGTAGTCGGCCACCCGGCGGGGCATCCCCTCCATCCCGATCCAGTGCATGGGCAGGAACGTGCCGTACATCCCCACCAGGGTCAGCCAGAAGTGGACCCGGCCGAGCTTCTCGTCGTACATCCGCCCGGTCATCTTCGGGAACCAGTGGTAGATGCCGGCGAAGATCGTGAACACCGAGCCGCCGAAGAGCACGAAGTGGATGTGGGCGACGATGAAGTAGGTGTCCGAGACGTGGATGTCGAGCGGCACCATGCCCAGCATCACGCCGCTGATCCCGCCCATCGTGAAGGTGACGATGAAGGCCAGCGCGAACAGCATCGCGGTGGACCGCATGTGTAGCTTCGAGGCGAACAGGGTCCCGAGCCAGGAGAAGATCTTGATCCCCGTCGGGACCGCGATCAAGAGCGTGGTGATCATCATCGGCACCCGCAGCCAGCTGAACATCCCCGAGACGAACATGTGGTGCGCCCACACCGTGTAGCTCAGGACCACGATCCCGATCAGCGCCAGGGCCATCAGCCGGTAGCCGAAGATCGGTTTTCGGGCGTTGGTGGAGATCACCTCGGAGACGATCCCGAAGCCCGGCAGCATCATGATGTAGACCGCCGGGTGCGAGTAGAACCAGAAGATGTGCTGGTAGCTGAGCACGTCGCCGCCGTTCATGGCCTGGAAGAAGTTGGTGTCCAGGGCCCGATCGAAGAGGACCAGGAACTGCACGCCGGCGATGAACGGGGTCGCGGCGACGACCAGCAACGAGGTCGACAGGTTCGCCCAGACCAGCAGCGGCAGGCGCCAGAAGTTCATTCCGGGCGCCCGCATGGTGATGATCGTGACCAGGAAGTTGAGCGCGGTCGCCACCGACGACCAGCCGGCGAACTGCACGCCGAGGTTGAAGAACGACTGGCCCAGCGGCGCCCCGGTGGATAACGGCGCGTAGCCCGTCCAGCCCGCGTCGAAAGCCCCGCCGGGGACCAGGAAGCTGGCCACGAACAGAAGGCCGGCAAAGGGCAGCATCCAGAAGCTGAGGGCATTGAGGCGCGGGAACGCCATGTCGGGCGCCCCGATCATCAGCGGCAGCACGTAGTTGGCGATCCCCGCGAACACCGGGATCACGAAGACGAAGATCATGATCGCGGCGTGCGTGGAGAACAGCCCGTTGAAGGCGGAGGGCTCGACGATCTGGGTCCCCGGCTGGGCCAGCTCGGCGCGCATCAGCATCGCAAGCAGGCCGCCGATGAAGAAGAAGATGAAGGTGGTGCAGATGTACTGGATCCCGATCACCTTGTGATCGGTGTTGAACTTGAAGTAGTCCCGCCACGAGTTGGCACCGTGATCGGCGTGCTCGAGGTCCGCCGGGTAGGTGGGGCCCCCGACCGCCCACCGGGTCCAGTAGTCGAAGGCGCCGAGCCCGGCGAGGAAGCCGATGGGCGCAAAGATCGCCGGGACGATCACGTGGGGATAGCCCGTCTGCTCGGTCTGGAAGATCTCCAGGCCGGCCAGGGCCCGCAGGACGACCACCAGCCCGAAGCCGAACGCTATGCCGAGCAGGAGGCCGAGCCCCCCGCGCGCCATTCCCGGTTTCTTCAGCGCCGCCGCCAAGTCCTACCTCGGGTCGAGAGCCTACTCATCGCTAGTTCCCGGTCGGCGCGCTCGAGGCGTCGTCCGGGGGGGCCCCGGTGCTCGTCCCGGTCGGGGTTCCCGGCACGGGCTCCACCGGCTGCTGGCGGCCCAGCCAGCGGTCGAACTCGTCCGCGGGCACCACCCTGACCAGCGCCCGCATCGTCGCGTGACCCGTCCCGCAGTACTCGGTGCAGACCACGTTGTACGTGCCGACCCGGTTCGGCGTCACCTGGACCGTATTGTCGACGTCGTTGCCTCCCTCGCCGGCCGGAACCGCGTCGCGCTTGATCCGCCACTCGGGCACCCAGAACGAATGGAGCACGTCGAGCGCGGTCAGGCGGATGTCGAGCTGGCGTCCGTCGGGCACCACCAGGACGTCCGAGCTCGCCACCTTGCCGCTGGGCTGCGGATAGTTGAAGGTCCATTTGAACTGCTGAGCCGTGATGTTCACGCGGAGGGGGTTCGAGGCCTTGCTCTCGATGTCGCCGAGGATGATCCAGCTGTAGATCGCGCCGAAGAGGACGATCACGGTCGGGATCACCGTCCAGGTGATCTCCAGCTTGGTGTTGCCGTGGATCGGCTCGCCGTCGGACTCGTCGCCGGGCTTCGCTCGGTACTTCCAGATGCTGTAGCCGAGCATCACCAGGACGATCGCGAACACGAAGCACGACAGCACGATCATCACGTTGAGCAGCGTGTCGATGTCGTCGGCCTCTGCCGAGGCCTGGGTGCCGTCCCAGGCGATCTGCGTCATCGGCACCGCTGTGACGGCAGTGAGCACCAGGATCGCAGCGAACAGCCTGACAAGGGTGGCGCGGGTCATGCGGCGCCGCCATTCTATTCGTGGACAGGCGTCAGCTCGTCGAGCCGGCCCGCGGAGGCGGCCAGAACCCCGCCGGCCACGCCCTCCCAGCTCCACCGCGCCGACGCAGTGTCCGCCAGCGCCCGCCGCGCACGCTGGCGAGTGGGCTCGTCCAGCCGCAACCAGGCGTTGAGCCGCTCGGCGATCCCCCTCACGGCCCCGTCGTCGAGCGGGAACGAGACCAGCTCGCCAACCTCTGCGGGCAGGGCTGCCGCCAGCACCCGGCTGACCTCCGCGGCGCCCGAGTGGGCCGCCGAGACGGGGAGGACGCCGGCCGCGGCAGCCTCGGCCGCGACCATGCCGAAGGACTCGGGGAAGGTGCTCGGGAAGACCAGGGCATCGGTGGCCGGCACCAGGCCGGCCACCTCGTCGTGCTCCAGCCGGCCGGCGAAGGCGACGCTGCCGGCGGCTCCAGCGGCGGCGCCCTCGTAGCCGGCCGGCGCCTGATCGAGAAACGCGCTCAGCATCCGCAGGGGCCCCGCGGGCCCGCCCTCGAGCGTGCGCCCCATGGAGGCGAGCTCGCGGGCTTCCTCCAGATCCCCGCGCGACAGCGCGGCCCACAGGCGCTGCAGCGCCTCCGCGTACTCGCCAAAGCCGACCACGAGCAGGCGAGCGCCGGGATTCGAGGCGTGCACGAGCGGCCAGGCCGCGAGCAGCAGGTCGACCCCCTTGGAGACGATCATCTTTCCGACCAGGACGACGCGCGGACCGCTGGCAGCCGCCAGGTGGCGAATCGCGTCGGCAGCCACGCGGGTGTCGCGGGCGAAGGCGACACCACTCCCCTCTTCCTTCGCCGCCACCGTCGCAGCGAGCTCCGCCAGACGGCCCGCATGTGCCTCGCGGGCCAGCGGCCGGAAGAGCTCCGTGTCGACGCCCGGCGGGCCGAGCCGCGTCCTGGCGGGAAGACTGGGGTCCGCGATCGTCTTCCAGAGGCTCTCGGCCGTGTGGCGTGAGCCGACCAGCACCCCGGTCGCCGCATCGATGCCCTCGCGAGCATATGACAGGAAGCGCTCGGGCTCCGGCTTCACCGTGTACTCGAGCGCGGAGCCGTGGATCTTGACCGCGAAGCCGAGTCCCGCGCGAGCGAGGATCACGGGGCCCATGACCAGGTGATTGGCGAGCGCGGCGTCAACCCCGCCGAGGGCGTCGACGACGTCGCGGACCGCGGCCACGTTGGCATCCAGATAGCCGTCCAGCTCGTCGTCGGCCAGCTCCGCGAAGGTCTTCACCCGAAAGCCCTCGTAATGATCGGCGACGTAGACGGGAAGCAGACCGCCGATCTCGGGCACGTACACGGTCACCGAGCCAGGCCCTGAGCCGCCGGCGCCCGCCTCCACCCGCAGGCGGCCATCCGTCCAGCGACCAACGCCATCCACCCAGTCCAGCGAGCCGGCCTCGCGGTCCTGGCACAGCAGGTGGACCTCGTGGCCCAGCCGGGCCAGTGCCCGCGCCAGGCTCGCGTTGTAGATGTTGCTGCCAGTTCCGTGCAGCAGGTAGCCGTGGAAGATCAGGACTTTCACCGGCGACATCCTCCGTTATCGGGTCGGATGTCGCCGGTTGGGCGCAGCGCCCCGTCAGCGGCTATCGTCTTTTCGCTCGTGAACCCGCGACAGGTCTACCGGCTGCGTGCGCCCGCCTCGGGGCGCGAGGCGATGGCTCCGGCGGAGCCCGGCGCCGCGTACGTGGACCGCGAGACCGGCGAGGAGATGAGGCCGGTCACCAGGACGCTGCCGCTCGCGCCCTCGGAGTCCGCCCTGCTCCGGTCGCCCGAGAACCTGAGGATCTGCCGGCGCTGCGATCAGCTGATCGGCCTGGACGTCAGCGACTGTCCCTACTGCGGGCTGCGCCAGCCCGCGCTCGACGGCTCGTCGTGAGCCGGACTCTTGCAGCGTTCGCCGCCCTTGCGTTGGCGGTGGGGCTGCCGCTGGCGGGCTGCGGTGGGAGCGACGACCCCGAGACCAACTCGGCGCCGACCACCTCTACCACGGGCTCGACCACGACCCAGAGCACCACTCAAACCACCACGCCCACGACAACCTCGTCGTCCACCACCACGACGACGAGCTCCACCACGACGACGTCGGCCACCGGTGGAGACGACGGCGGCACGAGCGGCGGGGGCACGTCGAACTCGGGCGAGGACACCGCGGGCAACGACATCCCGCCGCCGCCGGGCAGCGGGCCGGCGCAGTTCGAGCAGTTCTGTGACGAGAACCCCGGCGCCTGCGACTGAGCGGCCGGACCGGCCTGATCAGCCGCGGACGTAGTAGGCCCAGTACAGGAGCCGCGCGCCCGTGTAGTCGCAGCCGTATCCGCGCGTCGAGCCGATCTTCTGGTGGGGCTTGCTATTGCGGGCAAACGCCTTGATGTCCTGCGAGTCCCCGCTCTTCGGCGCGCAGTCTCCGCGCGAGCGGCTCGCACGCCACCGATTCCGCTTCGTGCTCAGTCCGCTGTGCGCGAAGTTCGGCGCCCAGGTCGGATAGGTGAGCGCGACCACCTGGCCCCTTTTGACCCGCAGCGGCTTGTCGAGCGTGATCAGCTGCTTTTGGCCGAGAGCGCCAGACAGCGTGACGGTGGGGCTCTGACGCAGGAGCCTGTACCTGCGCTGCCCCTTCTTGTGCTTGATCACGGCGAGGCGGGCCGTGGGCGCCTTGCCGAACTTGTCGTTCCGGAAGAGCTTGCCCACGCCGTTTCGCTGGTCCTTGGTCGGCTTCGAGAGATCGATCGCCCAGGCGACGATCCTGCCGTTTCTGCGAACGTTGAACGGTCGCTTCTCGCCGCCGGCCACCAGCGGAAAGCCGGTTGCCCTGCCCACCACCTCACAGTTCTGCTCCTGGTGACGATTCGGGCAGGCCGGATTCGGCGTGCGCTTGGTCTTTCCGAGCACCGTCGCATCCCTGGCCCCCGCAGAGGAGACGGCGATCGCGCCGACCAGCGCAGCGCACAGCGCCGCGAAGGCGAGCGCCTGGCGGGCGCGCCGCCGCCGGCCGGTTGTCGATTCGGTCGTTCCGGTCATATCGTCCTCAACACCGCTCGCCGCGCCCGTTTGCGTGCCGCAACGGCCATCCCAGCGGGAGCCGGGATGCGGTGTCACCGCATAGATTAGGGTCCTCGGCCAATGACGGCGGCGCGAGAGGAGACCGGCGGCGCGGGCGACGGTGAGGCCGGCGCCGTACAGCGTTTCGTCCAGACCGGTCTCGAGCTGCTCGACCTCGAGGCCAGCGAGGCCGAGATCGCGGTGATCCAGGCGGCGGACGGGCTCTATCGCCCCGTGATCGACAGATTGCTCGAAGCCGAGCTCGATGGAATCGACCCCGAGCCGGGCACCGACATGTCCCGGCCCCCGGCGTGAGCGCGCTGCTCGATGGCACCCTGCGTGAGCAGGCGGCCGCGGTAGCCGGCGGGGACGCGGATCCCGCACAGCTGCTCGACGCCGCCCTGGCCCGAATCGAGGAACGGAACCCCAGCGTCAACGCGATCGTCGAGGCCTTCCCCGAGCAATCGCGGCGCATGCTCGCGGAGGCGCCGCATGGGCCGCTGTACGGAGTGCCGGTGGCGATCAAGGACGAGTGGCCCCTGCCGTGGCGGGCGGAGCGCCTCGGGGCGGCGGAGTACCTCGGCCCGCCGCCAAAGCCGGGGGAGTCCGAGCCGTATCGGGTTCTTCGCGACGCCGGCGCGGTGATCGTGGGGGTGGCGAACATGCACGAGTACGGGGCCGGAAGCACCGGGCACATCTCCGCCTTCGGTCCCACCCGCAACCCGTGGGACACCGATCGCTGCCCCGGGGGCTCCTCCAGCGGGCCCGGCGCCGCCGTCGCCGCCCGGCTGGTGAGCGGGGCCGTGGGCGCCGACGGGATCGGCTCGATTCGCTACCCGGCGGCCTATTGCGGGCTCACCGGCCTGAAGCCGACCTTCGGCCGCTCGGCGATGCAGGGCCACCACGCCACCTCCACGACGACGATCGTCTCCGGGCCGATGTGCCGCGACGCCGCCGACTGCCGGCTTCTGGGCGGCGTCCTGTTCGGCGAGGAGCTGGCCTTCAGCGAGCCGGACGGGCTGCGAATCGGGGTCGTCCCGGGAGAGCTGTGGGACGACTGCGACCCCGAGGTGAGCGCGGCCTGCCGCCGGCCGTGGAGGCGCTTCGCAAGGCGAGCGAGGGCGCCGTCACCGAGGTCGACTTCGCGGGCCGGGAGCATGTCCTGATCTCCTCGATCCTGGTCGGCTCCACCGAGGAGCTCGGCGAGATGACTCCGCAGCGCGTGGCCGGCCTCGGCGACGGCGTCAGCCTGGTCGCCCGGGCGCTGCTGCGCTACCGGTTCCTGCTTCCCGCCGTGACGATCGCGAAGTCCCTGCGTGTGCGCACCCTGGTGCGGCGCTCGCTGGCCGGGCTGTTCGAGCAAGTCGACGTGCTCGCCTGGCCCACGGTCGCCGCGCCGGCGCCGCCGCTGGAGAATCCCACCGTGAACCTCCCCTCCGGCTCGTACCCGGCGGACTACGCTAACCCGCGCCAGGCCGGGATCGCCAACCTGACGGGCGTTCCGGCGATCAGCGTCCCGGTCGGGCTCAGCTCCGAGGGGCTGCCGATCGGGCTCCAGCTGCTCGCCCCGTGGGGCCGCGACGAGCTACTGCTGAACGCCGCGGAAGCGCTGGAGCGAGCCAACGGGCGTCAGTGGGTGGACGCGGCCCCGCCGCTTGCCCGCTCCTGATAGCCGAGCCACGTCCGCGTCCAGGTACCAAGGCCGCTCTATCCTCCCCGCGATGGCGGCGATCGAGGCCCACGGCCTGGAGCGAACCTTCTCCGACGAGATCCGCGCCGTGGACGGCGTCGACTTGGAGGTGGCCGAGGGTGAGATCTACGCCTTCCTCGGCCCCAACGGGGCGGGCAAGACGACGACCGTCCGCATCCTGACCACCCTGCTTCGCCCCACCGCGGGCAGCGCCCGGGTGGCCGGCTTCGACGTCGTCTCCGAGGCCGCGGACGTGCGGCGCGCGATCGGCGTCGCGCTCCAGGAGGCGGCACTCGACCCGCTGATGACGGGACGCGAGCTGATCCGCCTTCAGGCGACGCTTCATGGGCTCCCGCGCGAACAGGGACAGCGCCGGGCACAGGAGTTGCTGGAGCGTGTCGACCTGGTGGGGGCCGCGGACCGCCAGGTCGGGACCTACTCGGGCGGCATGCGCCGCCGTGTCGACCTCGCCTCCGCGCTCGTCCACGAGCCGCGGGTGCTGTTCCTCGACGAGCCGACCACGGGCCTCGACCCGGTGAGCCGCAAGGCGATCTGGGAGGAGGTCACCAAGCTCAACACGGAGGGCACGACCGTCTTCCTGACCACGCAGTACCTGGAGGAGGCCGACCAGCTCGCGGATCGGGTGGGGATCATCGACTTCGGCCGCATCGTCGCCGAGGACACGCCAGGGCGGCTGAAGGCCCAGATCGGCAGCCCCCACCTCGAGGTCAAGCTGGCCGACGGCGGGATGGAGGCGGCCAAGCAGGTCGTGGCCCGCTTCGGGAAGCCGCTTCCGAGCAAGGACGGCGCGGTCCTGGTCGAGCTCGAGCGAGGTGCCGCCGAAATCGCGCCGGTCGTGCGCGCCCTCGACGAGGCGGGGCTGACGGTGGAGGCGCTCGATCTGGTTGAGCCGAGCCTCGACGACGTCTTCCTGACCAAGACCGGCCATCATCTCGAGCCGGAAGGCGCCGAGGCGCCGGACGAACCCGAGTGAATCTGGCGGCCAACCTGCGGGTGATCGAGGCGCTCGGCGTGCGCTCGGTCAAGCAGACGCTGCGACGGCCACAGCTCCTGGCGCCGATCATCCTGATCCCGTCGGTGCTGCTGGCGATCCAGACCGCTGGTGCCGGCCGCGCCGTCGACCTGCCCGGTTTCCCCGAGGTGAACGGCTTCCTCGACTTCATGCTGGCCGGAGCGATGATCCAAGCGACCCTGCTGGCGGGCAACAGTGGGGGGATCGCGCTCGCCGTCGACATCGAGATGGGATTCACCGATCGCCTGCTGGCGGCGCCGATCGCGCGCTTTTCGATCGTGCTTGGACGGCTGGCCGGCACGGCGGCCCTGGGGGCCCTTTCGGCAATCTGGTTCATCGCCGTCGGGCTGATCTTCGGGGCCCAGATCGAGGAGGGGGTGGGCGGGGCGGTGCTGATGGTGCTGTTCGTGACCCTGTCCGCGGTTGCCTTCGGCGGCCTCGGCGCAGCGATCGCCCTTCGCACCGGGCGCGCCTCGGTGGTTCAGGGCCTGTTCCCGCTGGTCTTCGTGATCCTGTTTCTCTCCTCCGCCTTCTTCCCCGACGACCTGATGCTCGAGCCGGCGGCCACGGTTGCCCAGTACAACCCCCTCAGTTTCATCGTCGAGGGGATCCGCGATCCGGTGATCTCCTCGTTGTCGACGAGAAACCTGCTCGAGGCGCTCGGCTCGATCGCCGTGATCGGCGCGATCAGCATCTGGCTCAGCGCCATCGCCCTGCGCCGGCGCCTGAGGCTTGGAGGCTGAGTGTCGGGGGCACTCGGCCAAGCGCAACGGGGGGAGCGCTAGCCGTGGGTTGGCGCGCCGACCTGGAGATGATCAGGGCGCTCGTCCGCCGGGCCTCGAACGAGCTGCTGCGGGTTCCGGGCGCCGCGATCCCAGGGGTGCTGGCACCCACCATCTTCTTCCTCGGGCTCACCTCGGTGTTCGGCAACCTGAACGCGCTGCCGGGCTTCACGTCCGAGACCTATCAGAGCTTCCTGATCCCGATCAGCCTCATGCAGGGAGCCGGGTTCACCGGTGCGGCAACCGGCGTCAACCTCGCACGGGACATCGAGCAGGGCTGGTTCGACCGCCTGCTCGTCTCCCCCGCTCCCCGCGCTGTGCTGCTCGCCGGCCTGGTGATCTCGGCCAGCCTGCGGTCGCTGATCCCCGCCACCGTGCTGCTCATCGTCGGCTTCTCGCTGGGCGTGAGCTGGCCGGGGCTCGAAGGGCTTGCGATCGCGCTCGTGATCGTCCTGGGCATGGGCACCCTGGCCGCCTGCTGGGGAACCATGCTCGCGCTCCGCTTCAAGTCCCAGTCCGCGGCGCCCCTGATGCAGATGGGCATGCTCCTGCTGGTCCTGACCACGACCGCCTACGCTCCGCTCGAACTGCTGACCGGCTGGCTCCACACCGCCGCCCAGCTCAACCCCGTGACCCAGGTCGTGGAGACGGCCCGCCAGGGGTTCGTCGGCAGCGTCACCTGGGGGGACACCTGGCCGGGCCTGCTCGCCCTCGCCGGCCTGCTGGCGCTGCTCAGCGCGCTGGCCCTGCGCGGTATGCGCCGCACCGCCGTATAGATGGACAACCGCGACTTCGTCGCCCGGCGCCGCCGGCCCGACCAGCTGGGCCCCCTCGTACGCCATGTTCTTGGCGCGAGCTGGGCCGAGGGGGAGCGCGACGGAGTGCCCTACGCATACACGCGCCCGAGCCCGGCGCGCTACCCCTGGCAGTGGTACTGGGACTCGTGCTTCGCGGCGATCGTCTGGCGCCGCTTCGAGGCGAGCCGCTCCCGGGCCGAGCTGGAGACGCTGCTTCGCGCCTGCCGGCCCGACGGCTTCGTCGGCCACGTGATCTTCTGGGACCACCCGATCTCGTTCCGTCGCAGCCTTTACTACAACATCGCCTCGCGCTCGGACCCGATGACCGGGACGATCCAGCCGCCGCTCCTGGCCTGGGCGTGGCGGATCGCGGTGGGCGACCCGGCGGTCGAGCCCGCCATCGCCCGCCACCACGAGTGGCTCGTCGCCAACCGCGACCTCGACGGCGACGGGCTGCTGTGGATCGTGCAGCCCGACGAATCGGGGCTCGACTCCTCGCCCAAGTACGACCCGGTGTGGGGGCGGCGGGCGCACGCGAGGCTTGGATTTCCATTCCTTGTCGCCCGCAACCGGCGGCTCGGCTGGGACGCCCGGCGAGTCCGCGACGCCGGCGGGCCGGTTCTCTGCGAGGTGATGACCAACGTACTCTGGGGGCTCGCCCGCCTGGCGACGGGCGAGCCCTCGATCACCCCGGCCCTGGTCGACCGCCTCTGGGACGAGAGGCTCGGGCTGTTCGTGGACGAGGCGCAGCCGGGCGGCCTGCGCCCCGAGGTCGAGACCTGGGCCGCCCTGGCGCCCCTCGCCCTGCCCGACCTGCCGGAGGTGATCGGGCGGCGCCTGGTCGAGGAGCACCTCCTCGACCCGCAGCGCTTCTGGCTGGCGGTGCCTCCGCCCTCGGTGTCGGCCCGCGAGCACAGCTTCGAGCCGGGGGCGGGCCCGGGCTGGAAGCGGCGGTACTGGCGGGGGCCGACCTGGATCAACGCCGCCTGGATGCTGTGGATCGGCTTGGTCCGGCTTGGCTACCGAAACGAGGCAATCCAGATGGCCCGACCGGCTGGGCGAGACCGTGCTCCACCAGGGCCTACGCGAGTACTACAACCCCCTGACAGGCGAGGGCCTCGGCGCCACCGACTTCGCCTGGACCAGCCTGATCCTCGAGCTGGCCGACCCGGTGCCCGGGGCCCCCGGCAGCTACCTGTAGGCGGGTGTCAGCTACTTGTAGCGGTAGGTGATCCGGCCGCGGTCGAGGTCGTACGGTGAGAGCTCGATCTTCACCCGGTCGCCGGGGAGGATGCGGATGTAGTGGCGGCGCATCTTGCCCGAGATGTGCCCGAGGACCTCGTGGTCGTTGTCGAGCTTGACCTTGAACATGGTGTTGGGCAGGGCCTCGGTGACCTCGCCCTCCATCTCGATCTTCTCTTCCTTTCCCATCGGCGCCGGAGAGGGTAGCGGAGGCGCCGGAGCACGTAGCGGACGGCACTAGCGGCGCGACCGGATTGGCGGATGCGACGCTAGTGGCCCTCGAAGGTGGCCTTGCCCGGGCCCTCGGTGAGGAACGACTTGACCGCCCGCTTCAGATCCTCAGTCTCGAACAGGGAGCCTGCGACCTCGGGCGTCACCCGGTCGGCCTCGTCGACGCCACCCTCGAGGTAGGCGCGGACGATCCGCTTGGTCGCCGCGTGCGCCTTGGTCGGGCCGGCGGCGAGGCGCTGCGCGAACCGCATCCCCTTCTCGAGCAGCTCGTCGTCGGGGAGCACGCGGTTGACGACGTCCCAGCCCTCCAGCGTCGTCGCGTCGTAGATGCCCTGCGACATCACGAACTCCCGGGCACGGGCGGGGCCCGCTCGCTCGGCCATCCGCTGGGTGCCGCCGGCCCCCGGGGTCAGGCCCACCACGGCCTCGACCAAGCCGAAGCGCGCGGACTCGCCGGCCCAGATCATGTCGCAGCCGAGCGAGACCTCGAGCCCAGCGGTGAGACAGAGGCCGTGGACGAGGGCGAGCGTCGGGATCGGCAGCGCCTCGATCCGCCGCACGGCGCCGAGCAGGGGATCGAAGCTGAGATCCGCGCGGTCGCCGCCCGCGTCGACGATCTGCTGGAACACGTTGACGTCGGCGCCTCCCGTGAACAGCTCGCCCTCGGCGCGCCAGACGAGCGCCCGCGCGTCCGAGCCCGTGACCTCGTCGAGGCACTCGTTGAGCGCCTGGAAGACCGCCGCCCCGAACAGGTTCAAGGGTGGGTTGTGCGAGCACCATCGCGGCGACGGCGCCGTCGCGCTCCAGTCGAATCGGGGCGCTCACGGGCTCGCCTCCCTGATCCGATCGCGCCAGCGCGGCGATCTCCTCGGCCTCGCCGCCGCGCGGTATCCAGGGCAGCTTCAGGGGATCGTCGTCGTAGCGAGGGATCACGTGCAGGTGGAAGTGGAAGATCGTCTGCCAGGCCGCCGGCCCGCACGAGTTGAGGACGTTGAAGCCGTCGGGCTCGAGCGCGACGCGCATCTTGCTCGCCAGGCGGCGAGCGGCGAGCATCGTCTGCTCCAGGTACTGGTCGGAGATCTCCATCAGATCGGCGCTGTGGGCGCGCGGCACCACCAGCGAGTGTCCCCGGGTGGCCGGGTTGATGTCCATGAAGGCGACCGTGTGCTCGTCCGAGTCGACGATCTGAGCCGGCACCTCACCGGCGACGATCCCGCAGAAGAGGCAATCGCTCGCCATCGGGGCGGCAGCCTAGTCAACGGACGGGCCGCCGCGGGCGACCGCTAGCCCGAGCGGATCCGTCGCGCCAGGTCGACGGCCTCCTCGCGGCGTCGAGACCTCGCCCCCGAACACCGCCGCCTCGATCTCGCCCAGCAAACGGCCGAGCTCCGGGCCCGGCTCGATCCCCAGCTCGGAGGCCAGCTCGTCGCCGCGGATCGGCGAGCGCGGCGGGCCGGAACGACGCCAGGCGAGGGCCTCGGCGATCATCTCGCGGGCCAGCTCGAGATGGGCGTCGACCGCCTCCTGCCGGGTGCGCTCGCCCTGGGTGGCGAGCCGGTCGGCGACCGTGAGCATGGTGACGTCGACGGAGTCGGGCTCGGTGGCCCGCAGGTAGTCGTACACGTGGCGCCGCGACAGCGGCCGCTCGTGGACCAGGAAGCCGAGCCGCAGGTGGTTGAGGGTCAGGCCGGCCAGGTAGTCGGCAAGGCGGCGGCTGGTTCGCAGGCGCGAGCAGAGCTCGCGGACCAGGCGGGCCCCGGCGCGATCGTGACCGATGAACAGCACCCGGCCTCCCTCGCCGACGGCGCGCGTCTCCGGCTTGCCCAGGTCGTGGAACAGGGCCGCGAAGCGCAGCGCACCGCCCCGGGTGAGCTCGTCGGCGAGCGGCTCGGCGAGCAGCTCGCGAACGTCGGTGGCCGCGGGGCCCACGAACGCCTCGAGATCGCCCTCCACCTCGATCAGCCGCGCCAGCACCTCCATGCGTGTGCCCGTGCACGTCGAGATGGTGGTACGGGTTCTGCTCGACGCCGCGAAGCGCCTCGAGCTCCGGCAGCAGGGTCGGCGTCGCCGCGAGCTCGTCCAGGAGCTGCAACCCCCTCAGCGGGTCGGCGCCGGTGAGCAGCAGGCGCAGCTCCGCGAACTGGCGCTCGCCCGCCGGCTCCCGCCGCCCGTCCCGCCTCCGCGCGGGCGAGGGCGACGGTGCCCTGGTCGACCTCGAGCGCGAGGCCGGCGGCGATCCGCGCCGCCCGCAGGATCCGCAGCGGGTCGTCGGCGAAGCTGCGCGCGGAGACGGCGCGCAGCACCCGCGCCTCGAGGTCGGCAAGCCCGCCATGCGGGTCCAGAGGCGGGGCGGCCGGGTCGGCCAGCGGCGACCGCGATCGCGTTGACGGTGAAGTCGCGCAGGGCGAGGTCCGCCTCGATTCCCTCGCCTCGCAGCCTGCTGACGTCCACGTGCCAGGCTGCCGTCGGGCGCCAGGGCGCGCCAGCTGGCGAACTCCTCGGACAGCGCGAACACGGGCCCGCCCGCGAGCGCGGCCGATCTCGCGGGCCGCCTGCCGCTCGTCGCCGGCGACCGCCAGGTCGACGTCCTTGACCTCCCTGCCGAGGGCCGCGTCGCGGATCGCCCCGCCGACGATCCAGACTCCTCCGCCGCACCGAGCGCTCCCTGGCACGCGCGCACGGCCGGAGCGGCGGCCAGCAGCTCTGCGATCGCGGCGCTCACGGGCCGGCGGAGCGGACCTGCACGCGGGGCACCCGCGGCGCGATCCCGCAGGTGATCTCGTAGTTGATCGTCTCCAGGCGCCGAGCGACCTCCTCGCAGAGGATCCGATCGTCGCCCTGGGCGCCGATCAGCACCGCGGACGAGCCGGGCTCGACGCTCGAGACAGGGCCCAGGTCGACGGTCACGTTGTCCATCGACACGGTGCCGACGAACGGGTACCGCTTGCCGCCCACCAATGCCTCGCCGTTGTTGGTGAGCCCGCGGCGAATGCCGTCCCCGTAGCCGATCGGCAGCACCCCGACCCAGGTGTCGGCGGGAGCTCGCCAGCGCTGGCCGTAGCCGGCGCTCGCTCCGGCAGGAAAGCGCTTGGTGTCGGCGACGTAGGAGCGAAGCTCGAGCGCCGGCTCGAGCCCGCGCGCGAAGGGATCGGATTGGAAGGGGTCGAGGCCGTAGATCGCGATCCCGCAGCGAGCCATGTCGAAGTGCGAGGCGGGGTCCCGCAGCGTGGCCGCGCTGTTGGCGGCATGCACCAGCAGATCGGGATGCTCGGCGCGCACCCGTTCGGCGAGCTGGGCGAAGCGCTCGAGCTGCTCGCGAAGAAGTCCGAGTCGGGCTCGTCGGCGGTGGCGAAGTGCGTCCAGAGCCCGGCGAGGTCGAGACGATCGTCCGCCGCCACCCGGTCGACCAGGGCGAGCACCGCGTCCGGGTCGCGCTCGCCGAGACGGCCCATGCCGGTGTCGTACTTGACGTGCACGCGCGGGCGCACGCCCAGCTCGGCCCCACGCTCGCCGGCCATGCGAACGAAGCCCTGACGCCACCGGCCACGTCGGAGTCCGCCCCGAGCGCCAGGTCGAGCTCGGCCTCGGTCAGCGCCCCCATGGTCAGGAGCCGAGCGTCGGGGAGCTGGCTCCGCAGCTCGGCGGCCTCTGCCGCCGCCGCGACCGCCAGCCATGTCGCCCCCCCGGCAAGCGCCGCCCGCGCGCACTCCACCGCCCCGTGCCCGTAGCCGTTCGCCTTCACCACGGCGCAGAGCCGTGATCCATCCAGCTCCGTCGACCAGCCGTGCACAGTTGCGCTCGACGGCGCCCAGGTCCACGACGGCGACGGCGCGCTGGACCGCAGGCTCGTTCATCACCTCTGCTGGAGCGCCGCCGGCAGAGCGGCGATCACGTCGGTCGCGATCACCGACTCGGCCGCGCCCAGCCGCCGCGCGGCGATCTTGCCGGCGAGCTGGTGTCGCGTGGACCCCGGCGCAGGTGGCCGCGAAGGGCTCCATGCCGCGAGCGAGCAGGGCCCCGATCGTGCCCGAGAGGACATCGCCGGTGCCGGCGGTGGCCAGTCCCGGGCTCCCCCCGGCGCTGATCGCAAGCCGGCCGCCGCCGACGACCAGCGAGTCGTCTCCCTTGAGCACGACGATTGCCGCGCTTCGCTCCGCAGCCTCGCGCGCGCAGGCGAGCCGGTGCTCGGCCACCTCGCCGGACTCGCGTCCGAGCAGGCGGCCGAGCTCGCCGGCGTGAGGTGTGAGCACCGTCGGCGCCGCGCGCTCGGCGATCGAGTCGAGGTGCTCGGCATGGGCATTCAACCCGTCCGCATCGATCAGGAGCGGGGCCTCGATCCGCCGCGCAAGGGCGCGGCAGAGCTCCAGCGAGTCCTCGTCGCGTCCAAGCCCCGGGCCCAGGACCACGGCGGCCGCGCGCTCCGCCGCCTCGAGAATGGCCTCGGCCGAGCTCGCCGCCAGGCGACCCTCGGCCCCGGCGAACCCGCGAGACATCACCTCGGTCAGCTTGACCTCGAAGATGGGCTCCAGGTCGGCAGGCACGGCCACCGTGGCGTAGCCGGCGCCCACCCTGATCGCCGCCTCGGCCGCCATGCACACTGCTCCGGTCAGGCCCCGGGAGCCGCCCACGACCAGCACCTGGCCGGAATCGAACTTGGTGGAGCTCGGCGTCCGCGGAGGAACGAGGGCAAGCACGCCGTCGGCGATCACGCCCCCGGCCGGCTCGCCCGGCGCCCCGACCGGAATGCCGATCTCCGCCACGCGAAGCTCGCCGGTGTGCGCCTTCCCGGGCGCGATCCAGTGCCCCAGCTTGGCCCTGTGGAAGCTCACCGTGACGTCGGCCTCCACCGCGATTCCCTTCACCTCGCCCGTGGACGCATCGACGCCGGAGGCGATGTCGGCCGCCACCACGGGTGCCCCGCAGTCGTTGATCGCCTCGATCGCGGCATCCGCGGGCGCCCGCGGCGCCCCCGAGAACCCGGTGCCGAAGATCGCGTCCACGATCACCCCGGCTCCCTGAAGCGCCGCCGCGGCCGCTCCCGGAGCCACCCGGACGGCGGTGCCCTCGAGCCGCCCGAGGTTGGCCATCGCGTCCGCCGACATCTGGTCGGAGGGCCACAGCAGGAGCGCCTCGACCTCGTACCCGGTGTCCGCCAGCAGCCGAGCGGCGACCAGCCCGTCGCCACCGTTGTTGCCCTTGCCGCAGACGACCCGCACGGGCCCGGGGCTCGCCACGGAGCGGGCCGCCTCGGCCACCGCCGCGCCCGCCATCTCCATCAACTCGAGTGATGGCACCTGCTGCTCGTCGATCGCCCAGGTGTCTGCCGCGCGCATCCCGGTTGCGTCGTAAACGGGCTCGAGCCAAGGTTCCATCCGGCCCGCAGCGTAATCCGCGCAGGGGAGTTAGGTGACCCCGGCCCTCAGCGCTGAGTCTTCGCGGGCACTGCCAGGACGGCCGCGGCGGCGAGCTCCTGCGAGTGGGTGAGCGAGACCTGGAGCTCGACGCCGCGGGCGCCGGCCACTGCGGCGGCGCGACCGTGCAGCCGCAGCTCGCGGAGCTTCGCGGCCCCCGCCGGCGACCTCGATCTCCCGCGGCGCCAACGCCCGCGCTCCGAGCGCCTTCACGGCGGCCTCCTTGGCGGCGAAACGGGCAGCGAGGTGGCGTCCGGGACGATGCCGCGAGCGCGCCTCGGCCAGCTCGCCGTCGGTGAACAGCCGCTCGGCAAGCCGCGGCCGCCGCTCCAGCGCCCGCTCGAGCCGCCCGATTTCGAGCAGGTCGATCCCGATCCCAGCTGGGTGCTCGGCTGCGAGCGGGTCGGGCACGCTCATTTCCCCACGACCGCCGCCGTCGCTCCGGAGTCCCCCACGGCCTCGGCCGGCGCGTCTCGCAGGCCGAGCACGATCTTGACCTCGGCACGCCCGGAATCACGGCGACCGCCGAGCAAGAGGTAATCGAGGTGGTCGAGGTACGGCTTCGCGCTCTGGTAGCTCGGGATCGCTCTGGACCTGAGGGAAGCTGTCAACCAGCTGGAACAGCGGTACGAAGTCGACGAAGGCGACGGGGACGAAGTCGTCTCCCGAGCGCGTCGGCGGCCGAGTTGAAGGCATCCGAGTCGCCCAGCGTGGAGCTCGGGGAGAGGACTTCGTCGACGGAGTCGGCGAGGCCGGCCACCACCTTGTCGCCGCGCTGCACGACCAGGAACGGGATCGGGAGGCCCGCAGGGGTGAGCGAGAACCCATGCTCCCCGGAGTCGGTCAGCGGCTCGACGCTCAACGCCGGATCGCGGCCGAGCACACGCTGTAGCTGATCGAGCGTCTGCGCCGATGCCTGCTCGTCGCTCGTCTCCAGCACCAGCGCGCCGCTGAGGCCGAACAGCGAGGTCCCGCCCGCGAACCCGCCGAAGTCCCCGGCCCAGCGGGCGACCTGGCCGGCCGAGGTCGAAGCCGAGCCCGCGAGGAAGGGACGGGTAGCCGGATTCCTGGCCGGCCCCTACTTGGTCGAGCAGGCGCCCGTAAGCTCTGGCCGGCGTCCGTGGCCGCGAACGCCAGCCAGGCGCCTTCCGGGAAGTCCCGCAGGAGCGGAGACTCCTTCGTGGCCGGGGCGGCGCCGGCGGCCGCCGATGCCTGCGAGCGCGAGCTGATCCGACGTCGCCGAGATCCACGCGACCGCGGGCTCGTCCGATTAGGGCCTTCGAGCTCGGGGCCCTGCCGACGACACCTGGCCCGAGGTCACCACGACCCGCCTTCTTGCAGCGCGTCGACGAACGCCCTCGGGTCCGCGTAGAGGAAGCCGACCCAGTCATCGGGAGCCCGGGCGAGCTGGGCCTTGAAGTCAGCCGACTCGGCGAGGGACTTCCCCTTCGAGGCCTCGACCGCGTCGCGGAAGGCGTTCTCGGTGCCGGCGACGACGAAGTCACCGACCACGCCGGCGGCGGCGCCATCCCGATCCACGAGGTAGTCGACGCCCTCGTACGAGCGGCGTCGCTCGGGCTTCTCGTCGGCCGCGGCCAACTTCTTGATCGCCTGGTCCGCTGCCTGCGAATCGGTGGCCGCGATGACGACTGCACCGTCGGCGTCCCCCGCAAAGGTTTCGAGGAAGATGCCGGCCTGCTCGCCGAGCCACGGCTCGATGTCCTCCTCGTAGGTGAGGCCCGCGTCGCTGCCCGCCAGCGACTTGTCGAGCTGCTCGACGACGAAGGCCCCCGGATCGTCGGTGGCCAGGAGCTTGGAGAGCGCGGAGTCGAGCGCCTCCTTTTGATCGCCCTCGGGGCGAACCACGCCCTCGGCGAACAGCGGCGCGTCGGCGGGCGTCACGGTCGCGGGATCCGGCCCGGCCGGCACGGATGGGCCTTCGTCGTCGCCCCCGCCGCAGCCGGCCAGCACCGCCAACGACGGGCAGCAGCAACACGGAGATCCGGCTGGCAAGGCGTCCGTTCACGAGGCCGAGAACCTACTCGACCGTGACGGTCTTCGCCAGGTTGCGAGGCTGGTCCACGTTCAGGCCCTTGAGCCGCGCCACGTGGTAGGCGAGCAGCTGGAGCGGCAGGATGGCCAGGATCGGCTGCAGGATCCAGTCGGTCGATGGGCACGTAGAGGATCTGGTCGGCGACCTCGGCGACCCGCTCCGACCCCTCGGTCGTGACCGCGATCACGTCGGCGCCGCGAACGCTCACCTCGGCCATGTTGGAGAGGACCTTGTCCAGAATCGGGCTCTCCGTGGCGACGCAGACCACCGGCGTCGACTCGTCGAGCAGGGCTATCGGGCCGTGCTTCATCTCGCCCGCCGCGTAGGCGTCGCTGGGGATGTAGGAGATCTCCTTCATCTTCAGCGCCCCCTCCAGGCAGACCGGAAGGCCGATGTTCCGCCCCAGGTAGAGGAAGAAGCGCCCCTCGTGCTCGGCCACCGCGATCTCCCGGACCCCCTCCTCGACCGAGTCGATCGTGCGACCGATCATCGACGGCATGCGCTTCAGCTCGCTGATCAGGGCGGCGATCCGCTCCGCCGGCAGCGTGCCCCGGCTGCCGGCCAGCCACAGCCCCAGCAGGTACATCGCCGCCACCTGCGCGGTGAACGTCTTGGTGGCGGCCACGCCGATCTCGAGGCCGGCGCGGGTGAACAGCACGGTGTCGGCGTCGCGGGTCGCCTGGCTGCCCATGATGTTGGTCACCGCCATCACCTTCGCCCCGCGTTCTTGCGCCAGCCGCATCGCGGCAAGCGTGTCGGCGGTCTCGCCCGACTGGGTGATCCCGATCACCAGGTCGTCGGGGCCGACGACAGGGTCGCGGTAGCGGTACTCGGAGGCGACGTCCATCTCGACCGGGATCCGCGCCCACTGCTCGATCGCGTAGCGGCCCACCAGGCCGGCGTGGTAGCTGGTGCCGCAGGCGACGATCACGATCCGCCGCATCCCGGCGACGAAGTCGGCCGAGAGCTCGAGCTCGGAGAGGTCCACGCGATCCACCTCGGAGAGCCGATCGGTGATCGTCTCGGCAACCGCGTCGGCCTGCTCGTGGATCTCCTTCAGCATGAAGGTCTCATACCCACCCTTCTCGGCCGCGTCCTGGTCCCAGTCGATCTCCTCGGCCTCGCGGCTGACCGGGTCGCCCCCGGCTCCGGTGACCGTCGCCCCGGAGGAATCGATCGTCACGACCTCGCCGTTCTCGACCAGGAGGACGCGCCGGGTCTGGGCGAGGAAGGCCGGGATCGCCGAGGCGACGAAGGTCTCGCCGTCGCCCAGCCCGACTACCAGCGGGCACTCCTGCCGCGCGGCGACGAGCGTGTCGGGATGGTCGGCGTGCATGGCCGCGAACGCGTAGTGGCCGCGCAGCTCGGCGAACGCCGCCCGCACCGCCTCGGTCAGGTCGCCACGGTCGTGGCGCTCGATCAGGTGGGCGACGATCTCGGCGTCGGTCTCGGAGCTGAACCGATGCCCCTCGGCCTCGAGCTCGCGGCGCAGCTCGGTGTGGTTCTCGACGATCCCGTTGAGGACGATCTGGACCCGGTCCTCGCAGTCGCCGTGCGGGTGGGCGTTCTCCTCGCTCACCCTGCCATGGGTCGCCCAGCGGGTGTGGGCGAGCCCGATCGTCGCCGGCGGCGGCGCCACCGCGACGCCGTCCTCGGCGCCATTGAGGCCGATCGCGGCGCGCAGGTTGGCCAGGTTGCCGACCGCCCGCACCGAGTCGATCCGCCCGTCGTCGAGCAGCGAGATACCGGCGGAGTCGTAGCCCCGATACTCGAGCTTCTCCAGCCCGGCCATCAACAGGTCGCGACAGGGTCGACCTGCCTACGTATCCGACGATTCCGCACATAGGGAGGCGATAAGAGTAGAGCGTGCTGCGGGGGGCCCTCGACGACCGTCCAGGCTAGGTGAGCTCTTGCTTGATCAGAGTCACCAGGCGGGCGCAGACCTCGTCGCACTCCTCCTTCGTCGGCGCTTCGACCATCACGCGGACGAGCGGCTCCGTGCCAGAGGCGCGCACCAGGACCCGGCCACGGCCCTCCAGCGCGTCGCTTTCGCGCTCCACCGCCTCCCAGACCGCGCTGGCCTGCTCGATGGCGCCCCGATCGGCGACCTCGACGTTCTCGAGCATCTGCGGAAGCTTCTGCATCGGGATCGCCGCGGCGAGCTCGGCGTCCCCGAGCGCCCGCATTACGAGCAGCGCCGCGGCGATCCCGTCGCCGGTCGGCCCGTACTCGGTCCAGATGATGTGGCCGGACTGCTCCCCGCCGAGCGCCCAGCCGCGCCCCTCGAGCTCGGCGATCACGTGGCGGTCGCCCACCGGCGTGGTCGCCACGTCGATTCCCGCCTCGGACATCGCCCGGTGAAAGCCGAAGTTGCTCATCACGGTCACGGCAACGCCACCGTGGAGCCCGCCGACGTCGACGAGATGCCGGGCGCAGAGCGCGAGCAGCTCGTCGCCGTCGCGGACCCCTCCTTCGCGTCAACGGCGACCACCCGGTCGCCGTCGCCATCGAAGGCAAAGCCGATCTCCGCGCCGCTTCGGCCGATGCTCTCAACCAGCAGCTCCGGATGGACGGATCCGCAGCCTTCGTTGATGTTGCGCCCGTTGGGCTCCACGCCGATCGTCTCCACCGCTGCCCCCAGCCGCTCGAAGACCGACGGCGCTGCCCGATAGGTCGCCCCGTTCGCGCAGTCGAGGAGGACGCGGCGTCCGGAAAGGTCCAGCCGGAAGGCCGAGAGCAGCGCCCGCCGGTAGTCGTCGAGTGCTCCGTCGAGCTCGCGCACCCGTCCTACGGGCACCCCCGGCTCCGAGCCGCCCTCGGCGAGCCGGGCCTCGATTCGCGCCTCGGCGTCGTCCTCCAGCTTGCGTCCGTCCGCGCCGAAGAACTTGACCCCGTTGTGCTGCCAGGGGTTGTGCGACGCGGAGACGACGGCGGCGAGGTCAAGGCCGTGGCGGCGAACGAGGATCGAGGCGGCCGGCGTCGGCAGCACGCCCCCGAGCCAGGCATCGCCGCCTCCCTCGGCCACGCCCGCCGCAAGCGCCGCCTCCAGCATCGGGCCGGACTCGCGCGTGTCGCGGACAATCAGGACCTGGGGCCGCGCGGCGTCGCTCTCCATCGCTCCCGCCCGGCCGAGCGCCAGAGCGATCTCGGCGGTCAGCTCGGTGCCGGCCAGCCCGCGGACGCCGTCGGTGCCGAAGAGCTTGGTCGCCACTACCTCTTCGAGAACTGCGGGCGCTTGCGGGCCTTCTTCAGCCCGGCCTTTCGCCGCTCCTTGGCCCGCGCGTCCCTGGTCAGCAACCCGCGGCGCTTGAGCTCTCCGCGCAGATCGGCATCGACCTCGGTCAGCGCCCGAGCAATGCCGTGACGGACGGCGCCAGCCTGGCCCGAGATGCCGCCTCCGTGCACCCGCACCCGCACGTCCACCTTGCCCTCGTAGCCGGAGGCCAGCAGGGGCTGTCGAACAAGCGTCTGGTGCTGGTGGCGAGGGAAGTACTCCTCGAGGCTGCGCTTGTTGATCTCGACGCCGCCGCTCCCGGCGAGCAGGACCACGCGGGCGATCGAGGTCTTTCGCTTGCCCGTGGCCTGGATCCGCGCGTCGCTGGGCACCTCGACGGCGGGCTCGCGGGCAGGCACGGGTTCTTCGCCACCCTCGGCGGTGGCCTCGGCCTCGAGCCGCGCCCGCTCCTCGGCCTCGGCCTCGAGCCGCGCCCGCTCCTCGGCGCCCAGTTCGCGCTGGGGCTCGATCGCGATCGGCTCTAGCTCGGCGCCGGGCGGTTTCTTATCCTCGGAATCCTCGGTCTTCGGCGCGGTCCGTTTCGCGGGTTCAGTCGCCTCGGACTCCTCGGAAGGCTCTTGCTCCGGCGCCGCGTCCTCTTCAGGAGGCTCGGTCACCTCGGCCTCGGTTCCTCCGCAGACTCGGGCCGTCCGGCGCCGGTTGGTCCTCGGCGCAGGCTCATTGTCGGCGCCTCAGCTACGGGTGTCCTCGGCAACGTGTGGCTCTTCTGCTGCGGGTGGCTCCTCGGAGTCCGGGTCGCTCCTCGGCAGCGGGTCGGTCGTTGGCGCCCTCGGCCTCGGGAGTCGCCTCGTCCCCGGCGCTCGGATTGCTGCTCGTCGTCTGGCGCTCGTCGTCCACGATCACGCCACCTCCATCTGCGCCGGCTTCTGCGCCTCGTGAGGGTGCTCCGGCCCGGCGTACACCTTCAGCTTCCGCAGCTGCTGGCGCGCCAGGCGGTTGCGCGGCAGCATCCCCTTGACGGCCCTGCGGATGACCTCCTCGGGTCGGCGCTCGAGCATGTCGCCGAGGGTACGCGACCGCAGTCCGCCCGGGTATCCGCTGTGGCGGTGGTAGACCTTGTCGCTGAGCTTGTTGCCGGTGACCCTGATCTTGGCGGCATTGACGACAACGACGAAGTCGCCGGTGTCGCAGTGCGGCGTGTACTCGGGCTTGCGCTTGCCACGAAGGACGTCCGCGATCTGGGTCGCGAGCCGGCCGAGGGTCCTGCCCTCTGCATCGACCACGTACCAGTCGCGCTGGCGGTTCTCGGGGGTGGCTACGTAGGTCTTCATCTCGCTGTTGACGGGCCCAACCGCGGCCGGACCGCGAAAAGCCGCCCCCATCGACCTACTCGCGCTCGGCCCACGCGGGGCGTAACGCTCACGGGCGCGGCCGGCGCATGATAGTCGAGCGCCGAGTCCGAGGCCCGGGCCCTCGCCGCGAGCAGGACTATTAGCTGCTCGCGAATTTCTCACCGCTTCATCGCATCCGACCACCTGCCTGGGTATACTGCCGCCGCCCATATGACCTGCCGAATCCGTGGCGGCCCAGCCGCGGCGGAGCGGGGGAACCAAAGGGACGGCGTCGAAAACCGTCCCGGGGGCGAATCGGACCACAGGATGTGTCCGTAGCGTCGCTCTTTCGGCGCGAGCCCGACAGCTAACCCCGCAGGCCGGAGAAAGAGAGAAGCTCCGTTTGAGGCCCCAGGGAACGACGCCGGCTCGGCGCGGATGGCGACCAGCGATACCCGCGGGCGTCTGGGCTCGTCGTTGTCGGTGTGCGCGGGCGTGGCCTTCGGGGCGGGCGGCGGGGTCAGTCCTCCGGACCCGCCCAAGGTCACGGACGTTGTCTGCATCTCCAAGTGCGGCGGCATCCACAAGGCGACCACCGACTCGAAGGTTCAGGTGAGCGGCCGCCACCTGCGCCAGATCTCGAAGGTCCTCTTCAACGCGGAACAGGGCGGCCGAATCGAGACCGATCCGGTCGCCGTCGCCAGCCGCGTGGTCACCGCCAAGGTCCCCGACGGCGCCGTGACCGGCAAGCCGAAGGTCATCGACTCCTACGACAACACCGCCAGGTCCCCCTCGACCCTGAAGATCGTCGGGCCTGGCCAGATCCAGGCCGGAAACTTCAAGCTCCGGGACGCCTCCGCGAAGCCGCGAGAGTCCTACTACTACGGCACCAGGAAGCCGCGCGTGAGCTACATGTTCACGAACAGCGAGCCGACCGACGTGCGGATCGACGTCGTCAAGCGGGGGAAGCGCAAGGTGGTGGACAGCTGGGTGCAGCATGCCCAAGAGCCGAACATGCGCCACACGGCCAAGTGGAACGGGATGCGGCGCGGCAGGCCGGCTCGCAACGGCAGCTACAAGTTCCGCGTCGGCCCCGAGAGCGGGAGCATGGACTCGACCAGCGATGCCAAGTTCAACTACCACCGCTTCAAGTTCCCGATTCGGGGCCGTCACACCTACGGTGACGGGATCGGCGCCCCGCGATCGGGCCACACCCACCAGGGCCAGGACGTCTTTGCCCGTTGCGGCACCCCGCTGGTGGCGGCCCGCGGCGGCCGGGTGCAGTGGAAGGCCTACCACGCAAGCGCCGGCTACTACCTGGTGATCGACGGCAAGAAGACGGGCCACGACTATGCCTACATGCACCTGAAGAAGCGGTCCCGTCTTCACCGGGGAGAGAGGGTGCGCACGGGACAGAAGATCGGCCAGGTCGGCGAGAGCGGCAACGCCAGCGGCTGCCACCTGCACATGGAGGAGTGGACGGCGCCGGGCTGGTACGAGGGCGGCCACTTCAGCAGGTCGATCACCAGGCACCTGAAGAAGTGGGACCGCTGGTCCTAGGTCACGCAGGCCGGCGCGCAAGCAAGTAGGGCGCCCTCACTGGGCGGCGAACGCCTACTCCCACTCGATCGTCGCCGGAGGCTTCGAGCTGATGTCGAGGGCGACGCGGTTGACGCCCGGGACCTCGTTGATGATCCGGTTCGAGACGCGCGCCAGGAGGTCGTAGGGCAGCCGCGCCCAGTCGGCGGTCATCGCGTCCTCGGAGGTCACCGCCCGGACAACGATCGGATAGGCGTAGGTGCGACCGTCGCCCTGCACGCCGACGGAGCGCACGGCCGGCAGGACGCAGAACGACTGCCACAGCTCCCGGTAGAGCCCCGCAGCCCGGATCTCCTCCTGAAGGATCGCGTCGGCCTCGCGGAGGATTTCGAGCCGCTCCGCCGTCACCTCGCCGCCGACGACGCGAATCCCGAGACCCGGGACCGGGGAACGGCTGGCGCCAGACGATTCGCTCCGGCAGGTCGAGCTCGGTGGCGACCGCGCGAACCTCGTCCTTGAACAGCATCCGGAGCGGCTCGACGAGCTCGAGGTCCAGGTCCTCGGGAAGACCGCCGACGTTGTGGTGCGACTTGATCGTCGCCGCCCCGGCCCGTCCGTCCCCTCCCGACTCGATCACGTCGGAGTACAGGGTCCCCTGGACCAGGAACCGGACATCCGGAAGCCTCTCCGCCTGCTCCTCGAACACGCGGATGAACTCCTCGCCGATGATCTTGCGCTTGCTTTCGGGCTCGACCACCCCGGCGAGCCGCTTCAGGAAGCGTTCCTGAGCGGCCACGTGGACGAGCCTTATCCCGCGGTCGCGAAAGGCCTCGACCACCTGCTCGGCCTCGTTCTTGCGCAGCAGCCCGTGGTCGACGAGGACGCAGGTGAGCTGATCGCCGACCGCGCGGTGGACGAGCGCCGCGGCGGTCGCCGAGTCGACGCCTCCCGAGAGCCCGCAGATCACTCCCCCCTCGCCGACCTGGGCGCGCACCGCGGCGACCTGCTCGTCGATCACCGAGGCGGGAGACCAGCGCTGCTCGAGGCCCGCGACCTGGCGCAGGAAGCGATCGAGAATCTGGGTGCCGTAGGGCGTGTGAACGACCTCGGGATGGAACTGGATCCCGTACAGGCCCTGCTCGGGACTCTCGCACGCGGCCACCGGCGACCCTGGGCTGGAGGCGAGCGCGACGAAGCCCGCCGGCGGCTCGAAGACGCTGTCGCGGTGGCTCATCCAGCATTGCTGCTCGCGCGGCAACCCGGACAGCAACTGCCCGCCGCCGTCGGCGAGGACCAGCGAGGTGCGCCCGAACTCTCCCGCGTCGGCGCCTTCGACCCGGCCGCCGAGGACGTGGACCATCGCCTGCATCCCGTAGCAGATGCCCAGCACCGGGACGTCGAGCTCGAGCAGCTCGCGGCGCAGCTCCGGTGCGCCCATCCGAGTAGACCGAGGCCGGCCCGCCGGAGAGCACCAGCGCGGCGGGACGCCGCTCGCGGATCCGCTCCAGCTCGGTGTCGTGGGGGAGCAGCTCGGCGAACACCCCGCACTCGCGGATCCGCCGGGCGATCAGCTGGGAGTACTGCCCGCCGAAATCGAGGACCAGTACTTCCTCAGTCATCCGAAACGGCGACTCCTGTCGCGACCGCGGCGCGCCCGTTCGAGCCCATGCCGACCGACTGCTCGCGCTGGAGCTGCTTGCCCTCGGTCTGCAGGGCCGGCGCGACCATCACCTCGGCGCGCTGGAAGTCACGGATGTCCTCGTACCCGCAGGTGGCCATCGAGGTGCGCAGCGCGCCGATCAGGTTGAAGGTTCCGTCGTTCTCCTGTGCGGGGCCGAGCAGGATCTCCTCCAGGGTGCCGTCCTGGAGGGTGGCCACGCGTGCGCCGCGCGGCAGCGAGGGGTGGAAGGTCGCCATGCCCCAGTGGAAGCCGCGCCCCGGCGCCTGCTTGGCGCGGGCGAGGGGCGAGCCGATCATCACCGCATCGGCGCCGCAGGCGATCGCCTTCGAGACGTCGCCGCCGGTGCGCATGCCGCCGTCGGCGATCACGTTGCAGTACTCGCCGGTCTCCAGCATGTGCTGCGAGCGGGCCGCTGCCACGTCGGCGATCGCCGTCGCCTGGGGCACGCCGATTCCCAGCACCCCCCGGGTGGTGCAGGCGGCGCCAGGGCCGACGCCGGCGAGCACGCCGACCGCCCCGGTGCGCATCAGGTGCAGGCCGGTGGAGAAGGAGGCACAACCGCCGACGATGCACGGCACCGGCACCTCGGCGATGAACTTCTTCAGGTTCAGCGGCTCGACCTTCGAGGACACGTGCTCGGCCGAGATCACGGTCCCCTGGATCACCAGGAGGTCGAGCCCCGCCTCGAGGGCGATCTCGTAGTGCGCGGTGACGCGCTGGGGGGTGAGCGATCCGGCGGCCACGACGCCCTGTGCCTTGATCTCCTCGACCCGTTGCGCGATCAGCTCCGGCTTCACCGGCTCGCGATAGATCTCCTGCATCGTGGCGGTCGCCGTCTCGGGCGAGGCCGCGGCGATCCGCTCGAGCTGCTGCTCGGCGTTCTCGTACCGGGACCAGATCCCCTCCAGGTTGAGGACCGCCAGGCCGCCCAGCCGGCCGACCTCGGCGGCCGTCGCAGGGCTGACCACCCCGTCCATGGCCGAAGCCAGCAGCGGCAGCTCGAAGCGATACGGGCCCAGCGTCCAGCTGATGTCGACGTCGTCGGGATCGCGCGTCCGCCGCGAGGGCACGATCGCGATGTCGTCGAACCCGTAGGCCCTTCTCCCCTTCTTGCCGCGACCGATCTCGACTTCCATCGCCTATGCAGCTCCCCTCTGACGGTTGCGCCTGAGGCTATGCACGGGCGCGGACGAAAAAAGCCCCGGCGAGCGAGGCGAAAAACGCGCTTGCGGCGAGAGGAGGGCGAGCTTCTCCAAGCCCCGGCGATGTTAGCAGCGCCTTGCACGACCTCCTTCAGGGGAAGGAGGGCCGCCCGCGGCCGCAAAGGGAACCGGGTCTCCCCGGTCCCGGGACGGGAACGCGCCCACAACCCCGACACGCCAGCTACGCGGCACGAAAGCAAGAGAGGAAGGCCAGTGCCGGTCTCGAGAATTCGCACGACCCTGGCCAGCGCGGCCGTCGCGTCGGCAGCGCTTGTTCCGATGGCCGCGCCCGCGCGGGCGTCCGCGCCGCACACGGTCCAGCCCGGCCAGACCCTGTGGTCGATCGCGGCCTCCTACAACTTCACGACCCGCACGGTCGCCGTCTTCAACGGCCTCTCCGAGGGCGCGGCGGTCTACGCGGGGGAGACGATCCAGATCCCTACCGAGGCCGAGGGCGCCGCGGCGCTGGCCTCTGCCGGCGTGACCGCCTCCAGCGGGCTCCTCGGGCGCGACCGCTTCCCACGTGGTGACGCCCGGCGAGAGCCTCTGGTCGATCGCCGGCGCGAACGGGCTCTCGGTCGAGACGCTTGCCGCGACCAACGGCCTCGGCTCCGACTCGTTCCTCTTGATCGGGCAGACGATCGAGGTGCCGGCCTCGAGCGGCTCGGCGTCGACTGCCGGGACGGGCCCGCCCCCGCCCTCGGCTCCATACTGGACCTCGCCCATCTACTGCCCCTGCGGGGAGGTCTACCTGTCGTCCAACGCGGCCGCCGCCTGGGAGTCGATGCGCCAGGAGTCGCTGCGGCTCTACGGGACCGACCTCTACCCGGACGGCACCCTGTCCGGCTACCGCTCCTACGCCCAGCAGCTCTACCTGTACAACCTCTACCTCTCAGGCCAGGGCAGCCTCGCCGCCGTGCCCGGGAACCTCCTCCCACGAGTACGGCATCGCGCTCGACCTCGCCGAGCCCTACATGCGCACCATCGTCGACCAGATCGGGGGCGCCTACGGCTGGGCCAAGACCGAGGCCCCCGACGAGTGGTGGCACATCAACTACGTCGGTCCCTGAGCACTTGCCCTCGCCAGGACCCTCGCCGGGTGATCGATCAGCCCACCCCGGCCGGGACATCCAGCTCCCGGACCTGGACCCGGGGCAAAAGCCGCTCGACCTCGCTCGGATCGAGGCTGCCGGCGCCAATGTGCTGGGTGGACTCGGCGCCGCAGGCCACGCCGTATGCCAGGCAGTCGCGAGCCGACCCGCCCTCATATCGCGCCGCCACGTAGCCCGCCAGGAAGCAGTCGCCGGAGCCCACCCCCGAGATCGGCTCGAGCGGCGCGATCTCGACCTCGTAGCGACGGCGATCGTTGCCGTTCCCGACGATCGCCACGCAGCCGGCCTCGCGGGTGATCACCGCCTCGCCGGCACCCATCTCCAGCAGCCCGGCGAGCCCCAGCGCGTAGTCGTCGGCATCGTTGAACTCATGGCCGACGGCCTCCTCGGCCTCGTCCACGTTGGGCGCCACCACGGCAGGCTCGGCGCGCAGGCCGAGGCGCATCGGCTCACCATCGGTGTCGAGGACCGCCGAGACGCCAAGCTGGCGCAGCTCGCCGATCAGGCGCGCGTAAACGGCTGGGTCCACGGCGGGCGGGACGCTGCCCGCGAGCACGCAGAGGCTCGCCCCCTGGGCGAGGTAGAGGAGCCTCTCGATGAATTGATCGACCTCCTCCGGCCGCACCTCGGGGCCACGCTCGTTGATCTCGGACTGCTCGCCAGAGGTCGGATCGACCACCGCCAGGTTCGTGCGGGATTCCCCCCCGATGCGCGTGAAGTCGTGGAGGATCGACTCCTCGGCGAGCCGCTCGAGGATGCGGGATCCGGTGGCCGCGCCGGCGAGCCCGGTTGCGATCACCGGGCGGCCGAGCAGCTTCAGGGCCCGCGCCACGTTGACCCCCTTGCCCCCCGCGAAGGTGCGCGACTCGACCGCCCTGTGGCGGTGCCCGAGGCGGAAGTTCGGCACCGCGACGGTGCGGTCGACCGCGGCATTCAAGGTCACCGTCAGGATCACCCGGGCCCTCCCTGTCCCGGCTGACCTCGGTCGCGACGTCGGTGGGTCATACCAAGTGCAATGCCTATCACGATCGCGACGGCCGCCGCTCCGGCAGCGATCCAGGCGACCGCTCGGGGCCCGGGGATGGCGTCGTCCAGGCGCGACGCCAGCGACGTGCCGGCCGGCGCTAGCGCCGGGCGCTTGCTGAGCAGTGGAACACGCCCCACCACCTCGCCGTCCAGGGTGACGACGCCGGTTCCGAGCCGGCGGCCGCGCGGGATCGGCCCCTCGACCTCGCTCGGAGCGTCAACCGCCACCCGAACGGACTGGTCCCGCCGGGCCGTTACCCGCACTGAGCGGGCCGCGACCAGGGGCAGCGTCTCGTCGCGCCCGCGCACCGCCGGCGCCGCCAGCCTCTCGCCGCTCTTCACGGGCGTCTGGCGCAGATAGAGCGAGAAGCCGTAGCGGAGCAGCGACAGGGTGTCCTGGTCGCGCGCGGCTTCGCTGGGAGCCCCGAGCACGACCGAGAGCAGGGTGACGCCCTTGCGGGTGCCGGAGCCGACCAAGACGTAGCCGGCGTCCAGCGTGTAGCCGGTCTTCACGCCGTCGATCCACGGAACGCTCAAGACCAGCTGGTTGCGGTTGACGATCGTGCGCGGTTGAGCGCCGGTTTGAAGCGTCGTCTGCGGCGTGTCGACGATGCGGCGAAAGAGCCGCTGCCGGCGCAGCCGCATCGTCAATTTCGCCAGATCGCGGGGACTCGAGTAGTTGCCAGGCTCGTCGAGCCCGATCGGATTGGCATAGCTGGTGTCCCGCAATCCAAGGGAGCCGGCAGCGCTGTTCATCTCCCCGACGAACGCCGGCACCGAGCCCGCGACCCCGTCGGCGAGGGTCACCGCGGCGTCGTTGCCGCTGGCCAGCAGCAGGCCATACAGCAGGTCGCGGACCGAGATCTGCTCCTGCGCCTGGAGCCCCAGCAGCGACTCGCCCGGAAGGGGGTCGTACGGCGAGGCGGCGAGGCGCTCTTGGGCCGGCAGCTCGCGAAGGGCGAGGTAGGCGGTCATCAGCTTCGTCGCGCTGGCGATCGCCGCCGAGGTGCCGGCGCCCTGGCCGGCGAGCCGTGCGCCGTCCTCGGCGTCGACCAGGAACCAGGCCCTCGCCGACAGCGGAGGCGGTTGGGCGCCGGCGGTGGACGCGCCCGCGCCCGCCGCCCCATGGCCGAGCGCGCCAATGGCCAGCACGACGCATAGCACCCCCCACACCCGTCGCGCCGGTGAGGTACCACCAGGTGCGGGGATCCGGCGCCCCTCAGGTGCAGGGATTCGGTGCCCCTCCGGTGGCGAGCTTCTTGCATCCGTCCGGGACCAGGTTCACGCAATTCTCGGGCTGAATGCTGAACTGGTCCAGGTTCGGGTTGAGCTCGGTCAGCCTCGCCTCCGGGACTCGCGCCTTAACGGCGATCGCCGCAAACGTATCCCCCGCCCGGACGACGCAGTAGCTCTCGCGCTTCGCCCGGCTCTGCCCCGGCGCCTGGCCCTGCCCGGGCCCGTCCTCGGACCCGCCGGTCGATCCCGCGACGACGATCACGATCACGATGGCGGCGACCACGAGCGCCGCGACGGCGAGGATCCTCGCAATCGGGTCCTGGCTCGGCCTCGTCTGGGGGGGTTGTGGCTCCATCTCGGGCGATGGTAGCCCGGCGGTCAGTCGCCGGCGCTCGCCCAGAGCTCGGCCCGCAGCTCGCTCGCGGCCCTCGCGGGATCCGGCGCGCCGGCGATCGAGCGCGACGCGGTAACCAGGGCCGAGGCCGGATGCTCGGCGAAGGCCGGACCCAGGTCGGCGGCGCGGCCGCCCTGCGCGCCCACCCCCGGGATCAGGAAGATCGAGCGCGGCATCAGCTCGCGCAGGCGCGAGAGGTGGACGGGCTCGGTGGCGCCGACCACCGCCCCCACCCCGGATAGCCCAGACTCGCCCATCAGGCGGTCGGCACGCTCGGCAACAAACGCGGCCAGGCGCTCGAACAGGGGGCCTTCGGAGGTGGGGAGGTCGAGCAGGTCGCTGGCGCCCCTGTTGGAGGTCCGCACGACGACGAACAGGCCGGCGTCCGCCTCCGCCGCCCCGGCGAGCAGGGGCTCCAGGGAGTCGCCCCCCAGCAGCCCGCCGACGGTCGCTGCGTCCGCCGCCAGGCCGCCGACCTCGCCCCAAGGGGTCGGTGTCGCTCCGAACAGCGCCTGGGCGTAAGCCGCGGCGCTTACCGGGACGTCGTTTCGCTTGCCATCGGCGATCACCAGCAGGCCGGCCTCGCGAGCCGCGGCCGCGGTGCGCTCGAGAGCCCTCCAGCCGGGGGCGCCCAGCCGCTCGAAACAGGCCAGCTGGAGCTTGGCGGCGACGCACGCCGGGCCCGCGCGCTCGATCAGCGACCGGCAGCGGGCGACGACCGCTTCGCCGGCCCGCTCGGCGACGCTCTCGCCCACCGCTGGGGAGTCCGGATCCAGCCGAGATGGATCGGGGTCCAGCCCAAGACACAGCTGGCTTTGCCGCTCTTCTACGCGGGCGGCGAGACGGTCGGCGAAGGGCGGGCTCAGCCCTTTACCTTGGACTTCAGCCCCGCGCCGGCTGAGAACTTGGGAACGCGCCCACCGGCGATCGTGATTCGCTCGCCGGTTCGCGGGTTGACGCCCTGGCGCGGGCCCCGCTCGGCGACGCTGAACTTGCCGAAGCCCGTGAAGTTGACCGAATCCCCGCCGCGAAGCGAGTCGGCGATGCCGTCCAGCACCGCCTCTACGGCATCGGCGGCGTGCTTCTTGCTGCCGATCCGGCCGTCACGCGACAGCCGATCGACGAACTCAGCCTTCGTCAATGGTCTTCCTCCTCATCGGGTGCAGGGGGCCGGAATCTAACAGTGCCTTGGGTTGTGCCAGGGGCTTACATCCGCTCCGGGGCGCTGACCCCGAGCAGATCGAGCGTCCGGGCGACGACCCGCTTCGCCGCCACGCAGATCGCCAGGCGCGCCTGCTCGAGGCCCTCGGGCGCCCCAACCACCTGGCAGTCCCGGTAGAAGGCGTGGAAGTCGGCGGCGGTCGCGGTCGCATAGGCAACCAGGCGGTGCGGGGCGCGGCGCTCGGCGGCACCGGCCGCCTCCACAGGGAACTCGAGCAACCGCCGGACAAGCGCCCGTTCGGCCGGCTCGGCCGGCGCCCCGAGTGCCCCCTCCGCTGCCGCCGCTTTGGCAAGCGCCGCCTCGTCGGCCCCACCGGCTCCGGCCGCGGCCGGGGCTCGACCGTCGTCGACCGCCTTGCGGAGGATGCTCGCGATCCGGGCGTGCGCGTACTGGACGTAGTAGACGGGGTTGTCCTGCGACTGGCGCCGCGCCAGCTCCAGGTCCAGGTCGACCGTGGTCTCGTGACTTCGCTGCAGCATCAGGAATCGCGCCGCGTCGGCGCCGATGTCGTCGATCAGCTCATCCAGGGTCACGAATGCGCCGCTGCGCTTCGACATCTGGGCGCGCCCCCCGCCCTCCACCAGGTGAACGAACTGGATCAGCGGCGCCTCGAAGCGATCCGGGTCGGCGCCGAGGGCCTCGATCGCCGCCCGCATCCGCGCCACGTAGCCGTGGTGGTCGGCGCCCAGCGGGTCCACCAGGCGGTCCGCACCCCGTTCGAGCTTGTCGCGGTGGTATGCGATGTCCGCCCCGAAGTAGGTGGGCTCGCCGTCGGAACGGATCAGCACCCGGTCCTTGTCGTCGCCGAACGCCGTCGTCCGCAGCCAAATCGCTCCCTCGCTCTCGTAGACGTGCCCGCGCGCGCGAAGCGCCTCGATCGACCGCTCGAGCTGGCCGCCCGCGTGCAGCGAACGCTCCGAGAACCAGTTGTCGAAGCGAACGCCGAAGCGATCCAGGGTCGCCTCGATCCGCTCGCGCATGATCTCGATCCCACGGCGGGCCAGATCGTCGAGATCGCCGGGGTCGGCCCCGGCCGCCGACAGCTCCTGGGCGAGCTCGGTCACGTACTCGCCCTGGTAGCCCTCGTCCGGCGGCTCCAATCCCCGCATGCGCGCGGCAATGGACTCGGCGAAGCGGCGCACCTGGCCGCCCGCGTCGTTCAGGTAGTACTCCCGCCCAACCCGGTGGCCGGCGAGGGCCAGCAGTCGAGCCAGCGAGTCACCGTAGCCGGCGTGACGGCCCTGGGCGGCGGTCAGCGGCCCGGTCGGGTTGGCCGAGACGAACTCGACCAGCACGTGCTCGGGTCGCTCGGGGGTGCCGCGGCCGAAGGCATCGCCGGCAACGAGCAGGGCGGAGAGGCTCTCGCGGTGCCAGCGATCGGTCAGGAAGACGTTGACGAACCCGGGGCCGGCCACCTCGATCCGGTCGACGCTGCCGCCCAACATGCCGTCGAGCTCCTCGCGCAGGCGCTCGGCGATCTCTCGCGGCTGCTGGCCGCGCGCGGGGGCGAGCAGCATCGCGGCGTTGGTGGAGTAGTCGCCCAGCTCGGGATCCGGCGGTCGCTCGAGGGTGGGCGCGATCGACGCCGGCGCACCGTCGCGCAGGATGTCCGCGGCGGAGCGGATCGTGCTCCGCAACTGCTCGAGCGGATCGGGCATGCCGCGATAGTAGACAGCCCGTCCCCGAGCGCTACCGCGCGCCGCGCTCGTAGGCCAGGGCGGCTCCGATCCTGTCAACCGTGGAGGGATGCGTCCGCACCAGCGCGGTGGCGATGGCGGGCGGGTCCGGGTTGGCGACGTTCTCGATCGCCAGGCGGCGCTGCACCTGGATCAGGGCACTTGGGTCGCGGGTGAGCTCCAGGGCGAAGGTGTCCGCGCTCGCCTCCACCTGGCGCGAGAGCTGGTTCCCCACCACTCCCAGCATCAGCGAGGCTACGGCGAGGCCGAGAGCGTAGGCGGGGAGCGCGGCGGGGCCGCGGGCGTCGGCCCCGGCGCGCCAGGCCACGGCCTCGCCCAGCTCGCGCGCGAACAGCAGCCCCAGCGGCGCCACCAGCGCCACGAACGCGAGCCCGCGCAGGATGTCCTCGTGCTTCACATGGCCGAGCTCGTGCGCGACGACCGACCGCAGCTCGGGGCGTTTCGTGCGCTCCAGCAAGGTGTCATAGAGGACCACGCGCTTCGTCGACCCGATCCCGTCCACGTAGGCGTTCAGGGACCGCACCCGGCGGCTTGCGTCGACTCGGTACACCTGCCCGATGTCCACCCCGGCCCGATCTCCCAGCGCCAGCACCTCGGAGCGAGCCTTGCTGCCGGCCGGCAACGGCGAGAACTTGTTGAACAGCGGGGCCAGGACGACCGGTGCGAGCCAGACGAAGACGACGGCGATCGCGACCACCGCCAGGCTCCCGGGCAGCCACCAGCGCCCGCCGAAGCGGCGCACCAGGGCGATCAGAAGCGCTGCGCCCCCGGCGGCCAGCGCCGCCCCGATCGCGGCCGACTTGCCGGCGTCGGCGAGCCAGAAGCCAAGCGACTGGGTGGAGATCCCGTAGTCGACGGCGCGTTCGTGTGCGGCGATTCTGGCGGGCAACGCCGCGGCGCCGAGCGCCACCGACAGCCCGGCGCCGGCCGCGGCCGCACCGATCACCGGCCGGGCCTCCAGCCCCTGGAGGCCGCGGCGGACGATCGCCGGCCGTCCCAACGCCAGGGTGACCAGCACGGCGCCCTGGGCGCCCATCGCCCCGAGCAGCAGCCAGAGCTGGCCGTCGCCATAGGCACGGCCGCGTTCGATCTCGGCGGAGGTGAAGTAGTCGCTCTCGGAGACCGGGGCCGGCTCGATCGGCCGCTCGCGCGGCCGCAGCAGCCACACCGCGGCCTCGGCCATCAGGACCATGGCCACGGCCGCGGTACCCACCCGCACCAGCCGGCGCCTGCCGCTGGGATTGGTCATATCCCTTATCTCTGCGCGGGCGCCTGGGTCGTCACGTCCCTACGATAGCCCGGCTCGTGAGACTGGCGATCGTCAGCGACATCCACGCCAACCTACCTGCCCTGGAGGCGGTGCTCGCCGACGCCCAGGGCGCCGGCGTCGATGAGCTGTGGTGCCTCGGGGACGTGGTCGGCTACGGGGCCCATCCGGACGAGTGCGCCAGCCTGGTGGCCGAGCACTGCGCACTCTGCCTGGTGGGCAACCACGACCTGGCCGTCCTGGACGAGCTCGACGACTCATCCTTCTCCCCCGCGGCGGCGGCAGCCGTACGTTGGACCCGAGAAACGGCAAGGCCCGAGACGATTCGAGTTCCTGCGCGGCCTGAAGCCGGCCGACGAGGGCCGCGAGGTGGCCCTGTACCACGCCTCTCCGCGAGACCCGGTGTGGGAGTACGTGCTGTGGCCCGACCAGGCCGCGGAGTGCATCGCCGTGCAGGCGGCGCGGGTCAGCCTGGTGGGCCACTCCCACGTGGCGCTGTTCTTCGTCATGGCCGGCGACGGCGACCGAGAGGCCGCCCGGGCGGGCGGTCGCGCCCCAGGACACCGCCCAGGGCGCCCAGGCCCGCGCCGGCACCCGGCTCGACCTTTCCGACGGTCGCTGGCTGATCAACCCAGGCAGCGTCGGCCAGCCCCGCGACGGGGATCCGCGCGCCGCCTGGCTGGAGCTCGACACGGATGCCTGGGAGGCCACCTACCACCGGGTCGAGTACGAGATCGACCGCGCCGCCGACGCGATCGCGACCAGGGAGCTGCCGGAGCACCTGGCAAAACGGCTCTACGTTGGGCAGTGAATGCGAATGCGGGTTACTAGACTCGCCGCGATGCCAGGGACGAACGGGCTCCGCGCTCTGCTTGCGCTCTTCTTAGTCCTCGTGGCCCTGTCCGGATGCGGCTCGGATGAGATCAGCGGCGAGATCCCGCCGGCGAACGCCGCCGAGCTAACCGCCGCGCTCGAGGCTGTTACTGGTGCCGTCGCCGTGCAGAACTGCGACGGCGCCAGCACTTCCGCGGACAAGTTCGTCGCCGAGGTGAACCTGCTGCCGGCCGACGCCGGAGAGGTGAAGACCGAGCTGCAGGGCGCCGGGGACAACCTGCGCACACTGGTGGACGCAGAGTGCTCCACCACGGATACGTCCCAGACGACGCAGACCACCACGCCAACCACGCCCACGACCACCCCGACCACCACCGAGCCGACGACAACGGACACGACCACGACGGACACGACGACCACCACCGACACGACGACCGATGAGCAGCCGCCTCCAGGCAACGGCGAGGCGATGACGGCGGCGGCGGCGGCTCGGACGGTGGGACCGGGGGCACCGGCGGCGGAGGGACCGGCGACTAGGGCGATGAGCGCGACCCTGATCTCCGACCGCTACCAGCTGGGCGATCGCCTCGGGTCCGGCGGGATGTCGAGCGTCTACAAGGCCACCGACCGCGTCCTGGAGCGCACCGTGGCGGTGAAGATCCTCGCCGAGCATCTCTCGGACGACGAGAAGTTCGTCGCCCGCTTCCGCCGCGAGGCGCTCGCGGTGGCCAAGCTGATCCACCCGAACATCGTCCAGGTCTACGACACGGGCGTCGACAACGACCGCCACTACATCGTCATGGAGTACGTGGAGGGGCGCTCGGGCGCCCAGCTGCTCCAGACCCGGGGACGGCTGGGACCCGCGATCGCGGTCGGAATCGGCGTCCAGGCCTGCGCCGGCCTGGAGTACGCGCACCGGCAGGGGATCATCCACCGCGACGTCAAGCCCGGAAACCTGATGGTGATCGGCGGTCCCGCGAGCCGGGGCAGCTCGCAGACCACGGCCCACGACCCGCCCACCGGGGAGATGACGGTGAAGCTGACCGACTTCGGGATCGCGCGAGCGGCCGAGCAGACGCGGTTGACGCAGGTGGGCTCGGTGGTCGGCACGGCCGCATATCTGGCTCCCGAGCAGGCCCGGGGCGAAGAGGCCGCGCCGGCCTCGGACGTGTACGCGCTCGGGGTGGTCATCTACCAGCTTCTCACCGGGCGGCTTCCCTGGGAGGGGACGACGCTGGCCGAGCTGGCGATCCGCCGCGAGAACGAGCGGCCGCTGCCGCCCAGCTCCTACGACTCGGCCGTCCCGCAGACCCTGTCGACGGCGGTGCTGCGGTCGCTCGAGGGCGACCCGGCGCTGCGCTACTCGTCCGCGCGCCAGCTCTCCGCGGCGCTGCGCGCCGGGCTCGCCGGCCAGGAGCCGCCGGAGGTCGATGCCGAGGCGCCGACGCGGGCGCTGGCCGGCGGCACGACCGAGGCCACGCGGCGCCTGGCGCCCAGCGAGCCGGCGGCTCCGCCCGTCCCTCCGCCCGCCCGGCGCCCGCGCCCTGCGGCGCAGCCTCGCCCGGCGCCCGCCCCGGCCAGGCCGCGCCGCTCGCTCGGCAGCCGCCTGGGCAGCGCGATCGGCATCCTGCTGGTGATCGCGCTGCTGGCCGCGGTGATCGCGGCCATCGTCCTGCTGACCACGGACGCCGGCCAGAACACCGACCTGGTCAAGGACAATCTCTCCGACCAGATTCAGACGATCCAGGACTTCATCGACTCCAACACACAGTGAGCCTGGTCAGGGCCGGCTCGGCGTGAGCGCCGCGGCCTGCCAGGGCGGAGCCCCGTCCAGGACCGCCCGCCTGTAGTCGCCGAAGCGCCCCGCTTGAATCGCCTCCCGGGCGCCTCGGACCAGACGCTCCAGGTAGGTGAGGTTGTGGAGGACGAGCAGCCGGACCCCCGTCAGCTCCTCGGCTCGGGAGAGGAAGTGGATGTAGGCGCGGCTGTGCGCGGCGCAGGCGGCACACGGGCAGCCCTCGACCAGCGGCCCCTGGTCGGCGGCGAGCTCGGCTCGGCGGACGTCGAACCGAAACCGCGCCCCGGGGAGCGGCGCGAGCGCCATTCCGTGCCGGGCGAGGCGGGTCGGCACCGCGCAGTCGAACAGGTCCACGCCGAGCGCGATCCCCTCGACCAGGTCGTCGGGCTCGCCGATCCCGAGCAGGTGGCAGGGCGCGTCGGTGTCGAGGTGAGGCGTGGTGAGCCCAAGCACGCCCCGCATCTCATCCTTGTCGCGGCCCAGCGTCCCGCCGATCGCGAGGCCGTCCACGGCCGCCGCCGAGACCCGCTCGGCGGCGGCGCGGCGGAGGTCCTCGTGCACGCCCCCCTGGACGATTCCGAACACCGCCTGGCGACTGGGCCCTTCGCGTTCGTGCCAGGCGAGGCAGCGGTCCAGCCAGCGGTGGGTGCGCTCCATCGAGCGGGCGGTGTAGTCGCGATCGGCGTGATACGGGGTGCACTCGTCGAAGGCGAGGGCAATGTCGGAGCCGAGCGCCGCCTGGACCGTCATCGACTCCTCGGGGCCGAGGAACTGCTCGGATCCGTCCAGGTAGGAGCGGAAGCGCACCCCCTGCTCGCCGATCTCGAGCACCTTCCCCTGCCCGGGCTGGAGCCCGCGTCGCCCTTTGATCTCGTCCGCCACCCTGCCGTGGGCCAGCGAGAAGACCTGGAAGCCGCCGGAGTCGGTGATGATCGGGCGCTCCCAGCCCATGAAGGAATGCAGCCCGCCGAGCGCCGCGATTCGCTCCGGCCCAGGCGACAGCATCAGGTGAAAGGTGTTCCCCAGGACCAGCTCGTAGCCAAGCTCGGCGACCTCGCGGGACGCCAGCGAGCGAACGCTGCCGCGGGTCGCAAGCGGAATGAAGGCCGGCGTTTCCACCGTGCCGTGCCATAGATGGAGCCGCCCGGTCCGGGCGGCTCCATCTCTCGCAGTTATCTCGAATCGAAGGCGTTCCGGGTCGCTGCGCACGACCCGGAAGCCTAGGGGGCTACTTCTCCTGCGCCTTCCCGTCTACGCTCGCGCCGATCTGGACGCGGTGCGGCTTACGCTCCGCGGGCTTCGGGATGTGCACCTCGAGCACCCCCTTGTCGAAGTCGGCCTGCACCTGGTCGGCGTCGACGCCCTGCGGCAGAGACAGCGACCGCGAGAAGCTGCCGTAGGCGCGCTCGACGCGGTGGTAGCCGTCCTTTTGCTCCTCGTGCTCGGTCTTGCGCTCGCCGGATACCGTCAGCAAGCCGTCTTGGACCTCGATCTCGACGTCGTCGGCCTCGAGCCCGGGGAGATCGGCCCTGAGCACGAACTCGTCATCGGTCTCGACCAGGTCCATCGCGGGCACCCAGCGCCTGGTGGTGCCATTCGCGGTCCCGAGGAAGGCGTCGAACATGCGGTCGATGTCGGACGGGAAGCTGGCGAACTGCCGTGTTGGATCCCAACGTACGAGTGCCATTGTGTCAAACCTCCTGTGTGATCAATGGGAGAAAACCTTAGCCTCGTTGTAGCAGATATGCTCGAGATGTCAAGGCCATTCCCCAGGGTCGGGCCCGCATGCACCGTGCGTCAGCGCCGGGATCAGGCGCCGATCAGGGAGCGCCCGGTCATCTCGTCCGGCTGCTCGATCCCGAGCAGCGCGAGCGCCGTAGGGGCGACGTCGGCGAGGATCCCGCCGTCCGCGAGCGACAGCCCCGCGGCGGTGACGACCAGGGGCACGGGGTTGGTCGAATGCGCCGTGTTGGGCGAGCCGTCGGGCTCGAGCATGCTGTCGCAGTTCCCATGGTCGGCGGTGACCAGGCAGGCGCCACCCGCGCGGTGTACCTCCGAGACCACTTCGCCCAGGCAGCGGTCCACGGTCTCGAGCGCGGCCACCGCGGCAACGATCACACCCGTGTGTCCAACCATGTCGGGGTTGGCGAAGTTGATGATCCCGAACCGGTAGCCGTTCTTGGCCCAGCGCTCGCAGAAAGCGCTGGCCACCTCGGCGGCGCGCATCTCGGGCTTCTGGTCATACGTGGGAACGTCCCTCACCGAGGGGACCAGGCAGCGCTCCTCCCCCTCCCACTCGACCTCGCGGCCGCCGTTGAAGAAGTAGGTGACGTGCGCGTACTTCTCGGTCTCGGCGACGTGGAGCTGGCGCTCCCCCCGGCGCGCGATCACCTCGGCCAGAGTCGTCCCCGGGCTCCGGGGCGGAAAGGCGACCGGATACGCCCATTCCTCGCTGGTACTCGGTCAAGGTGGTCAGGTGCACCCATGGGGCGCGGCCGCGTGGGAACTCTTCGAACTCCGCCTCTCCCAGCGCCTGCACCAGCTGCCGGGCCCGGTCGGGACGGAAGTTGAAGTGCAGGACCGCGTCGCCGTCCGCCATTCCGTCGTAGTCGCCGATCACCGCTGGGCGCACGAACTCGTCGGTCTCGTCGCGCCCATAGCTGTCGGCGATGGCGTCTGCGGCGCTCGAAAAGCGCGGGCCACGAGCGTCAACGATCGCGTCGTAGGCGAGCTGCGTCCGATCCCAGCGCCGGTCCCGGTCCATGGCGTAGTAGCGGCCGCTCACGGTCCCGATCCAACCCGCGTGGCGCAGCCAGCGCTCGAGCTCCCCGATGTAGCCGACGCCGGCCGTGGGCAGCGTGTCGCGGCCATCGGTGAACGCGTGCACGACCAGGTCGGGCACGCCCTCGCGGGCGGCCAGCTCGACGCACGCCTCGATGTGCTCCCAACCGGAGTGGACGCCGCCGTCCGAGACCAGGCCCATCAGGTGCAGGCGGCCGCGGGGGCTGGAGCGGGCCGCCTCGCAGACGCCCTTCAGGGCCGGGTTCTCGAAGAAGCTGCCGTCGGCGATCGCGTCGTCGATGCGGGTCAGGTCCTGCTCGACGATCGACCCCGCCCCGAGGTTGAGGTGCCCGACCTCGGAGTTGCCCATCTGACCGTCGGGGAGGCCGACATCGCGCCCGCTGGCCGACAGCGTCGTGTGCGGGTAACGGTCCCAGAGATCGTCGAAGACCGGCGTCGAGGCCTGGCTGATCGCGTTTCCGGGCCCCGGCGGCGCCAGCCCCCAGCCGTCGAGCACGATCAGCGCCAGCGAGGGAACGGGCAACTCCGTCGAGCCCTCCGGAATGGTCACGGCTGCACCGCGGCGGCTATGGCCGCGAAGTCGCTTGGGTCCAAACTCGCTCCGCCCACCAGCGCGCCGTCGACACCGTCCCGGCCGAGGAGCTCGGCAGCGTTGTCGGGCTTCACCGAGCCGCCGTAGAGGATCCGTACCGCTTCGCCGGCCGCTTGGTCGCGACTCGCCACCAGCGAGCGGATGAAGGCGATCGCCTCCTCGGCCTGCTCGGGGGTCGCGTTTCGCCCGGTGCCGATCGCCCACACCGGCTCGTAGGCGATCACGACCTCGGCCAGGCGGCCGTCGGCCGCCTTGGCCAGATCGGCCTCGAGCTGCCGTCGAAGCACGGCCTCGGTCTGGTTCGCGTCGCGCTCGGCCTCGGTCTCGCCGACGCAGAGGATCGTCATCAGCCCGGCATCGAGCGCCGCCGGCACCTTGCGGGCGAGGGCCTCGTCGGTCTCGCCAAACAGGGCGCGGCGCTCGGAGTGGCCGAGGATCACGCCGTCGACCCCCAGCTCGGTGAGCATCGGGGCCGAGACCTCGCCGGTGAACGCGCCTCGGGGCTCCTCGTGCATGTTCTGCGCCGCCACCCGCACCCCGCTCCCGGCGCAGCGTGCCACCGCCGCGGCCAGGGAGGGGTACGAGGGACAGACGACCAGCTCGGCGTGAGCCAGCTCCGCCGCCCGCGGCAGGAAGGCGTCCAGGAAGGCCTCGGTCTCGGCGACCGTCTTGTGCATCTTCCAGTTGGCGGCGACGACCGGCATTCGCTCAGCCATGGGAGCCGACCTCCGACGCATCCATCAGCGCCTCCACCCCCGGCAGCCTCCGCCCCTCCATCAGCTCGAGCGAGGCGCCGCCGCCGGTGGAAACCCAGTCGACCCGGTCCGCCAGCCCGAAGGAGGCGAGCGCCGCAGCCGAGTCGCCCCCGCCGACCACGGTCGTGCCGGATGCCGCCGCCACCGCCTCGGCCACGGCGCGGGTTCCGGCGGCGAAGGGCTGGAGCTCGAACACGCCCATCGGACCGTTCCAGAACACGGTGCCCGCCTGGCCGATCGCCGCGGCGTACTCGCGTGCCGTGCCCGGCCCGATGTCCAGCCCCATCCAGCCGTCGGGCACCTCGACGCCGTCCACCTGTCGCCGCTCGGTGTCGGCCGAGAGCTCGCGGCCGAGCACCAGGTCGACCGGGAGGACGAGCTCGCAGGACGACCCCTCGGGCGCGCTCCAGGACCCCGCCGGCGAGCTCGAGCCCCTCCTCCTCCACCAGGGAGTCGCCCGTGGCGACCCCCTGGGCGGCGAAAAAGCTGAAGCACATCGCTCCCCCGACCAGGATCGTGTCGGCGATCTCCAGAAACCGCTCGATGACGCCGATCTTGTCGCTCACCTTGGCGCCGCCGAGCACCACGCAGAGGGGGCGGGCCGGGTCGTCGCGGACGGCGGTCAGCTCTCGCACCTCGCGCTCCAGCAGCAGGCCGGCGTACGCGGGAAGCAGGTGCGCCACCCCCTCGGTGGTGGCGTGCGCGCGATGGGCGGCGCCGAAGGCGTCGTTCACGTACAGGTCGGCCAGCGCCGCCAGCCGCCGCGCCAGCTCCGGGTCGTTGCTCGTCTCACCGGGCTCGAAGCGGCTGTTCTCCAGCATCAGCACCTCCCCCGGCTCCGAGCCGTCGCGCCAGGCTCTCGACCTCGGAGCCCACCACCGCCGGCGCCAGCTCTACAGGCGCGCCGAGCAGCTTGCCCAGGCGCGCGGCAACCGGCGCCATCGAGAACGCCGGATCGGCGCCCTTCGGTCGCCCCAGGTGCGAGACGAGCACCAGCGCCGCGCCGCGCTCGCGCAGCAGCTCGAGGGTCGGCAGGGCGGCGCGAATCCGGGCCTCGTCCTCGACCTCGCCGTCGGCCAGCGGGACGTTGAAGTCGACCCGGACCAGAACGCGCCGGCCCTCCACGGGGGCGTCGCGCACGCTCGCCTTGTCGAAGCTCCCGGTGCTCAGGTTCCGACCGCCGCCGGCTTCGGCTCGAGCACCTTGGCGGCCAGCTCGACGCAGCGGTTCGAGTAGCCCCACTCGTTGTCGTACCAGGCGATCGTCTTCAGCAGCCGGCCCTCGATCACCATCGTCTGCTCCGCGTCGAAGATCGACGAGTGAGGATCCTTGACGATGTCGGTGGAGACGATCGGGTCCTCGGTGTAGAGGAGGATGCCGGCCAGCGCTCCCTCGGCCGCCTCCTTGGCGGCGGCGTTGACCTCCTCGGCGCTGGTCTCGCGCGAGACCTCGCAGACCAGGTCCACCACGGAGCCGGTCGTGACCGGCGCGCGCACCGCGAGGCCGTTCAGCCTCCCGTCGAGCTCCGGCAACACCAGCCCCACCGCGCGCGCGGCGCCGGTGGTGGTCGGGATCAGGTTGACCGCGGCGGCCCGGGCGCGGCGCAGGTCCTTGTGGGGCATGTCCTGGAGGCGTTGGTCGGCGGTGTAGGCGTGGATCGTGGTCATCAGGCCGCGCTCGATCCCCACCGCCTCGTGGATCACCTTGGCCACCGGCGCCAGGCAGTTGGTGGTGCAGGAGGCGTTGGAGATGATCTGGTGCTGCTCGGGGTCGTAGGCGTCGTCGAAGTTGACCCCGAGCGCCACGGTGACGTCCGGGTCGGTCGCCGGAGCCGAGATGATCACCTTCTTGGCCCCCGCCTCGAGGTGCTTGCCGGCGGCCTCGCGGCTGGTGAACAGTCCAGTCGACTCGATCACCACCTCGACCCCCAGCTCGCCCCAGGGAAGCGCGGCGGGGTCACGCTCGGCGAGCACCTTGACCTCGCTGCCGTCGACGACGACCGCGTCGTCCCGCGCCTCGACGCTGGCCGGGAAGCGGCCGTAGATGGAGTCGTACTTGAGCAGATGGGCGAGCGTGGCGGCGTCGGTGATGTCGTTGACGGCCACGAACTCGAGCTCCGAGCCCGCCTCGTGGGCGGCGCGGTACAGGTTGCGCCCGATCCTCCCGAACCCGTTGACCCCGACCCTCACTGCTGCCATTCCCTGTGCCCTCCTTCGAGAATGACTTGCGGGCGCCTGCGGCGCCCTTACACGCCTGTTTCGGAGCTAAAGCTCCTCATATCTTGATGTCGCTAGCCGGCTCAATCCGTGCTCACCGCCACCTCTACCCGGTAGCCGTCCGGATCACTCAGGTATGCGGAGTAATAGGCCGGACCGTACTGGGGGCGGTTCCCTGGCGCTCCGTCGTCGCCGCCGCCCGCGGCTACGCCCCCCTCCCATGCCGCCTTCACCGCCGGGATCCCGTGGGCCGAGAAGCAGACGTGGCCGCCGCCGGTTCCGGCGGGGCGGCGGGCCGAGGCAAAGAACACCGGCTTGACGATTCCCCAACCGATCAGCTCGTCCGTGTCGACCTGACGCCGCCAGCCAAGCGGCCCGAGCAGAGCGTCGTAGAAGCGCCCGCTGCGCTCAAGGTCCGAGACCTCAACGCTGACGTGGTTGATCACGGCCCAAGCCTAAGAGACCGTCCGAAAACTCGCGTGCGCGGCTGGCGAGTGCCGGCCCGCACCCTCACGTTCTGGGTGTCCAGCGGAAGGTTCGAACTGCGATCGCGACGCCGGCCAGCCCCCAGATGCCGACCACCGCCAGGTGACCCCACTCGAAGCCGGCTCCGACGGTGCTCGGGTCCCAGGCGGTGAAGAAGGCCTCGAAGAAGTGGCGGATCGGGAACGCGTCGGCGACGTGGAGGACGCCGTTGGGGATCTCGCTCTCGGGAATGAAGACGCCGGAGAGGAAGTAGAGGGGCAGCACCGCCACGTTGGTGATCGGCGCGGCCGCGTCCGCCGAGGGGATGGCGGCGGTGATCGCGATCCCCAGGCAGGAGAACGCCGCCGCCCCAACCGCCAGCGTCACCAGGACCGCGGGCAGCCGCTCCCAGGGAATATCGACCCCGTAGAGGACGCGGCCCAGCGCCGCCAGGATGATCAGCATCAGCACCGAGACGACGATCGAGTTGCCGATCCGGCCGGCGATGAACACCCGGCTCGGCAGCGGAGTGCCCCGGGTCCGCTTCAGGAGGCCGTTCTCGCGGTCGACCGTCAGCGAGATCGCCAGGCTCTGCATGGTCGCGGAGACCACGGCCAGCGAGATGATCGCCGGCACGTAGTAGGTGGTGGTCTTGACGCCGCCAAGCTCCTCGATGCGGTCGTTGCCGAAGATCGTCGCGAAGATCAGCAGGAAGATCACCGGCAGCATCACGGTGAAGAACACCGACGCCGGGTTGCGCCAGAAGGTCTTCTGGTCGAATCGGAACTGATGCAGGGCGAGCGCGGCTCCGCTCATTCCTCCGCCCCCTCCTGGCGCTCGCCCGCGGTCAGCTCCAGGTAGACGTCCTCCAGGCTCGGCCGCCTGACCTCCAGCTCCGTCAGCGGAACCCGGCGCTCCAGCGCCCAGGAGGTGAGCTCGTGGAGGACTGGGACGGGGTCGTCGGCCTCCAGGCGAACCTCCCCGTTGCCGACCGCCGCCCCGAGCTTCTCCGGCAGGTCGGCGCCGGCGATGCCGGCCGGCAGCCGGAAGCTGATCAGCGCCGTGGCGTCACCCCGGCCAGCGAGCTCACCCGGCGGGCCCTGCGCCACGATCCGGCCGTTGGCGATGATCGCCACCCGGTCCGCCAGCGCCTGCGCCTCCTCCATGTAGTGCGTGGTCAGGAACACCGTCTTGCCGAGGTCACGCAGGCTCGCCACCACCTTCCAGGCCCGGCGCCGCGCCGAGGGGTCGAAGCCCGTCGTCGGTTCGTCCAGGAAGAGCAGCTCGGGATCGCCGATCAGCGCCAGCGCCACGTCGAGTCGCCGCTGCTGGCCGCCGGAGAGCCGCCCGACGCGATCGTCGGCCTTCTCCGACAGGCCGGTGAGGTCGATCGTGCCGGCGACCTCGCGCGGGCTGCGGTAGTAGCCGGCAAACAGCTCCAGCGACTCTCGCACGGTCAGCTCCGGATGCATCTTGCTCTCCTGGAGCACGATCCCTACCCGCTCGCGCCATTCGCGATCGACGCTGGCCGGGTCGGCACCCAGCACGGTGACTTCACCGGCGGTGCGGCCGCGATAGCCCTCGAGGATCTCCACCGTGGTCGTCTTGCCCGCCCCGTTCGGCCCCAGGAAGGCGAAGATCTCTCCCCTGGCCACCTCCAGGTCGATGCCGCGCACCGCCTCCAGATCGCCGTAGGACTTTCGCAGAGCCCCGACTGAGATCACCGGTTCCGCCATCGGGCGGGATTATGAAGCGGCCGCTCAGTCCAGCTCGACGTCCCTGTGAACGATCCGCAGCGAGACGTCCTCGTGGTCGGTGAGGTGGCTGGCGATGCGGTCGGCGACGGTGAGAGAGCGGTGGCGCCCGCCGGTGCAGCCGATCGCGATCGTCAGGTGCGTCTTGCCCTCGGTCACGTAGGCGGGCAGGACGAAGTCCAGCAGCGGGAACAGCCGGTCGTAGAACTCATGCGCCAGCTCGCCGGCCTCCACGTACTCGGTCACCTTCGCATCCAGGCCGGTCAGGGGGCGAAGGTCCTCGCGGTAGTGCGGGTTCGGCAGGAAGCGAACATCCAGCATCACGTCGGCCTCGCGCGGGGGGCCGTTCTTGAAGCCGAAGGTGATGATCGTCAGGGCGAGCTTGCCGCGGGCGCCCTTCGGCCCGAGAAGCTCGGTGACCACGCGGCGACGCAGCATCCCTCCGGTGAGGCCGCTGGTGTCCATGACCACATCGGCCCGCTCGCGCAGTGGGCCGAGCACCTCACGCTCGGCGCGGATGCCCTCCAGCACCCGGCCGTCCGGGGCCAGCGGATGGCGGCGGCGCGTTTCCTTGAAGCGGTCGAGGAGCGTCTCCTCGTCGGCCTCGAGGAAGAGGACCGTGGGGTCGAGCCCCGTCTGCTCCAGCTGGCCCAGGACCTCGAGCAGCTCCTCGAAGTAGTCGCGGCCGCGCACGTCGGAGACGATCGCGGCCCGGCGGACGCCGCTCCCGGGGTGGCGAAACAGCTCGCCGAGGGCGCTCATCATCCGCGGCGGCAGATTGTCGACGCAGAAGTAGCCGCCGTCCTCGAAGGCAGCGATCGCCTCGGACTTTCCAGCCCCCGAATAGCCCGTGATCACGACCAGGTCGACGGCCCGCGCACCGTCGGCCTTCGAGCCCTGCTCCGAGCGGGCCGCCATCATCGGCCCGCCTTATGCAGCTGGCGATGGATCTCGCGGGCCAGCTTGCCCGGGATACCAGGGACGGCCTCGAGCTCCTCGCGGCTGGCGGTGACAAGACGGTCGGGGGAGCCGAAGTGGTCGAGAAGGGCGCGCTTGCGCACCGGGCCGACGCCGGGCAGCCCGTCGAGCAGCGACCGGGTCATCGCCTTGCCCCTGCGCTCCCGGTGAAAGTCGAGCGCGAAGCGGTGGGCCTCGTCGCGCACCCGTTGCAGGAGGCGAAGCGCCTCGGAGTCGGGCGGGACGGGCACCGGGTCGGAGCGCCCGGGGACGAAGACCTCCTCGATCCGCTTCGCCAACCCGATCACGGCCGTGCCCCGCTCGACCAGCGGGCCGAGGGCCCGCATGCCCGCCGACAGCTGTCCCTTGCCGCCGTCGATCAGGATCAGGTCCGGGAGCGCCGCGAAGGCCTCGTCGCGCTCGGGATCGTGCGGCGAGCGGTCGGCCTGCTCGAGCAGGCGAGCGGTGCGCCGCCCCAGGATCTCCTCCACGGAACTGAAATCGTCAGGACCGGCGGGGTCTGCGGCATGGCGATCGCCTCGGACCTTGAAGCGGCGGTAGTCGGCCTTCTTCGGCGCCCCGCCCTCGAACACGACCATCGAGGCCACGGTGTGGTCGGGGCCCAGGTTGGAGACGTCGAACCCCTCGATCCTCACCGGCAGCGACTCCAGATGGAGCGTCTCCCGCAGGGCGGCCAGCGCGTCCACGCGCTGCTGACGGCGCCTTTCGGCCCTCAGCTTGTCCTGCGCGAGGGCGAGCCGGGCGTTGCGCTCGGCCAGCTCCCGCAGCCGCCGCTTGTCGCCGCGCTCGGCGACCCGCACCTCCACCGGGCCGCCGCGGCGACTCGACAGGGCCTCCGCCAGCAGCCCAGCGCGCTCTCGCAGCGCAGGGCCCACCACCACCAATCGCGGCACCGCCGGCACCGCCGAGTAGTACTGGGCGGCGAACTCCTCCGTCACCTCGCCCTCGCCTCGCTCCCCCTCGTTGGCGAGGTAGAAGCCGTGGCGCTCGGCCAGCACGCCGTCCCGGACCTGGAACACCTGTGCGTTGGCCGCGGGCCCGTCGGTGGCGACCGCAATCAGGTCGGCCGTCTCGAGCGACTCCCCGGCGACGCTGCGGCGCTGCATCAGCGAGCGGACCGCCTCCAGGCGGTCGCGGTAGGTGGCCGCCCGCTCGAACTCCTCGCTGGCGGCGGCCTCGGCCATCTTTCGCTCCAGGTCGCGCTCGACGTCGCGATAGCGGCCAGAGAGGAAGTCGATGATCGCCTCGATGTTGCGCCGGTACTCCTCGCGGTCGATGTAGCCGACGCAAGGCGCCTGGCAGCGCTTGATGTAGTAGTCGAGGCAGGGAACCCCGGATCGCCGCCCGGGCTCCGGCCCCTCGCAGGTCCGGTACTGGAACAGCTTGCCGAGCAGGTCGAGCGTCTCGCGCACCCGGCGGGCGCTCGAGAACGGCCCGAAGTAGACCCGCCCGGAGCGGTGGCGCTCGCGGGTGAAGTAGACGCGCGGAAACTCCTCGTCCAGGCTCACCCCTACGTAGGGGTAGGACTTGTCGTCCCGCAGGCGGATGTTGAAGCGGGGCCGGTGGCGCTTGATGAACTGCTGCTCGGCGAGCAGCGCCTCGGCCTCCGTCTCGGTGACCAGGAAGTCGATCGAGGCGACCTGGTCGATGAACGCGAGGCCGCCGCGGTGGGGCCCGGAGAAGTGCGAGCCGACGCGCTTGCGGATCGACAGGGCCTTGCCGACGTACAGCACCCCCCCATCGGCGTCCGTGAACACGTAGACGCCCGGCTGGTCGGGCAGCCGCTTGCGCTGGGCATGAAGGCCCGCCGCCTCCTCGTCTACTACTCCGGGGGCGGCGGGGTTTGTGTCTTTCGGCTCCTGTTCCATCTTCAACAAGGTTAGGCTCCCGGCCCGCCAGTCAATGCAACCAGGGAGTAACCATGAGCACGACAACCGCCCCCAGCCCGCCTGATTTGAAGAATCTCCGCCTGGAGATCGACGGCGAGATCGGCACTCTGACCCTCGACCGCCCCAAGGTCCTGAACGCGATGAGCCCCGAGTTGATCGCCGAGCTGGTCACGGCGGCGGCCTGGCTCGCCGACCGTGCCTCGCTTCGCGCCCTGATCGTCACCGGCGAGGGGCGGGCGTTCTCGGCCGGGGGCGACGTGACCTGGTTCAAGCGCGGGCTCGAGGAGTCCGGCGCCTACCTGTCGGCCGACGTGCGCCACGGCGCCGACGTGCTGCATCAGGCGATCGTCGACTTTCGCCGCATCCCCTACCCGGTGATCGCGGCGGTCAACGGCGTGGCGGCCGGCGCGGGCTTCTCGCTGGCCTTGATGTGCGACACCAGGATCGCCTCCGACGAGGCGTCGTTCGTGTGCGCCTACGGGCGGATCGGAGCCTCGCCCGACGGCGGCATGACCTACTTCCTGCCCCGGATGGTGGGGCCCGCGCGGGCGATCGAGCTGCTGCTCAACGACCCGATGCTGAGCGCCGCGGAGGCCCACGAGATGGGCATCGTCGCCGAGGTGGTGCCCGCCGACCAGCTGATGGAACGCGCCCGGGAGAAGGCCGAGAAACTGGCGGCGAAGGCGCCCCACTACGTTCGGATGTCGAAGGTGCTGATCGGACAGAGCCTCGACAACACGCTCGCCGACCATCTCCAGGTCGAGCGGCACGGGATCGCCGACAGCATGGCGACGGAGGACCTGCGCGAGGGCGTCACCGCGTTCCTCGAGGGCCGCGAGGTGACCTTTACCGGGCGCTGATCCGGCGGGAGATAGACTCGCCCATAACCGCACGAAAGGGGATTCCCGGATGAGAAAGCTCGTACTCCTGATGGCGCTCGCCATCCTCGCCCCGGTGGCGCTGACGGCCTGCGGCGGTGACGACGACGACGAGACCACGCCGGTCGAGACCACACCGACCACCACCCAGGCCGGCGGTGGCGGTGGTGGGGGTGGTGGCGGCGAGACGATCAGCCTCTCGGCCGACCCGGGCGGCGCCCTCGCCTACGAGCAGACGTCGCTGTCGGCCCAGGCGGGGAACGACACGATCGACTTCGACAACCCCGCTCCGATCGGTCACGACGTCTGCGTCGAGGACTCGAGCGGCGACGAGCTCGGCTGCAGCGACGTCGATCACGGAGGACAAGACCTCGCTTACCGTGGACCTGGAGCCCGGCACCTACGCGTACTACTGCGACGTCGACGCCCATCGGGCCGGCGGCATGGAGGGAACGCTGACGGTCGAATAAGGGCGCCGTCAGGCGACCAGCGCCCGGCCGACGCTCTCGGCCACGCAGACGGGCTTCTCCTGGCCCTCGCCCTCGATCGTGTACTTGGTGACCACGTGCCACCAGCCGTCGCCGAGCTCCTCGACGGTGAGGAGCTCGGCGCGGGCTCGCACCCGGGTGCCGGCGGGCACCGCGGCCGGGAAGCGGACCTTGTCGAAGCCGTAGTTGATCCCCATCTTCACGCCGCTGTTCTGGATCAGCTGGGGGCGAAAGGAGTCGACCAGCGACAGGGTCAGGTTCCCGTGCGCGACGGTCGTGCCGTAGGGGCTCTCCTTCGCCGCGCGCTCCGGATCGGTGTGGATCCACTGGTGGTCCCGCGAGACGTCCGCGAACCGGTCGATGTCCTCCTGGGTGATCTCCACCCACTCCGTCGGCCCCAGCTCCCGGCCGATCAGCTCCCTGAGCTGCTCGATTCCCTCGACCTGCACGGGCTCCATCGGCGGGGGAGCTTAGTGGGCGCATGCAACGGGGGACATCCGATCGTACGACTCAGGTCGCCAGGGAGCCCGGAGCAAGCCTACGCCCGTTCTATGATCCGCGGCGTGATCGGCCTGATGAGCGAGCTCGGGCGCTGTGGGCAGTGAAGACCCTGCTGCAGCGCACTGTGGAGAGGCTGCGGCCGGGCGCGACCGCCGAGCAGGCGCCGATCGTGATCTTCGGGACCGGCGGCTCTGGGACCAGGGTGCTTCAGCTCCTCGCCGATCGAGCCGGCTACTTCATGGGAGCGAACCTGAACGCTCCGGGCGACTCGCTCGACGTCGGGCAGTTCATGCAGCGGTGGCTCAATCGCTACCTGACCAGGTCCAACTGGATCGACGAGGTTTGCCGCGAGTCCGACTGGGGGAGGTTCGGCTTCCCGCGGGCGATGGCCACCGACTTCCGATCGGCGATCGAGAGCCACCGTGCCGGGCTCCAGGATGCCGACGGACCCTGGGGCTGGAAGTCGCCGAAGACGATCCTGATGCTCCCGTTCGTACATGAGATGTACCCCGCGATGAAGGCGGTCCACCTGGTCAGGGACGGGCGGGACATGGCGTTCTCGCGGAATCAGAACCAGATGCGATCGAAGGGTGGCAGGGTGCTCTCCGAGGCTGACCTCGAGCAGCCCGAGCCGATCCGATCGATCAAGTTCTGGGCTCGGGTCAACGTCGCTGTGGCGCGCTACGGAACTACGCGCTTTGTGAACGGCAACTATCTGCGGCTGCGCTACGAGGATGTCTGCTCCGACCCCGGCGAGGCCGTCGTCGAGCTCCTCGACTTCCTCGATTGCCCCACCTCCCGGGAGTCGATGCGAGCCGTTGCTGCAGAGGTCGTCCAGCCGTCCGCGTCGACCAGGCGCCGGAAGGGCGCACGACCCTCCTGGAGGGAGGCGAAGGAGAAGGATCCCGCGCTGGCCGCGGAGGTTCAGAGCGCCGGCGCCGACGCGCTGCGCGAGTTCGGGTACCTGTAGCGCCAGGATGTCCGCTGTTTCAGGCCGAAGGCTCGCCCTCGCCGGTGCCGCGGTGCTCGCCGCGGCCGGCCTGGGATGCTCGCAGGACCCTGACGAAGCCAGCAACGCCGCGCAGCGCAGCCACGGGCGGCCGAACATCGTCTTGGTGATGACAGACGACCTGGCGCTCCATCAGGCCACCCGCCGGTACATGCCCAAGGTGAACAGGCTGATCCGGGATCGCGGCACCAACTTCAAGAATGCCTTCCTGACCACCCCCCTTTGCTGCCCCTCGCGGGCCACGCTGCTCACCGGCCAGTACGGGCACAACAACGGCGTGCTCAAGAACACCTATCCCTCCCTGCGCGACAACCGCAACGTGCTCCCCGTCTGGTTGCGTCGAGCGGGATACGTGACGGCTCACGTGGGGAAGTTCCTGAACCGCTACCACCACCGGGAAAACCGGACCGCGGTGGCGCCGGGCTGGGACCAGTGGTACACGGAGCTGGACACCAGCGAGGACGACTACTACGACTGGGATATGTCCAAGAACGGACAGAGGATCCACTACGGCCGCCAGAACAGCGACTACGCGCCGCGGGTTTTCGAGCGGTCCGCGTTGCGCCTGGTTCGCCGCTTCGTGCCCCGCCCCGAGCCGCTCTATCTGGAGATCGACGAGATCGCTCCTCATCCCGGCGGCGGGGGCGAGGGTACGGGCTGCGTGGGCACCGCGGTGCCCGATCCCCGCGACCTGGGGAAGTTCCAGAACGCGCAGTTCCCCCGCACGCCCTCGTTCAACGAGGCAAACATGCAGCGACAAGCCCTCCTTCGTGCGGACACACCCGCTGCTGACCCAGCGGGAGATCCGCCAGAGGACGAGGAACTATCGGTGCGGCCTCGCCGCCCTGCAGCAGGTCGACCGCACCGTGGGTCACCTCTACAGGGAGTTCAAGCGCCTCGGTGAGCTCGGCAGGACCGTGTTCATCTTCTACACCGACAACGGCCAGTTCTTCGGCGAGCACCGGGTCGGCGGCGGAAAGCTCTACCCCTACGAGGAGGCGGACCGGACCCCGCTGTTCATCAGCCTCCCCGCCCGCTACAGGAAGGGCCACCAGCGAGTGGCAGAGGTGTCCGAGCCGGTGGCGAACATCGACTTCGCGCCGACGATCCTCGACCTGGCGCACGCGCGGTCATGTCCACGAAACGGCCCCTGCCGGATCATGGACGGGAGATCGCTGCTGCCGCTGCTGCGCGGAAAGAGTCCCCGGTGGGCGGCCAATCGTCCCCTGGGTGTCGAGCTTCAGCTCCGGAACGCCAACCCCAAGCACAGGGTCTGCACGTACGCGGGGGTGCGGTTGCCGGGGGTGATCTTCGTCAGGCACAGCAAGGTCGGGGATCCGGACAGCGGCGCCTGCGTCAAGGACCGCGAGCGGGAGCGCTACGACCTCTCAAACGACCCCTACCAGCTCCAGAACCTCTGCTTCGGCGGCGGCAACTGTCCAACCGACCGCCTCCAGGCGCGCCTCAAGCGCCTCGTGGGCAGGATCCACCAATGCTCGGGGGTCCGGGGCCGCGATCCCCGTCCGTCGAACGGCAAGTACTGCGGCTAGCGAGTCGCCGGGCGTGCGCTACGCCACCAGCCGCACCTCGAGGGTCGGCGTGATGAGCTCGCCGGCCCCACCCAGCAGGCCGAGGATGCGGGCCACGTAGGCCTGGGTCTCGGGGTATGGCGGGATGCAGTCGCAGGCCGCCACGGGCGCCGGGCCGGCGTTGTAGGCGGCGAGGGCGAGGGATGCCGAGCCGTCGAACTGGCGCAGCAGGTCGGACATCATGTGCGCCTGGGCGGCGATCGCCGCCCGTGCGTCGAACGGGTCGTCCAGGCCGTAGGCGCGGGCGGTTCCGGGCATGAACTGGGCGATGCCCTGGGCGCCGGCCGCCGAGACGGCGTAGGGGTTGAAGTTCGACTCCGCCATCAGCTGCGCGGCGAGCAGGCCCGCGGAGACGTTCCACCGCGCCGCGGCGCGCAGGATCGGCACCCGGAGGCGCTCCGGGACGAAGCCGGGAAGGCCGCCGCCACCCGCCTCGGCACCGTCGGCGGCGAGGCGGCCGAAGGCGGAGGAGCCCACCGCGGAGCAGGGCGCCGGTGCCGTGCGTATAGCCGAAGTGCCAGGCCTCCCAGGAGTAGCGCTTCAGGAAGCCGAAGCGCGGCGCGTGGGCGGCCAGCCACGAGTAGGCGGACGGTTGGCCCGAGGTCGAGCTCGGTCCCACAGCGGTGAAGCGATTGCCCCGGGGGAGCGACCCAGCGGGGGTCGGGGTGCTGCGCGAAGAGCCGCGCCTGCTCGGCGTCGGACCGATACGCCGAGCTGATCACCAGCGAGATCCCGGCACGGCGAGCGGCTGCCGCCATCCGGTCGAACGCCGAGGCGACATCGGGACGCATCGGCTTGCCCTGGCGGTAGGCGAGCGGCCCCGAGTAGCCGCCGCCGCTGGCGGTGGTCGGCATGCCGCCGGCTGTCGGCGGGGATGGCGGGGACGCCTCGGCCTCGGCGCTGGCCTCGACTCGGATGGCGCTGCGCGTGGACGAGCGATCGCCAGCGGCCTCCCCCCGCTGCCCCGGAAGCGCCTCCGGATCGACCGAAGCGGTGACCTCGGCATGCACGCGAAGCGGAGCGAAGGAGTCGGCGTCGGGGAACGAAACGCGCAGCCGGTCGGGGTCGACGCCGTTCCGGGCCGCGGCCTGGCGCGCCGCGATCGCGGCCCGCGCCAGGTACTCGCGCCGCTCGAGATGGCGGGGATTCGGCGCCCCACTCGCGAGCCGCGGCGCCGTGAACAGCCGCGGGAAGTCGTCTCGCAGCGAGCGCGCGCCTGAGATCGCGACCAGGTCCGCCGCCCGCTGCACGCGCGCCGTTCCGGTGAGCGCGCCCCCGAGCGCCGCCAGCAGCGCAGCCGCGAACAGGATCGCGAACGCCGCGCCAAGCATCAGCAGCAGTGCCTGGCCTCGCTCCGCGGCGGGCGCGCCGGCCCTTCCGGCCAGGCCGCGGGCGAGCCGCCCGACGCGCTTGGCGACGGCGCCGCCGGCCTCCAGGCCGGCCATGGCGCGGCGCGAGGCGACCCGGCCCAGCGGCCGAGCGGCGACCCGGACCGGCAACCGCCGCTCGCGCAGCTCGGCCACGGCCAGCGCCGCCAGCGCCCGGTCGGTGGGAAGGTCGGCGCGAAGCAGGCCCGCCCGGGGCCGCAGGCCACGCTGCTCCAGGGCCAGCGGCCACAGCCGCGCGGGCAGGTGCACGATCGCCAGCGAGGCGGCCGGCGCGGCTGCGAGCGCCCGCGGCAGGTCCTCCAGCGCCTCCTCGGTCGCCGGAAGCCCGAGCCAGCAGAGCCTGCCGCGTGCGGCGACCCGCTCGAGGCCGGCCTCGCGAAGCCGTTCCTCGAGCTCCCGCGCGGGCGCCGAGGCGAGCATGGTCGGACCCCGTCCGCGCTCGGCTCCAAGCTCGGCGAGCAGAACTCCCGACGCTTTCCCGGGATCCTGCTCGACCGCCACCGCGACGCCGACCGCCGCCGCGACGGCCAGCCCGCCACTCGCCTCGCCAAGGTCGGTGGCAAGGACCCGAGCGCGCTCATCGCGCTCGCCGCCGGGCCTCCGCACCCAGGCCGAGGAGCTGACCTCGAGGCGTCGTTCGAGCGTCCCCAGCGGCGAGGGCGGCCGCAGCCGCACCGTCAGCCGCCCGCCGTCGACCTCGACGCCAACCCGCTGGCGCGCCCAGCCGGGCAGCGCCTCGCGAACCGCGGGAGCGGCCGGGCGCCCCGCCGCGATCGCCATGGCCCCGGCCTCGGCGGCGCCGTCGGCGAGCGTCAAGCGAGTAACCGGCGGCGAGCAGCTGGAGCGCGATCAGGCCGGCGAGCAGCAGCGCGGGGATGCCCGCCAGCACCTCGATCGAGGCCTGGCCCCGCTCACGGTCCACCGCCGTCCCCCACCCCGAGCCCCGCCCGAGCCGTCACCGGAACGCGCGGCAGCCCGGGAACCAGCGACGGCGCCCGAACCTGGACCTGGACCCCTTCGCGGTCGCTGACCGAAGCGTCCGTGCGCAGCGCTCCGGGCAGCGAGGCCCGCGCCGCGCGCTCGGCGTCTCCGCCCACGTAGGCCGCCCGCGCTCCCGCCCGCGCGGCGACGCCGGCGCTCCACAAGCGCGTAGCCGGCCAGGGCGAGCTGGGCGACCAGGAGGGCGACGAGCGCCAGCGCCGGAATCGCCGCGATCAGCTCGACCGACGCCTGTCCCCTGTCGCCGTCTTGCCGCGCCATGCGGCGAAGCTAGGCGGCCCGATCGCGCGGGTGACGCGCTAACGGTGGCGAATCACGCTCGAGCTAGCGACCGGAGAGGCTCAGTACGCGCGCGAGCGGGTCCAGACGCCGATCGATCGCCAGCACCGCGCAGGCGAGCAGGGTCACCCAGAGCACCGCCCCGAGGCCGCCGCCGCCCAGCATCTCGTCGGCGCCGGCGATCATCAGCACGAGCACGCCGACCGAGCCGAGCAGGACGGCGCGCTGGTCGTCGGGGAGGGTGTCGTAGGTGAGCCGGTTATCGCGGTAGATCTGGCGGGCGGCGAATCCGAGCGTGGCCAGGAAGGCGATCATCAGCACGGTGATCGCGGCCTCCGCGGCCTGGCCGCCACCCGGCAGAAAGGCCACCAGCACGGCGATCAGGGCGATGATGGCGATGTTTCGGGCGTTGCGCATTCGGCTCTGCGCCGTCTCCTACTTCTGGGTCATGACGATTATCCCGATCGTCACCGCCGCCGCGGCGGCGGCCAGCGCCACGATCGCGAGCACCCCGAACGAGGCCGCGGCGGCCCCACGTCCGTCCCGGCTCAGCTCCGCGAAACGCGCCGCCCCCAGGATCGCCAGCGAGAAGATCAGCGTCACTCCCACTCCGGCGACGAAGGCGGCAGCCACCGTCTTCAGCAGGGCACTCGGTGTCGACGACGGTCGCCAGCATCTACCTGCCTCAGCGCGCCGCCACCGGCGCGCCCTGCCGGATCCGGCGCGCGAACGCGGCCGCGACCAGCGCCAGCCCGATCGCGGCCACGATCGCCGGCCCCAGCGACCCCGTCCCGAAGACGCGCGTCGCACCGTAAGCGAGGGCCCCGATCGCCGCCGCCGCCGGCAGCGTCAGGAGCCAGGCGGTGACGATGTTCCCGGCAACGCCCCAGCGAACTGCCGAGAGCCGCTTGCCGGCGCCGGCGCCCATCACCCCGCCCGCGATCACCTGGGTGGTCGAGAGCGGGAACCCGTAGTGGGTGGAGGCGAGGATGACCGCCGCCCCGGCTCCCTGGGCCGAGAAGCCCTGGGCCGGGTCCATCTTGATGATCCGCCCGCCCATCGTGCGGATGATCCGCCAGCCGCCCGAGTAGGTCCCCAGCGCGATCGCGGTCGCCGCCGAGACGATCACCCAGGTGGGCGGGTCGGCGTCCGCCGCCAGGTTGCCGTTGGCGATCAGGGCGAGGGTGATCACCCCCATCGTCTTCTGCGCGTCGTTCGTCCCGTGGGCGAGCGCCAGCAGTCCCCCGGAGACGACCTGGCCGAGCCGGTAGCCGCGCGCCACCGGGCCGGGGCGCAGGCGCCCCACGGTCCGGTAGCAGACCACGATCGCGATCCCCCCGACGACGAAGGCGAGAACCGGCGCCACCACCGCCGGGATCAGGACCTTGCCCAGCACCCCGTCGCCCAGCACCGCGTCGGCGCCCGCGGCGACGAAGGCCGCGCCGACGACTCCGCCGATCAGGGCGTGCGAGGAGCTCGACGGAAGCCCGTAGTACCAGGTGATCAGGTTCCAGGCGATCGCCCCGACCAGCCCGGCGAAGACGACCGTTGGGGTGATCGCGTCGCTGGCGACCACGTCCTGGGCGATCGTCGCGGCGACGGCGATCGACAGGAAGGCGCCGGCGAAGTTCAGCACCGACGCGTAGGCGACCGCGAGCCGCGGCGGCATCGCCCTGGTCGAGATCGAGGTGGCGACGACGTTCGCCGTGTCGTGAAAGCCGTTCGTGTAGTCGAACGCCAGCGCCGTCCCCACGACGATCACCAGGATGACGTCGTTGTCCATCTACCGGGGTGCGGCGAGCGAGCCGCCGGTCATGAGTTCTTGATCACGATGCCTTCGAGGATGTGAGCGGCGGTCTCGGTGGCGTCGATGGCCCGCTCGAGCACCGAGAAGATGTCCTTCCAGCGGATCACAGCCATCGGGTCGGGACCATCCGAGAACAGGGCCGCGACCGCGTCCCGGTAGAGCCGGTCGCCCTCGTTCTCGAGCCGGTGGATCTCGATCCAGTAGCGCTCGAGGTCCTTGAAGTCGCGCAGCGCCGCTAGGGCGGCCGCGAGCTGCTCGCAGGCCTGCACCAACACGTCCACCATCCCCTGCGCCTGGTCCATCGGGGCCTCGATCTTGTAGAGGCCCAGGAAATCGGCCGTCTCTTCCGTGAAGTCGACGATGTCGTCGACCTGGGTCGCCAGCGCGTAGATGTCCTCCCCGTCGATGGGGGTGACGAAGGTCGTGTTGACCCGCTGGACGATGTCGTGGGTGATCCGGTCGCCCTCCTGCTCGGCGAGCAGGATCTCGCGGGCCAGGCCGCTCTCGTCGGGCCACTTGTGGAGCATCTCCTGGAGCATCCGAGCCGCTCGCAGGGTGTTCTGGCCCGCTTCGTTGAAGAGGTCGAAGAAGACCCGGTCCCTGGGAACGAGGCTGGGAAGCGGCACCGCCCGAAACTACCAATCCGCGAGGACATCGGCGACCCGCTCCGCGGCCTTGCCGTCCCATAGCGGCGGGGGACCGGGAGCCCGTCCCTCAGCGGACCTTGCCGCCCCCGGAGTCGCAGACGAGGAGGCGGCAAGCATTTGTGGTATCTCCGTTATGCGGGCGGGGTCCAAGCCGAGCAGGGTGTTGGTTCCAGCCCGGATCGTCACCGGGCGCTCGGTGTTGTCGCGGAGCGTGAAGCAGGGGATCCCGAGGTAGGTCGTCTCCTCCTGGATGCCCCCGGAGTCGGTGAGCACGGCGCCCGCCTGCGGACTCGAGCGAGAGGAAGTCGAGGTAGCCAACCGGGTCGATCACCGTCACACTCGGGTGGGAGGCGCCGTCCAGCATCTTCCGGGTGCGAGGGTGCGCCGGGAACACAACCGGCAGCTCGCGGCCCACCTCCGAGAGCCGCTGCATCGTCTCGGCGAGCAGGGGCCCGTCGACCAGGGCCGGCCTGTGCAGGGTCACCAGCAGGTAGCCGCCGGGCTCGAGCCCGAGGGTCGCGGCCACGCGGCGCTCGCGGATCCGGTCGGAGAGCGCCACCAGGGTGTCGATCATCGTGTTGCCGACGAACTTCATCCGCGACTCCTCCACTCCCTCCGCGCGCAGGTTCTCCACCGCCTCGTCGCAGTGCAGGAAGCACACCGACGCCAGCAGGTCGGCGCCGATCCGGTTCGTCTCCTCGGGCATCGTGCGGTCGAAGCTCCGCAGGCCGGACTCCAGGTGAGCGACCGCGATTCCCAGCTTCGCCGCGCAGAGCGCCGCACCGAGCGTCGAGTTGACATCCCCCGGCACGATTACCAGGTCGGGACCCTCCGCCCGCAGCACCGGCTCCAGCCGCTCCAGCACCCGCGCGATCTGCTGCCGCGTGGCTTCCCGACCCGACCCCGAGCACGTGGTCGGGCTCGGGCACGCCGAGCTCCTCCAGGAAGATCTCCGACATCAGACGGTCGTAGTGCTGGCCGGTGTGGACGATCGCGGCGGGCCACTCGGGAAAGCGCTCCCGCAGCGCCCCGATCACGGGCGCCATCTTGACCAGGTTCGGCCGCGTTCCGACTACATGAAGCAGGCGCATCGCGGAGCTACTGCCCGGCTATCCGTCGATCCGCTTGGCGAGCTCGAAGTCGTTCTCCGTCAGCCCCCCGGCGGCGTGCGTGGTGATCGAGACGCGCACCTTGTTCCACGAGACGCCCAGGTCCGGATGGTGCCCCATCTCCTCGGCCGGCTCGACGAGCCTGCCGATGAACTCGACCGAGCCGACGAAGTCGGCCAGCTCGAACGTCTTGACGATCGTCTCGCCGTCCCGCTCCCAACCGTCGAGCTCGGCGAGGCGGGAGTCGATCTCGTTCTCGGGGAGCAACTCCACGACGCGCAGCTTAGAGATTGCGACCGCGCGGTTGGCTCCATTTCGGCCCGCCTGCCATAGTCGAGGCATGCGAATCGCCAGCCTCGTCCCCTCGGCGACCGAGGCCCTGTTCGCGCTCGGCCTCGGCGACCAGGTGGTCGCCGTCACGCACGAGTGCGACCATCCGGCGGAGGTCGTGGGGCTCCCCCGCCTGACGCGCAGCATGATCCCCTCGGGCCTCGAGCCGGGGGAGATCGACGCCCGCGTTCGCGAGCTGACCGGACGCGGCGAGGCCCTCTATGAGCTCGACGAGCCCGCGCTCGCCCGCCTGGCGCCCGACCTGATCGTCACCCAGGCGCTGTGCGCGGTCTGCGCGGTCTCCTATGACGACGTGCGCGCGGTGGCCGAGCGTCTCGACTCCCGCCCCGAGGTGATCTCGCTCGACCCGGGAACCCTCGGGGAGGTGCTTGACGACCTCGTCCGGCTCGGGGAGGCGACGGGCGACGCGGGAGAGCGGCGAGGCGCTGGTTGCGCGGGCTTCAGGCGCGGCTTGATCGCGTCCGGGACGCGGTCGCGGGAGCGCCGCGCCCGCGGTGTGGTCGCCCTCGAGTGGCTCGATCCGCCCTACGCCGGCGGTCACTGGGTGCCGGAGATGATCGCGCTGGCGGGCGGGCGCGAGCGTCGTCGGCGAGCCTGCCCGCGACTCCCGCGCGGTGAGCTGGGAGGAGCTCGAGGCCGCCCGCCCCGAGGTGGTCGTCGTGATGCCGTGCGGCCTCTACGTCGAGGAGGCCGCCGAGCAGGCGCTGGCTCGCCGCGAGCGGCTCGAGTCCCTGGGCGCCGAGCGCATCTACGCCGTCGATGCCGCGTCTTCGTTCTCCCGCCCCGGCCCCCGCCTGGTCGAGGGCGCCGAGCTGCTCGCGCACCTGCTGCACCCGGATCGGCTGCCGCCGCCCGGTGGCCTGGGCTGGAGGGAGCTGACGCCCCAGGTGACGAGCCGCCGCGAGCAGCTAAGCGGCGCTGGCGGCCGCCAGCGCGCCGGCGATGCTGACGGCGCCGATCGCGACCATCCCCAGCGACCTCGATCGCAACCGGCCGAGAGGCGCGGCGCTCGGCGGAGGTGATCAGGAGCGCGGCCAGCCCACCGCCGATCAGGCCGCCGAGATGGCCGCCGACGCTGATTCCCGGGCCAGCCGAACGTGAACACCACGTTGAGGATCACGTAGAAGCCGATCTGGGAGGCGAGCTGCTCCAGGCCCCGGTGCCGGGCGACGATGAACGCCGCCGACATCAGGCCGAAGATCGCGCCGGAGGCGCCCACCGTGGTCTCGTTCGGGTCCAGGAGCAGCGCCCCGAAGGAGCCGGCCAGAAGGGAGACGAAATAGACGGCCAGGAAGCGCGGCGTGCCGATCGCCGGGCTCGAGCAGGGTGCCGAGGATGAAGAGGGCGAACATGTTGATCGCGATGTGCAGGAACCCGGCGTGCAGGAACCCGGAGGTGACGATTCGCCACACCTCGCCGTCGGCGACCGCCGGGCCGTTGAGGCCGGCGTCGTCGATCAGCGTCGCCGCCACCCCGAATCGAGGCGGCGCCGCCGCCCGCCAGCTCGGCCACGAAGGCGGCGACGTTGATGGCGATCAGCGCGTAGGTCGCCGGCGCCGCCCCGGCCCGCAGGCCGCCGCCGATCCGGCGCACCTGGGTGCGCTGCCGCGCGCACTCCGGGCAGCGCATGCCCACCGGGGTGACGGTCATGCAGTCGGGGCAGATCGGGCGCCCGCAGTTGGAGCAGGCGACGTTCGTCTCCCGGCCCGGGTGGCGATAGCAGACGGCCATGGCGGCGGAATCTACTGGCCGAGCTTGTCCGGCTAACGCAGGTCGGCGCGGAGCAGCGGTGGCGAGGTCGGGTGCCGGCTTTGAGCACGGATCAGTACGTCCGCGCGCAACAAGATAGTTAGAGCGATCAGCTCTCCTCTGAAGGGAGGATTCCGGATGGAAGCATCAAGTCCCGCCACGCTCTATGCGACGCTGGTCGGCGCGGTCCTGACGATCGCCGGAATCATCGGCTTCTTCTACAGCGCCAGCTTCGACTCGCCCGGGAACGTCGACGACATGTTCGGCATCTTCGCCGTCAACGGGTGGCACAACGTCCTCCACCTGACGACCGGTCTGCTCGGCCTGGCGGCCACCGGCTACGCCGCGCGCCAGTACGCGCTCGGCATCGGCCTCTTCTACCTCGTGGTGGCGATCTGGGGATTCATCATCGGCAGCGGCGAGGAGATCCTGAGCATCGTCCCCGTGAACACGGAGGACAACATCCTGCACCTGATGCTCGGCCTCACCGGCCTGGCGGCGGGCGCCGCGAGCGAATGACTCCGCCGGAGTTACCTGACTTGCTTCAGGACGTTCTCCGCGGTGGCGCGGAGGCCGGCCGGGCGGCGGCGGCGGCGCATGCCGACGAGCACCAGCGCGCCGCCCGCGACGGTGCCCACGGCGACCGCGGCGACGGGTCGGACCCAGTTGCGCGGGTCCCGTAGCGCCTGGAGCTCACCTTCGGAGAGCTCTTCGGCCCAGCTCGAGAGCTGGGCCGCTGCTTGCTCGGTGATCGCGGTCAGGGTGCTCTCGACGCGGCCGGCGAGGTCCTCGGGCGGCTCGATCGGGCGCAGCGCGTCGCTGAGCAGCGCCTCGAGGTTCAGCTGTCCCGTCTCGTCGCTCATCGGTGGTGGCTCCGACGGCTGCCTGTCACGTCCCGCTCATCTCCTCCTCGAGTTGCTTGATCGCCCTGTGGATCAGGACCTTCGTCGCCCCGTCCGTGCGCCCCAGCGCTCGCGCGATCTCCCGATTCGACATCCCCAGCGCGAAGCGCATGATCAGCGCCTCCCGGCGGTCGTCCGAGAGCCGCTGGAGCCGGTCCATGACCACGCGCAGTTCCTCGCGCCCCTCGACGATCTGCTCGGTTCCATGGGGGTGCGATGGCGGTTCGACCGCCTCCAAGGCCGCCTCCGGGCGCCGGGCGCGGTCGCGGTGATAGTTCGAGGCGAGGTTGTGGGCGATGCGGATCAGCCAAGGCCGGAGCGGGCGTCCATTCGACTCGCGCCGCGCCCGCTCGAAGTGCCTGTACGCCTGTAGGAACGCCTGCTCGGTCAGGTCCTCGGCGTCGTGGTGGTTGCCGACCCGGTAGAAGGCATACGAGTACACGTCGCGCAGATGGCTGCGATAGAGCTCCTCGAACGCCCGGTCGAGCTCGGCCTTCGAGCCCGGCCCGGCCGTCGTCGCCCTCCTCCTTCGCGGCGCTCACCTCTCAAGCGTAATCCTCCCCACTGGCTGGCTAAGCCGCCCGCCGGCCGCGCTCGGCGCGCCGCAGTCCCGCCACCCACTCGCCGGCATCGATGCGCCCGCTGATCAGGGCGGCCAGCCCATCGAGGCCTGGCGCTTCGATTCCCGCGCGGACCATCGACTCCGCGAGCAGCGGCACCGAATCGAGACCCTCCGACGCCTGACCGATCCGGCCCGGGATCTGGTCCGCGGGAACGCCGGCGCCGAGCAGCTCCCCGGCGCGGCGGTTGCGGCTGCCGGGCGCCAGCACGGTCGCGGTCAGGTCGCCAACCCCCGCGAGGCCGGTGAAGGTGTCGAGCTGCGCGCCGCTCGCCAGCGCGTACTCGACGCACTCACGCCAGATCGTGGCGGCGGCGATCCCCGCGGCGTTGAGGCCGTAGGCCTCCGCCGCCGCCGCGCCCAGCGAGGCAGCGTTCTTGGCGACGCCCGCCATCTCGACCCCGACCACGTCATCGCTTCGCTCGCAGACCAGCCCCGCTCGGTCGAAGACCTCGCCCAGCTGAGCCCGCAGGTCCTCGTCGCTCGAGCCCAGCACCAGCGCGGCCATCCCGGCGGCCGCCTCACGGGCGTGGGCGGGGCCGCCCAGCGACGCGATCGAGCGAGCGCGAATCCGCCTGCCGACGTAGTCGCTCGGCAGCTGGCCCAGCGGCTGCACCAGGCCCTTGGTCAGCAGCAGCACGGCGGTGCGCGACCCGATTCGATCCCCCAGCGAGCCGACCGCGGCAGGCAGCGCTGCGGAGGGCACCGCGAGGCAGACGAGGTCCACTCCGGCCAGCTCGATCTCGCCGGCGCGCTTCACCGTGACTGCCTCGGGCAGGCTGACCCCGGGCAGATATCGGGAGTTCAGCCGCTTGGCGGCGATCTCCGCGGCCTTCTCCTGCGAGCGGGTCCCGAGCTGGACCTCCAGCCCGCCGCGCGCCAGCAGCACAGCCATCGCGGTGCCCCAGCTCCCGGCGCCGATCACCGCGGCCTTGCGCAGCGGCGGCAGGCCACCGAGCCACTCCCACTGGAGCTCGACGTTCGGCCAGATTCGGGCGGTGACGGTGGCGGCGAGCGCCGGCGAGGGATGCTCGGTGCGGGGAAAGGTCGCCGGCTTGCCGACGCGAAGGTTCACCTTGCGGGGCCGAATCCGCCAACCGCGCCGCACCTGCTCGGTCCCGTGCACGGCAACCGGGACGACCGCGGCACCGCTCTCCAGGGCCAGGCGGCCGACGCCGCGCTTCGGCGTAGCCAGCGAGCCCGAACGGATCCGCGTCCCCTCGGGGAAGATGCAGACGGTGCCGCCCCGTCCGAGGACCAGCCGCGCGGTCTCCATCGCGGTCTCGTCGGACTGTCCGCGCCGGATCGGGAAGGCGCCGACCCGGGAGAGGATCCACCCCCGCCAGCGACGCTCGAACAGCTCGACCTTGGCCACGTACTGCATGGGACGCCGCCACGGGAGCGTGGTGGCGATCAGGAACGGATCGAGGAAGCTGCGGTGGTTGGAGGCGACGATCAACCCGCCCTCGACGCCCCGCATGTGCTCGCGACCCACCCGCGAGAGGCGAAGCCAGACCAAGAACGCCGGCTGCAGGATCAGTCGAGCCAGCACATAGAGGAACCAGTTGACGCCGTGCTGACGCGCGTAGGCGTGGTAGCGCTGGAAGCGCTCCTCGCTGATCACCTGGTCCGTGCGCGGCGGCGCGGACCTCTCGTGGGCCTGGTGCACGTAGATGCCTACACGCGCGGGCGTGCGGCGTTACTGCGCTGCACGGGCCCTGACCGCGGGATAGCAAGCAGGCGTGCGCTACCAGGCGGCCTCGAGCAGGCGCTCGAGCTCCTCCCGGCCGGGCGGGTCGGGCGTGTTCTGAAGCTCGGGGCGGGAGAGGATCGCGTCGAGCGCCCGCCTCAGCCGGCGGCGCTCGGCGCCGAGATCGCCCAGCCGTCGCGGGCCGCCGCCCAGGGCCTCGATTCGCCCCCGGATCTCGGCGGCGTCCGCTCCCAGCGCCCCGGCCAGCGACTCGATCGCGCCCGGGGCCCGGGCGCGCATCGCCTCCATCGTCAGGGGAAGGATGGTCGCGTTGGTCTCCGCGTGCGGCGTGGCCAGCACCCAGACGAGTGTCTGGCAGACGACGTGATGGAGGGCGTAGCCGGCCGAGTCGAGGGCGTGGGCGCAGAGCAGCGAGCCGAGGGCGAGCGCCGGCCGGTCTCGCTCCCTCGCCGGGGCGGTCGAGCGCGGCGGCGAGCAGCTCGGCGCCGCGCAGCGCGACCAGCGTCGCCACCGGGTTGGCCAGCGGCGTGTAGAGGGCCTCGGCTCCGTGGCCAAGCGAGTTCATGGCGCTCGCCCGCAGGGGGCGCTCGTCGAGGGTGGTCATCTCGAACGGGTCGGCGATCACCAGGACGGGTCGGACGAGATGCCGGGCCTCGTGCTCGTGGCCGGCCGGGAGCCGGTGGATGGTGGTCATCTCGGCCCCGGAGAGCGTGGTCGGCAGCGCGCAGACACGCCCCCCGCGGACCGCGGCGATCGCCTTCGCGGTATCGATCACCCTGCCGCCCCCGAGCGCCACCAGGGTCGGATTGCGAACCGAGTCGACGATGGTGGCCGCCGCGTCGGGCACCGGGCCGCGGGGCACCTCGTGGACGGCGCTCGCCCGCTCGGCGAGCTCGAGCGGTGCGCGACCCAAGGCCCGCGGCGTGGTCAGGAGCTCGAAGCGCTCCCAGATCCCGTCGGCCAGCAGCTCTGATGCGCCGGCGAGGGCGCCCTCGCGGAAAACGATCGTCCGCTCCCCGTCGCGCCAGATGAAGTCGTGATCGGAGGGCACCGACGGCATCAGAGCCCGGGGCGGGACTCGAACCCGCAACCTTTGCCTTACAAGGGCACTGCTCCACCAGTTGAGCTACCCGGGCAGCTCGCTGAGCGTATCGCTCGTGCTGGTCGAATTTCGACGCCCATGACGTCGGAATTCGACCAGCGATGGCCGGCTGCATGCTGGGAGGCCTCGCTGACTGGCGATCGCGCCTCAGGACGCGGCGAAGGCGGCGACCGCGTCCGGCTCCCAAGCCGCGAGCAGCGACTCGGCCCCGGTCGCGTCACGCGGCTCGGCGAACAGGAACCCCTGCGCGTACCGGCCGTCGAGCTGGTAGAGCTTGCGCAGCTGCTCCTCCGTCTCGACCCCTTCGGCGATCACGGCGAGATCGAGGTTGCGCGCAAGGCCGATGATCGTGCGCACGATCTCGGCGCTGCCGTCGTCGGCGTCGATCGAGGCGATGAAGGAGCGGTCGATCTTCAGCGTGTTGCCGGCGAAGTGGCGCAGGAAGGTGAGCGACGAGTAGCCGGTGCCGAAGTCGTCGAGGTGGGCGCCGACCCCGAGCTCCTCGAGCTCGTCGAGGGCCGCGGGCATCCTCTCCGGGTCGCGCATGATCGTGCCCTCGGTGATCTCGAGCCGCAGCGCCCGAGCGGGAAGCCCGCTCTCGCGCAGCGCGACGGCGACGTCCTCGAGCAGGCCGGTCTCGCCGAGCTGGCGGCCGGAGACGTTGACGCTCATCGTCACGTCGTCGCCGACCAGGCCGTCGGCGCGCCATTCGCTCAGCTGCGAGCAGGCCTCGCGAAGCACGACGCGACCCGAGTGGGCGAATCAGCCCGGTGTCCTCGGCGACCGGGATGAACTCGATCGGCGGAAACCTCGCGCTCCGCCTCCGACGGCCACCGCGCGAGCGCCTCGAGGCCGGCGAGCTCGCCGTGCTCGATCTCGACGATCGGCTGGTAGAAGACGCGCAGGCGCCCGCGCTCGATCGCATCGCGCAGCTCGGCCTCGAGCTTCAGCTGGCCGACGACCCGTCTGCGCATGCGTCGCGGTGAACACGGCGATGTCGTCGCCGCCGACTCTTCGCCTCGTACATCGCGATGTCGGCGTTGCGCATCAGCTCCGTGGCCTCGCTCCCGGGCTCGCTCATCGCGATCCCGATGCTCGCGGTGACGCTCAGGCTCCTGCCCCCGATCGAGAACGGCTTGCCCACGTGCACTGTGGATTCGCTTCGCCACCTCCATCGCGGCCTCCGACCGATTCGATGTCGTGCAGGAGAACGGCGAACTCGTCGCCGCCGAGGCGGGCGACGGTGTCGCCCTCGCGCATGGCCGTCTCCAGCCTGCGGGCGAGCGCCACCAGCAGCTGATCGCCCACCGCGTGGCCGAAGGCGTCGTTGACCCGCTTGAAGCGGTTGAGATCGAGAAACAGCACCGCGCAGCGATAACGCGAGTGGCGCTTGGCCCGGCTCAGCGACAGCTCCAGGTGGTCGAGGAACATCGTCCGGTTCGGCAGCCCGGTCAGCGAGTCGTGGCGCGCATCGTGTCGCAGCCGCTCGTCGGCGGCCTTTCGATCGGTGATGTCGGAGATCGAGCCCGCCATTCGCGTCGCCGCTGTTCTCCCGGTCGCGAACCGCGACTCCGCGACTGAAGACCCAGCGGTAGCGTGCCGTCGGCGTGCCGGATCCGGTGCTCGCTCTCGAAGTGGGAGCGTGGCGCCCTCGAGATGAGCGTCGATCGCGGCCCGCAGGCGCCCGCGATCGTCGGCGTGCACGCGCTCGAACCACTCCTCGGGAGAGTCGCCGATCTCCGCCTCGGAGTGCCCGAGCATCTGCTTCCACCTCGGGCTGTAGTAGACGCTGCCCGCCAGCAGGTCCCAGTCCCAGATTCCGTCGTTCGCCCCCGCCACCGCGAGCGCGTAACGCTCCTGGGTCTCGCGCAGCTCGCTGAGCACCGCGTGATGACGAACCGCGTAGCGGATCGAGCGCTCCAGCATGCGCGGCGTCGAGCCGGTCCTTGATCAGGAAGTCCGTCACCCCCAGCATCGTCGCCTCGAGGTCGACCTCGTGGTCGTCGAAGCCGGTGAGCATGATCACCGGCGCGTGCGTCTGCTCCCCGAACGCCTGCCGGAGCAGCTCGAGGCCTGTGCTCGCGCCGAGGCGGTGGTCGAGCAGGTAGACGTCGTGGCGACGCTCGCCGATCAGCCGCAGCGCCTGTTCGGGATTCGACGCCCACTCGACCTCGCAGGGCGTGTAGTCCTGCTCACCGAGCAGGTCGCGGGCGATGATGAAGTCGTCCTCGTCGTCGTCGACGATCAGGACGCGGACTCGCTCAGGGGCGTCCATTGCTGCCCGACTGCGCGCGCACCGGAAGCTCGACGATCTCGAACCAGTAGCGGGAGAAGCCCCGCATCACCTCGACCAGCCCGGCGAACGTGACCGGCTTGATGATGAACGAGTTCACCCCGAGCTCGTAGGCGCGCAGCATGTCCGCCTCCGCGCTCGAGGTCGTCAGGACGACCACCGGGATCTGCTTCAGCGCCGGATCGGACTTGATCACGCCGAGCGCCTCGCGGCCGTCCAGCTTCGGCATGTTCAGGTCGAGGAGGATGATCCCCGGCACCGGGGCCTCGTCGGCCCCCGGCGTACTTGCCCTCGCGGCGAAGGTAATCGATCAGATCCTGCCCGTCGACGACGAACCGCAGGTCGTTGGCGAGCCGAGAGTCGGCAAGCGCCTCCTGGGTCAGGACACGATCCTCCTCGTCGTCGTCGGCGATCAGGATCGTGATCGGATCGCCCTCAGACATTGACGGTCTCCCGTTCGCGGTCGGTGGTGGCGCTGGTCCGCTCGACGGCGCGGTTCAGGTTCGACGAGCGCTGCAATGGAAGGGTGACGGTGAAGGTCGAGCCCTCCCCGGGCGTGCTCTCCGCGACGATCGTGCCGCCGTGGCGCTCGGCGATCTTGCGGCACAGGGCGAGCCCGATGCCGTTGCCCTCGTACTCGCCGCGGCCGTGCAGGCGCTCGAAGACGCGGAAGATCCGGCTCGCATAGCGCAGGCTCGAAGCCGATCCCGTTGTCGCTGACGCGGATCTCCGCGCGGTGCCCCTCGACGCTTCCCTCGATCCGGACCACCGGCGGGACGCCCTCGCGCCGGAACTTGATCGCGTTCGAGATCAGGTTCTGGAACAGCTGGCGGATCTGCGGCTCGTCGACGACCACGGTCGGCAGCTCGCCGATCTCGACCGAGCCGCCCGCGGCCTGGATCGCGCCCTCGAGGTCCGAAACCACCTCGCGCGCGGTCCGCTCGAGGTCGGTGCTGCACGAACGGCCGGTTCTGCGGTCGCGACGCGGGAGAACTTGAGCAGGTCCTCGATCAGGAGCTGCATGCGACCGGCCGCCTCCGTGCTTCGGCGCAGGTAGTCGCGCGCCCTTCTCCGAGAGCTGATCCGCCTCGAGCTCGAAGACGCGGTCGGAGAACATCTGCACCTTGCGCAGCGGCTCCTGCAGGTCGTGCGAGGCGATCGAGGCGAACTGCTCGAGCTCGGCGTTCGAGCGTTCAAGGTCGCTCGCACGCCGCTGGAGCGCCTGGTTGGTGGCATCGAGCTGCTGGTGGGCATCCGCGAGCTCGTCCGCGCTGCGAAGCACGCGCCACAGGAGGGCGAACGCCGCGGCGGCGGCGAGCGCGAGGGCGGCCGAAGATCAGCCAGGGCATCCACTGGTCCCAGCCGTTCGACCGTCGCGAACACCTCGTCCTCCGGGGCGATCGAGACGACCTCCCAGGTCGAGTTCTCGATCGGGCTCGCGGCGAAGTACTGGTCGGCTCCGAACGCCCCGGCGTCGCCGCTCGCCACGGCCTCGACGAGGCCGGGGACGGGCACCGGCTCGCCCGGCCTGGCTCTCCGGGTCGGAGCTGGCGACGACCGCGCCCGTCGGAGTCGAGGATGTAGGCCTGGCCGCCGGTGATGTCGACGAGCTCGGTCAGGGTCTGGCCGAGGAAGGCGAAGAGGAGCTCGGGCGGGAAGCCGGTGACCAGGATGCGGCGCCCGAACTCGGTCTCGATCGGCTGCGCGAACGCCTGCGCGCGTTCGCCGCCCGGGCCGAGATCGACGAAGTCGGAGAGGGCGACCGGCTGGGTGCCGTCGAGCACGGTTTGGACGTAGCTCGGAGTCGACCGCAGCTCCTCGCGAACGCCGGGCGGGGCGCCGGCCGAGAGCGCGATCAGCTCGCCCTGGTCGTCGAGCAGCGCCTTGAAGACGCTGTTGTTTTCGCGCGCGTCCTCGCGTCAGCGTCTCGTTCGAGACCGTTTCGCTGCCGTAGCGGCGGCGGAGCTGCTGCTGCTGCTCGGGCGTCGTGGTCGTGGCCGAGAACAGGGCGCTGGTCAGCGCCGCGCTCACCTGCGGGCGCCTGGTGAACCGCTCCTCGAGGTCGCTGCGGTCGCTCGACTGCGAGTCGACCAGCACCGACCGCGAGGCCCGCCAGCATCGCCACCACCACGGCCCCTGCGAGTGCGAAAACGAGCTTCGATTGCCGAGTTAGCATCTGACCCTCCCTTGGCCGTCTGAGACGTATGGATCACGCCCTGCGAGCCGGCTAAGACATTCGTCCAGACGCTGTCTATCAGCACTGGTCGGCAGTTCGCGGTGCAAATGTTTCACGCGCATCGGATGACCCTCCCCGCAAGCTCGGGCGCGCCCGCGGCGCGGGCATACCTTCGCTGCGCTGAAGCCTAGAGCCTGACCTCACGTGAGGTCAGGTGGAGGCCGACCTTGCGCTTGACGCGCTGGAGGGCGTTGTCGACCGTCTTGGTGTCGCAGTCGAGGTGGTCACCGATCGCCTCGTAGGAGTGCCCGTCCAGATACAGCGAGAGGACCTGGCTCTCGAGCTCCGAGAGCACACTCGAGAGGCAGGAGACCAGGCTCTGGAGCTCCTCGGTCGCGATCACACGCTCCGACGGGTCCTCGCTGCTCGCCCCCGGGAGGACCTCCTCGAGCGTCGTCTCCGAGTCGCTCGCGCCGGCCGGCGTCTGGGCGAAGGAGACGTACTGGTTGAGAGGCGCGTGCTTGTTGCGACTCGCGGTCTTCACCGCGGTGATGATCTGGCGGGTGATGCAGAGCTCGGCGAAGTTGCGAAAGCTCGACTCGCGGTCGGAGCGGTAGTCGCGGATCGCCTTGTAGAGGCCGAGCAGGCCCTCCTGGATCAGGTCGTCCGCGTCGCCGCCAAGCAGGAAGTAGGACGAGGCCTTCAGCCGCACGAAGCCGCGGTAGCGCTTCACGATTCGGTCATAGGCGTCGGGGCCGCCGCGCTTGGCCAGCGCGACCAGGTACGTATCTTCAAGCTCAGGTTGAGCTTGTGGTCTGGGGACGGGCGCTGCGGCCGCGCCACCGGGCGCAACGGCGGCGAACTCGTGGGTCGGTGCGGCCACTGGATTCCTCCGTTCGGGTCGGAAACAGTGGCGCCCGTACCTCCCCTGGGCGCCCTCTAATGTGGGCGATTCCTCCGGTCGAGACTCGACCTTTAGTTCACCCTTATGCGCAAGTGTATGCGGCTGAGCGGACTTCTGTCAACCACCCTGGCTCGGTCGTGCACGATTCGTTGCAGGAGCGACCTCGAATCGACCGGCTCGCAGGCGTCGCGGGGCCGTTCCATCCGCGGGTGCTGCTAGCGGGCCGCCCGTCGGCTTACCCGGCGGCTCGCTGCCTGGCCGCCTCGAACAGGAGCACCGCCGCGGCCGCGGACACGTTCAGGGACCTGACGCGCCCGCGAACCGGAATCGAGATCAACAGGTCGCAGGTATCCGAGACTCGGCGACGCAGCCCCCTTCCCTCGCTGCCCAGCACCAGCACGACCTTGCCGCTGAGGTCGGCCTGAACGTAGGGCGCCGGCGCAACCTGCGCGGCCCCGTAGATCCAGGCGCCGGAGTCCTTTGCTTGGCTGAGCCAGTCGGCAAGGTTCGCGACGCGGGCCACCGGCAGGTGCTCCACCGCGCCCGCGGACGCCTTGCAGGCCACGGCGGTGACCGCCGCCGAGCGCCGCGAGGGGATCACCACCCCGGCGGCGCCGACGGCCTCCGCCGAACGGCACACGGCGCCCAGGTTGCGCGGGTCCTGGACCTGGTCCAGGGCGACGACCAGGGCATCCGGACGATGGAGCAGCGAGTCCGGGTCGGCGTAGGGATACGGGTCCACCTCGGCGACGACCCCCTGGTGGTCCGGCGAGCCCGCCAAACGGGTGAGCTCCGCCGCGGCCACCTCCGTGGTGGTCCAGACGCGGCGAACGCGTCGCCGGCCCCGCTTCGCCTCGGCCACGGCCCGCCGGCCGTAGACGAGCTCGCGCTTCTCCGCGCTCGGCGAGCCGGTCTGCTTGGGTGGGGCGATCTCCGCTACCCCGAGCGTCTCACGAGCCGCGGGCCCTGAGGCGTATCGCGGACCTGGTAGCCCCTCGAGGCCAGCTCGTCACGGATCCGATCCGCACGCCCGAAGTCGCGTCCGGCGCGGGCCTGCTCCCGCGCCTCCATCAGCCGCTGCGCCTCTGGATCGATCTCGTCCCCCGGCCTCAGCAACGACTCGAGCCCGAGCAGCGGCAGCATCTCCTGGAGCGCCGCACTCGCCCCGGGGAGCAGCCTGCGGTTCCCCTCGGCGATCAGTTCGAACAGGGCGGCCAGGGCCCGGGGCGTGTTGAAGTCGTCGCTGAGGGCGTCGAGCAGGGCCTCTCGGCAGGCGGCCACGAACTCGTCCTCGCCCCCGTCGACGCGGTCGGGCATCTCGAGCACGAAGTTGCGAATCCGCTCCACCCTCGCGGCCGCCTCCGTGAGCGCCTGCTCCGAGAACTCCAGCGGCTGGCGGTAGTGACCAGAGATCAGGTAGGCGATCACCGCCTCCCGCCCGTACCGGTCGAGCGCCTCGGAGAGCTGGAAGATGTTCCCTACCGACTTCGACATCTTCTCCTCGGCCATCTGGACCATGCCGTTGTGCATCCAAAGCTGGGCGAGCGGGACCCCCCGGGCCGCCTCGGTCTGGGCGATCTCGTTCTCGTGGTGGGGGAAGAGCAGGTCGGCGCCGCCACCGTGGACCGCGAAGCCGGGGCCGAGCAGCTTCTCCGCCATCGCCGAGCACTCGATGTGCCAGCCGGGCCGCCCCTCCCCCCAGGGCGAGGGCCAGCCGCTGTCCTCATCGGGCTTGCGGGCCTTCCAGAGCGCGAAGTCGAGCCGGTCCTCCTTCAGCGACTCGGTGCCGGCCTCCTCGCCCTGGTCCATCTCGTCGGGATCGCGATTCGAGAGCTTGCCGTAGCCGGGGAAGCTGCGCACCCGGAAGTAGACGTCGCCGCCGGACTCGTAGGCGTGCTCGCGCTCGATCAGGGCCTCGATCAAGGCGACGATCTCGGGAATCGTCTCCGAGGCCAGGGGCTCGTCGTCCGGGCGGCCGAGCCCGAGGCGGTCGGTGTCCTCGACATAGGCGCGGGTCATCTCGCCGGCGAATCGTTCGGAGGGCGCCCCGGCCTCGCGGGCCGCCACATAGATCTTGTCGTTGATGTCCGTGACGTTGATGACCAACCGAGGCTGGTAGCCGAAGCGCTCGAGCAAGCGCCGCAGCAGCATGAAGATCACGTACGGCCGCGCGTTGCCGACGTGGATGCGCGAGTAGACGGTCGGCCCGCAGGCGTAGATGCCGACCCCGCCCGGCTCGCGAGACTCCAGGGGCCGCAGCTCGCCGCTCAGCGTGTCCCGGATGAGGACCTGACGCGTCATCCTCTTGATGCTATTTGCGGAATGCGGCGCGTGTGCGAGGCCTCGGCGGTCGCCACGGCCGTTAACGTTGGCCGCCATCCATGGGCACCATCTCGCTGCAGGCGCAACGTGTGCGGCGCGTCGAGGAAGCGTTCGCCTCGCTCCCCACGCGCTACCTGGGGGCCGAGCCCGGCTTCGACGCCACCTTCCAGGTCCGCCTCGGCGACGTCGGCCGGACCTGGGAGGTGCGAGCGCGGGGGGAGCACTGCGCCGTGCGGCCCTCCCCCGTGCGCGAGCCCGACGTCGTGATCGGCTCCGACGCGGGAACCTGGCTCAGCCTGCGAGAGGGACGGCTGTCCGGGCTCGACGCGTTCGCCCAGCGCCGCCTCTACGCGCGCGGGAACCTGGATCTGGCGCTCGGCTTCGAGGGGCTGTTCCGGCTCCCCGGCGCCCGTCCGCCGCTGCTCCGAGTGACCGAGGTCGAGACCCGCGGCGTCACGATCTCGAGCCTGATCTCCGGCCAGGGCGCCGACCAGGTGATCTGCCTGCATGGACTGGGGTCGAACAAGACCTCCTTCTTCGAGACGATCGCCACCCTGACCCCGGAACACACCGTGCATGCCATCGACCTGCCGGGATTCGGCTCCTCGTCGAAGCCGGCGCGCGGCGCCTATGACGCCCCCTACTTCGCCCGCGCGGTGGTCGGCTACATGGACGCGATGGGGATCGAGCGAGCGCACCTGGTCGGCAACTCGATGGGCGGCCGGATCGCGATCGAGCTGGCGCTCACCGAGCCGGACCGCGCCGAGACGCTCTGCCTCCTGGCTCCGGCGCTGGCCTTCCGGCGACGGCGCGAGCTGGTGCCGCTGGTGAAGCTCCTCCGCCCCGAGCTGGCGGCGATCCCGCACCCGCTGGGGACGGCGCGGGTCCGCGAGCAGTTCTGGAGCCTGTTCGCGCGGCCGGAGCGACTCGACCCGGCCGCCGCCGACATCGCGGCGGACGAGTTCTGCCGCACCTACCGGTCGCGCTCGGCTCGGATCGCCTTCTTCGCCGCCGCCCGCAACATCTACCTCGACGCGCCCGACGGCGAGCGCGGGCTGTGGACCCGGCTCGCCGGCCTGAGCACTCCCTCTCTGTTCATCTGGGGTGACAGCGACCGCCTCGTGCCGAGCGCCCTCTCCAGACAGGTGGCTGATTCGCTGCCGCAAGCCCGCCAGGTCGTGCTGACCGAGTGCGGCCACGTACCCCAGGTGGAGCTGCCCGAGCGCGCCAACGAACTGATCCGCGAACACGTCGATGCCGGCCGCGGCTCGCCACAGCACATGGATAGGATCGGCCGGCGATGGCTGACGAGGCGAGGCTCGCCGAGCAGGCGAAGCACAACGGCGGCGGCGAAAACGGCTCCCTGACGGATCGGCTCCCCGGCCTGCACGGGGTCGCCCGAGCCGGCAGCGGCGTCGTCACCGCCGGGCGGGGCGCCGCCGGCGGGATGGCCGAGCGGCTGGCGCGGCGCATCCGGCGCCGCCTGACGGCCAACCTCGACGATCGCGACCCGGACTACATCCGCGAGAACCTGCCGCTCACCTGGCTTTTGACCACCCTCTGGTTCCGGGGCGAGGTGCGCAACATGGGCAACGTGCCGGAGCGCGGCCCGGTGCTGCTGGTCGCCAACCACTCCGGCGGCAACATGACACCCGACACGCTGCTGTTCACGCTGGCGTTCTACACCTACTTCGGCGTCGAGCGGGCCTTCTACCAGCTCGCCCACAACCTGGTGCTCGCCTCCCCCGTGGGACAGATCCTGCGCCGGTACGGGACCGTCCCGGCCTCGCCCGAGCACGCCCAGCGGGCGCTCGACGCCGACGCCGCCCTGCTCGTCTACCCGGGCGGGGATTGGGAGGTGCATCGCCCCACCTGGGAGCGAAACAAGATCGACTTCGCGGGTCGCAAGGGGTTCGTTCGGCTGGCGCTCGACGCCGGGGTGCCGATCGTTCCGGTGGTCTCCATCGGAGGCCAGGAAACCGCGCTCTTCCTCAGCCACGGTGGCCGGCTGGCGCGAGCCCTGCGCGTCGACCGCACCCTGCGGCTCAAGGTGATCCCGATCTCACTCGCGCTCCCCTGGGGCATCAACGTCGGCGACCTGCTCGGGCACGTCCCTCTGCCGGCGAAGATCACGGTCGAGGTCCTGGCTCCGATCGACGTCCGAGAGCAGTTCGGCGACGAGCCCGACGTCGACGAGGTCTACGAGCACGTCACCACCCTGATGCAGGAGACGCTGGCGACGCTGGCGGCCGAGCGGCGCCTCCCGGTTATCGGCTGAGGAGCGGCGGATGCGGCTGAACGAGTCGATCGTCATCTCGGCCCCGCCGAAGCTGGTCTGGGACTACCTGGCGGAGCCCTCGAACTACCTGCACTTCATGTCGGGGATCACACGCTGGGAGGTCGCGGGCGAACGGCGGACTGGGCTCGGCGCCCGCTACCGGATGCTGATCAGGGTGGGCTCGGCGGAGGTCGGCGGATTGATCGAGATCGTCGAGTGGGACGAGCAGCGCGACATGGCGTGGAGCTCGGTGCTCGGGGTCGACCAACGGGGGCGTTGGCGCCTACGCGAGCTCGACGACGGCCGCACCAACGTGGAGCTGCGCTTCGCCTACGGCGTCGCCGGCTCCGGGATCCCCGGCTGGATCGCCGAGCTGGTCGCGGCGCCCCAGCTGGGCAGTCACCTGCGACGCTCGCTGCGCCAGCTCAAGAGCCAGGTCGAGCACGAGCGGCTGCGCGCCGAGGCCGCCCGGCGCAGGGGCGAGCGAGCCGCCGCGGCCGGGTAGCGGCCCGGCTAGCTCCCCTTCTTCCGGTTGACGGCGGCCTGGAGCTGGCGCTTGTTCATCCGCGAGCGACCGTTGATGTTCAGACTCCGAGCCTGGCTGTAGAGCTGCTCGCGAGTCTGGCCCCTGGGCCCGCTTCGGCCCGACCGCTGGCCGCCCCGGCGGCCGGACGAGATGTCCTGGGTCGAGGTCCGCGAGCGCTGCCTGGATTCGCCGGCTCGCGCCCGTTCCTTTTGAACGGTTCTGGCGGCGATCTCCGTGGCGCGCCGCGGCGAGCTGCCCCGCCGCTTCTGGCTCCGCTTGATCTTCTCGTACTGCCGGGCTCGCTTGGTTCCCTTCTTGACCCCGCGGGGTGGCATTAAAGACCTCCTGGCGGTCGCTTTCAGGACGCCGCTACCCGGCCGCGGGCGACGAGAAACGGGTCAGCTACTACGCCAATTCGCGCTTCAGGACCTTGCCGGTCGCGTTGCGCGGCAGCGAGTCGAGGAACTCGACCTCGCGGGGGATCTTGTAGCGAGCCAGGTTGGACCTCACGTAGCCCTTGACCTCGTCGTCGGTGAGATCTGCGTGGTCGTTCAGGACCACGAATGCCTTCAGCCGCTGGCCGAAATCCTCGTCATCCACACCGATCACCGCAACCTCCTTGATCTGATCGTGGTCGGAGAGCAGGTCCTCGACCTCGCGCGGGAACACGTTCTCGCCGCCGGAGACGATCATCTCGTCATCGCGCCCGTCGATGAACAGGCGTCCCTCCGAGTCGAAGTGGCCGACGTCGCCCGAGGAGAGCAGGCCGTCCAGCACATCCTTGCCGCCCCCGCCGGTGTAGCCCTCGAAGGCCATCTCGTTGCCGACGAAGACGCGGCCGGTCTTTCCCGGCTGGACGTCGTTCCCGTCGGCGTCCACTATCCGAACCGTGGTGCCGCGCGGCGGGCGGCCGGCGGTGCCCGGGGCCGCCCGCAGGTCCTCGGGGGTCGCGATCGTCGCCCAGGCGACCTCCGTGGACCCGTACAGGTTGTAGAGGTTGTCGCCGAAGGTGTCCATCCACTTGGTGGCAAGCTCGCCCGGGAGCGCCGAGCCGCTGGCGGCGACCACCCGCAGGCTGGGCAGGTCGTACTCGTCGAGCGTCTCGGCGGGCAGCTCGAGAATCCGCTGAATCATCACCGGGACGACCACCAGGGCGGTGGCGCCGCTCTCCTGAGTGGCGCGCAGCGTCTCCTCCGGGTCGAAGCGGCGACGCAGCACGTAGGTGGAGGTGAGCGCCAAGCCGAGCGTGAAGTGGGCGAAGCCCCAGGAGTGGAACAGCGGCGCCGCAATCATCGTTCGCTCGCCAGCCCGCAGCGGAATCTTCGAGAACATCGCGGCCAGCGGTCCCAGGGTGTCGGGCTGGCCGCGCTGCGCCCCCTTCGGCGTCCCGGTCGTGCCCGAGGTGAGGATCACGAAGCGGCTCGACTCGCTGGGCGGATCGAGGTCCCGGTCGTCGCCCGACTCGATCAGGTCCTCCAGCGGGTGTCGCTGAGCTCGTCGTCTTCGTCGATCCAGGAGACAAAGCGGCGCAGTCCGACCTCCTTGCCGGCCTCCGCGGCCTGCTCGAGCAGGCCGGCGAACTCGCCGTCGTAGATCAGCGCCACCGGCTTCTCGCGCTCGACCACGCCGGCGAGCTGCGGCGCGGCGAAGGCCGTGTTCATGTAGAGCCCGTTCGCCCCCAGCTTCGAGACGGCAAGCGTCGCCTCGACGAAGCCGCGATGGTTGCGGCACATGATCGCGACCCCGTCGCCCTCCTTGACGCCCTCTGAGGCGAGACCCCGGGCGAGCGCGTTGGAGCGGCGGTGGACCTCGGCGAAGGTCAGCGAGCCGGCCTCGTCCTAGACCACCACCTCGTCGGGATGGTTGATGGCCGCTCCCGCGATCCCGGCCGCCGGCGAAGCGCCCCAACGGGCCAGGACGCGGACCATCAGCGCCAGCTTGTCCGGGCGCACCGGCTGGATCACACCGGCCTGAGCGAGCGTCCTGACGTTGAACGGGACGTCGCTCAGGGGCCCGAGCTTTCCGAGCTTGACCCTACGGCCGAGGGAGCTCATCGGGCCGGTGACGATGTCCGTGGAGAGCTTGCCGGCCATCGAGCGGAGCATCAATCTCGTAGCCTAAGTGCTCTCCGCCACACATGTCCGTCGGGCTGCCGCGCGCGACATCAGTCGAGCTCCAGGAGCGCGACCGCGAAACAGGCGATGCCCTCGCCCCGCCCGGTCCAGCCCATGCCCTCGTTGGTCGTCGCCTTGACGGATCACCGAGCGCCGAGAGCGCCTCGGCGAGATTCCGCTCCATCTCGGCGCGGTGGGGGCCGATCCGGGGCTCCTCGCAGATCACCGTGGCGTCCACGTTCACCACCCGCCCGTGCAGGTTGCCAAGCGCCACCCGTCAGCAGGTCGAGGGAGTGAGCGTCTCGCCACCGCTCCTCGTCCGGCGGGAACAGGGTGCCGAGGTCCCCCAGCCCGGCCGCCCCGAGCACGGCGTCGATCACGGCGTGCGTGAGGACGTCGGCGTCGGAATGGCCCTCGAGGCCCGACCCCGTGCGGAACCTCGACACCCCCCAGCACGAGCCGGCGCCCCGCGGCGAAGCGGTGGGCGTCGTAGCCGATCCCGACCCGGGCGCTCACCCGAGGGGCTCCAGCCGGCGCTCGCGGCGCTCGAATACGGCGATCTGCCCGATGCCCCACTCCCGCATCGCCGCGACCGCGCCCTCGTACCCGTGGCCGACGTCGGCGGGGATGTGGGCGTCGGATGAGAGGCTGAACGCGGCCCCGACCTCGACGCACATGGCGGCCAGGGCCGGCGCCGGGTAGATCTCCTCCACCGGCCTTCGCAGGCCCGCGGTCGAGACCTCCACCGCGATGCCGGACTCGGCGATCGCCTCCACCGCCGGCTCGTAGTAGAACCGCGGATCGCGCTCCGGATGAGGCCTGGCCCGCCCCCAGAGCTTCACCAGGTCGGGATGGGCGAGGATGTCGAACAGGCCGCAGCGCGCCGACTCGGCCAGGGTCTCGAAGTAGCGGCGCCAGATGGCGTCGGGATCGCCGTCCAGCCTCCCAGATGTCGTAGCCGTCGTGGTCCACCGCCCGATCGCCGAGGAAATGGATCGAGCCGATGACGTAGTCGAGGTCGCGGCCGTCGAGGAGGTTGGCGATGCGGTCCTCGGCCCCGGGCACGAAGTCGACCTCGAGGCCGAGACGAAGCGGGGTCGTGCGTACGAACTCGCAATAGGCGTCGAGGTCGTCGCGAGCCTGCTCCTCCCAGAACGGATGGCGCCAGATCTCGAGCGCCTCCGTGAACCGGTAGACGTGCTCGGAGCACCCCAGCTCGTCGATCCCCGCGTCCTCGGCCGCAGCCAGATAGCGGTCCACGTTCTCGGCGGTGAAGGCGGCGCGCTCCGGGGGTCTGTCGTCCTCGTCCTCGCGCAGGTGGAGGTGGTAGTCGGTGAGCACGGCGCCTGTACGCTAGCTGGCGAAATGGTCCACCTGCGGATCGTGGTCCCGAGCTATCAGTCCGAGCACGCGCTCGACCTCCTCAAGCACTCGCCCGCGGTCGTCAACCTGATCTATCTCGAGCGCGCCGCCAAGCGTCCGGAGGGCGACGTCATCATGTGCGACGTCGCCCGCGAGGATGCCAGCGTGATCATCTCGGACCTGCGGGAGCTCGACATCGACCGTGAGGGGTCGATCGCGATGGAGACGATCGACTCCCAGATCTCGGACGCGGCGCTCGCGGCTGAGAAGGCGAGCGCCGGCCTGCCCTCCGATGCCGTGGTCTGGGAGGAGGTCGAAGCACGCACCTCGGAGAACGTGGAGCTGTCCGCCAGCTTCCTCGCCTTCATGGTGCTGGCGATGCTGATCGCCATGGTCGGCATCCTCACCGATCAGCTGATCCTGATCATCGGCGCGATGATCGTCGGCCCGGAGTTCGGCCCGATCGCCGGGCTCTGCGTGGCGGCGGTGCAGAGGCGCCGCGATCTGCTGAAGAGGTCGCTCATCGCCTTGGCGGTTGGCTTCCCACTCGGGATCACGGCCACCTTTGCGGCCACTCTGCTGCTCGATGCCTTCGGGCTGGTTCCCAACGACTTCTCCCAAGCGGGGCACCCCTTCACCGCCTTCATCTCGAGCCCCGATCAGTGGAGCTTCATCGTCGCCTACCTGGCGGGCGTGGCCGGCGTGCTGTCGCTGACCTCGAGCAAGTCAGGGGCGCTGATCGGAGTGCTGATCTCGGTGACCACGATTCCGGCCGCCGCCAACATCGGCGTGGCCGCCGCGCTCGGCGACTGGGACGAGTGGGTGGGCGCCGTGGAGCAACTGTCGCTGAACCTGGGCGTGATACTGCTTGCCGGCGTCGGCACGCTGTTCCTCCAGCGTCGCCTCTACATGCGCCGGCGTGTCAGGCATCTGCACGACGAGGCGCGGGAGATCGCCGGCCTTCCGGTGGGCGAGAGCCGGCGAGGCAAGCGATCCGAAACCGGCACCAGCCCGACGATCCTCAAGTGAGCGGCGTGGCAGCGATGCGAACGGTCACCGACCTGGCGATCCTGCTCGGGGCGTTTGCCCTCGCCAGCGTCGTGGCCGGGCGCCTTCGGCGCGGCTAACTTCGGCACCGCGCTGACCTTCGGCCAGATCGGCTTTGCGGTCGCGCTCGTCTGGGTGCTTCTCAGGCGCTGAGCCGCCCGCTAGGGCGCGGTTGGCTCAGTGCCGTGGGCCCCGCCGCACGCCCTCGGACGCCGCCTCCCGGCCGCAGCGCAGGCAAACACAGCGATGCCTGAGCAGCCCCCAGCGATGGCCGTCGACGGCGCAACCGAGCTTGTTACGAAGCCGCTTCATCTCGGTCAAAGTATTCGCCAGCCGGCGGTCGGAACCTGGCGGTAGATCCCTTACTCGCATACCTGGATAACCCTGCACAAAACCGGCAGTGCGCCACGGCACCCCGTCAGGGCGGTTGCGCTATCCGGCAATAAGTCGCCCACTGGAGGCAGGTCAGGACCGAGCCGGGCCGCGCTCGGACCGTCAGCGAGCAAGCTCGGCGATCCGCAGGTCGAGCTCGGTGGTCACCTTGAGGTTCTCGGCGGGGGCCGGGTGGATGAGGACCTTGCCGCCGGACTTCTCGACCAGCATCGCGTCGTCGGTGGCGGCGGCGATCCGTTGCGGGTCGGTGTCGAGGGCCTCGCGCAGCGCCGCCGTACGGAAGGCCTGGGGGGTCTGAGCGGCCCAGAGGTGGTCGCGGCTGACCGTCTGGGCCACGGTCGGGCCACCGCGCGGGACCGGCCCCTTGGCCGGGCGCGGCTCGCGGGAGCGCTTCACGGTGTCGGCCAGCGGAGCGGCGGCGATCACGCCGGCGGCGTCGGGACGCGAGGCGAGCTTCTCCAGCACCTCGTCGATCAGCTCCGGCGTGACCAGCGGGCGGGCCGCGTCGTGGACCGCAACCAGGTCCGTCTCGACGCCCTCGAGCGCCCGGCCCACGGACTCCGAGCGCGAGGCGCCGCCGGCGACCACCCGGAGCTCGAGGTCGATTGCGCCGGCCGAGCTCCTCGACGTCAGCCTCGTGCCCCGGCGGCGCAGCGACGATCACCGCAGCAACGCTGCTCCGCCCGGGCGAAGGCGTCGAGCGCCCACGCCACCAGCGGCCTGCCGGCGAGCGGCACGAAGGCCTTCGGGCCGCCGGCTCCGAGTCGCTCGCCGGAGCCGGCGGCCGCGATGACCGCTGAAGCTGATGGACGGTCAGGCAGGTGCCTGGGCCCCGAAGCGCTCCTCCAGCAACTCGTCCAGGTAGGCCTCGGCCCCGTCCTCATCCTTGTCCAGCGCGTACATGAACTCCGACGCGAGGATCTTCTTCGCCCGCGTGTACATCTGCTTCTCGCCAGTTGAGAGACCCTTCTCCCACTCGCGGATAGCCAGGTTCCGGACCACCTCGGCCAGCTCGAAGACGTTCCCTGTCTTGATCTTCTCGCGGTTGTGCTTGAACCGGCGGTTCCAGTTCTTCGGCATCTCCGACACTTCGCCGGTCAAGACGTCGATCACCTTGTCGACCTCTTCCCCGTCGATGACCCGCCGCAAGCCGGCCCGATGGGCGTTCTCGCAGGGGACCATGACGGTCATGTTGTTGTGCAGGATCTTGATTGTCAGGTAGTCCCGCTTCTCGCCGAGGAGGTCCTTGGTCTCCTTCTTCAACACCATTCCAGCCCCGTGGTGCGGATAGACGACGTTGTCGCCAACTTCGTATGTGCACTCGACGGGGCCGAGCTCGGGTCCGATTTCTATCGCTTCCTCGGTTGCTAGCTCTGGAATTTGGGCCTCCTTACGTAGGACGGCAGCCGGGGCCGCCGTCGGTTCACGGATAGCGGTCGACGATGTCGACCTCCTGAAGCCTGCGGAGTCCCTCTCGGGTCTCCCTCGCCCGTGCGTCCCCCACGCCCTCGACGGCCTCAAGCTCTTCCTGTGAGGCGTTCATGATCGCCTCCAGATCGCCGAACCGGTGGACGATCTTCTGGGCCACCAGGCGCGGCAGCCGCGGGATCCCCGACAGGACCCGGTACCCCCGCGGCGCGACCGCGAACTCGAGCGTGCTCGTCTTCCGGTCGTAGCCGAGCAGCTCGGCGAGGCGACCGAAGTCGAGCAGCTCCTGCTGCGGCAGCCCCGCAAGCTCGCCGATCGTGCGCTCGATCTGTCTCCTCCGTGTCGTCGACGATGTAGTCGCGAACCAGCGCCGACCGGTCCCCGATCACGCCCAGCACGGTTTCCTCGAGCTGCATCTCGATCAACCGACCCTCCGTGCCCAGCTCGATGATGTACCGCTCCATCTCGGCGGCCATCCGGGTGACGAGCTCGGCCCGCTGGAGCACCGAGAGGACGTCGTGAAGCGTGCAACCCCCGAGGAACTCCAGATTGGTCAGCCGGGCCGACAGCTGATCCAGGCGGGCACGGTACTTCTCGAGCGTGGCCAGCCCCTGGTTCGCCTTCGAGAGCACCATCGGGATGTCCTGGAGGATCACCTTCATCCCGTCGATGTAGAGCGAGACGACTTCGCGGCGCTCGGAGATCGAAACCACGAGCGCGCTGGTCTGCTTCGAGACGCGCTCGGCAGTGCGGTGGCGTGTGCCGGTCTCCATCGAGAGGATCGTCGGGTCGGGCATCAGCTGGACGTTGGCCCAGCAGATCTTCTTGGCGCCCGGATCCAGAACGATCGCGCCGTCCATCTTCGCCACCTGGTAGAGCAGCCCCGGGGTGTAGTCGATGTCGAGCTTGATCCCGCCGCTGAACAGGAACGAAACGTCATCCGCCTCGGCGATCAGGATCAGGCCGCCGGTACGTGACTGGATGATGTTGTCGATCCCCTCCCGCAGTGGCGTTCCTGGCGCCACCATGTCCAGGGCTCGCAGCAACCGGGGATCCAGACGGGTCTCAAGCTCGTGCAGCTCGTCCCCGTTGTGCGGAACCATCGTCAGCCATGATGGCAAAGAGCCCCTGCTCCTCGCGCTCAGCTAAATCCCGTGTGGAGAGGTCGGATTGGGGCTTGTCAAGGGCGGGGACCGCCAGCAGCTCTACGCCGCCTCCCGCACCTCGCCGCCAGGCCCCGGCATCAGGGCGGCCTGCAGGGCCATCCGCAGGGTCCCCTGCGGACTCAGGCCCGGGACCCGCTCGCCCGCCGGCGGAGCGACGATCGGTCCCAGGCCGAACTTCAGCGCCTCGGCCACCCGGCGCTCGGGGTGGGCGACGAAGCGCAGCTCGCCGGTCAGGCCGACCTCCCCGAAGCAGGCGAGCGGCTTGCCGTCGCCCCGGAGCGGCTCCCCACGCTGTGCGGAGGCGAGGGCAAGGGCCACGGCGAGGTCGGCGCCGGGCTCGTCGACTCTCACCCCGCCCGCGACGTTGACGAACACGTCGGCAGAAGTCAGCGACGGCCCGCCGTGGCGGGCGAGAACCGCGAGGATCATGGCCAGGCGGTTGCGGTCGATCCCGGTGACGACGCGGCGCGGCGGCACGATCTCGGTCGGCGCGACGAGCGCCTGGACCTCGACGAGCAGCGGTCGAGTCCCCTCCATGGCGCACAGCACGCACGAGCCCGGGGCCTGGCTCGCCTCGCCGACGAAGCGCGCCGAGGGATCGGCTACCTCGACCAGCCCGCCCGAGCGCATCTCGAACACCCCCACCTCGCTGGTCGCGCCAAAGCGGTTCTTCAGGGCCCGCAGGGTGCGGAAGCTGCGCTCGCGCTCGCCCTCGAACAGCAACACGCAGTCCACCAGGTGCTCGAGCGCACGCGGTCCGGCGACCGTTCCGTCCTTGGTCACGTGCCCGACCAGCGACGACGGCCGTACCCAGCCGCTTGGCCGCGCCCATGATCGCCGCCGCCGCCTCTCGAACCTGCCCCACCGACCCCGGGGCCCCCGTCATCCCCTCCACGTGCAGGGTCTGGATCGAGTCGACGACGCAGGCATCAGGCCGCTCCGCTTCGAGGGCAGCCAGCACGGCCTCCACCGAGGTCTCGGCGAGAACCGGCACCGCCAGCGCCTGGTCGCCGAGCCGCTCGGCACGCACTCGCACCTGGGCGGCGGACTCCTCCCCCGACACGTACAGGACGCGCCGCCCGGCAGCGCAGAGGTTGCCGAGCGCCATCCCGGTGAGGGTGCTCTTGCCGATTCCCGGCGAGCCGCCGATCAGGCTCAGGGAGCCGGGGACCAGCCCGCCGCCCAACACCCGGTCGAGCTCGGCGATCCCGGTGAGCAGGCGATCCGTGGCCGGCGTCTCGATGTCTCGCAGTGGGACCGGCCGCGGTGCCTCGCCCACGTCGGACGGTCCGGGACCGCCGCGTCGCTTTCCTCGGGACCTCGGCCCCGACGCTCCGGCCCGCGGCCGCAGCGTCTCGGTCAGCGTGTTCCACTCGCCGCAGCCGGGGCAACGGCCGGTCCAGGCCAGCGCTGCCTGGCCGCACTGCTGACAGACGAACTGGGAGTCCCGACGGGTCACCTCTCTGAGACTAGGAACCCCACCCGACGGCTTCGCGACCCGCGCCGGACTACAGCGGGACGTTCAGAGGGAAGCGCCGCCTGGGCTACAAGCGACGCTCCCGGAGGGGGCGCCATCCCGAAAACCCCGGCGACCCCTCGATCCCACATTGTCGACGCGGCCCCGCAAGGGTTCATAAAGACGGGCTTCGGGGTTCGGAGAGAAAGAGGGCAATAAGGGTGATCGAAGCGGGAATGGCGGGTTCCTGCCGCATAGCGGCAGAAACCCGCCCCGAGCCGGTGGCCCCTGCACGCCTCCCCCGCTACTGGACCCCGTAGATCTCGGCGGCCCGCTCCCGTAGCTGGCGCAGGTAGGGGCCCACGTCGATCGGGCCGCCGACCAAGCGCTCGATCATCTCCTTGGGCAGTGAACTTGGCGCCGTGCCGGTAAAGGCGATCCCGGAGCCAGTCGCGCAGCGGCACCAGATCCCCGCTTCCGATCTGCTCGTCGAGGTCCGGCAGCGCCTCGCCGGCAGCGTCCCAGATCTGGGCGGCGATCAGGTTGCCAAGCGAGTAGGTGGGGAAGTACCCGAACGCGCCGGCTGCCCAGTGCACGTCCTGGAGCACGCCGCGGGCGTCATCGGGGACCTCGACCTTCAGGTACTCGGCGGTGCGGGCGTTCCAAGCCTCGGGCAGATCAGCGAGCTCGAGCCGGCCCTCGAAGAGCTCGAGCTCGAGCTCGAAGCGCATCACGATGTGGAGGTTGTAGGTGACCTGGTCGGCCTCCATCCTGATCAGGGAGGCCTCGACCTTGTTCGCCGCCCGATAGAGCGTCTCCGGGTCCACGGCGCCGAATTGCTCCGGAAAGCTCTGCCGAAGGCGGGGATGGAGTCGCTCCAGATAGGGACGGCCCCGTCCCACCCAGTTCTCCCACATGCGGCTCTGCGACTCGTGGAAGCCCAGCGATACCGGGCCACACAGCGGCGACCGCTCGAGCTCCGGCGCGATCCCGTTCTCGTACAGGCCGTGGCCCGCCTCGTGGATGACGGCCCACAGCGCGGCGCCGATGTAGCTCTCGTCGAACCTGGTCGTGATCCGGATGTCGGAGGGCGCGATCGCGGTCGCGAACGGATGCACGGTCGGGTCGAGGCGCCAGGCGCCCTGCTCGAGCGGCAGCTCCGCGACCACCTCACGGGCCAGATGCGCCTGCGCATCGAGCGGGAAGTGGCCATGCAGGCAGGAGTCGTCGACCGCCTCACGGCGGTCGGCGAGCTCGGCCGCCAGCGGCCGGATGCCGTCGCGGAGCTCGGCCAGCACCGCGCCTACCTCCGCGGTGCTCATTCCGGGCTCGAAGTCGTCCAGCAGCGGGTCGTAGACGTGCTCGAAGCCCTCGAAGCCCTCGAAGCAGTCCGCGTAGCGGCGTTTGAGCTCGACGTTTCGCTCCAGGTGGGGCAGGAAGGAGGCGAAGTCGGAGCGAGCCTTCGCCTCGACCCAGGCGTGCTCGGCGAGCGAAGACGTGCGCGTGATCTCCGCCCGCAGCTCGGCCGGCACCCGCCGCGCCTTCTCCCACTCGCGGCGCGCGACTCGTACCAGGCTCGCCTGGTCAGACTCGTACGGGGAGCCGTTGGTCCGGGCAGCCGCCTGATCGAGCAGCCGGCCGAGCTCGTCGGATACCAGGCGCTGGTGACGTATCCGCGCCAGCGTCGCCTGCTGCTCGGCGCGGGCCTGCGCCCCCGCCGGCGGCATCTTCGTCCGCTCGTCCCAGGCCAGAAGGGCGCGCGCCCGGTCGAGGTCGCTGATCTCGGCAAGCACCGTCCGCAGGTCGTCGAGCTGAGCCGCCATGGCGCCCAAAGCTAACGGAGGCCTCTCGCCCGGTGATCTCGCGTACCGCGAGAAGGGCGCAACGCGCCTGGGCTACTCCGGCTCGGCCGGCGCTTCCGGTGGCTGGTCGGACGCCGGCTCGCCGCCGACGTCCTCGCCCTGGTCATCCCGCTCGGGATTGGCACCCGAGGCTGAGGGTGCGTCGTCTCCGCCACCCGACTTCGCCGCGACCCCAACGGGCTCGCGCTTCTTGGCCAGCTGCTTCTTCGGCTTGACCAGCTTCAGCTTCAGCGGGCGCTCCTCATCCTCGCTGGAGGGGTCGCGCTCGACCAGCACCGTGCTCCCGGACTCGATGTTGCCCTGGCGCAGCACCTCGTCGGCGAGCGGGTCCTCGATGTAGCGCTGGATCGCCCGGCGCAGCGGCCTAGCCCCCATCGCCGGATCCCAACCACGGTCGGCGAGCAGCTCCTTCGCCCCCTCGTCGAGCTCGAGCTGGAGCTCGTGCTCGGCGACCTGCGCCCGCACCCGGCCGATCATCAGTTCGACGATCTCCTTGATCTCGTCCATGGTCAGCTTGTGGAAGACGATCACCTCGTCGATCCGGTTCAGGAACTCGGGCCGGAACACCTTCTTGAGCTCGCCCATGATCCGGTCCTTCATCTCCTCGTAGGAGGTGCCGGTTTCGTCCGAGGTGCCGAAGCCGAACGAGACATTGCGGGCGATGTCCTTGGCGCCGATGTTCGAGGTCATGATCACGATCGTGTTGCGGAAGTCGACCGTGCGGCCCTGGGCGTCGGTGAGCCGCCCGTCCTCGAGGATCTGGAGCAGGATGTTGAAGACGTCGGGGTGCGCCTTCTCGATCTCGTCGAGCAACAGCACCGAGTAGGGCTTACGGCGCACCGCCTCGGTGAGCTGGCCGCCCTCGTCGTAGCCGACGTAGCCGGGCGGCGAGCCGACCAGCCGCGAGACCGCGTGCTTCTCCATGTACTCGGACATGTCGATCCGCACCATCGAGTCCTCGTCGCCGAACAGGAACTCGGCCAGGGTGCGGGCCAGCTCGGTCTTGCCGACGCCCGACGGGCCCAGGAAGATGAACGAGCCGGCGGGCCGCTTCGGATCCTTGATCCCGGCCCGCGAACGGCGGATCGCCTTCGAGACCGCGGTGATCGCGACGTGCTGGCCGATCACCCGCTTGTGCAGCTCATCCTCCATCCGCAGCAGCTTCTTGGTCTCGGCCTCGGTGAGCTTGAAGACGGGGATCCCGGTCCACATCGAGACGATGTCGGCGATCTCCTCCTCGCCGACCTCGGGCCGCTCGCCGCCCTCGCCCGCGGCCCACTGGTCCTCGAGCTCGCGCTTGCGGTTCGTGAGCTGGCGCTCGGTGTCTCGCAGGTTGGCGGCCTTCTCGAACTCCTGGGCCTCGATCGCGGTCTCCTTGGAGCGCCGCGTCTCCTCGATCTCCTCCTCGAGGTCGCGGTAGACCGGCGGCTGCGACATCGACTTGATCCGCATCCGCGAGGCCGCCTCGTCGATCAGGTCGATCGCCTTGTCGGGCAGGAACCGGTCGGAGATGTAGCGGTCGGCGAGCTCGGCCGCGGCGCGCAGAGCGTCGTCGGTCAGCGTGACGTGGTGGTGCTCCTCATAGCGCTCCCGCAGGCCCTGAAGGATCGAGACGGTGTCCTGGATCGACGGCTGGTCGACCTTGATCTGCTGGAAGCGGCGCTCGAGCGCCGAGTCGCGCTCCAGGTACTTGCGGTACTCGTCCATGGTCGTCGCGCCGATCGTCTGGATCTCGCCCCGGGCCAGCGCCGGCTTCAGGATCGAGGCGGCGTCGATCGCGCCCTCGGCAGCGCCGGCACCCACCAGGTTGTGGAGCTCGTCGATGAAGAGCACGATGTCGCCGCGCTGGGTGATCTCTTTCATCACCTTCTTCAGCCGCTCCTCGAACTCGCCCCGGTACTTGGACCCGGCGACCAGGGCGGCGAGGTCGAGGGTGTAGATCTGCCGATTCTTGAGCAGCTCCGGCACCTCGCCCTTGGTGATCCGCGAGGCGAGGCCCTCGACGATCGCCGTCTTGCCCACGCCCGGCTCGCCGACCAGCACCGGGTTGTTCTTGGTCCGGCGCGAGAGGATCTGCATGATCCGCTCGATCTCGGTCTCGCGGCCGATCACCGGGTCGAGCTTCGACTCGGCGGCCAGCTTGGTCAGGTTGCGCCCGAACTGGTCGAGCAGCTTCGAGGACTTCTTGCCCTCGCCGGTGCCCGCTGCGGCGCCCGAGCGCCGGCCCCCGGGGCCGGACAGCATGCGGATGACCTCGTTGCGGATCTTCTCCGAGTCGGCGTCGAAGTCGAGCAGGATGCGCGCCGCGACCCCTTCGTTCTCACGCACGAGGCCGAGCAGGATGTGCTCGGTGCCGATGTAGTTGTGGCCGAGCGAGAGCGCCTCGCGCAGCGCCAGCTCGAGCACCTTCTTGGCACGCGGCGTGAACGGGATCTGGCCGGAGGTGACCTCCTCGCCGGAGCCGACGATCCGCACCACCTGGGCGCGGACGCGCTCGACGGTGATGTCGAGCGACTCGAGGACGCGCGCGGCAAGGCCCTCTTCCTCGCGCAGCAGCCCGAGCAGGATGTGCTCGGTGCCGATGTAGTTGTGCTTCAGCGTCCGGGCCTCCTCTTGGGCGAGGACGACCACTTGGCGGGCGCGTTCTGTGAATCGCTCGAACAATTGGGACTGCCTTTGCTGTAGTTGAAACCCTTCCGCCTCGAAGAGTTTCGGGATCAAATCCCTCCGCTTCAGTATGGCCTACTCGGTGGCGGCCTCCGGAGACCCTGCGCGGGGACGCAAGATCACCGGAGTCCTATCCACCCTTTTCGGCTGAACCTTGCCGACGGATTAGACCTCCGGTTCGTCGCTTACCCGAGCACCAAAGTATATCGGCGCCCCTTCCGCGCCCAACCAGTAGCCGGCTCGGGCTAGCCACGAAGTGGCGGTAATTGCGAGTTGCCCGGGTCCACGCGGTACGCGCCACACCCGCCGCCCCGCATCCGGCTTCGCCGGACGACCGGTCGCCTTCGGCTCCCTCGCAGGCGAGGAGGCGGCGGTTGATTTATCGCATGGCCGGAAACAGCACCACCTCGCGCAGGTTACGGGCGCCGGTCAGGATCATCGTCAGGCGGTCGATTCCCAGCCCCACCCCGGCCGTGGGCGGCATCCCGCGCTCGAGCGCCTCCAGGTAGGCCTCGTCGAACGGCTGGGCCTCCTCGTCGCCGCGCTGAAGCTGGTCGCGCTGCTGCTCGAACCGGCGGCGCTGCTCGTCTGGGTCGTTGAGCTCCGTGAACGCGTTCGCGATCTCGATCCCGCCCACGAACGCCTCCCAGCGCTCCACCAGGCCCTGCTCGGATCGGTGGCCCTTGGCGAACGGCGACAGCTCGACGGGATAGTCGAGCACGAAGGTCGGTTGAATCAGCTCGGGCTCGACCAGCTTCGAGAGCAGGCCGTCGAGCAGCTTCCCCCAGCCCGCGGCTGGGTCGACCTCGGAGCCCAGCGCCGCCGCCAGCTGCTCACGGCTCGGCCGCTCCGCGGAGGTCGATCCCGGTTCGCTCCTCGATCGCGTCGCGGAGGGTGACCCGGCGCCAGGGCGGCGCCAGGTCGATCTCGGCCCCATCGCGCTGGACCCGGGTCGTGCCGAGGACGCGCTCGGCAACCTCAGCGACCAGCTGCTCGAGCCGCTCGGCGGCGTCGGCGTAGTCGGCGTACGCCTCGTACCACTCGAGCATCGTGAACTCGGGGTTGTGCTTCGGCGAGATCCCCTCGTTGCGAAAGTCCTTGCCCAGCTCGTAGACCCGCTCCATGCCCCCGACGACGCACCGCTTCAGGTAGAGCTCGGTGGCGATTCGCAGGTAGAGGTCGCGGTCGAGGGCGTTGTGGTGAGTCGTGAACGGGCGCGCCAGCGCGCCGCCGTAGAGGGGCTGCAGCACGGGGGTCTCGACCTCCAGAAAGCCCCGCTCGTCGAGCCACTCGCGGATCGTGCCCACCACCCGCGCCCGCTTGGCGAAGAGCTCCCGGACCTCCGGGTTGGCGATCAGGTCCAGCTCGCGATGGCGGTAGCGAAGCTCCACGTCCTCGAGCCCGTGGTACTTGTCGGGTGGCGGACGAAGGCTCTTGGCGAGCAACGTCCATCCCTCCAGGCGAACCGACAGCTCCCCGCGCTTGGTGGCGACCACGACGCCCTCGGCGCCGATGATGTCGCCGAGGTCCAGGCCCACCAGAAGCTCGAACGACTCGGGCCCGAGCAGGTCCTCACGCGCGTGGAGCTGGATCCCCCCGGAGCGGTCGACGAGGTCGATGAACGCCGCCCTCCCATGGCCGCGCCGGGCGGCGATCCGTCCCGCGACCCGGCGCCGGTCCTCGGTCTCGGCGCCGGCGGCGAGCCCCTCGTGCGCGGCGCGAATCTCGGCGATCTCCGTGCGTCCCTCGAACGAGTGCGGGAACGGCTCGATGCCCGCTTCGCGCAGTCGCTCCAGCTTCTCCCGCCGCTCGGCGAGGAGGTGGGACTCGGGGCCCTCCTTATTCACAGGGCGGCGAGCCTATCGCCGGCGCCCTCAGGCGGCTTCGATCTTGGTGATCTTCAGCCTGCGCTTCGGCCCGCGCGGGACCTCGACGCTGACCACGTCGCCGCGCTTGTGGCCGACCAGCGCACTGCCGATCGGCGACTCGTTGGAGAGCTTGTCCTCGGTCGGGTCGGCCTCGGCCGAGCCGACGATCTGGAACTTCTTCGAGTCGCCCGACTTCTGGTCCTTGACGTGGACGCGAACGCCGACCGAGACGACGTCGGTGTTGACGTGCTTCTCGTCGACCACGGTGGCGCGGCGCAGGCGCTCCTCGAGCTGGGCGATCCGCTGCTCGAGCAGCGCCTGCTCGTTCTTGGCGTCGTCGTACTCGGCGTTCTCCATGATGTCGCCGAACTCGCGAGCCTCCTTGATCCGCTCGGCGACCTCGCGACGCTTCACGGTGGTCATGTGCTCGAGCTCCTCGTGGAGCTTCTCCAGACCCTCCTGGGTGATCAGTGATTCACGAGCCACGCGTCTCGAACCTCATCGTCGTATTCGTGCTGACCCCTGATGAGCAGGTGCCCCCTCCACTACGAAATAAACGCCCGAACGCGGCGCCTGGGACGCTCGCTGGCTCGGGCAGGCGCGCGATTATAGCGAGGAGATCAGGCCGCTCCTGCGAGATCGGCTCTCAGGCGGCGATCGCCAGCGGCTCGCCCAGCGAGGCGAGCAGCTCCCTCGCCTGGTCGAGGCTCTCGGTGCGCTGGAAGGCGTCGGCCTCGCGGCCGCTGATGCCCAGCCGCTGCAGGTACCAGGGGTAGAACTTGCGCGCGTAGCGCGCCGCGCGCTGGGGGCCGAGGTGCTCCTCGGCGCGCTCCATCGTCCACAGGAGCTCGTCGACGATCTCCGAACGTGTGGGGGAGCTGCGGCCGCGCCGCCGCGGCGGCCGCTGAGCTCCTCGAAGATCCACGGGTTCCCGAGCGCGCCCCGGGCGATCATCACCGCGTCGGCGGCCGACTCCCGGTAGGCGCGGCGGGCCTCGTCGGCGCTGTCGAGCCCACCGGAGACGATCACGGGCACGGCCGCCCCCGCCAGCCGCCCGACGAGCTCGCGGACGAGCGCGTAGTCCGGACTGCCCCTGTGCTGGACCGCGGCGCTTCGCGGGTGCAGGGCGACCGCGGCGACGCCCGCCTCCTGCACCAATCGCACCGCCAGGTCCAGCCCCGAGCGGTCACCGGGGTCGATCCCGGAGCGCAGCTTCACGGTCACCGGCCGGCCGGAGCCCTCTGCGGCGGCCCGAGCGAGCCGCAGGGCGAGCTCGGGCCGCTGCAGCAGCGCCGCCCCGGCTCCGGCCGCCCGTACCTTTCGCACCGGGCAGCCCATGTTGATGTCGATCAGGTCGGCCCCGGCATCGGCGGCGATCGCGGCGGCCGAGCGCATCACCCCGGGATCGTGGCCGAACAGCTGGATCGAGACCGGATGCTCGGCGGGGTGGATGCGAAGCAGCTCGCGAATGGTCCGCTCGTTGCGGTGGTGGAGCCCGAAGCTCGAGACCATCTCCGAGACGGCGAGCCCGGCGCCGTGGCGGCGGGCCTGGAGCCGCACGAACCAGTTGCCGATCCCGGCCAGAGGCGCGAGCAGCACGCGGTTGGCGACCGTCAGGTCGCCGATGCGGAACGGGGTGTCAGAGACGGCTGCGTCAAGCGTTCCTCTGGTAGACCAGCCGCAAGCCCGTCAGGGTCAGCAGGTCGTCCACCTCGTCGATCGTCTCGCAGAAGGGGATGATCGCGGCAGCATGGCCGCCGGTGGCGACGAAGTCGGGTCTGCGCTCCCGAGCTCGCGTTGCACCCGGCGCGCGATCGCGTCCACCGCGCCGGCGAACCCGTAGACGATCCCGGACTGAAGGCTGGCGTGAGTGGTCTTGCCGATCACGCCGCCGGGCTCGCCCAGGGGCTCTCCGAGCTCGATCGGGGGAAGCTTCGCCGTCCGCCTCGCGAGCGCCTCCATCGAGATCTCGACCCCGGGTCCGATCACGCCGCCCAGGTACTCGCCATCCGATGAGACCACGTCGAAGGTGATCGCGGTGCCGAAGTCCGCGACCGCGCACGGCCCGCCGAACCGCTCGTATGCGGCCACCGCGTTGACCAGCCGGTCCGCTCCCAGCTCGAGCGGGTTGTCGAGCCGGATCGGCATCCCGGTCTTGACCCCGGGGCCGACGATCAGACAGCCCCCTCGAGATAGCGCTCGCACATGCCCGCGTACTCGGGCGTGAGCTGCGGAACGACCGAGGAGACGACCGATCCCTCCACCTCGCCGGGCCGCATGCCGCGCAGCGCGAGCAGGGTCGAGACCCGCACGGCGAGCTCGTCGGCGGTCTCCTGGGCTTCGGTCGCGAATCGCCAGTGCTCGGCAAGGTCGTCGCCGTCGAAGATGCCGAGGTGGCTCTGCGTGTTGCCGACGTCGATCGCGAGCAGCACCGGCTGATTATCCCGTCCGCAGCAGCCACCGAGCCGAGGGGGAGCCGGCGGAGTGACGTAGGATGCTCGCGCCATGGCCGAGGCCCCCGAGGCGACGCTCTACGTGATTCCCGGCTCGCATCCCGCGATGGTCGCACGGCGGATGCTGGAGCTGAAGGGAATCCCCTACAAGCGCGTCGACCTGATGCCGGTGATCTCGCGCGGCGCCCTGCGCGCCCTGCGCTTCCCCTCGAACACCGTGCCGTCGCTGAAGATCGACGGGCGGAAGCTGACGGGCTCGCGGGAGATCGCACGCGAGCTCGACCGGATCCGCCCCGAGCCGCCGCTCTATCCGCCCGACCCGGACCAGCGGGTGGCGGTCGAGGAGGCCGAGCGCTGGGGCGACGAGGTGCTCCAGGCGCCCGTGCGCCGGATCCTCTGGAACGCGCTGAAGCGCGATCGCGCGCCGCTTCGCAGCTACGCCGAGGGCGCCAGGCTGGGGGTGCCGATCGGGCTCGCCGTCCGGACCGCGGCGCCGATCGTCGCCGCCGCCGCGCGAATGAACAGCGCCGATGACGAGACCGTCCGCGCCGACCTCGCGGCCCTCCCGGGCCAGCTCCAGCGGGTCGACGACTGGATCGCGGAGGGCGTGCTCGACGGCGATCCGCCGAACGCGGCCGACCTCCAGATCGCCGCCAGCCTTCGCCTGGCGATGACGCTGGACGACCTGCGGCCGGCAATCGAGGAGCGCCCCGCGGGCCAGATGGCGCTACGCGCCATCCCCGACTTTCCCGGCCACGCGCCGCCTGTGCTCCCGCCGGCTTGGCTCGAGCAGCTCAGGAGCGCGCAGCCGGCGGTCAGCAGCTAGTCAGCGGGCCCACCCGCTCGACCGTCTGGCCGGGCCCGAGCTCCGCCAGCGCCGCGGCGAGCGGCGTACCGTCGGGCAGCGCCAGCTCGGGGTCGAGCTCGAGCAGCGGCTCGAGCACGAAGCGGCGGCTCGTCACCTGCGGGTGAGGGAGCGTCAGCCGGTCGGTCCGGAGCTCCAGGTCGCCGAGTAGCAGCAGGTCCAGGTCGAGCGGGCGCGGGCCGTGCCGCTGGCCACCCGAGCATCCGCCCCTGCTCGACCTCGATCGCCTTGCACAGATCGAGCAGGGCCTCGGGCTCCAGCTCGGTGCGGATCCTGACCGCGGCGTTCAGGAAGTCGGGCTGGTCGAGGATCTCCCCGACGGGCTCGGTCTCGTACAGCGAGGAGACGGCCTCCACCTCCACCCCATGCTCGCGAAGCGCCGCCACGGCGGCCCGTAGATGAGCGGCCCGGTCGCCGACGTTGGAGCCGAGGCCCAGATAGCCGACCCTGGTGGGGCTGGCGCTCACCGCCGCAGGCGCCAGGGGCGTCCGGCAGCGCTCACTCGCTCTCCTCCTGCTGCTCGTCGGGGGCCGCGCGCTCGTGAACGACCTCGACCGCCACCTCGCTGACCGCCAGCGGGAGCGGCGGCTCGGGCTTGGCCGCGCGAACGCGGACCGACTCGCAGGCAAACCGCTCCATCAGGCGCTCCCCGATCACGTGGCAGAGGCGCTCCAGCGTCTTGTAGCTGCGCTCGGTCGCTGCCAGCGCGACGATGTCGCAGACCTCGGCGTAGTCGACCGTGTCCTCGAGCCGGTCGGTGAGCACCGCATCGCAATCGGGCACGTCGAAGCTGACGTCGATCTCCAGGCGCTGGCCGATCTCGCGCTCGGCCTCCGTGACCCCGTGATGCGTGTAGATGGAGAGGCCGCGAACCTCGACCTCGACGGCGGAGTCAAGCCCGTGGCGGTGCGCCTCCACGGGTCGAGACCGTACCAGCGGAGCGGCGACCGCGGTAGTCGGTGGTCTACGCCGGCGTCAACGGCCCCCGCCGCTCCCAGGCTCGGCGGCCCAGGATCGCCTCGGCGACGTCGAGCGCCTGCCGAAGCTCGGCGACGTCGTGCACGCGGAACACCTCCGCTCCGCCGAGCAGCGCCAGCACGTTGGAGGCGATCGTGCCGCCGAGCCGCTCATCCACCTCGCGGCCCGTGAGCTTGCCGAGGAAGCTCTTGCGGGAGGAGCCGATCACGATCGGCCGGCCGAGCTCGGCCAGCTCGCCGAGCCGCCGCAGGAGCTCCAGGTTGTGCTCGACGGTCTTGCCGAAGCCGATCCCGGGATCGACCCAGATCCGTTCCTCCGCCACCCCCGCCGAGGTCGCGAACTCGATCCGCTCGGCCAGGAAGGCCCTGACGTCGTCGACCACGTCGTCGTAGCTGGGGCTCTTCCTGCATGGTGCGCGGCGTGCCCTGCATGTGCATGAGCACCAGGCCGCAGCCGCGCTCGGCGCAGAGCGCCGCGAGCTGAGGCTCGGAGCGCAGCGCCGTGACGTCGTTGACGATCTCCGCCCCGATGTCCAGCGCCACCTCCGCGACCGCGACCTTGGAGGTGTCGATCGAGATCACGACCCGGCGAGCCGGTCCTCGCGGCCCGCACCCCCTCGAGCACCGGCCCGACCCGGTCCAGCTCCTCGGCGGCCGAGACCGCGCCGGCCCCGGGCCGCGTCGACTCGCCGCCGACGTCGAGCAGGTCGGCGCCCTCGTCCACCAGCCGCCGCGCGTGCTCGATCGCCCGCTCGGGCTGCGAGGAAGCGCCCCCCGTCCGAGAACGAATCGGGGGTCACGTTGACGATCCCCATCAGGCGGGCCATCGGCGGCCAGCCTACTCCTCGTCTCTGTCCTTCTCGGCCTTCTTGCCCCCGGCCGCCGCGGCCCTGGCCGCCGCCAGCTCTCGCTTCACGATCGGAACCTGGTTGGGGATCTCGAGCCGCTGCTCGAGGATCGGGATCGCCTCTTCGGGCCGGCCGGCGAGGCGGAGCGCGTGGCCGAGGTTGAAGAGCGCGTACGCGTAGGTGAGGTCGCTGGTTCCCTCGGCGAAGGCGTCGACGGCGCGCCGCAGCACCGGGACCGCCTCCTCGTAGCGCCCTGCTGGATCAGCGCGAAGCCCTGATCGTTGAGCTCTGCCCCGGAGACGCCCTCGGTCGGCGCGGCGGGCGCCGGCGCGGTGGCTGGTCGTGGTGGTCGTGGTGCGTGGTCTGGCGCCTCGCTCGGCCGACGGACCCGAGCCCTGGCTCGGAGCCGTCTGGGCCGGCGTTCGCGGCCGGCCCGGAGGTCGGTCGGCGAGCCGCCGTCGCCGCCGGCCACAAGCAGCGCGATGACCACCGCGACCGCCGCCGCCAGCCCGCCGATCAAGGTCGCCCGCAGCAAGGCTCCTGGAGGAGACCGTGATCGTCGCCGGCTTGGCGAGTCGGTCCGTTGCGGTGACGGCGCCGCTTGGCTCGAGCGCCGCGTCGAGCTCATCGATCAGGCGGCCGGCGCTGAGCGGACGCCGATCCGGATCCGGGTCGAGGCCGCGACCCAGGATCGTCGGCGGCCGCCGCCGGGCGCCTGAGGCCAGGCCGCTCGCAGGTCCGGCGCCGGCTCCGACACCGAGCGACTGAGGACCTCGACGGGGGTCGCGCCGCGTTGGGGCCGCTGCCCGCTGAGGACCTCGAACGCGACCGCGGCCAGCGAGTAGACGTCGGCAGGCGGCCCGCCGGGCTCCCCGTCGAGGCGCTCCGGCGCGATGTAGCCGAGTGTGCCGAGAACGTCGTGAGTGGCGGTGATCCGGCTGACGTGAGCGGCGGTCGCCACGCCCAGGTCGCTCAGCTTGACGACGCCGTCGTCGCGAACCAGGATGTTGGAGGGCTTCACGTCACGGTGGACCACCCCGCGCAGATGCGCGTAGTCGAGGCCGTGGGCGACCTCGCGCAGGACTCGGATCGCCTCATCCGGCTCCACGGCTGCCGCCGACGATCAGCCCCGAGAGCGGCTGGCCCGGGACGTACTCCATCACGATCAGCACCCCGTCCGGGCCGGAGAGCGTGTCGTACACGGCGACGATGTTCGGGTGATTGAGCGCCGCCCCGAGCTGGGCCTCACGCTTGAACCGCTCGGCGCTCCCCTCCGCTGCCGCGGCATGCAGCCGCTTCACGGCCACCTGCCGGGACAGCACCAGGTCCTCGGCGAGGAACACGGTCGCCATCCCCCCGTGGCCCAGGCGGTCGATGACGCGGTAGCGGTCCGCGATCACGACCCCCGCCCGGATCTGGGTCGTTGTCCCAGCCATTGCCGCTACTGGTACCCGAAAGCGGCGCGCTGATGCAGGGCGCCGGGGCTAGTCGGGTGGGCGGCGCGCATCTCGGCGCTGCCGGCGAAGCCCGGGCGGGGGCGGGGCACGGGGCGCGGGCCCTCGCGGCCGGCCTTCTTCTCGGGCTCGGGCGGCGCCTCCGGCGCCGTCGGCTCCTCGTCCGGCTCTCCGAAGACCTCCTACTCGGAGGCGCCCTCGAGCAGCTTCACGAACTGCTCGGCGTCGATCGTCTCCCGCTCGAGCAGGATCTTCGAGATCTGGTCCAGGACCTCGCGGCGCTCGCTCAGGATGTCCTTCGCCGTCTGGTGGGCCTCCTCGACGATGCGGCGGATCTCGTCGTCGATCTCGCGCGCGATCTCGTCCGAGTAGTCGGGCTCCGAGGAGAACTCGCGGCCCAGGAACGGCTGCGAGCGGTCGTGTCCGAACACCCGCGGCCCCAGCCGCTCCGACATCCCGAACCGCATCACCATCTGCTTCGCGGTCTCGGTGACCTTCTCGAGGTCGTTGGAGGCGCCGGTGGTGATCTCGCCGAAGACGATCTCCTCGGCGGCGCGGCCGCCGAGCGTCATCGCCATCGTGTCGGTGAGCTCGGCGCGGGTGGTCAGGAACTTGTCCTCGGTGGGCAGGGAGATCGTGTAGCCGAGCGCCTGGCCGCGGCTGATGATCGAGATCTTGTGGACGGGGTCGCAGTTGGGCAGCAGGTGGCCCACGATCGCGTGGCCGAGCTCGTGATAGGCGGTGACCAGCCGCTCCTTCTCGCTCATCACCCGGCTCTTCTTCTCGGGGCCGGCGATCACCCGCATGATCCCCTCCTCGAGCTCGTCCATGGTGATCTCGCGCTTGCCCGAGCGCGCGGTGAGCAGGGCGGCCTCGTTGATCAGGTTGGCGAGGTCGGCCCCGGTGAAGCCCGGCGTCTGACCGGCGAGCGCGTCGAGGTCGATCTCCTTGGCCAGCGGCTTGCCGCGCGTGTGCACGTCGAGAATCTGCTTGCGGCCCTTGCGGTCGGGGCGGTCGACGACGATCTGGCGATCGAAGCGGCCCGGCCGCAGCAGCGCCGGGTCGAGGATGTCCGGCCGGTTGGTGGCGGCAATCAGGATGATGTTGTCCTTCATCTCGAAGCCGTCCATCTCGACCAGCAGCTGGTTCAGGGTCTGCTCGCGCTCGTCGTGTCCGCCGCCCATGCCGGCGCCGCGGTGACGCCCCACGGCGTCGATCTCGTCCATGAAGATGATGCAGGGCGAGTTCTGCTTCGCCTGCTCGAACAGGTCGCGGACGCGGCTCGCCCCGACGCCGACGAACATCTCGACGAAGTCGGACCCCGAGATCGAGAAGAACGGCACGCCCGCCTCGCCGGCCACGGCGCGGGCGAGCAGGGTCTTCCCCGTGCCGGGGGGCCGTAGAGCAGCACGCCCTTGGGGATCCGGGCGCCGAGCGCCTGGAACCGCTTCGGGTTCTCGAGGAACTCCTTGATCTCGTGGAGCTCCTGCACCGCCTCGTCGACCCCGGCGACGTCGCGGAAGGTGATCTTCGGCGCGTCGACCGACATCCGCTTGGCGCGCGACTTGCCGAAGCTCATCACCCGCGAGCCCCCTCCCTGCATCTGGTTCATCAGGAAGAGCCAGAAGCCGAAGAAGAGGAGGAACGGAAGGATGTACGTGAGGATCGAGAGGAAGCTCGAGCCGCCGGTGCCCTCGGCGTTGAACGGGACGTGCTGACGCTCGAGGAGCTGTTGCAGGCCCCGCTCGGTGTTGTCTCGGATAGCCGATCGAGTACTCGCTGCCGTCTGATCGGCTTGACCTTGATCGTGTTGCTCTTCGGCTGGAAGGTGACCTCGTCGAAGGCGTCGGGTCGTTCCTCACCTCGGCCTCGAACTCGCTCAGGATCGGCGGGTCTTCCTCCTCGGGGCCGCTGAGCAGCCGCTGCGCGAAGAACGCGAGCACGATCACGATCAGGATCGGAAAGGCGGCGCTGCGGAAGAATCGCCTCATCGCAGATCAGCCGGCGCGTCGCAGCGACGAGGGTCGCCGGTAGGCACCGAGGCGGTGGATGTTGGCGGGTTTTGCGCATCATCAACGGGTTGCCTGAGCCCCGCGCAACGTTCGAGATCAGCGTACCAGGGTCTTCTTTCGCCCCGTTGCCGAGCGGTCCCTTCTACTGGTGCTGCTCGTTCAACACCGCCACGTAGCTCAAGTTCCTGTAGCGCTGTGCGTAATCGAGCCCGTAGCCGATCACGTATCGGTTCGGAATCTCGAAGCCCACGTAGCGAATCGGCAGCTCGACCCGGCGCCGCGAGGGCTTGGTGAGCAGGGCGCACACCTCGAGCGAGCCGGGGGTGCGAGCGCGGAGATTGCGGACCAGATACTGGAGGGTCAGCCCCGAGTCGATGATGTCCTCGACGATCAGCACTTCGCGGCCCTCGATCGGGGCCTCGAGGTCCTTGAGGATCCGCACCACGCCGGAGGAGTCGGTGGCGGAGCCGTAGCTGGAGACGGCCATGAAGTCGATCTCGCAGGGAACGGTCAGCTGCCGCATCAGATCGGCGATGAACAGCACCGCTCCCTTCAGCACCCCGATCATCACCAGGTCGCGCCCCTCGTAGTCTCTGCTGATCTCGGCGCCCAGCTCGGTGACCCGACGCTGAAGGTCCTCGCCGGAGACCAGCACCTCGCCGATTTCGGGATCAGACATCGCCGGAGTCCAGGACCCGCGCGGTGAGCAGCGCGGCCTCGCGCGTCTGCGGGCCGAGGCGGAAGTCCTCCGAGACGGCCACCCCGGCGACCCAGACCACGCGACCGGCCGCCGTCACCACCGGCAGGTGGTGCCGCAACGAGCGCGGCACGCCGCGGTCGGTGAACAGGTCTTGAAGGCTCTTGGTGCCCTTCATGCCGAGCGGCCGCATGCGGTCGCCATCCCTCCAGGTGCGGACCTCGAGCTCCTCGCCGAGGGCCTCGGCGTCGAGCGTCGCCAGGTCCGGGCCGGCCGGCTCGACCGTGCCCGGACGGACCTCGGCCCGAACCTCCCAGCGCCCGAACCGACAGCTGCCGGGAACCCGCAGCGAGACGGGCTCGGGTGCGGCATCGGCCTCCGAGGAGACCAGGAAACGAATCAGTCCGTGCTCGCAGATCGCCCGCACGCCGTGCCCCAGGTCGACCTCGCCCCCCTCCGGATGGGCCGCCAAGCGCATGATCTCGGCCGCATGGCGCCTTCCAAGCGGGACCGCCCGTCCGGTGGCGCGCTCCGCGAGCGCCCGCAGAGCGAGGCGCCGCAGGGCGGGCTCCGAGCCCTCCAGTGCGTCGGCCCGAATCGCCACCGCGCCGGCGCTCGCGCCGGCCGCCTCGAGCGCCTCGAGCACGACCCGCTCCAGGAGATGCGCCTCCTCGACCAGCTCGGCCTGCGTTTCGGCGATGTTCCGCTGGGCCGCCGGGCTCAGCTCGTGCAGCGCCGGCAGCACCTGCGCCCGCACGCGGTTGCGCGCGAAGTCGAGCTCCAGGTTCGACTCGTCGTCGGCGAACGGCAGACAGGCCCCGGCTGCAAGGCGGCGCGTCTCGGCACGCTCCAGCTCCAGCAGCGGCCGCACGAGGCGCCCGCTGTGCGACGGCAGGCCGCGGAGCGCCCGCGTCCCCGGGGAGACGGCAAGGCGGTACAGCACCGTCTCGGCGAGATCGGTTCGCGTGTGGCCCGTGGCGACCCAATCGCCGCCCGCGCGGGCGCGGAGCTGCTCGGCGGCCGCATAGCGGGTTTCGCGCGCCGCGGCCTGGAGGTTTCCGGCCAGGCCCTTCGGCCGCTCGATGTGGAGGTCGATGCGAAGCCGGGAGCAAAGGTCGCGGCAGACGCGCTCGTCGCCATCGGCCGCCGGGCGAAGGCCGTAGTTGACGTGCAGCGCATGCACGCTCGCCGGCCCGATCGCACGGGCCAGCCCGGCCGCCGCGCAGGCGGAATCAGCGCCGCCGGAGACCAGCACGACCCCGGTGGAGATCGGGTCGATCAGTCCGCTCCGGCGCACGGCGTCGGCCAGTGCGTCCAGCGCTTCGTCTGTGCCCACCGGCCCCACGCGGGCGATCTTACGAGAGGTGGCCGCGGATCTTCAGTCGCGGGTGGTTCTGCCGGGCCTCGCATCGGGGTTCCGGGGCCTGACGACGAACAGGTCCACCGGCTGGGGAAAGCCCTTCAGGTCCACCTCGCCGATCGGGTCGAACTCCAGGTAGTCCGATCGGCCGATCCCATCGACGACGGCGGTGGTGACCATCACCTCGCCGCCGAGGGCGCGGGCAACCACACGGTGCGTCAGGTTCACCTCGGTGCCGAAGTAGTCGCCGTCGCGATAGACGGCGCGCCCGTAGTGCACCCCGACGCGCGGCTGCGGTCGTTCCTGGAACAGCGTCAGGAAGCCCACCGCCCACTCCGTAAGGGTCATCGGATCCGGCGAGACGATCATCACCTCGTCGCCGATCGTCTTCACGATCGTCGCCTCGGCTGGCAGGGTGGCCTCGACGGTCTCCACGAAACGCTCCACGAGGTCGAACGCCTCCTCGTCGCCCTCCTCCTCCGTGTAGCGGGTGAACCCGGTCAGGTCGACGAAGCAGAACGCCATCTGGACGCGGCCCAGTTGCCGCTGCCCGCCAAGCTCCGCCTCCATGTGCCCGACCACGTCCTGCTCGATGTAGAAGCGAAGGTAGCGCTGGTGGATGTACTCCATCAGCGGCGAGGTGGCCGGGAGGAGGTCGCGCGCCAGGCCCTCCATCTCCTCGGCCATCTGGAGCGCGTCGACACCCTGGCGGATCAGCGGCTCGTGGACGTAGAGGTGAAACAGGCGCACCTCGGCCTCGGCGATCTTGCGGATCGATTGTGCATACACCCTGATCAGCTGCAGCAGCGCGACCAGGGGGAAGCCGTCGCGAAGCACATCGGCGATCCGCTCCATGGCGATCAGGTCCTGCTCGTTGAGCGTGCCCTCGATCGCGGTCGGCGTTCCGAGCAGCGCCATCAGTCCGCTCGATCAGCGCTTCCTCCAGGCCGGCCTGCTCGGCGGCCTCGCTTGCGGCTGAGGACGCGCTCCCTCCCGGGAAGCAGGTCCTCGACGTAGCCGAACGCCAGGCGACCCTCGCGAACCGCGCGGCGGAGCTCTTTGAGCGAGTGGCCGCGCTCGCGCATCCGCGCCGACCACGCGCGCCTGCGCGGCGGCGGCGGTCGTCCAGCGGCCTCGCTTGACCGGGATCACCCCCGCGCGAGCCCAGCGCTGCAGGGTCGACGGAGCGACGCCCGCGATCCGTGCGGCCTCGTTCAGCGAGATCAGCGCCTCCGCCACCGGTCGATCCTAGTGGCCGACGGATGCGGTCCATGTAGTCGGATCGGGGCCCTTATATAGAGCGCCGGGCTCGCGGGTCCGGCCGCCAGCCCTGGAGGTTCCCCGGCCTCAGACGAGGAGGTGGGGATACTCCCGGCGGACGAGCCGCCGGTACGGCGGCACGACGAGGCGCAGCGCGGGTACGTAGAGGAGCGCGCACCGCGTGTCGCCGTTGAAGCGAACCCGTCCGCGCGCGATCGCGATCGCCAGGCTCTCCTTGCCCTGGAGGTAGGCGTTGGCGATCCGCGAGTCCATCCTCAGATTCAGCTTCGGCTCCCAATCCACCGCGTCCGAGAAGTCCCAGCGCAGGTGATGGGCGGGCTCCTCGCTGGCGGCGACGTTGAGCACCAGCTCGAGGTCCGGGAACTCGAGCCGCATCCGCAAGCCGGCAGCGCGCAGCAGCGGGCCCGACTTCTCGTCGGCGTCCAGCTCGGAGAGCGCTTCGTCGAGCAGCTCCCGGAACTCGGTCGCGGAGCCACGCGGGCTGCGCGTTGCCTGCTGCCGTCCCCATGCTGGGTTGGAGTCTATTGCCACTTTCTCGGCCGCGGGACGGATGCGAAGCGTTCCCGGCCACCCCCGGCAGCCCCTCGCTACAGGAAGGTCGAGCCGCGCTTGACGAGGTTCTCGTAGAGCTTCTCCTGGATCGTCTCCCTGACCTGCTCCGAGATGTCGAACAAGAGCCGCGGATCGTGGGCGGCATCCGGTCCGTGCTCGGAGAGCTCGACCGGCTCGCAGAACTCGATCCGCCACCGCGAGGGAAGCGGGATCAGGCCCAGCGGCCCGAGCCACGGAAAGGTCGGCGTGATCGGAACGAAGGGGGCGCCGATCGCCCGCGCCAGCGGCTTGGCGTCGGCGAGCTTCGGGTAGATCTCCTCCGACCCCACCACCGCCACCGGGATGATCGGTGCGCCGGTTCGCAGGGCGACCTCGACGAACCCGCCCCGCCCGAAACGCTGCAGCCGGTAGCGCTCCGAGAACGGCTTGCCGGTCCCCTTCGCTCCCTCGGGAAAGGCCATCACCAACTCGCCCTGCTCCAGGAGGCGGGTCGCGTTGTGGGGGCTTGCCGGGACGCCGCCCACCCGCCGCATGAAGGTGGAGATGAACGGCACCACGAATGCCCAGTCGAGGACCAGGAACCGCGCCCAGCGGGGCAGCGGGTGCTCCTTCATGATCGCCCCCAGGATCATCGAGGCGTCGAAGGGGAAGAGCGAGCCTGCGTGGTTGGAGACCAGCAGCGCCCTCCCGTGCGAGGGCACGTGGCGAACCCCTTCGGCCTCCACCCTCCACCAGGTGTCGTAGAGGAACTCGAACAGTGGATAGACCGCCTCGGCGAACTGCTCGTCGAAGCCCCACTCGTCCTCGTGGTACTCGCCCTGCAGCCGTTGCGACAGGCGCTCGACCGCGTCGCGCAGGGTCTTGGGGAGGTCCAGCGCGGCCCGCTGAGCCGCGTTCCGCGGATCGAGGCCATCCTCGATCCCGAGTCGCATGCGGCGAAGGAAGTCGGCGAGGGCCTCGGCGTTCGGCACTCGCGGAGCATCCGTCTGTGGCTCCGCGCTCACCTTACGACCCCGGCAAGCCTGCCGGCCAGCTCGCCGGGGTGGAGCGAGGGCCCGACACCACGACCCCGGCTCTTGGCGGCGAAGTCGCGGACGGTGGCGACGGCGTCGAACCTGGGCTCGTAGCCGACCTCGGTGCGCAGGCGCCGATTGTCGACGCCGCGCCCGAACCGAAGCAGGCGCACGCCGTCACCGTAGACCGGGCCGGCGCCGAGCTGCCGGCCGAGCCGCTCCAGCGCCGGGCCGAACAGCGGATGCGGGATCGGCAGCGATGGCCGCCGGGCGAGGCGCAGGATGTGGCTCAGCGAGATCGACCCCGAGGGGGCGACGTTGACCGCACCGCGGACCGGGTTGCGGGTCGCCGCCTCGAGCGCGCCGGTGGCGTCGTCGGCGTGCAGGAGCTGTAGGCGAGGATCGAACCCGAGCTGGGTCGGGACCACGGGGAGGCTCAGGTAGCGGACCAACGGCATGTCGAGGTGGGGGCCGATCTCCGGCTGATAGCGGAGCATGCAGCAGACGAGCCGCGGGTGCCGGCGAGCGAAGTTCTCGAAGTACCCCTCCAGCTCAGAGATGTCGCGCTGGAAGCGGGTGCGAAGCGGGAGCTTCCTGGCCATCTGCTCGGTGAAGAAGCTGGGCGACGGTCCCTCGCACCCGTAGATCGCCGCCGAGCCCCGCACCACCACCCTCTCAAGGCTCTCGGTGCGCTGGCAGGCCGCCAGCAGCTGGAGCGTTCCGATCACGTTGACGTCGTGGAGGATCCCCGCGGGCTTGTCCGGCTCCGGATACCAGAGGATCCCGCAGTGGACCACGGTGTCGGCCCCGATTCCGGGAAGCAGCCGGGATAGCAGCGGGCCGCGGATGTCGGCCTCGATGAAGTCGGTCCGCTCGAGCTCGACGGGCGGCGGCACGGTGTCGATCCCGGCCAGGTAGTCGATCGAGGGGTCGCGCTCGAGCCTCCGCGCCAGCTCGGCGCCCCAGTGGCTGGCGACCCCGGTGATCACCACACGGCGCCCCGGCGACATCTAATCCTCGGCTTTAGGCTTAGGCTTTGTCCGGAGGGCGTCCTCGAGACGCGACAGCCGCCGCTCCAGCGCTTCGAGCCGCGCGGTCACCTCCTCGCGGGCCTCCTGGCCCCGGCGGGAGAGCTCGTCACGCGCGCGCCCTGCCCCCGGCGAGCGAGCTCGTCCCCGCACTTCGCCCACGCCGCACAACCTCGTCGAGCAGCTGGGTGGCGCGCTCGGGGCGCAGCGCGGCCGAGCCCGCCCGGGCGCGCTTGCCGGCCTCCGACAGGGTGCCCTCGATCGCCGTGCGCAGCGCCTCGGCGACGCCCTTCTCGCCCGATGTCCCGGCTCCCTCGGCACCGCTATCGCTCGCCGCGCTCCGGGACCGAGAGCTGCTCAGCACCCCCACCCGGGCTCGGCTCGGGCGCCGAAAGCCGCCGCCGAAGCGCCGCCATCTCGTCGCGAAGATCGTCGAGGCGGTCCTCGACCGATTCGAGCCTGTTGGACAGCGAGCGCAGCCGCTGCTCGAGCCGCTCGAGCTCGGAAGCCGCCGGGATGTTGAGCGCTCCCATCGCCGTGCGCTGCGCCTGGGCGGCGCGCTCGCCCGCGCCCAGCGCGGTGGTCAATGCCTGGTTGAAGAGCGGGTTCTCGAGCAGCGCCTGGGCGAGATCGCCCAGCGCCTCCTCGCCCCGCGCGCGAAGCCCACCGCCTGCTGCTTCCTCGCTCAACGGAGAACCTCCTTGATCCTCGCTCGTGACCGCGCCTGGAGCCTGCTACCAACCGCGCCCATTCGCGCCCAGCGTAACGCTTCAAGCGAAGCGGGCCGAGTGCCGATTCAGTAGCACGAGCGAGCGGGTGCCCGTGCGCGGGCACCGGTCGACCGTGTGGGATACGGTTATCGAGCCGGGTTCCACGTTGCAAACCGCCTACCGAACAAGTAGCGTTTCTCACGGCCTGGAGCAGGCACTGTTTGGCATACCCGCATTCGCGGTACCCGGCTGGGGAGGCCCTCAGGTTAAGGTGCAGATCCGAGACCGATGAGAAGGAAGCTTCTACTCACCATTGCGCTCGCGGTCCTCGGGACTGCCATCACCGCCGGCGGTCGTCAACGGCCAGGTCGCAGGAGCCACCCGGTGGCGGCGGCCTTCCGGGCGAAGACCCGCCTCCCGCCAGCCAGCCAGCCTGCTCGAACGGCAAGGACGACGACGGCGACGGCCAGATCGACGTCGCCGATCCCGGCTGCTACGGGTCGGCCGATGGCGACGAGACGGACCCCGCGCCTCCGCCCCCGCCCCCGCCCCCCGGGCGGCGGCGGTAACGGCGGCGGACGGCACGGCGGCGGCGGCGGCGCCGGCGGGCGGCGGCTCCGCCGGCGGCGGCGGCGGCGCCGGGCGGCGGCGGCGGGCCCCGGGGGTCGCCAGCGGCATCGGCGGCCCGGGCGGCAGCTGGCGGCGGGCAACGGCGACGGCGGGTCGAACGATTCCGTGGCGGCGCAAGCCTTCCGAGCCACCGACGCGCGCTCCCGAGCGGCGTCCCCACCAACGCCAACCCGACCCTCACGATCGCCGACTTCGGCCCCGCCCCGATCGGCGTCCCGAGCTTCCTCGATCGACCAGTTCGCGATCCCGCCCTTCCTGCTCGACATCTACCAGGCCTGCGGCACCCAGTACGGGATCCCGTGGGAGGTGCTGGCGGCGATCAACCGGATCGAGACCGCCTTCGGCACGAACCTCAACGTCTCCACCGCGGGGGCGGTCGGCTGGATGCAGTTCCTCCCCTCGACCTGGGACGCGTACGGGGTCGACGCCAACGGGGACAACCGCAAGGACCCCTACAACCCGGTCGACGCGATCTGCGCCGCGGCGCGCTACCTGAGGGCCGCCGGCGGCGCGAGCGACCTGCGGACAGGCGATCTTCGCCTACAACCACGCCGACTGGTACGTGGACGAGGTGCTGCTCTACGCCAGCCAGTACGGCAAGCTCCCCGAGGATCTGGTCGGCTCGCTCATCGGCCTCACCCACGGCGCCCGGTTCCCGGTCGCCGCCGAGGCCCGCTACGCGGACGACATCTCCGAGCGCCAGGCGGCCAAGCGCGCCAAGCCCCGCAAGGGCTCAGTCCGGCAACGTCGCCGACGTCGTCACCAGCTCGCCGACGCGCCGAGGGATCAACATCTACTCCCGCAAGGACGCGCCCGTGGTCGCGGTCAACGACGGCACCATCAAGCGGATCGGCCACAACTCGAAGCTCGGCAACTACGTCGTGCTCCAGGACAGCTACGGCAACCGGTTCACCTACGCCCAGCTCGGGCCGCGTCTCGAAGGTCTACCCGGTGCCGAAGCAGCAACAAGCTCTCGGCCTCCGACTTCAAGCTCGTCACCCCGAAGAAGGACAAGACGCCCACCCGCCGCCCGCGACCCGCGGCAAGCCGCCGGCCGCCAACGGCACCAAGGCCAGCGACGGCCCGCGTCAACACCGAGGACCTGCGCCAGCGGCTCTACGCCCTGCCGGAGCGCCCGCACAACGTCGACCGCGCCGACATCACCGGCCAGCTCGACCAGCTCCTGTCCAAGAAGTTCCCCGGCTACTGAGACCTTCAAGTCCTACTTCGGCGGCGTGCTCCACTTCAACCGCGACTCGATGGAGCTGCGCGCGCTCCGCAAGGGCTCGCAGGTCGTCGCGGGCACCGTGCTCGGCCGGATCGGCAAGACCGGACAAGCTCGCGCCGCACGTCAACTTCGCCATCAGGCCGGCCGGGCGCGGCGCCCCGAGGATCGATCCCAAGCCGATCCTGGACGGCTGGAAGCTGCTCGAGGCGACCGCGATCTATCGCGCCGCCGGCAAGAACCCGTTCTCGTTCTCGAGCGCGAACGTCACCCAGACCCTGCTGATGCCGAAGACGCAGCTCGAGCGCCGGGTGCTCGCCGACCCGCGCCTGTCGATCTACGAGTGCGGCCGCGCCGACATCCGCACCGGCCAGATCGACCAGCGGGTCCTGGCGTCGATGGAGTACCTCGCGGACAACGGCTTCAGGCCGACCGTCACCTCGCTGAAGTGCGGCCACAGCGTCTACACGTCCGGGGGCAACATCAGCGAGCACTCGACCGGCGACGCGATGGACATCGCCGAGATCAACGGGATCCCGATCCTCGGCAACCAGGGCCGGGGCTCGATCACCGAGGCGGTGGTCGAGACCACTGCTGCGGCTCCAGGGCACGATGCAGCCGCACCAGCTGATCACGCTGATGGACCTCGGCGGGCCGTCGTTCTCGATGGCCGACCACGCCGACCACATCCACGTCGGCTACTACCCGAAGGGCCAGGCGCCGGGGGCAGGCAAGCAGTTCGTCCAGCTCCTGAAGCCGGACCAGTGGGAGCGGCTGATCGGGCGGATCGCCGAGATCGACAACCCGAAGGTCCCCACCTCGCCGTCGCGCTACTCGATCCCCGCGGGCAAGCGCAAGCACCGCCGAAGCGGGCCAGCGCGGCCCACCGCGGCGACTAAGCGGCGCCTGCCCCGGCAGTAGGCTGCGACGCGGTGACCGACCGCTTCGCCTGCGTCCAGCTAGACGTCCCCGGCCACCTCGGGCTCGATGACGGGCGCTACCTGCTGCGCGGCGCCGATCGACGAGCGGGCGGACGCCGTGGTCGTCGTGCAGACGCTCGGGGCGTGGCAGCCGGCCGCCGCCGGCCGCGCCGGCGCCGACCGCGCCCGGCCGAGCCCGGCGAGGACTCCCCCGAGGTGCCCCTCACCCGCCTCACCGTGATCCCCGCCGAGCCCTCCGAGCCAGGCGGCCGCCGCGCGGGAGCTCCAGCGGACCGCCGGCGACCCCGAGGCGGCCGAGGCCCGGGTGACGGCGGGCTGCGGGCGGTCAACGCGGTGCTGCGCGCCCACCGGGTCGCCACTCACGATCCCTACGGTCACGAGATCGGGCGCGAGGCGGTTCTCGTCGCCCGGATCGGGTACGGCACCGGCGACGGGCTCGCGGCGGGGCGCTGGGAGGAGGCCGTGGAGGTCCCCCAACCCGGGCGCCGCCAGCGCCGCGCCCAGGCGCTGCGCCCGCAGGAGCGCCTGGCGGCGGTGCTCGCCGGTCGGGAGCCGATCGACGTCTGCGAGACGCTGCTCCTGCGAGCGCGCGCCGACCTCGACCAGGGCCATCCCCGGGAGGCGGCGCTTCAGCTCCGGGCCGGCCTCGACGCGCTGCTCGCCGAGCTCCCGGGGCGCGCGGGGCCCGACCAGGCGGAGGACCTCGCCGCTCTCCAGGAGCGCCGCGAGAGCACCGCCGAGGCGGCCGACGAGGCGCTCGCGGCGCGCTGTCGTCGAGCGCACCGACGAGGCGCCGAGACGCTCGGCATCTGCGAGCGGATCCTGCGCCTCGCCGGCCCGATCCGCTGCGCCGGATTACGGTCGCTCAGCGTCCTCCCGGTAGGCGAAGCCGAGGCTTCCGCCGGAGTGATTCGAGGAGCGCGGATCGGCCAGCACGGCGGTCAGGTCCTCGGCCACGTCGCCGTCGAGGCGAACGGCGGCCGCCGAGTCGTACGGGGTCGAGCTCTGGGTCACGATCGCCAGCCTCCCGCCCCGGTCGAGGGTGAGCTCGGGGAGGCCGGCGACCGGATAGACCTCGAGCGAGGAGCCGACGCAGAGCAGCAGGTCGGCGCCGGCGCACAGCCGCTCCGCCTCCGCGATCGCGCTTGGCGGCAGCAGCTCGCCGAACAGGACCACGTCGGGCTTCACCTTGCCAGCGCAGCCGGCGCAGGCCGCGACTCCGTCGGAGTCGAACAGCGACTCGACCTGCTCCAGCCGGTAGCTGGCGGCGCAGCTCGTGCAGCTCGCGGTGGCGATCGAGCCGTGCACCTCGATCACCCGCTGAGACCCCGCCTTGCGATGCAGGCGATCGATGTTCTGGGTGATCACCGCCTCCAGCAGCCCGCGTCGCTCGAGCTCGGCCAGCGCCTCGTGGGCCGGGTTTGGCTGCTTGCCGGCGAGCATGTGGAAGCGGGGGCGGTAGAAGTCCCAGAAGCGCTTGGTGTCGCGGTGAAAGGCGTCGATCGTCGCCACCGACATCGGGTCCACCCTCTCCCAGACGCCCTTCCCCGGGGTCCGGAAGTCCGGGATGCCAGACGGCACCGAGACCCCCGCGCCGGTCAGGGCAACGGTGGACTGGCTCTCGCGAATCAGCGCCGCGAGCTCTTCGGTGCCCGAAGCTACTTTCCCGACCACTTGGGCTTGCGCTTGCCCAGGAAGGCGGAGATCCCCTCGCGCGCGTCCTCGGATGAGAAGGCGGTGGTGAAGCCGCCCTTCTCCGCCTCGATGCCCTCGTCCAGGTCGCCCTTCGCCGAGACCTTCTTGATCTGCTCGACCGCCACCGGCGCCTGCCCGGCCAGCTTGAGCGCCCAGGCGAGCGCGGCGTCGAACAGCTCGTGGTCGGGGACGACCTCGTTTACGAGTCCCAGGTCCGCGGCCTGCACGGCCGAGATCGGCTCCCCGAGCAGGTTCATCTCGAGCGCCTTCGCCTCCCCCACCAGGCGCGCCAGCCGCTGCGTGCCGCCGAACCCGGGAATGATCCCGAGGTTGATCTCGGGCTGGCCGAAGCTCGCCGATTCGGCCGCGATCCGGAAGTCGCAGGCCATCGCCAGCTCGCAACCGCCGCCGAAGGCCAGCGAGTTGACGGCGGCGACGGTCACCTTGCTCGACTGCTCCATGCGGCGCAGCACTCCGTGGCCGCCGTCGAGCAGCTCCTTGCCGGCAGCCGGATCGGTCATCTTCGTGAACTCCTTGATGTCGGCGCCGGCGCAGAAGACGGCGAAGTTCGAGGAGGCGAACAGAACCGCGCGGATCTCGTCGCGCGACTCGATCCCGTCCCAGAGCGCCGTCAGGTCGCGGATCATCTGCGGAGAGATCGGGTTGGTCGGCGGCCGGTTGAGCCACAGGATGGCCAGCTCGTCCCGGGTCTCCAGCAGCACCGTCTCCGTCTGCTCTGCGTCCTCGTCGGGCCGCGGATAGAAGAAGAAGCCCTGGCCTGTCTTCTGGCCCAGCCGGCCCTGGTTGACGAGCCGCCTCAAAAGGAGCGGCGGCGCGAATCCGTCGCCCCACTCGCGCTCGGCGAGCTCGAGACGCTCGAGCATCGAGTCGAGCCCCGCCTGGTCGGCGCGGGACAGCGGCCCCGGCAGGATCCCGGCGCCCATCATCATCCCCAGCTCGACGTCCTTGGTCGCCGCCACCCCCTCGTCGACCACCATCACGGCCTCCGCGAACGCCTTCAGCTGGAATCGCTCGACGACGGTCATCTGTGCGGTCGCGGCCTCCACCTCAGCCTCCGTGGGTGTAGTAGCCCTGGCCGGTCTTCTGGCCCAGCTTTCCGGCCTCCACCAGCTCCTTCATCATCGGGTGGACGTAGAAGCGATCGCCGTAGCTCGCCTGCAGGTGCTCGGCGACGTGCAGCACCGTGTCCAGCCCCAGCAGGTCGGAGAGGTAGAACGGGCCCATCGGCGTCACCTTCGCCTCGGCGATCTCCTTGTCGATCTCCTCGGGCGAGGTGCCGGACTCGTCCTGGTGGCGCCAGATCTCCGAGGCCGCCGAGTTCAGCACCCGGTTGACGACGAAGCCCGGCTCCTCGCCGCAGCGGATCGGGTTCTTGCGAATCTGCATCGCGAAGTTGGCGGCCGCCTGCGCCGTCTCCTCGGAGGTGTCGTCGCCCTCGACGACCTCGATCAGCCGCATCACCGAGGCGGGATAGAAGAAGTGGAAGCCGACGACCTTGTCGGGTCGCGTGGTCGCCGAGCCGATCTCCGAGATCGACAGCGCCGAGGTGTTGGAGGCCAGGATCGCGTGGCCGGGCGTCACCTCGTCGAGCTCCGCGAACACGGCCTGCTTGACCTCCATCCTCTCGGGCACCGCCTCGACCACGAAGTCGACCTCGCCGAAGCCCTCGTACTCGGTGGTGCCGGCGATCAGTCCGACGATCTCATCGAGCCGCGCGTCCGCCTGCTCCTGGGTGATCTTCTCCTTGGAGACCAGGCCGGCAAGCTGGCCCTGGGTCACCTCGCGCGCCTTCTCCAGCCCGGTGTCGACGAGCTCCTGCTTGACGTCCTTGAGCACCACGGGAACGTCGGCGGAGGCGATCACCTGGGCGATCTCGCCTCCCATCGTCCCCGCGCCGAGCACCGCGGCCTTGAACACGAACATGCGGCGCAAGCCTATAGGGACCGAGGCCCCGGACGGCGCCGGGGCCTCGGTCCCACCACGGGTCCCCAGGCGCGCTAGGGGATGCCGAACTCGGTCTCGCAGTTGAGCGCCGTGTCGGTGCCCTCGTCCCCGTGGCAGTCGTCCGTGTCGGGGCCCCCGTTGAGTGAGTCGTCCCCGTAGCTGCCGAACAGGGCGTCGTCTCCCAAACCACCGAGCAGGTCGTCCTCGTCGTAGCTAGCCACGGAGGATGTCGTTGCCACCCGCGCCATCGATCCTGTCGTCGCCGCCCTGGCCGTCGATCACGTTGGCAGCGCTGCTGCCGGTCAGGTGATCGCTTTCGTCTGGTGCCCTGCAGGTTCTCCAGCGAGGCGGCGAAGTTGTCGCCCTCGCACTGCTGCGGGCAGTTGACGCCGTCGTTCGCGGCCCCGTCGAGCGAGACCGTCACCGGGCCGCGAAAGTACGGCCAGTAGCGGTAGGCCACGGTGTCGATGCCGGTGCCGCCCCTGTACGTGTCCGGCGACGAGTCCGGGTAGGGAACCACCTCGTCCTTGCCCGGAACCACCGTCGACAACGTCGGTGCCCTCGCTTCCGTGCCAGCTCGTAGTCATCGCCCCCGTCCCCGAAGACACTGATCGGAACCGTCGTCCCCGTAGACCTCATCGTCGCCGCCTTGAACCAGGCCTGGGGTATCCCCGTGCACGATGTCGTTGCCGTCGAGTCCGTAGACGTCGTCGTCCCCTTCATCGCCCCGAACCCTGTCGTCCCCCTCCTCGCCGAGGACGTAGTCCGACTGCTTGCCGCCGGAGACCATGTCGCCCCCGAGCCCGCCGCCGACCGTGTCGAGCCCGATTGCGCCCTTGGCGCGATCCTTGCCCGGGCCGGCGCAGATCCGGTCCGGACCTCCCTTGCCGTTGATCCTGTCGTTCCCGCGACCGGCGTAGATCACATCCGGCCCGTTGGTGCCGGTGATCCTGTCTGCGTGTTTGGTGCCCTTGATCGTGGGCTCCTTGCCGAAGCAGTCCGCATGCGCCGACGATGTGCCCACGAGCGCCAGGCCGGCAAAAGCCACCCCCAGCACCAGCACCAATCGTCGGCGGGCCCCTGGGTGCATCCTCGATCGCATCTTTGTTCCTCCTGATCGTCTGCGGTTTCACTGACAACCGCATCGTGCGGTCGTCAGGAGGCGATCGACAAGCCACCCTAGGGTGATTTCTCCCACACCTACCCGTGAAATCGCCCAGCCGTGAGCTCGGCTGCGACTCCTACTCGGCTGCGGCCAGCTCCTCGACCTCGAGCTTGAGGCGGGCCAGCGTGCGGGTGAGCGAGCCGCGCAGCTGGGAGCGGATGAAGAGGCGGTCCGTGAGCCACGCGAACGGGCCCCGCTTTCGCAGCCTGTAGTCGAGCTCCTCGGTGACCACCGTGCTCTGGCCCGCGATCTCGAACGTCGTCCGCAGCTCGCCGGCGCTCTGCGGGTCCCGGAAGGCGACCCGGTGCAGGCGGCGGGGCTCGTGCTCGAGCACGTGCTCCGTGACCTCGCCCCGCCCCGCCGGGATCGAGCGCCAGCGCAGCGAGCCGCCGGCCTGCGGATAGCCGGCGGACGCCTCGACGCGCCCGAAGCCGTCCACCCAGGCCGGCCATCCCCGTGGCTCGAAGTAGTGGTCCCAAACCTCGGCGAGCGAGGCAGCGACGACGACCGACTCGGAGACCTTGCTCACCGCCGGCCCCCGCGGCGGGCCGCGTTTCCGTATATCTCGCGCTTGAGCAGGGTCACCGACTCGATCACCGAGTCAAGGAAGGGCTCGAGCTCGGCGACCAGCCGCCGGTACTCCTTGCGCCCGGCGGGGGTGATCGAGTAGAAGCGGCGGGTTCTCCGGTCCGGGTGCTCCCACTGCCCCTCGATCAGGCCCCGCTCCTCCAGGTCGCGCAGGAGCGGGTAGATCGTGTTGGGATTGGCGGTGATGACGCCGCCGGTGATCCCCTCGATCTCCTCGATCAGGCGGTTTCCGTAGGCGGGCTCCCTCGAGATCAGGTGCAGGACGAGCACGGGGAAGATGTCGCGGCGGCGGATCTCGCCACCGAACACGTCCATCGCGCCGGCGCGGCGCCGCGCCGGCGCCGCGGGCTCGACCGGCGCGGCACGCGCCCTGGCGGCGCGCGCCGCCTCGGCCAGCCTGCGGGCGCGCGGCTCTGCCTGTTCGCCCCCACGGGCCATCCGGGCGACTATAGGCGGCAGGCGCGCCGGCCCGCGGCGCCGCTCGATGTGTGAGGAGGCGCACCTCCCCGGGAGCCGGCGCAGGGTGTAGCCTCCTTCGGGAAGCCGACCGGGAGGATTAGATGGCCAACATGACCAGCAGCGACCGCGCTCAGTACGAGCGGCCCGAATTGGATGCGCCGGACCGGTCCATGCGAGTCGGCAACAAGCGGCCGGTGATCGTCTTCACGGCCATCGGGCTGGTGATCCTCGCCGCGCTCGTCTATGCGACGGCCTGGGGGATCAACGGCTGGCCCCAGGCTCTCGTTCTGGCCGCCATCGTGGTGACCATGATCGGGCTGATCATCGCCGTCAGCCCCAACCGCCGCGCCTGACGGCAGGCGCGGTTGACACCTAGGCGGCGGCGGGCGCCTGCTCGGCGGCCTTCTCGCTTGCCTCGGTCTCTTCCCTGGTGGTCTCGGGCTCGGGCTCGGCGACCTGTCGCGGCGCCAGGATCTCGCGGGCGATCACGAGGCGCTGGATCTGCGACGTGCCCTCGTACAGCTGCATGATCTTTGCGTCGCGCATCAGCTTCTCCACCGGGTACTCCTTGATGAACCCGTAGCCGCCGTAGACCTGGACGGCGTCCACCGTGACCTCCATCGCGGTGTCGGCGGCGAACCGCTTCGCGTGCGAGGAGACCAGCGTGTTGCGCTTGCCCTGGTCGAGCAGTACAGCCGACTCCCAGACGAGCAGCCGGGAGGCCTCGATCTTGGTCGCCATGTCGGCGATCATGAAGGCGACCGCCTGGTGCATGGCGATCGGGACGCCGAACTGGACGCGCTCCTTGGCGTACCCGGAGGCGAACTCGAACGCAGCCCGGGCAATGCCGACCGCCAGCGAGGAGACGCCCGGGCGGGTGCGGTCGAGGGTCGTCATCGCGAGCTTGAAGCCGTGGTTCTCCTCGCCGAGCATGTTCGCCGCGGGAACCTCGACCTCGTCGAAGGAGATCGTCGCCGTGTCCGAGGCGCGCTGGCCGAGCTTGTCCTCCTTCTTGTCGACGGTGACGCCGTCTGCGTCGCGGTCGACGACGAAGGCGGTGATGCCGCGGTGGCCCGCCTCGGGATCCGTCTTGGCGTAGACCGTGTACCAGGACGCGTGGCTGCCGTTGGTGATGAAGCACTTGGAGCCGGAGATCACGTACTTGTCGCCGCTCTTGACGGCCTTGGTCTTCATGCCGCTGACGTCGGAGCCGGCGTCGGGCTCGGTGAGGCAGAAGGAGGCCAGCTTCGGCTCCTCGGCGAGCATGCCGAGGTACTTCTTCTTCGTCTCCTCGGAGGCGCCGATCAAAAGCGGCGCCGAGGCGAGGCCGTTCGCCATCAGGCTGGTGCCGATGCCCGAGCAGCCCCAGCCCAGCTCCTCCTCGATCAGGCAGCCCGAGAGGTAGTCGAGGCCGGGGCCACCGTAGGCCTCCGGGATATGCACGTTCATCAGGCCCACCTCGAAGGCCTTCTCGACGATCCCCTGGGGCCAGGTGCTGTCGCGGTCATGCTCCCAAGCGACGGGGCGGATCTCCTTCTCGGAGAAGTCGTGGGCCAGCTCTCGCAGGTCCTTCTGCTCGTCAGTCAGCGTGAAGTCAACCAAGGCTGTGGCGCTCCTTTGCGTTTGGGGACCAGTCCACTCGGCGAGCCGATTGACTGGTCAGTCAGCCAGTCTGAGAGAGCGAAGAATACCGAAATCACAGGACCGCCTCGCCGATCCCGGCAGGCGCCGGTTGCACCGCAGGCCCGCCGCTCGTACCCTAGACGCGTGCCACCTGTGGCGCTCAGCCTCAGCACCGGCGAGGCGATCTTGATCATCGTCCTGGCTGCCCTCCCCATCTCGCTGGCCGCCTTCGTGCTCGGGGCCGGGAACGCTCTGAGGCAGATCGGCAAGGGGCAGTTCGGGGTCGAGTTCGACAGCGACCTGCACCAGCGGGTCAGCGACGGCCCCCGAACCGGGTCGGGGCCGGCCCGCGAGGCCGAGATCCGCCAGATGCTGGAGGCGAAGGCCTACCGGCAGCGCGCCCGCGGCGAGACGCCGCTCGACGTCGAGGCCGAGCTGGCCAAGCTGCTCGCCGAGCAGCCGCCACCGAGCTCGGGGGCCGACCCGGGGCTGGCCGAGGAGGTGCGTCAGCTCGTGATGGCGCGCAACGAGCGTCGCATGCGGCAGGGAGAGGAGCCGCTGGACGTCGACGAGGAGGTCGAGCGCCAGCTTCGGGAGCTGGAGAACCTCGGGCAGTAATAGGATCGGGCCATCACTCCCGACATCGACAGCCGCACGGTCGAGATCGAAGAGATGCTGGTTCGCCCCGGCACCTACTTCAACCCGCAGACCGAGATCGTGGTGATCGTCGACGACTCGACCTCGATCGACCAGGAGATCTTCAACATGGAGGCCTACGAGGGGTCGGACTGGGTTCGAATCTCCGACGACCTGCCCGTCGACGAGGACGGCCTCGACCAGACGCTGGAGGAGTTCCAGACCCACTATCACCCCGGCACCGCCGGCTCGGTCTCGGCGACCGCGCTCGAGCAGGGCGACGGCACCGACGACGAGGAGGAGGAAGGCGAGTCGCAGGACCCCGGCAGGGAGGATTGATGGCGAACTACTCCCTCGCCGGGCGCGAGGAGGCCATGGACTGGATGGCCGACTACCCCGGATTCGGCGAGATGCGCTGGTACTCGGATGCGGTTGGAGCCGAGCAGGTCTCTTTTTGCTGGCGGACGATGCCGCCCGGGACGGGCGGCCGCGGCAGCTATGGCCACCGCCACCCCGGCCAGGAGGAGATCTACTTCGTGATCGCGGGCCAGGTCACCTTCAAGATCGACGATGACGTCTTCGAGGCCGGCCCGCACACGGCGGTGCGGATCGGCGGCGACGCCTTCCGCTCGGTGCACAACGACACCGGCGAGGATGCCGAGCTGCTCCTGTTCTCGACCCGCGACCCGGATGCCGGCACAGAGCGGGCCGAGAACTTCTGGCCCGAGTAGTACGGGGCTTCAGGTGGCCACGACGTAGACGATGAAGGCCGCGAACAGGGCGGCCCAGAGGACGATCGCCAGCGGCTCGAAGCGCCCACGCAGCCGCAGCGCCCAGTAGGCGACTCCGCCGCCGGCAAGGCCGAGCGCGCCGGCGACGACGGCGTAGTGGTCGAGGTCCCACTCCGCGAATGCGAGGCCGAAGGCGATCGGGATGGTCGACTGGAAGACCATCGCCCCGGTGATGTTCCCCAACGCCAGGCTGTCCTTGCCCTGGCGGACCCAGAAGAAGCTGTTCGCCTTCTCCGGCAGCTCGGTGGCGAGCGGTGCCAGGATCAGGGAGAGCACCAGCGGCTCGGTGCCGAGCTGCTCGGAAACGGTAACGAGCTCCTCGACGAACAGGTGCGCGCCGCCGACCATGGCCCCGAGCCCGACCAGGAACTGGACCGCGATCGCTCCGCTGCGGGGCTCGTCGCCGGGGGTCCAGTCGAGCAGCAGCGGCTCTAACGTGTCGACCTCCTGGACGGCGCCGCCGCCGCGCAGGGTACGACGGACGTAGACACCGTAGGCGAGGACGAAGCCGACGGCACATGGGATCTGCACCGCGTCGGGCATGCCCAAGCCCAGCCCAATGCCGGCGGCGAAGAAGAGCCCGAAGAAGACGAGGTCGCGGTCGAGCACCCGCGTGTCGGCGCGGAGCCGTGTGCCCTCGGGGCGGCGTCCGTGGTAGATGAGCGCCGAGATCCCGACCACCGCCATCGCGATCGTCGCCAGCAGGAAGGGCGCGCCGATGATGGCACCGATGGCTACGTCATCGGCCCCCGAGGAGCCGCCCACTATGGCGACGATCGGAATCAGAGTCTCCGGCATCGCCGTGCCGACGGCCGCAAGGAGGCTCCCGGTGGCCCCCTCGGCGAGACCGAGCCGGTGGCCCGCCCACTCGACCGCGGTAGTGAACACCCGCGCGCCGGCAAGGATTACCGCGAAGCTGAGGGCGAGGAGCAGCGCGTCGCCCATCAGGTGCGCCCCGCTGGCGGACGGGCGGGCACCGTCACGCGTAGTAGAAGGCGATCCCGACTATCGCGTAGACCGCGAGCAGCTGTACGCCCTCGAACCAGTTCGACTCGCCATCGCTGGTGACCGTGTTGGCGATCAGGATCGCAAGCAGGATTGCGCCGAGCTCGAAGCCGTTGAATACCAATGGCAGCGGCCCGGGGCCGATCAAGAACGACGCGATCACCAGCACGGGGCCGACGAACAGCGCGATCTGGGCGGCCGAGCCAATCGCGATATTGACCGACAGGTCCATCTTGTCCTTGTAGGCGACCAGCACCGCGACCCAGTGCTCGGCGGCGTTGCCGACAATCGCGACCACGATCGCACCGATGAAGAACTCGCTCAGGCCCACCGACTCCGAGGCTTCGCTGATAGAGCCGACCAGAATCTCCGACATCAGCCCGACCGTGAGCCCGGCGATGAACAGCATCAGCACCGAGCGCCGCACGCTCCAGCCGAAGCCCTCCTCCTCCTGCTCGGCGTATGGCGGGTTGAAGAGGTCGCGGTGGGTGCGCAGCGAGAAGAAGAGACCGGCGACGTAGGTGCCGATGAGAACGATCGCCACCGCGAGCGAGAGGTTCTCGACCGTGGAACCGTAGTTCACCAGCTCGGCGGTCGGGCTCGGCAAGCCCTTGCCCTCCACGAGCTCGAAGATCGCCGGCATCATCAGCGCAGCGGCGGCGAGCAGCAGCATCGACGACTGCGCGCTGGCGGCGGTGGCGTTAAACGTCTGGTTCCGTCGGCCGATGCCCCCGACCAGCATGGAGGCGCCGAGCACGAGCAACACGTTGCCAATGATCGAGCCGACTATCGAGGCCTTGACAACCTCGTGCAGGCCCTCGGCGAGGGCGAACAGCGCGATGATCAGCTCGGGCGCATTGCCGAAGGTGACGTTGAGCAGCCCGCCGATGCCCGGGCCGGAACGTGCTGCAAGCTCCTCGGTCGCTTGGCCCATGAGCGCGGCGGTGGGGATGATCCCGAGCGCCGCCGTAAAGAAGATCACCGTCGCGGACACGTGGGCGAGCTCGAGCGCGATCGCCAGCGGGATGAACGGCACCAGCATGTACGGCCAGCCCTGGGCGGTGAGCAGGAAGCCCGGACCGCGCGGGTCGTTTGATCCGCCACTCGCCATCGCGGCGACGGAGCCTATGGACTCGGGTGGTTGACCGAGTCCTCGCGACGGCTGATCTAGACTCCGCCGCGTGAGGACCCGCCGCTTCGGCGACACCGACCTCGAGGCATCCGAGATCGGCTTCGGGACCTGGGCGCTTGGCTCGACCTGGTGGGGCGAGGTGAGCGAGCAGGCCGGTGAGCGGCTGCTGCTCGAGGCGCTCGACCTCGGCATCACCTTCTTCGAGACGGGCGACGCCTACGGCCAGGGCGCGAACGAGGAGCTCGTCGGTCGCGTGCTCGGCCCGCACCGGGACCGGATCCGGCTCTCGACCAAGTTCGGATACGTGCTCGCCTCCGAGCGCCAGGAGCACTCCGAGGGTGAACGGCCGCAACGCTGGGACGGGCTTTTCGTCCGGCAGGCGCTGGAGGCAAGCCTGAGACGGCTGGGCACCGACCACCTCGACCTCTACCAGCTCCACAACCCGCGCCGCGACGCGATCGACTCGGACGAGTGCTTCGCGACGCTCGAGCAGCTGCGCACCGAGGGCAAGATCGCCCAATACGGCGTGGCTCTCGGCCCGGCGATCGGCTGGCGCGAGGAGGGACTGCGAGCGGTCGCCAGCCGCGGGATCGCCTCCGTGCAAACCGTCTACAACCTGCTCGAGCAGGATCCCGGTCGCGAGTTCATGGCCGCGGCCGCCGATCACGGCGTCGGCGTGATCGCCCGGGTTCCGACCTCGTCGGGCCTGCTCGACGGCAACCTGACCCTCGACACCACCTTCGGCCCCGGTGACCACCGTCGCCACCGGCCGCGCGAGTGGCTGGTGGAGGGGCTCCAGAAGATCGAGCGAATTCGCTTCCTCTGCGGTCCGGAGGCCGACCGCACCATGGCTCAGGCGGCGCTCCGCTTCATCCTCGCCCAGCCTCAGATGACCGTGGTGATCCCGACGATCACCAACCAGGCCGAGCTGCGCGAGTACGCCGGCGCCGCGGACGTCGCGGACCTGACCGAGGATGAGCTGGCCCGCGTGGACGAGCTCTACGACCGAAACTTCGACGTCGAGCCCGTCGCCTCAGGCTAGAGCCTGGAGGCGCAAGCGTCGATCTCGGCCTGGGTGGCGGCGTCCTGGATGCAGGTCAGGTAGTCGGGGCTGAGACCGCCCCCGCCCCCGCCCCCCGTCCCGCCCGGAGGCGCCAGCGAGCCGAGGCCACTGAGCCGGAGCAGGCTGAGCAGGCCGGAGATCGGCTTGGCGCTCGACGGCGCCCGGATCGTTTGGGCCCTGTTCACGTCGCTCAGGGTGAGCGAGAGGGCCAGGTCGGCGCTGCTCACCGCAGAGCCGTCTGCAGCCTCCGGTGGCACGATCGAGAGCGACAGCGACAGCTTGCGCAGAATGTGATCCTCCTTACCGGAGTACACGTCCACGCTGGCGTCCTGGATCGCGCTCTTGATCTGCTCGAGCTGGGCCGGGTCGAGTGGCCCGCCGGCATCCCCGGGCGCCCGCTCGACGATCGTCGCCAGATCGGAGACGATCTGGTCGACATCGGCGTCGCCGTGGATGTGGATCGTCTCCGTACCCTCGACGTCCTCGGCACCCTCGTTCGAAAGGTTCGTCAGCCAGGTCTGCGGGTCGATCCCGAGCCGCTCGAAGATCGACGAGTCGCTCTGACTGCCCTGCTTCTCATTAGCCTGCCGTACCGACTGCGCGTAGAGGCGCTTGAACCGCCCGAAGTAGGTCGAGCCGACCTCGTACGCCTGCCCCTGGTACTCGACGAAGGCGTTGTTCTCGGTGGCGATCAGGCGGCCCTCGAAGCCGTCGAGACTCTGATTCGCTCCGGAGCCACTGATCGTGGCGGTCAGATCGAGCTGCGGAAAGGCCGTCGGGTTGCCCTCGTCGGTCTGGAATGGCCCCTCGATGACGACCGTCAGGTCCCCCGCCTCAGCGCCCTCGGCCGAACGGTCGAAGCTGATGGCGAGCTGGCCGCTGCTGATCCCCTCCGGGTTGTCGAAAGTCTGGCCGAGAACCTCGCTCGGGTCCTCGCCGCCACCGCCTCCGTCGCCGCCGCAGCCCGCCACGGCGGCGGGAAGCACGAGGACCAGCGCGACGATCGCGGCGCTGGCTCGGATGCGGCTCAAGTCGAGCTCCCTCCTCAGGTCAAGATCGGGACTCCGTCGGACGCGCCAGGGTAGCGGACCCTCCCTAAGGGCCTATAAGGATCGGATGGTCGCGTTCACCGTGACGGATCTCACATAGCACGGCCGCGGCGAATGCGTATCGTTCGTCACGTGGGCGGAGGGGCTTGCCCCAGCTGTGGCACCGACAATCCCGAGCGGGCTCGGTTCTGCATGTCATGCGGCGGAGCACTGTCCCCCACCTGCCCGAGCTGCGGCGCCGAGAACCCGCCGGCGGCCAAGTTCTGCATCGAGTGCGGGACGGGGCTCGGGACAGGCGGTACAAGCGTGGTGGCGTCGCCGCCCTCGACGACGCCGCAGCCTCCCGGCCCTCCGGGCGCAGCGGCCCAAGCGGCGCATCCCGCCCAGCCCGGGGCGCTGTTCGGCGGCCAGCTCCCAGGCGTCGCCGCGCCGGCCTGGGGCTCGCCCGGCGCCGGCGCGCTGCCGGAGGAGCGCCGCAAGGCAACGGTGCTGTTCGCCGACCTGTCCGGCTATACGGCGATCGCCGAGCGCATGGACCCCGAGGCCGTGAAGTCGATCGTGGACCGGGCGCTGCGACGCCTCGGACAGGAGGTCGTCCGCTACGGCGGCAGGGTCGACAAGTACATCGGCGACAACGTCATGGCGGTCTTCGGCGCCCCGGTCTCCCACGAGGACGACCCGGAGCGCGCCGTGCGCTCCGGCCTGGCGATGCAGGCCGCGATGGAGGAGATCAACAAGGACATGGCGGGGGCGGCCGCGGAGGCGGCCGGCGCCAACTTCTTGCTGCGGGTGGGGATCAACTCCGGCGAGGTGCTGGCCGGTCAGGTCGGCGACGGCTACACGGTGATGGGCGACGCGGTCAACGTCGCCGCCCGGCTACAGGCGGCGGCGACACCGGGAAGCGTCACCGTCGGCGAGATCACCCATCGCCTGACCCGGGACGCGGTCGAATACTCCGAGCTCGAGCCTCTGACCCTGAAGGGCAAGTCCGAGCCGGTGCCGGCGTGGGAGGCCACCCGCGTCCTGGATCCTGGCCCGGCCACCCGAGGCGCCCGCAGCGAGGCGCCCCTGATCGGCCGCGAGGACGAGTCGGCGCTGCTGATGTCGCTGTTCGACCGAGTGGGACGCGAGAGCCGCCCGCATCTGGTCACCGTGATCGGCCAGGCCGGGGTCGGCAAGTCGCGCCTTCTGCGCGAGCTGGAGGTGCAGACGAACGCTCGGACGGAGAAACCGGCCTTCCGGGTCGGGCGCTGCCCCGCCTATGGCGCGGGGCTCGCCTACTGGGCGCTCGGCGAGATCCTTCGCGGCCAGTTCGAGCTGGTCGACACCGACGATGCCGAGCTCGCCTGGACGAAGCTCCTCCGGGGGGTCGAGTCGGTCGTCTCCGACGCCGAGACCGACGAGCCGCCGGAACGAATCGCCGCCACCATCGCTCGCCCACTCGGCATCGAGCCGCCGCCAGAGCACGCGATGCCCACCGGTGTCCACGACGTGGACGACGCGCAGCAGACCCGCGACCGCCTGTTCTCGGCGGTGCGCTCCCTGGTCGAGGCGGTCAGCCGGCAACACCCGGTGGTCATCGCGCTCGAGGACATCCACTGGGCCGACGAGGGCATGCTCGACCTGATCGAGTACCTGGCGCGCTGGGTGCGCGGCCCCGCCCTGCTCGTCTGCCTGGCTCGCGACGAGCTGCTGGACCGTCGGCCGGGCTGGGGTGGCGGGCGGCGCAACGCAACCACGATCTCGCTCGAGCCGCTGTCCCAGGACGAGACTCGCGCGCTGGTTGCCGCTTTGCTCCCCAATGGAAACGGGAGCCATGCGAACGGCCAGGCGGAGCTCGTGCCCCAGGTCGCCGAACGCTCCGCCGGCAACCCCCTGTTTGCGGAGGAGATGGTCAACCGGATCCGCGAGGAGGGATCGAAGGACGTGCAGACGCTCCCCGAGACCGTGCACGCGGTGCTCGCGGCCCGTCTCGACTCGCTGTCCGCGCCCGAGCGGCGCGTCCTCCAGCATGCCTCGGTGGTCGGGCAGACCTTCTGGGAGGGCTCCCTCGCCGGGATCGAGGAAGAGGAGGGCATCCACCTGCAGGAAGCCCTCGCCGCGCTTCAGGAGAAGGACCTCGTGATACCGAGCGCCGGCAGCCGGCTCGCGGGCGAGCACGAGTACGCGTTCAAGCACGTGCTGATCCGCGATGTCGCCTACTCGACGCTGCCGAAGTCCGTACGGGCGTGGAAACACGCCCAGGTGGGTGGCTTCATCGAGGAGCGGGCCGCCGACCGCTCGGAGGGCGTGGTGGCGATGGTCGCCGACCATTACGGCAGGGCCGCCGCGCTGGGCGCGGACGCCGAGATCGACCAGGCGGAGCTCGAGCGCATAAACGAGAAGGCTCTGGCGGCGCTCGAAGCCGCCGGCGACGCTGCCGCCTCGCTGTATTCCAACCAGGAGGCCCTGAGCCACTATGAGACCGCGCTGTCCCTGGCCGGGGAGCCCGGTTCCCCGCGGACGGACCCGGCGGTGGGCGCACGAATCGCCGAGAAGCTCGGGGACGTCGCGCTTCGTCTCGGGCGCGTCGACCAGGCAACCGGCGTCTGGGAGAAGTGCCTGGACTTCCACCGCGGAGAGGAGGACCTGGCCAGGGTCGGCGACCTCCATCGCAAGATCGGCGCCGGGCTGTGGCACAAGGGCGACCGCGAGGGCTCCATCGAGCACTACCAGAAGGGGATCGACCTGCTCAAGGATGGCCCCCCGTGCTTGGAGCTGGTGCGGCTATACGAGGAGGCCGCCTCGCTGTACATGCACACCGGCGACAACATGCTCGCCATCTACGCCTCCGAGAAGGCATTGCGACTCGCGGAGCGCCTTGGCGAGGCGGCGGCGGCAAGCCGGGCCCACGGGATCTTCGGCCGCGTCTTCGGCCGCATCGGCGACTCCGAGCGCGCCCGCCAGAACCTGGAGCGCTCGGTCGAGCTCGCTCGCGAGTCCGATCCAGCCGAGGCCGTCCGGGCGCTGCTCACGCTCGGCTATCACCTCGAGATCTCAGAGGCCGACTACGAGGGCGCCGGCGCCGCCTACCAGGAGGCGCTCGAGCTCGCCGAGGAGACGGGCGACCTGCCTTCCAAGGTCGAGCTGCACGCGGCGCTGGCCCAGCTGGCCGCGCACCGCGGCGACTGGGACGCGGTGGAGCGAGAGGCCGACGCGTCGGGGCAGCTCGCCGAGCGTGAGGGCCTGACGGGGAAACTCTGCTTCCCGTACATGATGCGCGGCATGCTCCGCTGGCGTGAGGGGAGGTTCGACGAGGCGGCAAAGGGCCTGCGCCAGGCGGCTGACCTCGCCGAGCAGGTGGGCCGATCCGAGGTGGCCTTCCAATCGCTGTTCTGGCTTGGCACGGCGCTGCGCCAGCGCGGCGACTACGCGGACGCCGACACCGAGCTGGCGCGCGCGCTCGACCTCTGCGAGCGTGCGGGCCTGGTGGCCCAGTCGGTCGAGGCGATCTCCGCCCGCGCCGTGAACCTTTCTCTGTCCGGGCGGCTCGATGCTGCCCGCGAGGCCGCCGACGAGGCCGAGCGGCTCGCGGACCGGCTGCGCTACCCGGTCGGCAAGGCCGCGAGCCTCGAGGCCCAGGGGGCGGTGGCGGCCGATCCCGATCAGGCGAGCGCCGCGCTGGTGGAGGCCCGCGCCGCCTGGCAGGGGCTCGGCCGCCCGCTCGATGCCGCTCGCTGCGAGTACCTGCGGGGGCGCCTGCTGCGCGAGTCGGCCCCGGAGGAGGCGCGTCAGGCACTCGAGCTGGCGGCGGAGGAGGCGGAGCGCCACGGCGTCCACCACCTCGCGGAGCTGGCCCTGAAGCTGCTGCCCGCCTAAGCCAGCCCCTCGGCTTCGTATTCGCGCAGGAAGCCCTCGAACAGACGCAGGTGCCCCTGCTCGTCTCGGAGGATGTCGATGACCATGTCCTGGGTCACCGGGTCGACGGTATCCGTCTCCGCGATGATGCGGCTGTAGTGCTCGATCGCGCCCGTCTCGGCCGCGATCACTCCCTTGACCACGTGCACGACGTCGGTCTGATGCTCCGGGGGCTGCAGATAGGACTGCTCGGCGCCGAACTCCTCCGAGCCCGGGACGACCCCGTAGAGCTCCTTGATCCGTTGCGCGAACTGCTGGGCGTGGCCCAGTTCCTCGGTGATGTCCTGTTCGAGCGACTCCTTGATCTCCTGGGCTCGGACGCCGTCCGGGTTCACGGAGCCGGCGATGTAGCTCATCACCGTCTCGATCTCCATCCAGTAGGCGGTCTCGAGCAGGCCGACGATCTGGTGCCGCCTGTCGGCATTCTCGTCGGCCATGATGTCAGCGCCTACGGCGATCTCGCTCATCAGTTTCCTCCTCGGCTGGGTACGACGCTCACGGTATCCATTACCCGGGCGCACCTGGGAGAATCGCGCTCGTGGCATTGCTTGAGCGCGAGAAGGGGATCGAGATCCACTGGGAGGAGCGCGGGGACGGACCGGTGGCGGTCCTGGCCCCCTACTCCATCTTTCATCCCTCCGTGTACGACCCGATCGCCGGCGAGCTGGCGCACGACCACCGCGTCGTTCGCTATGACGATCGCGGCGCCGGCCAGTCGACCCGCCAGGGTCCCCACGACATGAACACCGGCTCGGAGGACCTGGCGGCGGTGATCGAGGCGAGCGGCGGGGCGGCGGTGATCGTGGGCCTGGGCGACGCCGCCAATCGCGCTGTCCGCGTCTGCGCCGAGCGGCCGGAGCTCGTGGAGGCGATGGTGATCCCGGGCGGCATGCCCGCAGGACGCAAGAGACTGGAGGGCTCCGAGGCGATGGCCTCCTCCGACACGGTCGTGGACGCCTTCCTGAGCATGTGCGAGACCGACTATCGCGGCGCGCTCCGCTCCCTGGTCACCGCCGGCAACCCACAGATGAGCGAGGAGGAGATCCGCGAGCGAGTCCGCCTCCAGGCCGAGTACCAGCCCCAGGAGACCGCGGTGGCCCGGCTGCGCGCCTGGGTCGAGGACGACTCGCTGGAAGCCGCTCGCGCCTCTGGCAACCGGCTGTACCTGTTGTGTGCGGAGAACACGGGGGGCGGCTGGTTTCCTGCGGGCAGGGAGGCCGCCCAGCTCTCGCGCCAGCTCTTCCCCGACGCGCGGGTGGAGCAGATCGAGGACGGAATCGTCAGCCGCCCCGAGCTGACCGCGGCCTTTGTTCGCCGGGTGACCGCCCCACTTCGCGCAGCGCCGGCCTGAGCGGTGGCCAGACTGGAGCGTCCGGGCGGAGTCGAGCTCCATTGGGAGGAACGGGGCGAGGGCCCGCTGGTCGTGCTGGCTCCCTACTGCTGGGGACATCCCGGCGTTTACGAAGACTTGCTCTCGGACCTGGCCCGCGATCATCGCGTGCTCACCTGGGACGCGCGCGGTACCGGAGAGTCCACCCGCGCCGGTCCCTATGACATGGACACGGACTGCTCCGACCTCGAGGCGATGCTCGAGGGGGCGGGTGGCGAGGCAGTGATCATCAGCACCGCCGACGGCGCCAACTGGGGCGTCCGCGTGGCTGCCCACCGCCCGGACCTTGCGGCCGCCGTGGTCGCGCTGGGCACCGCCCCGTTCGCGCGCATGCACTTCGAGGGCAGCGAGGGGATGATCGCCTCCGACGCCGTCGTTGACGCCTTCATCAAGATGCTCGAGCGCGACTACCGCGGCGCGCTTCGCACCCTGCTGACCGCCACCAACGCGCAGATGTCCGAGGCGGAGGTGCGCGAACGCGTCGGCTTCCAGATCTCCTACTGCCCGCAGGAGCCTGCGGCGGCAAGGGTCCGCGCGTGGGCGGAAGACGACCCGACGGCGGCGGCACGCGAGACCGGGGACCGCCTCTGGATCCTCGTCGCCCCCGACGTCGCCGGGCCTTGGCTGCCTCCGGCAGACGAGCGCCGCCGGTTGACCGAGGCGCTGATCCCGAAGGCACAGATCGTGGAAAGCGAGGGAGCGGGCCCGATCTCCGAGCCCGGGCTCGCGGCCGAGGTGATTCGGCGCATCAGCGCACCGCTGCGCCTGCAATCAAGCCGGTGAGCGAGCTCTTCGGCTCGCTGCCCCCACCGGCGAGGCTGGCGGCGCTCGGGGCGCTCGCGGTCCCGGGCAGCATGCTGTTTCCGTGGTATGGGGTCCAGAGGGGCCCCGGGCTTTCCAAGACCGGCTTTGATTCCTTCGGCCTCGGCCAGCTCGCCTTGCTGATCACCGTCGGGGCGGCCCTCTACCTGATCGTGCGCTGCGCAGGCGAATATGAGCTGCCGCGCCCGCTGCGCGAGGGGAGTCTGCTCGCCGTCGCAGGGGGCTGGTCGGCCGCCCTGGTCGGCTACCTGATGCTCGACCGGCCCGACAGCTTCTCCGTCTACACCGACATCCACCTGCGCTACGGGATCTTCGTCGCCCTGGGGGGCTCGCTCGCACTGGCGCTCGGCGGCCTGCGCCTGCGCCGGGACGAGATCGTCGCCGAGCGACGCCAGAGAAAGATGAGGAGCTTTGCTCCGAAACAGGCTGGTCAGGGCGCCGAAGGCGCCCGCAAGTAAAAAGTAAAGCGGGGCGCTCGCCCAGCGCCCCGCTTGACATGAGGAGGTGCCCCGCGAGGGCACTATCGATGCCCCCGCAGTTGATGGATGTGTGTGCACATGGTGTATCGGGCACCCAGCTGCCCGACGTGAGCCCTGGACGCGTTCAATGGACGCCTGTCCGAGGCCGCCCACTAGAGACCGGTCGCCCGGGCCACGAGGCGATCCCGAAGGCGATCCGGGAGCAGCCTCTTCATGGCGGCCATCGCCCTGGCGTCGGCGCCGACCAGATACCGCGTTCGGGGCCGCCTCGCGGTCAGGGCGTGGGTAACGACCTTGGCCACCTTCTCCGGCGGCGCGCCCCGCTCGGCGCTCTGCCTCATCACCTCCTCGAAGCGCCCGACCCGCCCGCCGTAAAGCTCCTGTCCCTCGGCCGACAGGTTGCCGCGAACCGACTTTGCTGTCTCCCTGCCCTTCTCCCAGATCGGGGTCGCGATGGAACCGGGCTCGACGATGGAGACCTGGACGCCGAACCGGCGCAGCTCCTGGCGCACCACGTCGCCGACCGCCTCTATCCCGCACTTCGAGGCGTGGTACGGAGCCATGTACGGGGTGGTGATCAGGCCGCCGATCGAGCTGATGAAGACGAGCCGCCCGCGAGCTCGCCGCAGCGCCGGGATGAACGCCTGGGTCACCGCGACCTGGCCGATCAGGTTCACCTCGATCTGGCGGCGAAAGTCGCTCACCGGCAGCAGCTCGAAAGGTCCCCCCACCCCGATCCCAGCGTTGTTGACGAGCCCCGCAAGACGGCCGCCGCTCGCCTCGGCGACGAGCTCGGCGGCTCGAGCGATGTGCTCCGAGTCGGTGACGTCCAGGATCAGCGGCTCCAGGCGCTCCGATGCCTCACCTCGGAGCCGCTCTTGGTCCGCCTCCTTGCGCACGCCGGCGAAGACCTTGAAGCCGAGGCGATCCAGGTGCAGCGCGCAAGCCCGCCCGATCCCGGTCGAGCTTCCGGTGACCACGACCGCGCCACGCGCCCCGTCGCTGTGCACGCGCTCAGCCTATCCGGCGCACCCAACCGATCGCTGGTCGGGGCGGGAGCTAGCCGGCGGCCTTGGCAGCCTGGCGCTCGGGGCTGATCCTGATCACGTCCCATACGAGACCCAGCCGCTCGAGCGTCCAGATCACGGCAGCGGAGGGGTCGAGCTCCCAGCGGCGGAGGCCGTGGACCGCCGAGGTGGGAAACGCGTGGTGGTTGTTGTGCCACGCCTCGCCAAATGTCGGCAGGGCGAGCCAGATGACGTTTCGCGACTGGTCGTCGGTCGCGAACTTCCGCCGCCCGAACACGTGGCAAACGGAGTTGATGCTGTAGGTGAAGTGATGCAGGAGGAAGACGCGAACCGCGCCGCCCCAGAGCAGAGCGGTGAGCCCGGCCACCAGCGTGCCGCCGATCGCGTAGCCGAGCGCGAAAGGCACCGCGAGCCCGAGCACGGCCCAGAGGAAGAACGTCCGATCGACGAAGCTGACCACCGGGTCGTCCATCAGATCGCCCGCGAAGCGCCGCTTCGCCCCGCGCTCGGTGTGGATGAACAGCCAGCCCAAGTGGGCATGGAATAGCCCGCGCAGGGTGCCGCGCCAACCGCCGCCGTGCCCGACGTGGGGGCTGTGCGGGTCGCCCTTCTCGTCGGAGAAGGTGTGGTGCTTGCGGTGGTCGGCGACCCAGGAGATCACCGGCCCCTCGATGGCCGCCGATCCCAGGGCCGCGAGTATCCCCCGCAGCGCTGGGCTGGTCTTGAAGCTGCGGTGGGTGAGCAGTCGATGGAAGCCGACCGTGACCCCGAGGCCGGTGACGAGGTAGAGGACGCCGAGGATCGCCAAGTCGCGCCATGCAAGCGCTTCGTTCCACACCTGCCAGGCCGCGACGCCGAGCAGCAGGAAGGGGACCGCGGTGACCAGGCCGGTGATGATGCGGTCAGCGGTTTCGTGAGCGACGGGCTGAATGAGTTCGTTGTGCGGCGCCACGGTAACTCCCACAGGTGCGACGGGACCCTAACTGTTCGACAGGCTACCCAGGAATCGTGAACATCGACTGAATCTGGGTCGAGAACATCAGATCGCCCTCGATCTTCAGCTTGCCGCTCATGAACAGCATCGGGCCGGCGGCGTTGCCGGTCACCAGCCGCATGAAATCGACCCCGTCCAGCATCAAGGTCACGCGGGGCTCGTGCTTGGGCTCCTTGTCCGCGGTACAGGTGCCGCCCCGGAGCACGACCTCGTAGTGGTCTAGAGCGCCGTCCGACGGGCCGGTGACCTTCCAGTGGATCACCGCGTCGACATCCGTGGCGCCGCTCGGCTTGAAGTGCTGCTCCATGCGGCGAAAGACCTCGCCGATGATCGCCTCGCGCTGGGGGCCGCTGAGGGCCTCGCGAAGCTGCTCGTCGGTGACGGACGAGATCGCTCCCGCTACCTGCTCCGGATCGAGCGACGAGAAATCGGCTCCACCGGTTACGTCCTGCACTTCAGTCACTTGCTGCTCCTCTCTCATTGGATCCGTGCCCCAGAGATGGCTCGGGAGATCACCAGTCGCTGGATCTCCGACGTGCCCTCGAAGATCGTGTAGATCTTGGCGTCGCGATGCATCCGCTCCACCGGGTACTCGCGGGTGTAGCCGTTGCCGCCGAGGATCTGGATCGCTCGCTCGGTGACCCAGACCGCGACCTCGCCGGCCTTCAGCTTCGACATCGAGCCCTCCGCCGCGTCGAAGTCCTTGCCGATCCTCCCCATCCAGGCAGCGCGCCAGACGAGCAGCCGGGCGGCGTCGATCTCCATCTTCATGTCGGCGAGCGTGAAGGCGATCGCCTGATTCTCGATGATCGGCCGCCCGAACTGGACCCGCTGCTTCGCGTACTCCAGGGCGTACTCGTATGCGGCGCGCGCGATTCCGAGGGCCTGGGCGCCGACCGTCGGCCGCGAGACCTCGAAGGTGCGCATCGCCGCCTGGCCGCGTGATCTCTTGCCCTCACGGGCACGGGCGAGGCGCTCGTCGAGCTTCTCCTTGCCGCCGAGCAGGCAGGCGCCCGGCACCCGGCAATCGTCCAGGTGGACGTCGGCCGTGTGAGAGGCGCGCAGGCCGTGCTTCTTGACCTTGGCTCCCTGCTCGAGTCCCTGGGCTCCCGGCGGGACGACGAAGGCGGCGTGCCCACGTGAGCCCAGCTCGCGATCGACGCTGGCGATCACGACATGGACGTCGGAGATCCCGCCGTTGGTCGCCCAGGCCTTCTGGCCGTTGAGGATCCACTCGTTGGCGGCCTCGTCGTAGCGCGCCGAGGTGCGGATCGCGGAGACGTCGGACCCGGCGTCGGGCTCCGAGGAGCAGAACGCGGCGACCTTGGGGTCCTCGGGCGTCCCGTAGCACTGCGGCACCCACTCGACGAGCTGGTCGGGCGTCCCGGAGGCGTAGATCCCGGCCACGGCCAGGGTTGTGCCCATGATCGAGAGGCCGATTCCGGCGTCTCCCCAGAACAGCTCCTCGTTTGCGATCGGAAGCTGTAGCCCGGTCGGATCGGACCAGAACTGGGCCAGCGCCTCGAAGCCATAGAGGCCGATCTTGGCGGCCTCCTGGATGAGCGGCCAGGGCGTTTCCTCGCGCTCGTCCCATTCCGCGGCCGCGGGGCGAACCACCTGCTCGGCGAACCCGTGAACCCAGTCGCGAATCTCCCGCTGGTCCTCGCTCAGCTCGAGGCTGAACGCGGGGGCGTCGTGGTCCTTGCTGCCGTTGACGGCGGCGACTGCCTGCTCGGCTTTGGCGGCTGCTTCTTCTGGGCTGGCGGCTTCCACTGCCCCATACGTTACACGAATCGATGTCACATGTTTCGGTGTCGGCCATGCGGGCTACCGACGAGTTCGGGGCGGCGCTCGCCGACGCGCTAGGTTGAGCGTCACCATGCGCATCTCAGCCAAGGCCGACTACGCGATGCGGGCCGCGCTGGAGCTCGCGGCCGCCGAAGATCCACCGCTGAAGCGCGACCAGATCGCGAGCGCACAGGGGATCCCGGTCAAGTTCCTGGAGACGATCCTCGGCGAGCTCAAGCACGCCGGCATCGTCGCCAGCCAGCGCGGCGCGGACGGCGGCTACTCGCTGGCCAAGCCCCCGGAGGAGGTGACGCTGGCCGACGTCCTGCGGGTGATGGAGGGCCCGTTGGCGAGCGTTCGCGATCAGGGCCCCGAGTCGGTCTCCTACGCGGGGGCCGCGGAGGTGCTCCAAGAGGTCTGGGTGGCGCTGCGCAGCAACATGCGGGCCGTGCTGGACCGCGTCACGCTGGCCGACGTCGTCGGGCACGATCTGCCCGCCGAGGTCACGGCGCTGGCCGCCGACCCCGAGGCCTGGCACCCACATCCGAGGGCCTAGAGCGCCTAGCGATGCTGTTCCGCCAAATCATCCACGAGGATCTCGGCTGCGCCTCGTATCTGATCGGGGACGAGCGCGCGGGGGTCGCCGCGGTCGTCGATCCCCAGTGGGACATCGACCCGTACCTACGGCTGAGCCGCCTCCACGGGGTCCAGATAGAGCACGTGCTCGAGACCCACAACCACGCGGACCACGTCTCCGGACACGGCCGCTTGGCCAGGGCCACCGGAGCGACGATCCACGTCCACGAGCTCGCCGGGGCCGAGTACGCGCACGAGCCGTTCGCCGACGGCTGGCGACTCCGCATGGGCGACCTGGAGATCGAGGCGGTGCACACGCCCGGCCACCGCCCCGAGCACACCTCGTTCGTGCTGCGCGATGCCGCTCGCGGAGGCGATACGTGGGCGGTGCTGACCGGCGACTCGCTGTTCATCGGCGACGTCGCGCGACCCGATCTGGCGGTCGAGCCGCGCGACGGCGCGAAGGCGATCTTCGAATCGCTGCACGAACGCCTGCTCTCCCTGGACGACGACGTCGAGGTCTGGCCGGCGCATCTCGGCGGATCGCTGTGCGGAAGCTCCGCGATCGACAACAAGACCTCCTCGACGATCGGCTTCGAGCGCCAGCACAACCGCGCGCTCGCTATCTCCACGCTGGAGTCGTTCATCGATGACACGCTCGGTCAGCTCGGGGATCGCCCGCCTCACGTGGAGCACATCGTGGCGCTGAACCGCGGCCCCCTGATCGAGGAGCTGGGCACGCCCGCGCCGCTGGCACCTCGAGCGGTGGAGGTGGCGATCGCCGAGGGCGCGATCCTGGTGGACGCGAGGACCAACGAGCAATTCGACGAGGCCCACATCCCCGGGGCGATCAGCGCCTCGGCCTACGACACGGGCTTCGCCACCAAGGTGGCCAGGGTCGTGGCGGAGGACGTCGAGCTGATCGTCGTTGCCGCCTCCGACGGCTATGAGCTCGAGGCGGCCGAGCTCCTGGCATCGGTCGGCCTTCGCGTTCGGGGCTTTCTCGAGGGCGGCATGACCGCCTGGCGCTCGGAGGAACGGCCTGTGAAGCGAGTCGAGTTGATCGATCCCAGACGCCCTCGCCGAGCGGCTCGCGGACGATGGCGGCATCGTGGTGCTCGACGTCCGGGACGGCGACGAGTTCGCCGAGGCGCACATTCCGGGCTCGGTTCACGTGCCCTACGGCCAGTTGATCGAGCGTCTCGGCGAGCTGCCAACCGACCGGGTGGTCGCCACCGTCTGCAGCGGCGGCAAGCGCAGCGGCCTGGCCGCCTCGCTCCTCCAGCGCGAGGGTTACGACTCCGTGATCCACGTCGGCCACGGCGGCGTCGGCACCTGGCAGCGGAGCGGACGCCCGGTCGAGTCGGGCGGCTAGCGCGGACTACAGCGCCGCGACCTTCTTCCCTGGGTTCAGCAGGCCCTTGGGGTCGAACACCCCCTTGATTGCCGCGTGCAGCTCGAGCGCCCGAGAGGGCCACTGGCGCGCCAGCTGCCCCCGCTTCACCCAGCCGATGCCGTGCTCCCCCGAGATCGATCCCCCCAACCGCGCGGCGAGCTCGAACAGCTCCTCGGCTGCCGTGCGCGCCCGCTCCAGCTCCCCGCCGTCGTCGGGCGCGACCAGGAAGGTCGAGTGCAGGTTGCCGTCGCCGGCGTGGCCCCAGCTGCAGGCCTCCAAACGGTGACGTTCCCCGATCGCGACCGTCTCCTCGATCGCCTCCCGGATGCGGTCGAGCGGGACCACTATGTCCTCGCTCACCTTCCCCCCGCGCCGCGTCTCGATTGCAATCGAGACGCCGTCGCGCCACCGCCACAGCGCCTCCACCTCGCGCCGGCGGGTGGGCGCGAGCACGGCAAGCGCGTCGGCGCCCACCACCTCCACCAGCTCCCGCTGAACGCGCTCGGCCTCGGCGACGGTGCCGTCGGCCTCGGCGATCACCATGAAGCCCGCGGCCTCCGGGACAGCGCCCGGAAACGAGCCGCCGGCCACCGCCAGGGCCCCGCCGTCCAGGAATTCGAGCGCGGCCGCGGTGAGTCCGGCGCCAAGCACGCTCTCGATCGCCCTGCAGCCCGCCTCGGCGCCCGTGTGGAAGGCGACCACGGGCAGAGCCGCCTCCGGCGCCGGCAGGAGCTTGAGCCAGGCCGCGGTGATCACGCCGAGCGTTCCCTCCGAGCCGATCAGAAGGCTCTTCAGGTCATAGCCGGCCACGTCCTTGCGGATCGCTCCACCGATCTCGACGATCTCTCCGGGCGGGACGACCGCCTCCAGCCCTGTGACCCAGGCGCCGGTGACCCCGTACTTGAAGGCGTGGGGACCGCCAGCGTTGGTGGCGATGTTGCCGCCGATCTGCGACTGCTCGGCAGCGCCGGGATCGGGCGGAAAGAAGAGGCCGTTCTCGCGCGCCAGCCGGCGGACCTCCGCCGTGCGCAGCCCCGCCTCGACGCAGATTCGCCACAGAAGCGGCTCGAAGGCGCGGACCCGCGTCATCCGCTCGAGGCCCAGGACGACACCGCCGTCCAGGGGCACGGCGCCGGCTGCAAAGCCGGTGCCTCCGCCGCGCGGCACGATCGGCACCTCGTGCTCGTAGCACCAGGCGACGATGCCGGCGACCTCCTCCGTAGTCGCCGGCAGCGCGACCGCGTCGGCACTGCCCTTGATGCCGCGATGCTCGGTCGCATCCGTTAGGTAGGCCGCCGTCGGCGGGCCGACCGCGCCCGGGGAAAGCAGCCTGCCGAGCTCCGCCTGGATGTGGGCGGAGCGCCGCCCTGGCGCGGCGGCCCCTGTCAGACGACTACCGCCTGCTTCGGACCCTCCGCGAGCGCGCTCCGTGAGCACACGACCACTGAGTATCCCACCCGCCTGCGGGGTTGCCGCCCGCCGGCGGCCCCGTCCCAGGGCGTCCGTGAGATCCGCGGGGTAACTGGCCCTTGCCGTCGTGCAATGGGCGTAGACTGGACAGCAGCAAGGGGGAGTGGGATCTGATAACCGGAAAGGAATCCGTGTCCGTTTACGTGTGTCCGTCCTGTGGGGAGGCCTTCGCACCGGCCGCTGGCTCCCTGATGCCCAGGCCGTGCCCCCGTTGCCTCAGAAGCGCGGGGCGGGTGGTCGAGATGTTGCCCAACGAGCCCAAGCCACCAGACCCCGGCCCGGCCGAAGAGACCTGATCGACCGGGATGACCGGTAAGGCCGACTTCGCCCCGGACGAGTGGGAGATCGTTCTGAAGGGGCCGCCGAGCGCCGGCATGATCGTGATCACGGCGCAGCGCGGCGGCACCTTCCGCGAGAGCTTCTCGATGGCGAAGGCATATGCCGAGGCGCGCAAGCAGCACGGCGACAGCGAGCTGCTCGACGAGATCGCCTCGACGAAGCCCGAGATCGACCACACGAGGTACCACTCGCCCGAGGAGCTCAAGGGAGCACGGCCTCCAGCATCTTCGGGACGCCGTCGCAGCTATTGGAGCGAAAGGCGACCCCGGAGGAGGTCGACGAGTACCGAGCGCTTCGTCCTCACCCTGGCGAACCGGGTCGCCGACACTCGCAAGGAGGGCTTCCTCGGCCTCAGCGGCGAGCGGGTCAGCGAGGCGGAGCAGGCCGCCGTGGCGGAGGTCGCCGAGGCCGTGGGCGGACAGAGCCCGTAGGACCTCAGACCGGCTGCGTCGTCATCGCCCAGGTCGCCACCAGATAGGCGATCAAGGCCAGCGAGACGATCACGGTTGAGGCCCGGCTGAAGCCGCCGCCCGACCCCTCGCTGCGGCCGGCGCGACGAACGGCGAGGCCGGCGAGCACGGTGGAGATCACGAGCAGCAGGAAGCCGGAGTCCGCGGTGCTGTAGCCGATGTCCACCCACGAGGGCAGCTCGTCCCCGGTCAGGCCCTCCTTGTCGGCGATCCACTCGGCGGCGCCCCGCATCACGATCCACGCCGGCAGCGCGCCGATCAGCAGGGAGCGGTAGCCGAGGCGCACCAGCGAGGCGCTGCCGTCGCGCCAGGCGAAGATCAGCGCCGAGGCGGCGAGGACGAGCGTCCCCACCAGGAGCATCGCCCCGAGGACGTGGAGCAGGAGCGGGAAGTCCCAGGCGTCCGGACGGATTGTCGCGAGCACGGTCACGCTCCCGGCTTGTAGATCATCACCACGAGCAGGGCGAGGATGACGAGCGAGCGCAGCCAGTGCATGAGGGCGGCCGGCGGGGCGCCCGTGGTCGCAGCACCGGCCTGGCTCCCGGCCGCCGGCGTGTATCCGAGCTGAGCCCGCCGCCCCAGCTCGGTGGCGATCGAAAAGAGCACGATCGCCGTGATGATCCAGCCGTCCCAGATCTCGTAGCCGTCGACGTAGATCGCGAGCCAGATGCCGAGCACCAGCGTCCCCAGCCCGCCCACGTTCCAGAGCGCGTTGGCGACCGCGAGCAGGCGCGAATCGGTCGCCGTGCCGAGCGCGAAGGCGCTGAAGATGGCCACGGTCCCGAACAGGGCGAAGGCCGACAGAACGTGCAGGAACAGGAGCCAGTCGTACACGCGGCCCGAACCCTAGCCCTTGACCAGGCGCCAACTGAGTCCAGCTGGTTCCGGGGGGCGGAACCAGGACGCCGCGGATCGGAGTTGACGGACGGCTACTCGACCGTCCAGGTGTCGCCGGAGCGAAACAGCGAGTCCAGCTCGTCCGTGCCCACGCCCTCGCGGGCGGCCGCCAGCTCGCTGGCGGTCCCCTCGCCGTAGAGGGGTCGCTCGAAGGCGCGGAAGACCCCGATCGGGGTGGGGCCGTTCGGCCGCTGGCTGAGGTGGGCGAGGGAGAAGGCGAGGCTTGGGTTGGGGTCGTGGGCGTCGTGGACGAGCAGCGCCTCGGTGCCCACCGCGGAGACCTCCTCGATTCCCAGGCGGCCGTCGGCGCCGCGGACAACCCCGCGCTCGCCGTCGGCGCCGAAGCGGATCGGCTTGCCGTGCTCCAGCCGGATCTGGTTCTCCTCCCTCCCCTTCCCCCGCACCGCGTCGAAGGCGCCGTCGTTGAACACGTTGCAGTTCTGGTAGATCTCGATGAAGGCCGACCCCGGATGCTCGGTGGCGGCGCGCAGCACGTCGGCCTGGTGCTCGCGATCCGTGTCCACGGTGCGCGCGGCGAAGGTCGCCTCGGCGCCGAGCGCGAGCGCGATCGGGTTGAACGGATGGTCCAGGGAGCCGAACGGGGTCGACTTGGTGACCTTGCCTTCCTCGCTGGTGGGCGAGTACTGGCCCTTGGTGAGGCCGTAGATCTGGTTGTTGAAGAGCAGGATCTTGATCGGCACGTTTCGCCGCAGCGCGTGGATCAGGTGGTTGCCCCCGATCGACAGCGCGTCGCCGTCTCCCGTGACCACCCAGATCGAGAGGTCGGGACGGGCGAGCGCCAGGCCGGTGGCCAGCGCCGGGGCACGACCGTGGATTCCATGCACCCCGTAGGTGTTCATGTAGTAGGCGAAGCGGCCCGCGCAGCCGATGCCCGCCACCCACACGATCCGCTCCGGGGGCAGGCCCAGCTCGGGCAGGAACTGCTGGACCGTGGCCAGGATCGCGTAGTCGCCGCAGCCGGGGCACCAGCGCGTCTCCTGGTCGGAGGCGAAGTCCTTCTTGGTCAGCGCCGCAGCGCCGCCTCCGCGCGCAGCGCCGTTTCCGGATTCCGCGCTCATAGTCGCTCCACGATCGCCTCGTCGAGCTCCTCGGCGAAGATCGGCAACCCCTCGACCTTGGTGTAGCTGAGCGCGTCGACCAGGAACTCCGCGCGGATGATCTTCACCAGCTGCCCGGTGTTGGCCTCCGGGATCAGGACCTGGCGATAGGAGCGCACCACCTCGCCGGTGTTCGAGGGCAGCGGGTTGAGGTGGTGGAGGTGGGCGGCGGCGACCTTCTTGCCGCGACGCCGCACCCGTCTCACCGCTCCGGTGATTGCGCCGTAGGTCGATCCCCAGCCGAGCACCAGCAGCTCGGCGCCGTCGGGGTCATCGACCTCGAGCTCTGGGATGTCAGCCGCGATCCCGGCGACCTTCTCCGCCCGCAGGCGGGTCATGCGCGCGTGGTTCTCCGCCTCGTAGCTGATGTGACCGGTCTCGTCCTCCTTCTCGAGCCCCCCCACCACGTGCTGAAGCCCCTTCGTCCCCGGCAACGCCCAGGGCCGTGCCAGCCTCTCGTCGCGCACGTACGGCCAGAACTCCCCGTCGCGGTTGGGCTCGGTCGCGAAGCCTGGATCGATCCGCGGCAGGTCTGCCGCCTCGGGCAGGGACCATGGCTCGGACGAGTTGGCCAGGAAGGTGTCGGAGAGCAGGATCACCGGCGTTCGGTAGCGGACCGCAATCCGGACCGACTCGAAGACGGCCTCGAAGCATTGGGCCGGTGTCGCCGCAGCGACCACCGGCAGCGGCGACTCGCCGTGGCGGCCGTGGATCGCCATCAGCAGGTCGGCGGCCTCGGTCTTGGTCGGCATCCCGGTCGAGGGGCCGGCCCGCTGGGTGTCGATCACCAGCAGCGGCAGCTCCAGGGCGACTGCGAGGCCGATCGTCTCGGCCTTCAGGTCCATGCCGGGGCCGCTGGTGACCGTGACGCCGAGGTGGCCGCCGAAGGAGGCGCCGAGCGCCATGTTCGAGGCGGCGATCTCGTCCTCGGCCTGCACGGTGCGGACGCCGAAGCGCCTGTGGCGCGAGAGCTCGTGCAGGAGCTCGGAGGCCGGCGTGATCGGGTAGCTGGCGAGGAACAGCGGCAGGCCGCTCCGGACGCTCGCCGCGATCAACCCCAGAGCCGCCGCCTCCGTCCCGTTGACGCCGCGGTAGGTGCCTGGCTGGGCAGGGGCGGGCTTGACCTCGTAGTGGACCTGAAGCAGCTCGGCCGTCTCGCCGAAGTTATGGCCGGCCCGGAAGGCCGCCAGGTTCGCCTCCATCACGGGCGGCGTGGAGGAGAACTTCTCCTCGATCCAGCGCGTCGTGCCGTCGACCGGCCGGCTGTACATCCACGAGACCAGCCCGAGCGCGAAGAAGTTCTTCGAGCGCGCGGCGTCGCGCGCCGAGATCGAGTCGATGCCGTCGGTTGCGCGGACGGTCATCGAGGTCATCGGGACGCGAAACACCCGATAGTCGTCGAGCGTTCCGTCCTCGAGCGGGCTCGCCTCGTACTCGGCCTTGCGCAGGGTGGTCTGCGTGAACCCGTCCTCGTTGACGATCAGGATGCCGCCCCGCTCGACCTCGGGCAGGTTCATCTTCAGGGCCGCCGGGTTCATCGCGACCAGCGCGTTGGGGCGGCCGCCCGGGGTGAGGATGTCCCTGGAGGCGAAGTGGATCTGGAAAGCCGAAACGCCGGCCAGGGTCCCGGCCGGCGCCCGGATCTCGGCCGGGAAGTCGGGCAGCGTGACCAGGTCGTTGCCGATCAGGGCGGTCGCTGCGGCGAAGCGGTTGCCGGCGAGCTGTATGCCGTCGCCCGAATCGCCTGCGAAGCGGACGACGACCCGCTCCTTTTCCTCGAGAACCTTGGCCAAAATGCTCAGAAGCGCGGAGCGCTCCTCGGTCGATTCTAGGGATCGGCACGGATCGGCCTCAGCCGCTCGGACGGTCTCTCAACGCTGGGCGCGGAGCACGTCTCGCGCGCACCGCTCTGAACGGAGGGCGGAAGGCCCTGGTACGGTGGTGATTGATCGGCCGGGCTGGATCCCGGCGAATCCGTGCCGGCGCTCGTCCTGGTTACTCGTAGCCTCCGCGGTCGCAGCACTTACCGGTGGAGGAACGAATATGCCATCCGGAACCGTCAAGTGGTTCAACAGCGAGAAGGGCTTCGGCTTCATCACTCCCGATGACGGCTCGAAGGACCTCTTCGTGCATCAGAGCGCAATTCTCGGAGATGGGTACCGCTCCCTGGACGAGGGCGCCAAGGTCACCTATGAAGCCGAATCCGGCGACAAGGGACCCAGGGCGGCCAACGTTCAAGTCACCTAGCGGGCCCCGCAGCCAAAGCCAGATCCACGGCATAGCTGCGGATCGCTGATGGGCCGCGGGCGCCACGGGCGTCTGTCCACGTTGCGTTCCTGACTTCGCCGTCACCCCGCGGCCGTGACGCTCACGGGCAGCGTGGTGGTGGCCGGCGCGCTGGTGCTGGGGCTGGCCGGCAAGCGGGGCGAATTCGGCGCGGCGCTGCATGCCGCGCCGATCTGGATCCTCGCCGTCGCCGCTCTTCTCCACATCTGCCGCCGGGGCTCTCCTGACCGCGACGGGCGCCCTCGGAGCGCTGTGCTTCGCGTGCTGGGCGCTCGTCGATCGCCTGCGGCCGTCCGCCTCACCACTTCCGGCCTGAGGGCGGACGGCGCTCGCCCGCACGCCCTCCGCGGGCGCCGCCACAGGACAGTCCACTAGGCTCGTCGGGATGGAGGGGAGCGGCCGGGGCGACTGGAAGCCCTACGCAGCCAAGGTCGCCGTGCTCACCGGCGTGTACTACGGCGCTGCGAAGCTCGGCCTCAACCTCGCCTTCGCATCCTCCAGTGTGACGGCGATTTGGGCGCCCACCGGGATCGCCTTGGCGGCGGTCCTGCTGTGGGGCTATCGCGTCTGGCCAGGTGTGGCGCTCGGCGCCCTGCTGGCGAACGGCTGGACCGGCATCCCCATCTACTCGGTGCTGGGGATCGCGGCCGGGAACACGCTGGAGGCCCTGGCCGGCGCCTACCTGCTACGCGAGCTGGCGGATTTCCGCGCCTCGCTGGAGCGGGTCAGAGACGTGATCGCCCTGGCGATCCTCGGGGGCGCGGTCAGCACGACCATCAGTGCCTCGATCGGGGTCACCAGCCTGCTGGTGGGCAACGAGATCGCCTCGGACAACTTCGGCTCCGTGTGGCGCACCTGGTGGCTCGGCGACATGGGTGGGGACCTGGTGGTCGCCCCGGCGCTCCTGGTCGCGGCGACCCACTGGCCCTACAGGCGGGCCCCCGGGAGGCTGCCCGAGGCCGTGGCGCTGATCGCAGTGGTGCTGGCCGTCAGCGCCCTCATCTTCTCTCAGAGCACGCCGCTCATCTTCGTCTTGTTTCCGCTCGGCGTCTGGGCGGCCCTGCGGTTCTGGCAGCCCGGGCACCGTGCGTCGGGATTCTGCTGGTGGCCAGCATCGCGATCCCGTTCACCGAGAGCGACAGCGGTCCCTTCGCCGGCCATTCTCCCGACGACAGGCTGCTGCTCGCGCAGGGGTTCTTGGGCATCGCCAGCATCACCATGCTGGTGCTGGCGGCGGTGATCACCGAGCGCAGGCGTGCCGAGGAGGAGGTCGAGCAAATCGCGGGAACCCTCCAGGAGAGCCTCCTCCCGTCGCACCTGCCGGTGATCCCGGGGATCGAGACGGCGGTCGACTTCCGCGCTGCCGGCAGGGAACACCTCGTTGGAGGCGACTTCTACGACCTGTTCGAGCGCGGTGACGAGAGCTGGACCGTGATCGTCGGCGACGTGCTCGGCAAGGGTGCCGCGGCGGCGGCGACCACTGGGCTCGCCCGCTACACGCTTCGCGCGGCCGCGGTCCACGAGAGCCAACCGAGCCGGATCCTGAAACTGTTGAACGACGCGATCCTGCGACAGTCTCCGGACCAGTCATGCACGGTCGCTTGTGGGCGGATCGACCTGAAGCCGGCGGACGGGGCCCGCGTGACCCTGTCGATGGGCGGCCACCCATTACCCCTGGTGCTGCGTGCGGGCGGGTGGGTCGAGCAAGTGGGCCAGCCCGGAACCATGCTCGGGGTGCTGCCCGAGCCGGAGCTGGCGGACCACACCGCCGATCTTGCCCCCGGGGACGCGCTCATCCTGTACACCGACGGGCTGACCGACGCCTACGCTCCCGGCCGAATCGTGAAGCGCGCCGGCCTGGTCGCGGCTCTCGAGTCCTGCGCCGGCCGAAGCGCCACTAAGATCGCGAGCGGGCTCGAGGAAGCGGTCTTCGGCGCCGGCGAGGCCGAGCCGCGCGACGACATCGTCCTCCTCGTCCTCCGGGTTCGAGAACGCCCAGCTCAAGAATCCGCGATAGTGCCGGTGTGACCGCCGTGATGCCTCTCGCCGATCTCAAGCTCGAATCGATCGGAGGGTTGCCGGTCGCGCACCTCTCCGGCGAAATCGATCGATCGAACGCAGCCGAGTTCGGCGATCGCGTAACCACCGCGATCAGCGACCAGGCCGGCGGTCTGGTCGTCGACCTGAGCGAGCTCGTGTTCCTGGACAGCACCGGGATCCGGATGTTGTTCGGGCTGGCGGCACAGCTGAAGCTGCGCCAGCAGACGCTGCGTGTGGTGGTGCCCGACGGATCACACCTCGGGGAGATTCTCGACACCGTCGGGCTGCAGCAGGCCGCCGCCACCGACCACACGGTCGGCGAGGCGGTGGCCGCGCTTACTCGGGGGTGAAGGTGGCAGCGACGCGAAATGTCGTATCCAACTGCGCACCCCCGGCGTCCTCCCGGGCTGCTACGGTAATCAAGTATTGGTCAGGCTAGATGGCCTGGAAAACGTGCCCGCGCTCGCCGTCGTTGCTGTATTGCATCCTCGCGTTCGCAGCACACATCCGCAGAGGAGAAATACATGCCCACTGGAACCGTTAAGTGGTTCAGCGACGAGAAGGGCTTCGGCTTCATCACTCCCGATGACGGCTCGAAGGACCTCTTCGTCCACCAGAGCGCCATCATCGGCGACGGCTTTCGCTCGCTTCAGGAAGGCGCCAAGGTGACCTTCAACGCCGAGGCAGGCGACAAGGGCCCCAGGGCCGTGGACGTACAGGCGAGTTAGTCGATCCAGGGAACGGCGTGAGTGGCAGCTGGACCTGTGGTCGCTGTGGCGTTGTAGCCAGTTACGGCGCGGGAAGCGCCGAGCCCGTACAGCCCGACGGCTGGACGCACGAGAAGGGAGCCTGGCGATGCCTCAGGTGCCGCCGCGAGGACGCGATGGACCAGGCTTCGACCGGGACCACGGCCGAGCAGAAGGCTCACCGCCGGCGGGCGTTGACCGAGTTCGAGCTGCGTCGCGATCCTGACGCCTCGGACCAGGTGATCGCGAAGCGAGCCCGTTGCACGACGGCGTCGGTCCGGCCTGTTCGCAGGGAGCTTCTCGAGCAGGGAACGCTCCCGCAGCGCTGAGCCGTCCGGCTGCGGCGCCTGACGGGGCGTTACTCGTCAGGCGCCGGGCCCGGGCACGCCGATGGCGGCCGCCGCCGCGATCCCGGCTCGGGACGTCGCCGCGGGTTGGCGATCGTGCCCGATCGTCTGGTTGCGGCCGTTGCGCTTGGCCAGGTAGAGCGCGGCGTCGGCCTCGCGGAACAGCGACTCGAACTCGACTGCGGCCCCGCGCGCGGCCGCTACGCCGAATGACGCGGTGACCGGCAGCCCGCCTGGCCTCGAATCCTCGATGCCCATGCGCAGGCGCTCGCCGAGCGCCAGCCCCTCCTCCAGCGTAAGGCCGGGTAGGAGCACCAGGAACTCCTCGCCGCCGAGGCGGTAGACGAGCTCGAAGGAGCGAAGGTTCTTGCGCATCACGTAGGCGGCGTCCTTCAACACCTGGTCCCCGCGATCGTGCCCGTGGGTGTCGTTTACCTGCTTGAAGCAGTCGAGGTCGCACTCGATCACCGCGACCCAGGCACCGGTCAGCCTCGCCTGCTCGGCGATCTCCGCGAAGCGCCCCGCGAGCGCCTTGCGGTTGAGCAGGCCCGTCAGCGAGTCGAGTGTCGCGTGCGCGCGCTGCTCGATTTCGGCGCGCATCAGCGTGTGAGCGAAGGCGGCGAGGCCCGGAAGCGCGGCCAGCCCGACCAGCGTGTAGGTGGGGTCGGCGGCGAAGGAGCCCGGATCGACGGCGACGGTCGAGCCCAGCAGCACCGCGACCGTGATGGCGACGCCGGCGGCCACGCCTCGGGTCGAGAAGCGGACCGGAAGCGTCACGATCGGAAGCAGCAGGAGCGGGATAGCCGGGCTGGCCGGCCCGCCGGTCAGCGCGATACCAACGCCGATCAGCACCTGGGCGTTGACCACCGTGGCTCCGACCACGTACTCCGGGCGCTGGCTGGTCGCGATCAGAGGCTGCAGCAGCGCATAGCCCAGCACCGAGCCGACCAGGGGCAGCAGCATCCACCAACCCAGCCAGTGGGTGGCGATCACGAACATGATCGCGAGCGAGCCGTACATGATCGCCCGCGGGCGACCGAGCTTCGCCTCCATCTCGAGCAGGCGTCCGCGATCGAACTCCGTCGGGCAGAGCCAGGTTCCACCGGCTTCCATGCCCGGGTTATCGGCAGGGCGGGTGCGGGGCTTCAGCCGATCGGCGGCGCTCAGGTCAGCCGGCGAACAGTCTCGATGGGGAACGCGTCCTGCATGCTGCCGTCGAGTCGCTTGGCCGGCCGCGCCGCAACGAGGCAGTTGTAGACCGCTTCGCGCGCAGCCTCGTAGGCGGCAGCGAAGTGCCGATCCAGTTGCTGGTTGGAAACGGCCGGGGCGGTCGAGGTGCTGAACGCGAGGCCGATCTCGCCCGGAACCCTCGGCCGCGTAGGAGCCGGCGCGAGCGAGCCCGAGCAGCGGGCGAAGCGCCAAGCGGCGAAGCTGGAGCGCGGAGAGCGGGGCGTCGGTGGCGCAGACCGCGATGCAGGAGCCGTGGGGCACCGCCCTCGACGGGGCACTGTCGAGCCCTCCGGGAAGCACGTCCAGGTACTCACGGTCGCCGAAGTTGCAGTTGAGGAGCACCCCGACGTGGTGGTCGCCGACCGACCGCGAGGCCGTTCCGATGCCGCCGGGAAAGTCGAAGCAGGTCATCCCGGTGCCCGCCCCGACGCTGCCCTCCGGAACCTCGGCGCCGAGATTCTCCAGCGCCCGCTCGCACGTCGCCGGCCGTCACGGTGCGCGAATCGGCCATCTCGCCGTCGTCGCACTCGCCCACGACCGGCAGCACCACGTCGTCGGGGCCCCTGCCGGAGGCGAGCACCGCCGCCTGATGCACGGTGCCCACCGCGTGGGTCCCGCACAGGTACACCGGCGTCTTCATCGCTCCGTGCTCGTCGATCTCGAGCTTGGCCGTCAGCTCCCCCACACCGTTGACGGTCGCCACCCCCGCGAGCGCCGGCAGGGACGGCGGCGCCACGACGGTGACGCCGGTGCGCTCGCCGCTCGCCGCCTGCGCGTGACCGACGCGGACGCCGGGCACGTCGGTGATCGCGTTTCGCCGCCCGGGGTCGATCCGGCCTACCGGGCCCGCGATCTCGCGCCAGCGCTCAGGCATCGCTGTCGTGGCCTTCGGCCCCGGTCAGCGTCGGGTCGTGCAGCAGGCAGGCCGCTAGCTGGTCGCGCGCGCCGGCGCTGAGTAGCGGAGGGTCGACGGCGTCACACGGCCCGAACCGCTTCGGGCAACGCGGGTGGAAGCGGCAGCCAGTCGGGACGTCGGTGGGGTCGGGGAGCTCGCCGCTCAGCAGCTCGCGCTTCCCGCCGCCGCCCGCGGCCGGGACGGGCACCGCGGTCGACCAGCGCCTGCGTGTAGGGATGCTGGGGTCGCTCGATCACGTCTGCCGCCGATCCCTGCTCGACGACCCGCCCCAGATACATGACAGCGATCCGGTCGCACAGCGACCACGCCAGGCTGAGGTCGTGGGTGATGAAGATCAGCGCCAGGTTTCGGCGCTGTTGGAGCTCGAGCAGGACGGCGAGGATCTGAGCGCGCACGGAGGCGTCGAGCATCGAGACCGGCTCGTCGCAGATCAGTCCCTCGGGCTCGAGTACCAGGGCCGCCGCGATCGCGACCCGCTGGCGCTGGCCGCCGGAGAGCTGGTGCGGGTAGCGGTCGGCGAAGCGGGCGGGCTCGAGGCCGACGTCCTCGAGGGAGCGCCGCACGCGCGCCTCGTGCTCGGCGCGGGCCACGCCCTGGACGACCAGCGGTTCGGCGACGATCGCGGAGACGCGCTGGCGCGGGTTGAGCGTCTGGTAGGGGTCCTGGAAGATCATCTGCACGCGCCTGCGTAGTTCGCCGAGGGTGCCCTTACCGTTCACCGTCGCGCCATCGAGCGCCACCTCCCCCGAGGCAGGCTCGAGCAGCCCGAGCATGGCGCGCGCGAGCGTGGACTTCCCGCAGCCCGATTCCCCGACCACGCCCAGGATCTCGCCCCGCTGCCATTCGAGCGAGACGCCGTCGACGGCCCGAGCCACGGCGCCGTGGCCGTGGAACTCGATCGCGAGGTCGCGGACCTCCATCAACGCTCGTCCGCCGCCGCTCATCTCGTCGTCTCGGCGAACGGCTTCGGGAACCGGGGGCCACTCGGCCCAGGGCGCGTAGTGACAGGCCGCGGCCTGGCCGGGGACCACCTCGCGCAGCGGCGGATCGGAGAAGCACTTCTCAGCGGAGTAGGGGCAGCGCGGCCGGAACCGGCAGCCCTCCGGCGGGTCGCCCGGGTCCGGCGGCCCACCGGGGATCGGGGCGGCGTGCCCCCGCTTATCGCCGATCACGGGCAGCGATTCGAGCAGGAGCTTGGTGTATGGATGCTGCGGAGCATCGAACACCACGCGCACCGGCCCAGTCTCGACGATCCGCCCCGCGTACATGATCGCGACTCGATCGCACGTCTCGGCCAGCACGCCGAGGTCGTGCGAGATCAGGATCAGCGCCAACCCGAGCTGTTCGCGCAGGCGTTCGAGCAGCTGCAGCACCTGCGCCTGCATGACGACGTCGAGCGCCGTGGTCGGCTCGTCGGCGATCACGAGCGACGGCCGGCAGGCGAGCGCGAGCGCGATCATCACCCGCTGTCGCTGGCCGCCGGAGAGCTGGTGCGGGTAGCGGCGACCGATCCCCGGCGTCAGGCCGACCGTCCGCAACAGCTCGCTGATCCGCTTGCCGAGCTCTTTCCGCGCTCGCAACCTCCTCGTGCAGGCGGATCGCGTCCGCGATCTGCGTGACCACGCGCTGCACGGGATCGAGCGAGTTCATCGCACCCTGGAAGACGAGCGAGACGTGGCGCCAGCGCACCAGCTGCATCCCCGTCTCGGTGCGCCGATCGATGTTGATCGGCTCCTCGACGCCCGGGCGGACGCAGGGTCAGCTTCCCCGACTGCTCGAGGGTGGGGGGCAACAGCTTCATCAGCGCCAGGGCAGTTGTCGTCTTGCCGCAGCCGGACTCGCCGGCCAGCCCCATCGCCTCCCCCGTCTCGAGCGTGAAGTCCACGCCGTCGACGATCGGGTGCCCGCGGTGGTGGACGTGCAGGTCGCTGACCTCCAGCAGCGATGTCATGCCGTGCTCGCGCAGTCTCGGGTTGATGTACTCCTCGAACAGGTAGCCGAGCACCGCGACGGCCAGCACGAGGGTCGTGATGCAGAGCCCGGGCGGGATCACGTACCACCACGCCTCCGCGCTCGGCGCCCCGGCCTCGAAGGCGTTCTCGAGCATCGTGCCCCACGAGATCTGCGTCGGGTCGCCGAGGCCGAGGAAGGAGAGTGCGGCCTCGGAGAGGATGGCGACCGCGACGATCAGCACCGTGTTGGCGAAGATCAGCGGCGCCGTGTTGGGGAAGATGTGCTTGCGGATGATGTAGGTGTTCCTCGCCCCCAGAGCCCGGGCGCGCTCGACGAACGCCCTCTCCCTGAGCGTCAGCACCTGGGCGCGAACGATCCTCCCGGTGCCGGCCCACGAGGTCAGCCCGATGACGATGATCAGCACCCCGAGCGAGGGATCGAGCAGCCGGGCGAGCACGATCATCAGCGGCAGCGTCGGGATGACCAGGAACCAGTTCTCGAGCGGGTCCAGGATGCGATCCGTCCAACCGCCGAAGTATCCGCTCGCGAGACCGACCGCTGAACCGATCACTGCCGAGATGATCGCGGCGGCGAAGCCGACCACGATCGATACCCTCGCCCCCGCCAGCAGCTGGGAGAGGACGTCGGAGCCCTGCTCGGTCGTTCCCAGCAGGTGGTCGCTGCTGGGAGACGCGAGCACATCGAGGCTCGAAGCGTCGGGGTCGTAAGGGCGCGATCGCCTCGCCGAAGATCGCCACGAAGGTGAACACCCCGAGCACGGTGAGCCCCAAGCGCCCGCGCCACGTGCCCAGAAGCAGGTCCCGCACGCTGCGTTCGCCGACCTCGATGGCGCCGGGTTCGACCGTGGCCGCCGTGATCGCCCCTCGCTCAGAGCGGGCTTCGGTGACGCTCAGCGGCGAGCACTCAGGTGCGGTCATTTCGTCTGCACCCGCGGGTCGAGGTAGAAGTAGAGGCAGTCGGCGAGCAGGTTGGCGAGGATCACCCCGGCGGAGAAGACGAGGAAGGTGCCCTGAAGGACCGGAAAGTCCTTGTCGTTGATCGCATTGAAGCTCAGCTCGTCCGAGCCCGGGCCAGGAGAAGATCGTCTCGATCGTGATCGCACCGCCGACGACCGCGCCGAACTGGATCGCCGACAGCGTCACCAGCGGCAGCAGCGCGTTGGGGACGGCGTGGCGGCGCACAACTCGGCTCCAGGGCAAACCGGTGGCGCGCTTGACGGTGATGAAGTCCTCGGTCAGCACGTCGACCATCGACGAGCGCATGATCAGGAAGTACTGGCCGAGCAGCATCAGCGTGATCGCCGTCGCGGGCAGGACCAGATGCTCGGCCCACGTTCGCGCGCCTCGTCGAGCCAGCTCGAGAACTCGACCCCGGGCGTCATCTGCAGGCCGGCCGGTAAGACCTCGGAGCCAGACGCGCGAAGACGAGGATCAGGATGATCCCGATCCAGTACTCCGGCGCGGCGTAGGTGAAGAGGCTGAAACCGAGCAGGCCGTCGTCGGTCTTCTTGCCGCGCCGCGTCGCGGCGACCACCCCCATCCAGCTGCCGATCAGCGTCGCGAGCAGGGTCCCAGTCCCGACCAGCAACAGCGTCCACGGGCAGCGCCTCCTTGATCTCGGTCCAGACCGTCCGCGCGCGAGCGCTGGCTGATCCCGAGGTCGAGCGCGCAGGGTGTCGCCGACGTAGTCGACGAACTGGCCGGTCAGCAGCGGCTTGTCGAGGCCGTAGTCGGCCCTCAGCTTCTCGATCTCCTCGGGCGTCGACTGCGGCAGGCGGGCGAGCTGCGTGGTGGGGTCGCCCATGACACGAAAGAGGAAGAAGTTGAAGACGATCACGAACGCGAGCGTCAGCAGCGCCGCCGCCACCTTGCCCGCCAGCCAGCGAAGGTTCACGAATCGCGCCTCACTCTCGAGCTCCGAGCGGCTCGCTCCTCGGCGCCGGCGGCGCGGCGAGCGAACAGAGAACGCCGGCTCCGCCGAGGACCACCGCCGCGATCACGACGATCACGACTCCGCTGCCTCCGCCGTCGCCGTCGCCCGAGGAGCCATCCGCCGGGGCCAGCGACAGCAGCGGCTCGTAGGAGATCTGCTCGCAGATCAGGTCGCCGGTCTCGCTCGGCGGGCAGGCTGCTCGACGTTCGCGAGCCGGTCGGTGCGGTACGCCTGCAGGTTCGGGTCGTCGGTCAGCACGACGTAGGGGAGGTCCTCCTGGGTCGAGCGTCGACCATCTCGCTGCGATGATCTCCTTGCGCTGCCTCGACGTCGAACTCGCCGGACTGCTCGCTCGAACAGCCGGTCGTACTCGGGGTTCGAGTAGAAGGAGTCCGAGAGGCCGCCGATCTCGTCGGTCGTGAACAGGCTGAGCAGGAAGCTCGGGTCGTACGGGTCGCCGCCCCAACCCCAGACGAACGTGTCGAACTCGGGCGCCGGCTCGCCGTCGACCTTGCGGACGGTGAGCTCGGTCAGCTTGTCGGCGCTGACAACCTGGACGTTGAACTCGACGCCGATCTCGCGCGCCATCTCGGCGATCAGCTTCGCCGCCTGGGTGTCGGACTGCGACTCCGAGCGCACGTAGAGGTCGAACGACAGCTCCTGGTCGCCCTTCGTGCGGGGCCGTCGCCGTTGTCCTGCCAGCCGGCGTCGTCGAGCATCTGGTTGGCGAGCTCGACGTCGGGCGGCTGGTAGGTCTGCTCGGGCTCCTCGTAGAACGCCTGGTAGAACGTGCGGCAGGATCCCGTTGGCCGACGAACGAGGTGCCGAGGGCGGAGATCTCGTTGATCGCGCGCGCGGTCGATCGCGTAGGCGATCGCCTGGCGCACGGTCTGGTCCTGAACCGCCGGGTTGAACTGCGCGTCGGGGCAGTTCTCCTCCGAGCAGAGGTTGAAGGCCAGCTCGGTGTACGACGGCGACGGCGCTCCTGCACCGTGTCGATGTTCGGCTCGTCGCCGAGGCGCTCGAACGTCGCCGGCTGCGACCTCGAGGTCCATGTCGATCTCGCCCAGCTTCAGCGCGCGCTCGACGGCGTCCTCGGTGCCGTACTTGATGAACTGGATCTCGTCGAAGCTCGGGCTGCCTCGCCGGTCCACTCGGGGTTGCGCTCCATGCGCAGGATCCGCCCGCGCTCGAACTCGGTGACGACGTAGGGCCCGCTGCCGACCATCGGCAGCTCGGGCTGGTAGCGTGCGAGTGACCTCGTCGAGCGGGACCTTGCCCCAGACGTGCTCGGGGAGCATGTAGATGAAGAGGCCGCCGACGATGCGGGCGTCGGGTGGCTGGTCTTGATCACGACCGTCGCGTCGTCGGGGGTCTTGATCGACGGTGACGTTGTTGGTGTAGCTCGTGAAGAGGTCAGCCCGTCGGCGCCGAGCGTCTCGAGCGAGTACTTGACGTCCGTGGAGGTGATCGGCTCGCCGTCGGACCAGTTGCGCGTCGGTCGAGCGTGAAGGTGACGCGTCTTCTCGTCGTCGGAGACCTCCCAGCTCTCGGCGATGCCCGGCGTCGGGCGAGAGGTCCTCGGGGCTGAAGTTGACCAGCAGGTCCCAGTTGATCGCCCAGACGGTGAAGGCCTCCTCGTCCAGGCGCGACGAACGGGTTGAGCGTCTGGGGGTCCTGCGCCCCAGCCGATCTTGAGCACCTTCTTCTCACCGGAACCCGAGTCCTGGGCGCCGGCGGGCAGGGCGACGACTGCGGCGGCGACCGCCACGACGGCCACCAGCAGCCCGGTCCTCGTCCACATGCTCCTCGACCTCATCACTTCACTCTCCTCCTGGTTGGTCCGTTCTTGGCTCCACCGCCGCCTCGAGAACCTCAAGCGCCTTGCCGGCGCCGTCCAGCGCGGACGGTGACGCCGAGCGGCATCGTCGCCATGTGCTTGCCATGCCCGACGGGGACGTTTGCGATCGCGGGGATCCCCAGCGGAGCGATCAGCTCGTCGAGGATCTCCTCGATCGAGAGGCTCGACTCCGACCTCGTCGGGGATCGTCTGCGCCTTGAGGTTCACGTCGGTCCCGAACACGAACCCGGCGGCGTTGTCGAGCTTCCCGGCGCGGATCAGGTGGTTCAGCGCCGTGTCGACCAGGTACGGCTCCGTGTTCAGGTCCTCCACCATCACCACGCAGCCGTCCGTCTGCACCTCGTACGGCGTGCCGATGCTCGCCGCCAGCAGCGTCAGGCAACCGCCGACGAGCGGCGCCTCCGCCGACCCCCTCGCCCACGGTGAGCACGTACGGGTTGTCAGGGTCCTCGAAGACGCGTCCCAGCGGCTCGGGCTCGAAGGCGCGGTGGAACCAGGCCTCTGTCTCGTTGGTCAGCCTCCTTGCGGCGGCGCGTGAAGCGCAGGAAGTTCGGCCCGTAGAACGTCACCCAGCCCGCGTGGGCGGCGAGCGCCAGGTGCAGCGCGGTGATGTCGCTGTAGCCGCAGACGATGCGCGGCTCGCCGAGCCGCGCTCCAGTCGATCCGATCGTGCAGCCGAGCGGTGCCGTAGCCGCCGCACAGCGCGTGCACCATGTCGATGCCGGGCTCGCTGAGCGCCCACTGGAGGTCCGCGGCGCGCTCCTCGTCCGTCCCCGCGAGATAGCCGTGCACCTTGCGATGGTTGGGCCCGAAGACCACCCGGTGGCCGCGAGCCTCGAAGTACGCGGTTGCCTGCTCGATCTCCGAGCGCGTCTGCGGCGGGCTCGCCGGCGCGACTACCGCGATCGTCGCCTGCTCGGGGAGGGCGGGTGGCTTGATCCGGGGCATCGATCCGCTACCTCCGCCCCGACGGCACCGGCCGCCGCGAGACACTCTCGATGGCTTCGGCGATCAACGCCCGGGTGCCTGCAGCGAGGCGAGCACCAACTCGACGTGGAGCGCAGCCACCTGCTCGAGCTTCAGCGGCCCCCGCGGGTCGAACCAGAGCGCCACCCCGGTGCACTGCAGGAGGATCGCGTAGGTGGCCACGTGCGCATCCGAGGCGTGCAGCGAACCGTCCCGGATGCCGTCCCGGATCATCTCGCTGAAGATCGCCTGGTAGTCGTCGCGCTTGGCGATCAGCGCGCGCCGTGGCCCGGCGGTGAGCGCTCGGATCTCGCTGTCGGTAACGAACGCCGCGCGCCGGTGGACGCCGTGGAAGACGACGTGCTCGCGCACCGCCGCGGCCAGGCGGAGCGCCGGGCGCTGGTGGCGATCCATGGCCGCAACGACCTTCTCGGTCAGGCGCTCCATGAAGTCGTCCTGGAGCTGCACGAGGATCGCTTCCTTGCTCGAGTACCAGTGGTAGATCGCCGCCGGCTGCACCCGCGCCGCGGACCCGATCGCGCGCATCGAGGTCGCGTGATACCCGCGCCGGGCGAACAGCTCGAGCGCCGCCCGGTGGATGGCCTCTCGGGTGCCGGCGCCACGCCGGCTCGACGAGCGTCCGTCCTGGACGACGGCGGCGGCGGCTCGCTCGAAGTCGTCGTCTCAGCCAAGCTTCAGCAGCTCCGGTGCCTGATCGGAAGACGCGACCTCGCGCCCCGTCTGCTTGGTCATGCCGACAGCCATCTCGACCAGCGCCGCGTTCGACGGCGCGTGCACGCCACGGCTGATGTAGGCGACATCCTCGAGCCCGGTGCGGATTCCAGGCGCGCCGTAGAGCAGCGCCAGCGCCATCATCCGCTGGTGGTGGCGCCCGATGCAGGTCACGGTCCAGAAGGTCTCCGGCGGCAGCGGGCGCAGCATCGCCACCAGCGCCTCGGGCGAGGCGTCGATCCCGCCCGGGACGCCGAACACGAGGTTGATCCGCATCGGCGGCGGCAGCACCCCCTCCTCGAGCCAGCGCACGGCGCTGACCACGTGGCCGACGTCGAATGCCTCGACCTCTAGGGCGATGCCCGGCGTCCGTCGCGCGCTCGATGATCCCGCGCCCGGCCGGGGCGGGGTGATGAAGGTCTCGTCGCCGAAGTTCATCGAGCCGGACTCGACGCCCGAGATGTCGGGGTTCGCCTCGAGGCCGGTGGTCCGCTCTTCGATCGTCATGTCGTTGGCGCCGCCGGTGGAGACCATCGTCAGCAGGTCGGAGCCGGAGCGGATCCGCTCGATCACGTCCAGGAACAGCTCGGGGCGCCCGCTGGGCGTGCCGTCGTCCTCGCGCACGTGCAGGTGCACGACGGTGGCGCCCGCGCCGCTCGCCTCGATGCTCGAGTCGGCGATCTCCTCGGTCGTGTACGGGATGTTCGGGTTGTTCTCCCGGAAGACATCGGCCCCGGTCACGGCGACCGTGACCACCACCGGGTCGCTGTTCCAAGCGTTCACGTGGAAGCCCCTCCGGAGCCCGCCAGGGAAGCGCGCTCCTCGTCGGTGATCGGTCGCGAGCCCCGCTGCGCGGGATCCCAGAGCACCAGGCCGAACTCCGCCTCGACCAGCACCTGCCCGGTGTGGTCGACGATGCGCTCGCTCGTGGTCACGCTCGAGCGCCCGAGCTCGCGCACCTCGCACTGCACCGTCACGGCCTCGAGGGCCGGGTCGATCGCGTCGCGGAAGCTCACCGAGCAGCGCCCCACGACGTACTCGTCGCGGCGGATGCCGTGCCCCTTCAGGAACGCGTCCCGCCCCTCCTCGAGATAGGTGAGCACGACGGGGTGGTTGACGTGCCCGAGCGCGTCGAGGTCGCGCCAGCGCATCTGCACCGTGTGCCCGGCGCTCGGCTCACGCAGCCTCCTCGATCGGAACGCCCAGGGCGTGGCGCAGCGGCTCCGAGCGGCGCACCAGGTCGAGCGCGTAAGCGCCGCGGTCGGGCGAGTAGCCGCTGCCGACGAGCATGCGGACGTTCGACGCGATCCCGTCCGCGGCCAGCGCGGCGGCCTGAGAAGCTCGTCGCCATCGAGAAGAACAGCACCGTGCCCTCGTCGGCGGTCAGCAGGATCGCCGCCGGCTCGCAGCCCGTCGCGTTGACGACGACGACCGTCAGGTCGGCCGGCGGCGCGCCGGCGGCGCGCAGCGCCTCGAGGGCGGCGAGCGGGTCGCGCAGGTCGGCCGCGACGCCGATGTCGCAGAGCCCGAGCGCGGTGACGCGCTCGATCGCGCGCCGCGTCGACGTCCACGACCACCACGGTTCCGCCCTCCATCGCGTCGCGGGCGGCGGCAAGCGCCAGCTTGCCGGCGTGCCCGGCGCCCAGCACGCACACGGTGCCGTCGGCGGGCACCAGGGGACGCATCTGCGAGACGGCCGCGCAGACGTCGTAGATCTCGAGCGCCGTCGCCGGCGGCAGGTCGTCCGGCAGCAGCCCCCACGCCGCGCGATCGAATACGTAGGCCGCGACCCGTGACCTCGACCTGAGGGGAGTCGGGATCGATGCCCGTGACCGCGTCCAGCCGCAGCGGCGTCAGCGTCAGCGAGCCGAGCGTCACGATCCGCGCGCCCGGCAGGGGGTGGTGCGGAGTAGCGCTCGCCGATGGCGGCGACCGTGCCGAGCAGGATGCCGCCCGAGTCGGTCTCGGGGTTGTGCAGCTTGCCCCGGGATTCGACGATCTCGGTGATCCGGGCGGCCATCAGGTCCGGGTCGCCCCCGGCGCGCTCGCGGATGCTTGCGATGCGAGGTCGAGTCGAGGCAGAGCCGCTCCACCTCCACCTCGAGCTCGTAGGGCCGAACCGGCCCCGAGGGATCGAGGCGCTCCGCGGACTGTGGCAGCGCGCCGGGCGGGTCCAGGACCCTGTCTGCGCCGAGCTGCTGCCCGATGTCGACCGCGAATCCAGTCTTCATGAACGGTCGTTAGGAACCTATGCGCCGCGGCTCCCTCGCGTCAATGGCCACAACGGGACAAAAGACGGCCCGCGACTGTGCCCTTTGTATGACTCAAGCGATCGTTCGGTCGAGGCGGCAAACGTGTGGTATGAGAGCCGGGTGGCCCTCGCGATGCCCGTGGTCTGGAGCGACCGTCACCGGCTGCATGATCCCGGCGGCGAGGTCTGGGTAGGCGTCCGGACGCCGGGCACCGAGCTGCCCGCGCGCGCCGAGCGGATCCGCGAGGCGCTCGCCGAGGCCGGCGCGCGCTTCGTGAACGCCGAGGCGCAGCCCGACGACGCCGTGCTGCGCTGTACACGACCCCGCGCTCCCGGCCTACCTCGCCCGCGCCTGGAAGGAGTGGGAGGCGGCCGGGCTGACGGTGGACCCGGGGCAGGACCGCGTGGTCCCGTACCTGTTCCCCCACCCCGGCCTGCTCTCCGAGCGTCCGCCGGCCATGCCGGCGGCGATCACCGCCCAGGCCGGCCACTTCGCGTACGACACCATGACCCTGATCGGGCCGGGCACCTGGGAGGCGGCGCGGGCCGCGGTCGACGTGGCCCTGACCGCGGCCGACCTGGTGCTCGCCGGCGAGCGCGCCGCCTACGCGTGCTGCCGCCCGCCGGGCCACCACGCAGCCCGCGCCTGCTTCGGCGGCTCCTGCTACCTGAACAACTCGGCCGCGGCCGCGGCTCGCCTTCGCGAGGCGCTCGACGGCCCGGTCGCGGTGATCGACATCGACGCCCACCACGGCAACGGGACGCAGGCGATCTTCTACGACGACCCCGAGGTGCTGGTCGGCTCCGTGCACGTCGACCCGGGGCCGGGTGGTTCCCGCACTTCCTCGGCTTCGGCGCCGAGACGGGCGACGGCGCCGGCGACCGGCGCCAATCGCAACCTGCCCCTGGCGCCCGGCTCGGGCGACGAGCCGTGGCTGGAGGCGGTGGCCGACCTCGCGACCTGGACCCGCGAGCGCGGGGCGCGGCACTGGTCGTGGCGCTCGGCGTGGACGCGGCCGGCGGCGACCCGGAGAGCCCGCTGCGGGTGACGCGCCGGTGGCTTTCGGGCGGCGGGCCGGACGCTCGGCGCGCTCGGCCTGCCGACCGTGGTCGTCCAGGAGGGCGGCTATGACCTCGAGGCCATCGGGCGCCTGGTCGGCGAGGCGCTCGCCGGTATCGAGGAGGGACTGGGCGAGTAGCAAGGGCCCCGAGGGCGTTTGCCCTCGGGGCCCTTGCGTCGGCGGGGACGGGAGACGGACCCCCGCGACCTCGGCTCAGGTCGTCTGCGTGGCCGCCTCGACCGCCTTCAGGAGCCGCGGTGCTTCGTCCACGGCCGCCTTGATGTCGACGTCGACCACGGCCTCCCGGAGCACCTCCAGGTGCGTGTCGATCCTGGTCATATCGGCGGGCTCGACCGTGTGCGCGAACCGGTCCCGGACCCAGTCCATGGTCAGGACATCCCCGTTCACGCCCCCCATGTCGCCGGCGGTCCCGTGAACCTGGACCTGGCGCGCCCACAGCTCGAAGCGGGCCAGGTCGATCTCGGTCTGCGGCCGGTAGCGCAGCTCGAGGTCGAGCGTCGACTGGGCGACGTCGATCGCCGCGGTGCCCGCTGCGTCTCGATCGTGAGTGTCGATCGCTGCGCCCAGCGTCGTCAGCGCGCGGTCCATCTCGGCGGCGAGCCGGGGTGGAACCTCGCCCTTTTGGTACTGATTCCAGGCCCTTGCCACGGCCTTCTCAGCGGCCGCGGCCGAGCTCCAATCGCCGGACAGGGCCGGGTCGAGGAGGTCGTTGGCGGCGGCCGACAGCGCCTCCAGCTCGGGCGGCACAGGCCCCCCGAGGGCATCGACGGGCACTGCTAGGGCCATCGCCTCGACCTCCGTTCCGTGGCCGGAGAAGAACTCGCCGTACCCGGGGGCGAAGACCTTGTCGCTGTAGGTCCCGTCGTCGTGGAGCTCACGGGCGACCATCGCGCCCTCGACCGGGCCCGTGGGACCGTCCACGGTCTGGTTGATCTTCTTGATCGTCACCTCCTCGAAGGCGAGCCCGGGGATGTTCTCGGGACGATGCACATCCCCGACCTGGGGGTCGGCGGGCATGATCATCTCGGGGGGGCCATCCCTGCCGGCCAGCCAGGTGCCCGCCGTACCGTCGACGAGGCCCTTCGTGTTGCTGTAGTCGAACACGTCCTCGCCGAGGTACCACACCGACCCGTCGTCGGCCTGGGCATAGAGGTCGATTGCGACTTCCTCGATGCGCCCGTCGATGTATGCCATGTACTGCGACATGCGCGCCTCCACCCACTGACCCGGGCTCCACTCGACCATCCGCGTCTGCGGCAGCAGAGTGGTCTCCGTATGGAAGCGCTGCTTGTCGATGTGGCCGCTGAAGATCACCGACTGCAGGTCGCTGATCGGGAACAGCGGGTTGGTGATCTCGGTGGGATTCGAGAACGTCGGCGCCTTGATGTCGAGCCGCTTGCTGTCGGGCGCCACCGGGAGCTTGTCCAGGCCGGCCGCCGCCAGCTGGGCCTGGCTCGGCTGCGGGATCGTTTCGGGAGCCGAGGCGGTGCTTGCGCCAGCCCCGTCGTTGCCGCCGCAAGCTGCCAGCGCGAGCGCGCGACGAGCGCCGCGACGAGAGCCGTGGCTGCGATGGCGAACGCCTTCTGCTTGAGGGAGTGCTTGTGATTGATCTGCATGGAATCGACCTCCTGGTCTCGCTTACGGGGCCGGTTCTACGGACCGCGGCTGAGAGCGAGCTGAGAGCGGCTCCGCTTACTCGGCGGCAGCGGCCAGCGGAAAGCGCAGCCGAACGGTGGTCCCCGCGGAGCTTCGGTCGACGATCGTCGCGGTCGCGCCATGCGCCTCCGCGATCGCCCGCACGATCGCCAGCCCGAGCCCCCCGCTTCGGGCGCCTTCGCCATCGCCGCTCGTGAAGCGCTCGAAGGCGCGCGGCTCGAGCGCGGCCGGAAAGCCCGGACCCTGGTCGCTGACATCGATCTCGATCTCCTCCCGTGACCGGCGGGCGGAGAGCCGGATCTCGCCGCCGCCGTGACGCAGGGCGTTGTCGACCAGGTTCCCGAGCGCCTGCCGGGCCCGAAGCGGGTCGACGGGCACGCTTTCGCCGCCGGGCGCGTCAACTCGAATCTGGCGATCCTGCTCGCGCGCGCGATCCGCGAAGCGTTGCCGCGTCCGCTCCAAGCAGCTCACGGACCTCGACCTGCTCGCGTCTCACCGGCAGGCGACCGTCGGCGGCCCGGGCGATCAGCAGCAGGTCCTCGGCGAGCTGGGCGAGGTGGTCCGTCTCCTCCAGGGCAATGCCGAGCGATTCGCGGACCTCCGGGTCGTGTTCGCCCATGCGAATCACCGCTTCGAGCTCGGCCTTCAGCACCGCCAGCGGGGTGCGGAGCTCGTGGCTGGCGTCGGCCACGAATCGGCGCTCGCGCTGAAACGACTCCTCCAAACGGGCAAGCATCTCGTTCAGCGTCTCGCCGAGACGGCGGATCTCGTCCTGCGCGGCCGGGAGCGGCAGCCGCTCGCCGCCGCGCCCCAGGGAGACCCGCTTCGCCCGCTGGCGCATCGCCTCGACCGGGCGCGAGGCCGGCGATCGCGAGCCAGTAGCCGATTCCGGACGCGAGCAGGACCGCGACCGGAACGCCGATCAAGAACGACCTGACGAGGCTCGAAAGCGTTTCCTCGCGGTCCGCGAGCGAGACGCCGACGACCAGGACGAGCGGGCCTCTCCGCGCCGGCGCGGCCGCCAGCGGGCGGGCGAGCATCCGCGCGGTCCCCTCGATGCTTGGGAGCTCGCGCTCGAGCTCGGTCGCGCCCTGCGACGCCCGCCGGGCCTCCTCGGGGCTGAGCACCGGAGCCCGTAACGCCCTGGTTCCCTCCACGCGGCGTCCCTCCGGGGTCAGCACCTGGACGAAGCTGTCCTCCGGGTCGGTGACCCTGCCGGCGCCGGCCTGGGGGAGGCGGGTGCCGGACCGACGGATGACGGCGGCGACGTCGTCCGAGCGCCGCGCCAGCCCGTGGTCGATCGTCTCGGTGAGGTCGGCACGCTGGCGCAGGTAGACGAACGTCGCCGCCGCCACGAGCACGAGCAGCATCGCGAGAGCGAAGGCCGCGGTGATTCGGACCCGAATCGGCAGGCGGCTCACGCCTGGGCGTCCTTCCGCAGCCGGTACCCGGCGCCTCGGACCGTCTCGATCGACTCCACGCCGAAGGGGCGGTCGACCTTCTCGCGCAGATAGCGGATGTAGACCTCGACCACGTTCGAGCGGTTCTCGTAGTCGTAGTCCCAGGCACGCTCCAGAAGCTGGAACTTGCTTAAGACCTCGCCCGGGTGGCGCATCAAGGTCTCCAGGAGGACGAACTCCTTCTGGGAGAGCCGTATCTCCTGCTCGCCGCGCCAGACCTGCTGGCTGGCGGGATCCAGGCGCAGGTCGCCCACCTCGAGCGTCGGCGGACGCTCCGCCTGTCCCCGGCGAGCAAGCGCACGCAGCCGCGCCAGCAGCTCGACCAGCGAGAACGGCTTCACGAGGTAGTCGTCGGCGCCCCGGTCGAGGCCCCGGACCCGGTCCTCGATCGCGTCCCTCGCCGTCAACATGATGATCGGCGCCCAGACCCCGTCCTCGCGCAGGCGCCGGCAGGTCTCGAACCCGTCGATTCCGGGCAGCATCAGGTCGAGGATCACCGCGTCGAACTCCGTCGACCCCGCCATCCACAATGCGTCCTCGCCGCGCGTGGCGACGTCGGCGACCACGCCCTCGGCCTGGAGCCCGCGCCGAATCGCCGCCGCCATCCGCAGGTCGTCCTCGACGATCAGAACTCGCACGGACCAATGGTCCGCGACGAAGATGAGAGGAGCCTGAGAGCCGGAGAGCCCGGAGACTAGCTGCGGAAGGGGCCCCGGACCTCGTATACGACGCCCGTGCCGAAGGCGCGCTGCGAGGAGAAGTACATCCGGTCGCCGGCCGGGTTGAAGCAGACTCCGGTCACCTCGCTGACCGCCTCGGTGTCGGGATCGCCGTGCTGTGGGCCGGTGAGCTTGAGGAAGCGCGCGACCCGGCGGTCGGGCTGCCGGGTGATGATGCAGATGTCGAGGGGATCGTCGCCGCCGTTGTCCTCGCACACGAACAGATCGCCCGAGCGTGCGACGGTGATGTTGTCGACGTCGGTGAGGGGCGCGTTCTCGATCCTCGCCGGGTCGTAGAGCACCCGGAGCCGCTCGTTCTGAGCGTTGTACTCCCAGATGCGGCTTTCGCTCGTCACCGCCAGGTAGACGCGGTTGCTGTCGAACCAGATCCCCTCGCCGCGCTTGAACTTGGTGGAGCCCGTCACCTGGTGGCGCGTGGGGACGGATGTGGCCGACGGGTCGGGCACCTCCATCCAGTCCACGCTCTTGTCGCCCCGCATGCGCGCGATCTCCAGCCGGCCCGCGCTGAGGTCGCCCTTGGTGTCCGGCGTGAACCGGTAGAACCCTCCATCGCCTAGATCCTCGCTCAGGTACACGTGTCCCCGGCCAGGGTCGACGCAGACCGCCTCGTGCTTGAAGACTCCAAGCGCCGGGCGCACGACGGCGTCATTGACCCCCCGCGGATCGCACTCCCAGACCAGCCCGTCGTCGACCTCCTCGCAGGAAAGCCAGGTCCTCCAGGGGGTTTTGCCCCCAGCGCAGTTGGAGCTGGTGTCCGAGAGGATGCGATAGGCGTCCTGGATTCCCCCGTTGGGGCCGAAGCGGATCGCGCTCGCCCCTCCGTCGCCCGGATTGCCGATCGGTGGGAACGGGAGGTCCACAGGCGTGGGCGTCTCGGAGTTGGAAACCAGGATCCAGCCCCCCTCGGTGGTGCGGAAGGTCGAGGCGCCGTCGGGGAAGATGGGCCAGACGTAGCTCGTTCCCTGGACAGGCTCGTTCGCGCGAGCCACAATCCGCGAGCTGAACCCCGCGGGGAGCCGGATGCCGTTGGCGTCCGGCGGCCGCAGCGTCCCGTAGGGGCTGGGGCCGGTCGGAGCCGGGGCGGCGAGGGCCTCCCAGAACGCCGGGCCGAGAGTGAAGACCCCGGCGACCCCTACGCCGGCGCGGATCAGGTCGCGCCGCGTCTGCAACAAGCGCCCGCCTGAATCCGCCTCGGTTTCTGACATCGTCTTCCTCCTTCGCCGGGCGGCAGGCTACGCACCCCCGACCGCGCCGGTGTATCACGACTGTTAACGACGCATCGTATCCTCGCCCATGATGCGCCAGCGCCGGTCGATGCTCAAGACATCTCGCGTCTCCCCTCGCCCGCCTCGTGGCGGCAATCACGGCCTCCGCGCTGGCGCTGGTGGGGTTGGGCGACGCCGCTCCCGCCTCGGGCGCATCCAAGCGGCTGACCTTCGGGGACTCTGTGCGCGGGACGGAGCTGCGCGCCGTCCGGCTGGGCGATCCGGACTCGACGCGCAAGGCGCTGGTGGTCGGCTCGATCCACGGCGACGAGCGCGAGGGGCACGAGATCGTGCGCAGGCTCCGGCGCGCCCATCGCGACACACCCGGGGTCCAGCTCTGGGTCGTGAAGAGCGTCAACCCCGACGGCGTGCAGGCGCGCACGCGCAAGAACGCGCGCGGCGTCGACCTGAACCGCAATTTCTCCTACCGCTGGCGCGGCGGCGTGCCCGGCGTCGAGCGGCTACTACCCGGGCCCCCATCCGTTCTCGGAGCCCGAGAGCCGCGCCGTCAGGCGCCTCGCGAGGCGGATCAAGCCGCGGGTGACGATCTGGTACCACCAGCCGTGGGGACAGGTGCTCGCGCCCTGCCACGGGCCCGCCCGCAAGCAGAAGCGGTACGCGCGGATCGCCAACCTCCCGGTCGAGCGCTGTCGTGGGCAGCGACTGCATGGCACGGCCACCAGCTGGCAGAACCACCATCTCCCGGGAACCGCGTTCGTGGTCGAGCTGCCTGGCGGCGAGCTGCCGAACTCCGCGGCCCGGCGCCACGCCCGAGCGGTGGCCAGGGTGGCGCGGAGCGGGAGCGGGCGGCGGAAGTCGCGGTCCGGCCGCGTCGCGGCCCCTCGCGGGACGCCGAGCGCGGGCCGCGCGCGACTGCGCCGGCCACCGATCGATCGCGACCGGATTCCCTACGGACGGGAGCGAAAGCGGCAGATGGCCGCGTATTCAGCGCGCCACTACGGCCCGCGCAGGTGGCGGCTGCGCAATCCGCGGGCGATCGTCCTGCACTTCACCGCCGGGCCGAGCTACAGGTCCGCCTGGGAGACCTTCGCCTCCAACGCCCCCAACCTGGGAGAGCGGCCCGGGGTCTGCTCGCACTTCGTGGTCGAAAAGAGCGGGCGCATCCACAAGCTGGTCAGGCCGGGGATCCGGTGCCGGCACACCATTGGGCTGAACCACCGCTCGATCGGGGTCGAGATGGTCCAGGAGGCCGGGCGCGGCTCGCATTGGGCCGACCGCCAGATCCTTCACCGCCAGCGGCAGATCCATGCCGTCCTGCGCCTCGTCGGCTGGCTCAAGCAGCGCTTCGGGATCAAGATGCGGGACATCATCGGCCACGCGACGGCCAACGACAGCCCGTACTTCAAGGACCTCCAGGGATGGAGGAACGACCACACGGACTGGCTGCGGCGCGACGTGCGGAAGTTCCACCACCGGCTCGAAAGGCTGCTCAGGCGATAGAGAGGGCATACTCGGGCCGATGCCCGCGCCGCTGATCGAGTTCCCCGCCGACGACGCGGATCGCGCCCGCCGTTTCTGGCACGGCGTGCTGGGCGCCACGCTGGCGCCGCGATCCACCGAGGCCGGCGCCGGGTGGGAGATCGAGGATGACGGCCTCCGCCTCGGCGTCCACGAGCGCGGGCCCGGTCCCGGGGACACCGCTTCCCTCCCCTACTTCACCGTCGCCGACCTGGAGGCGACGCTCCAGCGCGTCCGCGAGCTCGGCGGCTCGGTCATCCACCCCGGCGAGCGGTGGGCCGTCTGCCGCGACTCCGAGGGCAGCCCATTCGCGCTGGCCGCCGCGCCGAGGGGTGCGCGGTAGCGCTTACCGCGAGCGCGAGCGCGAGCGGTTCGCGACCGCGATCCCGAAGCGCTTCGGGACGCTGTCCGCCTGGCCGTCGAGCGCCCCGCCGGCTTGCGGCGCGTGGCCGGGCGCGACGTGGTCCGCTTGGCGGTCGAGCGTCCCGCCGGCTTGCGGCGCGTGCTCGCCCGTGACGTGGCCCGCTTGGCGGTCGAGCGTCCCGCCGCCTTGCGGCGCGCGGCCGGGCGGCTCTTCGTCTTCGAGGAGGGCGTGAGGCGTTTCTGCAGCCGCTCGACGTCGCGCTCGAGGGCCTTGCTCAGCTTGCCGCTATCGCGCCGGGCGTCCTTGACGAACTTCTGAAGGTTCTTGTGAAGGCTTCGGCCACCCGCGCTGACGTCCTTGCGCAGTGCCGTCAGCGCATCCTGCGCCTGGTCGAGTGACTTGTTGAGACGCTGGATCGCTGCCGGCTCCTTGGCGGCCGGGCGCTTTCGCGCAGCAGCCTTCTTCGCGGTGGGGCGACGGCGGGATGCGGGCTTCTTGGCGGTGGCGCGACGGCGGGATGCGGGCTTCTTGGCAGGGGGCATCTGAGCACTCTCCTCGGATCGTCGTTACTCGGCGGAGCCTATGCGGAGCCTATTGCCTATTCGCCCCCAAGTCATCGCAAGACCGAAAAGTCATCGCGACGGATCCAGGACGGCGGCGGACCCGACCCTCCCCGGAGGGTGGGCGAAGTCGCCCCGTCACAACCCTGACCGAAACGGTACCCCAGGCCGCAGAACTCCTTGATGGCGGCTAAGGCTCCTCGGTAGGCGCCCAAGGCAACCAGTTAGCGCCCCATCGATCTGGGTAGTTGCGATCCGCGCCGGATGACCAGCCTCGCCCAGACCGCCCCCAGCCCCCGCCTCCCCCACCCGGGCGGACAGCTTCGCCCCTACCTGGCCGGGCTCGGCGCGACCAGCGCCTTGACCGCGGGCGCCCTGGTGGCCTTCCTCTCCCTGGCGACCCTCGTCGCCTTCAAGGGGATCCCGTTCGCGGGCCAAAGCAGACGGCGGCGGAGCCGCCTACCTGGCCCCGAGCGCCGCCGCGCCCGCGGCGGCCGCCGGCGCCCTCGCGACGGCGCCCCTCGCCGTCGCCAGGCACCCGGTCCCCGGCTCCCACGGCGCCGGCGCCCGCTCCGCCCACGGCGCCTACGCCAGCGCCGGCGCCAGCGGCGCCTGGAAGGGCGCCAGCGCCGCCGGCTCCCCGGGCCCCGCCTCGCCCGGCGGCGGCTCGAGCGCTCCCGGCGCCCCCTCGCCCTCCGGGCCGCCCTCCCCTTCGCCCTCCGGGCCGCCCTCGGCCCCTCGGTGCCCACCCCGCCGGGCGGCGTCACCCCGCCCGCCGGCGCTTCCCAGCCCGCCGCCCGGCGGTTCCGAGCCCGCCCTCGATCCCCACCCCGCCCCCGGTCCTCAATCCGCCTTTGGTCCCCTCGGTATCCGCCACCCCGCCGCTTTATCCCCACCCCGCCGCTCGTTCCCTTCCTCCCCACCCCGCCCATCCTCACTCCGCCGCTGTCCCTCCCGACCCCGCCGATCCTCACTCCGCCGCTGTTCCCCACCCCGCCGCTCGTTCCCTTCCTCCCCACCCCGCCGATCCTCACCCCGCCGCTGTTTCCCGACCGTTCCCACCCCGCCGATCCTCACCCCGCCGCTGTTCCCCACCCCGCCCATCCTCACCCCGCCCCTGTTCCCCTCGCGTTCCCACCCCCTCGGTTCCCGCCCGCCTGCCCTCCCCGTCCCTGATCCCCTCCCTGCCCGGCCTGCCCTCGGCCTCGGGTCCCGCTAGCGGCGCCGTGCGGGCGATCGACCGGGCCGCCGGAACCAACCTCTCGGGGCCGGCGAGCGGCGCCACCGGGGTCCTCGACGGGGTCGCTAGCGGCGCCAACCGGACGGTCGGCGCGGCCGCGGGCGCCGTCAACGGGGCGGCCGCCGGGGCCGCCAATCGGGTCGGCCAAGCCGCGGGAGCCGTCGCGGCCCCGCGGCCCGGAGCGAGCACCGGGCCGGTCGGCGGCGCCCCCCGTGCCAGCGCCCCCTCCGCTCCCGCTCCCGCTTCGCCCTCAACGCCTCGCCCCGCCCCCAGCACTCCGGCGCCCGCCGCCAGCGCCCCGGCGCCTCGGCCCCCGGCGCCCCAGCCCGTCAGCGCGCCCCAGCCCGTCCGTGCGCCTCAGCCCGTCCGTGTGCCTCAGCCAGTCCGTGTGCCCGAGCCCGTCAGCGCGCCCAAGCCCGTCCCGGCGGCCGGTCAGTCGACCGGCGGCGGGCCGGCCGGAAGCCTGCTGGGCTGAGCCCCACCCCTCAGCTCCCGCAGATCGATTCGAGTCCCTCGACAACGCGGGCGGCATGCTTGCCGTCGGCGTCGCGGTCCGGATTGAAGTCGGCCACCGAGACCCCGAGGAGATTGGGCGCGGCAACCAGCGGTTGGACGAGCGCGACGAGCTCATCCCAGTCGAGCCCGAGCGACTGCGGATAGCTGACAGCGGGCAGCACGCTTTCGTCGAGGACGTCGAGGTCGAGATGCAGCCACGCCGGGCGCTCCGCCAGCCGGGCGGCGGCGTCGGTCCCCACCCGGGAGGCGCCGCGCTCGCGCACCTCTGGAGCGGTGAGGGCGTGGATGGCTGGGTCGAGGCGGGCGTTCTCGCGGGCGACGTCGGGGTGAAGCTCGGCGGGGCGATGCCCGAGCAGAACCACAGCGGCCGGCTCGAGCAGCGGCCCGTCTTCCTCCAGCAGCCCGGGCGGGCCATGGCCCGTGAGGATCGCGAGCTCCATGTCGGCGGCCTCGCCGGTTGGCGAGCTCTCCCCGTCGAAGAAATCCGCGTGCCCGTCGACGAACCACAGGCCGCTGCCATACGGCAGCGCCTGAAAGACGCCGAGCAGGAGCGTGCAGTCGCCGCCGAGGACGAGCGGACGCTCGGGGGCCTCCAGCACCTCGCGCACACGCGAGGCGACCGCGGCCGACGCGCGGCGCACCTCGACCGCGCCGATCACGCCGGTGTCCGGGTCGCGTCGCGTGTCGCGGATGCGCGCGTCGGCCTCTCCGGCGTCGCGCGCGCGCAGGCGCTCGACCAGCCCGGCCGCGCGGAGCGCGGCGGGCGCGTGTTCCTCGCCGCGGCCCGCCCCCGAGCAGTCAATCGGGGCGTCGACGATGGCCCAATCAGCCATTCCCCCATTCTCGCGGTATCCCTTGGCGGCTATCGTCTTCTTTATGGATTTGGACGACACCGGAACCAGGAGGTAGACGATGGCTCTGCAGATTGGCGACACGGCACCCGACTTCGAGGCCGAGACGACGGAGGGCCCGATCAGCTTCCATGAATGGATCGGCGATTCCTGGGCCGTGCTGTTCTCGCACCCCCGGGACTTCACCCCGGTCTGCACGACGGAGCTCGGCTACATGGCCAAGATCAAGCCCGAGTTCGACCGCAGGAACGTGAAGATCATCGGCCTGTCCGTCGACCCGCTGGACAACCACGCCAAGTGGGCGCAGGACATCGAGGAGACGCAAGGGCAGGCCCCGAACTACCCGATCATCGGTGACGCCGACTTCAATGTGTCGAAGCTCTACGGAATGCTGCCCGCGAGCACCAGTGGCGACCCGACCGAGCGCACCCCGGCCGAGAACCAGACGGTCCGCAACGTCTTCGTGATCGGCCCGGACAAGAAGGTCAAGCTCATCCTCGTCTACCCGATGACGACGGGTCGCAATTTCGACGAGGTGCTGCGCGTGATCGACTCGCTGCAGCTGACCGCCAGCAAGAAGGTCGCGACCCCGGTCAACTGGCAGGAGGGCGAGGACGTGATCATCGCCGGCTCGGTCTCCGACGACGAGGCGCGGGAGACATATCCCGACGGCTGGGAGTCACCGCGACCCTACATCCGGATCGTGCCGCAGCCGCGCTGATCGCAAGATTTCATACGTTCGTCCGGCCGGTTCACAGGGCCATTCCGCCCTGCCGATAAAAAGGTGTCGTGGAGGACACAACTCCCGCACCGGGGAGGTACCTGCCGCACGCAGTGGCAGCTACAGCGACGGTCACACTCGTTCCGGCGGCCCCTGTCTGGGGTCTAGCGCTGACCGGCGCGGTCACGGGCTTCGTGCCGCTGCTAGCCATTGGGCTCGTCGTTTCCTTGCTTGTCGCCTACGCCGGTCGCGTCCTGTGGCAGATGCGGCCCGGATCCCGTGACCTCCTCTTCTCCGACCTCATGCTGTGGGGCTGGATTCGGCGCTGGCGCCTGGAGCGACGTCTCGGCGACGCGGTCGCCCTGCTCGGCGTCGACGGCAAGGACGGCCTCATGCGGAGCGATGAACTCCGCCCCGAGACGCGGCTCAAGGCTCTGAAGAGGCTCGCCGACGCGCTGGAGGCGCGAGATCCGTACACGCACGGGCACTCCCGCCGAGTGGCTCGGTACTCGACGATGATCGCCAAGAAGCTGGGCCTCCCGGCGGCCGATGTGGCCAAGATCCGGCTTGCGGCCACGGTTCACGACGTCGGCAAGCTCGTGGTTCCGCTGGCCATCCTCAACAAGCCTGACCGGCTGACCGACGAGGAGTTCGAGGTGATCAAGCGTCACGCCCCCGTGGGGGCGGACATGGTCCGCCCCATGGGCGACGATGAGCTCACGCAGATGGTCGCCCATCACCACGAGCGGCTCGACGGGACCGGATATCCCTCGCAGCTCTCCGGCGAGGAGATCCCGCTCGGCGCTCGAATCATCGCCGTGGCCGACACCTTCGACGCACTCACCTCGACGCGCGCCTATAGGCCCGTCAAACGGCACCGCGATGTCTTTCAGATCCTCCGCAAGGAGGCGGGAACCCAGCTCGACCCCCTCGCGGTCCAGGCCTTCTCCCGCTGCTACTCCGGCTTCTGGGGAATTGCGGCCTGGTCGATCATGTCCGGCGCACCCCAGCGGGTGCTGATCCCGCTGGGGAGCCAGGCGCCAGGTCCCGGGGCGTTGACCGCAAAGGCGCTGGCCGCACTCGCCGCCGCAACCGCCGTGACCGGCGGCATCGTGACCGGCTCGTCGCCGACCAACTCCCGAGACGCCGGCGCCAGCCCAACGGGCGTGCCAGCTCTCGCGGCCATCGGCCCGGGCGCACATGGCGTCGAACGTGCGGCGCCACAGGCGAGGAGCGCCCAGCTTTCCGCTCGAGGCGCCAAGCAGGGTGGAAACCCGTCGAGCGGTGGCGGCGGCGGCCAGGCGGACGGGAGTGGCGGTGACGGACCGGGATCCCCCCCGGACGACGGGCCAGGACCCGCCCCGGATCCCGGCAACCTGCCCGGCCCGGATGTGCCCGCGATCCCGGGCGACCCCGGCCGGTCAGTGGAGCAGCAGCTCGAACGAATCCGGGGGCAAGCCCCGCGGCTCCCGACGCAATCCGTTGACCTCCCGGCGCACACCGGGCAGCTCGAAGAGCAGCTCGGGGCGCGCGTGGGGCAGCTCGGCTAGATCGACAAGCGCGACACTCGCGTCGAGCGCAGGTCAGTGGCCGCCGCCGAGCGCCTCGCGGGCCGCCAGCGCATGCAACTCCTCCAGTCGCCGGCGTTGCGCTTCGGCGCGACGGCCAAGCGCCACGAAATCGAACCGCTCGAGGCGCGGATCCCCCGAGGCGATCTCGGCGAGCGCCCGCCAGAGCTGCAGCTTGCCGCTGACTCCCGCAATCAGCACCTCCAGCTCGAGAAGGGAGCCGAGCGGGGGTCGGCCGAGTACTCGATCGTTGAGCTTTATGCGGGCGGCCTTCTCACCAAACCAGCCAATCGCCGTCTTCAGCAGCGACGGCCTCAGGTTCAGTGACGACATCAAGTCGCGCAGGATCCGGCGGTCCGACTCGACCTCGGCTGCGATCTCGCTCAGGGGCCCGCCCGGGGCGCCCTTCGACATGCGCTCAGCGAGGTCCAGCCCAGCGGTCGCGCCGGCGAAGTGGTCGCGGAGGTAGATGTCGAGCAGATCGTGATCGGACATGGGCTCGCGCGATGCCGCCGCTCCTGCCATGTGGTCTGGCGCCCCGGCCGGGCGCACCCCGGCCGGGCGCACCCGACAGCTCTAGGTTTCCCTTTCGAGCTCTCCGACCTCTTCGGCCTTCTCATCCGCGCGATTCTGGGCGCGGTCGAGCTCTTCCTTCTTCTCGCCCTTCTGCTCCTCCTTGGCGCCCTGCCGCCTGAGTGAGGAATCGCCTGCGAGGTCGCCGGCTGCCTTCTTGGCTCGGCCGGTCAGCTTGTCGATCAGGCTCATTTGATCACCTCCTCTGGCGCCGGTTACCCCCGCCAAACACGACGCAAACGCATGCACCCCCCTTGCACGAACGCTCGGTCGCGGGGGCCGCCCGACGGGCTGAGTCCGCACGACCACCGCCGGGTGCTCGCGGTGCTGACCTACCTGCGCGCCTGAGGCGTCAGCTCGCAGCGTCGAGCGCGGCCCGAAGAGCACCCAGGTCGGCCGCCCCGAAGACGACGCGATTTCGTGTGGCGACATAGACGAGATCGAGGTTGACTCCCGCCCGGGCGATCGTGCGAGTCAGGTCCGCCAACACGCCGGGGCGGTCCTCTACGTCGACCACGACGACTGGGCGCTCCCGGGTGACCGCCACCTGGGAAATCGCCAACGAATGCTTCGCGGCCTCTGCGTGCGGGACGAGGATGTGGAGCTCGGCCCGCTCGCCTGATCCGACGCAGGTAGCGGCGGCGATGTTCACGCCGGCATCGCTGATCGCGGCCGCCACCCGCGCCAGCGCCCCGGGGGTGTTCTCGATGTCGATAACCAGGTCGACCGCCATATGACCGTCTGGGGTCAGCCTACTTCGACGAGGACGCGGTAGGCGGCGATTCAGGCAGCCCGCTCGTAGATCAGCACGAGGACGCCGTCGCCGACGACCTTCGACTCCTTTAGCCGTAGCTGGCGCCGCTCGGGCTTCGCCTCGAAGGCCTTCTTGCCCGTTCCGAGCACCACAGGGAAGACCATCAAGTTGATCTGGTCGACGAGATCGCTCTCGATCAGCTCTTGGACGAGCCGGTGGCTTCCCGGCACCTGCAGCTCGCCGTCGAACTCCTCCTTGAGCTTTCGCACCTGGGCCGTAGCGTCTCCGTTATCGAGGACCGTGGTGTTGTTCCACTCCGGGTCCTTGAGCGTCGTCGAGACGACGAACTTAGGCATCGAGTTGAACTTGTCGGCAAAGTCGCCCTGACGCTCCGGCCAGGCACCCGCGAAGCTCTCGTAGGTGCGCCGCCCGATCAGCAGGGCGTCGGCCTGCCTCGTCTCGTCCAGCTTGAACTGGTTCCCGTCGTCACCGCGGTCGAACTCGAAGGTCCAGCCCGGGTACTTGAATCCCGGCTCGCCCCCCGGCGCCTCCATCACGCCGTCGAGCGAGACGAACTCCGTCACAACGATTCGTGCTGCCATCTGTCTGTCTCCTTCGCTGGGCCTGGTCAGCGGACCTCGACGACCATCAGCGAGTTGCCCTCCGGGTCGCGCAGCCAGAACAGGGGCGGCACGGGGTCGCCCATGCGACTGACCTCAGGGTCGACATCGACGCCGCGATCCCGCAGCTGCGCGTGGACAGCGTCGATGTCGTCGGTCTGCAGGGTGATCCCGGTGTCCTTGCCGCCGGCCTTTCCGTTCGGGCCCGGGGGGCACAGGGCGATCGGGGTCTCCGCGCCGCTCGGCGCGACCTCAATCCAGCGGTTGCCCTCGTCGTCGCCGAAAGGCACGTCCGCGCGCTTCTCGAGTCCGAGTTTCTGGGTGTAGAACGCCAGCATCCCGTCCTGGTCGTCGACCGGGATGATCACGTTCGCGACCTTGCTTACGCTGGTCGTCTTGGTGTCGGTGGTGTTCATGGGTCCTCCTGAGGTTGCCGGTTTTACCAATAGACCGGCGCTCGCGGCCGGACTCATCGCTCAACCCAGCGGCGGACGCCAATTACTCGTCGGCGAGAAGCTCCGCGATGTTCGACGGATGCAGATGTTCCTTTGCCTGCTCGTCGGGCAGGGCGGACTGAGCGATCTGGATCAACGTCCCATGAGCCATCGACGGCCGCAGGAATGCTTCCTTCCAGTCCGGGCTGTCGACATTGATGTCGACCAGCTCGTACCCCCGCCGCTCCAGCTCATCGATCGCTTCCCGGATGTCGTCGGTCTTGAAGGTGATGTGGTGCAAGCCCTCCCCGTAGCGCTCGAGGAACCGAGTCAAAAAGCCCTCTCCAAGGGGCTCCAACAGCTCCACCTTGCCTCCGGGAAACCGCAACTGAATCCAGCGCCAGGTCCCGGCCGCGTCGCCCCCCATCAGGTACTCGCCCCCGAGGGCGTCACGGTAGAGCGGAAGCGCCGATTTGATCGAGCGCACGGCCACCGCGACGTGGTCCAGTTGGAGCTGAGGCACGCGCTGCACTCTATGGGGAGGACAAGGCCAGTTGCGCCTGAGCCGACGTGTAGGTTCGCCGGGCATGGAGGCCAACGGGACCCGGGCGAATGCGAAGGCCGCGATGGTCGTGGGGGCGCTGGGGGTCGTCTTCGGCGACATCGGCACGAGCCCGATCTACACGATCCAGACGGTCTTCAACCCCGACGACCCACACCCGGTCCAGTCCTCGATCGAGAGCGTTTACGGGATCGTCTCGCTGATCTTCTGGTCGGTGACGATCATCGTCACCTTCAAGTACGTGCTGCTGGTGATGCGGGCCGACAACCAGGGCGAGGGCGGGATCATGGCGCTGATCTCGCAGGTCCGGCAGATCGGAGATCAGGTCAGCGGGCGCAGCAAGTTCCTGCTGGCCGGCCTCGGGGTCTTCGGTGCCGCGCTCTTCTTCGGCGACAGCATGATCACCCCGGCGATCTCGGTGCTCTCGGCGGTCGAGGGGATGAAGGTGATCGAGCCCTCGCTCGACCGTCTGGTCGTGCCGATCACCGCCACCATCATCGTCGTCCTCTTCGCGATACAGAAACTGGGCACCGGGGCCGTGGCGCGCTGGTTCGGGCCGATCATGCTGGTCTGGTTCACGGCGATTGCCATCCTCGGGATCCGCGGCATCAGCATGCACCCGGAGGTCCTCAAGGCGCTCTCCCCCACCTACGCCGCCGACTTCCTCCTGCACAGCGGCTCCACCGGCTTTTTCTCCCTCGCCGCCGTGGTGCTGGCGATCACCGGCGCCGAGGCGCTCTACGCGGATATGGGCCACTTCGGTCGACCGGCGATCACCCGCGCCTGGCTGCTGCTCGTCTTTCCGGCCTGCATCCTCAGCTACCTGGGCCAAGGGGGCCTGATCCTCGACGACCCCAGCACGATCAGCGCGCCGTTCTTCCAGCTGATGCCCGATGGCGGCCTGATCCCACTGGTGGTCCTCGCCACGGCAGCGACGGTGATCGCCTCGCAGGCAGTGATCTCCGGGGCCTTCTCGATCGCCCACCAGGCCGCGCAGCTCGGCTACCTGCCGCGGCTGCGGGTGATCCACACCTCCGAGCACGAGATCGGGCAGGTCTACGTGCCGTTCGTCAACTGGCTGCTGCTGGGGGCGGTGCTCGTTCTCGTCTTCAGCTTCCAGACCTCGGTGGCGCTGGCGTTTGCCTTCGGGATGGCGGTGACCGCCACGATCACGATCACGACCATCCTCTTCTTCTTCATCGTCCGCCAGCGCTGGCAGTGGCCGCTGTGGCTCGCCCTGCTCGCAGCGGGCGGCTTCCTGACTGTGGACCTCGCCTTCTTCGGAGCCAACCTGACCAAGCTCACCCGCGGCGCCTGGCTGCCGCTGACGATCGGGCTGGTGCTGTTCACGGTGATGGTCACCTGGTTCCGCGGGCGCGAATTGGTCACCGAGGCGCGGCTTCGCGTCGAAGGCCCGCTGCAGAAGTTCATCGACGAGCTCCGGGCGAAGGACCCGCCGGTCGTACGGGTGCCGGGGACGGCGGTGTTCATGAACCGCGGCAAGGAGACCGCGCCGCTGGCGATGCGGGCGAACGTCGACCACCTGCACTCGCTCCACGAGCACGTCCTCGTTCTCTCGCTGGAAACCCTGCCGGTGCCGCGGGTCCGGGAGTCCGCGCGGCTGGACATCGACGAGCTGGGCTACAAGGACGACGGCATCACCTTTGTCCGTGCCAAGTACGGCTACTTCGAAAAATTCGACGTCCCAGCGGTGATAAGGCTGATCGACAAGGCCGGGGTTGAGTGCCCGCTGGAGGCCACCGAGGCCTCCTACTTCCTCTCCAAGATTGAGCTCAAGCCGACCGACGCGCCTGGAATGAGCCGCTGGCGCAAGCAGCTCTTCCTCGCCACCTCGGTGATCTCCGCCGAGCCGGCCGACTATTTCCGGCTGCCGCGCGGGCGCACGGTCTTCCTCGGTTCGCAGATCGAGTTCTGAGGCGCCCCTATCGTATGGATCCGAATGAGGCTCCCGAAGACCGCGCACACCTCCCGCCCCTGGCGGATCCACGAGCTCGCGCCCGAGTTCCGGCTCGAGGATGTGTGGGCGCTGCCGACACCGGGCGGCCCAGACGACTTCCCTCGGCTGGTGCAGCAGTTTGCCTCGGCCGACCTGTCGCAAGGCTCCTCCCGCGCCGCCCGCACGCTGTTCGCGATCCGGTGGAAGATCGGGGAGCTGTTCGGTTGGGACGCACCCGAAGCCGGCGCCGGCTCCAGGGTGCCGACGCTCCGCGACCGGCCTGCCGGTGGATCTGCGCGACGCCCCGTCCGGCCCGGACTTCGTCGCGCTCCCCTTCACCTCGCTCTACCTGCTCGAGGACGAGTGGGCAGCGGAGACCGCCAACCGGACCGTCCACGGGGTCATGCACATCGGCTGGGTGCCGGACCAGACCGGCGGCTACCGCGGTCAGATGGCCATCTTGGTGAAGCCGAACGGCATCCTCGGGACCGCCTACATGGCCGCGATCAGGCCGTTCCGGCACCTGATCGTGTACCCGCAGCTGATGAGACAGATCGAGCGGGAGTGGCGGGCGCGCGCCGACAATCCGGCACCAGCGCACGCCTAGCCGGCGCGGTGAGGTGTCCGAGCTTCGTGGTCAAAACACGACATGGGCAGTCCTCTACGACGCGGACTGCGGCTTCTGCAAGTGGCTGCTCGCCGGCGTGCTGCGCTGGGATCGCGAGGTGCGGTTGCGACCGATCGCTCTGCAGCGACCCGAGGCCGACGACCTTCTAGCGGACCTCGAGCCCCCCGAGCGAATGGCCTCGTGGCACCTGATCTCCGCCACCGGCGCACGGCGCTCGGGAGGCGCTGCAGTGGCGCCGTTGCTGAGACTCCTGCCTGGCGGGCGGGTCCCGGCCGCCGCGTTTGTCCGATTCCCCAGGCTCACTGACCGTGGATACCGCTGGGTTGCCGGACACCGCTCGCAGCTCTCCAGGTGGGTGCCGACGAGCGTCAAGCAGCGGGCAGGCGAACGCGTCCGCCAGCGCGAGCAGGCCTCCGGGTTATGAGGTCGTCAACCACGATGCCGACGTGCTCCATCCGTTGGACGGTCATGTGTTCGATGGTAAGGAGCCAGATTCGGGCGACCGGCGTCCGGCTTCGTTCCCAGGCGCACTCCCAGTCGGCGTGAGATAGTCAGCTCGACACAGCGACAAACGGACGAAAGGGGAGCGTCGATGAAGGCGATCACGCGTGAACAGGCTCCAGTCGCGATCGAGGGCGACGGCGTCGAGCTTCGGATGCAGGAGATCGGCGGCGACATGACGACCGCATTCGTGCGCCTACCGGCGGGCGCGGACCTAGGGCCGGCTCTGGTCGGACAGCCTGACGACCTCTGCCAGTGCCCGCACTGGGGATATCTGTTGAAGGGCCGGGTGAAGATGCGCACTAAGGACGGCGAAGAGGTGTACGAGGCCGGTCAGGCGTTCTACTGGGCGCCGGGTCACGCCCCGCAGGCGCTCGAGGACTCCGAGTACGTGGATTTCTCCCCGACCAAGGAGTTCAACGAGGTCATCGAGCACGTCAAGTCGCAGGGGGGTTGAGCTCAGGGGCGACGCGACGTATCGCGTTGATGGCACGAGCGTATGCTCCGCCCGTGACCTCATTCGAGAGCGTGAAAGTCGCTGCCGTACAAGCGACCCCCGTGATTCTGGACGCAGAGGCCTCGATTCAGAAGGCGGGTGGGCTTCTGCGCGAATGCGCCGGCCAAGGGATCCAGCTCGCAGTATTGCCCGAAGCGTTCGTGTCGGTGTTCCCATCAAACAGCTGGGCGAGAGGGGCGTCTGACTTCTCCGGCTGGGACGAGCTTTGGGAGCGGCTCTGGGCAAGCTCGGTCGACGTTCCGGGCCCGCTGATCGACCGGCTGCTGGACGTCTGCCGCGAGACCGGCATTCACTGTGCGATCGGCGTGAATGAGCGCGAATCCGAGCGGCCCGGGACCATCTACAACACGCTGCTCCTGCTCGGGCCCAAAGGGCTGCTTCACAAGCACCGCAAGCTGATGCCGACCCACCAGGAGAAGCTGTTCTATGGGATCGGCCCCGGCGACGATCTTGGCGTGACCGAGACGCCGTTCGGGCGAGTCGGCGGATTGATTTGTTGGGAGAACCGCATGCCCTTGGCCCGCTACGCCGTCTACAAGGGCGGGCCGCAGATTTGGATCGCTCCCACGGGCGACGACTCCGAGGGCTGGTTGGCTTCGATGCGCCATATCGCGATCGAATCGGGCGCCTTCGTTGTCTCGGTCCCCCAGTACATACCCCGTTCCGCCTTCCCGGACGACTTCCCCGCACCTCTCCCCGAGGGCAAGGATCTGTTCGGCAACGGAGGGGCGGCGATCGTCGAGCCCGAGCGGGGCGAGGTGATCGCCGGCCCGCTTTACGGCGAGGAGGGCATCGTCACGGCCGAGTGCGATCTCCTGGTCGGTCTGCACGCGAAGCGCTGGTTCGACGTCGTCGGTCACTACAGCCGCGAAGATGTTCTGGCTTCGGCGATGCCCACAGGTCGCGACGGCGCACCTTTCGCGCCTCGGCCCGCCGAGCTGCCCGGCGGGGGCGACGGAGCCGAATGAGATCCACTCCGGCACCGCGCCGCGGCTTAGTGAGCAACGGGCCGATCGTTTCTCGCCGGCCAGCAGCAAGCGCCCCCACTCGCGGGAGAGCGCTTGCTCATGCCGAGCCTTGCCGCTGAACCGCGCGCATTCGTTCGATCGCCTACGCGCGCGGTCAAACTGCGTATGACACTGTCCATCGTGCAGCCATGGCCTGTTCGCTCGTCCGCTCCTTCGCCGAGCTCGAATGGGGGATCCGGCCCGCCCTCGAGGAGTGGGCGGAGGTCACGAGCTTCGATGCCCCCGGCGTTGGAGGAAACGAGATCCCGCCCGAGGTGGAGCTCGACCCCAGCCGCGGGGCCGAGCTCTTATCGCGCTGGCGCGACGCGGCGGCGCGAATCGGCGTTGACGCGGTCGACCGACGTGGCTGGGAGCGCTTTGTCGTAGTCACGGACTCCTACGGAGCGCCGACCGCGGTGTGCGCATCGCCAAGATGCGGCGTGATGTCGTCCTCGGACTTGCGATCGGTCACGCTGCTCGTCTCCCACTCGAGGGAGGGTGAGCGCGCGCCCGAACGGGCCGGCGTCTTCGCGGCGATGGTTCAGCTAGCGCGTCAAGGCAGTGAAGCGTTTGTGCGCTATGGCATTGCTCAGATGACCCGCGGCGGAATCGACGAGGACACTGCCCAGAAGATGGTCGAACGATTCCCCGACATGGAATTGGTCACAGTGATGCTCGAGGCGCTCGCTCAAGACCCGGAGCCGATCGGCGAGGACCTCGCGGCGCTCGAAAGTGCCGCTCCTCGCTGGCAAAGCCACGAAGGTTGTCTCGGCAGCAGGAGCCGACGAGGGTTTCGAAGAGCTCGTGCGCTCCGCATTCCCAGAGGCAGAGACGGTGATCTGCCCGGAGATGTGCGCCTCGAGCCCCGCTTTCGCCGATGAGCTGCGGGAGTTCTGCGGCAGGCTTGAACACCGCTCGAGCGATCGGAAAGGTGTCGCCAGCGGGTCTAACCAGCCGACCCCAGCGATGCCCTGCGATCCCGACCGACCACCGCAACTGGTGCCGAGCACGCCCGAGATCTCGTAGGCAATCGGGCCGCGGAGGGTCGAGACTTCGAACTCGCGGGCCGAGCAGCCTCCCGAGAAGACCGCGACCCAACTCAGCGCCCGGCCTCGCGAGGCCGTCTTTCTGGTTCCCGGCAGGCCGGACACGACGATGATCCGTGGTGGCTGGCTAAGGCTCTTGCTTGTCGCGCGAAGGAGGAGTCGCGTGAGCCAGCGAGCGCTAGCGGGGACCCGCTCCCACGGCAGCCGGCACCGGGGGCCGTCGATTGGCTCCGCAGGAAGAGCAAGACGGCGACGATGAAGAGGGCCAGGCCGATGGGTCCGTACGGCGGGGGGTGGGCGGAGATCAGGAACGGGGAGATGCCGAGCAGGATGGCCACGGAAAGGGGTGCACCAGCGCGACCGCGGAGGGCGACACCGGCCGCGATCATCGCGGTGACCAGCGCGATGTTCCCGATGCTGACGAAGACTCCGAAATCGCGAAAGAGGAAGTTCTCGGCGAAGTCCTGGGTTAGGTCCTCGCGTGTCGCCTGATCAATCTCCGATAGTCCGTTCAGCTCGTTAACGAGCGTGCCGACCCCGATCCCCTGCAGCGTCTCGAAGGCTCCGTAGAAGATGACGAATGGAATGAGCGCGATCCGGCTGACGCGCGCCGCTGTCCCCTCAACATCGCGCATGAGCACATAGACCGCAGCGGCAAACAGCGGGATGAAGATCAACATCCCGATGTGGACGACGAGAAATCGATCCACCTTGTCCTGCAGATTCAGATAGATCGTGGCGGCCTCCCCGCCGGGATGGAAGAGGAGCAGGATCGCCCAGGCCGCCGGTACGCCAAGGATGAAGGCGACTTCCGGCGGCTAAGGTGGCGCGACGCTGCCCAGCGTCTTCAACCTCACACCCGGACGGCGCAAGGTCAAGGGATTGACGGGCGAGGACGACAGTCCCCGTGCTTGTCACCGACGACGGGGAGGTTGTCGCGGGCTCAAGCGAGATCGCAGCCTGGGCTGGGCGAAACCCACCGGGCTAATACACCTCAGTCCTACCGATGTTGTGGTGTGAGGGCCGTGCCACTCTCTTCACGCTGGGTGCTCGCGGTGCTCACCTACCTGCGCGCCTGAGCGGGCACGTTGAGAAGCGCGGCCTCGACGTCCCTGAGACGATCCAAGTCCCCCCTGGAGCCAAGCGCCGCGTCGTTGAAGAGAAACGCCTCGGCCAGTCGAACGATCGCGTAGCCCAGGGTAGAGGGCTCGACCGGCGGGTCGTACCTGCCAACGCGAGCCTCGCCATCGATCAAGTCGGTGATCATCGCGACGATGCGGGGCTGGACCACGCCCCCGCGGGAGGTGATGATTCGAAGCGCGGTCTCGCGCTCGGCCTCCACGAACTGCCGCAAGGCGGGAGCGTCGGCAAGGGAGCGGTTGAAGCGGTCGAAGGTATCGAGCAGCGCCGGGCCGCCCCGACCGCGAGCGCCGGCCCGCGCGGCCGCGAGCACGGGCTCCGCCGCGAGGACGATCACCTCGCCGATCAGGGTCTCGCGGGTGCCGAACCAGCGGTGGACGGTGGCGCGTCCGAGCCCGAGCTCGGCGGCGATCGCCCGGATGTCGACCCGGCGCCCGCGCAGATAGCGATGGAGCGCGGCATCGAGCACCTGCTCGCGCGTCGCCGCGGCGGGCCTTCCAGGCCGCCGCGGCGATGCCGCTGGCCGTCCCGGTCGCCGACCGGTTGCCCGCTGGGTCGCCATGTCGAGGACGTTAGCGGCACCAGGCGAGTTTGAGACACGATGACGGTTGTGTTTGACACCCGGTTTCCCGCGTGATAGAAGCAACCCCGCACTGGAGATGCGGGATTCTGGAGGAGACACTTGATGCGATCCCCGAGCAAGCCGTCCGCGCTCAGCCTCGCCGCTTCGGCCCTAGTCGTGCTCGCGTTCCTGGTCGCCGCACCGGCGGCCGGCGCGAAGAACCCGATCCTCTTCGTTCACGGCATCGAAGGCACGGGAGCGCAGTTCGAGTCCCAGAAGATGCGCTTTACGAGCAACGGCTACGCGCCGCGCTGGATCGACGAGGTCGACTACAACTCGACACGCGCGGTGTCGGACAAGAGCGAAGTCCATCAGCAGATCGACGACGCAATCAAGGGCCTCAAACAGCGGACGGGCAAGTCCAAGGTCGACGTGGTCGCGCATTCGCTCGGCACCTCGGTGATGTACGACTACCTCACCAACGGGGCCATGGCCGCCCAGCGGCGCGCGAACCTGGCGCACTACATCAACGTCGATGGCCAGGACCAGAATCCCGGCGTGCCAACGCTCGCCATATGGGCCGGCCGGGGCGAACCGGGTCGGCACATGGCCGGCGCGAAGAACGTCACGGTCCCGAACCAAACGCACGTGCAGGCGTGTACCTCGGCCTCGTCGTTCCGCGCCTACTACAGGTTCCTGACCGGCCACAGGCCGGCGCACAACATCGTCCGGCAGAGCGGGTCGATACGGGTCGCGGGAAAGGCACTCGACTTCCCGCAGAACTCAGGGCTCCAGGGCGCCACCGTCAGGGTGTGGCCGCTCGACGCCGACGGCCAACGGACGGCGACAGCGCCGGTCGCGTCGATGGCGATCAGCGATGGCTCGGTGGGGGGTGGCGCCTGGGGGCCGGTTACCGTCAAGGCCGGCAAGCGCTACGAGTTCACCATCGTGCGTCCCGGCCAGCCGAGGCTTCATGTCTACTACGAGCCGTTCGTGAGAAGCGACTTCACCCTCCGTCTGCTTGCGTCCCCCGCCATCGAGAACTACACCGGCAACCGCCCGGGCAGCATGACGGCGGTCAACATCAGGTACAAGGAGCTGTGGGGCAACCAAGGCAGCCAGAACGACCGGCTGCTCGTCAACGGCCTCAACATCTGCACGCCGGTGCTCTGTCCGATCAGCAAGCAGGTCAACGCCTTCTTCGCGTTCGACCGCAACCGTGACGGGCAGACTGACCTGAGCTCACCCGATCCGGTCCTGAGCGGCTTGCCGTTCATCCAGGGCGCAGACGTCCACGTCCCCGCCAGCTCGCCACCCGATCGCACGGTCGCGTGGAGGCTTGACTCACGCGGTGGCGGGCCGGTGCGGACGCTGAAGATCCCGAATTGGGACTCGCCAACCGACGGCGTCATTCTTCAGTGGAATGACTTCGACAGGCTCAGGCTTCTAGCGACGCTGGCCAGTGACGGGCCAGGCCGAGGCCTGGGCGTCAGGGAGTCGTTGTCGGTTCACGGTCGGGCTGGTGGTCCCAGGCACGGCTGGCCTCGGAGGCCGGGGCATGGCGGCAGCCCTGCATGGGAACGCTCGTCGCCCGGCACCACCGGGAGGATGAGAAGTGGCCGCCCCTGTCGACCTCGTTGAAGTAGGCGAGGCCCGGGTACACCTGCTCGACCCAGCTGCGCGGGGAAGCCCAGATCTCGCCGGGGAACGTGGTGAAGCCGACCGGCACGGTGACCGCCGGAGGAGGCTGGCCGCTGCGCGAGCGCTGCGGCCAGCGCTCGTCCCGTCCTCCGAGTACGACCGGGCCGCCGACGCTGCGGTGCCGGTCAGCCAGTACAGACTGATGTTGTCGACGATGCTGTCTCGGGTGAGATTGCCCACGGGCTCCCCGTCGACGAAGGCGCGGGAGATCTTGTAGTAGCTGTCCGTGTCGTGATCGAGCAGCCAGGCCGCCAGGGCGACCGGTGAATCGAGCAGGGAGTAGCCGATCGTCTGCGGCCGCGTTGCCATCTCGAGGAAGTAGCCGAAGCCGTCTTCCCTGAACGTCGCGACCGCCGCGGCCGCTGCGCGTTCCTGTTCGGATTCCTTGGGCAGCTGATCGCCGACCGCGAGCACCGCCGTGAGCAGGTTCAGGTGGTAGCCGACCAAACCCTCGACCGCCTGGCGACCCATCAGGTCCGTGACGAGGGCACCGACGTCGCCCCCCTGGGCGACATAGCGGGTGTAGCCGAGGCGGTGCATCAGCTCCGCCCACGCGCGCCCGGTGCGGGCGGCGTCCCAACCGAGCTCGGTCGGCTCACTGGAGAACCCGTAACCGGGCAAGGACGGCAGCACCAGGTGGAAGGCATCAGCCCGCGCTGCCGCCGTGCGCGGTCGGGTCCGTGAGCGGACCGACGGTCTCGAGCAGCTCCACGACCGAGCCGGGCCAGCCGTGCGTCATGATCAGCGGCAGCGCGTCCTCGTGCTGCGAACGCACGTGGATGAAGTGGATGTCGACGCCGTCGATCTCGGTCTTGAACTGAGGCAGCGCGTTGAGCCTCGCCTCGCACGCACGCCAGTTGTGTTCGTTCTCCCAGAAGTCCGCCAGGGCCTTCGTCGTAGCGAGCTGGACGCCCTGCGACCGATCGTGGACGAGCTCCTTCGTGGGCCAGCGCGTTGCGGCGATGCGTTGCCTGAGGTCGTCCAGAGCCTCCTGCGGTACCTCAACCTGGAAGGGACGGATCTCTGTGGCGCTCGCCGACGTATCGGTCACGACTGACATGCGGGACTCCTTGCGTTCGGTGGCGGCTGGTTAGCGAAGGGTCCGCAACCCCGTGCGGACTTCAGGGACGAACAGCTCAGGCACCTGCCAGGCGGCGAAATGCCCGCCCTTCTCGAGCTGGTTGTAATGAATGAGCTTGGGATAGGCCTGCTCCGCCCAGCTGCGCGGAGCCGCATCGATCTCGTCGGGGAAGATGCTCACGGCCACCGGGACGGAGACTCCCTTCACGTCGTAGAAGCCGAGCTTGTTCTCCGCATATATCCGTCCCGACGAAACCCCCGTGTTAGTCAGCCAGGTGAAGGTGATGTTGTCGAGCACGTCGTCTCGTGTGAGGCCCCAGCCGTCGTCGTCCCCGTCAAAGACGCTCAGGATGCCTTCCATGCTCGCCGCGTCGTGGTCGATCATCCAGGCGGCCAAGCCGATGGGTGAATCAGCAATTCCGTACAGCGCCTGTGGGTGGGTCCCCATCTCCTGCGCGTAGCCGATGTCGGTCGCGAAGAAGACCTTCAGGTTCTCGAAGACGCGAGTTTCTTCGTCGCTGAGACCGGCGGGCGCCGGGTCACCTGACAGGAGCGCCGCATGGACGTCGGCTGGAACAGCGCCGGGCATGTTGGTGTGGATGCCGACCAGCTCCGGGGGAGCCTGGACACCCATTTGGTCAACGATGATCGCGCCCCAGTCGCCCCCCTGTGCCGCGAAGCGCGTGTATCCGAGGCGCTTCATCAGCTCTGTCCAGGCACTGGCGATGTGCACGGCATCCCAGCCGGTGATTGCCGGCTTGCCGGAGAGTCCATAGCCGGGGAGCGACGGAATCACCAGATGAAACGCGTCCGCTGCGCTCGCGCCGTGTGCGGTCGGATTGGTCAGGGGATCGATGATCTTCAGCTGCTCGATGATCGAACCCGGCCACCCGTGCGAGACGATCAGCGGCAGCGCGTCCTCATGCTCCGAGCGAACGTGGATGAAGTGGATGTCCAGCCCGTCGATCTCGGTGACGAAGTGCGGCAGGGCGTCGAGTCTCTCGCACTTGCGCCAGTCGTAGTCCTCCGCCCAGTAGCGGGCCAGCTCCTGCATCGTCGAGAGCCGCGGGCCCTGGGACAGATCGTCGACGGTCTCCTTTTCGGGCCAGCGCGTGGCGACGATGCGCGCGCGCAGCTCATCGAGATCCGCCTGGGGGATCTCCCCCTCGAGCGCCCGGATCGCAGTGGCGTCCGCTGACTTTTCGGCCACGACACGCATGTGGGCTCCTAACGTTGGCGGTTATGGCGCAGACCGGTTGAGGTCGGTACGCCGACACACCGGCCGAGGGTCGGAGCCGGAAAGGTTGCTCGCCGAAGGTTTGAGGCGAGGCGCACAGCCATCCTACACCCGGACGCAAGTGGCTCTCGGAGGGCGGCTTCGGAGCCCGTAAGCGGGGCTGACTGGAACCGTCGATGCGCAGTGCTCGCCCGGCGAGCCGCCGCCGATAACGATGACGTCATAGTCACTGCTCGAGCTCATCGTTCCCCCCGTCGGGTGCTACGACGATGCCTTTGGCCTCGGCCATGTAGCGCCCGGCGGCCGCGGAGGCCTCGTCCGGAGAGCTCCCGCTCTGGCGAGCGTCCATATAAGCGGCGTACCAGTCCCACCAGTCATGTGGTGGGGCGACCGCCTCGAATGCGCCGTGACGCTCCGACGTTTCGTGCAGCAGATCTGCGAGGGAAGCGATTTCCATGTCAGTCCTCCGGCTCTAGGCGGCCCTGCAACTCGGCGGGGCCGAGTGGCTCAGAGTTGAGCCACTCGGTCGCCCCGCCGAGCGAGGGCAGGTGCAGACGACGAAATACGGTCACCTAGCGGAGCGACCGGAACCCCGTGCGCAGCTCGGAGGCGTACAGCTCCGGCTGCTCCCAGGCGGCGAAGTGGCCGCCGCGGTCGACCTCGTTGTAGTGGATGAGATTGGAGTACGCCTTCTCCGTCCAGCTCCGTGGGGCCCGGAAGAGCTCGTCGGGGAAGACGCTGCACGGCCACCGGGATGGTGACGTTCCGGACGTCGGCGAAACTGCCGTACCCCAGGTACTCCCAGTACGACTTCGCGGTCGAGACCCCCGTGTTGGTCAGCCAGAACATCGTGATGTTGTCGAGCATGTCGTCTCGGGTCAGACCGCGCTCGTCCCCGTCCACGAAGGCGGGTCGGATCAGCGTCCGGTAGCTGATCGGGTCGTGGTCGAGCATGTAGGCGGCCAGGAAGACCGGGGAGTCGTTGAGCCCGTACATGGTCTGCGGGCGCGTCCCCATCTGCACGGCGTACGCCGCATGCTTGTATGCGGCCCCGAGCCGCTGGAAGGACCGCGAGTCGCTCATGGGCTGGAGGTCGGAGCGCTTGAGCCAGGCGGGTCTTGATCGCCTTGTCGACGTCGACCGGGAACACGCCGGGGAAGTTGGTGTGAATCCCCAGCAGCTCCGGCGGCGCCGGCTCAGGCGACGCGGGCGCGTCGCGACCGCCGGCCATGTAGTCGACGACGAGCGCGCCGTAGTCACCGCCTGCCGCCACGAACCGCTCGTAACCGAGGCGCTTCATCAGCTCGGTGTAGGCACGCCCCATGTGGGGCGGGTCCACCCCGGTCGTCGTCGGCTTGCCCGAAAACCCGTAGCCCGGCATGTTTGGGATCACCAGATGGAAGGCGTCCCCCGCGCTGCCGCCATGCGCCGTCGGGTCGGTGAGCAGATCGACGATCTTCATCTGCTCGACGAATGAGCCCGGCCATCCGTGGCAGACGACGAGCGCCAGCGCGTCCTCGTGCTTGGAGCGAACGTGGACGAAATGGATGTCCAGGCCGTCGATCTCGGTGACGAACTGCGGGACGGCGTTCAGCCTCGCCTCGCACTTGCGCCAGTCGTAGTCCGTCAGCCAATAGCGCGCGACCGCCTGCATCGTCGCCAGCTCCACCCCCTGCGACGCGTCGTCGACGGTCTCCTTCTCAGGCCAGACGCGTGGCGGCGATACGAGCACGCAGGTCATCGAGGTCCGCTTCGGGGGTCTCGATCGTGAACGGACGGATCGCTGTGGCGTCCGTTGACTTTTCGGCCATGACAGCCATGTGGGCTCCTAACTTTGGTGGTTATGGCGCGGACCGTTTGAGGTCGGTACGCCCATACACCGGCCGAGGGTCGGAGCCGGAAAGATTCGCTCGCCGAGGTTTGGGGCGAGTGCATAACCACCATACACCCGGACGCAAGAGGCCGTTCGGCGGCCCTCGGCGGGCGCTGTCCCGTTGGGACTGACTGGACGGTTGATGAGCTACCGCGAGACCGAGCATCTCCGAGTGCTGATCGCCAACGAGCGCAGGGATCGGCTGGCGCTTGTCGCACCCATGGTCGCGAACCTGGGCCACGAGGTGATCGCCCGCGAGATCGACGTTGCGGACGTCGGAGTCATGACCGCCAGGGAGCGACCCGATGTGGCCTTGGTCGGCCTCGGCAAGAGCTCGGAGCATGCCCTCGCCCTGATCGACAACATCGTGCAGGAGGCCGCGTGCCCGGTGATCCTCCTCATCCACGCGCCCGATCCCGCCTTCGTCAAGGAGGCATCGAAGCGCGGCATCTTCGCCTGCATCACCGACTCCGAGGTCGACGATTGGCAGAGCGCGATCGACATCGTGCTTCGCCGGTTCACCGAGTACCACGACCTCGAGGACGCGTTCGGCCGCCGCGCGGTCACCGAGCGAGCCAAGGGCATCCTGATGGAGCGTCATTCGGTCGACGACGCTGACGCCTTCGAGATGCTGCGCGACCAATCGCGCCGGGCCAACACCAAGCTCGCCGACGTCGCGGCCGCCGTCGTCGACGGCCATCGGCTGCTGCCGAAGCAGCCGAAAATTCACTCCTGAGCCGGGTACTCGTTTCTTGGCGTAACGCGGACGATCGGGACCACCTCTGCCTGGCAGTCTCAGCGTGCAGCGCGCCTGAGAGGAGTGAGATCGCTCCTGCTCGCGCGGAGGCGCGCGGGAATCCTTCGGGAGCCTCGAGCTGACGGTCCGGACGAACCCGACGAAGCTTGCGGGCGGCTTCGGGATCCCGCTGGACGAGGCTGCGTACCCGCGGCCCGCGTTCGGGCCGATCTACGCCGCAGCCACACCCGACGCCGCCCGTTAGCGCGAAGCGGCGGGAGCTCTGAACCGCAGTTCCGTCACGAGGATTCCCACAACGAAGACCAGGGCGAGAAGCTGATACCCGACGTCAGCTAGATCGTGAAAACCGCTCTCCAAGCCTCTGTACCCGATGTCGATTCCAATCGCCAGGGAAAGCACACCCGCCGCAACGGCCACCCACCCGAGCCAGGCAGCAAACAGGCGGCTCACCGCGACCGCGACGCCCAAGAGGGTCAGGGTCAGGGCGTACAGCACGCGGAAGTAACTCTGAACCCCCCAGTCCGTCCGAGCACGCTTTCCGCGGTCGCAAAGCGATTCGCCTCCTCGGGCCGCGACGCATCGACCCAGGCGTCAACTGCATGCTTGAGCGCAACTCCATCCACCGCCTGCACAACGGCCCAGGTGGCTGCCGTTATGACCGCTCCAGCAGCAGCGAACGCCGCCAGGTGAGGTGCCTCAGGGCGCATGGCGCGGGCCAGCACAAACAGCCCGGCGAGGCCAAGGAGGACACCCGCGAACTGTCCGAGATGAATCGCGACCCACGCCCCGCTGTCCGCGTACTCGGCGAAGATCGCCTCGCGGTCACCTTCCTCCTCCGAGGGGTGGAACGCCACCGTCACTACCGCGTTCAATGCGAAGCCGCCGAGCATGAGCACGCCGCTGAGCGTGAGCTCTCGTCTCACTTCTGGCGCCGGCTGGCCTGCTTGACGCGCCACTTCCGGAACCTACTCTCGTCGTCGTACGGGAGCAACTTGATGGATCCCCGGGGTTCGCCCACGGCCGTTGCGAGATCGCCGACTCGGCCACCCGCTCGGGGCCAGGCGATCGCATGGCGGCGACTCCACGGTTCGATCGAGCCGCGCAAGCGGCCCTAGCAAGCCGGAGTCCCTTGCTAGAGCCCAACGCGCCTGCCGGAACCGAACCGGCGTAAACGGCTATTGCTGTCTGCGCATCGGGTGGCGGTTCTGGCTTGATCAAGCGGGAGGCCGGCGTTGTGCGCCAGTCCGTGCGCCAGTGACGCCAGTTGAGCGGGCGCGTTGCGGTCGTCCGCAGTGGCCGACGGAAGCAACCGTCGGGAAACCCCAACAAGGGCAAGTGGCGCGCTCCGGTCCCCGCTGACGTGTGGGCCGCGCTTCTCCTCACACGCGGAAGTATTGCTTTGGACGATCGGCGGTAGCAAGGCGGCTCCATAGCCGCTCCTCCTTCGCGCGACGAGGAGCAGGCCCAAGCTGCCCGTCCCGCCTGGAGGGAGATCGGACGCCAGGGGCCATGAAAACGCATACTACGCATGGGAAGCAGCGCGAAACGTCAGCGGGCCTTCCGAGACTAGTCTTCAACAGAACTTCGGAGAAAGGACCATCCGATGAGCGACAACACCGAGACCGCGATCCTGGCTGGAGGGTGCTTCTGGGGCGCACAGGAGCTGCTGCGCAAGCGTGACGGCGTGATCTCGACGCGGGTCGGGTACACGGGCGGGGACCTTCCCAACGCCACCTACCAGAGCCACCACGGCCACGCCGAGGCCGTGGAGATCGTCTTCGACCCCGAGCGGATCTCCTATCGGGACATCCTCGAGTTCTTCTTCCAGATCCATGACCCGACCACCAAGGACCGGCAGGGCAACGACGTCGGGGCCAGCTACCGCTCGGAGATCTTCTACACGAGCGACGATCAGCGCCAGGTCGCCGAGGAGACGATCGCCGACGTCGACGCCTCGGGCCTGTGGCCAGGCAAGGTCGTCACCGAGGTGAGCGAGGCCGGCCCGTTCTGGGAAGCTGAGCCCGAACACCAGGACTACCTGCAGCGGATCCCGAACGGCTACACGTGCCACTTCGTGCGGCCTGACTGGAAGCTGCCGCACCGCGAGAAGACCACGTAGGGCGGTTGCTCGAGTCCGCTCCGTCTGGTTCCCCTCGTCAGAGGCCGATCAACGCGGTCAGCTCCAACCGACCATGCGGGAGGGTCGTGCCTAAGTCGGGGCGGCGAGATTTGAACTCGCGACCTTTCGGCCCCCAGCCGAACGGATTTGGGTGTAGATGCGTCCCTGAGCGTCCCCCGCGTCCCCACCGTCCCCGGGCGTGGACGATCTGGACTCATAGGACGTAGCGGTCGGTACCAAAGTGGTACCACAAGGGCCAACGCCGCGACGGGCGCATGCAGCCGAGCGTCCCCCCGGCTCGCCGGTTGGCGTGGCTCGCTTCAGTCGGTAAGCGCCGGTCGCTTCCAGTCGCTGCGGGATAGCCTCAGACCTGCGCCGAGATCCCGAGATAACCAGGAGGAGAACATGCATGCTCGCATGACTCGCTACGAGGGTGCGGCACCCGAGGCCATCGAGGTCACCCTGCGGACCAAGAAGGGCATCCTGCCGACAGAGTTCGGACAGACCGAGGGCATGAAGGGGGCCATCTTCCTCATCGACCGTCACAGCGGAACTGCTGTCGTCATCTCCCTGTGGCAGGACGAGGACGCGATGCGGGCGAGCGAGGACGAGGCGACTCGCGTCCGCGAGGAAGTGACGGGCACCGGTGAGACGGCATCGGTGGAGCGCTACGAGGTGGCGCTATTAAGCGTTGAACAGGCGGGCGAGGTCGGCTGAGCGCGGATCAAGGCTGGCGTCTGCCTAAGTCAGTCGTTCATTGGGAACTGACCACAAGCCGCTCCGGCTCGGCCGCGACGACTCGCAGGCTGCGCTCCGCCCCGCCCGTGTCCAACCGCAGCGTCTCGCCCTCCAGCTCCCAGGCGCCCGCGGCCTCTTCCGGGACGTCGACGGGACCCGGGCTGTGAACCACCGTGCTCCCGTCGGCCTTCAGCTCGAGCTCCTGCCGCCCCCGCGACGGCGGGAACTCGAAGCGCCTCGGACGAAAGACCTTCAGCTCACCCGAGTCCTCCTCGTGCGAGTGAACCCAGTGCCCGACCAGCCCCTCGCGGCTGATCATGCTCGCTCGCTCTGGGTGGCCGCCGGGCTCAGAGGAAGCTTCTCCGAGGGCCGGCCAGGGTGGCGTTCATGCGCGCGACCTGCCCCGGGGTGAACATCAACATCGCCGCGTCGTCCGTGTAGTCCATGAAGTTCATGAACATGTCGCCGTTCGGCCCGTTGTTGCAGGTGATCTGCGGGGAAGATCGGCTTGCCGTAGTTCGGACCGGCGGCGTTCGGCGTGTCGGCGACGAGGTCCGTGCCGCCGCAACCCAAGGTGTCGCCCCAGATGTGGCGCAGGTTGAGCCAGTGGCCGACCTCGTGGGTTGCGGTCCGCCCCTTGTCGAACGGCGCCCTCGCCGTTCCCGTGGTCCCGAAGGCCGTGTGGAGTGATCACGACGCCGTCGGTCCGCGCCGGACCGCCCGGGAACTGCGCGTAGCCGAGGTAGCTCTCCAGGTTGCAGACCCAGACGTTGAGATAGCGCCTGCTGGGCCAGGCCGTCTTCCCGCCCTCAGACTTCTTCTTCACCGGATCGCCCGCGGCCGGGAACGAGTCCCGACTGGTCTTCGTCCGCGTGATCCCGTCGGTTGGTTGGCCGCGGGGGTTTCGCTTCGCGAGGGCGAACTCGATCTTGCGTCGCCGATCAGCCCCTGCCAGACGGCCGGGGTCTGGCTGCGATCCGGGTTGGTCGCCCGGAAGTCGCGGTTCAGGCGGTCGACCTGGCTCTTGATCTGGGCGTTCGAGATGTTCTGGGCCTGGCGCTTGTAGACGACGTGGACGACGACCGGGATCGTGATCAGCCTCCTGGCCGTCCTCTGCGCCTCGCCGGTCTCGATGCTGCGCCGCGCGAACTCGTGGATTCGCGCCTGGTTGTCGCGGAAGGCCGGGTAGGTCTCGGCGAGCTCCTCGTAGGCCTGCATTGCTCCGCACTGACGACGCCTGGCTGGTGGCATGGCAATCTCCTTCTCCCTGCCGCCGGATCCCGAGTGTCGAGTTAAACCGATCCGCCGGGCCCGGTCAAGACGGATAAACGGCCACTGTGTACTAGGCGCCAGCGTTCCGATCGAGGCTTCAAGCGCTCAGCGAAGCACGGCGCCACCGCTACAGCTTGTTGACCACCTCGCAGTTCGAGGGGCCGGCGGTGATCGGGTCGTTCGGGGAGAGGTCGGCGTTCACGGTGTCGCTGTCACCGGCGTTCTCGCCGCAGCCGAAGCTGGTGTCGACGTCCTCATTGCGGGCGCTGATCGTGTCATTGCCGGTGCCAGCGGTGAAGGCATCGGCCGCGGTGCCGCCGATCAGCGAGTCACCGGCGGTGCCGCCGGTGAGGATGTCCAGGCCGGCGGCGCCGTCGAGCGTCACCGGGATCACGATAGTGCCCGCGTTCAGCGAATCGTTTTGATCGCCGCCGTTCAGGACGATGCGGGTGATGCCCGCCACCGCGCACTTGACGGTCGTGTCGTTGACCCGGGTGCAGCCCGTGCCCGGATTGATCCGCGAGCCCGATTGCTGGGTCGTGGTGCTGGTCGAGTAGGGATCGGTGAGCCGGTACTTGGGCACGCCGGCGTCGATGAAGCGGGTGACCGTGACGTTGTTCCTCTGCCCAGCCCCGGCGGTGAAGGAGAGCACGCCGCCGGATACGGCCGCCGTCGACTCAGCCCCTGCCTTGTAGAGATTGAGGCGTCCGCCGGTCGCGACCTTGCCGTTCAACGACGGCTTCTTGTCCACGCTGCGAAGGATCTTGTCCTTGATCTGGGCCACGGTGGCCGCCGGCGAACTTGGTGAACAGGAATGCGGCAGCGCCGGCCACCTGTGGAGTCGCCATCGAGGTGCCGTTCTCGAAGCCGTACGACGTCGCGTCGAGGCTGTTGGTGAAGCACTTGACTGCGACGTCGTCGATGTAGACGCCGTCATCCTGGACCGTGCCGTCGCTGTCCAGGCGGAAGCGGACGAAGACGCCGGTCAGCCCGTTGAAGGCCGCCGGGACGTTGGCGGTGACCCTCCCCTGCGCCGGTCCCGTTGAATAGGAACGCCGACTGCCAGCTGGCGGCGTTCGCCGGCGTCCGGGTGAACTCGACGGTGAAGTCGTCGAAATTGTCCTCGGTGTCGATCTTCGCCTGTGCGGTGACCTTGCAGTTGCTGCCCCGGTCAGGTTGAAGCCCGTGGTGTTGCGCGCCCAGTTGTCCTGGTTGGCCACGTAGTTGCCCGCCGGCGAATCGGTGAGGCTGTGGGTGGGGCTGGTCGAGAACAGGGTGGTGCGCGCCCAGCGCGGGGTGCCGGTCTGGCCGGCGTCGTTTGTCGTCCAGCGGCCCGCGATCGCCGTCTCGAAGTCATCGCTGAATACGGTCTTGGTGGGAAGGGTGCTGAGGATGTCGACCCCGGGGGCCGCGAGGTCGACGTTGACGGCCCCGAAGTTGGAGAAGGCGGCGAGCGCGTCGCTTGAGTCCGTGGCCGCCACGCAGATTTTGTTCGCCGCGTCCGGCGTGGTCGCTGGATTGCAGGGCCGGTGCGGCGACGTGTCGTTATTGACGCCGTCGTTTCCGGCAGAGACGACGAACAGCGTGTGGGCTTGCCCTTGATCGCGTTGTCGTAGGTTGAGACGTCCCGGGGGCGCCGAGGCTGGCGTTGGCGACCTTCGCGTTCATCGTGCCCGCGTACACCAAGCCGTCGGCGATCGTCGCGACCGAGCCCGTCCCTGCGGCGTTGAGCACCTTGACCGCCAGGATCTTTGGCCCCAGCCAGCTCCCCGTGGGGGTTGGGAAGCTCGCGGCGCCCGCAACGCCGAGGCTGTTGTTGGAGCGTGCAGCGACGGTGCCGGCCACATGCGACCCGTGCCCGTTGTCGTCGGTGGGGTTGTTGTCGTTGTTGACGAAGTCCCAGCCACGGAAGTCGTCGATCTTGCCGTTGCCGTCGTCGTCGACGCCATTGGTCTCCTTGCCGCCGCCGCTCTCCCCGGGGTTGGCGAACATGTTGGGGGCGAGGTCGGGATGTGTTGGGGCGACCCCGGTATCCACGACGGCCACCCGCACCGAGGACCCCAGGCCGGCGACCAGTTCCAGCCCTCGGGGGCGTCGAGTCAGCATCCGCCATGCCGGCCACGCCGTCGACCGTTTGGCCGGTGTTGTTGAGGCCCCAGAGCTCCGTGAAGCGCGTGTCGTTGGGCGCCACGTCGGCGTGCACGACCCCATTGGGCTCCGCGTAGCGCACATTCGGGTCGCGCTCGAGCTTGGCCACGGCCTCCCGCTCGGTGCCCGGGGTCACTTCCACCAGCCGGGCACGGGGCAGCAGCAGCTTGCGCTCTACGGCCGCGTCGGCGTCCCCATTGCCACCACGCGGTCGGACGTCGAGCCCCCTGCTCGAAGCGCACGATCACCTCACCGGGGACGTCCTCTGTCCGATAGGCCCTTTCCCTCGAGCCGGTCCGGGGGTGCGCCTGTCCTCGACCTGCGCGCTCGCTACACTGCCAGCGTTCCGATCGCAGCGGCTAGTGCAATGGTCCGCGCTCGCAGTCGATGGGACCTCCCGGGGTCGTTATCTCGACCCTCACCGGGATCGTTCGAAGTCAAGGGCGCACGGACCCGCCTCTGCA
>CAVUXC010000003.1:0-35529 GCA_963745365.1 uncultured Actinomycetes bacterium
GCGGCCATCTCCTCGTCCCCGGTGATCGCGACCTGATGCTGGAGCCGCTCGACGAAGTACGCCAGCACCTCGCCCAAATTGACGATCCGGGGCGCCAGCTCGCTCATGATCCGCTGCATGTTGGTCGGCGGCTCGAGCAGCGCAGGGTCGAACCACTCGGCCAGCGCCAGGGTCGCGGAGTTGGCGACGATGTTCCAGCGCCGGTCGATGACGAGCGCCGGGTAGGGCTCGTGCTCGGAGAGGACCAGATCGAGCGCCTCCCGCACCGGCGCCAGCTCGGGATCCTCCGCAGGTAGGGCGGCTCCGGCAAGGCCGGGGCATGACCGGCGGCGAGCAGCAGCTGGTTGCGCTCCCGGAACGGGACCTCGAGCTGCTCGGCGAGCAGCATCACCATCCCGGGGCTTGGGTCGAGCGGCCGGTCTCGACGAAACTGAGATGCCGGGCCGAGATGCCGGCATCGAGTGCCAGGTCGAGCTGGGTGCGCCGCCGCCGCTTCCGCCACTCGCGCAGCAGCGGCCCGACCCCGGGCTGGGGAGCTCACGGTCGCCATGTCGTGGCGGCGACTCTAGGGTGAATGACCGGACTAGCCTGTGGCGCTCGGCTTCGGCTTCGGCGGCGTGCCGCCGCTCCCGCCGCCACCGGACGTGCACCTGCGCAGGTCGACGCTCACGGCCTCTCCGCGATCGACCGTCACCGCCTCGGTGTCCGTCTTGCCCTTCGGGGTCCTGCAGCTCAGGCTCCACGCTTCGCGCGTCCCCGGCACCGGCGCGGTTGGAGGCCCGAACGAGAGCGTCGCGGTCCAGTTCTTGGCCTCCTCGTTGGTCGCGTACCAGTTCTCGACTCGGATCCGGTAGGCACCCGGCGGTGGATCGACGACGGTCAGGTCCTCCGGCCCGCCGGCATTGGTCGAGCTCGCGACCTGCTCGTAGGTGCCGAGGTCGTTGCGGCGGTAGAGGCGCAGGTCGAGGTCGTCCGGGCCGAGCTCGGTCTCGCCACTCGGCCACTCGAGATGCAGGTCGAGACGCCCGTTGTCGTCAGTGGAGGGGATCGTGAAGTCGCGTTCCTCGTATGAGCCGGGCACCGGGGCGCCGGCGGCGGGCACGAGCGGAGCGTTGGGGTCGTGCTGGAAGCTCTGCGGCGGGCTGGTCGGGCCGGTCGGCTCGCGGCCGGGCAGGCCGCGGAGCACGTCCGGGCGCGTCGAGGGGTTCGTGTGCCAGACGAACCGACCGGATGCGGGCACCACCATCTGGGTCTCGAGCCGGTCGGTGAACAGGATCGGGGTTCCCGCCGGATCGTAGATCGGCAGGCCGTTCGCGTCCGTCCCCTGCGGCGAGGTCGCCGTCTGGAACGTCTTCGAGAGCGTCAGCACGGTACCGGGGACCGCCTTGCCCACGATCAGCGAGTGCTTGGCGGCGTCGAGGGTCGATTCGAGCGCGACGTAGTAGGCCTCGCGGTTGCCCTTGCCGACATGCGCGCCCTTGCCGTGCCACTCGGAGGCGACCCCGAGCTGGTACGGGGGATGGAACCCGACGCCCGCGTAGGAGCCGGCGATGTCGATCACCAGGTCGGAGTTGGGCTCGCCGGTGCCGATGTCGTTGGTCAGGCTCTGGGCCGCGCGCCCGATCTCGAACGTGAACCCGAACCCGGCGGTGGCGAAGTAGCTCCAATCCTCGGTGGTGCCGGTGGTGTCGTAGAGCTGGTAGCCCTTCCAGTTGGAGTAGCCGTTCTGCGCCGCCATCTCGGCGCCGACCTCCCGGTACTGCTCCTCGTCGATGACGTCGCCGTGCGCCGCGACTCCCGGCGGGCGGAGGATCAGGTCCGAGTAGGTGTGGTTGGTGATCAGAGTCGTCACTTGGCGGTGGGAGACCAGCCACTGCACGTTCCGGGTCTCGGGCTCCGAGAACGGCCCCTGGCCCCAGAAGGTGTCGCTGGTCGGGTCGGGGCTGGCCCCCTGCCCGCCCCAGAAAGCCGCCGTAGTTTCGGTTCGGGTCGACGCCGTAGGTGCGGTTCGACGTCTCCGAGCAGGCGCCCGGGCGCGGCTCGTAGCCGCTGCTGTCTGCGTTGAGCTGCACCATGCGGCAGTTGCGCCGCTTGTAGGCGAAGCCGGCGTCGACCACCGGTTGCCCGGAGTCGATCGGCACCGTGCCCGCGGTCGGGTCGAGGGCCTCGTTCGCGAACGGAACCTCGCGTGTGAGGTTGAACCCGTCCGGGTTGACGACCGGGACGACGATCGTCCGCGTCCGGTCGACGAGGTTGGTGGTCCGCTGGTCCTGGCCATAGCCGTTGACGAGCTCGTGGGCCCACTCGATGGCGTGCTCGCCCGAGGGCCACTCGCGAGCGTGATGGAGGCCCATCTGCAGGAACACCGGCTTGCCGTCGCGCCGGCGGGTTGCTGGTGATCTCGACCCCCTCGACGGGGCGTCCCTCGAGGGTGAGGTAGGGCAGCGTGATCGGGCGCACCAGCCCAGGGTTGTTCTCGGCGAGCCGCTTGAGGTCGGCCGAGTAGTCCGGCAGGCGGCGGTAGTTCGTGCGCCCGCTGGGCATCGCCAGGCTCGGTCCGGGGCTCGAGTGGCTCAGCCGGAGTGCCGCCCGGTCGTGCCTGACGAGGTCCGGGATCACGACCCTGTAGGAGAAGCCGTTCGCGGTCAGGGTCTGTACGTCGTCGGCTCCGTGGAGCACGACGTCGAGATAGGTCGCGGAACCGTGCTCGGTCAGATCGAGTCCAGTGGCGGCAAGACGATCCTTGGCTGCCGGGGTCGGGGTCGAGACGCGGACGAGCTGGACGCGGTTGTCCCCAGTCGCCTTCGGCAACGCCCAGCCGGCGACGCGGAGCTGGACGGTCCCGACGGGCCCGGAGCGCCGACACGCCTGGACGGTCAGGCGCTGGCCCTTGACCGCGATCCCCTGTGCGAGCTCGACGTTGCCGAAGTGGGCCGAGCCGGCGACGGTGCGCCCCTTGCCGTCGAACACACCGAGATCCCAGTCGCCGCCCGGCTGGCCGTTGAGCCGTGCGCTGATCACGCCGGTCGCCGGGGCGGTCACCTGTCGCTGGACGTACCCCGCCCCGCCGGCCAAGAGCTTGGCGTGGCAGGTCCGCTTCACCGCCGTCGGCGTCGACAGGCCGGTGGACATGAGCTCCGCGCCGGAGGCGGGGGCGGCGAGCAGCGCCATTCCCGCACCCGCGAGGCAAGCTGAGCGACGAAGCATGGCGTTCCCGAACCGTTTTCCGTATCCGTTTTCCTTCGGCCCGCCGTACACGGCCCGGGCGATGTCCCCCATGCTTCCCGGAAACGGCCGAATTGAAACATCCGGACGAACGGCGTGCGCCGGTTCGATCGCGTGCGACTGTTCGACAAACGCGCGCGACTACTGCACAAACGCCATCAGGGCCCGGCTGACCTCCGCTGCGCTGAGCGGGCCGAAACGGATCGTCCAGGCCCCTCCGAGCTCCTGATGGAACGAGTGCTTCACACCGGCCTCGCCGAGCGCGCCGACATGCCAGTCGGCGCGCTCGTAGCCGCTCGCGCCTTGAAATGTCGCGTCCAGTCCGTAGCTCCCGTCATCGAGAGGCCAGACGGAGATGCGATCTGGAACAGGCCCGGCCTGCGTTGGCAGCGGTCGAGCTTCCACGCCAAGGGCATCGGATCACGGCCGCGATCACTTGAAGTTGAGCGGGGGGGCGGGGTTCTCGCCGCATACCGGCAATAACCCGCCCACCGGGCGAATCAGCCCGCCGTCGAATCCCGGCTCGCGTGCCGGCCGATGAGCAGGATCACGACCACGGCGCCGACGGTCATCAGCAAGCCGACCACGAACATCCCCAGGCCGACCCAGATCACCCAGCCGAGCTTGACCCCGGCATCGGCCTCGACGTCGATGCCCCGGGCCGCGTCGGCATTCATCACGACCGCGGTCCAGCGACCGAATTCGGCATCCCAGGTGAGCGCCTGCTCGCCCGAGCCCTCGGACTCGGCGACCCAGAAGCCCTGTTCGCCGGGTGGCGTCCGCGGCGCTCTGCCCTGGTGCAGGTCGAGCTCGGGGTCGTCGCCGTGGAAGTCGACCAGCTCGTCGTGGGCGACGCCGCCCAGGTAGCGATCGACGTCGACGTCGGACCCGATTCCGGCGAATACCGGCTTGGTCCCCTCAATCTGAACCCGGACCTTGCCCAGGATCTCGTCCGGCGCCCAGTCGGTCTCGTCTGCGCCGAGGTCGATTTCCTCCGTGGTGATCGCGTAGGTGGCGCTTTCGAGCTGCTTGCGATCCGAGTTGAAGTAGCCGTCGTCATCGCGGCCGAACGCGTACGCGGCCAGCACGGCGATGCCGCCGACCAGCAGCGCCAGGCCGATCAGCCCGCCGATGCTCGAGAAGACCATCCCGATCACGCGGCTCGCGGTCCAGTTCGATCGCCGAGCCGGGCTGGCGGCCGTGCTCGAGGTCGAAGGTTGCTCGTCGCCGTCGTTCATCGGGCCAAGCCTACGTGGCGCGAGAAAGCCGCGCATGATCTCGGCGCCGACGTTCGCCAGCGCCTCCTCCAAGACGGCGTTGCTCGCAATCATCTCTCCGCCTTCCATGCCGTGGGGCTCGCGGAAGGCCCTCAGGGCGAGGGCCCAGTCGTGCAGACCACCGCCGCCCTCGCCGAGCGGGTCCTCCTCGCTCGGGTTGGGTCCGCCAGCCCGGGCGACGGTCGGAGCACTAGCGGCCCGCGTTGCGGCGGTGCGGCTCGCAGAGTAGTGTCGAGCTGTTGGAGGTTGGATCGGCACTGAGCAGGTTGAGCACTTCCCGAGGAGGTCGGGATGGCTGATCAGCGGCAGGACTCCGCTAGGGCGCTGACCGAGGAGGTCAGAACCGCGGTGCGCACGATGTGGGCGCTCGGCGACTACAACCGGTTCACGACCGAGCTGGACTCGCAGCTCGGCCGCGACCTCGTCGAAGCCTGCGAAATCGGCGCGGGCCAACGTGTGCTCGACGTCGCCGCCGGAAGCGGCAACGTGGCGATCCGCGCCGCCGAGGCCGGCGCCGACGTGGTTGCTTCAGACATCACGGTCGAGAACATGAAGGCCGGCGAACGCGAGGCGAGCAAACGAGGAGTCGAGCTCGAGTGGGTCGAGGGTGACGCCCAGGCGTTGCCGTTCGGCGACGGGGAGTTCGACGTCGTCACCTCGTCGGCCGGGGCGATGTTCGCGCCCGACCAGCAGGCGGTAGCCGATGAGTTGCTCCGGGTCTGCCGACCCGCCGGCACCATCGGGATGGCCAACTTCACCCCGAGCGGCCTCGCGGCCGAGTTCTTCGGCGTGCTCGGGCCCTACCTGCCGCCGCCGCCCCCCGACGCGGCGTCGCCGCTCCTGTGGGGAGACGAGGCCCATGTGCGAGAGTTGTTCGGGATCCGGGTGTCCTCGCTCGAAGCGAGCGAGCGGGAGCTGGTCGAGACGGTGCCCGGGGCGCCGCTCGAGTACTGCGCGTTCTACAAGCAGACCTTCGGACCGGTGATCGCGGCCTTCGCGAGCGTCAAGGACGAGCCGGAGCGAAGCGCGGCCCTCGACCGCCAGTTCCTCGACTTTGCCACGAGTGCGAACGCCGGCCCACCCGAGGGGCCCACGGAGCTCCGGTTCGAGTACCTGTTGGTGCTGGCGCGCAAACGAGCCTAAGCAGGGGCTCCCGTGAGGGGTGAGCGACCGGACTCGAACCGGCAACCACCTGGACCACAACTCGTCGGTACGGGGGCGTCAGGTGCAACACCGCTTATTCATGCGGTGCAGGTACCCTGAGGTCCACTGAGTTTTGCTCAGATTCGGGCCCCCGATTGGGCCCCGGCCGAGCTCCGTCACTTTGGCCCAATCGGACGCCCGCAGACCACACTGATCTCTAGTTCGTAAACAGCCCTCCCGCGTCCTCGTTGCACTCGATGCTCGGCGGCTCCTCACCGGGAAAGGCGAGAAGCTGGTATTCGGGAGGGTCGAACCCGCGAAGGTCCATGGCGAACGCGGGCCTCGGGTTGCGGCCTGCACCGTAGAGGTAGCCGGAATCGCCGGACCGGCTTCCGTACTCGGTGACGCCGATCACGTGCATGCACTGATCGAATGTGTCGAACTCCTCTACCGGCTCCCCCAGGTCCTCCACTTCCTCCCCCAGGGAATCCAGATCCTGGCCAACGTCCGTCACCCTGTCGCGCAGGGAGGCCTTGCCTCGACTGTGCGATCGGTGCTTGCCGGCGGCCGCCCGGGACCTTGTCGACGCTCTCCCCTGGCTCGCCTTCACACTCGCGGCGGCGGAACGGTCGGTCGCGGCCGGCGAAGGCGAGGAACTCGTAGTCGGGATCGTCCCATTCGCTGACGTCTATGGCGAGTGCCGGCCTATGGACCGGCTCGGTTCCGTCCGTTCCGTAGAGATAGCCGAACCCTCCATCCGGGTCTCCATACTCGGTCACCGGCACCCAGGAGAGGCACGACTCCCACTCATCGAAACGCTCGGACATCCGATCCAGGCGCTCGGCCCTCCTCTCGAGCTTCTCCAGTCTCCGTTCGAGGGTTCGTACCCTCGACCGAAGCGAAGCCGCCCGGGCACTCCGCCGTTTCGAAGGGTCAGCGGTGCCGGGAGACCCCGGGGTCCCCGGCCTGGTCGGAGCGCTTTGACACCCGTCACGATGGGCGAACTTGAGAAACATGTAGTCCGGACGGCGTCGCTTGCGGGTATCGACGGACAGCGCGGGCCTGTGGTCGAAGCCGGTTCCGTCCCTCTCGTCGTAGAGGAACCCGAACCGGTGGTCGCGGTCTCCATACTCGCTCACGGGCAGCCATGAGATGCACGCCATCGAGCGATCGAAGCGCCTCGCGATTCGCTCCATCAGCTCGACCCGTCGTTGGTTGAAGTCCATCTGCCTCTCGAGCCTGCGCACCTTCGACCGAAGCCCCCGCTTCCCGGCCTTCGGACGCCGACCATGCCGCCGCAACGAAGGCCTGGGTTCCTCTGCCGGGCCTCGCTCCCGGCGGCCCGGCCCGTCGCCGGGCTCGAGGCGTCATCGCCTGGACCGCTCGGATTGAAGGTCGGCCAAACGTCGGGCTTCGGTGCGGGTCGTTCTGGCAAGGCGCGCATGGCTGGGGCCGACAGCAAGCCGACCTCGACGGCGCCGACGTCGCATCCGGAGCCCTGCGGCCGGCTGACGCCCCGCTGGTCGGTCGAGACCGGCGCGAGCGGATCGATGCCGAACTGCTCGAGATGCTGCTCGCCTTCGAGCGAGTAGCCGAAGGGGACGAAGCCGCACGCGCCCGCGGGAATCCAGTCCAAGACGGGACTGCCCGGCTGTGGCGCGCGGGTCTCCCCGCGGCCGCCGTTGTCGGCCAGGTGCGGGGCGAGCATCGGATCCATGCCGATCACGTCGCCCAGGCCGTCAAGGCCGCAGGAGGCGTCGCTGACAAAGTTGTAGCCGAACGACTCCGGGTGCGAGACTCGGCAGTTGGGCCCAATCGGCTGTATCTGGCCGCCGACGGGCTCTGGGTCAGGTGGGCCGATGACCGAGCCGAAGGCCTTCAGCCGCGATCCTGCACCCACATTGGCGGCGACCGGGGCGACGTTGTCGGCCACGGTCGAGTTGACGAGTCCCACGACCCCGGCGGCGAGGATCCCGCCTCCCTGGCCCTCGGCGTAGTTGTGGCTGATCGTGGAGTTGGTCACGAACACGTCGCTGCGAGCCCAGATCCCCCCGCCGACGTGCGCGAACGCGGCGTTGCGGGCGATCGTCGACTCGATCACCGTCACGTCGGCCTCGCCCGAGATCGCGCCTCCCCGATCGTCGGCGCGGTTACCGTTCACGGTCGAGTTGACGATGGTGACGTCGCCCTCGAGCGTGAAGATCGCGCCTCCCGGGCCATCGGCGGTGTTGCCGTCGACGGTCGAGTCGATCACTGTCACGTCGCCGTCCTCGTCGGTGTAGATGGCGCCGCCATCCCCGTCGGTGGTGTTGCCATCGATGTGTGAGCGGACGACCAGGATGTCGCCGGTCGAGCCGAGCGCACCACCGGAGCCGTCAACCAGGTTGTTGCTGATCACGGAGTCGAAGACCTGGATCCCGCCGCGCCGCGCGTACACCCCGCCGCCGTCGTCGTTGGCCAGGTTGCCGGTGATCACCGAGCGAATGATCGTCGCTCGGCGCTGCGAGAAGATCCCGCCGCCCGGCTCCTCGGAGAGGTTCTCCATCACCTTGGAGTCCCTCAGCACGATCTCCCCCCTGGTGGTTACCGCGGCACCGGGGCCGTCGTTGCCACCGCGGGTGAGAGTGACGTCCGTGATCAGGAGAAAGCCGGTGCCGTCCTGTCGGAGCAGCCTCTTCTCGAAGCAGGTCTGCCTGATCGTGTGCCCGTTGCCATCGAGGGTCATCGGGCGCTGCGACTCGCGGATGGGCCCGCCGCTCTGGCACGCCCGCATGAAGATGTCGTCGGTGAGCTCGATCTCGGTCTGCAAGGGGTCCGCCCACGCGGCCCGGAGCTCCGACTCCGTGTCCACCCGTGCGAGAGCCTCCTGCCCGAACGCTGCAGGCGGCGCCGCGGAGGCGATAGCCAGCGCGGCGAGCAGCGCCAGGGCACCGGCGAAGCAGGGGGTATTAGTGGTCATGGCGTCCTCCTGGTGGTTAGGGGTGGCCAGCGTGGGCGACGATCGAGTGTGAGCGCCGGAGAGGTCCCGGTGAGCAGCGACCGGCCTTAGATTTGCGCTCGAGCCTGAAGTTGCTTTTCGTGGTCGGGAGGGGCACGACGCGGTCCTCGTCGCCGGGGACGGCTAGACCCGCCCCCACGCAGCGTCGCTGCGGACACCGCTAGTCGCAGAATAGGCCCGTCTGGCCCCGCCTCGAGATCGCTTCTCCCCCGGCAGATAAGAAAGCACTCCCTTGCGGGCCATTCGCGAGGGGTGAGCGACCGGACTCGAACCGGCGACCACCTGGACCACAACCAGGAGCTCTACCAACTGAGCTACGCTCACCGCGCGCCACTCAATGTACCGGGAGGGGCGCCCGCCGAACGATGCCTGCGAGCTGTCCGATGGAGGCATCCGGCAGGGATGACGAGGCGGAATACTGCGCGGACCATGTCGCGGGAGAACGTCGAGGCTGCTGCACGGCTCTACGACCTGTACGAGCGAGGGGACATCGACGGGATGCTCGCCGGGATGCACCCGGACCTCGAGTTCGATGTCTCAGACCGCCTGCCGGACCAAGGCGTCTTCCACGGCCGTGGGGCGTACCGGTCGTTCTTGGAGCGGGGGTTTGACGTCTGGGCCGAGTTTCGCGTCGAGGTGGAGGAGCTGGTTGACGCCGGGGACGCCGTGGTCGCGTTGATCCGCTCGATTGCCGTCGGCCACGGGAGCGGGGTCGAGGTAGAGGAGCGCATCGCGCACGTCGCCTGGATGCGAGACGGAACGCCGTATCGCATCAAGGTCTTTGCGGACCGCGAGCGTGCCCTGGAAGCCGCTGGGCTGCGCCAGTAGCGATTCCACGTAGGGCCCTGCCCGCCAAACCAGCCGCTTGCGGCGGGTCTTCGAATGCCCCCGGGAGGACTCGAACCTCCGGCCTGCTGCTTAGAAGGCAGCTGCTCTGATCCAACTGAGCTACGGGGGCCCGCCCGGGAGCGTAGCGCCGCCGGCGGCAACCCACCGCCCGATCGGGCCGCGGTTCCGTCCGGCAGCCATGGGAACATGTGTTCGATCCACGATGGCCCATCCGGCTTATCTGAGAGCGAAGGCAAGGGAGCTTCGAATCAAGCAGAGGCTCTCCCTGCTGGAGATCGCCGAGCGCCTCGCCCTACCGAAGACCACCGTCTTCTACTGGATCCAGGACCTGCCGGACCCCAAGATCAAGCATCGTGACACCCCGGGTCGGGCGCGCGCCCGGGCCAAGGCCGCGCGTCGCAACGTGGCCAAGTACAAGGCTCTGCGCGACGCCGCATACCAGCGAGGGTGGGACGAGTATCCGATCCTCGCCCAACAGCCGACCTTCGGCGACTTCGTCTGCATGTACATCGGCGAGGGCTACAAGCGGAATCTGAATCAGGTCGCGCTCGCAAGTCGGACCCCGCGGCTCGGCTCTCGGGCCGCAACTGGCGCAGCAAACACGGAGTCTTGACGGTGCGTGCGAACGACACCGCGCTCCGCGCTCGTCTGCAGGCCTGGATGGACCGAACGCAGGACCAGTGGCTAGACTCGATCTCCTCGCGGGGTGTGGCGAAGTCTGGTATCGCGCGCGCTTTGGGGGCGTGAGAGCCCGGGTTCAAATCCCGGCACCCCGACTCAGCAGCAAGCATTGAGCCAGTCACAGCTAGGGTTCCGCCGCGATGGCGGAGGTCCGGCCACTCGAGGCGCTGCACTACAACCTGGGGGCGATCCCCTCGCTCGCCGACGTCACCGCCCCGCCCTATGACGTCGTCGACCCGCGGCAGCGCGCCGAGCTGCTCGCCCGCTCGCCGCTGAACGTGGTCGAGATCGACCTGCCGCAGGCGCCGGCTGGCCGCGATCCCTACGAGCACGCCGACGAGACGCTCGAGGCCTGGACCCTCCAGGGGGTGCTGATGGCCGACCGCGAGCCGGCGATCTGGGCGCTGACCCAGGACTACCGGGGCCCGACGGCAGCCCGCGCACGCGGCACGGGTTCCTCGCCCGGGTGCGCGTGACCGAGTACGGCGCCCGGCCTCGTCCGCCCACACGAGCGCACCCAGCCCGGCCCCAAGGAGGACCGCCTGCGGCTGACCGAGGCCACCCGTCACAACCTGTCGCCGATCTTCGCCCTTCACCCCGGGGACGCCTGGCGGCACATCGAGCCCCACCTGGGCGCCGCGCCCTGGGGCGAGGTCACGGACCCCGACGGCACCGTGCATCGCATCTGGCGCCTCGCCGACCCAGCCGTCGCACGAGGCGCTCGCCGCCGAGCTGGCCGACGCCGAGCTCTTGATCGCCGACGGGCACCACCGCTACGAGACCGCCCGCACGTATGCGGACGCGATCGGCGGCGAGGGGCCGCATCGCTACACGCTCATGTGCCTGGTCTCGCTCGAGGACCCAGGCCTGACGATCTTCGGCACGCACCGCCTGCTCCGCGACCTCGACGCCGACGCCCAGAAGCGGCTGGGCGAGGGAATACGCGAGCACTTCGAGATCGAGGAGGTGGCCGAGAGCGACCTCGATCCCGCGGGCCACGACGGCGCCGGCGTCTTCGGCTACATCGACAGCCACCACCGCCGCGGCTCCCGCCTCCGGCTCAAGGACACCGGGGCGCTCGACGCGGCGCTCGGCGACCGCTCGGACGCCTACCGGCGCCTGGACGCCGTGATCCTCGAGGAGCTGATCCTCAAGCGCACGCTGGGGCTCTCGGACGATGACATCGCCGCCAAGCGCGGGCTCGGCTACGCGAAGGGCGTCGCGGAGGCGCTCGGTCAGCTCGACGAGGGTGGCTATCAGGCAGCCTTCCTGCTTCGCTCCACCCCGGTCGAGCAGGTGCGCGAGGTCGCGGCCCAGGGCGAGACGATGCCCCCCAAGTCCACCTACTTCTTTCCGAAGGTCCTGACCGGAGTGGTGTTCAATCCACTGAGCTGATGAAGATCTACACGCGCAAGGGTGACGACGGCACGACCTCGCTCTGGTACGGGGGCAGGGTCGCCAAGACCGACGCCCGCACCGAGGCATACGGCGCGCTCGACGAGGCGGGTGCAGCCCTCGGCGTCGCCCGCTCGCTCTGCGACCCCGACGACGCCGAGCTGGCCGCCGACCTGGTTGCCCTGCAACGGGAGCTGTTCGTCGCCGGAGCCGAGCTGGCAACCGCGCCGGAGGCGGCCGGGCGCCTGGAGGACGGGGTCAGCCGGGTCACCGACGCGATGGTCGAGGCGCTCGAGCCGATCATCGACCGCTACATGGAGCGGGTCGACCTGCCGCCGAAGTTCGTGCTGCCCGGCGGCACCACGCTCTCCGCCCAGCTCGACGTCGCCCGGACGACGATCCGCCGGGCGGAGCGGCGCGCCGTGGCGCTGAAGCAGGCCGATGGACTGGCCTCGGAAGCGGTGCTGCGCTTCCTGAACCGCGCCTCCGACCTCGTTTTCGCGATGGCCCGGTTCGCCGACATCGACGATCCGGAGCTGTTCGAGGGTCGCGACAAGGAGGCGAGCGATGGTTAGGGTGACCGCTCGCCGCCAGCAGGGGTTCACCCACGAGGTCGAGATCCAGGGAGGCCATCACCTGGTGATCGACGAGCCGGAGGAGTCTGGCGGCGCCAACCAGGGCCCCTCCCCCACACGCACCCTCGCCGCCGCGCTGGCGGCCTGCACCGCGATCACGATGGAGATGTACGCGGGGCGCAAGGGCTGGGAGGTGGGCGAGGTGGAGGTAGAGGTGGAGATGGAGTACGCCCAGCTCAGCGTGCCTCGGTCGTTCGTGGTCATCCTGCGATTGCCGAAGGGGCTGACCTCCGAGCAGGTCGAGCGCCTCAAGGCGATTGCCGGAAGGTGCCCGGTCCACCGGGTGTTGAGCCACGACGCCGAGGTCTCGATCGAGGACCGGGTCGAGCTGGTCTGACCTTGGAGCTGGGGCTCGACGGCAAGGCCTGCGCGATCACCGGCGCCAGCCGGGGGATCGGCCGGGAGGTCGCAAGACGGCTCTGCGCCGAGGGCGCCAGCGTGCTGCTGGTGGCCCGCTCGGCCGACTCGCTCGCGGAAGCCGCGCGGGAGTGCGCGCTCGCCGGCGGCAGGGCCGAGCCCCTGGCGCTCGACGTCACCGAGTCTGACGCGGGTGAGCGAATCGTCGCCGCCGCGTCGACCAGCTTCGGCCAGCTCGACGTCCTGGTCAACAACGCCGGCACGGCCAGATGGCGACCCCTCGACCAGGTCCCGGACGGCGACTGGCAGAAGGCCTGGGAGCTGAACGTGATGGCGCCGCTGCGGGCGATGCGCGCCGCGGCCCCACCGATGGCCGAACGCGGCTGGGGGAGAATCGTCAACGTCAGCTCGACGGCGGCGAAGCGACCCTCGGCGCTGATGCCGGAGTACTCGGTCGCCAAGGCCGCCGAGCTCTCGCTCTCGCGCCTGTTCGCCGACCGCTACGCCGGCGACGGCGTGCTGGTCAACGCCGTCTGTCCCGGCCCCACCAGGTCCGAGCTCTGGATGGCCGAGGGCGGCCTGCTCGACCAGTCGAAGCAGGCCGGAGGCCATTCCAGCCGCGACGAGGCGCTCGAGGCGGCGGGCGCCAAGCGCCCCATCGGCCGCCTCGCCGAGGTCGAGGAGATCGCCGACGCCATCGTCTTCCTCTGCTCGGAGCGCGCCTCCTACGTCGCCGGCGCCGCCTGGAGCGTCGACGGCGGCACCGTGCAGGTGATCATCTAGGCGTGGGTGACGACACGCTTCGCGGCGTCCTGCTCGATCCGGCCGAGGCGGCCGCGATGAAGGCGCCGGGCCGAACCGACGCGGCGGTGCTAGTCCCAATCTTCGGCCACCCGGAGCAGCCCGGCCTGGTGTTCACCGAGCGGCGCGCGGACCTGCGGCGCCACCCGGGCGAGATCTCATTTCCGGGTGGCCGCCAGGACGATCCGGCGGAGGACCTGATCGCGGCGGCGCTGCGCGAGGCCCAGGAGGAGATCGGGCTCGACCCCGGCGAGGTCGAGGTAGTCGGCGCCCTGCCCCCCGTCGGCACCTTCGTCACCGGCTACAAGGTGCACCCCTTCGTGGGCCTGATCCCCGAGGGGCTCTCGTTCAAACCGAGCCCGAGCGAGGTCGCCGCGATTCTCCTCTTCCGGCTGGAGGAGCTTCGCGCCGGCTTCGCGATGCGCCGCCTGGTTCGCCGCGGCGTGCCCATACGCACCCCCACCTACATCGTGGGCGAGCACATGATCTGGGGCGCCACGGCCCGGATCCTTGGCGAGCTGCTGAAGCGGCTGGGCTGACCCTCAGCTCCTCGCTGCGCCGGTCAGCCTCTCGGCCGCCGCCAGCATCGCCTCCGTCCAGGCCTCCCAATCGCCGGGGTCCGCGGTGACCACCTCGACCGGGATTCGCCAGCGCTCCGCTGCGTCGCGGACGATCCCGGCGCCGCGCTCCAGATGGCCGCGCAGCACCTGCCCCGCCCCCTCGTAGACGAAGCCGCGAACCGGCGTGTCGACCAGCTTCTCCATCAGCCGCTCCAGCCGCGGCCCGTGGATGGCGGCGATTGCCTCGGACTCGCCGTGCGCCGACCCGAGCAGCCAAAAGACCAAGGTCACGTCGCCGACCTGATCGAGGATCGTGCCGACGCGGTCCGGGTCGGCCACCACCGCTTCCAGCCTGGCGGCCAGGATGTCCTCGGCATTGCCCGGATCGCGAGTGGTCCCCCGAGCCTGCCATCCGGCGGCGACCAAGCGCCCGCCCAACTGTTGGCCGCGGCATCCGCAGCCGACGATCAGCGCGCGCGCCAGGTTCCGCCCCGCTAAACGCCGAACTCGTCCTCGAGCTCCGACAGCCGCTCGTCGTGGGAGCGGCGCTGGCGCTCGCGGATCGCCTCGTCCTCCTGCGCCATTCGCGAGGCATCCGCCCGCGTCAGCTCGCGCTCGCCGCGGCGCCGGCGCATCTCGTTCTGCGCCTCGATCATCTGCTGAAGGTCCTCGGTCTCCAGCCGCGCTTCGTCCTCGTAGGAGCGGGTGGGCCGCCAGTCGACGAGATCGGCGCCGCTACCCGGATAAGCCCGCGCCAACAGGACGAGCACCAGGACGATGAAGCCGACCATGCCCAGGGTTAGGAGAATGAAGTCCATGGGGCCCTCCTCAACCATAGACGCTTTGATCATCGACGCCGTTCGCACGCCGATGGGCCGTTACGGCGGGGCGCTGGCCGGGGTCCGGCCGGACGACCTTGCCGCCCACGTCCTGGCCCAAGCCGTCGAGAGAACCGGCATCGACCCGGCGGCGGTCTGCGACGTCTACCTGGGCGCCGCCAACCAGGCGGGCGAGGACAACCGCGACGCCGCTCGCATGGCGGCGCTTCTGGCTGGCCTTCCGGCGGAGGTTCCGGGAGTGACCGTGAACCGGCTCTGCGCGTCGGGCCTGGAGGCCGTGAACCAGGCCTCCCGCGCCCTGCGCCTCGGTGAGGGAGACCTGTACCTGGCCGGCGGCGCGGAGTCCATGAGCCGCGCGCCATGGGTGGTGCCAAAGCCGGAGGCCGGGCTGCCGCGCGGGCCGCAGACGATGCACGACACGGCGCTCGGGTGGCGCCTGGTCAACCCGCGGATGGCGGAGCGCTACTCGACCGAGGCGATGGGTGAGACCGCCGAGAACGTCGCCGACCGTTACCGGATCGCGCGCTCCGAGCAGGATCGCTTCGCGCTCCAGAGCCACACCCGCGCGGTCGCGGCGAGCGCGGAGGGGCGGTTCGCCGACGAGCTCGTGCCCTTGCAGGCGCCGCCGGCAGACGGCGGCGAGCCCGTTGTGGTCGCCACCGACGAGGGGCCGCGCGCCGACACCTCGCTGGAGAAGCTGGCGCGGCTGCGGCCGGCATTTCGCGACGGCGGCACGGTGACGGCTGGCAACGCCTCGACCCTCAACGACGGCGCGGCCTGCCTGGTGCTGGCCTCCGAGCAGCGAGCCGAGTCGATCGGGGCCCAGCCCCTGGCGAGGATCGTCTCGATCGGGGTGGCCGGCGTCGACCCCGCGTACATGGGGATGGGGCCGGTGCCGGCGATCCGCCGGGCGCTCGACGCCGCCGGCTTGGGGCTCGACGAGGTCGAGCTGATCGAGATCAACGAGGCGTTCGCCGCCCAGGTCCTCGCCTGCATTGGCGAGCTCGGAATCGAGGAGGAGCGGCTGAACGTGAACGGCGGGGCGATCGCCCTCGGCCACCCGCTTGGCTGCTCCGGCGCCCGCATCCTGACCACGCTGATCTGGGAGCTGCGACGCCGTGGGGCCCGCTACGGGATCGCCGCACTGTGCGTGGGTGTCGGGCAGGGCGTCGCGACGATCGTCGAGAACCCCGCGGTCGGATAGCCTCGCGTTCATGGCGGCGAAGGAGCTGGCGAGCGTCGACGGGCGGATCTCGGCGACAACCGAAGCAACCATCCCGCTCCCCGACGATGGGGTGTATCGCGGCGACGGCGTGTTCGAGGTGATCCGCCTGTATCGAGGCAGCCCCTTCGCGCTGCGCGAGCACCTCGACCGCCTGGAGCGCTCGGCGGCGGCGATCGAGCTGTCCGTGGAGCGGCCCCTGATCGAGCGCGAGCTCGAGACACTGCTCGCGGAGTTCGGGACCGATGACGCGCAGCTGCGGATCGTGGTGACCCGCGGCGGGCGCCGGATCCTGCTCACCGAGCGGCTTCCGGAGCGTGGCGCCAGCGTCCGCCTCGCGACCGTCAGCTACTCGCCCAGCGTCATCCTCACCGGCGTCAAGTCGCTTTCCTACGCAGCCAACATGCAGGCGACCCGGATCGCCCAGGGCCGCGGCGCCGACGAGGCCGTGCTGGTGAGGCCCGACGGCGTCGTGCTCGAGCCCCCGACCTCGACCATCTTCTGGGTCTCGCCGGAGGGAGACTTGCGGACGCCGTCGCTGGACGCCGGCATCCTCGATTCGATCACCCGCGCGCAGATCGTCCGCTCACTCCAGGTCGACGAGGCCGAGTTCCCGGTTGAGGACCTCCTGGCCGCCCGCGAGGCCTTCCTCGCCTCAACCGTCCGTGAGGTGCAGCCGGTGGCGGCGATCGACGATCGCGAGCTCGAGACGCCTGGCCCCCGCACGCTGGAGGCCGAGCAGGCCTTCAGGCGAGCGGTGGAGCAAGCGCTCGGAGCGTCGCAGACGATCGCCTGATGGACCTCGATCTCAGCGACGAGCAGCGCCTGATCCAGGAAACGGCGCGCGATTTCGTCGACAACGAGGTCATCCCCCGCGCCCGCGACAACGACCGCGCCGCTCGCTTCGACCGCGAGCTCGCCCAGAGGCTCGGCGACATGGGCTACCTGGGCGCGCCGGTCGCCGAGGAATACGGCGGCCGCGGGCTCGACTACGTCAGCTACGGCCTGATCGTCGAGGAGGTGGGGCGCGGCGACTCCTCCGCCCGCACCGTGGTCTCAGTGCAGACCTCGCTCGTCTGCGGCTCCATAGAGCGCTGGGGATCCGAGGAGCAAAAGCGCCACTGGCTGCCGCGCCTGTGCTCCGGCGAGGCGCTCGGCTGCTTCGGCCTCTCGGAGCCGGACGCGGGGTCCGACCCATCGTCGATGCGTACCCGGGCCCGGTTCGAGGACGGCCGCTGGCGGATCAACGGCCAGAAGATGTGGATCTCGCTGGGCAACCACGCCGAGGTGGCGCTGATCTTCGCCCAAACCGACCCGGCGAGGCGCCATCGCGGGATCGCCTGCTTTCTCGTCCCGACCTCCAGCGAGGGCTTCTCCTCGCAGGAGATCCACGGCAAGCTCGGGCTCCGCGCCTCGGACACCGCCTCGATCGCCCTGGACCAGGTCGAGCTCCCCGAGGACGCGCTGCTCGGGGAGGTCGGCGACGGGTTCAAGATCGCAATGACGGCGCTCGACTCGGGTCGCTACTCCGTGGCGGCCGGGTGCGTTGGGATCTGCGAGGGCTGCGTCCAGGCCTCGGTGGACTACGCCAAGCAGCGCGAGCAGTTCGGCGTGCCGATCGCGAGCTTCCAGCTGGTCCAGGAGATGATCGCCGACATGGTCGTGCGAAGGGACGCGGCGCGCCTGCTGGTGCGCCGGGCCGGAATCCTCAAGGACCAGGGCAGGCCGAACACCGCCGAGACGTCGGTCGCCAAGCTCTATGCGACCGAGTCGGCGGTCGAATGCGCCAACCTCGCGATTCAGGTGCACGGCGGCTCCGGCTACGTCGACGACTACCCGGTCGAGCGCTACCTCCGCGACGCTCGCGTCACGACGCTGTACGAGGGGACCTCGCAGATCCAGAAGCTGATCATCGGCCGCGAGGCCACGGGGATCAACGCGATGACTCCGCCGCGCACGGAAGCGTGAGCCCGCTGGTCGAGACCAGCGTCGACGGGCACGTGGCCCTGTGCCGGCTGAACCGGCCCGAGGCCCGGAACGCGCTGTCGCCCGAGTTGATGGAGGAGCTCGCCGCCGAGGTCGAGCGCTTCGACGCCGACCCCGAGATCCGCTGCCTGGTGATCGCCGGCTCCGATGAGGTGTTCGCCGCCGGGGCCGACATCGGCGCGTTGCGCGAGCGCACCTTCGAGGAGTCGCTGCGCCACCCGGCCCGCGCCTTCTGGGGGCGGCTCGCCGGCTGCCGGACGCCGCTGATCGCGGCCGTCTCCGGCTTCGCGCTGGGCGGCGGCTGCGAGCTGGCCCTGCTCTGCGACCTGATCGTCGCCTCCGAGACGGCCGAGTTCGGCCAGCCGGAGATCACCCTCGGGATCATCCCCGGCGGCGGCGGGACCCAGCGACTGGCTCGCGTGATCGGGAAGCAGCGCGCGATGGAGATGGTGCTCACCGGCCGGCGGATCGACGCCGCCGAGGCCGCCAGGCTGGGCATCGTGAACGAGGTCGCCGGTAAGGGCGAGTGGCTCGACCGGGCCCTGGAGCTGGCGCAGAGGATCGCCAGGCGTCCCCCGATCGCCGCCAGGCTCGCGAAGCAGTCCGTGCTCGCGGCCGATGAGACGACGCTGAGCGCCGGTCTCGAGCACGAACGGCGGCTGTATGAGCTCGCGATGGCGAGCGAGGACCGGATCGAGGGCATGGACGCGTTCCTCGAGAAGCGAAAGCCGGAGTTCAAGGGGAGGTGAAGGTGGCGAACGTCTTCGAGCCGGAGTTCGACGATGCCCAGGAGCGTCAGGGATTCACCTCTCGCCGGGCTCAGCTCGGTCGACAGGCACATGCGAAGCGCCTCGGCGCCAGCCTTTATGAGCTGCCGCCAGGCCAGACGACGTTTCCCTACCACTGGCATATCGCGAACGAGGAGATGCTGATCGTTCTGCGCGGCATCGTCGACCTGCGCGGGCCGGATGGCTGGCGCGCGGTCGACGAGGGAGAGGTCGTCGCCTTTCCGCGCGGCGAGCGCGGGGCGCATCAGATGCGAAACCGAGGCGACGATGCGGTGCGCTTCCTGGTGATCAGCGAGATGCGGGGCCCGGACGTGGTCATCTACCCGGATTCGCGCAAGGTTGGCGCGCGGGAGCTGGCGCCAGGCAGCCCCGGGAATGCGCTGCGGCTCACCTTCCGAGCGGACGACGCGGTCGACTACTGGGAGGGCGAGGAGCCGCCCGGCGAGGCGCGATGACCAACCCGAACCTCTTCCAGCCCATCTTCGACGACCGCGAGGAGCAGCCGGGGTTCGCGCACCGCCGCGCCAGGCTGGGGCGGCAGGCCGGCAGCGAGCACCTCGGCGCGAGCCTCTACGAGCTCGATCCGGGGCAGGCGGTCTGCCCGTATCACTGGCACGGGGCCGAGGAGGAGATGCTGATCGTGGTCTCGGGCCGGCCCAGCCTGCGGACAGCCGAAGGGTGGCGCGAGCTGGAGGCCGGCGAGGTGGTCGCTTTCGCGACCGGCGTCGAGGGCGCGCACCAGGTCGCGAACCGCAGCGAAGAGACCGTGCGCGTGCTGCTCCTCAGCGAGAGCAAGGATCCCGAGGTGTGCGGGTATCCCGACTCCCGCAAGTTCATGGCCGACGCTTTCCTCGGAAGCCCCGACGAGATCTCGCACATGTGGCGGGTCGACGACGCGGTCGATTACTACGAGGGCGAGCCCGCCGGGCCGACGAGGACTAGCCCGGCGTGATCGAGCGGGTGGGCGTCGTCGGCGCCGGAACGATGGGCGCAGGGATCGCGCAGCTCGCCGCCCTGGCGCGCTACGACACCTACCTTCACGACCCGGTGCCCAGCGCGCTGCGCGAGGGCGAGGAGCGGCTGCGCGCGGCGCTGGCGAAGGGAGCCGATCGTGGTCGCTGGACGCAAGCCGAGGCGGAGGCCGCGTCGGCTCGCCTTCGCGCCACCCCCAGGCTGGAGGACCTGTCCGGCTGCGAATTGGTGATCGAGGCGGCTCCAGAGGACCTGGAGCTGAAGCGCGAGCTGTTCGGGCGGCTGGCCGCCGTTTGCGGGGCCGAGGCGATCCTGGCCACCAACACCTCATCGCTGCCGGTAAGCGCGGTCGCCTCCGGGGTCGAGCGGCCCGAGCGCGCCTGCGGCATGCACTTCTTCAACCCGCCGGCGCTGATGCGGCTGGTGGAGGTCGTAGCGGGCGAGCGGACCTCCGAGAGGACGCTGGCGATCGCCGGCGAGGTGGCCCGCGCGATGGGCCGGGAGCCGATTCGCGCCGCCGACGCGATCGGCTTCGTCGCCAACCGGACGGCCCGCCCGTTCACGCTGGAGGCGCTGCGCCTGCTCGGCGAGGGGATCGCGACGCACGATCAGATCGATCGGATTGTGCGGATCGGCGGCGGCTTTCGCATGGGCCCGTTCGAGCTCATGGACCTGGTGGGCGTCGACGTCAACTTCGAGGTCGCGAAGTCGTTCTTCGAGCAGGGCTCGCACGAGCCGCGCTGGCAACCGCACCCGATCCAGGCGCGGATGGTGGCCGAGGGGCGCCTTGGCCGCAAGGCCGGCCGCGGCTACTACGACTACGGCCACGGCGCGCACAGGCCCGATGACCCGGAGCCGGCGGATCGGGATCCAGGCTGGAGCCGAAAGATCGAGATCGAGGACTCGGTCCACTTCTGGGCCTTCCCGAGCCTGGCGGACGCGCACCTGGTCGAGCTGGCGCGCAGCCCTGCGATGACCCGCACCGACGCGGAAGCCGCCGCAGACCTACTTCCGCGCCATGGGCAAGCAGGTCGAGTGGGTCGGTGACGCGCCCGGGCTCGTCCTCGGACGGATCGTCTGCCAGATCGTCAACGAGGCCCACTTCGCCGTCGGTGAGGGCGTCGCCACGGCCGAGGACGTGGACGTCGCCATGCGGCTCGGCTTCAACTGGCCGCGCGGGCCCTTCGAGTGGGCGAAGGCGATCGGCCCGGCCCACGTGGTCAGCGTCCTGGAGGGGCTCCGCTTGGAGCTGGACCCCGATCGCTATCGCGTGGCGCCGCTGCTTCGCCGCGCCGCCCAGGGATAGATCCCTCGACCGCCAGCCACGAGCCGGCCAGGATCAGCGCCAGCCCGGCGACCGTGGCCACGGTGATCTGCTCACCCAGCAGGATGGCCCCATAGGCGACCGCGAACCCCGGCGCCAGGTAGGCGACGATGAACGAGCGAGCCGGCCCCACCCGCGCGATCAAGGTGTAGAAGATCGCGAACGCGAACCCGGTTCCGACCACCCCCAGGGCGGCAACCGCCGCCACCGGGCCCAGGGCGGGGACCGAGTCCGGCGCCGTGGCCAGCGCCGCGGGCAGCAGCCAGATCGTGCTGGCCACCATCACCCACGCCGCGACCCCGATCGGGGGGGCGCCGCCGAGCCGGTGCTTGACCAGGAAGCCGCCAACCGCGTACCCGAGGCCCGCCAGCACGATCGCGAGGCCGCCGAGGATGGCCGAGCCGGAGCCGCTCAGGTCGAGGCCGAACAGGGCCACGACCCCGGCGATCCCGATCACGATGCCGAGCAGCCGGACGCCCTCGGAGCGCTCCTCGTGGTCCACCCAGATCGCCAGCACGGCCGTGAAGATCGGGGCGGTGGCAACCAGGATCCCGGCCAGCGCCGAGGAGATCTCCTGCTCGCCCAGCGCGATCAAGAGGAACGGGGCGGCCACCTGCACGGCCCCTATCAGCGCCACCGTGCCGACCCGGCCGCGCACCGACCCGAGCGCCCCTTGCGAGGCCGCCCATGGCACCAGCACGGCCGCCGCCAGCGCGATCCGCAGGAAGGCGACCATCGGCGGCGACAGGTCGCGAAGCCCGATCTTGATGAACATGTAGCTCGCCCCCCAGATCGAGGCGAGCAGCAGCAGCCACATCCAGGAACGCCGACTCACCCGACCGAGGTTAGCCAGCGCTAGGCGCTAGCTAAGAGTGGCGAGCCCCGGCGACTTCGTCGCTAGCCCCGGCCACTAGCGCTCGGGGGACGCTCGAATTTGCAGCGGCCCAGGGACGCTCGATCGTGCCGCAGTTGATGCCGCCGTAGACGAACGTCGGCACCGCCGGCCACTGGCGCTTCCAGCTCGCCATCTCCGAGGATGGGAAGACGTTCAGCCAGCGCGGGTCGTGCTTGTTCGGGTCGGCAAGCGCCTTCTCCTTCAGCATCGAGTCGTACTGGTCGATCGAGTCCTCCAGCGTGTTGGAGTTGAGGATCACCTCGCGGCCGAAGAACTCGGCGGTCTTGCGAACGCCGGGGATCTTCGACAGGTGGGGATGCCAGGAGTCCGCGGCCACGCCGTTCTCGGACGAGACCCAGACGCCGTCCTCGGTGTTGACGCAGAGCGAGTGGTTGCCGTCCGTGTGGCCGGGCGTCCAGACCAGCGCCACGCCCTTGCCCAGCTCGACGTCGCCGTCGACCAGCACGACGTTGTCGGTGATCAGGTCCTTGATCCCGTCCTCGACGTACCAGGCCCACTGCATCGGGTGAAGCGAGGCGAAGGTGTCCCACTCCTTGCGCTGGGCGATCAGCTTCGCGTTCGGGAACAGCGGCGGGCGCGGCGCCGCCTCGCCCGGGATCGGGGCCGTGGTGCCGAGCACGAAGCGAAGGTCCTGGACGTGGAGGTGGTCGAAGCTGATGTAGTCGACCTCCTCGGGGCGCAGCCCGGCCTTGATCAGCGCCTCGTCCGGGTGATTCCAGATCGTCGCCAGCACCCTGTAGGAGAGGAACTCGCCGAGCTTCTCGATCTGCTGCGCGTAGTAGGGCGCCTCGGCCGGTCCCTCGGGGACGGTGGGCTCGTAGGCGAGCGTCCGCAGGCGCGCCGTCGAAGTCCTCGAACTGGACCACCTGGAGACGGTTGATGATGTTGATGTAGGGGTTCGGCCCCCTTAGCGGCGCCGCCGAAGGCGAACTTCAGCGGGTAGCCCGCGGAGGCGATGTCGACCGTCCGGACCGCGCGCACCCGGTTCTCCGGCGTCGCGAAGCGGGCCCTGAACTCGGCCGCGGCCTCGCGGATCGCCGCGGGCCGGTCGCCGCGGGGCCAGGTATCGTTGGCCTCGTCGAACTCGTGGAAGGGGCGTAGCCCGATGCTCTCGATCTTGACCTTGGGAACCTCAACGACGGCCATCCGGACGTTCCTCCTTACGGTCGATTGCCCGCGCCCCGCCGCCGATGCCGGCGCCGCGCCTGGTGCGCGAGTCGCGGTCGAAGCCGAACTCTAGTGGGTCGTCGCCCCACCACGGCAATCGCCGCCACGGTGACGATCCTCGTCGTCGCGGGGGCCGCCATCGTCCCGGGCGCCGGCGCGGGCAGCCAGCCCCGCCTGCTGCCCGACCTGGTGACGCTGCGGGTGAGCCAGGACGACCTGGTCATGGAGCGGAGAGGGGGGAAGCTCCTCTTGCGGCTCTCGAACGTGATCGGAAACCGGGGCCGCGGCCCGCTGGAGATCTACCCCAGCCCAGACCCCAGCGACTGCGACGGGGACGGAAATCCCGCCAACGACCGCGACACCTACCAGCGGATCTTCCTGGACTCGAACTCCGACAACGTGTTCGACCGCGACCAGGACACCGAGTCCAACGGCCGCATGTTCGGCTGCCAGCGGTTCCACCCGGCACACGACCACTGGCACCTGCTCGACTTCTCCCGCTACAAGCTGGTGCGCCTGAGGACCGGCAACACGGTGGCCCGCTCGACCAAGATCAGCTTCTGCGTCATCGACACCGACCACCCGTACGCGGGCCTGCCGGGCTCGCCGCCGAACGGGTACTACCCGGCGGGCAGCGCCGATTGCGACCGCGACTCGATCGACGGCCTCTCGGTCGGCTGGGCCGACACCTACGCCTACTCCCTGCCCGGCCAGCAGCTCAACGTGACCGGCCTGCGACACGGGCGCTACTGCCTGGTCTCAAACGCCGATCCGAACAACCTGCTGCGCGAGTCCGACAACACGAACAACGCCCACAGGGCCCGGATCGCGTTGCGCCCCGCGAAGCCCAGGGTCAAGCGCCTGCCCGGCCACTGCCGCAGACGGTAAGCCTGGGCGCGACGGGCTAGGAGCCCGTCGTGAGCTTGGCGCGGGCTCGCCGGTCTCGACGCTCGCCGGCTCGCCCTCCTGGGCCTCGCCCGACCTGCCGGCCCAGTGCGCCTCCGGCGAGGGGGGCGTGTCGCGCAGATACCACTCGGCATCGAGCGCTCCCATGCAGCCGGTGCCGGCGGCGGTGACCGCTTGGCGGTAGGTGTGGTCGACCAGGTCGCCGACGGCGAAGACGCCGGCGAGGTTCGTGCGGGTGGAGCCGTCCTGGGTCAGCACGTAGCCCTGCTCGTCGGTCGCGACCTGGTCGCGCACGAGCTCGGAGCGCGGCGTGTGGCCGATCGCCACGAAGGCGCCGCCAACCTCCAACTCCTCGACCTCGCCGGTCTCGGCGTGGCGAAGGCGAAGCGATGCGATCTTGCCGTCGTCCCCGGCCACGAACTCCTCGGGAATGTAGGGCGTCTTCAGGCTGATGTTCGGGATCTCCTTAGCGCGCTCCAGCATGATCTTCGAGGCGCGGAACTCGTCGCGACGGTGGACGATGGTCAGCTCGGAGGCGAACTTGGAGATGAAGATCGAGTCCTCCATCGCCGAGTCGCCACCCCCGATTACGACCACCTTCTCGTCCTTGAAGAAGGCGCCGTCGCAGACGCCGCAGGTGGAGACGCCGCGCCCGCCGAGCTCGATCTCGCCGGGGATGCCGAGCCGCTTGGGCTCCGCTCCCATGGAGAGGATGACGGTCTTCGCCAGGTGCTCGGTGTCGCCCACCCAAACGCGGTGGACGCCACCGTCGGAAAGCTCGATCCGGGTGGCGTCGTCGGTGACAAACCGGGTTCCGAACCGCTCCGCTTGGGCACGGAAGCCCTGCATCAGCTCCGGCCCCATGATCCCGTCGGGGAACCCGGGGTAGTTCTCCACGTCGGTGGTGTTCTGGAGCTGACCACCCCACTGGAAACCCTCGATCAGGAGCGGCTCCAGGTTGGCGCGGGCGGTGTAGACGGCGGCCGTGTAGCCGGCGCAGGCGCCGCCGACGATGATCACGTTCTCGACTCGCTTCTCGCTCACGTTTGCTCCGTCTCGCTCAGGTGCCTTCCGTTTCGCCTCCATGCGGGATTATACTTTACTTTCTGAAGTAATGGGATGCCCGCCGCCGGGAAGGCGGCGCCCCACGCCGTCGCTGGGTGGCGCGGCGGCCCGCTGGGCCTCCCACCGCGCGACCGTCTTGCGCAGCTGGAGGAACGCAACGATACCGGGCGGGATCGGCAGCCAGAAAGCGATCAACCGGTAGGTGAGCACGGCCGCGAACACCTCCGCGGTGGGGACGTCGAAGAGCACGAAGGTGCCGATCATCCCCGCGTCCACGGCCCCCACCCCGCCTGGGGCGAACGGGATCAGGTTGGCGACCATGCCGATGAAGAACCCCTGCACCACGACCCCCAGCGGGACCTGAGTCCCGTAGGCGTGAAACGCGGCCCACAGGATGCCGATGTTGGCCGCCCAGAAGCCGACGGCGCCGAGCACCGCGAGCCCACCCCGCGACGGGTCGCGGACGAAGGCGATCGCCGTGCGCGTCCCGCTTGCCAGGGTGGCGGGGCCGCTGGCCAGGCGCTGGGCGTAGCGCGCGAACCGGTACCCGCGAGCGAAGCCGGCCAGGCGGCGTTCGACGTCCTCCGGGATCAGGGCGAAGAGGAGGAAGATCGCGACCGCGGCGCCCGCGAGCGCCGCCGGGACGATCGTCAGGCCGGCTGGGTTGACCCCGTTGAGGACTCCGGTGCGCAGCAGAATCCCGTCGAGCACCAGGGCGAGCAGGTAGACCGTGTAGAGCAAGACCAGGAAGGCCACCATCCGGCAGGCCGTCTGGCGCGCCGGCATCCCGGCCTTGCGCAGCGCCCAGTAGGTGAGCACGATGCCGCCGGCGCCGCCGGCCGAGAAAAGCCTGGTCGCCGCCAGGCCCGCCATCGTGATTTGGTAGGACTCGCGCCACTCCAGATGCAGGACCCGCTCGCCGATCACTCCGCGGAACAGAGCCACGTATGAGAAGAAGGCGAGCACGTTGAAGGCGAGCGCGACCGCGATCCAGATCGCGTTGGCGTCGCCGAGCTTGCCGAGAGCGTTCTGGGTGTCGAAGACCTTCGGCACCAGGACGTAGATCGCCGCCACCAGAAGGAGGACGACCACCAGCGTCTCGGCGAGGCGCTTCGGATCGGCGAAGAAGGAGGGCTCGGCCTCTTGGCCTTCTTCCTCGAGCTCCTCCAAGTCCCGATCGACCACCTCCTGGTCGTTTCCCATCTCCTCGAATACTGCCAGGCCCGTCAGCCGTTGGCCACCCGCTCCAGGCGCTGCACCGCGGCGCTGATCCGGAGCGCCAGGGGCTCGGCGAGCGGCTCGCCGCGCCGTACCAGCGCCACCAGCGCGGCGCCCGCGGCGAGGTCGATCGCGTAGTGCTCGCCGAGATAGACGAGCGCGAAGCCCAGCGTCAGCGCGTAGGTCCAACCCATCGCGCCGACCAGAGGCCCTGTCTCCGAGAGCAGGATCGCCGCCAGGGCCGAGGTCGCGAAGTGCAGGGACGGCATCGCCGCCCAGGGATTGCCGCCGAGAGACTCATACAGCGCCGGCCAGGCTCGGCCCCAGGCCTTCTCGCCGACCTCGACCATCACCCGCCGGATCCGCGGAGCCGTCGCCCCCGCGGCGACCTCCGCGCCGCCGGCGCCCCGCTCCTCGGCGAGGTATCCCTGCTCGGCGGCCCACCACGGCGGCGCAGTCGGGACGGCGTAGTAGATCGCGCACCCCAGGTCGTACGCCGCCGCCATCTGACGGGCGGCTCGCGCGAACCGCTGCTCGCGGCGCGCCAGGATCCAGACCAGCGCCAGATGCGGCTCGACGAACCAGGCCCAGTGAACCACTGCCAGCACCCGGTCCAGCGGGGTGACCTCGCCGGGGCGGGAGAAGGCGCGCTGAAGGCGGACGTTCGGGAGCTCGCCCAGGCCGAGCGCCCGATCGACGGGGATCGGATAGCGAACGTGGAGCCGCCGTCTCAACCGCTCGGGGTCGTCGTAGGGCAGCTCGTGGATGATCGTGAACGCCCACATCTGGAGGGCGAACAAGGCAGCGTCTCGCGCCTTGGTACGGGGAAGCAGCACGGCGAGTGCGAAGGGACCCGCAGCGGTCGCGGCGATCGTTACCGGCGGCGGGACGCGCAGGCGGCGGCGAAGCAGCGGCACCGCCACCGAGCCCGCGAGCGCCAGGCCCGCCGCGGCCCGCACCGCCGTGCGCAGGGCCGGGCTCGACTGGCGGCGGCGTCTCAGCAAGGCGCGGCGAGTATAGGCTCGCCTCCCAGATGACTGGCCAGCGCTTCGAGGGTCGCAGGGCCGCGGTCACCGGAGCCGGCGGCTTCATCGGCAACGCGATCTGCCGTCGGCTGGCCGTTGAGGGCGCTGAGGTGCGGGGGCTCGACGTCGACCCAGCCGCCGCCGACCGCGTCGACAAGGCCGGGGCGACCTTCGTCGAGGCGAACGTCGCCGACCGCGAGGCGCTGGGCGCGGCGCTCGACCGGGCGGACCTGGTCGTGCACACCGCCGCCCTGGTGCGTGACTGGGGCTCGATGGACGAGTTCGTTCGGGTCAACGTGGCGGGCACCGCGAACCTGCTCGATGCCGGCGTCGAGGCCGGCGCGGACCAGGTGGTCCACATCAGCTCGGTGGTCGTCTACGGGTATGACAGCCGCTCGGAGCAGGATGAGAGGGCGTTTCGCCGCGCCCACGGGATCCCGTACATCGACACGAAATCAGCCTCCGACCGGCTCGCCTGCCGGCGCGGCGCTGTGGTACTTCGCCCCGGCGACGTCTACGGCCCGGGCTCCGTGCCGTGGACGCTTCGCCCCCTTCAGATGGCGCGGGCCGGCCAGCTCGCCGTGCCCGGTCGCGGCGACGGCCTGATGCTTCCCCTCTACATCGATGACCTGGCGGAGGCGGTCGTCCTGGCGCTGGTCAGCGGCGAGGCCGGCGAGGCCTACGCGGTTTGGGACGATCGCGCCCAGGTGACCTTCGAGGAGCATTTCAACCGGCTGGCGCGATTCGCCGGTGGCCGCGAGGTGCGGCGGCTGCCGCGCCCGGTGCTCGAGCTGGCCGGGATGGCGGCGGAGCGATGGGCGAAGCTGCGTGGCAGGCCGCCCACCTTGACCGCCCACGCGGTGACCTTCATCGATCGCCGCGGCACCGTGTCGGTGGCGAAGGCCCGCGAGCAGCTCGGTTGGAAGCCCGGCGTCTCCTACGAGGAGGGCATGCGGCGTACGCAGGAATGGCTGCGCGCGGAGCGCCTGGTCTAGCGGATCCCGGCTCTCGCTTCTCTCAGCCAAACTAAGGCCGCGACGCAACGGGCTGGGTAGGGGTAGGCGCCTACGGGTCGCGCCCCTGGCGGGGCGTCCTGCCGGACAACACCACACTCGAGCAATCCCGAGCCACGATTGCGGTGTTTTCCCCATATGCCAGGGACAAAAACACACTCGCTCGCCGGGGGCGGGCGAGCATGGGATTGTCGTGGGCGAGAGGCGCCGTTCGTGCTCACCCCAGCTCGTCCACTCCGGGTCGATCAGATGCTCGAGCGCCCGCAGGGCGAGGCCGGGGTCCACCCTCCCCCGTGCTTCGCCAGCTCCTGGACTCCGCCCGGAGCGAGCAGGCGCCGCAGCGGAAGTCGCTCGCCGCGCTCGCGCCGCACACGTCGCCGCTCGGCGAGCAGCGAGCGTGTCAACTGAGCCGCAAGCCGCGGGCTGCGCCGGGCCAGCCGAAGGGCAGGGCCGGATCCGTTGCCGGTGTCGGGGCTCTGCTCCACTGCGCCTCCGCCCGCCATTGTCCCAGACCCGGGCGGCCCGGATTATGATGCTCGCGCCTTGGCGCCTCGAACGACTCTCCGCCGTCTCGCCCCGCTACTTACTGGCCGTGCTGGCGCTGGCGGTGTTCGCGGCGCCGGCGCAGGCGACGATCTTCGGCCCGCGGGCGGGCCACTCGCCGAACGCCGACGACATCCGCACTGCGTATTGGGTCGCGATCACGATCGCCGCGCTGCTGGTGATCGCCGTCCACGTCTTCTTGATCGCGGCGATCTTCCGCTTCCGGGCTGGCCGCGGGCGCGCACCGCGGCGCTTCGCCGCTGGGCCCGGCGCCTTGATGCGCCCCGCGCTTCCGCTCGGCGTCGTCGCGGCCGGCGTCTTCGTGCTCGGGATCGTGATGGCGGGGCAGGCGCGTGACGTGAAGCCCACCGGGCCCGGCGGCCTGGGTGCGTCGAGGAGCCTGGTGGCCCAGGTGGGCGCTCTGGGCGTGCCGTCCGACGCCGAGCCGCTGGTGATCGACGTGATCGGCCAGCAGTGGCTGTGGCGGTTCGAGTATCCGGAGGTTCAGCCCGAGGACAAGGTCTACTCCACGGTCTACTCCTACGGCGAGCTCGTGGTCCCCGTGGACACCACGGTCGTCCTCCAGATCACCTCCACCGACGTCATGCACCGGTGGTTCATCCCCGCCCTCGGCGGCCAGGTGGACGCGGTGCCCGGCAAGACCGCCGAGACCTGGTTCCGAGCCGATCGCGAGGGCGTTTACCGCGGACAGTCCACCTTCTTCTCGGGGAGCGCCTACGCGGTGATGCGGGCCTGGGTGCGCGTGGTCAGCCCCGACGCCTACGAGCAGTACGTCGATCAGCAGGCGCGCGACCTCGCCGCGGCCCAGGGGTACGTGCAGTCGCAGGTCGACCAGACCTCGACCCCGGGGCTCCAGCCATGAGCTCGCCGGCCGCCGTCTCCCCTCCGCGCCCCGAGATCGTCACCGAGGGCATCCCGGGCCGCCGCGCCGCCTGGATCGAGCGAGCGACCAGCACCGACCACAAGTCGGTCGGGATCCTCTACCTCGGCGCGTCGCTGTGCTTCGGCGCCGTCGCGGCAGTCGAGCTCGTGCTGCTGAGGGCGCAGCTGATCGTTCCCGAGAACACGGCCATTCACCCCGAGATCTTCGACCGGGTCCTGTCCGCATTCGGGGTCACCGCCGTGATCCTGTTCGCGATCCCGCTGGCCCTGGGGCTGATCGGCTACGTCGTCCCGCTCCAGATCGGCTCCCGCGGCGTCGCCTTCCCGCGCCTGGGCCTGCTGTCGTTCTGGCTCTACCTGGCCGGAGCGGTGACGGTGTACGCCAGCTTCCTGTGGAGGCCCGCCGAGACGGGTGTGGCGGCGTTGCCGCCGCTGTCCGAGCAGACCTTCTCCGAGGCCGGCGGCGTCGACGCCTGGATCATCGGCTCCGCGCTCGCGATCCTCGGCTTCGTTTGCTTCGCGATCAACCTCGTGGTCACGCTCCACAACATGCGCGCACCCGGGATGGCGTGGCGACGGATGCCCCTGCTGTCGTGGGCGGCCGGGGTCGGCGGCTACCTGCTGGTGGTGATCGGCCCGGTGATGCTCGCCGCGCTGACGATGCTGTTCATCGACCGCAACTACGACAGTGTCTTCTTCGATGCCGGCGAGGGCGGCGCCCCCCTTCTCTACGAGCACCTCGCCTGGTTCTTCTTCACCGGCGCCTACACGCTGATCGTGATCGTGGCCGCCGGTGTGATCTCAGACGTGCTGCCGACGTTCACGCGCAAGCCCCTGTTCAGCCATCGCGGCGCGATGCTCTCGCTGCTGGCGATCGCCGTGCTGGGGCCGCTGGCCTGGATGCAGAACATGTACGCGGCCCCGATCCCGCTCGGCTTCGAGATCTTCGCGATGCTGTTCGCACTCGCGCTTACGGTGCCGGTCGGGCTGTTGATCTTCAACTGGATCGCAACGCTTTGGGGGGGCACGCTGCACCTGCGCGCCGCGCCGCTGTTCGCGCTCGGCGCGATCAGCTCGATGGCGATCGGGCTGGCCGGCGAGCTCGCCCACTCCGTGATCCCGGTGGGCTGGCAGCTGGGCAACACCACGGCCGCCCACGGCGACACCTTCGCGGTGCTGGCGGGCGGCGCCGTGCTGGGCGGCTTCGCCGCACTCCACTACTGGTTCCCGAAGCTCACCGGCCGCTTGATGGGCGAGGGCATGGGCAAGGCCGCGCTGGCGGCCATCCTCGCCGGCATCTACGTCTACGCGCTCACCACCTTCTTCGCCGGGGTCAAGGGCCAGCCGGTGGACGTGTACAAGTTCTTCGAGGGCAACGGGCTGGATGGCTTCAACCTCGTCGCCTCGCTCGCCGCCTTCGTGCTCGCCGCGGGGGTCCTGCTCGAGCTGGCGAACGTTGCCCACAGCTGGGGCCACGGCGTGCGCGCCGGGCACGATCCGTGGGGCGGCACGACGCTCGAATGGTTCGCGCTCTCGCCCCCGCCAGAGCACAACTTCGACGTCCTCCCCGACGTCCGCAGCAGCGAGCCCCTGGAGGACATCCGCCGGGCGATCCGCGAGCGGACCGAGGGCTGGCGTCCGCCAACGCCGCCGGCGACGGCCGAGCCACCGACTCGCCAGCCGGAGCCCGCGCAGGCAACCGGAGGAGACGATCCCCCTTCCGGCGGCGCCCCGGTAGCCTGAGCTCGATGAACCGCGTCGCTCCTCGTGGCGAAGCGGACGAGCTCGCTCGCTTCCGCCGCCTGCTGAACGCGACCATGCTCACCACCTTCGCCCTGATCGTGATCGGCGGGGTGGTTCGGGTGAGCGACTCCGGCCTGGGCTGCGGTCCCGCCGGCAGCGGCACCGAGGGCTGGCCGCTGTGCGGCGGACGGGCGCTGCCGTTCCTGGAGCAGAACGCGCTGATCGAATTCAGCCACCGCGCCGCGGCCACCGTCGTGGCGGTGCTGATCGCGGCGCTCGCGCTGCAGGCCTTCCGGCGCCTTCGCGACCACCGCTGGCTGGTGCGCGGCTCGATCGCCGCCGCCCTGCTCGTTCTCGCCCAGGCGGTCCTCGGCGGCCTCACCGTCGAACACGGCCTGCACTCCACCCTCGTCGCCGCCCACCTCGGGCTGGCGATGCTGCTGCTCGCCCTCCTCGTGGCCCTGCACCGGATGGCACGGCCGGCGGAGAGCTCGCCGCCGGTCGACGATTCGCGTGCCCTGCGGGCGACGGCCGCCGTGGCGACGGTGCTGCTGTTCGCGACCATCGTCGCCGGTGGCTACGTCGCCGGCACCGAGGGCGAGGGAACGCCCAACGAACCGGCCCTTGGAGCCCACCTGGCCTGCGGTGAGCAGTTCCCCGCTTGCCTGAACGAGTTCATGCCGTTCCAGTACGGGCGGCTGGTCGACATCCACCTGACGCACAGGTTGTTCATGTACCTGACCGCGATCGCGGTCGCCGCGATGACGGCGCTGGCGCTCCGGCGCCGGCCACGGGACCCCGCCACGCGGGGTCGATTCCTTCCCTTCTGGCTTGCGCCCGCGCTGCTTGCCCTGCAGATCCTGCTGGGCGCGCTGAACGTCTGGCTGGGCGAGCAGCCCGCGCTGATCGTCGCCCACCTGACGCTGGGGACGGTGCTCTGGGCGACGGTGGTACTTGCGGCGACCTCGCTGCTGGCCGTGCCCGCCGACGCCCGGCGAAGGCTGGAGGGCTCCGGGGCAACCGAGACCCAGGCGGCAGCCGCCTGACGACCATGGAGAGCGCTGCCAACACCGGCGAGCTGGCGCAACCGCTATCCGCGCCGCTCGCCGCCCGACGTCCGCTGGTCGAGGTGCTGCGCGACTACCTGGCGCTGACCAAGCCGCGGATCATCGCCCTGCTGCTGGTCACCACCGTGGCGACGATGTTCGTCGCCGACCCTTCCGGCCCCGCCCTGGCGACGATCCTCTGGACCCTGCTCGGCGGCTACCTGGCCGCCGGCGGCGCCGGGGCGATCAACCACTACCTGGAGCGCGACCGCGACGCGCGCATGGCGCGAACCTGTGGCCGTCCCCTGGTCGCCGGCCGGATCAAGCCACGCAGCGGGCTGATCTTCGGGGTCGCGCTCGGCGCCCTGGCGATCATCGAGCTCACCCTGGCGGTCAACGTCCTGGCCGCGGCCCTGGCGCTCGCCGGGCTGCTCGGCTACGTGTTCGTGTACACGCTATGGCTGAAGCCGCTCACGCCTCAGAACATCGTCATCGGCGGCGCCGCGGGTGCCGTGCCGCCGCTGGTCGGCTGGGCCGCGGCGACCGGCGGGCTGGCCCTCGACGCGCTCTACCCGTTCGCGATCGTCTTCCTTTGGACCCCGCCCCATTTCTGGGCCCTGGCCCTGCTGGTCAAGGACGACTACGAGCGCAGCGGCATCCCGATGCTTCCGGTCGCGCGGGGCGAGGCGGCCACGCGCCGCCAGATTCTCGCCTACAGCCTGGCTTTGGCGGCGTTCACGGTGATGCCGTTCTTCACCGGCCTGTTCGGAGCGCTCTATCTGGCGGCCGCGCTCGCGCTCGGCGCCTGCTTCGTCGGTCTCGCGGTGCACCTCGCCCTGCGCCCCTCGCGCGGGGCTGCGATCCGCCTTCACCTGGGCTCGCTCGCCTACCTGGCGCTGCTGTTCTGCGCGATGGCGGCCGACCGCTGATCGGCGTGTGATAGAAGAGCGCCGATGGACCGGAGGCTCGCCCAGCGCAATCTGACGGCGGGACTGCTCGTGGCCGGCTTGGCGATCCTGTTCTTCGGCCTCAGCTTCTTCATCTCGATCTTCTACCTGATGTAGATCACGCATGAGCAACGGTCGCCAGCCGCCCCCGCCCTCGGAGTTGGTGTACGTGCCGGCCCCTTCCTGGAAACCGGTGCTCGCCGCCGCCGGCCTGGCCGGCCTGCTGGTCGGCCTGTTCACCGGCTTGCCCTACGCCGTCGTGGGCGCGATCGTCCTGCTCGCCTCGCTGCGGGCCTGGCTCCGCGAAACCGGGGACGAGATCGCTCGGCTTCCGCGCCAGCAGCGTCCGACCTCCGCCGTCCTGCCGGCCGTGCCGCTGCGCCACAGCGAGCACGACGCGTAGCTTAGGCCGCGGTCGTCTCGCTCTCGGGGGGCGTCATGCCCGAGGTCGCGCCCTCGGAGGTCCAGACGCGCACGATGTCGCGCATCGAGAGGATGCCGACCAGCTCGCCGCTGTCGACCACCACCAGGTGGCGTATGTGGCGCTTCGCCATCTCCGTCGCGGCGCGCTCGAGGCTCCAGTCGGGTGCCGCGGCGATCAGCATGTCGCTCATGTGGTCGCCGACGGACTCCGAGTCGGGGTCCTCGCCCTTGCCGAGCGAGTTGAGGATGTCGCGCTCGCTGATGATCCGGGGCCCGGGCGACTCCTCGTCGATCACCACTGCCGCGCCCACCCCTTTTTCGACCATGCGCGTGGCCGCGGCGCGCAGCGTATGGCCGGGGCCAAGCGTCAGGACCAGGTTCGACATGCCTTCGCGAACTTCCATTCAGGGCGCTCCCTAAGGTGACTAGTGCGTATTGAGGCAACCCTAGCCGAAAGCGCCCCGCGCGCCAAGTGCTCCAGTGCTCAGACTCGCGTGGCGCCGCACGCCGACGATAGGATCCGGCCTCGTGGCGAGACGGATGCTCATGCCCCGGCGAGCAGCGCCCCGCGCGGCCCTCGCGCTCTCCGGGATCGCGCTGCTGACCGCGTCGGGGTGCGGCGTCGCCCAGAGCGGCGACGCCGAGCGCGGCCGGCAGCTGTTCACTAGCCAGTGCGCGAGCTGCCACGCGCTGAAGGACGCGGGCAGCACCGGCGCGCTCCAGGGCCCCGACCTCGACGCCGCCTTCGCCGAGGCGCGCGCGTCCGGAATGGACTCCGACACGATCGCGGGCGTGGTCAAGGCCCAGGTCGAGAACCCCCGGCCGAGCACGGACAACCCCAGCGTCTCGATGCCCGCCGACCTGGTCACCGGAGAGGACCTCGACGACGTGGCGAGCTACATCGCCAGCGTCGCCGGGGCGCCGGGAATCCAGGGGCCAGACCTGCCCGATGATCCCGGGGCGCCGGTGTTCGCCAACAACGGGTGCTCCAGCTGCCACACCCTGAAGGCGGCCGGCGCCGCGGGCGCCGTGGGCCCCGACCTCGACGACGTGATCCCGGGCCAGAGCGCCGCCGAGGTCAAGGAGTCGATCGTCGACCCCAGCGCCAAGCTCACCCCGGAGTACTCAGACGTCATGCCCCAGGACTTCGGCGAACGGATCAGCCCGCAGGAGCTCGACGCGCTCGTCCGGTTCCTACTCGAAGTACTCGGGCCCGCAGGGCGGCAAGCAGAAGTAGGCGCCGGGCCGGCGACCGCGATCAGGCCGCCGTCTCCGCAGTCCCCGCAGCACCGGCCGCCTCCGCCTCGAGGTCGACGACCACGTGGGTGATCGGCAGCGGCACCTCGCGGCGCGCCCGGTCGACGACGCCGCGCTCCAGCCATCTGGATTTGTGGGGCGGGTGGGTGGAGATGATCACCTCGTCGGCGGCGAAGTAGCGCAGAGCGTCCTCGAGCGCTGCGTTGGGCTCGTGATGGTCTCCCACGTCGCCCCGCGCGGTCAGGCCGGCGGACTCCATCGCCCGCAGCGAGTCGTCGAGCCGCTGCCTGGCTTCGGCGATCGCG
>CAVUXC010000004.1:0-37608 GCA_963745365.1 uncultured Actinomycetes bacterium
AGACGCGGATCAGCTGCCGTCGCGCTCAAGGTCGATCTCTCGTTCGCCGTCGGCGGGATCAAGAACCACGAGATCTACTTCGAGCATCTCGGCGGCGAGGGCGGCGATCCCAGCGGCGCGTTCGCCGAGCTGGTCGAGCGTACTTCGGCTCCGCTCAGGCGTGGCGCACAGATCTGAAGGCGACGGGGATCGCCGGCCGCGGCTGGGCCTGGACCGCATACAGACTGGGACGTCGGCCGGCTGTTCGACTACGTCGGCGACGCCCAGAGCGCCTTCCCGATCTGGAACGCGACGCCCCTGATCGCACTCGACGTCTACGAGCACGCGTACTTCCTCGACTTCCAAACCGACCGCGGCGCCTACATCGACGCGTTCTTCGACAACCTGGACTGGGCTGTCGTGAACGGTACGTTCTCCGCGTACGGAATCCCTCAGTCGGCGTAGACGGTCTGCGCGTCGAGGCCGCCTTCCACCCCCGGCGGCAGCTCGCCGGTTTCGTGCGCATAGAGGGCGATCTCCTCGACCGTCTTGACCTGCGTCGGGTCGCTTCCGTCGGCGTCGGACCCACGCTCCGTTGAGCCACTTGAGACTCTCGGGCGAGGTTCCCAGCGCCATGCCCGCCAGCAACTGACCCTTGGCGCGAATCTTCTCGGTGGCGCCGACAATCGCCGCCGAGGTGCCTTCGGAGGGGCTCGTGTTGTAGCCGTGGCTTCCACGCCGAACCGGTCGGTGTCGGCAGGCACGACCTTGACATCGAGCGCAGGGATGCCGAGCTCGTCGGCGACGAGCCGCGCGTACTGGGCTTCGTTCCCGTCGGGCTCGGTGGTCAAGCTGAGCACCATCTTCCCGGTCGGGTGCACGCGCAAAAAGACTGCTCGGTAAGCCTCGTTAGCCATCCTTGTCGCTCCTCTCGTTCTCGAGTCGCTCACGCTCCTGATGGGCGGTGAGCGCGTTGTGCTCTTCCAGGTCGCGGAGAGGCAGGTTGCGGCCCGCCGAGCGGATTCGCGGGCACCGCGGGCCGCTCGCCGCCCGGGTAGATGCACGTCTTGGTCGTGGCTTCACTCATCGGTCACCCAACCCGGTGTGGTCTTCCCCCTGCTCGGGCCGTGCCCGCTGGGCATCCCGACGGAGCTCCCGGCTACCGGGGTGGCGCTTGCCCACGGCTCGACCTCCTCGGCCTCGGCTGCCGGCGAGCCCCGGTCCCACGACTCGGCTCCGATCGCCTCGACGACCTCGCCCAGTGCGGCGGAAGTTGTGTCCGCTCACGAGCGCGTCGCAGTGCGGCAGTGCGGCCGGCGTGCCGCCGGCCTGGACGGAGAAGGCGCCTGCCCCGACTCGCGGATTGACCCACACGATCCGGTGCGCCAGGCGAGCGAGGCGCTCCATCTCGCGCCCCACCAGCATCGGGTCGCCGCGCTCCCAGGGCTCGTCGGAGAGGATCACGATCACTGCGCCGCGGGCCATGCCGCGTCGGCCGTGCCTGTCGTTGAACTCCCGTAGCGCGTCGCCGATGCGCGTTCCGCTCGACCAGTCGGGTGCGGCGGCGGCGGCGCGCTGGATCGCAAGCTCCGGGTTGCGAGAGGCCAACGCCCGGGTCAGGCGCGTAGCCGAGTCGCGAACACGAACGCCTCGGCGTATCGGGTCGCTGCCGGCGGCGCAGGCCAGGAACTGCAGGTAGGCGCGCGCGTAGGGCTCCATCGAGCCGGAGATGTCGCACAGCGGACGAGCCTCCGGCGCGCGGCCGGCGGTGTCGACGTGTGAGGCGGATGGCATGGCCTCCGGTTCGAAGACTGGCGCGGAGCGTCCGCCGCATGTCGATGCGCTCCCCGCGGCGGCCCTTCTCGTACCGGCGGGTGCGCCGCAGCGGCGTTGCGAGCTCCAGACGCGACATCAGCCGGTAGAGCTGTGCGAGCTCACGCGGCTCGAGTGCGTCGAAGCTCTTGCGTCTCAGCAGCTCCTCGTCGCTGGCCAGCGCCAGTGGCACCTCGACCGCGGACGGTTCCTCGTCACTCTACAGTCTCGGTCGCTCGACGGTGACGACGACAGACTGTCGAGCGGCGAGGCGACCGTCTGCGGGTCGTGGGTTGGGTCACCACTCTCCGCGCGGCCGCCGAAGACCGAGAAGAACACCGCGTCGAAGACCTGGACTTGCGTCGGATCGGAGACGAAGACGGCGACGGGCGGTCCAGTACAGCCGCCGGCGCGCGATCGGCTGGACGAGGCCGAGCGCCCGTGCGAAGTCGGCCGCGCGTGCCGGGGTGGTGGGCAGGCCCGCGTCGCGCAGGCGCCGGCTCAAAGCCCCTACGAGCGGCGGCAGGTCGACGTCGATCGTCTCGACGCCGAACACGGCTTTGGGCAAACCCGCGTCAGCCACGGTCGATCGTGAACAGCAGCACCACCGATGCGTATAGGTCGAGTGCCGAGTACATGGTGCGCTCAGAGCGTAGGGCCGCCCACGGTGACTCGCGCGATGTCGATGAGCGACTCGGTGACGACCAGCGGGAAGTTGCCCGGCTTCGACGCCCTGAACCTGATCAGCGCCGGCTCGCCGGCCGCGATCGTGCGGTCTATCCCGTAGCCCATCAGCCTTACGCCGACCGTCCCGTCGGAGACAACGCGCAGGCGAACCACCTCATCCCGGCGATAGTGAAGCTCGGCGGGGCCGCTCGCCGGCGGGAGGCCATCGATCACCCTCACCGTGGCGACGGGCGGGGGCGAGCCCGAGCCCTGGCCTTCGCCGCCCGCCTCGCCGCCCCGATCCGGGGAGATCGACGGGCGCGTCGACGGTTTCCTCGCTGTAGATGAAGACGAAGCCGGTGACGATCCCGACGCCGAGGATCAGACCGAGGACGACGCCGATGACCCGGTCGCGCCAGCGCACATCGAGCTAGGACGACCCACTAAAGGCCGTCGAGCAGCCGCCAGTTCGCCCGCAGGACGGCCTCCGCGCCGGCCGCCAGCTCATCCTCGTCGCCCTCTTCCGCCAGCTCCTCGATCAGCTGTCGCGCTTGCGCGGCGTGCTCCGTGTCGAGCCGCTCGTGCAGGCGGAAGTACGCAGTCCCCGGGCCGTCGGTGAACCCGTAGAAGTCGACCAGGCCCTGGCGCTTGATGCGCGAGAGCTCCGGCTGGCCGCTCTCGATCGCGTACAGCCTGACGAGCCTCGCCAGCAGGGGGTCACCGCCTCCTTCGACGGCCGGCGCATCCGACCAGGCGCGAACGCACGCCTCTGTCTCCGGCGTCGGGGCGTCAGCGGCGCGCCCTCCGCGGCCTGGACGAAACCGTCCCAGAGCTCTACATGGTCGCGTTCGGAGTCCGCATGTCGCCGCAGCTCGGGCCGCGCGGGTGCGAGCTCAGCGGCGGCCTCCGAAACCGTCGCGATCGCCTGCACGGCGTGCCGGTACTGGCCCGAGTAGAGCGCCAGCTCCTCGCGGCTCAGCTCTCCGGCCGACCAGCGCCGATAGAAGGGGTGGCGGAGCACGTTCCAGCGCTCGCGGCCCTGCTCGATCCGCTCCCAGATCCTCTGCGTCAAGAGATCCTCCTAAGTTCAGCCGGGGAAAGCCAGGAGAATAGCGGCGCGGTGCGACCGCAAGCGAGCGACATAGCCGTGCCGCCGTTCCCGCCGGGCACCGAATGGATCGGCTCCGAGCCTGGGGCGGTCGAGCGGATCTGCGCGCGCGGCCCGCTGCTCGTCCACTTTGTCGACGCGGCGCACCTGTCGAGCGTTCGCACGCTCCCGTACGTGGGGGCCTGGCAGGACCGCTATCGCGACCTCGGATTGACCCTCGTGGGGGTCAACTCGCCCCGCTTTCCGTTCACGGCCGACCCAGGCAAGCTCGCCGCTGCGCTGTCGCGGCTCGGAGTCGGCTTCCCGGTCGCCGCCGACTCGCGGTACCGGATCTGGCACGACTATGGGTGCGAAGGGTGGCCGTCGCTCTTCCTCTGGGGCCGGGGCGGGGCGCTGCGCTGGTTTCACTTCGGCGAGGGCGAGTACGCGGCCACCGAGAGCGCGATCCAGGAGGAGCTGCGGGCCCTCGACCCGGACCTCGAGCTGGCCGACCCCCTGCCGGCGCTTCGCCCAGCGACGCCGTCGGCGCCCTCGTCGCGCCGCCCACCGACGAGGTCTTCCCGGGCGGCTCGGAGTCCCAGCCGTGGCAAGCGCGCGAAGGCGATCCGCCGCTGGAGCTGGACTACGCTGCGGGCGGCGCCTGGGCGACGGTCGACGGGCACGGCCTGCTGCGGGCCTCGCTCGATGGTGGGCGCGAGCTGGCGATCGAGGTCGAGGCGCCGGGCGCCTACGAGCTGGCCGCCCACGACCGCCACGAAGCGCACCACCTGTCTCTCCGCGCCACGCCCGGCGTTCGCGTCTACTCGATCGGCTTCGCGGCGGGGGTGCCCTAGGGAGCCCCGCGGCCAGAACCGAGTCCACGGCCGACATGGGCGTTGGAGCGTCGTCAGCCGCGAGCGGCCAGCTCCACCCTGATCTCCTTCGGGAGCATGAAGCGGACGTCCTCGTCGACCGTCCGCAGCTCCGAGACCTCCTGCACGCCGCGATCGCGGAAGAAGGTGACCAGCGCCGAGACGAGCTCCTCGGGAGCGCTGGCCCCGGAGGTGATCCCGACGGTCTCCACACCGTCCAGCCACTCCTCCTCGACCTGAAGCGAGTTGTCGATCAGGTGGGAGGCGGCGCCAAGCTCACGGGCCACCTCGACCAGGCGGTTCGAGTTGGAGGAGTTGGTCGGAGCCGATCACCAGCACCAGGTCGCACTCGCGCGCCAGCTGCTTGACGGCGATCTGCCGGTTGGTGGTCGCGTAACAGATGTCGTCCGACTTCGGGCCGGCTATCTGCGGGAACTTGTCACGCAGCCGAGCGATGATCTCCAGCGTCTCGTCGACCGACAGGGTCGTCTGCGTGATCGTAGGCGACCTTGCCGGGGTCCGGGACCTCGAGGGCGTCCACGTCCTCGGCGGTCTGCACGAGCACGATGCTGGCCGGCGCCTCGCCGGTCGTTCCCTCCACCTCCTCGTGGCCCGCGTGGCCGATCAGACACGATCGTGTAGCCCTGCTCGGCGAACTTGCGCGCCTCGACGTGGACCTTGGTCACCAGGGGGCAGGTGGCGTCGATCGTGCGCAGGCGCCGCTGGTGCGCGTTCTGGTGGACCTTCGGGGCGACGCCGTGAGCGGAGAAGACGACCAACGCGCCCTCCGGGACCTCGGTCTCCTCCTCGACGAAGATCGCGCCCCGCTCGGCGAGCTGCTCGACGACGTGCTTGTTGTGGACGATCTCCTTGCGGACGTACACGGGCGGCCCGTGCAGCTCCAGGGCCTTCTCGACCGTCTGCACGGCCCGATCGACGCCGGCGCAGTAGCCGCGCGGCGCGGCCAGCAGCACGCGCCGCGGGACGGCGCGAGGAGGGGCTCGCGGAGCCGGAAGCCATGCGCCTCAAGGGTACCCGGGGGTTCTGGGCGGGCACAAGGGAGCGATCCAGTTGCGGCGAGTGGGGACTTTTCGATCTGCGAACAGAGAGATGCACGGGTTATTGCCGGTATGCGGCAATAACCCGCCCCAGGGGCGGCGGAACCGCGAGCCGCCGCGTTAATCGCCTCACCGAATCCGCGGGATCGCGACCAGCGCCGCTTCCCCGACGGCGTCGAGGCTTGGCGCGCAGACGTGATCGAGGTCGTCCTGGAGCGTGTGCCAGAAGGCTCCCGGCGCGGGGCCGGGTCCGAACTGGAAGTCGATCAGGCCGACGGACGGAATCGCCCGCCTGCGACGAAGGGGATGTGATCGTCGACGATCCCGTCCGTGGTCCCCTCGAACGGCGAGGCGTCGCCGCCGATTTCTTCCGCCGCATCGGAGAACACCCCGTAGAGGTCGGCATCCGAGTTCTCCTCACGCGGGATCTCGAGCTCGCAGTCGCCCACCAGGTCGAAGAGGACCATGGCGCGGATCTCGGCCAGCGCCGCCGAGCCCTGGCGGACCGCCTCGCGCGTAGCGGACGAACTGGCTTGAGCCGCGCGCCCCGTCGAGGTCGAAGGGCGTCTCGCCGCGCGCCTCCTCCGCGTCGAAGAAGACCAGCTCGATCGATGGCCCGTGGAGGCGCCGCGGCAGGCCGCGCGCCAGCTCGAGCAGGACGGCCACGCCGGAGGCGCCGTCGTTGGCGCCGACGAAGCCCGGGATGTCCTTGGTGTCGTGGTGGGCGCCGACGACGACCGTGCCCGGCGCCGTCGCCCGGGATGCGTCCGACCACGTTGCGGTGCGGGTGCTGCACCCGCACCTCGGGCACACCGGCTTCGCGAAGCCGCCGCGCTATCCACCGGACCTCCTGACGGCTACGCCGCCGAGCCGGCCGGGCGGGGACCGATTCGAACTTGCGCACGCAGGTCGCGAAAGGCACGTTCGGCGTCGAAGCGCCCGCGCGCGGGCTGACCATGGCCGCCGTTCGGCTCCTCGCCGCAGCTCGCCAGGGCCACGGCGAGCACTGCGAGTAACGCCCCGAAGCGTCGCACCGGCGCGAGGCTACACAACGTTTCTGGACGACCCACTAGGCTAATCGCGTGGCCCAGCAGCACATGGATCGCCTCAGCTCGGTCGACGTCTCGTTTCTCACCAACGAGAGCGCCTCCAGCCACATGCACGTCGGCGGGATCCTGATCTTCGAGGGGCCGCCGCCCAGCTACGACGACGTGCTCGACCATATCCAGGGACGGCTTCATCTGGTGCCCCGCTTTCGGCAGAAGCTCGCCCACCCCCCGGTCCAGACCGGGCGCCCCTTCTGGGTCGACGACCCGAACTTCAACCTCACCTACCACGTCCGCCACTCGGCGCTGCCCGCGCCCGGTTCGGAAGAGCAGCTTCGCAAGATGGCCGCCCGCGTCTTCTCGCAGCAGCTCGACCGCACCAAGCCGCTATGGGAGCTGTGGCTCGTGCAGGGGCTCACCCGCAAGCGCTTCGCGCTGATTACCAAGACGCACCACGCCCTGGTGGACGGCGTCTCGGGCGTCGACATCGCCACCGTGCTGTTCGATACCAAGCCGGTTCCCGAGCCGGCCGAGCCCGACCACGACTGGGCGCCGGACCCCGAGCCCTCGGGCGCGAGCCTGGCCGCCAAGGGCATGGAGGGCCTGCTGGGCGCCCCGCTGCGCCTGGCGCGCCGCTTGGAGCGGGCAATCCAGCACCCTCAGGCCACCCTGCGCCAGATGGCCGAAGCCGTGGAGGGAGTCGGCGAGATCGGCTGGGCGTTCGCCAACCCGGCGCCAAAGGTGCCGCTCAACGTCGACATCGGCTCGCACCGCCGCTTCGTCTGGGTGCGCAGCGATCTGTCGCAGCTGAAACGCGTCAAGGACGCTCTCGGAGGCACCGTCAACGACGTCGTGCTCGCGGTCGTGGCGGGCGGCGTTCGCGACTGGCTGCACGCTCGCGGCATGCGCACGGAGGGGTTGGAGCTGCGAGCGCAGGTCCCGGTCTCGATCCGGGCCGAAGACGAGCGCGGGCGAGCTCGGGAACCGGCTGGCGGCGATGCGCGCGCCGCTACCCGTCTACATCGCAGACCCAATCCGTCGCCTGCACGCCGTGACCCGGGCGATGCAGGGGCTTAAGCAGTCGAACCAGGCGCTCGGCGCCGAGGTGATCACGCGCTTCAACGACTTCGCGCCACCAACCCTTCTCGCGCAGGCCGCCCGGATCAACTTCTCCACCCGTCTGTTCAACCTGGTGGTCACAAATGTGCCGGGGCCGCAGATACCGCTTTACGTGCTCGGCCGCGAGCTTGAGGACATCTTTCCCGTCGGCTTCCTGCCGCCCCATCAGGCCCTGTTCGTGGCCATCATGAGCTACAACGGCGGCATCAACTTCGGCCTGCTCGCCGACTACGACTCGATCGACGACGTCGAGGTGATCGCCGAGGGCATCGAGCGCTCGATCGCCGAGCTGGTCAGCGCCGCGGAAGCCGCCTCGCAGGAACCGGAGCCCGCGCCAGCGGCGAGCTGACCCCTAGCGCAGCGCCTGCCTCAAAGCGCGGCCCGCCCTCAGGATTCCCCAGCCGAGGCCGCTGTGGAACCGGCGCCCGCCCGCGGTGCGCTTGATGATCCGCAGAACCCTGGTGTTCTCCATCCCGGGCCGCCTGCTGCGGATCAGCGCCGCGGCGCCCGCCACCTGGGGGGCGGCCATGCTGGTGCCCTCGATGTAGGCGAAGTCGTCCGAGCCTTGAAAGCTTGCCCGGCAGTTGCCGCACGGGGGGGCGCCGCTGACCGGGCTACCAGTCTCGATCGAGGTTGTGTTGTCGGGGAAGGTGGAGAAGATCCCGCAATCCGAGCGGAGCTGGCAGGCCGCGGAAGCGGAGCCGTAGGCGGCCAGCGAGATCCCCGTGCCACGGCCGGGCTGCGAACCAGGCGCGGCGATCGTTGTGCCCCGCCGCCGTGACCACCAGCCCCTTGCCAGAGCCCAGCTGGTCGCCAGTGCCGTTCGGTTGCAGATGCGAGGCAGGGATTCCCTGGTGGGTCGTGTCGCTGTTGGACGCCGACGCAACCAGGACGACATCGTGGCGGTATGCGTAGTTGAGGGCGCGGGTGATCACGCCCGAGGAGCCCGGGCCGCCAAAGCTCATGTTGATCACGTCGGCGCCGTGGTTGGTTGCGTCGGTGATCGATCTGGCGATCACCGAATCGTCGAGGTTCTCGGTGTTGGAGGCCTTCTCGATCATCAGCTTGCACTTGAAGGCGGCGCCCGCCACTCCAACGCCGTTGTCGCCCCTCCCGCAAGCCAACCCCGCCACGTGCGTGCCATGCCCGACCTCGTCGTGCCTTGCCCCGGTGCAGTCCGGCTCGAGGACACCACCGCAACCGGCGTAGTCGTAGCCCTTCGAGTAGGTGATCCGCCTCTCCAGGTCGAAGTGCCCCCCGTCGATTCCGGTGTCGATGATGGCGAGCTTCGCTCGCCTTCCGCGCGTGCGGTTCCAGGCACTGCCGAAGCGCTCTTGGCGCAGGTTCCACTGGTAGAAGTCGTCCGAGGGAGCACGAGGGTCGTGCCTCGCCAGGGCGGGATCGTCGGGCAGGTAGCGAAGAGTCCGGTAGCGCTCCAGCTCGACCCGGCTGACCGCGGGGTCGGCCTTCAGCTCACGGCGCGCCTGCGCGAGGCTCTGGCCGGGCGCCGGCCGTACGACCACGGCGCCGAGCTCGGGGATCGAGCGCACCAGGGAGTGCCCGCTGCGGTCCAGCACGGCCGAGATGCGGCGGCTGGCCGCGTCGTGGAGCGTTTCGCGCGCGGCCTCCCCGTCGGGCGCCAAGATCCGCGGGGATCGCACCAGGGCGATCAGGTTGCCGGTGCGCCCGGAGCGATCGGCGGCGGGCGAAACGCGGGCGGGTTCCGATCGTGGGCGACGCTGCGCCCGGGATCGCGCCAGCTGCCAAGGCACAGAACACGAGCCCCGCGACTCCCAACCGACGCATGCGCGAACTCTAGTGGTGCCTCCAGACGGGCCTCGAGGCGCGTGCGTGGTTCGCGGGGAATGGGAAGGAAACCCCCCGCTCAGGCGTACCATCTACGGACTTGAGTGAAAGCGGCAAGCGCGAGGCGAGGGAAAACGGCGTGAGCGACCAGGGCTCGGACAACCGGCAAAGCACCCAGTTCCACTACCACCTGGAGCTGACTCCGGCGCAGCTCAAGATCACGCACACCGCGCTCCACTCGCTGCTGGACGACTTCGGCCATGACCAGCCTGAGGTCCTGCGCATCATCCACGAGGTGCTCGACAAGCTCCCCGACGAGCACGCGATCCGCGCCATCGAGCTCGATCGCGAGATCGAGCGTCAGCTGACGACCGGCGACGAGTCCGGCGACGAGCCCCCCACCGCCGCCTGAGACCGCTCGACGATCGCGGTCAACCGGACTGGGCGAACATCGCGTTCATGGCTTGGCGCAGCTCTGGCGCCGAAACCGCGCCCGCGGGGACCGGCTCTGCCCGATAGCTCCAATCGGAGTCGAAGCTCAGAAGGAAGGTCCTGGCGCCGTTCGGCCTGTAGCCGCCGATCGGGTTGTCCTTCCCCCAGCCCACCAGCCAGTTCCCGTTGCCCAGGCGGCGGGCCGATCCACAGCAGTAGGAGGTGGGAATGTCGGGATCGGTGATCGACTCCAGGAGGGTCGCCGTTCCCGCCTGCCGGTTGATCCGGTAACGGACCGCTCGCGGCTGGCGGTGCGGCAGGCTGGTGCGATTGTCGAACACGGTCACGGTCCCGTCGGAGAGCAGACGGGCGTCGTGCTGGGCGCCGAATGTGTACGGATAGGGATCGGCCTTTACCTTGAGGCGCTCGGGAGTGCGTGTGCCCCCCAGCTTCCAGACGATCTTGCCGGTTGACTTGCGGATCTTGTAGACGGCGTCGAGGTGCCTGAACGACGCGATCACCGCGTCGCCGGCCTCCTCGATCGAGTTCCAGTGGGTGATGTCGTAGTTGTTGTCGCGTGCCCACTGCCAGTGGCGCCCGGTCTCGGCCAGCGCGATGTGGTCCTGGCTCTTCCAGTCCCAGACGAGCTGGCCGTCGGGGCTCACCTGCTGGAGCTCGGTGTTGATCACGGTGGCGTCGCTGGAGCCGCCGTAGGCGCTCGTGTCGACGTGCTGCTGCTCGACTGGGAGCCGACGAGGTGGTGGCCGTTGCCCATTAGCTGGAGGTCGTGGGAGTCGGCGGGTGGCCGACGGCGTCGAGGCTGCGGACGAGGCTTCCGTCGAGCCGGTGGATCTCCCATCGGGGAGGCGAGAAGGCGTGATTGGCCCAGAGGAGATTCCCGCCCGGAAGCACCTTCGTGTCCTGGGTTGGCTCATGGATCCACCAGATCGGCACCCCGTTTGAGTCGAAGATCATCCCGTAGCGCGAAGGCGGGCCGGTGAAGGCGCGGTCCACCGAGAAGAACTCCGGCGACACCGGGCCATAGCGGGTGAAGGTGTATTTGGGGAAGTTGCCCGGCAGGCAGCGCACGTAGTAGCGGTAGAGCTGCGAGCTGCCCGGTCTTCCGCACGGTGACGACGAAGGCCTGCCCGGTGCTCAGCGGCACCACCTGGCTGAAGTCGCCGCTGCGGAACGGATGGTTGCCGATCGCCGCCCGCCAGCCTCCGGAGGCGTGAGCGTTGACCGTCACCGGCCCGTCGTTGCAGCGCACCACGTAGTCGTGGATGCCGGGCCTGAACCGGGGGAACAAGGTCGGGGTGCTGAAGCTGACGTCACCGGACGGTGGCTGAGCCTCGGCGGGAGCGCCGAGGGCCCCGGCGATCGCGAGCGCGGCGGTCGCCACCATGACCAAGGGCCGTAGACGCCTCCCTGACATCGCGCTGATCCTACCCCGCATCGGTGGCGATGGCCCCGATCACCGCCCTGCGCACGAGTGGCCGATCAGGGCGCGGGAAACATCGCATCCATACCCTGACGAAGATCCCTGGCTGAGACCACGCCGGCGGGGACGGGCTCCGCCCGAGAGCTCCAATCGGAGTTGAAGTCCAGCAGGAACGTCCTCTGACCGTTGGGTCCATACCCGCCGATCGGATTGTTCTTCCCCCAACCGACCAGCCAGTCCCCGGTGCTGAGTCGACGGGCCGAGCGACTGGAGACGGCGCCTGCCGGTCGATCCTGAAACGGACGCCCGCGGCCTCCGGTTTTGCAGACTGGTGCGATTGTCGAACACGGTCAGGGTTCCGTCGGAGAGCAGGCGGGCGTCGTGCTGGGCGCCGAAGGTGTACCCGTAGCGATCGCCCCTCACCTCGAGGCTCTGCGGCGTATCGGACCCGCCGAGCTTCCAGACGATGTCGCCGGTGCTCTTTCGGATCTTGTAGACGGCGTCGAAGTGCCTGAAGGACGCGATCACCGAATCGCCCGCCGGCTCAATCGAGTTCCAGTGGGCGATGTCGTAGGGCTTGGGGTCCTGCCTCGACGATCCACGCCCAGTGTCGCCCGCTCTCACCCAGGGCGATGTGGTCCTGGCTCTTCCAGCCCCAGACGAGCTGGCCGTCGGGGCTCACCTGCTGGAGCTCGGTGTTGATGACCGTGGCGTCGCTGGAGCCGCCGTAGGCGCTCGTGTCGACGTGCTGCTGCCTGACATTCGAGCCAACGAGGTGATCGCCGTTGGCGGCGAACTGGAGGTCATGAGAATCGGCAGGCGTACCAACGGCGTCGAGGCTGCGGACGAGGCTACCGTCGAGGCGGTGGATCTCCCATCTGCTGGGAGTGAACGCGTGGTTGTTCCAGAGGACGTTCCCGTCCGGTAGCACCCTGGTGTCCTGCGTCGGCCTGTGGATCCACCAGATCGGCACCCCGTGGTCGTCGAAGATCATCCCGTAGCGCGTGGGCTTGGGAGCCCAGGCGCGATCGACGGAGAAGAACTTCGGCGACACCGGGCCGTAGCGGGTGAAGGTGTATTTGGGGAAGTTGCCCGGCAGGCAGCGCACGTGGTAGCGGTAGAGCTGTGAGCCGCCCCCCTCACGAACCGTGATCACGAAGGCCCGCCCGGAGCCGAGCGGCACCACCTGGCTGAAGTCGCCGCTGCGGAACGGATGGTTGCCGATCGCCGCCTGCCAGCCCCCAGAAGCGTGGCCATCGACCGTCACCGGCGCGTCGTTGCAGCGGACAACGTAGTCGTGGACGGTGGTCCGGAACTTCGGGAAGAGGCTCGGGGCGCTGCTGAAGCTCACCTGCCCGGAAAGGGGCGGGGCCCCGGCAGCGGCCCCTGCGCCGAGGAGGCCGGCGATGGCGAGCGCCAGGCTCGTCACCAGCGCCAGACGCCGTTGCCACCCCCTGCCCAGCATCGAGTTGATCGTATCCGGCCCGTGTGGACAATGCACCCGTACGCGGCGGCGAGAATCGCTGCTCAGCCGCACCCCGACGAGCACATCGCCCTCATTCCCTGGCGCAGATCCAGCGCCGAGACCGCGCCCTCGGGCACCGGCTGCGCCCGAGCGCTGAAGTAGGAGTCGAACTCGAGCAGGAAGGTCCTCTCGCCGTTGGGCTCGTACCCGCCGATCGGATTGTTGTTCGCCGCCCAGCGAGATCAGCCATTGCCCGTTGTCCAGGCGTCGGGCCGAGCCGCAGCAGTAGGAGACGGACACGGCGGGGTCGGAGATCGACTCGAGCAGGGTCGCCGTTCCGCCTGCCGGTTGATCCTGAAGCGCACCGCCCGCGGGTGCCGGCTCGGGCGAGGTTGGTGCGATTGTCGAACACGGTGACGGTGCCGTCGGGGAGCAGGCGGGCGTCGTGCTGGGCGCCGAACGTGTACGCGTAGCGGATCACCGTCACCTCGAGGCTCTCGGGGGTGCTCGTGCCGCCCAGCTTCCAGACGATCTCGCCGGTTGACTTGCGGATCTTGTAGACGGCGTCGAAGTGCCTGAAGGAGGCGATCACCGAGTCGCCGGCCGGCTCGATCGAGTTCCAGTGGGCGATGTCGTAGCCGTGGTCGACGGCCCACGGCCAGTGGCGCCCGGTCTCCGCCAGGGCGATGTGGTCCTGGCTCTTCCATTTCCAGACGAGCTGGCCGTCGGGGCTCACCTGCTGGAGCTCGGTGTTGATCACCGCGGCGTCGCTGGAGCCCCCGTAGGCGCTCGTGTCGACGTGCTGCTGCTTGACGTAGGAGCCAACCAGATGGTCACCGTTGGCCAGGAACTGGAGGTCGTGGCCGTCTGCCCGGCGGCCGACGCCACCGAGGGTGCGAACGAGGCTTCCGTCGAGCCGGTGGATCTCCCATCTGGGGGGGAGAAACGGCGTGGTTGTTCCAGAGGATGTTCCCGTCCGGCGAGCACCCTGACACCCTGGACCGGAGCGTGGATCCACCAGACCGGCACCCCGTGGCTGTCGAAGATCATCCCGTACTGCTCGTCCGCGGGTGCGAAGGAACGGTACAACCGTGAAGCGCTTCGGCGACACCGGCCCGTAGCGGGTGAAGGTGTATTCGGGGAAGTTGTTCGGCAGGCAGCGCACGTGATAGCGGTAGACGCTGCGGCGCGCCCTGCCTGGCGAACCGTGATCACGAAGGCCCGTCCGGAGCTCAGCGGCACCAGCCTCGACGAAGTCGCCCGCGTGGAAGGGTCGGTGTTGACCGCCCACTCCCAGCCCCCGGAGCTCTGGCCCGTGGACCGTCACCGGGCCGTCCTCGCAGCGGACGACGTAGTCGTAGATGGTGGGGCCGGAAGCTTCGGTGAAGCCGGGGACGCTGCTGAAGCTGACCTGCCCGGGTGGCGGCGCCGCCGCGGCCCTGTCGCCCATGCCGAGTAGCCCGGCGATCACGAGCGCGAGCTCACCAAGGCCCGGAACGTCTGGCCACGGCCGAATCCTACCCCCGGCCGAACGCCCCGTGTGACTCCGGTCACCGGCCGGTCGTCCGCGTACGAGGCTCAAGGCGCGGAATGGAGGCGGCAGCCCGAACCGGCGCAATTCTGGAGCTGGTGCAGATGAGCCGCGAGCTGCGACCTGATGGACGCGTAGGCCGGGTCGGCGTGGCGGCTGACGAGCTGGAACGGGTCCTATTCAGGTCGTAGAGCTCCCTCGCGCCGGAGCCGTACTCGGCGTACAGGTAGCGCTCGGTCCGGATTGCCTTGAAGGTCCGCTCGATCCGCAGGTCGATCAAGAGCTCGCGCCCCCGCGCGATGCGCCGGCCGGTTCACCAACGGGAACAGCGAGCGCCCGTCCATCACCAGGCCGGCGTCCGCGTCCGCGACGTCGACGATCGTCGGGGCCAAGTCCGCATTGGTGGACAGGTCGCTGACGTTCACCCCCTGCGGGATGCCCGGCCCGCGCATCAGGAGCGGCACCCGGATGGACTCATCGTAGACTCGCAGCTTGCCCCTTGGAGATCCGGTGCTCGCCGTGGAGGAAGCCGTTGTCGGAGGTGTAGAGCGATCAGCGTGTCGTCGAGCTCGCCGTGCGCGTCCAGCGCGTCGACGACCTCCTCGACTCCTTCGTCCACGGAGAGCAGCGACTCCAGCTCGCAGCGGTACGTGCGCTGGATGCTCCGCGATCCGAGCTCGCGCTCAAGAGCGGGAGGTTGCGGACCCCGCCGGGCTTGTCGGAGACGTTGGCCTCGTTGAAGTTCGGGGGCATCGGCAGCGGCTCGGAGTCGAACGCATTGGCGTGGCGCGGCGCCGGCTTCGCCGCGCCGCTGCAGTTGAAGGGCGGGTTCGGGGTTCGGGTCCGACTGCGGGCTGCCCGCGTGCGGCGCCGTGTAGGTGAGCCAGAGGAAGAACGGCGGCGCGTTTGGCGCCACGCGGTCGACGAAGTCCACCGCCTTATCGGTCAGCACGTCCTGCTTGAAGTCGGCGGGGTCGTCGCCGTAGTGAGACCAGAGCTGCCGTTCTCGTTCAGCGTGTAGTCGTAGACCGATTGGTCGTTCGGCGTCCCCGCGTACCACTCGCTCCACCCATCGGGCACCGACGTCGCCCGGGTAGCCGTTCAGGGTCTTGCCGATCATGGCGGTGTGGTAGCCGGCGTCCTGTAGCCAGACGGCGAGGTTGTTGTCTCCGTGCAACGCCTCGAAGCGGGTGAAGCCGCCGCTCGGCGCCTTGTTGTCGAGCACGCCGTGGTTGTGCGAGTACTGGCCGGTGAGGAAGGTGGCGCGCGAGGGGCAGCAGAGCGAGTAGTTGACGAAGTTGTTCTGGAACCTCGCCCCCTGGTCGCCGATCAGCGAGTTGACGTTGTCCATCACCCGCATCGATTCGAGCGTCTTGATCGTCTGAGGTAGATGACCAGCACGTTGGGCGTTGCGGGGGCTGCGCGCGCCTCCTCGACGGTAGGCTGGCGCCGTCACCGCACCGGCAACCGCCAGCACGCCGATCACCGCCAGGCTGGCCATGGCGGGGATCGCCAGGCGCCCTCGAAGGGGTGATCGTGCGCCTCATCCCTCTTGCCACCGCCTCGCAGCCCGTGACCGCGGAGTTCGGGATCGTTCGGGAGCGGATCGAGCTCGGCCTCATCCGCGCCCCCGGGGGCGCCGCCGCCGTCGCAGTGGATCGTCGTGTCGGAGGCGAGATCGCGGGCGAGGAGCAGGTCGTTGCCGTTCATCCCCTTCAGGACGTCGGCGTCCGGGCCCCCGGTGAGCGTGTCGTTCGCTGGAACCGCCGATCAGCACGTCGCTCGCGCTCGCCGCCCCTGAGCGAGCCTGGGATCGTGGTCAAGTTGACCACCTGGTCTGTTTGATCGAAGGAAGAGACCTGGATCAGGGTAGCCCCGGCCGCGCTGCAGTTGGCCGTGTGGTCGCCGCTTCGCGTGCATCCCGCGCCGACGTGGACACCGGAACCCGTGTAGGCGCCGCCGGCGAAGTCCGTCACCCGCAGGGTCGAAGGGGAGGGACGGCTGATTCGCAGGTTGTCCTTGGCCCTGGCGGCGGCCGTGACCACGAGGGTCTGAGCCCGAGACGCTGACACGCGGCCGTCATGACGGTGAAGGTGCGCGCGGCGGGCGTCGGATCGACGTTGCCGGCCGGGTCCGTGGCCCGCACGCGCAGGGTGTGCGACCCGTCGTCGAGATGCGCCGTGGTCCTGGGCGAGCCGCAGGGCGGAGAAGGCGCCGGCGTCGAGTCCTGCACTCGAAGCTCGAGCCGGCTTCCGAGGAAGAGAAGGTGAAGGTCGGGGTGGGGTCGTTGGTGATGCCGGCGGGGCCGGAGTCGATGTGGTCTGCGGTGGCATCGCCTCGACGGAGACCAGCTTCGTGGTCTCCCCGCGGAGCGCTCGTACAGGTCCTGGACGCCGTTGGTGTCCTCGCTGACCAGCGGCTCGTCGCTTACGAACACGACCTTCGAGCCGTCAGCCGAGGCGTCCGCGAAGGCGGCCTCGAAGGCTCCGTTGCCGTTCACCTCGCCCTGGGAGACCTGGGTGGTCGTCGCCTCCGGAGCGCTCGTAGACGTCGGTGGAGCTGTCGGTGTCGCCGCTCACCAGCGCCTCGCTGGTCACGAAGAAGGCTCCCGGGCCGTCGCCCGAGGCGCCGGCGAAGGCGGCCTCGAAGGCTCCGTTGCCGTTCACCTCGCCCTGGGAGACCTGGTCGTGGTCGCGCCCCGGAGCGCTCGTAGACGTCCGGTGAGCTGTCGGTGTCGCCGCTCACCAGTTGCTCGTCGGTGACGAAGAAGACGCGGAGCCGTCGCCCGAGGCACCGGCGAAGGAGGCGTCGAAGGCGCCGTTGCCGTTCACCTCGCCCTGGGAGACCTGGGTGGTCGCGCCGCCCGAGCGCTGGTAGACGTCCGTGCGAGCTGTCGGTGTCGCTGCTCACCAGCTGCTCGTCGGTGGTGAAGAAGACCCTGGGAGCCGTCGCTCGAGGCGCCGGCGAAGGAGGCCTCGAAGGCGCCGTTGCCGTTCACCTCGCCCTGGGAGACCTGGGTGGTCGCGCTCTCCGGAGCGCTCGTAGACGATCCGGCTGAGCTGTCGGTGTCGCCGCTCACCAGCTGCTCGTCGGTGAAGAAGAAGACCTGTGACGCCGTCGCCCGAGGCGTCGGCGAAGAAGGCGTGCAAGTCGCCGTTGCCGTTCACCTCGCCCTGGGAGACCTGGGTGGTCGCGCCGCCCGGAGCGCTCGTAGACGTCCAGGAATTCGTCGGCGTCGCTCGCTCACCAGCTGCTCGCTGGTCGAAAGGAAGACCCTCAGGCCGTTGCTCGAGGCGCCACTGAAGAAGGCGTCGAAGTCGCCGTTGCCGTTCACCTCACCCTGGGAGACCTGGGTGGTCGCGCCGCCCGAGCGCTCGTAGACGTCCAGGAAGTACATCGGTGTCGCCGCCGGCCAGCGGCTCGAAGGTCGAGAAGAAGACCCTCGAGCCGTCGCTCGAGGCGCCGCTGAAGAAGGCGTCGAAGGCGCCGTTGCCGTTCACCTCGCCTCGAGAGACCCGGGTCGTGGTCCCCCCGGAGCGCTCGTAGACGTCCCCGAAGGCGTCGGTGTCGCCGCTCACCAGTTTCTCGTCGGTGAAGAAGAAGACCCGTGAGCCGTCGCTTGAGGCATCGGCGAAGAACGCGTCAAAGGGGCCGTTGCCCTTGATCTGACCGCGGGAGACCCGGGTCGTGGTGCCGCCGGAGCGCTCGTAGACGTCAAAACGGCTGTCGGTGTCCCCGGGGACCAGCCGCTCGTCGGAGGTGAAGAAGACCTTCGAGCCGTCGCTTGACGCGCCGCTGGGAAAGAGGACGCGACGCTCGCCGCCGGCGCCGCCAATCCCAAGCCGAAGACGGCCGCGATCGCCACGATGACGCGCCGCAGGACGACGCCGGGGTGGCGTGAGATGCGGCTGATACGCGGACACGGCAAGACTCCCTTTTCCCAGCTCCGGATGCTCGTTCCAGCCTCCCGCCGGAGTCCTTCGGTCGGGCGTTCCCTCGAGAGCCAGGCAGCGGCGGATTGGCCTTGGACTGACCTGAGCTTATGTCCCTCGGCCGCCGCCTGTCAACCGGGACCCGGCACGCCATGCCGGCTAGCCGGGATCATTACCCCAATTGCGGGCTGAAGTCTGGGCAGGAGGCGGCCTGCCAATGCCTAGTACCCGAGCGCGAACTTGGCGTCCTCGGACATCTTCTCCGGGGTCCAGGGAGGGTCGAAGATCATCTTCGGATGGACGCCGTCGACGCCCTCGAGCTCCCCCACGAACTCCTTGATCTGCTCGGAGACCTGCGGCCCGATCGGGCAGCCCGGGTAGGTGAGCGTGAAGGTGACGTAGACGTCGGAGTCCTCGATCTCGACCTCGTAGATGAGCCCCAGCGAGACGAAGTCGAGCCCGAGCTCGGGGTCGATGACCTCCTCGAGGGCCTCGTAGACGTCTTCGGAAGTCAGCGTCGTGGTGTCTTCAGTCGCCATTGGGTCATCGTAGCGAGGCGGTGCGCGGCGTGGCTGATCTAGGCTCTGACCATGGCGTTGCTGCTGATCCTGGTCTTCATCGTCTTGCCGATCGCCGAGCTCTACGTGATCATCAAGGTTGGCGGGGCGATCGGCGTCCTGCCCACGATCGCGCTGCTGATCGCCGACAGCTTCCTCGGCGCCGCGCTGCTGCGCTCCCAGGGACGCGCCGCCTGGCGGCGCTTCAACGAGGCGCTGGCCGCCGGGCGGGTCCCCGCGCGCGAGGTCTTCGACGGCACGATGATCATTCTCGGCGGCGCCTTTCTGCTGACGCCCGGTTTCATCACCGACGTGATCGGCCTCCTGCTGCTGATCCCCCCTACCCGCGCCATCTTCCGCGGCCTGGTCGCGCGGATGGCCGGCCGACGGGCAGCGTTCACGGTTCGCACCGTGCGCTGGGGCTACGGCGCCGGCCGCGACCGCCACCGCCGGGGGCCGCCAGGCGCGGCCACTACGACTACGAGGGAAGCGCTCGCGAGGTCACGGACCCCCGGGGCGAGCTATCCCCCGCACCGGACGATGCCCAGCGGTGATCCGCTGGTGCTCGAGCTGGGCCCGTCGGGTGGGCCCGTGCTGCGGGTCGAATGGGACGTCGAGGCCCTGCGAGAGCTGAGCGCCGCCTCACGCGATCCGGGCGCCGGGACGCCCGGCCGACCTGGCGCCTGGAGCGGGACCCGGATTGGGAGGGGCGCCAGCGCCCTGCGGGTGATCTCGGCGAGCTTCGACGACGGCGCGCTGCTCGGCGTCGCCGCGCTGCGGCCGCGGGAGAGCGCCGGGCCACGACGCCGACGCGGTCGGGGCGGTCCTGGTGTCGCCCGAGGGAGACGTGGCGCGGCCTTACGAAGCCCTCCTGTCCACCGAGTACGGGCCGGACGGCAGAGCCCGCCGCCTCGGGCTGGAGCTCTACGAAGAACCCACCGGCCCGCCGGTTCGCGTCGTCGCGGATCGGTCGCCGACGCTGGCGCGGGCGCGGCGGCGGCGAGCAGACGGCGCTGAGACTCAGGATGGAGGGCACCTCGGGCACCGGCCTGTATGAGCTGATGTCGTCCGGCTAGCTAGGCACCGACGTACCAGAGCCCGAAGGTGAGGCCGAAGAGGCCGAGGACGGGGATCAGGACGCTTCGGTAGACGGGCTCGATCAGCGGGCGGGTCAGCACCCAGGCAAAGGCGGTCGTGCACGCCGCCATCGAGAGGATCGTCATCGGCGCGAAGACCGCCAGGCTGAGCGCGGCCTCCAACCTGGTCGGCAGGGCAGCGAGCAGCAAGACCACGACGGCGCCGGTTCCCGCCAGCCCGTGCAGCAGGCCGATCCCGAATGCCTGCCGAGGGGTGCGCACGCTGTGATGGCGATGCCTCGGCTCGGCTTCGCTCCGCAGGTGCCGGTGAGCCTCGTGCGCCGGCACATCGCGGGGCGCGGCGGCGTGTGCGTGGCGGTCGGCTCGGTACTGGCCGCGTGCCCACTTCCAGATCACCCGCAGGGCGAGCAGGACGATCACCACGCCGACCGCCTTCTCGGCGCCGCTCTCGAGCCAGGCGGGAAGGCTCGACTTGAAGGCGATCAGCGGGCAGCCCGAGCAGCACCAGGGTGATCGCGTGTCCGAGGCCCCACCAGACGCCCAGGCGGGTGCGCATCGCGGGGCCCGCGGTCCTCGGCCGCGACAAGCGAGGTGACCGCGACCAGGTGGTCGGGGTCGGAGGCGTGCCGGAGGCCGAGCGCCAGGGCGATCCCCAGGGCGACCAGCAGCGGGGCGCCGTCGAAGAGGCCGGTGAGCCAGGCGTCGAAGCTCTCCAAGGGCCGGAACAGGAACTCGAAGTCGAGCGCCGCAATCACCGCATGTGGCTCGATCGGGGTCATCCGCCCAGCTCGGGAATCGCGCGGAGGGTGATCAGGGTGCCCGCGAAAACGATGGCGCTCGCCGAGACCGCAGGCAGGACCCCGGCCAAGCGGCCGCCGAAGAGCCGGCGCTCCAGGCGCATGCGCTGCAGCGCCCGGCCACCCCAGATAACGGCCAGGCCGACGGCCGTCAAGGTCGCCGCCAGACCGAGGCTGAACGCGCCGATCAGGGCCATTCCCAGGCCGACCCGGTGCTGGGAGATGGCAGCGATCAGGACCACCAGCGCCGAGGGGCAGGGCACGAGCCCGCCCGAGACTCCCAAGCCGACCAGCCCGCGCATGGTGAGCGGGTGGCCGTGGGGGTGGCGATGGCCGTGGACATGTCGTGGGGTGGACCTGCGCGTGGCCGCGGGCATGAGACCCGCCAGCGGCGTAGGCGCGAGCGCATGACCGCGAACCCGATCGCGACCACCATCAGGCCGGAGGCGCACGCCGAGCCACGGGTAGAGGTCCTCGGGCAGGACGTACTCGGAAGCGGCCAGGGTGACGAGGCCCAGCGCGAAGACGGCGGCGGTGTGCGTCACGGTCACCGTGAGGCCGAGGATCAGGGCGTGTCGCGGCGTACCGCGGGACCCGACCAGGTACGCGGCGACCATCGCCTTGCCGTGGCCGGGCGCCAGGGCGTGCAGCGCGCCCCAGCCGAACGCCGCGGCGAGCAGGAGGAGGATCAGGAGACCGTGGGAGTCGCCGCCGGCAAGGGAATTGGCGAACCCGTCGAGCGCCCGATCCTCGCTGCTGTCGCCGCCCGCGAGGCCAGGCGGCGCCGTGACCGCACCCGATCCCGGCCGCACCTCGAAGCTCGCCTCGAGGTCGTCGGGCGGGCTCGAGAGGAGGTCCTGCGGGTAGCTTCGCAGGGCGTCCGTGGGATCGGTGGCGGGAACGCTGGAGGTGACGTCGGTCCCGCTCCCCGGGAGGATCTGGATCGCCCGCCAGCCGATCCTGTCGGCGAAGGCGCGGTTGACCAGCTCGACCCGGCGCGTGCCGCGAGGCAAGCGGGCGCCGAGAAGTCGGCCTCGACCCGGGTCAGGAGCAGCCCCCCCTGGCCCGAGGGAAAGCTGAGCCTGGCGATCGCGCGGCGGGCTCAGGCCCACCGTGCGCCCGTCGGCGGTCGAGCTCCAGGCCGGAGGAGATCTCGGCCAGCTCGGAGTCCAGCAGCGGCCTGCGCTCGGCCCCCTCGATCGTCCCGTTCCCGCTCTCGTCGAAACGCTGGATCTGCTGGAAGGTCGGAATCTCGGCCTGGTCGAGGACGTAGTGGACACGAGCCTGGCGCTCGTCGATTCGCACCTGAGCGAGCTGGTTGGTGGTGAAGTTCCCGAGCGGATGGGCCAGCGCCGGCGAGGCCGTGACGGCCGCCCCAAAGGCCAGCAGCGAGGCGGTGCTCGCGACCAGTGCCGTGAGCCGCCCGATCACCGCAACGACTCCAGGGCGCGCCGGGCGCGCGGCCCGTAGAGCGGATTGAAGCGCGGGCTCTGGGACGACCAGGCGCGCCAGCAGCCGGTGCGCCGCGCCGATCTCGCCGGCACGCCGGGCGATCATTCCCGCGTGGTAGAGGAAGTAGGGGTCACGCGAGCCGAGCCTCATCGCCCGCTCGGAGAACCTCCGCGCGGGCCCGATCCGGTCCGCTTTGTAGAGCGCCCACGAGTAGGCGTCGGCCGAGCGGACGCTGGGCGCGGCCGCCCAGGCCCGTCTGCCCAGCTTCACGGCTCGCGATGGATCTCCGTGATTGGCCTCGAAGAGCGCCAGGTCGACGTCCGCGTTGACACCGTTCTCGCGCAGGAGCCGTGCCTCGGCCAGGACCAGCGCGTAGTGACGACGCGCCGCGGCGATCCTGCCCGGCCGCCTGCTCGGTCTCGGCGAGCCCCACTGCGTACTCCGGCAGCGGGATTCTCTCCACCAGCCGCCTGTAGCGGCGGATGGCGGGCGCGAAGCGGCCCCGGCCGGCGTCGAGGCGCGCGAGCCCCGCCTCGGCGGCCGGGTAGCGCGGGCTCCCCGGCGAGCGCCTGACGATAGGCGCGCTCGGCGGCCTCGTAGCGGCCGCGATCGAGCTCCAGGCCTCCGAGCAGCGATTGAACGTAGGCGGTGCCCTCGGCGCTGCCACCACCGGCCGAGACGGCCAGCCGCATCGCCTCAACCGCGCCGGCGAGGTCCCCGTCCAGCTCGCGGTAGTAGGAGATTCGCGAGTACGTGGCCAGGGTCGGCTTCAGGGCGGCCATGCGCTCCAGCGACCTCGCGGCCGGCCCGTAGCGACCAAGCTCTATCTGGGCATCGGCGAGGACGGCGTAGGGGCGAACGAGGTCCGGGGCCAGCCGTCTGGCGCGCTGGGCAAGACCAAGCCCGGCTTCGAAGTCGTGGCGGGCCAGGGCGAGGGTTCCCTTGCCGATCGTCGCGGTGAGGTCGCTCGGGTCGCGGCTCAGCGCGGCGTTGAACGAGCCCTCGGCGCGCGAGTAGTAGGCCGGATCCCCGGTCTCGCGCGCCCGCTGGTAGTACGCGTCGCCGAGCAGCGCGTAGCCGGTCGCGTCCGCCGGGTCCGCCTTCAGGGCGGCCTGGAGGCTGGCGATCAGCGACTCGGTGTCCCGGGGGGCCGCCTGGCCGATCGGGCCGGTGGAGGCCGGGGCACCCGGGAGCGGACACGGATGCGGAGCGGTTGACGAGCAGGAGGACGGCGAGGACGGCGGCGAAGGCGAGCGCCGGCGTTGCCCACTTGAACAGAAGGACTGGGGTGATCGCCCTAGATCTCACTTCCTCGACCTTTCAACGGTTCGTGCGGTGCGTGAGTCCGGAGTGGGGACGGAGCGCCGCCCCGGCGGCGCTCCGTCCACTCCTCGTCCTCAACTCCCCCTCGGGTTCAGGACCCTCCGCCGGGGGGAACCGGCCCGTGCGGTGGCTCGAACCGGTCGGAGGGATCCGAGTCGAACCCCGAGTCCGGAGCGGCCAGGTACGGGAACTCGGACAGGAACGGCTTGTCGTTTCTGTCCACCCCGTCGCCGAGCGCCACCTGGTTGCCGACCAGGAATCCGGCGACCACCTGGAGCTCGATGTCGACCACGTCGTCCACCGGCCGCCGGCCGTTCGGGAAGCCGGCGTTGTCGCCGCCGATCACCCCGAAGCGGTCCGGGTGCTCGGCCGGCTTCACACCCAGGTTGAGCTTCAGGGTGTCCACCGGGGTGCCGGCGTTCTTGCCTGAGTGCTGGTTCAGGTCGGGGATCCCCTGGAGCAGGGCCTGGACGATGTCGGTCCGGTCGGTCTCCGGCGCCCCGACTCCGAACAGCGCGTTCAGGATCGCGGCCAGCTCCGGCTTGAGGACGAACTTGCCGTAGCGAGCGGCATCCTCATCCGGCGTCGTGCGGTTGAACTGGTCCTTCTTGCCGAGCGGGATTACGACCTCGTTGATCAGCGGGTTGCCCGAGCCGCGAGACCTGGACGTAGCGGCTCTTGCCCGATCGGCGGGCCTTGTGGTGCGAGCCGCGGCCGGTGGCATTCGTGACCTGGAGCCGGCGCCTGTTGGTGGTCGACCAGACGCCCACGACCGCGTTGTTGGCGTTCGCGTCGGCGACCTGCTCGCGGTTCCTGGTCACCTTCTGCTCCGGGAGCTGCAGGACGACCGCCGAGGTCGACATCCCGGAGAAGTCATCCTTGCCCTCGCCCTCGTTGCCGGTGCCCTCGCGTATGTTGATCGCGTCGAAGGTCGCTCCGAGGTCGACGTAGAACGGATCGTCGCGCTGTCCCACGAAGATCTTTCCGCCGCCCGGCAGCTTCCGGGTCGCGGCGTCCACGAAGTTGTCGTAGTCCGGGAACGTCTTCGGCCCGATGTTCGGCGGGGCGACGGGGAGGTTCTCGGCGACCACGTTGCGGGCCTTCAGCTTGCCGTGCTTGTACTTGAGGCGCGTGACGTCGTAGCGCTGGATCACGTTCAGGCCCGGATCGCCGAAGCCCATCGTGCCCGGGCCGGCGTAGAGGAACGAGTTCGGGTTCCTCACTCGCGTGTGGAACTTGAACAGGTACTTGATGTCGGCAACACCGTCACCGGTGTTGTCGAACTGGATGTAGTACTTGGCCCGGTCGTCGAACCGGAAGAAGTTGGGCCCGTTCGCCGGCACCTGGCCCGGGATCCAGTTGGAGGCCACCGTGATCGCATGATTGGCGTCCTTCGCGGTCCATGCGTAGACGTCGGTGTTGTCTGCCGACGGGTCCAGCATGATGTTCGGCGCCTCGCGGTGGCTGGAGCTCACGGCCAGCGAAGCCGCGATTGCCGCGGCAGCGGTCACCGCCGCGAGCACCGCCAGCTTCCGGATTGAGACTGATGGCTTCCTCATCTCGTCACTCCCTGTGGGGTCCGAATGACTTGGCAGCCGCTGGCGCGGGCCCCTTTGCTCGGGCTTGCGTCGCTGTCTGCCCTGACGATTCCCCCTAACGAACCGGACCCTGGCTCGGATCAATCGGCCATCTTCGGGAGAATCCGGGCGATGGCGATTCGCGCCGTGATCTCAGACTTCGGCGGTGTCCTAACGACGCCGCTCCTCGGCTCCTTCGCGGCCTTTCAGGACGAGACGGGGATCTCGGCCGAGGCGCTTGGCCGGGCGATGCAGCGGATCGCCGAAAGCGAGGGCGAGCACCCGCTGTTCGAGCTCGAGCGTGGCCGGCTCGCCGAGTCGGAGTTCCTCGACCTGTTGCGAGCGCAGCTCGCGCCGGAGCTGGGTCACGAGCCCCAGCTGCATCGCTTCAGCGAGATCTACTTCGAGGCGCTCGACCCCAACCAGCCGATGATCGACCTGATGCGCGACCTGAAGGGCCGCGGGTACAGGATGGCGCTGCTCACCAACAACGTGCGCGAGTGGGAGCCGCTGTGGCGGGCGATGCTGCCGGTGGACGAGATCTTCGAGGTCGTCGTCGACTCGGCCTTCGTTGGGATCCGCAAGCCGGAGCCCGGGATCTACGAGTTGACCCTGGAGCGCCTCGGCGCCGGCCTCGGCGCCCGGGAGTGCCTATTCGTGGACGACGTCGAGGACAACGTCGCCACCGCCCGCCAGCTGGGCATGACGGCCGTCCAGTTTCGCTCCTCAGACCAAGCGATCGCGGAGATCGAAGCGGCGCTGGGTACGGCGCTAGTCCGACGCTTTGCAGCGACCCTCAGTTGTCGGAGCCTGCTCGGTCCCAGATGTAGAGCTGCACGGCCTCCACGGCCAGCTCCATGAGCCGTGGCGGGGAGAGCCAGTCAAGCACGGTGTCGAGCGCGAGCTCCTCGGTGAGGCCGAGGTCCACCGCCTCCTCGCCGCGGAACCCCGCCGCGAGCTTCAGGGCCTCGCGCTGGTGCCGGCCGAGCGACGAGAAGGCGGCCATCAGGAAGTCGCGGTTGGGGAGCGGATGCCCGACGTCCATCGAGGCATGCCAGGCCGCGAGCATCGAGATGTCGTGCTCGTCGAGCTCCGAGATCGCCCGCGCGTAGTGGGCCTCGAGCTCGTCGTCGGGGATCTCGTCGACCCAGGCGCGCACGGCCTCCCCGAGGAGCTGGCGGCGCGCCTCCCGGCCGACCGAGTCGGCGATCGCACGGATTGCGTCTGCGGGGTCGATGAAGCACAGCGGCATGGCGCGCAAGATAGACGCGGTGCCCGACGGAACCGATCGTCATGAACCAGCGCCGTGGCGCGACCTATGCTGGAAAGCGATGTCCCTCTCGCTGATCGTCGGCCCCCCGAACTCCGGCCGCGCGGGCGAGATCCGCGCACGCCTGGAGGCAGCTTTGGACCACGATCCGGTTCTGGTCGTGCCCACGCTCGACGACGCCCACAGGTTCGAGCGCGAGCTGTGCACGCGGTCGCCCGGGCAGGGCGCCGGGAATAGCGCCATCGTGGGGGCCTCGATACGGACCTTTCGCGCCTTCGCGGACGAGGTCGGCGCGGCGACCGGGGCTGCGGTTAGCCCCCTGCTCTCGGAGGCCCAGCGCCTCGCGCTGGTCCGCGCCGCGGTCCGGCAGACCGAGCTGGGAGCGCTCAGCGGCTCCGCGGCGCGACGAGGGTTCGCCCCCGCTCTCGAGCGTCTGGTCTCCGAGCTCCAGGCGGCCCTGATCACCCCGGGCACGCTGGCGAGCGCGGCAGCGGAGCTCGAGGACGGCACGTATGAGTCCGAGCTCGCCCGCCTCTATGACGCCTACCTGTACAGACGGGACGCGGCCGGGCGCGACGATGCCCATTCGTCCCTTCGCAAAGTCGCGGTCAGCCTCCGCGAGCGACCGCAAGCTTGGGGCTCCCGCCCAGTGCTCCTCTACGGGTTCGACGACCTGACCGAGGAGCAGCTCGAGCTGGTGGCCGCGCTGATGGGCGCCTGCCCCGTCACGGTGGCCGTCAACTACGAGGACCGGGAGGCGCTTGCGCCCAGGGCCGCGCTGCTGGCGCGGTTGCGCGACGAGCTCGGCGGCGTGGAGGAGTCCACGCTCGCCTTCGACGACACATACACGGAGAGCGCCACCCTGCGCCACCTCGACCGGCACCTGTTCGAGGCCGGTGCGACCCGCATCGAGCCCGACGAGTGGGATAGCGATGCTCGAATGCGGCGGCGAGCGCGGAGAGGCCGAGACGGTCGGCGGCGAGGTCGCCCAACTGCTGGCGGCCGGAGTCCCGGCGGACGGTATCGCGGTGGTCTTGCGTCATCCCGACCGCCGGGGGCCCCTGTTCGCGCGTGTCTTCGAGGGATTTGGGATCCCGGTCGCGGTCGAGGCATCGGTGCCCCTGGCTCGAACCGCCGCCGGCCGCGCCGTCGCCGCGCTGGCGCGGGCCAGCCTGCCCGAGGGAAGCGGAGAGGAGCTGCTGGCCTTCATGCGTGCCCGCCCGGGCGAACCCCAGGCGATCGGCGACTGGGCCGAGCGCAGCTTGCTCCGCGGCGAGGCGCGGACGGCGGACGAGCTGATCGCCGGCTGGAAGGCGCCCCCTTGGATGCTCGCCGCGCTTCGCGACGCCCGCCCCGGCGCCGAGTGGCTGCGTGCCCTGGCGGCCGCGGCGCACGAGCTCGCCGAGGAGCCCCACCTTGGCCGCGAGCCCGTTGCCGGCCGCTTGGCGGGGACCGCCGGCGCCGACCGGGTTCCGTTCGCACCGCTCGAGCTGCGCGCCGCAGCGGCGGCCGCCGGGATGCTCACGGACCTCGCGGAGCTGGACGGGTTGCGCGGTTGCGCGGCCCCCTCTCCGGCCGAGGCACTCGAGCTGCTCGAAGATGTTCGCGTTCCTCTGTGGCGCGGGCCAACCGAGGGGAAGGTTCGCGTCCTGAGCCCCTACCGGGCACGGGCGACCCGTGCCCGTCATCTGTTCGTCGCCTCGCTCCAGGACGGCGAGTTCCCGGGCGGCGACACCGGGGATCCCCTGCTGGGGGAGGAGCGGCGCCGGCGCCTGGGCATCGCGGCAATCGGGCGACAAGAGGAGGCGATCGAGGAGCGCTACCTGTTCCACGCCTGCGCCTGCCGTCCGACCGAACGCCTGTGGCTTTGCTGGCGAAGCTCCGACGAGGAGGGCCGTCCCGCCACCAGGTCGCCGTTCGTCGACGACGTCCTCGACCTGCTCGCCCCCGGGCCCGGCGAGGCCGAGGAGAAGCTGAAGCGCACCGTAGGCCTCGATCGCGTCGTCTTCGAGCCCTCGGCGGCGCCCGGCGCCCGCGACCTTCAGCGGGCTCTGGCCGCTCGGGGGCCGCGGATCAGCGAGGATCTGCCTGGCCCACTCGCCGATCCCCCCATACTCGCCGAGCTGGGGCGGCGGGACCCGGTGGGGGCCGGGACGATCGAGAAGTGGATCGAGTGCCCCTACCGGTGGTTCGTCGACCACGAGCTCTCGCCGCAGCGGCTGGAGCCTCAGCCCGATCATCTCACCACCGGCTCGATCGTCCACGAGGTGCTGGAGCACCTCTACTCGGAGCCCCCCGGCGACGATCGCATCCCACGCCCCGGGGACCTCGGTCGGTGGCGCCGGCGTGCCGAGGAACTGCTCGTCGAGGAGGCCGAACGTCAGGGGCTGAAGCCCGGCCTGCCGCAGACCAGGATCCTGATCGCACGCATGCGGGCGCAGATCGAGCGCCTCCTGGAGCGCGAGGCCCAGGGCGAGACCGAGCTGCGGCCGGCCCTGCTCGAGGCGTCCTTCGGCGAGGGCGCCGACGACGAGAAGCCGCCCCTCGACCTCGGTGAGGTTCGGATCCACGGCCAGATCGACCGGGTGGACGTCACCTCGGATCGCCGCTTCGGCGTCGTCTACGACTACAAGACCGGCTCCAAGGCATGGGCGGCGGCGAAGCTCACCGAAGACGGGAAGCTGCAGCTACAGCTCTACGCCCGCGCCCTTCGCGACCTCTGGGGAATCGAGCCGATCGGCGGTCTCTACCACCCGCTCGGCTCGCGGGACGATCCACGCCCGCGCGGCTTCGTGGCCACTGGAATCGAGGCCACCGAGCTCCTGGACCTCGCCCGCACCGACCGCCTGGAGCACGAGAACGTCCAGCAGACGCTCGACGCCGGCGTCTCGCGAGCCAGGGAGAGGGTCGCGGCGATGCGGGCGGGCCAGATCGATCGCGACCCGAACGGGGGCAGGTGCCCGAAGTGGTGCCGCTACCAGCCGATCTGCCGGCTCGAGCGCTCGATTGGCGCGGAGGAGGTCGCGGGCAACGGCGATTCGGCTGGAAACGGGGCGGGATGAGCGCGGTCCACCAGGAGCAGAAGGTCACTCGCCCGCCCGAGCCCACGGCCGAGCAGCGAGCTGCGATCGAGGCACGCTCGAGCGATGTGTTCACGGAGGCGGGGGCGGGCACCGGCAAGACGGGCGTCCTGGTCGACCGTTACTGCGACGCGGTGACTGAGGACGGCGTCGGCCCCGATGCGATCCTCGCCTTCACGTTCACCGAGCGAGCGGCGGGCGAGCTTCGCGAGCGGATCCGGCGCCAGCTGATCGCCTCGTCGCGGGCCGCCTCCGAGTGCCGGCGATCCCCAGCGCGCGAGGGATATCGCTCGCGCCGCACGCGAGGGCGAGCGGGCGTGGATCACGACCATGCACGGGTTCTGCCGGCGCCTTTTGGCCACGCATCCGGTGCGCCGCGCGCATGGACCCGCGATTCCGCGTCCTCGACGAGTTCGAGGCCGCAAGGCTGGGCGAGAGAGCGTTCGACCGCGCGCGCTGGACGAGGTCGTCCAGGCCGGTGACGATGCCGCCGCCGGCTTCGCGGCGGGCTTCCACCCGGTGCGGCTTCGCGACGCCGTGCGGGACGCGCCACGAGCGGCTGCGCAGCCAGGGAGTCGACCCACCCCGCCTCCCCGACCCGGGAGCCCCTGTCCGGTCCGTGAAGGAGAAGGGCGAGACGCCGAAGCTGACCCCGGCCGAGGCCACGCTGGCGGTCGACGGCTTCGCGGCGCTGAGCTCCCTCCTCGACTCCTACCATCGCCACTACGAGCGGCTCAAGGCGGAGCGCTCCGGGGCGGACTTCGAGGACCTCGAGCTGCGTGCGCTCGCCCTGCTGCGATCGCCGGGGCCGGTGCCGAGCGGCGTGGCGTGAGCGCTTCGAGCACCTGATGGTGGACGAGTTCCAGGACACGAACGGCGTCCAGCTGGGGCTGATCGACGCGCTGCGCGGCCCCCAGGCGCGGCTGTTCGTGGTCGGCGACGAGTTCCAGTCCATCTACCGCTTCCGGCACGCCGACCTGGAGGTGTTCCGGGGGCGCCGGCGCCAGGCCAGGGAGGATCAGCGGACCGAGGAGAGGCCGCTGCGGGGGAACTTCCGCTCCCGGCCGGAGGTCCTGGCCGCCGTCAACTTTGCCGGCTCGGCACTGCTTCGCGACTTCACGCGCGCTCAAGGCCGGCCGGGGGACCAACGAGGAGCGGCCGGAGCTGCCCGGCGGCGCCGTCGGAACCGCCGGGCCGGGCCGGCGACCGAGCTCCTGCTCACCGACGCCTCGGAGCGAGCGGTCCGGCCAGCCGACGGGCTGGAAGGCCGAGGGGATCGAGCTCGAGCCGCCGCCGTCGGAAACCAGCCCGGCATGTGTCGCCGAGGCTCGCTTGCTGGCCCATCGCCTCCGCGAGCTGGCCGACGCCGGCGTGCCCCGCGGCGACATGGTCGTCCTGCTTCGTGCCTTCACCCACGTCGACGCCTACGAGGAGGCCCTCGACCGAGCCGGCCTGGCTCCCTACGTCGTCGGCGGGCGCGGCTACTGGTCGCAGCAGCAGGTCGAGGATGCGCTGCGCCTGCTCGGCGTGATCGCGAACCCACTCGACGATGAGCTCCTGTTCGGCGCGCTCGCGTCCCCGGCGTGTGGCGCGAGCCCGGACGCACTCTGGCTGCTGCGCCAGGCCGCCCGTTCGCACGAGGGACGCCCGCTGCATGTCTGGCCGACCGTCGAATCCGGCGACTGGCCGGCGGCGATCCCCGCCGACGACCTCGAGCGCCTGGACCGGTTCAGGCGCGATCGTCGCCCGCCTGCGAAACGAGGCACCCCTGCTGCCGCTCGACTCGCTGATCGACCGGACGATCTCCGCCTTCGACTACGACCTGGCCCTGCTGGCACGGCCCGGCGGACGGCGGCGGATGGCGAACCTGCGCAAGCTGATGCGCCTGGCGGCCGAGTACGAGGAGCACGAGGGCCGGGACCTGCGCGGCTTCCTGGAATTCGCCGAGGAGCGCACCCTGCGGGACGAGCGCGAGGGCATGGCGGCCGTCCAGGTGGAGGGGCACGACGGCGTCCGGGTGATGACGGTTCACGCCGCCAAGGGACTCCAGTTCCCCGTGGTCGCGGTGGCCGACCTCGGGCGCGGCTCGGAACCGGAAGCCGGGACGGCGACGTGGTCATCGGCCGGATCGAGGGCACGGACATGGCCCAACGGGCGCCGCCGGTGTGGCGGACTTGGAAGGGACGCCGGTTCGGCATGCGGCTGCCCATCGCCGGCCGCCGCCTCGCTCCGCCTCTGGGAGCTGGTCGCGCTCTGCGAGGACGAGCGCCGGGCCGACATCGAGGAGGCCTGCAGGCTCGTCTACGTCGCGGTCTCGCGAGCCGAGGACAGGCTGATCCTGAGCGGCGTCTTCCGCGCTTCCGACCTCGAGGGCCCTGAGGAGCCGAAGGCGACGCACTCGGCGCTGAAGCTGCTGCTTCCGGCGCTCGGCCAGCGGGGCTGGGCCGGCGGCGAGGGACCGGTCGCGCTGGAGCCGGCGGTGGCGGTCGGAGGTGGCGTCGCCCCCGGGCCGGCGCCGCGACTTGCCGTGCGGATCCAGGCCCCCAGCGCAGAACGGGCGGTCGAGTTGCGCCGCCGGATCCCCTGGGCGGCATCGAGCTCCGACGGCGTCGCCGATCGCGCCCAGGCGCCCCTGCTCGCGCGGCTCGAGCCCGCCGCAGCCGCCGGCCACCTGTCCTATTCGGCCCTCGCAACGTACTCCGGCTGCCACTACCGCTTCTACGTCGAGCGGGTGGTCGGGCTGGAGGCGCCGGGCGTGGTCGAGGAACCGGGTGGGGCCCACGACGGCGAACGCCCGCACGCCGACGAGCTGCCGGCTCCCGCGGCGGGACCGCGCGAGCGGTCGCTGGCGATCGGCAACGCGGTCCACGCTGCCTTGGAGGCCAGCGCGCGACGCTCCTGGGCGCCGCCCGACGGTGCCGAGCTGGAGACGATCCTGGTCCGCGAGGGGCTGGGAACGGACGGCGAGGCGCGTGGGCGCGTCGAGGCGCTGGTCGAAGGCTGGCTGGCCTCCGAGCTTCGCGCCGAGCTCGAGGCGCGCGGGACGCGAATCCGGCCCGAGGTCCCATTCGTGCTCGGGCTCGGAGGCGCGGTGGTGCGGGGAAAGGTCGACCTGCTTGCCCACCCCCCTGAGGGTCCCCTGGTCGTCGACTACAAGACCGACGCCTTGCGCGGCGCCGACCCGGCCGAGCTCGCGGAGCGCTACGAGACGCAGCGCGACCTCTATGCGCTCGCGATCCACGGAGCGCATCGAAACGGAGGGGCGGCGGTCGTCCGCGCCGCGTACTGCTTCCTCGAGGCCCCGGAGCGGACCTCGGTCGAGATCTACGACGAGGCCAGGATCGCCGCGGTGCGCGAGCGTCTCGAAGGTCTCGTCGCGGGGATCCGCGCCGGCGAGTTCGAGCGCACCGACAGTCCCCACCCTGCGCTCTGCTACGGCTGCCCGGCGGCGGCGCGGCTCTGCGGGAAGCCCGCCTGGCGGCCGCAGTGGGCCAGCTCATCGCGTGGGCAGTAGCCGGTGAGCGATCGCCTCGCCGTGTTCGCGTACGGGTCGCTCGCCAGCCTGGCGAGCGCGGAGCGAACCCTGGGGAGGCCGGTGCAAAACGCCTTCCCGGCGCGCCTGGCCGGACTGGCGAAGGAGCTGGTCCCAGGCGCGCGACAACCTGCGCTCGGAGAAGACGTTTGCCCGCGCCGACGGCACGACTCCCGCCTATTGCCTCGGCCTCAACGTCGAGCGGCGGGCCGGGCCGGGACCCAACGGTGCCCTGATCGAGGTCACCGAGGAGGAACTCGATCGCCTGGCCGTGCGCGAGATTCGCTACGACCGGGTCGAGGTCACGGCCGAGATCGCGGCTTCGGCGAGTCGCTCGCCGTCGACCGGGTGGTCACCTTCACCGCCAAGCGCTCCAACTACGCGCGAGACACCGCCACCGGGCGCGATCATCCTGGCCTCCTACGCCCGCACGGTGGAGGCGGCATTCGAATCGCTGGGGCCGGGCCAGCTGGAGCTCTTCCACGAGACAACCGACCCTCGCCCGGTCGAAGTGGTCGAGGGCGTCCTGGTGCGCGATCGGATTCCGGCGGGCAACCCTCGGGAGTGGTGACTCCCGGGTCGCCCAGCGTGCGCGCGCCGTTCGTCGCGAAGTCGTGACGGTTCGCGTGTCAGGCGGGCAATGAGGGAGACGATCTTTCCCCCTTGGCCGACGCTTGACTTTGGACCCCCTATAGGGGTCGAATGTCATGAGCGTCCGTCCTGTCCCCTCTCGCAGCAGATCCCCGAGTCTTGCTGGTCCGGCGCCTTTCTCCACCCAGCCCGAGGTGGCTACGCAGAGCCGCCACGGACGGGGTTTGGAATCAATCGGCTAGCTCGCCGTTCCAGCGCTGCGCCCAGGCGCTGAGCTCACGGATCGCGGGACGCAGGGCCTTGCCCTTGTCGGTCAGCGCATAGGAGACCCGAGGCGGCGTCCCGGCGTGAACGGAGCGCTTCACCATGCCCTCGGCCTCGAGCTCGCGAAGGCGGCGCGACAGCAGCCGGTCCGAGAGCCCGGGGACCGCCTGCGACAGCTCGGCGAAGAAGTGTGGACGCTCCGCGAGCGCCCAGATGATCGCGCCGGCCCAGCGCTTGCCGACCAGCTCCACCGCGTGATGGAATTCCGGACAAACGCGCGCCGGACGACCGCTCGGCCGGGCCGGAGCGCTCTCGGCTTGCGAAAGCGCAGGTTCCACCCTCCGCTGAGCTTAGCGAAGGCGCGACGTCGCGCTTGCGTGTCAGGCGGAACAGGGGCCTGTGTCGGTGGGCCGCAGGGGGCCCTCCAGCGCCCTGCGAACGATCCCGTCCGGGATGCCGAGGCCTCCAGGCCGCCCTTGCCCCTGCTCGGCCGCGAACACGGTGGTGAGCACGCGGCCGCCGGCATCGACGGCGGGGCCTCCGGAGTTGCCGCTCAGAACCTGACCGCGAAACGGAGTCATCCTGCGCCGGATGGGGCCGCGGCCGTAGGAGTCCTGGCTGACCACGTCGCCGGTGCGTCCGACTCGTGCCGGTGAGATCGTCAGCGGCCCGTTCTCGGGATAGCCCAGCACCGCGGCGGCGGTGCCCTTCCGCACGCGGGCCGCGAGTCGCAGGGCCGGCAGATCCAGGCCCCCGACGCGGAGGATCGCCAGATCGTTGCGCGGCTCATAGTGGACGGCCGAGGCGTCGAGCGTGGTCCCCGATCTCAGGGTCACGGTGGTGTCGTCCTCGCCGGCGACCACGTGTGCGTTGGTCACCACCAGGCCGGAGCCGCCGACCCACCCCGAGCCCTCGATTCCGAGCCCGCAGGCGGTGCCGAGGATCTTGACCACGCTGTCGCCCGCCCGTTGCACGTCGGGGTCGTCGGCGATCGCCGGGACGGGCGCTCGGACGTTCGCGTCCGGCCCGCTGATGGCGGGCGTGGGATCGATGTGTCGCAGCACGTTGAGCAGCGGCCCAGACGGCGGCAAGACGCTGTTCAGCGCCGTCAGGATCCGAGAGCTCTGAAGCGCGTGACGCAGGTCCCGCTCGCCGGGCCCAGGCGAGTTCAGGGCCGCCGCCCCGAGCGCCCAGGCGAGCAGCAGGCCCAAGGCGCCGAGCAGGGTGGCACCCCCCACCCCATCGAGCATCGCGGTCCCGGCGCGACGCGAGAACTGGGCGCTGAGCCCCACGGCGAAGCCCTCCACTATCACTGCCACTGTGGTGCCGAGGATCAGCCCGGCGATCACCGTGATCAGCGGCGCGTAGGGGGACTCGCCACCGCCGGCCAGCAGCGCGGGGCCGAGCCGGCCCCCGATCGCCGCGCCGATCACGAAGCCGGCCAGGGGAAGGCCGCTGGAGATCAGGCCGCGCTCGTAACCGATTACTGCAAGGGACAGCGCGAAGACCGTGATGATCAGGTCGACGAAGTTCATCCAGGCGTACCTTTCTATCGGCTTGAGCCCGATCAGCCCCGAGGCGGAGCGCCGCCGCCGACTTCTCACCAGAGCCTTGCCGATCGCCCTGCTGGCGGTCATCGCGTTCCTCGTCGTTGCGGTCGGGGACGGCGCCGAGCTGTCCGCGGCCCGGCGCTTTGCCGAGGCTGGGAGCGCCAGGACTTCGCCGCCATGTACCGCGAGATCTCCCCCCAGGCGGCGAGGCGCCACTCGCTGTCCGAGTTCACCGATTACTACGGCATGGCCCAGGAGACGGCGACCGTGGCCAGGGTGACAACCAGAAGATCCCTCCGATTCCGAGTCCGGCGGCCAGCCTGCGGCGTCGGTGCCGGTCAGCCTCGAGACCCGCGCTTTCGGGCAGATCTCCGGCCGCCTCCTCCTGCCCCTCGCCGATGAGGGGATCGCGTGGTCGAGGCACCTCGTCTTCCCGGGGCTCGGGCCCGAGGAGCGTCTGGTACGGCGCGCGCGGGTCCCCGAGCGGGCACCGATCCTGGCTCGAGACGGAACGCCGCTTGCCGAGGGGCCGGCCGCGAGCCGCTCCTCGCCGCTTGGCGCGGCCGCCCAGAGCGTCGCCGGCGCGGTCTCCTCGCCCAGCCTCCAGCAGGATCGCGAGCTCTCGCGGCTTGGACTCCCACCCGGCACGCCAACCGGGACCAGCGGCCTCGAGCTCGCCTTTAATCGACGCCTCGCCGGACGGCCGGGCGGTCAGCTGGTCGCGATCGCCAGCGACGGGGGCAATCCACCCAGCGGCGGCCCGGTGCTTGCCAGTGGCAAGCCGCACCCGGGCAAACCCGTGCACACGACCATCGACCCCGGCCTCCAGCAGGCCGCGGTACTGGCACTCGGAGGCCAGTTTGGAGGAGTCGCCGTGCTGGACGCCCGCGACGGCTCGGTGCTGGCGCTGGCGGGGATCGCGTTCTCCGGCCCCCAGCCGCCGGGCTCGACCTTCAAGGTGATCACGAGTACCGCGGCGCTCAAGGCGGGCGTCGTCGAGCTCACGGACCAGTTCCCGATCGAGACCTCCACCGTGGTCGGCGGTCGCGAGGTCGCCAACGCGCACAACGAGGCCTGTGGCGGCAGCTTCGCAGAGGCCTTCGCAAAGTCGTGCAACAGCGTCTTTGCCCCACTCGGCGCGAAGATCGGCTCGGAGCGCTTGGTCGACGAGGCCGAGCTCTACGGCTTCAACTCGCCCCCCAGCCTCTACGACGACCGCCGCCATTGGCGGTGTTCGCACCCGCCCCAGAGCACGATCCCCGCATCGATCCCCGACGATCTCGAGCTCGGGGTCAGCGCGATCGGGCAGGGCCAGGTCCTGGCCACGCCGCTCGAGATGGCCTCTGTCGCCCAGACAATCGCGAATGGCGGCATCCGGAGCCCCACCCGATCGTGCGCGATCGCAACCTGCGACCGACCGCGCCACCCGTGCGGGTGACCTCCGAGCAGGTCGCGACGACCCTGCGCGACCTGATGGTCCAGGTCGTGGTCAGCGGGACTGGCACGGCAGCCGCCCTCCCGGGGGTTCAGGTGGCCGGCAAGACCGGCACCGCCGAGCTGGGGCCGAAGGCGCTCGAGCCCGGTTCCGAACCGACTTCCGACGTGGCGCCCGAGCAGAAGCTGGATGCCTGGTTCACCGCCTTCGCGCCGGCGAGCGACCCGAAGCTCGCGGCGGCGGCAATGGTCGTCAACGCAAGCGGAGACGGCGGCGCCATCGCGGCTCCGATCGTTCGCCAGGTCCTCGCCGCGGGCCTCGGCGTCGGCTGATCTAGATGTCGAGCTCGACCTCGCCCACGGTCCCGGTCGCCGACGGGATGTCGAGGGTGAGTGGCAGGTCCTCGGTCGCGGCCTCGTCGATCAAGAACAGCACCATCGCCCCCTGGATGGGCCCGTTGGCGGCGGTTGTCTCCAGCCCGGGCAGCTGATTGTTGGCGGCCACGGTGCCGCCGAGCTCGAGCGCGAACAGGCTGGTGCTCGGCACCGGGTCGAACTCGGTCCCCTCGGTGTCGACCACCTTGAAATCCGAGGGCACGTCCTGCTCCGTGTCGGATTCGTTTTCGATCAGCATGAACACGCCGAGGTAGAGCTTGTCGTCCGGCGGGGGCGGCTGCCCGGCGAGGTACGCGGCGTCCTCGGCGTCGCCAGGATTCAGGAAGCGGCTGATCTGGACGTTGTAGAGCAGGTCGCCGAGCTTCATCGCCTGACCCTCCTCGGCGCTCAGCTCGCTCTCCGGGTTGCTCTCACAGCGGAAAGGACAGCTCCGACGATGAGC
>CAVUXC010000005.1:2500-264783 GCA_963745365.1 uncultured Actinomycetes bacterium
TGTGGATAGGAGTGAAAGGCTAAACAAGCCCAGAGATATCTGGTTCTCTCCGAAATATATTTAGGTATAGCCTCGGGAATGTACGTGTTGGCCGTAGAGCACTGCTTGGACTAGGGGCCCTACCAGGTTACCGACTTCAGGCAAACTCCGAAGACCATCATGTTCACCCCGGGAGTCAGCGTGCGGGGGATAAACTTCGTACGCGAGAGGGGAACAACCCAGACCACCAGCTAAGGACCCTAAGTGCTGGCTAAGTGGAGAACGATGTCCGAATGCCGAGACAACCAAGAGGTTGGCTTAGAAGCAGCCATCCTTGAAAGAGTGCGTAACAGCTCACTGGTCAAGTGTTCGGGCGCGGAGAATTCAACGGGGCTCAAGCCAGCCTCCGAAGCTGTGGGATCGAGCCGTCTGCGGACGGCCTGATCGGTAGGAGAGCGTTCCTGTTGCAGTGAAGCGGCCGCGTGAGCGGCCGTGGAGCGGCAGGAAGTGAGAATGCCGGCATGAGTAACGCAAGAGGGGTGAGAATCCCCTCCACCAATTGTCCAAGGTTTCCTGAGTAAAGTTCGTCTGCTCAGGGTTAGTCGGGACCTAAGGCGAGGCCGAAAGGCGTAGCCGATGGCCAACGGGTTGATATTCCCGTACCACGTCGCGTCCGCTATGACCGATGGGGTGACGAGGAAGGGTAAGGGAACCCAGGCGATGGTCGTCCTGGGGCAAGCGCGTAGCCAGTCGTGGTTGGGAAATCCGCCGCGGCGTTTTGACGCGAGGCGCGATGCCAGCTGGCTTGACCGCCGGCGAGTCCCCGCACCCATGCCTCCGAGAAAAACCTCTAGGCAGGACGCTCGTGCCCGTACCGAGAACCAACACAGGTGGACAAGTAGAGAATACTCAGGTGAGCGAGCTAACCCTCGTTAAGGAACTCGGCAAAATCGTCCCGTAACTTCGGGAGAAGGGACGCCCCGGTAGGGTGAAGCCACTTGCTGGCGGAGCCCGAGGGGGCCGCAGTGAATAGGTCCAAGCGACTGTTTACCAAAAACACAGGCCTCTGCTAAGTCGAAAGACGACGTATAGGGGCTGACGCCTGCCCGGTGCCGGAAGGTTACGCGGAGTTGTTAGCGCTTCGGCGCAAAGCAGCGAAGCTAAGCCCCGGTAAACGGCGGCCGTAACTATAACGGTCCTAAGGTAGCGAAATTCCTTGTCGGGTAAGTTCCGACCTGCACGAATGGCGTAACGACTTGGACGCTGTCTCAACGAGGGGCTCGGTGAAATTAAAGTCTCGGTGAAGATGCCGAGTACCCGTGGCAAGACGGAAAGACCCCGTGAACCTTTACTGCAACCTGATATTGGAATTTGGGGCATCTCGCTCAGGATAGGTGGGAGGCTATGAACCGGCGGCTTCGGCTGCCGGGGAGCCGTCCTTGAGATACCACCCTTGGTGTTCTGGGTTTCTAACGCATCGCCGTGAACCGGGATGCGGACAGTGTCAGGCGGGCAGTTTGACTGGGGCGGTCGCCTCCCAAAGAGTAACGGAGGCGCCCAAAGGTTCCCTCAGCACGGTTGGAAATCGTGCGCAGAGTGTAAAGGCACAAAGGGAGCTTGACTGCGAGACCGACGGGTCGAGCAGGAACGAAAGTTGGGCTTAGTGATCCGGCGGTTGCAAGTGGAAGCGCCGTCGCTCAACGGATAAAAGGTACTCCGGGGATAACAGGCTTATCGCTTCCAAGAGTCCACATCGACGAAGCGGTTTGGCACCTCGATGTCGGCTCGTCGCATCCTGGGGCTGGAGTAGGTCCCAAGGGTTGGGCTGTTCGCCCATTAAAGCGGCACGCGAGCTGGGTTCAGAACGTCGTGAGACAGTTCGGTCCCTATCTGCCACGGGCGTTGGAGAGTTGAGAGGAGTCATCCTTAGTACGAGAGGACCGGGATGAACGCACCTCTGGTGTACCTGTTGTCCTGCCAAGGGCAGTGCAGGTTAGCTACGTGCGGACTGGATAACCGCTGAAAGCATCTAAGCGGGAAGCCAACCTCGAGATGAGCTCTCCCATCCCCTTGAGGGAGTAAGACCCCTGGTAGACGACCAGGTTGATAGGCCGGCTGTGCAAGCGCGGCAACGCGCTCAGCAGACCGGTACTAATGGGTCGAGGGCTTGACGGTTGTTTTTACCCTTTTGGCCTGCGTGCAGTTTTCAAGCCCCGCCGGGACCGCCGCGGTCCCGAGCGATTTCGGTGGCCATAGCGAGGGGGAAACACCTCTTCCCATTCCGAACAGAGCCGTTAAGCCCCTCCGCGCCGATGGTACTTGGTGGGCAACTGCCTGGGAGAGTAGGTCGCCGCCGGTCTTGACTTACACGAAGAGCCGCCTCGAGGCGGCTCTTCTGCGTTGGGCCGGCGGGGCGCGTGCGACCTCAGGCGTGGGCGCTCGTTGAGCGTCGTGCCCGGCAGGCGCCGCGGCGGGCCGAAGTGAACGCCTCCCATCCGGCCGCGCGTCGAGAGGGTGGCGCGTGGCCGGGCCGTTCACGGGGCCCGTCCGCGGTGATTGGCTCGAGGCCGTACTCGCCTAGCGTCGCGAAGTCGATCGCGAGATCGACCGCGCTGAGCAGGCGTGGGCCGAGCGCTTGTCGCCTGTCGAACATGGGCGCGAGGCTAGGGACCGGGGCGGACGTACGTTCGCTCCTGCAACGGAACTTGCATTCGCCGGGCACGACGCTCACCTCCCACGCCTGCCGAAGCTGTGTGCGGCGGGCGCGACGGCGGCGAGATCGGCAGTGCGGGCATCCGCCGCCGAGCCTTCGCCGGCCGCGCGCCTGCCCGTTTCGCGCTCCGCGGGCGGCTCGATCTGCCTGACGTCCGCGCGCGGCTGGTCGGGGGTGGCGAGCGGACGCACGGCCGAGGCGACCACGTTGACCACGCCTGCGCGGCGCTCGAGCTTTCCGCTCACCCGCGTGAACGAGGCCGTCCTCACCGCCAGGCGATGACGCGCATACACGGGCGGCGGGACCACCACGTTGATCGTCCCCAGCTCGTCCTCGAGCAGCATGAAGACCACCCCGCGCGCGGTCGCGGGGCGCTGGCGTGCGACCACCATCCCGGCGATCTCCACGGCGCTGCCGTCCGAGATCCTGTTGAGGTCGGCGCTCGGGGACACCGCGTGCTCGAGGCTCGGCCGCAGCAGCGTCATCGGATGCTCGGCGATCGCGATCCCGGTCGACCCGTAGTCGGCGACCAGCCGCTCCCACGAGTCGAGCTCGCGAAGCGATGGCGCCGCGGGAATGGGGAGGGGGAGGGAGAGCTGAACGGCGCCTGCGGCCCGGTTTCCGCCCGCCGGCAGCCGCCGCCCGCCCCGCGCGACGCCGAGCCGCCACAGATCCTCGCGCCGGCGCAGATCGTCCTGCCCGCCGATCGTCTCGCACGCCCCCGCCCACGCCAGCAGCTCCAGCCCATCGCGGCCAACGCCGGATCGCGAGGCCAGCTCGGCGAGGCTTGCGTAGGGACCGCCGCGCTCGCGCTCGCCGACCAGCGCGCGGGCATCGTCGGTGCGCAGGCCGGTTATGTAGCCCAGGCCGATCCGCACGCCGAGGCCATCCGACGCCTCCACCGTGCACTCCACGCCGCTGCGGTTGACGTCCGGCGCCAGCACCTCGATCCCCCTCCTCTGCGCCTCGTGGACCAGCGCGTCCGGCGGATAGAAGCCCATCGGCTGCTCGTTCAGCAGCGCGCAGAGGAACTCGGGGGCGTAGTGGGCTCGCAGCCAGGTCGACTGGTAGGCGAGCAGGCCGAAGGCGACCGCGTGGGCCTTCGGGAACCCGAAGCCCGAGAAGCCGCGGATCTGCTCGAAGACGCGCTCCGCCACCTCCGGCGTCGCCCCGCGCTCCCTCGCCCCGGCGATGAACTGATCGCGATGGGCGAGGATCGCCTCCTCGGAGCGCTTGCGGCTCATCGCCCTGCGCAGCCCCTCGGCCTCGCCGGCGCGGAACCCGGCAAGCGCCATGGCCACCTGGATCACCTGCTCCTGGAAGACGATCGTTCCCAGCGTGTCGCGAAGGATCGGCTCCAGCGAAGGGTGGTCGTATGGAACTTGGAAGGAGGGATCGTTTCGCAGCCGCTCGCGGCGATCCAGATAGGGATGCACAGCACCGCCCTGGATCGGCCCCGGGCGCACCAGCGCCACCTGGACCGTAAGGTCGTCGAGGCTCTCCGGCCGCGTTCGCGGCAGCATCTGCATCTGCGCCCGGCTCTCAATCTGGAAGACGCCGGTGGTGTCCGCCGCCCGGATCATCCGGTAGGTCTCCGGGTCGTCCATGGGGATCCGGGAGAGGTCGATCCGCTCGCCCCGCACGCGGGCGACCTCGTCGATCGTGCGCTCCACCGCCGACAGCATCCCCAGGCCCAGCAGATCGATCTTCAAGAAGCCGGCATCCGCGCACGAGTCCTTGTCCCACTGGACGAGCTGACGCCCCTCCATCGCCGCCGGCTGAACGGGGCAGATGTCGACCAGGGGAGTGGTGGAGATCACCATCCCTCCAGGGTGCTGAGAGGGATGGCGCGGAAGCCCCCACGCGTCGCGGGCCAGGCGGGCGAGCGCGCGCCAGCGCACCGACGCGGCCCGCTCCGCGCCGATCGCCACGCCCATGTCCGACTCCACCGAATCGGGGCGGTCGAACAGATCGACCGTCCGAGCCACTCGCTCGATTTCCCCGGGCGGCAGGCCGAGCGCCTTGCCGAAGTCGCGGGTTGCGCCGCGCGACCGGTAGCAGGCGAACGCCGCGACCAGCGCCGAGCGCTCCTCGCCGTAGCGCTGATGGACGCGGGGGATCAGCTTCTCGCGAATGTCGCGCGGGAAGTCGAGATCGATGTCGGGCGCCTCGCTGATCTCCTCGTTCAAGAAGCGCCCCAGGAACAGCCCGTTGCGCACCGGGTCGACGTGCGAGAGCCCGGTCAGGTAGCAGACGATCGAGCTGACGCTGGAGCCGCGACCGCGCCCCGGCGGCAACAGTGCCCGCGCGGAGTCCGGCCCCCGGACCTCGGCCGCCACCTCGCGCGCCAGCTCCAGGATGTCGAAGTGGAGCAGGAAGAACCCCGACAGCCCCAGGGAGCGGATCACCTCCAGCTCCTCGTCCAGCCGCCGCCGCGCCCGCCGCCGCTCATGCTCGCCCGTGTACCGGTGATCGAGCCGTGCCCCGCAGATCTCGGCCAGCGTCCTGTCGGCATCGGGATCCTCCGAGCCGGGGTACCGGTAGCCGAGGTCGCGGGTCAGGTCGAAGCCGAGCCGCTCCGCGATCCGCGCGCTCTCCGCGACCGCGGCGGGATGTTCGCCGAAGCGGGCGGCCATCGCCGCCGGCGGAGCGAGGCATGCCGACGTGTTCCCGCGCCGTTCGGGCTCGGTCTCCTCCAGCGTCTGCCTCAGGCGCACGGCGACCAGCGCGTCCTGAAGCGGCGCCCGAGAGGGGTCGTGCATGTGGACGTCGCCGCTCGCCACGCAGGGGACCCCGAGCCGCTCGGCGAGACCTGCCAGCCAGCGATTGCGCGCCCGATCGTGACGCCAGAACGGCCGCTGCAGCTCGACCCGGAAGCGCTCGGGCCCGAAGGCACCCGCCAGCCGGCGCCCCAGCGCCTCGGCCGACTGCGCCTTGGCGGCGGAAGGGCGGCCGCCCTGGCGCCCGAACATCCCTGCGAGCGCCCCTTCGCGAGCGCATCCGGACAGGCAGACGAGCCCCTCCGCCCGCTGCTCGAGCCCATCGAGCGCGACGACGGGGGGGAGGGGGTCGCGATGAGGGAGAGGACGCGTGTCGCGATGGGCCTCGGTGATCAACCGGCACAGATTCCGCCACCCGGTTGGGTCCTCAACCAGGAGTGTGAGGTGAAATGACCGGGCGCCGTCGGTGACCGTCAGCTCACAGCCGACGATCGGGCGCACCCCGAACGCCTTGCACGCCTGCGCGAACTCCATCGCTCCCCAGACCCCGTCGTGGTCGGTCAGGGCGAGGGCCGGGTAGCCCAGCTCCGCCGCCCTTTGCGCCAGCTCCTCCGGCGCCGACGCCCCGTCCAGGAAGGAGTAGGCCGAGTGGCAGTGGAGCTCGACGTAGGGCGGACGGGGCGGCAGGCTCATGCTCTCTGGAGGAACCAATGACCAGCCTCCGCCGGCTCGCAGAAGACCACCACGTTGCGGCCGTCGGCAAGCACCAGCTCGAAGTAGCGGCGGCGAAGCGGCCTCGGCGTCCACCAGGCGTCCTCGACCAGCCATTCCTCCCGCACCGCGTCCACCGCCACCGATTCGACGGCGCTCGGCACCCCGTCGGGTCCCACCTCCACCTCCACCGGCAGAGGCCAGTAGATGGGCCGCCGCCCGGTCACTGGGAGTCGTCGGTAGATGTAAACGGAGTCAGCAGGGAGCGCCGCTCGGGCACGCGCGACCCCGAGTCCACCTCGAGCACTCGCAGCACCGCGTTCTTCCCGGCGACCGCCCGAGCCTGGCGAGCCGCCTCGGCGAGCCGCCTGCGCCTGTTCCTTAGCCCGGATTCGCCGAGCGCCGCCTGGTCGCTCGCGGGCGGCCCCGTCTCGAGCGCCTGCAGGCTCAGCGAGGCGGCCGGGCCGGGAAGCTCCTCCAACTTCGGGATCAACACCAGGCGCAGGCGCACCGGATCGGCGCTGGCGCGGCGCAGCGCCGCCACAGAGCGCCAGCTCCCGCCCCCGGCCAGCCGCGCGCCGAGCCGCAGGCGCCGCAGGCTACGCCCACGGCGCTCCGGGCGGGCGAGCAGGCGATCGATGAGCAGGGCCAGCGCCCGCTCCAGCTGCGGGCCCGAGGCGGCCTCGGGCAGCTCCAGCCGCTCCACCAGCTCCTCGTGCGCCCGGCGCGGGCGCAGAGGCTCGCCGGCGCCACGAGCCATCTGCAGCGCCCTCAGGCCCGCCTCGCCGAAGCGGTCGGCGATCGCCGCGTCGGGAAGCGCCGCGAGCTCGCCGAGCGTGCCCACCCCGAGGCGCTCGAGCTTCTCCGGCAGGTCTGCCCGCTCCCACTCGTCGGGCAGGCGATCGCGAAGCAGGCCCACCGGCAGGGGCTCGAGGAAGGCGCGCGTCATGGCTGCGGGGACGATCACCGGCGCTTTGCGCGGACGCGGCTCGAAGCGCGGCGGCGTAGGCGCAGAGCCGAGTTCCACCCGCCCCGAGGCGAACGGGCGGGCCGACCGCCTTCCGCGCCCGCCGCAGGACCCCCTCCAGGCTCCCGCCCCACAGCCCCCGCAGGCCCGCGGCCTCGAAGAAGGCCTCGCCCGGCCGCCCCGGCTCGACCGCGGCGCCGATCCCCTCCAGGCGTCGCAGCGCCTCCTCCCAGACTGCCTCCGCGCGCTCTGGATCGGGCGGCACCAGGGCCAGCTCGGGGCAGCGGGCGAGCGCCTCGCCGAGGCGCATCCCGGCGCGCACGCCGAACGCCTCGGCAGGCCCCGAGGTCTCCCCGACCACCTGCGGCCCGCCCGGCTCGGGCGCCAGCGCCAGCGGCCTCGTGAGCAGCGCTCGCCGCTCTTCCAAGGTCGCCAGGAGGGCGAACCGGGGGATGAGGGTGCAGGCGATCATACGAACACATGTTCGTATCAAATCCGTAGGATGTCAAGCGGCACCGATCCCGAGCGCGCATACTGGACCGGTGGCTCCACGCACACTGCTGGCGGGCATCGCGGCGATCGTGATCGCGCTCGCGGGGTGCGGGGGAGGGGACGGGAGCGAGAGCGGCCGTGAGCCAGGGGTCGCCGGCGACGCCGATCCGGGGGACGTCCGCGTGATCGACGCCTGGGTGACGGCGCTTCGCGGCGGCGACGTGGACGCCGCCGCCCGCTACTTCGCGATCCCCAGCGTGGCCGAGAATCCCCCTCTGCTGATCAACATCCGCGACCTCGACGACGCCCGCCGCTTCAACGAGTCGCTTCCCTGCGGCGCCCGCCTGGTGCGCGCCGAGACCCAGGGTCAGTTCACGACCGCGACCTTTCGCCTCACCGAGCGCCCCGGCCCCGGCACCTGCGGGCCGGGCACGGGCGAAGCCGCGGAGACCTCGTTCGTGATCCGCGACGGCAAGATTGTCGAGTGGCGCCGCCTCGACGCGGGTGGCGACGAGGCTCCTGGCCGCGCCATCTGACCGCACCTCAACGCGTCGGCCGATTGATTGATCATGCGGCGACTTTCCCGATAGGGATATGGTCCGCGAGGGCCAACAAGACGGCCCCGGGAAATTCGAGAGAGGAGACTTAATGCGAAGGCTGTTTCCAGTCTTTGTCGCGCTGGCGGTTGCCGGCCTGTCACTCGGTCTGGCGGCCTGCGGCGACGACGATGGGGGCGGCGGTGGCGAGGCCACGCTGGACCTGACGATCGGCGACTCGGTGCCGCTGAGCGGCGCCCTGAGCCCCTACGGCCCGCCGGGCCAGAAGGCGGCAGATGTCGCGGTCGAACAGATCAACGCCGCGATCGACGACGTCGGCGCGGATCACACGGTGGAGGTCATCCACGAGGACAACGAGACCTTGCCGACGCCGGCGGTCAACGTCGCCCGCAGCATGGTCGACGAGGGCGCCTCGTGCATCGCGGGCGCTTGGGCTTCGGCGGACACGATCCCGACGGCTCGCTCGGTCACGATCCGCGAGGGCGTCCTGCAGATCTCGCCCTCGTCCACGAGCGACGAGATCACCGCTCTGGAGGACGACGGCTTGCTCGAACCGGACCGCGCCGCCGGACAAGTACCAGGGCCCCACGCTCGCCGACGCGATCGAGAAGGACCTCGGCGGAGCCGAGGGCAAGGTGGTCAACATCGGCGCTCGCAACGACTCCTACGGTGAAGGGCTCGCCGGCACGTTCAGCGACGCCTGGGAGGCCAAGGGCGGCGAGATCGGAGAGTCGGTTCTGTACGACCCGGAGCAGCCGAGCTACGACTCGGAGGCTCGGCAGATCGTCTCCGGCAACCCGGACACGATCGTGATCATCGACTTCCCGGAGACGTTCGCGAACGTCGGCCCCGCGCTGCTGCGGACCGGGGACTACGACCCGGCGAACGCCTGGGGAACCGACGGTCTGACGATCGGCCCGGTGAAGCCGCCGGAGATCGTCGCCGGTATGACGGCGACCGCTCCCGGCTCGCCCAACGCCGGCGCGGTGCCGGAGGCCTTCGCGGACGTGTTCGCGGAGTCCGACCCGGCCGACGTGGAGCAGGCGATATTCGCGGCGCAGAACTTCGACGCCGTGATCCTCTGCTACCTGGCGGCTGTCGCCGCCGGTTCCACGGACGGTCAGGAGATGGCCGACCAGGTGCGCGACATCAGCGGCCCGCCAGGCGACAAGTACTCGTTCGAGGACCTGTCGGGTGCGATCGAGGCGCTCCAGAACGGCGACGACATCGACTACGAGGGAGCGGCCGGCGCGATCGACCTGGATGAAGCCGGCGACCCGACCTCGGGCGTCTACGACATCAACGAGTTCCAACCGAACGGCGAGCTCGAGGAGATCGACGAGGTGCCGGTGCCGGAGCTCTAGCGGTAACGCTGATCGCGCTGGGTTCCCGAGCGCGATCGACGATGTAGGCGACGGCCGGGGCTCGCGCCCCGGCCGTTTCGCTGTTAGGTCCGCTCGTCTTCGAGCGCTCCGTTGCCAGCTCCGGCCGATCGACGCGCGCCGTGCCGCCCAGGTAGAGCTCGGCCACCTTCGGGTCCTCGAGCAGCTGGCGCCCCGGCCCCTCGAAGCGGTTTGCGCCGAGGTCGAGCACGTACCCACGATCCGACATCGCGAGCGCGCGGCGGGCGTTCTGCTCGACCATGACGATCGTGACCCCGGCTTGGTTGATGTCCTCGATCTTCTCGAAGATCGCCTCGACGAACGCCGGCGCGAGGCCCGCCGAGGGCTCGTCGAGCAGAGCACCCGAGGGTCCGGCATCAGCGCGCGCGCCATCGCCACCATCTGGCGCTCCCCGCCGCTCATCGTCCCCGCCGCCTGCCGGCGGCGCTCACCGAGTCGCGGGAAGAGCTCGTACATCCGGTCCATCTGCGCGCCGGTGCGCTCCCGGTCCAGGGAGCCCATTTCGAGGTTCTCCTCCACCGTCAGGCTTGGGAACACGTTGTCCAGCTGGGGCACGTAGCTCAGTCCCAGCCGCGTGATCGTGTGCGGCTTGTGACCCGTGATGTCCTCGCCGCTGAACACGACGCGTCCGCTGCGGGGACGCAGGAGACCGAAGATCGTCTTGACCAGGGTTGACTTGCCTGCCCCGTTGGGACCGATCACCGTGGCAATCTCGCCATCGTGGACCTGGATCGAAACGCCGCTGAGGACGTCGACCTCGGACACGTACCCGGCCATCGACGTCCTCGGTGGGAGCAGGGCGCCGTTGGCGTTGGCGTCGGCGGTCACGCGTCGCTCGGCGCGCTCGTCGGCCACGGCGCCGGTCCCCAGATAGGCGTCGATCACGGCCTGCTCCCGGCGAACCTCGTGTGGCTCCCCGTCGGCGATCACGCGGCCCTCGGCCATCACGATCACCCGGTCGGAGTGGTTCATGACCACCTCCATGTCGTGCTCGATGAACAGGAACGTCACGCCCTGCTCGGCTCGCAGCCGCTTCATGTGGTCGAGCAGGCGTCGCCCCAGCGTCGGGTTGATGCCCGCCATCGGCTCGTCGAGAAGCAGGAAGCGAGGCCTGGTCATCAGCGCTCGGGCCAGCTCCAGCAGCTTGCGCTGCCCACCCGAGAGGGTGCCGGCGTAGTCGCCGGCCAGCCGGTCCAGGCTGAAGATCTCGAGCAGCTCCATCGCCTGCTCGCGCACCTCCGCCTCGCGCCGGCGCACGGCCCCAGGGCTGAAGATGACGTTGCGCAGGCGCTCGCCCGGCTGGTCGGGGGCCGCGAGCATCATGTTGTCGATCACCGGCATCCGGGCCAAGGCCTTGGTGATCTGGAACGTGCGCACCATGCCCAGGCGGGCGATCGCGTACGGCGGGCGCCCCAGGACGCGCCTGCCCTCGAAGGCGGCCTGGCCGCCATCGGGCCTGTAGAAGCCGGTGATGACGTTGAAGAAGGTGGTCTTGCCGGCGCCGTTCGGCCCGATCAGGGCGGTGATCGAGCCCTCGCGCGACGTCGAGCGTGGCTCCATCCACCGCCCGGATCCCGCCAAAGCGCTTGACCACGTCGCGCGCCTCGAAGATCGGCACCCCGTTGCTGCCGGCTTGCTGCGCTCGCCCCCGTGGCCGGACCCTCAGTCACCGAGCACCATCTCCTCGCGCTTGCCGAACATCCCCTGTGGCCGGAAGGCCATCAGCAGGATCAGCACCAGGCCGACGATCGCGAAGCGCAGCGCAACCTGGTCGGACTCGTCTTGGAACACGTCGATGTAGCGGGTTGCCTCGAGCAGGGTCCAGAAGATCACCGAACCGACCAGCACCCCCCAGTAGCTCGCAAGCCCGCCCAGCACGAGCACCCCGTAGGCGAAGAAGGTCACCAGGGGCTCGAAGTCGATCGGGTGGAGGGTCGCCAGGTTGAAGCGCCAGGATCCAACCTGCGATCGCCGCGATCGCGGCGGAGATGACGAGCGACTGGAGCTTGTAGGCAACGGCGTTCTTCCCCAGCGCCCTGGCGGCGTCCTCGTCCTCGCGCACGGCGCGAAGCACCCTTCCCCAGGGGCTGCGCTGCACGAACACCAGGCCGACGGTGACGACGAGCACCAGAGCCCAGGCGACGAGCAGAAGGGGGAAGAGGATCTCCGGGTCGCTCCAGCCGAGGTCCACCAGCCAGCCCTCGATCGTGTCGGAGAGGTCGAGCCAGGTGTCGTCGAAGCACTTGCTCTGATCGTCGCTGCAGAACAGGCCCTGGTTTCCTCCCGTCAGCTCGCGGGCGTTCTGGGCGATCAGGCGGATGATCTCGGCAAAGGCGATGGTCGCGATCGCCAGGTAGTCGGTCCGCAGGCGCAGGGAGGGAAGGCCGACGATCAGGCCGAACGCCATCGTGACCAGGATCGAGAGCGGGAGCGAGAGCCAGAACGAGATGCCCGTGTCGATCGTGAGGATCGCCATCGTGTAGGCGCCGACCGCCATGAAGCCGGCCGCGCCGAAGTTGACGACCCCGGTGAAGCCCACGTTGAGCTGGAGCCCGAGCGCGACCAGCGCGTAGGTGGCGGCGAGCACGCCGACACTGGTCCAGAAGTTGACGCTGGTGAGGAAGTCGAATGTGATCGCGACGGGAAGCAGGTCCATGGCCGTCAGATGTCTCTCGCCCGCCCGAAGATGCCCTGCGGCCTGACGATCAGCACGATGATCAGCGCCACGAAGCCGATCGACACCTTCCAGCGCGCCTCGATGAACAGGGTGGACCACTCGATGACCAGTCCCAGGACGAGCCCACCGGCCAGGGCGCCGAAGGCGTCGCCGATGCCACGCCAGGATCACGGCGGCGAAGATCGGCAGCAGCAGCTCGAAGCCCATCTCGGGGCGCAGCTCGGTTGTCGCCGCCGCCATCACGCCCGCCAGGCCGGCCAGGGCGCCGGCGAACAACCAGGTGTAGAGGATCACCCGGGAGGTGTCGACCCCGGATGTCTCCGCCAGCTCCAGGTTGTCGGAAAGGGCTCGCATCCGCTTGCCCAGCAGCGTGTAGCGGAGCATCAGGCCGATCGCGACGATGACGACGACTCCCACGATCAAAACGACGAGCGAAGTCCGCCCGATCCGCAGGCCGAAGACCTCCACCGTCTCGATCACGTTCACGTCCAGGAAGCGGATCTCCGTGGACCAGACGTACTGGAACAGGGCTCGGAGCAGGAAGGCGAGCCCGATGGACATCAGGAGGAGCTGGAGGAGGCCGGCGCCCCGCGCCCTCATCGGCCCCCACATCACCTTCTCGAAGAAGATGCCGAGCAGCGCGGTGGCAGCCATCGCGAAGAAGATTCCGAGCACCAGCGGCATCCCCCAGGTGACGTTCACCACGTAGGCCATGTAGGCGCCGAAGGTGAGGAAGTCCCCGTGCGCGAAGTTGACGAGCTTGAGGATCCCGTAGACGAGCGTCAGCCCGACGGCGCCGAGCGCGTAGATCGCGCCGAGCGAGAGGCCCGTGAGGCCGGTCTGGGCGACGTCATGCAGCCCCTTCGAGGCGACCATCACCACGACGATCACCCCAAGCACGATCGCCGCGACGAGGGCCGGCCGCCGGTCGGCCGCCTCCCTGAGGCGCTGCCAGGCGCTGTCCTCAGCGCCCAGGGTGAGCGATCGAGCCTCCATCTCCCGGCGGGGATCGTATGCGCTACGTGAGCTTGGCGCGCACCCGGGAGATCACCTCGTCCGTGAACTCCGTGGTGCCGGCATGGCCGCCCAGGTCGGGGGTCCGGACCCCGGCCGCGGTTGCCTCCAGCACCGACTCGTAGACCGCCCGTGAGGCCTGCTCGGCTCGCTCGGCGCCGGCCTCGGCGGCGTGGTGGAGGAGTGCCGCGGCGGCCAGGATCATCCCCATCGGGTTGGCGACGTCCTTGCCCTCGAGCGCCGGCGCCGTCCCGTGCGGCGCCTCGGCCATGGCGACGGTGGTGACCAGGTCGTCGTCCAGCGCCAGCAGGATCGACTCGGCGCCGGCGATCGAGCCGAACAGCGGCAGGACCAGATCGGAGAGCAGGTCCCCGTCGCGGTTCAGGCAGGGGATCACGAGCGGCTCCGTGGCCGCCCCGCTCACCAGCCCGGCGAGCGTGGCGTCGATCAGCACCGGCTCGTAGGCGACCTCGGGGTGGCGCTCCGCGGCGGCGTCCATCTCCTCCTTCAGCATCCCTTCGTAGACGGGGCTCACGGTCCACTTCGGGCCGCCGTACACGCGCCCCCCGATCCGGCTCGCGGCGCGGAACGCGTATTCGGCGACGGCCACGCAGTGCGAGCGCCGGATCGTCTCGGTGCGGTGGGCGAGCTCGTCGCCATCGGCCGCTTCGCGCCACTGCTCGGCGCCGTACGCGTCGCCGACCGCCATCCGGCAGACGGCGATCGGATGGTGGACGCCGCCGATCGGGGTCACACCGGGGATCCTGCGGCCGGTGCGGAGGATCACCTTGCCGTCGATCGCCTCGCGAAGGATCCGGTTCGGGCTGCCGACGTCGCCCGCGCCCTCCGGCGTGATCGTCGCCGCCTTCAATCCGAGGCCGGTCTCGCGCATCGCCTGCGCGGCCTCCAGGCAGACGCCGTTTTGGGTCTTGCGCCGGCTCTCCAGCGAGAGGTCGAAGCGGATCAGCTCGATCTCGAGTCCGAGAACGTCCGCGTCGAGCACCCGCAGCGCCTGCTCGAGCAGCTCCTGGCCGGTCTGGTCGCCCTCGAGCGCGACTATCCTGATCGGCGCCATGGGCGGACCCTATTGAGCAGTGGCTGACGGCTGCACCTGGTGCGGGCAGGCCGTCGACCCGGGCGACGGCTTTCGGCTCTATGAGCCCGCCGGCGAGCGCCGAGCGGCCTTCTGCCGCCTCGAGCACGTGGTCCCGTGGGCGATCCAGGGGGCCCACTGGGAGCCCGGCGAGATGATCGAGCCGGCCTCGGCGGACAGGGGGCCGGTCAGCTGCGCGCAGTGCGGCAAGGAGCTCGGCGAGGTCCATGTCCTGCTCGTCCGCCACCGCGGCGAGCACCGCATCCCCGACGACTTCTGCAACGTGGACCACCTGGTCGAGTGGGCCAAGGCCGGGGGGAGATGGCAATAAGGGAGGGTCTTGCGCCTAGCCGCCGACCTGGGCTGCGAAGTCGAGGACCAGCCGGGAGGTTCGAGCGGGCGCTTCGAGCGTTCGGCGAGTGGCCGACGCCGGGGAGGATCGTGATCCGCGCCCCGGGCACGTCGCCGTAGGCCTCGGCGGCCGCGGTGGGGTCGTCGTAGAGCTGGTCCTCCTCGCCGAAGATCACCAGCAGCGGCACGGCGGCGTCGCGAACTCGCTGGTCGAGGGGCAGCTCGTCCCCGTAGTCGTCCGACTCTGCGGCCGAGCGGTCGTATGAGGTGTAGGTCATCGCCCTGTAGTCGTCGATGACCTGGTCCGAGAAGTCGCCGAGGTCGTAGCCGGGGGCGAAGGCCGCACTCGTAGCCGTCCTTGATCGCGAAGTCGGGCGCGATCCGCCGCAGCGCCTGCCCGATCACCGGGGTGAAGGTGAGCCTGGCCAGGAACGGCAGCTCGCCGAAGCCGGGGTCAGGGGCGTCGTCGATGTTGACCAGCCGGTCGACCAGCTCGCTGGACTCTGCTGGCCAGCGCGGTCGCCACGTCGAACCCCATCGAGTGGCCGACGACGACCGCGCCCTGCACCTGGAGCCTGCCCAGGGCCAGGGCGACGAGGCGGCCCTGGTCCTCCATCGAGTAGCCGCTCTTCGGCTTCTCAGAGCCGCCGAAGCCCAGCAGGTCGATGCGAATCACCCGATGGCGCCTCGGCCAGCAGGGGGACCATCCGGTCCCACCAGTGAAGCGAGGCGCCGAAGCCGTGCAGCGAGCACGATCGGCGGCCGGGCGGCGCTGTCACCCCGCGCGACGGTGGGGGTCGGCGGCCCCTGCTCGACCACCTGCAGCGCACCGCCGGGGAGGTCGAGGATCTCGTCCCCCGCTCACGGTCACCCCGGCGGCCTTCGTTTCGCTGGTCGAGGACGATCGTGTTCACGGCGAGCAGGATCGCCAGCGCGACCAGGGCGCCGATCAGGATCTTCCAGCGCGCGTTTCACGCGGGCGACTGGGGGCGCGGGGCGAGGCCGAGCTCGTCGGCCCGCCCGGCCATCGCCTCGATCACGAAGGCGACGTGCTGGTCGAAGTCGACGCCCAGCTCCTCGGCCCCACGGCGGACCTGATCGCGATCGACGCCGGCGGCGAACGAGGGCGCCTTGAGCTTCTTGCGAACCGACTTCGGCGTCATCCCCTCGATCCCGGTGGGGCGCACCAGGGCGCAGGCGGCGATGAAGCCCGACACCTCGTCGACGGCGAACAGCGTCTTCGCCAGCGGCGTCTCGCGGGGCACCCCGAGGAACTCGGCGTGGCCGGCGACCGCATCGATCACGTCCTTGGGATAGCCGCGGGCTTCGAGCTCCTCGAGGGCGTGACGGGGATGGCCCGTCTCCAGGTCGGGGTAGCGCTCGTAGTCGAGGTCATGGACCAGCCCGGTGATCCCCCAGAGCTCCTCGTCCTCGCCGCCTTCGCGGGCGTAGGCGCGCATCGCGGCCTCGACCCCGAGCACGTGCTTTCGCAGCGAGTCGGAGGCGATCCACTCGCAGACCAGGTTCCAGGCGTCCTCACGCGTCGGTTCGGGCATGGGCCGTTGTTACCCTAGCCCAGGCCAAGATGGATAAGTTCGTCATCCAGGGAGGCGGTCCGCTCTCCGGCGAGATCGTCGCCGCCGGAAACAAGAACGCGGCCCTGCCGCAGATCGCCGCCAGCCTGCTGACCGACGAGGAGGTGGTGCTGACCAACGTGCCGCGGATCAGGGACACCGAGGCCCAGATCGCGCTGCTCGAGCGGCTCGGGGCGAAGGTCCAGTGGAGCGGCGACAACGAGATCCGCCTCCAGGCCGATGCCGTCACCGACACCGAGGTGGACGAAGCTCTGGCCGCCCGGATCCGCGCCTCGTTTCTGCTCGCCGGCCCGCTCCTGGCACGCTTCGGCCAGGCCCGGATGCCCCCGCCCGGCGGCGACTTCATCGGTCGTCGCCGCCTCGACCCGCATCTGGACGCCTTCCGCGACATGGGCGCCCGAGTGGATGGCGAGCGCTGGATCGAGATCGACGCACCGAGCGAGGGGCTGAAGCCGTGCGCGGTGTTCATGGACGAGCCCTCCGTGATGGGCACCGAGAACGCCCTGATGGCGGCCGCGCTGACCCCCGGGCCGACGACGATCGGCAATGCCGCCTGCGAGCCGCACGTGCAGGACCTGGCCCGGTTGCTGGTCAAGATGGGCGCGCAGATCGACGGCGTCGGCTCGAACGTGATGACCGTGCATGGGCGCGACAAGCTGGGCGGCGCCGAGCACCGAGTCTGCGCCGACCACATCGAGGTCGCGAGCTTCATGGCCCTGGCCGCCGCCACCAAGGGAGAGCTGCGCATCCGCGACGCCGAGCCCGAGGACCTGATCGCGATCCGCCGCCAGTTTCGCCGCCTGGGCCTGCAGTCGATGGTCGAGGGAAGCGATGTCCTGGTGCCGCCGGAGCTGGCGCTGGAGGTGAAGACCGATCTCGGCGATGCGATCCCCAAGATCGAGGATGGCCCGTGGCCGGCCTTCCCCGCGGACCTCACCTCGATTGCGCTCGCACTCGCCACGCAGGCTCGCGGCACGGTGCTGATCTTCGAGAAGATGTTCGAGAACCGGCTGTTCTTCGTGGACAAGCTGGTCGCGATGGGCGCTCGGATCACGCTCTGCGATCCCCACAGGGCGATCGTCAGCGGTCCGAGCCGTCTTCACGGTGAGCGCGTCGACAGCCCCGACATCCGCGCCGGCATGGCGATGCTCATCGCCGCGCTGGCCGCGGACGGCACCTCGGAGATCGGCAACGTCGCCCAGATCGACCGCGGCTATGAGCGCATCGATTTGCGGCTCAGGCAACTCGGCGCACGTATCGAACGCGTCTCGTGGAGCGTCCCGCTAGAGATCTCCGCCGGAAGCCTGCCTCCGGCCGCCGGTGAGCGAGCCCGGCCTGACCGGCAGGCACTCGTCTACCGCGACTTCGTCGCTAGCCCATACCCTGCTTACCGTCGATGACCCACCGCATTCCCCCAGGCACCCGGGACGTGCTGCCCGACGAGATGCGGGAGCTGCGTCGCCTCGAGCGCTCGCTGGTCGAGGCCTTCGAGCGGTTCGGCTACGGCGAGGTGGCGACGCCGACGATCGAATACCACGAGGTGCTCGCGCGCGGCGACGACCGCGGCGCGCCCGCCGCCTACCGGTTCTTCGACGAGGGCGGCGAGCTGCTGGTGATGCGCTCCGACATGACGATCCCGATCGCGCGCTTGGCGGCGACGCGCTTCGGCGGCACCGAGCCTCCGCTGAGGCTCTCCTACATCGGCAACGCCTACCGGGCGATCCGCCCGCAGCGAGGCCAGATGCGTGAGTTCGCCCAGGCCGGCGTGGAGCTGATCGGGGCCGAGGCGCCCGAGGGGACCGCCGAGGTGGTCGAGGTGCTGAGCGCGGCGCTGGATGCGGCTGGGTTGACGAGGGCGGTGATCGGCCTCGGTGATGCCGACCTCTACCGCCAGCTGCTCGACGAGCTGGGCGTCGAGAACGATCGCCGCGACCGCATCCTGGAGGTGCTCGCGATGCATGATCTGGTCGGGCTCGAGGCGGAGGTCGACGAGCTCGAGATCGGCGCGGGCGAGCGCGAGACGCTGCTGCGCCTTCCGAGTCTGCGCGGCGGTCCCGAGGCGCTGGATCAAGCCCACGAGCTCGGCGGCAGGGCGGTGGAGCGCGCCACCCAGCGGCTCGCCTCCACCTACGAGGCCCTGGCAGGCGCGGGGCGTGGCCGAGCGCGTCAGCCTCGACCTGGGACTGCTGCGGGACCTCGGCTACTACACGGGCGCCATCCTCGAGGTCTACGACCCGGCGCTCGGGCACGTGCTCGGCGGCGGCGGGCGCTACGACGAGCTGATGGGCCGCTTCGGGCGACCGCTCCCGGCCGCGGGCTTCGCGCTTTACCTGGAGCGGCTGCACATAGCGCAGGCGGAGGAGCAGCGAGTGGCACAGGAGCCGGGCCCGTGAGGACGACCGGGATGGCAGCGACACAAGCGCGAGCCGGCGGGCCGCTGAAGCTCGCCGTGCCGAGGGGGGCGCTGTTCGAAGGCACGCTGGATCTGCTCGACAGGATCGGCACGGACACCGCGGAGGTGCGCGGAGAGTCGCGTTCGCTGGTCTTCGGAGCCGACGGGCTGGTGCTGGTCACGATGCGTCCCTCTGACGTCCCCACCTACGTGGAGGCTGGCGCCGCCGATCTCGGCATCACGGGCAAGGACGTGTTGCTCGAGCAGCGCGACCGCGCCGTGTACGAGCTTCTCGACCTGCGCTACGGGGCCTGCCGGATGGTGCTGGCTTCTCGCACCGGGGGCGAGAGCCTCGGCGAAGCAGAGCGCCGCCTGGGTGCGATGCGGATCGCGACCAAGTACCCGCGCACGGCGGAGCGCTACTTCCTCCAGACGGGTCGCCAGGCCGAGGTGATCGAGGTCAAGGGATCGGTTGAGCTGGCGCCGATCGTCGGACTCGCCGATGGGATCGTGGATCTGGTCAACACGGGGAGGACGCTGACCGAGAACGAGCTCGAGGTGCGCGAGGAGATCGCCCGCTGTACGGCGCGGCTGGTCGCCAACCGCGTGGCCCACAAGCTGCGCGCCGCGGAGGTGGATGCGCTGGCCGAGCGGATGAGGGAGGCGACTCCGGAGTGAGGATCGAGCGCGCAGAGTGGGACGGAGGCGACGCGCCGGCGTTTGCGGGCCAGCTGCGAGCGCTGGCGCCAGAGCTCGGTGACGAGGCCGCCGAGGTCGAGCGGATCGTGGACCGGGTCCGGCGCGACGGCGACGCCGGGGTGCGGGCAGTCGCCGAGGGCCTCGGTGAAGCGGTGCCGGAGTCGTTCCGGGTCGATCCGGAAGCTGTGGCGGCGGCCCCGGGGCTGCTCGAGCCCGAGGTGCGCGAGGCGATGCGCGTGGCGCAGCGGAACATCGAGGCGGTGGCGCGCGCCGAGCTGGAGGCGCGGGCCCGCCCGGCGACGGCCGAGCTGCCCGAGGGCCACCGGGTCGAGGTGCGCGAGGAGCCCGTGGCCACCGCCGGCGTCTACGCGCCCGGCGGCAGGGCGGCCTATCCGTCCTCGGTGCTGATGTGCTGCGTCCCCGCCCGCGTGGCGGGGGTGGCGCGCATCTGCGTGGCGTCCCCACCCGGCGCCGCGGGGCGGCCCAACGCCGCCGTGCTGGCCGCCTGCGCGATCGCGGGCGTGGAGGAGGTCTACGCGATCGGGGGAGCCCAGGCGATAGCGGCCCTGGCCTTCGGCACCGAGACGATCGATCCGGTCGACCTGATCGCCGGGCCCGGGAATCGGTACGTGGCCGAGGCCAAGCGGCTGGTCTTTGGGCAGGTCGGGATCGATGGGATCGCCGGGCCCAGCGAGCTGATGGTGGTCGCCGACGGCGCCGCGAACCCGGATTGGATCGCGCTCGACCTCTGCGCCCAGGGCGAGCACGGCGACGACAGCCTGCTGATCGTGGCCTCGGCGGACATGGCGCTTCTGGACCGGATAGCGGAGCTGGTCTCCGAGCTGGCCCCCGAGCGCCCCAGCGTCGCCGAGGCGCCACTCGCCCTGGTCGCCACCCGCGGGCTCGAGGCGGCGCTGACGCTCGCCGACGCCGTGGCCCCCGAGCACCTCGAGCTCGCCTTCCAGGGGGCGGACGAGATCGCCGCCCGGGCGCGAGTCGCCGGCTGCGTGTTCGTCGGAGCGGGCGGCGCGGCGGCGTTCGGCGACTACGCGGCCGGCTCGAACCACGTCCTGCCCACCGGCGGCGCGGCGCGTTTCGGCGGCCCGCTGGGGCCGGGGACCTTCCGCCGCAGGACCTCGGTCGTCACCCTGCCCGGTGCCTCCGCGAGTGCGCTCGCCGCCAACGTGGCCGCCCTGGCGCGCGCCGAGGGCTTTCCCGTGCACGGCGAGTCGGCCCAGGCTCGCGGCGGCGGGTGATCCGCGAAGATGCTCAGTTTGCAGGTGGTTTCAGAACTCAAATGAGCCGTACAGCAGAAATCTCGCGCAAGACCCGCGAAACCGAGGTCAAGCTCGCGCTGGACCTCGACGGGGGAGAGGTGTCAGCCTCGACCGGGGTCGGCTTCCTCGATCACATGCTCGAGCTGCTCGGCCGCCACGGGCGGCTGGGGCTGCGGGTGGAGGCGAGTGGCGACTTGGAGACCGGGGCCCATCACACGGTGGAGGACGTCGGCATCGCGCTCGGGCAGGCGATCGACAAGGCGCTGGACGACCGCGCCGGGATCCGCCGCTTCGGGTACACGGCGATCCCCATGGACGAGGCGCTCGGGATGTGCGCGATCGATGTCTCCGGACGGCCGTTGTGCCTGTTCGAGGCCGACCTGCCGGCGGTATCGATCGCCGGCTTCGACGCCGAGCTCGCGGAGGAGTTCTTTCGCGCCGTTGCCACCAACGCAAAGCTGACCCTGCACGTCGGGACGCGCTACGGCTCCAACGCCCACCACATGATCGAGGCCTGCTTCAAGGCCTTCGCCAGGGCCCTGCGCCAAGCCGTCGAGATCGACCCGCTCCAAACCGGAGTCCCATCCACCAAGGGAACCCTGACCTGATGACCCAGATCGCGATCCTCGACTACGGGATGGGCAACCTGCGCTCGGTGGAGAAGGCGCTCGAGCGGGTGGGTGCCGAGGCCTCCATCACCAGCGATCCCGGCGTGGTGCGCGCCGCGGACGGCGTCATCCTGCCCGGCGTCGGGGCGTTTCCGGCGGCGATGCGCCGGGTGCGCGAGCTGGAGCTCGACGCACTGGTCGCCGAGCGCCTCGAGCTCCGGCACGCCCGTGCTCGGCATCTGCCTCGGTCTCCAGCTCCTTCTCGAGCGATCCAGCGAGCAGGACGGTGCGGAGGGCCTCGGCCTGATGCCGGGTGAGGTGGTGGAGCTGGAGGCAGGAGGCCTGAAGGTGCCGCACATCGGCTGGGAGCCGGTTCGCTGGGAGCGCTCCTCGGAGCTCACCGAGGGGCTGGCGACGGATACGCCGTTCTATTTCGTGCATTCGTACGGGGTCCGTCCGTCCGATGGCGCCGACGTGCTCGGGACCGCCCAGTGGGGCCAGCGCTTCGTGTGCGCCGTCGCCCACCCACCTCTCTACGGGGTCCAGTTCCATCCGGAGAAGTCGAGCACCGCCGGCTTACGCCTGCTGGCGAACTTCACCGAGATCTGCGCCTCCGTGCCGGCTTGATTCTCCTGCCGGCGATCGACATTCGCGATGGGCACGCGGTTCGTCTGGAGCGTGGCGAGTATGGCCGCGAGACCGTCTACGACGCCGACCCAGCGGATGCCGCGCGGCGCTGGGTCGAGCAGGGGGCGGGCTTCCTGCACGTCGTCGACCTCGACGGGGCGCGCTCGGGCGAGCCCCAGAACCTCGAGCACGTGAGGCGGATCGCGACCGAGGTCAGCATCCCGATTCAGCTCGGGGGCGGGCTGCGCGACGCCGAGACCGTCGCCGAGGCGCTCGCCGCCGGAGCCGAGCGGGTGGTGCTGGGAACGGCAGTGCTTGCCCGGCCGGAGCTGGTCGAAGGGCTCGCCGCCGAGCACGGGGAGCGGATCGTCGCCGGCGTCGACGCTCGGTCGGGCCGGGTCGCGATCGAGGGCTGGGAGCGTGAGACGGCGGCGACGCCCGGCGATCTGGTCGCCGAGCTTGCAGGCCGCGGCGTGGGTCGCTTCGTCTACACGCCCGTGGAGGTGGACGGCACGATGGAGGGTCCCGGCATCGAGGGCCTGCAAGCCGTCGCCACCGTGGCGGCTGACGCGGGCGCGGAATTGATCTACTCGGGCGGCGTCGGCTCGCTCGACCACCTGCGCGAGCTCGCCGGGTTGCGTCTGGACAGCCTCGCCGGAGTGATTGTCGGTCGCGCCCTGTACGAGAAGCGGTTCACGGTCGCCGAGGGCATTGAGGCCCTGGGCGGTAGCGGATAGATTTGCGCCGTGGCGGCGGCGAACGCACTTGTTGGAGGCCTGCGGCGGATTTCATGGGCTCGCATGCTCTGGCTTGCCCAGCAGGCGGGCAAGCGCGGAAGCGCCGTCTGGCGCGCGCTTGGCGACAAGGGCCGCAAGCGGTTCGTCGAGCTGGTCCGCAAGTCAAAGGGCAGGCCAGACCGAAACCTCAGCCAGCGCGAGCGCGACGAGCTCCGGTCGCTGGCGTCAACGGCGCTGAAGGCGGCCCGAAGCCCCCGCTCCGTCTAGGCGGCCCCGCGTGGCCGCCACCGGCGAACGCCGGGCCCGGGCCAAACGCTCGGGGTTTTACGACGGCCACCTCCCGGAGTGTGACCACAGATGTGGTCACAGATCGGGAGGTTCCCGGGCCGCTGTCCTGCCTAGGCACCGTCGGATCCGCTGCTCTGGAGCCACTGTCCGAGCGAGTCCAGCAGGCTGCCCATGCCCTGCTTGCGCCGGGCCGGCAGGCGAACACTCGCTCGGGCGAGACCTCGTACCTGCGCTCGACGACGAAGGTGGCGTGCTCCACCGATCGTCCGCTGCATCGCGCTCAGCAGTACCTGGAAGCGGGACTGCTGGACGAGCTTGAGCTCCACGTCGTTCCAGTGTTGCTCGGCGACGGTGCTCGCCTCTTCGACAACCTCGGGGACGCGGAGGTGCAGCTCGAGCAGGTCCGGGCGGTCGAGGCGCCTGGCGTCACGCACCTCAAGTACAGGGTGGTGACATGAACCGGGTCGCCACCGCCAGCCTGGCCGCTACCCTCGCAAGGTGGCTTTGAAGCGCGTTATTCCCTGCCTCGACGTCGACGCGGGCCGGGTGGTCAAGGGGACCAACTTCGTCGGCCTGCGCGATGCCGGCGACCCGGTCGAGCTCGCGGCTCGCTACGACGCCGAAGGGGCGGACGAGGTGGTGTTCCTCGACATCACCGCCTCGCACCAGCGGCGCGAGACGATCGTCGAGCTGGCTCGGCGAACGGCCGACAACGTGTTCATCCCGTTCGTGATCGGCGGTGGCATACGCTCGCCGGACGACGCCCAGGCCGTGCTCGACGCGGGTGCCGACAAGGTCTCGGTGAACTCCGCGGCGCTGGCGCGCCCCGAGCTGATCGGCGAGCTGGCCGAGGTGTTCGGCTCCCAATGCGTCGTGGTCGCCATCGATGCGAAGCGGCGGGACGGGGGCTGGGACGTCTACGTGAATGGCGGTCGCACCTTGGTGGAGGGCCGCGAGGCGGTCGCCTGGGCTCGGGAGGCGACTGAGCGCGGGGCGGGGGAGGTGCTGCTGACGAGCATGGATCGCGACGGGACGACGGACGGCTACGACCTCGAGCTGACGCGCGCGGTGGCCGACGCGGTCGCGGTGCCGGTGATCGCCTCCGGCGGCGCCGGGGAGCTCCACCACCTGTCGGAGGGCATCGTCGAGGGCCGGGCCGACGCGGTGCTCTGCGCCTCGATCTTCCACTACGGCAAGCACACGGTGGGGGAGGCCAAGGAGCACCTGCGCGAAGCCGGGATACCGGTGCGCTGAGCCCTCAGCCCTGCTTGCCGCTCCGGTCCTTGCCGCCCCGGCCGTTCTTGCCGCTCCCGCCAGGGTTCGGATCCGGCCTGTAGGCGCGGATCGTCGAGTAGCCCGTGAGGTAGATCTTCTCGCCGTCCGAGATCGCGGGGTTGTACTCGCCCTCGTCGTTCTGCGAATACCTGCTTGCCGTTCTTGACCCGGTAGCCGATGGTGCCGGTGTTCGGCCCGATCTGCGCGACGTAGACCGTTTCCCCGATTACGCTGGAGGAACCGAGCACCACGCCGTCGAGCGGGTGCTCCCAGCGCAGCTCTCCGGTGCGGGCGTCGAGGGCGTAGAAGTGCTTGTCCTGCGAGCCGGCGTAGACGGTGGGGGGCGAGTTGGGCGTGTCCGCGACGGCGGGTGAGGGGTAGACCTCGGCGCCGGTCGAGTGGCTCCAGGCCAGCTCGCCGGTCTTCTCGACGAAGCTGTAGATGCGCCCGTCGAGGCTGCCCAGGTAGACGCGTCCCCAGGCCACGGCCGGGGTGGAGTAGATGCCGCCGCCGCGCAGCAGGCCTCCGCCCTGCGTATGGGCGGTCCACTTGACCTGGCCGTTCGAGGCGTCGATCGCGTAGATCTCGCCCGCGTAGTTGCCGGCGAACACCGTGCCGTCGCTATACGCGAGGCCGCCCTTGACGGGTCCGGCAGTTGACACCGTCCATCTGGTCTTGCCGGTTTTCTCGTCGAGGGCGAAGATGTCTCCTGACTCGCAGCCGAAGATCACCCTGCCGTTGTGGACGAGCGGCGAGGACTCGCTGCGCCCAGGCAGCGGATGGCGCCACAGCACCTTGCTGCCGTGCTCGTTCGGGCGGAGCGCCACCGCCTGGTTCGGCTCCAGGCTGACCGCGAACAGGCGACCGTCGGAATAGGCGGGCGCGGACGCGTTCAGCGACCCGATCTTCCGCTTCCACTCGACCTTGCCCGTGTCCGTGCTGAGCGCGTAAAAGAGCCCATCCTTGTCCATGAAGTAGATCCTGTCCTTGACCACGATCGGCTGGAACTCGAGCAGCTTGCCCGCCTGGAAGCTCCACAGCGAGGAGCGGAAGGGGGGGTCCAGGTCCTTGCTCGGCAGGTAGCGCGTGCGCTGCGAGGTCGTGACCGTAGAGCGGCCAGTCCACCGTCTTGATCGCCGCCGGTTTCTGCTTGTTGAAGGCGGCGTCGGGATTGGAGACGTCCCCGGGGCGCTTGGTGATCAGGTACACGGCGATCGCCACACCGGCCACCGCGACCGCGGCGCCGCCCGGCCACGGCGAGCCGGCGCCGGACGCTCCAGGAGCGCCAGACATCGAACATGTCGAGCAGGCGAGCCATCCGCGAAGGCCGTCATGGTAGGGAACGGGTCAGAAGGCCCCATAAAGAGCCTCGATGTCGCCCCCCAACGCCAAGATCGAGCCCGAGCGACTCGCGGAGCGCCTGGCGGCGCTTCCCGGGATCGAGCGCTTGCGCGAGGCCGCGACACAGATCCGCCGCGTATCTGGTCGGCGGCGCCGTGCGCGATCTGCTGCTTGGCCGGGAGCGGGCGGACATCGACGTCGCCGTCGAGGGCGAGGTTGCCGAGCTGGCCCGGCGGCTCGGTGGGGCAGGTGCGAGCCCACGAGCGCTTCGGCACGGCGGCCGTGCGGGTCGACGGCCTCGAGGTCGACCTGGCGGCGACGCGCACCGAGACCTACGCTCACCCTGGCGCGCTCCCCGAGGTCCGCCCGGCGTCGCTGGCCGCTGACCTCGCCCGCCGCGACTTCACGGTCAACGCGATGGCGGTGCCGCTGGCCGGCGATCCCGGAGCTGATCGATCCCCATCGAGGCTCGAGGACCTGCAGCGGGGCGAGCTGCGAGTGCTGCACCCGCGCTCGTTCGAGGACGACCCGACGCGTGCCGTGCGAGCCGCACGGTACGCGGCGCGCTACGGGTTCGCGCTCGAGCGGCGCACCGCGGAGCTGATCGGGCACGCCGACCTGTCCACCGTATCGCGCGACCGGGTGGAGGCCGAGCTCCGTAGGCTCGCCGCGGAGCCGGAGGCGCGCAGGGCGTTCGAGCTGCTCGGCGAATGGGGGCTGCTGGAGCTTCGGCCCGGGGCTCTGGAGCTGGCGGCCGCGGTCGGTGAGCTGACGGCCACGGAGCCGTGGCTCCAGGTCGCCCGTCGCGCGGACGCGGTGCTCGCGGCGGTGCTCGGCCGCGGGATCGCCGAGGCGCGTCAGCTCGCCTCCGCTGACCCCGCGCGCCCCTCCGAGGCCGTCGAGCTCGCCCGTGGGCGAACCGGGGTCGAGCTGGCGCTGGCCGGGCGCTGGGCGCCGAGTGGCTCGACCGATACGTCGCCGAGTGGCGAGGGGTCCGGCTCGAGATCGATGGCCGCGACCTGATCGCGGAGGGAGTCGCGGAGGGACCGGCGCGTCGGACGCGGCCTGCGGGCGGCTCTGCGCGCGAAGCTCGACGGGGAGGTCCATGGCAGAGCGGAGGAGCTTCGAGCGGCGCTTGCCGCCGCGCGCGAAAATGTCGTCCTAGGAGGAGGGTCCGACGGCGTCCCTCGCCGTCACCCTCGCCACGATGACCGACCCCCTCTACGACGAGCCCAGCTACCTCACCGAGCTTCCGGACGACCTGAAGCTGAAGCGCGCCGCTGCGGCACGCCGGCGGCGCTGGAGGCGCCGGCTGACGGTCGCGGCGCTGGTGGCGGTCGTGGGGGCGGTCGTGGCGCTGGTGGCGACTGGCCTTGGAGGGGAGGAGGGCTCCCAGCCGGCGCCGCCGGAAGTGCAGCAGACAGAGGTGCCGACGGAGCCGCAGGACGGCGGTCCCGTCGACGCAGGACCGACCTACCCGGCGGACTGGAAGCCGCATCCGGGACCGGTCCCGATCCTCGAGTACCACGCAATCGAGACGCCGACCACAGGCGAGGCCTTCCCGGAGCTGTTCGTCGAGCCCGAGGACTTCGAGGCCCAGATGCAGTGGCTCGACGAGTAGGGGATTCGAAGCGGTGACGCTCGACCAGGTCGAGGACGCCTGGTACGAGAGGGGAAGGCTGCCGCCGAACGCCGATCGTGGTCAGCTTCGACGACGGCTACCCGAGCCAGTACGCGAGCGCTTTCGAGGTGCTGGAGGGGCTCGAGTGGCCGGGTGTGCTGAACCTCCCCGCGCGGGGCTCGGAGCTGCCCGACGCGGAGGTCGAGAGGATGCTCGACGCCGGCTGGGAGCTGGCCTCGAAGGCGATCACCAGCGTCGACCTGACGGCCGTGGACTCGACCACGCTGGAGCGCGAGGTGGCGGGATCGCGGCGGATCCTGCGGCGGCGCTTCGGCGTTCCGGTGAACAACTTCTGCTATCCGTTCGGCCGCTACGACAACCACGGTGATCTCGGCCGTCCACCGGGCGGGCTACGTGGGCGCCCAGACCGAGATCGCCGGGGTCGCGAACGCCGCCACCCCTACATCATCGATCGAATCGAGATCCTGCTCTCAGACGGCCTCCCCGGCTTCATCTCGAAGCTCGAGTCCGCCGGGGCCGTCTGAGACCCCGAGTTGCGCTGGCGCGAGCGAGATGGAGTCAGGTGGCTGGAGGCCGATCTGTCCGGACGGCGGCGCAAAGGCGGCGTTCAGCACCCGCCGTCGGCGGCGTCAGCGCAGGGCCCGTTCGAGAGCCTCAACCTGGGGCGGCTGACCGGGGACCTGCCCGATGCGGTGCGCGAGAACCGCCACCGGCTGGCCGCCGCGATCGCGATCGATCCGGAGCTCGTCCTGATCGGCAGGCAGGTGCACGGCGCCGAGGTGGCCCGGCACGATCGGCCGGCCGACCCGCCGGCGTACGCGAATCCGCCCCCCGGCCTGCCGGAGGTCGACGGCCATGCCACGGCGCGGCCCGAGCTGGCGCCGCTCGTGTTCGTCGCCGACTGCCTGCCGGTGGCGCTCGCCGGGCCCGGGGGCGTGGCGATGATCCACTGCGGCTGGCGGGGCATGGCAGCCGGGATCGTCGCGCGCGGCGTCGAGCAGGTCGAGGCGCAAGCGGCGGCGGTCGGCCCCGGAATCGGCCCCTGCTGCTACGAGGTCGGCGACGAGGTCCTGGCCGCCTTCGAGCCGCTGGGGGCCGGACGTCGCCGAGGGCCGGATGCTCAACCTGCGCCTGGTGGCCCGGCGCCTGCTCGAGCGGGCCGGGGTCGAAGCCGGTGGAGGTCTCCGAGGAGTGCACGAGCTGTCAGCCGGAGCTCTTCTTCTCGCACCGTCGCGACGGCGAGCGAACGGGTCGCCAGGCGGGCCTCGTGTGGATGTGATCCGATGCCCGGCTTGATCCGGGGCCTGGACGCGGGGCGGGTCCGCGCCAACCTCGAGCGCGTCCGCGAGCGAGTGGGCTCGCGGGTGGAGATCCTCGCGGCCACCAAGTACGTGCCCCTCGACGAGATGGGGACCTTGGCGGAGGCGGGGGTGACGCTGGTCGGGCGAGAACCGGCTGCAGGACCTGGAGGCAAAGCGGGAGCGCTGGGGCGACGCCTTTGCCTGGGACTTCATCGGCAACCTCCAGAGCCGCAAGGTGAAGCGGATCCTTCCCCTGGTCAGGCTGATCCACTCGGTGGCCAGCGATTCCGCCCTGGTTCAGCTCGATCGCCACGCCGAGCCCGCGACGGAGGTTCTGGTGGAGGTGAACGTCGCCGGCGAGGAGAGCAAGGGAGGCATCCGGCCGGCGGAGCTCGGCGATTTCATCGATCGCTGCCCCGTGCGGGTCGCCGGGCTGATGACCATGCCGCCCTTCAGCACCGAGCCGGAGGCCTCGCGCCCCGCCTTCGCGCGCCTCGCCGAGCTGGCCGCCGAGCACGGGCTCGAGCGGCTCTCGATGGGCTCGAGCCAGGACTGGGAGGTGGCGGTGGAGGAGGGGGCCACGATCCTGCGGCTGGGCACGGCGCTGTACGGGTAGCGAAAGGCCGGTAGGGGCCTCCTCCCGAGGCGCCGTTTCCGCCGCCGGAGTCGTCACAATCCGTAGAGGAAACGTTCCCCCAGAAGCGAACGTACGCTGAGCGATGGCCTTCCGCGACACATGGCACCGTGCACTGGTTTATTTCGGGCTCGCCGAGGACCCCGAGTACCAGGAGTCCGACCTGTACGAGCCCGACACCGGGACCCAGGGCGAGTACTACGAGGGGTCCGCCGGCGCGCTCCGGGACGGTCAGCCCGATCCGCGAGCGACGGCGCGGGCGGGACGAGATCGACGACATCTTCGCCGACGACGAGCCGGTGGGCGGCGGGCGCACGCGCATGCTGCGGCCGGTGGGCGGCAACGGAGGCGCCGACGTGCGCGTCCATCTGGTGACGCCGTACAGCTTCAACGACGCCCAGGAGGTCGCCGACAAGTTCAAGCAGGCCGTGCCGGTGATCCTCAACCTCCAGACCACCGACGCCGAGCTGGCCAAGCGACTGATCGACTTCACCTCCGGCCTGACCTACGCGCTCGAGGGCGGCATGCAGAAGATCGCCGACAAGACCTTCCTGCTGACGCCGCGCAACGTCGAGGTCTCGGCCGAGGAGAAGGCCCGCCTGATCGAGAAGGGCTTCTTCAACCAGTCCTGGCTGGTCGACCGCGTTCGTGCCGAGCGCAGCTCGCATCCGGCACGTTCCCCGCATACGCTTCCCATGAGGGTTGGGTTCGCCGGCACGGGAAACATGGCCGCCGCGATGGCGCGTGGCTGGGCCGCCGGCGACGGCGGCCCGGAGGCGATGCTGTTCTGCGACCTCGAGGCGGATCGCGCCCGCGCGCTCGCCGAGGAGGTGGGAGGCCAGGTCGCGCGCAGGGCTCCGGGAGCTGGCCGGCGACTCGGACGTGCTGGTGCTCGCGGTCAAGCCCGCCGCGCTCGATGAGGTCGCCACCGAGCTGGGGGCGAGGCGCCGGCCCTGATCACGGTTCTCGCGGCGACCCCGACCGAGCGGATCGCGGAGGCCTTCCCTGGTGTGCCCGCGCTCCGCGTGATGCCCAACCAGCCGGTCGAGGTCCGCCGGGGGGTGCTCTGCTACGTGACACCCGAAGCGATGCCGGCCGAGCTCAAGGAGAGCCTTCTCGCCCTGCTGGGGCTGCTCGGCACGCTGGTCCCGCTGGAGGAGCGCCAGATCGACGCGGCGATGGCGATCATGTCCAGCTCGCCGGCCTACATCGCGCTGGTTGCCGAGGCCCTCGCTAGGGGCGGGGAGCGGGAGGGCCTCGAGCCCGGGACTCGCCGGCGAGCTCGTCGCCGGCACGCTGGCGGGCACCGCGGAGCTGCTCTCGGAAGCGCGACCCGGCCACGATCCGCAACGCCGTCGCGTCGCCGGGCGGGGCGACCGAGGCGGGCCTGGCCCAGCTGGAGGGCGTGGTCGAGGATGCCTTCGTGAACGCCGTCAACGCTTCACTGGAGCGGGTCCGGTGATCCTGCCGCTGGCGATCAGCCGCGACAACGTCGCCGACTACGTCGAGGCGCTGTTCCTCGTCTACCTGATCCTGATCTTCATCCGCGTGCTCCTGAGCTGGATCCCGCGCATGCCCTACAACCGCTACCTGCGCGCCGCGGTCGGCTTCGTCGAGGAGGTCACCAATCCCTACCTGAACGTCTTCCGGCGCTTCCTGCCGCCGATCGGCGGAGGCGGCTTCGCGCTCGACCTCAGCCCGATCCTGGCGATCATCCTGTTGCTGATCATGCAGGGCATGGTGGTCGGGCTGATTCGCGGTTGAGCTCGCCGCAGGTGAGCGAGGCGATCGCCGCCTGGCGCCGGGCGCTTGCCGCCTGCGGCGTGGTCGTCCTGGTGGACCAGGTGACCAAGGCGATCGTCGTCTCCTCGCTCGCCGTCGGCCAGCGGGAGAGCCTCGTCCTCGGCCTGGAGCTCACCAACACCACCAATCGGGGGCTTGGCGTTCGGGATCGGCCAGGGGCGGGGGTTCGTGCTCGCGGTGACGTTGTCGCACTGGCGCTCGTGCTCGGTTGGTTTGCGATCGATCCCCGGCGGCCGGGTCTGTGGCTTTCCATCGGCCTGCTGGCCGGCGGCGCGCTCGGCAATCTGGCCGACCGGGTGCGCGCCAGTGCAGTGACCGATTTCATCGACTTACCGCTGTGGCCCGCCTTCAACCTCGCCGATGTGGCGATCACCCTGGGAGCGCTGGGGCTGGTGCTCTCGTCGGTGGGCGCCGCCGGGCAGGGCGACCGATCGGCGCGTCCCGGCTCGGCGTGAGCCTCCAGCCGCGCATCGTGCACGCCGACGAGTCGCTGGCGGTGGTCGACAAGCCCGCCGGCCTGGTCGTCCATGCGGCTCCGGGGCACAGGGGACCGACGCTCGTCGACCTGTTGGGGGACCTGCTTGGCGGCGGCGAGGATCCGCAGCGGCCTGGGATCGTCCATCGCCTCGACAAGGACACCTCCGGACTGATGGTCGTCGCACGCGGCGACGAGGCGCATCGCAGGCTGGCGCGGCAGATCAAAGCGCGGCAGGTACGGCGCTCCTATCTGGCGCTGGTCGAGGGCCATCCGCGCTCGCGAGCCGGGACGATCGACGCCCCGCTGGGCCGCGACTACCGGGCGCCCGAGCGCCGGGCGGTTGGCGGCCGCGCGCCGCGCCAGGCGCGCACCCACTTCAAGGTGCTCGAGCTGTTGCCGGCGGACGCCCTGGTCGAGGTTCGCCTGGAGACCGGCCGCACCCACCAGGTCCGCGCGCACTTCGCCGCCATCGGCCACCCGCTGGCGGGGGATCCGCGCTACGGGCATGCGGGGCGTCACGGCCTCGGCCGCCAATTCCTGCACAGCGCCGAGCTCGGCTTCCGGCATCCGTTCACCGATCAGGAGCTGGAGTTCTCCTCGGCGCTGCCGGCGGACCTGGTCGAGGCGCTGGATCGAGCCCGCGCTGGCTGAGCAGCGGCGAGCACGTCCGCCACGGTCCCCCAGCGGAAGTCCTCGAGCAGGGATCCGAAGTGATCCTCGGCGCGGCTCAGCCCGACGTAGTGCCGAAACTCGTGCAGCCGGGGCAAGCCGCTCACGCGCGGCTGATCCGGATCGATCTCCCAGGGATGGATGTAGAAGACGTAGGGCTCGCCGGAGCGCAGTATGCGGGCCACCCCGCGGCGGAAGACGCCGTAGGGCAGGAGCCGAAAGTAGCCGCCGCCTCCCCACGGCAGGCCGCGCGAGCCCACCATCAGGCACGAGACGCAGACCTCATGAAAGCCGGGCCGCAGCTCGACCACCTGCCTGCCCGCCGCGACGCCGGGCAGGCTGCCGTACCGGTCGTGAGCCAGGGTCGGGAAGGCCGACGAGTCGTACGCGAAGCCGAGCTCCTGGAGGATCGGTATCGACCACTCCGTGATCGAGAAGCTGGGCGCCCGGTAGCCGCGCACGGGGGCTCCGGTGAGGTTCTCGAGCAGCTCCTTGCAGCGCCGCACGTCTTCGCGGAACTCGTCTTCGGAGAGCTCGTAGACGAGATCGTGTCCGTAGCCGTGGCAGGCGACCTCATGGCCCGCGGCGGCGATCCGCTCCACCAGCCGCGGGCAGCGCTCGGCGACCCAGCCCAGGACGAAGAACGTGCAGCGCGCGTCGTGCTGGTCGAGCAGCCCGAGCATCCGGTCGGTGTTGCGCTCGACCCGGAGCTGGCGCCCCTCCCAGGTCTCCCGTGGAATGGCCCGCTTGAGGTTCTCGACCTGGAACCAGTCCTCGACGTCGATGGACATGGCCGCCGGAGAGGGCCGGTCGGCTTTGTTGGAGGTCTGTCCCATGGCTGAGGGAGGCGCGCCGCGCGACGTGCTCTAAAGCAGCGAGTGACCGAGCCTGCGAAGCTCCCGCGCTTCCTCGCGTCCAGGGAAGGAGAAGTAGGACGCGTTGGCCATGTCCATCTGCTGAGGCCTCGCTGTTCCGGCCTTGAGCTCCCGCAGGACCCGGATCAAGAGCCTTGCGCCCTCGCGCTTGCCTTCGACCATCAGGCGAGCGAGGCGGTCGTTGGCGTGGATCGGGTGCTCGACCGTGCCCAGCACCGCGCCGGCGTCGAGCTTCGGAGCCATCTCGTGCACGGTGACCGTGACGTGAGGCTCCGAGTGCAGCATCTGCCAGAACGTCGGCATCATGCCACGGTACTTGGGCAGTCGACCGGAATGGAGATTGACGCAGCCGATGCGCGCGGATGCGAGCAGCTCCTCCTTGAAGATCTCCGGCGCGGCCACGGAGACGATCACGTCCGGACGCAGCTGCCGCACCCTCTCGACGTAGCCGGGGTCGTTCACCGACGGCGTGGCCAGGATCGGCAGGGACTCCTTGCGGGCCAGCGCTTCGATCGAGCGGCGCCGCAGCTTTACGGCGGCGAATCGAACGCTCAAGCGGGTGAAGTCGGCGATGCCATAAAGGCGCAGGGTGCGCCGAGCCGTGGCGATCTTCGACTCGTCGAACGCCGGACTGACCGTGATGCCCACGATCTGAAGCTCGTCGCGCGGGTACTCGCGGAAGAAGACGTCGAAGAAGTGGATCACGTAGAGAGGGTCGTCCTCGGTCACGAACAGCAGCCGCACGGGCCTGCTTGTGCTTGCTCGGTCGGCGGCGGGGTGAGTGGATCGCGTCGTGGTTACGGACATGGCTCCCAAAATGTACGCGAGACTCCGCGACCGTCCAGCGGACCAGCTGGGCGCTGCAGCTCGCCCTCCGTCTAAAATCCCTCGCGGACCGTAACCGACCCTGGAGGAAGGCTCGGGGCCCTGCCCGGCACGAGATGCGCCGGGTCCCCGCGGCGCCACCAGGGCAAGCTAAGCGAACCGAGACAAGGGAGCCCGATGTCCGAGCCTGGAACCAAGGAGCTGCTGGAGGCCGGCCTGCACTTCGGCCACCAGACACGGCGGTGGGATCCGCGCATGCGCCCGTACATCTTCGGGGAGCGCGACGGAATCCACATCATCGACCTGCTGCAGACCGAGCATCTGCTCGCCGAGGCGCGGCGGTTCGCCGCCGAGGTGGCGAGCAAGGGCGGGACCATCCTCTTCGTCGGCACCAAGAAGCAGGCCCGCGACGCGATCAAGGAGTGGGCCGAGCGCTGCGGCATGCCGTACGTCAACCAGCGCTGGCTCGGCGGGCTGTTGACCAACTTCCACACGATGTCGGCCCGGATCGAGCGCCTGCACGAGCTGACTGCCCTGCGTGAGGAGGGCCAGCTCGACCTGCTGCCCACCAAGGAGCGCATGGCGCGCGTGGCCGAGCTCGAGAAGCTCGAGTACAACCTGGGTGGCGTGCGCGGGATGAAGCCGCCTGCCGCAGGCGGCGCTGATCATCGACCTGAAGACCGAGGCGATCGCGGTGCGCGAGGCCAAGCGGCTGCGAATACCGATCATCGGGCTGGTGGACTCGAACGTCGACCCCGTGCCGGTCGAGTATCCGGTCCCAGGGAACGACGACTCGATCCGCTCCTGCGAGCTGGTGATCCGGACGATCGGCGAGGCCGTCTACGAGGCCGCGCAGTCCTGGCGCCAGGCCGAGGCCGAGCGCCAGGCCGAGGAGGAGAACCGCCGGCGTCTCCAGGAGGAACAGCGGCAGCGCGCCGAGGCCGGCCGAGCGCGCCCGCAAAGAGGCCGAGGAGGCGCAGGCCGCCGCTCGAGCGACCGGGGGGGAGGCCGAGGCGACGCCGGAGCGAGCCGGAGGGGAGGCGAAGGCGTGAACGACGCGACCGCCGTCTCCGCGGCCGACGTCAAGGAGCTCCGGGAGCGCACCGGGGCTCCGATCATGGACTGCAAGGCCGCCCTCGCCGAGGCCGGCGGCGACACGGAGAAGGCGATCGAGATCCTCCGGGTCAAGGGACAGGCTTCGGCCGCGAAGCGCAGCGGCCGGGCGACCAGCGAGGGCATCGTCGCCTCCTACATCCACGCCACCGGCAAGGTGGGCGTGCTGGTCGAGGTCCAGTGCGAGACCGATTTCGTTGCCCACAGCGACGAGTTCCAGGAATTCGCGCGCGAGGTCGCGATCCACATCGCCGGCGCTCCCTCGCCGCCCGTCTACGTGTCCGCCGAGGAGATCCCCGAGCAGACGCGCGACGCGGAGCGCTCCGTGCTCGAGGCGAAGGCGCGCGAGGAGGGGAAGGCCGACGACGTGGTCGCCAAAGTCGTCGACGGACAGCTGGCCAAGTGGGCGAAGGAGGTGGCGTTGCTCGAGCAGGAGCACGTGCGCTCGGACCGCTACGAGGGCAGGACGATCGAGGATCTGCGCGCCGAGCTGGCGGCGAAGACGGGCGAGAACGTGCGCATCGCCCGCTTTGCCCGATTTGAGGTCGGCCGGGAGTGAATAACTCCCGCAGGAGCAAGCTCCTGCGGGGTTGCGACGCAATCGGTGTGGACCCGGGCAACTGTCGTGCTACCGGGACTTCGTCCCTAGCCCGGGCGCCTTTAGGCTTGCGTGTGCATGACTGAGCCAAGTTTCAAGCGCGTTCTCCTGAAGCTCTCGGGCGAGGCCCTCTTGGGCCCTCTCGACTACGGGACGGATGCGGACCGGGTCGAGCGGATCGCGATCCAGATCCACCAGGTCGCCAGCCGGGGGGTCGAGATCGCGCTGGTGGTCGGCGCCGGAAACATCTACCGCGGCCTGCAGGGGGCGGCTCGCGGTATGGACCGGGCGACTGCCGACTACATGGGCATGCTCGCCACGGTGCTCAACGCGCTCACGCTCCAGGACGCGCTCGAGAAGCGAGGTGCGCACACCCGGGTGCTGTCGGCGATCCAGGTCACCGAGGTGGCGGAGCCCTACATCCGCCGCCGCGCGATCCGCCACCTCGAGAAGGGCCGGATCGTGATCTTCGCGGCGGGCACCGGGAATCCGTTCTTCACCACCGACACGGCTGCTGCGCTGCGCGCCCTGGAGATCCACGCCGAGGCGATCCTGATGGCAAAGCACGGCGTCGAGGGTGTGTACGACGCCGATCCCTCGGAGGTCCCGGACGCCAAGTTCCTGCCGGAGATCAGCCATCGCCAGGCGATCGAGCGAGGCCTGCGGGTGATGGACTCGACCGCGCTGTCGTTGTGCATGGACAACGGCCTGCCGATCTACGTCTTCAACATGGTCGACGAGCGCAACATAGATAGGATCGTCAGCGGGGAGCGTGTCGGCACCCTGGTCTCGTCCGACGGCGCGCTGAGGTGGGTCGCAAGCGAGGAACAGGCCCGAGAGCACAGAAGCGATGAGCGAGTTCACCGACGAGCTGCTCGCCGACGCCAAGGAGCGGATGGCAAAGTCGGTCGAGGCCTGCCGGCACGAGCTCGCCACCGTGCGTACCGGCCGCGCATCTCCGCACCTGCTCGACCGAGTGGTGGTCGACTACTACGGCACCGAGACGCCGCTTCGCCAGCTCTCCCAGATCGCGGCCACGGACGCCCGGCTGCTGACCCTGACGCCCTACGACAAGAACGCGATCAAGGCGATCGAGAAGTCGATCCTCGAGTCCGACCTCGGGCTCTCCCCGTCCAACGACGGCAACGTCATCCGCCTCCAGATCCCGGAGCTCAACGAGGAGCGACGCCGCGACCTGGTCAAGGTCGTCCACAACGTGGCCGAGGAGAGCCGGGTCGCGGTGCGCAATATCCGCCGCGACGTCATGCACGACCTGCGGGAGCTGAAGAAGGAGGGCGACGTCGGCGAGGACGACGAGCGCCGGGCCGAGGCGGAGCTCCAGAAGCGCACCGACGGCGCGATCGGCGAGATCGAGGCGCTGCTGAAGGCCAAAGAGGAAGAAATCCTCGAGGTGTGAGCGCGCCGGCGCCCGATGCCGCGGGGGCAAGATTCGTCGCGATCATCACGGACGGCAACGGGCGCTGGGCGCAGAGCCGCGGGCTGCCGGCGATCGAGGGTCACGAGGCGGGCGCCGACGTGGTCAAGGCAGCGGCTGCGCGACGCGGTCGAGTTCGGGGTCGAGGAGCTGACCGTGTTCTCGTTCTCGACCGAGAACTGGTCGCGCCCGCAAGGCGAGGTCGAGGGCCTGATGCGGATGTTTCGCGAGCGAATCGACCGCGAGACGCCGGAGCTGCAATGACGAGGGCGTGCGGATGCGGTTCGTCGGCCGCCGGGAGGGAATCGACCCCGAGCTGGTCGAGCGCATGGAGTGGGCCGAGGCGCTGACCGCGGGCAACGACCGGATCAGGTTCTTCGTCGCCTTCAACTACGGCGGCAGGGCCGAGATCGTGGACGCGGCCGCCGCCTTCGAGGGCTCGACGGAAGAGGAGTTCCGCGCCCAGCTGTACGCGCCCGAGATGCACGACCCGGACCTCCTGATCCGGACCAGCGGCGAGCTGCGGATCTCCAACTACCTGCTGTGGCAGTGCGCCTACTCTGAGCTGGTCTTCCGCGACGAGCTTTGGCCGGACTTCAGCCGCGAGGCGTTCAAGGAGTCCCTGGAGGAGTTCGAGGCGCGCAGGCGCCGGTTCGGAGCACGCTAGCGCAGGTCTCAAGCGCCGCGCCCAAAGCCCTGCCGATAAGGTCGCGCCCCACGATGGACTTTCCGCCCCGGTCGCCGCGGCAGGCCCCGCCCGAGCCACGCGCCGCCGCGGGAGCGGCCGCCGGCGACGGCGCGGCTTGCGGCGCCTCGCCCGCCGACGAGATTCCGGAGCGCCCAGCACGAGCCCGGCGAGGGGCGCCGAGGAGGGAGACCCTGGCCCGGATCGGGGTCGCCGTGCCGTGGATCGTGGTGGCGATCTTCATGATCGCGGTCGGCGGCCTGCCGTTCGCGCTGGCGATGATCGGCTTCGCGGTGATCGGCCTCGGCGAGCTGTTCCGGATGACGCGCCGGTACCGGCCGATGGTCCCGGTCGCCTTCGCCGCCGTCGCGGCGATGGTGATCGCCGCCTTCTACGGCACCCACTTCCAGATCGTGCTGATCGGCGTGGCGACGTTCCCGCTGATGTTCGTCTTCGCCCTGGCGCGCGGCCCTCGGGACGGGGTGACCCGCTCGATGGCGATCACCGTGTTCGGGATCGCCTGGATCGGGCTCCCGTTCGCCCACGCGGTGCTGCTGCGCGAGCTGCCCGTGCACGGTGGCGCGTTGGTGATCGACGTGCTGGTCGGCACCTTCCTCACCGACACCTCCGCCTACGCTGGGGGGCGCCTGTTCGGTCGCCGCAGGCTGGCCGCCAGCCTGTCGCCGAACAAGACCGTCGAAGGCCTGGTGTTCGGCTTCGTCGGCGGCACGATGGGGTTCTGGTTCGCCGGGCTCTACCAGGACTGGCTGTCCGGGATCGACGCCCTGATCATGGGCATGTGCATCGCCGCGCTGGCGCCGGTCGGAGACCTGTTCGAGTCGATGGTCAAGCGCGACCTCGAGATCAAGGACACGGGCCGCGCCTTCGGGCCCCACGGCGGCCTGCTGGACCGGCTGGACGCGGTCCTGTTCACGATCGTGGCGGGCTACTACCTGGCGGTGGCGTTCGTGTATTGAGCGGCGACGGCCTGGGGCGGGTTATTGCCGGATACCGGCAGGAACCGCCCATTGGCCGGGTCGTCACCCGGCCAGCGCCTCGCGAACGAACGCCAGGTCCGCCCGCATGTCGTCGGCCGTGCCGGGCGTCTCGCAGACCACGGGCGCCTTCGCGGCGCGGATCATCTCCCGCAGCGCGTCGGCGTCGATCTCGCCCTTGCCGAGGTTCTGCGTGGCGGTCGGCGCCGGTGCCGGGCGGGTCGCGCGAGTCGTTGGCGTGCAGGAGGTCGATCCGGCCCACGATCGCCAGCACCCGCTCGACCGCGTCGGAGAGCTCCTCGCCGGCCGCGTGGGCGTGGCAGGTGTCGAAGCAGAACCCCCTCGTGACGTCGGTCTTCGCGCTCGAGACCACCTCCCACAGACGAGCGAGGGCGTCGAAGCGGCGCGCCACCGCGTTGTCGCCCCCGGCGGTGTTCTCGAGGTAGAGCGGGACCTCGCTCTCGAGCATGTCCAGCGTCCGCGCCCAGCGGCCGATTCCGGCCTCGATCCCGTCCTCGGCGTGGCCGGGGTGGACGATCACCGCCGCCGCCCCGACCTCGGCGGCGGCCTCGCAGGTCTGCTGGAGGATCTTGCGCGAGCCGTAGCGGACGTTGTTCTTCGGCGAGCAGACGTTGATCAGGTAGGGGGCGTGCACGTAGAGCGGAATGTCCGAGGCGCGCAGCTCCTCGGCATCGGCGCGCGGCGGAGGCTTCTTCCAGCCCTGCGGGTCGGAGAGGAAGATCTGCACGCAGTCGGCACCGACCGCCTTGGCGTCCCGCAAGGGATGCTCCGGCGCGAGGTGGGCGCCGACGGCGAGCTTGGGGCGGCTCATCGGGCGAGGATATCCGGGCCTCGGCGCCCCCTTAGGCGGCCTGAACCCTCGTCCCTACACTGCCTCGCGGATGAAGAAGATCGTGATTCTCGGCGCCACCGGCTCGATCGGCGAGCAGGCGCTGGAGGTCGTCTCCGGCTCGGATCAGCTCGCCGTCGTCGGGCTCGCGGCCGGGTCCAACTGGGAACGCCTGGTCGAACAGGCGCGCGATCACGGGGTGCCCACCGTCGCCCTCGGCGATCCGGAGGCCGCGCAGGAGGCCGGGCGGGCCTGGAAGGGCCGCGTGCTGGCCGGCGATGAGGGGATCCGCGAGCTGGTCGCAGGCTCCGAGGCCGATCTGGTCCTCAACGGGATGGTCGGCTCGGCGGGGCTCGGCCCGACGATCGTCGCCCTCACCGAGGGCATCGACGTCGCCCTGGCCAACAAGGAGAGCCTGGTGGTCGGCGGCGAGCTGGTCACCGCCCTGGCCGAGGCCACCGACGCGCGGATCATTCCGGTCGACTCCGAGCACTCGGCGTTGTTCCAGCTGGTCGGCGCCGAGCGGCCGGGCCACGTCGAGCGACTGGTCCTCACCGCTTCAGGCGGTCCGTTCCGGGGTCGCACCGACCTCGTCCGGCGTGACGCCCGAGGAGGCGCTCGCGCACCCGACCTGGGAGATGGGCGGCAGGATCACGATCGACTCGGCGACCCTGATGAACAAGGGCTTCGAGCTGATCGAGGCCCATCACCTGTTCGGTTTCGGCTACGAGCGGATCGACGTCACGGTCCATCCGCAGTCGATCGTCCACGGGCTCGTCCACCTCAACGACGGCGCCTCGCTGGCCCACCTCGGCCTTCCCGACATGCGGGTGCCGATCTCCTACGCGCTCCACTACCCGGAGCGCGCCGACGTCGACCTGCCCGCCCTCGACCTGGCCGACGGTCGGCGAGCTGACCTTCGAGGAACCCGACCTCGAGACGTTCCCCTGCCTGCGCCTGGCGCGCGAGGCCGGCGAGGCGGGGGGGACCGCGCCGTGCGTCCTCAACGCCGCCGACGAGGTGGCGGTCGAGGCCTTCCTCGGCGGCAGGATCGCGTTCACGACGATCGCCGAGGTGGTCGAGCGCACGCTCGAGGCGCTGCCGGCGGCTACGCCGGGCCACTTCGAGGACCTCTACGCGGCGGATGCAGAGGCTCGCGACCGTGCCCAAGCCCTGATCGACCGAGCCGGCGTCGCGCGATGAGCTACGTGCTCGCGGCGGCCGGCTTCGCGGCGCTGATCATCCTGCACGAGCTGGGGCACTTCATGGCCGCCAAGGCCGTGGGAATGCGGGTGGAGCGCTTCTACCTCTTCTTTCCGCCCGCGATCGCCAAGTTCCGGCGCGGGGAGACGGAGTACGGAGTCGGGGCGATCCCTCTGGGCGGCTTCGTGAAGATCAGCGGCATGAACCCCGACGAGGAGCTGCCGCCCGAGGTCGCGCACCGCGCCTACTACCGCCAGCCGGTCTGGAAGCGGATCGTCACGATCGCCGCCGGGCCGGCGATGAACCTGCTGATCGCCTTCGTGCTGCTGTTCGCGCTCGCCTTCGGCGCGCGACAGCTCAACGACACCGTCGGGGAGATCGTCCCCGGCTCACCGGCGGCGGCGCACCTCCAGACGGGCGACCGCATCCTGGCGGTCGACGGCAGGAGCTTTCCGGACGCGTCCACGAACGAACGCCTGGCGCGCTTCGCGCGGCTGGTCGGCAACCACGAGTGCCCGGGCAAGCAGACCGACGGCTGCCGGGCCAAGACCCCGGTGCAGCTGAGGATCGAGCGCGACGGCCAGGTCCGCACCTTGTCGATCAGGCCGGAGTACGACGCCGAGATCGAACGAACGCGGATCGGCTTCTCCTATGGCTCGCGGCCGCTCAACCCCGGCGTCGCCGAGGCCGCCGGCGACTCGGCGCGGTTCATGTGGGAGGTCACCAGCCAGACGGTGGGGTGATCGCTCGCATCTTCGACCCCGAGGAGCGCAAGCAGCTCTCCGGCGTGGTGGGCGGCTACGAGGTGACGCGCCAGGCGATCGAGTTCGGGGCGCGTGAGGCGCTGACGCTGATCGCCGTGATCAGCCTCTCGCTTGCGGTCATCAACCTGTTCCCGTTCCTGCCCCTCGACGGCGGCCACATCTTCTGGAGCCTGGTGGAGAAGGTCCGCGGCCGCCCCGTCCCGTTCAGCGTCATGGAGCGCGCCGGGGTGATCGGGTTCCTGCTCGTGATGCTCCTGTTCGCGGTCGGCCTCTCGAACGACATCGGCCGGCTCACCGGAGAGGGGTTCAACGTCCGCTGAGGCGCGACCGCAAGCGCCAGGTTCGGGATAGGCTTACGCTGGGGATGGGGGTGGAGACCGTCGCGAGGAGCACCCAGCGGCCCGCCGGGCTGGACGGGCGGACCGCGTGTGAGGCCTTCCAGGCCACCGCGGCCGCGCACCCCGACCGCCCGGCGATCCGCACCCGCGGCGACGAGTTCACCTGCACCTGGGGGGAGTACGCCGCCCGGGTCGAGGCGATCGCCGCCGGACTCGCGGCCCACGGCGTGCGCCGCGGCGACACGGTCGCCCTGATGCTCGTCAACCGGCCCGAGTTCCATTTCGCGGATGCCGCGGTCATGCACCTGGGGGCGACGCCGTTCTCGATCTACAACACCTACACGGAGGAGCAGATCGCCCACCTGGTCGCGCGACTCCGCCAGCCGGGTCGTGATCACCGAGCAGGCCCACGCCGACAAGATCCTCGCCGTTCGCGACGCGGTCGAGGGCGTCGAGGAGGTGGTGCTCGTGGACGGCGAGCCGCCGGCGGGAGCGATCTCCCTCGACCAGCTCGCCGAGGACGCGCGGCGGCTTCGACTTCGAGGCGGCGTGGCGGGCGGTGCAGCCCGACGACGTGCTGACGCTGATCTACACCTCCGGCACCACCGGGCCGCCGAAGGGGGTGCAGATCACCCACGCCAACATCTGCGAGACCGTTCGCTCCTACGACGAGCTGATCCAGTTCCCCGACGGAGGACGGATCGTCTCCTACCTGCCGATGGCCCATGTCGCGGAGCGCAACGTGAGCCACTACCTGCCGATGCTCTGCGGGTTCACGATCACCTGCTGCCCCGACGCGCGGGAGGTGATGGAGTACATGCCGGAGGTCCGCCCGACCTGGTTCTTCGCCGTGCCGCGAATCTGGGAGAAGCTGAAGGCGGGCTCGAGCAGACGATCGCCGCGGCCCCGGAGAAGGACCGCGCTGGCCATGCAGAAGGCGCTCCAGGCGGCGCTCGAGAAGGTGCGGCTGGAGCAGCGAGGCGAGGAGGTGCCGGAGCAGCTCGCGGCGGGGGTGGCCAAGGCCGACGATCAGGTCTTCTCGAAGTTCCGGAAGGGCCTGGGCCTCGACCAGGTCGAGGCCTGCAACGTCGGCGCCGCGCCGACCCCGCCGGAGGTGATCGAGTTCTTCCACGCCCTCGGGCATCCCGCTCTCGGAGCTGTGGGGGATGTCGGAGACCACCGGCGCCGGAACCTGCAACCCGCCCGAGCGGATCAAGATCGGCACCATCGGGCCGCCGGCGCCCGGGGTGGAGATCAAGCTCGCCGAGGACGGCGAGATCATGATCAAGGGGCCGGTGGTGATGAAGGGCTACCGGAACCTGCCCGAGAAGACCGCCGAGGCCTTCACCGACGACGGCTTCCTGCTCACCGGCGACATCGGCGAGTTCGACGAGGACGGCTATCTGCGGATCGTCGATCGCAAGAAGGAGCTGATCATCACCGCCCAGGGCAAGAACCTCTCGCCGGCGAACATCGAGGCGCGGCTGAAGCAGATACCGCTGGTCAGCCAGGCGGTGGCGATCGGCGACGCCCGCAAGTACATCAGCGCCCTGCTGACGCTCGACGCCGAGGCCGCGCAAGGCCTGGGCGCGGGAGCATGGCATCGACGCCGACCCGGCCACGCTGGCGGCGAGCGAGGAGCTGGTCGCGGAGGTGCAGCGCGGCCTGGACGTCGCCAACCAGGACCTGGCGCGGGTCGAGCAGGTGAAGCGCTTCGTGGTCCTGCCCGCCGACTGGGAGCCGGGTGGCGACGAGCTGACGCCGACGATGAAGCTGAAGCGCAAGCCGATCGCCGAGAAGTACGCGAGCCAGATCGAGGCGCTCTACGACGGCTGAGCGGGCCGCGCGCAGGAGCCATTCGGCACCTGAAGGCGGTGTTGACCTACAACGACTTCACGACGCAGACGGTGAGCGCGTGCAGGCCTGCACATAGGCTGGACTCCTCGGCTCTGTCGCGCCGCGGACGTGACGAGAGGGGCGGCTGGATGCCGCACGTCTCGGCGTGGCGTTCGACTGGGTGGCGCCAGGGCCCCCGGTACCCTGTGGGCGATGGCCTCCAAGCGCCAGATCTGGGTCAAGGACGTGCCGATCGGCGGTGGCGCCCCGATCGCCGTGCAGACGATGACCAAGACCGAGACCGCGAACGTCGCGGCGACCATGAAGCAGATCCACGAGGTCGCCGAAGCGGGATCCGACCTGGTTCGCGTCGCCGTGCCGCGCGACGGTGGACGTCGAGGCGCTGAGGACGATCGTCGCGCGAGTCGCCGATCCCGGTGATCGCCGACATCCACTTCAACTACACGCTGGCGCTGAAGGCGATCGACGCCGGCGCCCACTGCATCCGCCTCAACCCGGGCAACATCGGCGGGCCCGACAAGGTCGCAGAGGTCGCCGAGAAGGCGACCGCGGCCGGCGTGCCGATGCGGATCGGCGTCAACTCCGGCTCGCTGCCGAAGCACCTGCACGAGCTCGAGCGCTCCAATCCCGTGGAGGCGCTGGCGCAGGCCGCGGTCGAGTTCGTCGAGCTGATGGAGCGGCTCGAGTTCGAGAACTTCAAGGTCTCGATCAAGTCGACCAGCGTGCCGAACACGATCGCCGCCAACCGCCTGCTCGCCTCGAAGATCGAGTACCCGATCCACCTCGGGATCACCGAGGCGGGGACGAAGTGGTCGGGATCGCTGAAGTCGGCCGTCGGCCTGGGGACCCTGCTCGCCGACGGCGTCGGCGACACGATCCGGATCAGCCTCTCGACCTTCCACGCCGAGGAGGAGGTCAAGGTCGCCTGGGAGATCCTCAAGGCGCTCGGCCTCCGCGAGCGCGGCCCGGTGCTGATCGCCTGTCCGACCTGCGGCCGCCTCCAGTTCGACATGGACACGGTGGTGGCCGAGATCGAGCGGCGGCTCGAGCAGTACACCGAGCCGATCGAGGTCGCGGTGCTCGGCTGCGCGGTGAACGGGATCGGCGAGGCCTCGCACGCGGACTTCGGGATCACCGGCGCCAAGAACGAGGGCCTGATCTTCGCCCACGGCAAGCCGCTGCGGAAGGTCCCCCAGGCCGAGCTCGTCGACGCGCTGTTCGAGGAGATCGACAAGTCGCTCGACCGCGGCAGCGATCGACGTCGACGACTCGAAGGCGGCCGAGGGCGCCGCCTGGCTGCAGAAGATCGAGGACGAGAACGCCGACGAGCTGACCCCCGAGCGGATCGCCCAGATGGAGGCCGCGGCCGCCAGGGAGGAGGGCAAGGACATCACCGCCGAGCCGTTCCTGAAGCCGGTCCGCAAGCGCGGCGAGCTGGACGAGGAGGCCTCGCCGGTCTCCGGCCGCCGCTTCACCCGCGCCGTAATAGGCAGCGGCGCGGTCGCACTAGGCTCGCCGTCGGTGACCCGTCTTTCCAGCTACTTCCTGCCCACCCTCCGGGAGGACCCCGCCGACGCCGAGGCGCTCTCGCACAGGCTGATGGTCCGGGCCGGCCTGATCCGCCAGCTCGGCGCCGGGCTGTGGACGTTCCTGCCGGCCGGCTATCGGGTGGTGAAGCGCGTCGAGCAGATCATCCGCGAGGAGATCGACGCGATCGGCGGCCAGGAGATGCTGATGCCCGTGCTCCAGCCCGCGGAGCTCTGGCGGCGGACGGGCCGCTACGAGATCGACGAGCTGTTCAAGCTCCGGGACCGCAAGGAGGCCGAGCTGGCGCTGGCGATGACCCACGAGGAGAACCTCACCTTCCACGTCGCCCGCGAGGTTCGCTCCTACCGCGAGCTGCCGATGATCCTGTACCACGTGCAGACCAAGGAGCGCGACGAGCCGCGGCCGCGCGCGGGGGTGCTGCGCACGCGCGAGTTCACGATGAAGGACTCCTACAGCTTCGACCGCGACGCCGAGGGGCTCGACCGCAGCTACGAGCTCCACATCCAGGCCTACGACCGGATCTTCGACCGGTGCGGCCTGCGCTGGTACCGCGTCGAGGCCGACGTCGGCATGATGGGCGGCTCGGGGGCCCACGAGTACCTGGCGCCGTGCGAGGCGGGGGAGAACGAGGTCGCGCGTCGCGCCCGGGTACGCGGCGAACGTCGAGGTCGCCTCCGCGGAACCGCAGCCGGTCGAGCTGCCGCCGCCCCTGGACGAGCCGCGCGAGGTGCCGACGCCCGGGCCTGACGACCGTCGAGGAGGTCTCCAATGCCCTCGGCGTGCCCTGCGGCGCGGCGATGAAGGCGATCCCGGTGGTCGTCGAGGACCGCGGCTTCGTGCTGACGCTGGTTCGCGGCGACCACCGCCTCAACGAGATCAAGCTGCGGAACGCGCTCGGCGCCGACTTTCGCCCCGCCAGCGCCGAGGAGATCGAGTCGGAGCTGGGGCCGCCCGGTTTCATCGGGCCGGTGGGCGCCGGGCGTTCCGGTGCTCAAGGACGCCGCGATCCAGGGCGAGGGGTACTTCGCCGGCGCCAACAGGCCGGACGCGCACCTGATCGGCGTCGCTCCCGGGCGCGACTTCGCCTTCGAGGAGCTCGACATCCGCTCGGTCGAGGCGGGGGACCTGGCGCCCGGCGGCCACCCGATCGAGATCGAGCCGGCGATCGAGGTGGGCCAGATCTTCAAGCTCGGCACGCGCTACTCGGAGCCGCTGGGCGCCAACTACCTCGACGAGCAGGGCACCGAGCACCCGATCGTGATGGGCAGCTACGGGATCGGCCCGGCGCGCACGGTCGCCGCCGCGATCGAGCAGGGCGCCGACGAGCGCGGGATCGTCTGGCCGCGCTCCATCGCCCCCTGGGACGTCCACCTGGTCGGGCTCGGCAAGGGCGGCGACGAGGTGAGCGAGGCGGCCGAGCGGCTCTACGAGGAGCTGCGGGAGGCCGGCGTCGAGGTCGTCTACGACGACCGCGACGCCGGGCCGGGGGAGAAGCTCACCGACGCCGAGCTGCTCGGGTGCCCGCTGCGGATCACGGTCGGTCGCAAGGACGCTCGCCGAGGGAGCGGTCGAGGCACAGGCGCGTCGCAGCGGCGCGGAGGAGCGCCTGCCGATCGCCGACGCGGCCGCCGGACGCGCTCGAGCTGCTCGATGACCTCGACTGAAGGCCGCCCGCGCCGGTGAGCACCAGGCGCCTCTTCGGCCTCGACCGCTCCGGCCCCAAGCCGAGGGAGACCCGGCGCGGCCAGCCGCTGCGGCCGCTGACGATTCCCAACCTGGTCGGCTACGCCCGGCTGGCGGCGATTCCCGTCTTCCTCTACCTGGCGCTTGGCTCCGACGATGGGCGAACCGCGGCCGCGTCGATCCTCTACCTGGCGATCTCGGCCGGCGACTACCTGGACGGGTTCCTCGCCCGGGCGACCGGCCAGTACAGCCGCATGGGCGCCCTGCTCGACCCGGTCGTCGACCGCCTGACCGTCCTGGCCGGGGTCGTCGTCACCTGGAAGTTCGAGCTGCTGCCCCGCTGGGCGCTGGCCGTGCTCGCCGCCCGCGAGGTGGTCACCCTGGTGCTCGCCCAGCTCGCGCTGCGGCGTGGGGTGGACCTCGAGATCAACTGGGTCGGGCGGTGGTCGGTCTGGCTGACCATGGGCGGGATCTTCCTGGCGCTTGTCGACCGACGCCTGGATCGGGCCGGCGATGTTCCTGGTCGGCCTCGTCGGCTCGCTCCTCGCCTCAGCCCTCTACCTGAAGACGGGGCTGTCGGAAGCTCGCTCGCGCTAGGGACGAAGTCCGCGGTAGCAGGCGTGCGGACCTGCCGGGTCAGGCTGGCGAGCCCGCACCCGGCGGCAACGGCAGCCGAAGGCGAAGCTGCCGCCGGAGCGGTTCGTCAGCTTTGCATGCCCTCAACCTCAACTTGACCTTTGGCTGACGCGCCTATAATCGCCGGCGGGCCAACGACGAAGAGGAGCATCAGTGGAGGAGACCTTTCCGGACGTCAGCTCGATGAGCGACAAGGAGCTCAAGGAGCTGATCAACGAGCTCACGGACGAGGAGCGCGAGGTGTCCTACCGGCGCCGGCTTCTGCACGGCAAGATCGACATCCTGCGCGCCGAGCTCGTCAATCGCCTCAGGGCGAAGCGCGAGGCCGGCGACGTCGTTGATCACGGGCCAGGACGTGCAGCAGCTGACGGACATCCTGCTCGGCAAGGTGCCCCGCGCCGCCTGAGGAGGAGGAGGCCTGAACGTGGCGCTGCACTGCTCCGAGTGCGGATTCGTCAATCCTGAGGGCGCCAACTACTGCCAGAAGTGTGGCGCCTACCTGGCGCGCCCCGAGGGCGAGGACGCCTCGACGATGGCCTACAAGGTGGGGGAGACGGGGGAGTACGAGCCGGTCGACGTCGACCGAGGAGGTCGACAGGGCTGGAGCGGCGCTGGTCGTCCGCTCCGGCGGCGGGCGTGCCGGGGAGAGCTTCACCGTCGACCGCGATCGGATGAGCATCGGGCGCACGCCGGACGCCGGGGTCTTCCTCGACGACGTCACCGTGTCGCGCAACCACGCTCTGATCGTCCGCCGCCACGACGGCCTGTACATCGACGATCTCGGCTCGCTCAACGGCACCTACGTGAACCGGCGCCGGATCGAGTCGCACAAGCTCGACGACGGGGACGAGATCCAGGTCGGCAAGTACAAGCTCAGCTACCTGGAGCGCTGACGATGGCGGTCGCGACCACGAGGGACGAGGGGAACACCGTCCGCGCGGACGGGGAGCGGCCCGCGGGCCCGGACAGCGGCTCGGCGTCGCGGCCTCGCAAGGCGCTGACGATCGGCGCGGTGGCCAAGATCCTGAGCCAGGAGTTCGATGACATCTCGATTTCCAAGATCCGCTACCTGGAGGACCAGAAGCTGCTCTCGCCCCGGCGCACCCAGGGTGGCTACCGCCTCTACAGCCAGACCGACGTCGAGCGCCTGCGGGCGATCCTGCGCATGCAGCGCGACGAGTTCCTGCCGTTGCGGGTGATCCGCCAGGAGCTGGCCACCGGCGACTTCACCGGGTCGCGGCGCGGGAGCGAGGCCGCGGCAACCCGGCGGGCGGCGTCCGTGGAGGCCCCTGTCTCGATGCTCAGCCCGGAGGAGCTGCTCGACCAGGCAGGGGTGTCCGAGGGGCTGTTGCGCGAGCTCCAGGAGTTCGGCATCGTCCAGCCCGATCGCCGGGATGGAAGGTCGGTCTACGACGAGACCGACGTCGAGATCGTCCGCGCTGCGGCGGAGCTGTCGCGGTTCGGCGTCGCCGGTCGCAATCTGCGCGTCTTCGTCAGCTCGGCGGACCGCGAGGCGGCGCTGCTCCAGCAGCTCGTCGGCCCGGCATTGCGATCGCGCAGCCAGGCTCGCCGCAAGGAGGCGATCGAGAACCTGGAGAGCCTGGCGGCGGTCTGCGGGCATCTGAAGCATCTCCTCCTCGTCCGAGACCTCCGCCGCCTCAAGGGATAGGGCGCTGCAAAGCGTCGCCTGGCGGTATCCGGGATGCCACGGGTCTCGACGAAAACGGGTGATCGACGCCTCGCGTGAGCGGGTCTGGGCGCTGGTCTCCGATCCTCATCACCTGCCGCGCTGGTGGCCGCGGACGCTGCGGGTGGAGGACGTGCATCAGGTCCAGGGTGGGCGCCGCAGCCGCTGGACGACAGTACTCAGTACGGAGCGCGGCACCGGCGTTCGGGTCGACTACCGGTGCACCGGCGCCACCGCACCGGAACGCTATGTGTGGGAGCAGGACATCGAGGGGACGCCGTTTGCGAAGATCCTGCGCTCTGCGGCGCTCGAGATCCACCTCCGGGGGCAGAATGGGGGCACGGTGGTGACGCTGGCCGGCAGTGAGAGGTTGCGCGGCCTCTCGCGGCTTGGCTCGCCGATGATGCGGCGGGCGATCGCGCGGCGACTCAACGAGGCACTGGACGGCATCGAGCGAGCACTGACATGAGCGGGCGGCCGTGAAGCCTGCATGCCCGTCCTGCGCAGACCCGCCGGCAGCGGAGTCGACAGACGAGCATGCCGGCGGACCAGGATGAAGTGGTGGGGGTGGGGGGACCCGGCGAAGAGGGTCGAGCTTGGCCCCGAAGCCTTGGCCCTGCTTCGCTCCGAGCTCGGCGAAGCCGAGCCCGCGGAGCGTGTGGACCTCGAGCAGGTGGCGATGCCGGCGCCGCGGCCCCTCCCCGCCGAGATCGCCGCCGCAGTGGGACCAGCGGCGGTGCTGGACGGTCGCGAGCACCGGGTGCGGCGCGCGGCCGGCCGCGGCTACCCGGATCTGGTCCGGCTTCGCGCGGGCCGGCTCGAGGACGCCCCTGACGCCGTCGTGCTGCCTGGAAGCGTTGCCGAGGTGGAGCGGGTGCTGGAGATCTGCTCGCACGAGGGCATCGGCGTGGTGCCATTCGGCGGTGGGACGAGCGTCGTTGGGGGAGTCGAGCCGCTGCGGGGGAGCTTCGAGCGCCTGCTCTCACTGGACCTCCGCCGGCTGCGCGATGTCGCGGTGGATCGCCGCTCGCTGACGGCCACCCTGGGTCCGGGGCTACGCGGTCCAGAGGCAGAGGAGGCCCTCAACCCGCAGGGGCTGACCCTGGGCCATTTCCCGCAGTCGTTCGAGTACGCAACCATCGGCGGCTTCGCCGCCACACGCTCCGCCGGACAGGCGTCGAGCGGCTATGGCCGCTTCGACGAGCTGGTCACGGCGATCGGCCTCACCGCCCCAGCGGGCGATCTGCGAACGCTCGAAATCCCGCACAGCGCGGCCGGGCCGGCGCTGCGAGAGCTCGTCCTCGGCTCCGAGGGGGTGCTGGGCGTGATCACTCGGGTGACCGCGCGGGTTCGGCCGCTCCCTGAGCGCCGCCGCTACGAGGCGTGGATGGCGGCGGACTTCGCCTCCGGGGCCGAGGTGGTGCGCTCAATGGCCCAAGCCGACGTGCTCCCGGATGTGGTGCGGGTCTCCGACCAGGGGGAGACGCGAATCTCGCTGGCGCTCTCGGGAACGTCTGGGCCAAAGCGGGCAATGCTCTCGAGCTACCTGCGGCTGCGCCGGCGAGACGGAGGCAGCCTGATCGTCTGCGGCTGGGAGGGCGAGCCCGAGGCGGTCGAGCGACGCCGCGCGCTGTCGGCCAGGATGCTGCGCTCGGGCGGCGCTGTGGCGCTGGGCGGTGCGCCGGGCCGTGCCTGGGAGCGCGGGCGCTACGAGGCCCCTTACCTGCGCGACGAACTGCTGGACCACGGCTACCTGGTGGAGACGCTCGAGACCGCCCACACCTGGAGCCGCCTGGGCCACCTCTACGACGAGGTCCGGGCGGCGATCGGCGCCGCGCTCGCCACCCAGGGCACCCCCGGGATCGTCATCTGCCATCTATCGCACGCCTACCGCGACGGCGCCTCGCTCTACTTCACCTTCCTGGCTCGCCACCGGCCGGGCGCCGAGGTCGAGCAGTGGCGGGCCGTCAAGGCGGCAGCCTGCGAAGCGATCGTCGAAGCGGGGGGGACGATCACCCACCACCACGCTGTAGGCCGCGACCACGCTCCGTACATGCCCGCCGAGGTGGGGGAGCTGGGGATCGAGGTCCTTCGCGCCGTCAAGGAGCGCCTCGACCCCGCTGGGATCATGAACCCGGGCAAGCTGATTCCCTGACCGGGGCCTAGGGGGGCCTACCGGCAGGGCTTCCAGGGTCTGGCGTTGAGCGAGAAGTCGCCCGCTTTCTTGATCGAGTTGGTCCCAAGGGCGCCCGCACGGTCGCAGAACCGGCTGCGGGGGATCCTGTACTCGACCTGGAACACGGCCTTGCCCGCCCGCGTGAAGGCCCGGTACCCGGGCGCGGGGTTTCCCGTGCACTCGTGGTACTGAAAGCACTGCTCGTTGATCGCGTAGTCGAAGTGGGGCTCGAGGCGCCCGAGCTGCCCGAGGTCGTTCTTGAGCGCCACCGAGAGGCCGTTGCGGTGCGCGATCCCGGCCAGCGCCCTGTTGAACGCGAGTTGCGAACGCGGCCTGATCCGCCAGCCCGTCACCTTCCTTGACTGGGCGTACGCGTCGACGTTGTCGTACTCGACTCCGTCGAACCCGGCTCGGGCGCACTTCTCGGTTCGCGCCTCGACACGCCGCATGATGAAGTCGCGCTGGCCACGACCGTTATTGATGTTGAGCCAGTACTCGTTCGGGAACACGCTGCTGAATGGCTTGCCGATCAGGCTGTGGTGGTGGCGCCGATCGAACCTGACGTACCGGTGGTAGTCGGGGCGAAAGCGCTCCGCGGTGCCCGCCGACACGTAGCAGATGGCGTGCGCCCCACGGTTGTGGATCGCCTCCACGGCGGCCGTGTTGATCGTGTGATTGTTCCCGGAGACCCGCCCGTCGACGTAGAGGTCGATGTCGAAGACCTGGGGACGCACGCACCCGCCCCCGCCGCGGGGCACCTCGCAGATCCCGACGTTGATTCCGCCGCTTGAAGCGAGGTCGCGATTGGCGCCCTCGAGCTGGTACTGCCAGCGAGCATCGGGCGGCGGTTGCCAGAGCCCCGCTGGGCCGGGGCTCCCTGCTGATCCGCCCGTGCTTGCGAGGAGTAGCGCGAGGGCCCCGAGGATCGCCGACCCGGACGCGATCGCCATCGAACGCCTAAGCAAGCACGAACCAGGCGATGTAGGCCGAGTCCTGGGGCGGCTGGTCGACCCCGGTCAGCCTCACTTGGAAGAACGGCTGGTTGGCGTCCGCCAGGCCGAGGGCGGCGGCACCAGAGCCCTGGACACCCCTGCCGGCGCGCAGTTCGGATCGGTATGACGCGGTTGCTGGCGTTTGCCGGGTTGACGATGCCGGTGAAGGCCGGCTTGCCCTGCACCGGAAGGATGGGCTGTCCGCTGTCGACGGCCGCTGCGATCGCTCTGGAGACCACCTTCTTCTTGGCCAGGGTCACGTAGACAGCCTGGGTCCGAGGGAGCAGCGGCTGAAGCTCGGGACGGATCGTGAACGTGTCCTGGAAGCTGCCGGCGTCATCGATTCTGATCTCCGTGAGCGGGAATCCCTGGGCGCCCGCAGTCCCGGCCGTCGTCGTCCCGGTGGTCGTCGGCGGCGTGGTGCCATCATCGCCCCCGCTGCTGAACACCCCGGCGACTCCAAGCACGATCATCACCACCAGCACGACGCCGCTGCCGAGTCCCACAGCGAGCTGGGTCTGGCGCCTGGACAGCGTCGTGCGCGGGCGCCGCACGGCGCCCGGACCGCCGTCTCGTCCTCCGGCCGCCCGCGTCGCAGGCGATCGGGAATGGGGAGGCGAGACAGTGCGGCGCCCCGGGGCGCGCCGCGGGCGCGGGCGGCGCTCCTCGCCCGGGAGCCTGGGGAGCTCTGCGGCAGGGCGCTAGGAGGCGGATCTTCTGGGTGATCTCCGTCGCCAGCTCGAGGTCCGCCGGATCGTCCTTCAGGTGCCGCACGGCGTCGGCCCTGCCGATCGGGTCGGCCTGGCCGAGCAGGTAGTCCGTGAGGCCGACGTTGCGGTCGGGGTCGGCGCCGGCCAGCTCGGTCAGCGTGGCGCGCGCCCGGGCCCGCACCTCGCCCTCGTCGACCCCGAGCAGCGAGGCCAGGTCGGTGTAGCTCTGCCCGCGCTCGAGCAGGAGCTGCAGCATCGCCTGCTGGTCGGCCGAAAGGGCCACACGGAAAGCGTACGGCCTCGCGGTGCTCGGCGGCTCCACTGCGCGCAGCTGGACGAAAAAACCCGTCGCCGTGTATCTCCCGGTCGAAAGCACTCTCGCCGACAGCTGGCCCACTAGGCTCTCGGGCGTGCCGCAGGAGGGTGAGCTGCTCGGACGCGACGGGCTCGGGGAGCTGATCGGCATCGAGTACCAGGACAGCGGGGCCGAGGAGGTCCGCGCCCGGGTCGAGGTGGGCGACCACATCCGCCAGCCCGTCGGGCTCGTGCACGGAGGCGTCTACGCGGCGCTGGCGGAGAGCATCTGCTCGGGCGCCACCTGGCAGGCGGTCCACGGCGAGGGGATGGCCGCGATGGGCCAGGCGAACAGCGCCACCTTCCTGCGCCCGATCACCGACGGCCACGTGAACGCCGTCGCCCGCCCCCGTCACCGCGGACGCACGACCTGGGTCTGGGACGTCGAGATCACCGACGATGACGACCGCCTCTGCGCCCTGGTCCGGATGACGGTCGCCGTCCGCCCTAGCCCCTGAACCGGTTTGTGATTGGCAGCCGGCGGTCGCGACCGAACGCCTTCGGGGTGATCCTGATCCCGGGGGGCGCCTGGCGGCGCTTGTACTCAGAGCGGTCGACCATCGCGATCACTTGGTCGACGACCTCGGCGGGGAGCCCATCGGAGACGATCTCGTCGCGGCCACGGTCCTCCTCGACGTAGGCGGCGAGGATGCGGTCGAGGATCTCGTAGGGCGGCAGCGAGTCCTGATCGAGCTGGCCGGGGCGAAGCTCGGCCGATGGCGCGCGCTCGAGCACCGACTCCGGCACCAGCTCGGTGTCCGAAAGGCTGTTTCGGTATCGGACCAGCTGATAGACGAGCGTCTTGGGGACGTCCTTGATCACCGCGAAGCCGCCCGCCATGTCGCCGTAGAGGGTCGCGTAGCCGACCGACATCTCGCTCTTGTTGCCGGTGGTGAGCACCAGCCAGCCGAACCTGTTCGAGAGCGCCATCACCAGGTTGCCGCGAATTCGCGCCTGGATGTTCTCCGCCGCCAGCTCGGCCCCCGCGCCATCGCCCGAGTTTGCCAGCAGCTCCTCGTAGGCGTGCATGGCAGGCTCGATCGGGATCTCGATCAGATCGGCCCCCACGGCCCGGGCGATCGCCCGCGCGTCGGCCTGGGTCTCGTCGCTGGAGTGGGGGGAGGGCATGACCACGCAGCTGAGCCGGTCCGGGCCGAGCGCGTCGGCGGCGATCAATGTGACGAGCGCCGAATCGATTCCGCCCGAGACCGCCACCAGCACGCGCTCGAAGCCGTTCTTGCGGACGTAGTCGCCCAGGCCGAGCTTCAGGGCCTCATAGACCTCCGCCACCGGCTCCAGCTGGTCGGCGAGGTGCGGCTTGATCCCTCCGCTCGGCGCGGGCACCTCCAGCCGAGCGAGCACGGGGGCGGTTGCCCCCGGCGGCTGCGGGTCGAGTGGGGGCTCGTCCGCGCGCGGGGTGCCGGTGGTCGGATTCACGGCGAGCTCCAGATCGCACAGCACGAGCTGCTCCACGAACTGCGTGGCCCGAGCCAGCGTTTCGCCCCCTTCCGAGACGACCACGCTGTGGCCGTCGAAGACCAGTTCGTCCTGGCCGCCGACCAGGTTGCAGACCGCGAACGCCGCCTCGGTCTCCCGGGCTCGGTCCTGGACCAGTCGCTCCCGATAGGCCCCCCGGCCACGGTGGTAGGGCGAGGCGGAGGGATTGACGATCAGGCTCGCGCCGGCGAGCGCCTCGACCGAGGCAGGCGGCCCCGGGTACCAGATGTCCTCGCAGATCGTCAGCCCCACGCGCACCCCTGCGATCTCGATCAGGGCCGGGGCATCGCCCGGGTCGAAGTAGCGGCGCTCATCGAAGACGCCGTAGTTGGGAAGCAGGACCTTTCGGTAGACGGCTCGGACCTGGCCGTCCCCGAGCACGGCGACGGAGTTGTAGGTACCGGCATCGTGCTCCGGGAAGCCGACGAGCGCCACGATTCCCTCGACCTTCGAGGCGAGCTCATCGACGGCCTTCCGCGCAGCCTGAAGGAAGTGCGGTTTCAACCACAGATCCTCGGCCGGATAGCCGGTTACCGTCTGCTCGGGGAAGACCACCAGCTGAGCACCTGCCTCGCGGGCCCTGTCGATCCAGGCGGAGATCAGCTTCGTGTTGCCGGCGATCTCTCCCACGGTGGGGTTCACCTGGGCGAGCGCGATCCGCAGCGTGGCTGTGTCTCCGGCCATCCGGCAGAGTATGGCCCCGCTGCCCTCAGGCCCGGCGCCGGCTGAGGCTGCCCGCGATCACTGCCACCACCGTCACCAGGTAGATCTGGCCGATCAACGCCTCGGTGATCGCCACCGAGCGCCCCAGGTCGGTGGCCGCCGAGAGGTCGCCGTATCCGACCGTGGTCAAGGTCGCGAAGCTGAAGTACAGGTAGTCGGAGATGTCCGGGTCGATGCCCGAGGCGAAGAAGGCGTCCGACTGGACGTCGCCCACGAGGCCGTACGCGGATGCGAACAGCATCCCGAGCAGCAGGTAGATGCACAGGACTCCGAACATCGTGTGCAGCGTCACGACTCCTTCCGTGCGCACGCCCCGGACGACTCCCCGTGCGATCGCAGGGGGGCGAGCCCGATCAGGAGCACGGAGACGATCCGCCCGGCGGTGGTGCCGAACTCCCCGAATCCGATCAGGGCCGCGGCCGAGCCCAGGATCGCGAGCGCGACCGCGGCAGTGGCCAGCCGCGCGATCGCCGGACGAGCCTCCGACGCGTACAGGGCGAGGACCAGGGTGGCCCCCTGGAGCGCGATCGCGACCAGGCGCGCCCCGTCGCTATCCGGGGCGGCGAGCTGGAAGACGAGCGAGCAGAGGATCAGCAGCAGGACGAACCCGTAGCGGTGCTCCCAGCGAGTGAACGCGGCACCGACCCTCATCGAACGAGAGCATCGCCGCGGGGTCGGACGGGAGGCGGGGGCCGTCAGCCGGATTGAGCGCCGAGCAGGCGCTCGACCACGAGCGGGCTCCGGAGCGGTACCTGGAGAAGCTCTCTAGGCCTGGTGTTCGGCTGGGGCCCGGAATCGGCGCTTGCGGCGGCTCGGCTCACCCACGTCGCCGGTCCCGGCCGACGACGCCGCGGCGGCCAGCTCCGCGATCGAAGTCTCGAGGTCGCCGGCGAGGGCGTCGAGGTCCGGCATCGCGTCATAGTCGGCCGTGAGGCCGAAGTTGACGCGTCCGTTGTAGCTCATCAGCGCAAAGCAGACACCCTGATTCTTGGCCAGGGGCACCATCGGGAAGACGTCCTGGAGCTCTCGGCCGAGCAGGTATAGCGGGAACTGTGGCCCTGGGACGTTGGTGACCACCAGGTTGAAGAAGCGCTGGCGAGCCTGCAGCCGCGCTGCCTGGGCGGCGATCGTCGGCGGGGCGAAATCGGTGACCTCGCTGAGCAGGCTGGCGCCGACGGCCTGCTTCGAGGACTTCAGGTCTCCCATGGTCGCGGTCACCAGGCGCAGGCGCTCGATCGGGTCCTCGCACCAGATCGGCAGTGGCGCCATCATCGCCGAGACGCGGTTGCCGAGCGCCCCGTGCTCGTCCTCCGCGCGAACGCTGATCGGCACCATCGCCCGCAGCGCCAAATCCTTGGTCGAGTGGCCGCGGCCCCTCAGGTACCGTCCGAGAGCGCCAGAGACCGCCGCCAGCACGACATCGTTGACCGTGCCGCCCGCCAGGTTCTTGATCTGCTTCAGCTCCGCGAGGTCGGTTCGCATCCAGGCGAAGCGCCGGTAGGGCCCGATCTGGACGTTGAAGGGCGAGGCGGGGGCGGAGAGGCCGGTGCGTGCGATCGAGCCGGCCGCGCCGAGGCCCTCGATCGCCGCGCCGGCGGCCTGACGCGGCGCCCTCAGCAGTGCCCTCGCGCCTCGCGCGATCTCGGCGGGGCTGGTGGCGCGCTCGATCATCGCCTCGGCCAGCAGCTGGGCGTCTGAAGGCTCCGGATCGGGCAGCCAGGGATGGGGCTCGGGGGCCGGCTCGGGATCGCGGTCGAGGTCGAAGAGGACGGTTGTTATGTCAACTCCGGAGACTCCGTCGACGAGGCAGTGGTGGGTCTTGCCGACGATCGCGAAGCGGTCCTTCTCCACTCCGTCGACGAGCCAGATCTCCCAGACCGGCTTGCTGCGGTCCAGCCGCTGGGAGAAGATCCGCGCGGCGAGCGTGCGCAGCTGCTCCTCGCTGCCCGGGGGAGGGAGGGCCGTGTGGCGGACGTGATAGTCGAGGTTCAGGTTCGGGTCGTCGACCCAGACCGGACGACCCTGGCCGAAGGGGACGAAGCGGAGCTTCTGCCGAAATCGCGGCACCAGGTGGAGCCGGGAGGCGATGTGGTCGCGGAACTCCTCGTACTCGGGCGCCGGACCCTCGAACAGGGTGGTCGAGGCGACGTGCATGTGGGCGGGGCCATCCTCCAGATGGAGGAAGGACGTATCGAGTCCGCTCAGCCTGTCCCCGTGTGCCACGGCCCAATCTTCGCACGCCAGGCGAATCACGGGGGCGAGCGGCGGCCTACTACAGGTCGAGCGTCAGGGCATCCTGGGCCGGGGAGGAGACGCTATCCGCCGGTCTCTCTTGCTCGCCGCCCACGGCCACCAGGCCGGCGACGCCAATCCCCAAAAGGCGCACCGGGGCGTCGAGCTCGAACTCGGCCAGCAGCTCGGCGGGCCACCGAGCGCACCCGCTCGGGGTCGCGTATCGGCGCCTCGAGGGTCCGCGAGCGCGTGTGGGTACGGAAGGGCCGCAGGCGGATCTTCAGCGTCACCGTGCGACCCGCGTAGCCGCCGTCGGCGAGCCCGCGGCAAAGCGACTCGGCGAGGCGGTCCAGCGTGCCGCTGGAGGATCGCCAGGTCGGTGACGTCGGACGGGAAGGTCGTCTCGCGGCTCTCCGACTTCGGCTCGCGCTCGGTGACCACCGGGCGCTCGTCGTGGCCGCGGGCGCGGTCGCGAAGCTCGCGGCCGAGCCGCGGCCCGAAGGCCCGCTCCAGCGTCGCGGCCTCGACCGCGGCCAGCTCGGCCACGGTCCGGACCCCGAGCTGGGCCAGCCGCTGGGCCGTGCGCGGCCCGACGCCGGGGATCAGGGTCGCCGGGCGCTCGCCGACGGCCTCGAGCATGCGCTCCGGCTCCAGCACGCAGAGGCCGTCGGGCTTGTCGAGGTCGGAGGCGATCTTCGCGAGCAGCTTGTTGGGCGCCAGGCCGACCGAGCAGACCAGGCGCGTCTCGGCGTGGACCTCGCGCTTCAGCTGGCGGGCGCGTGCCTTCGGCGCCGGGCAGTCGGAGAGGTCGAGATAGGCCTCGTCCAGGCCGGCGACCTCGACCCGGTCGCTGAACCGGCGCAGGACGTCCATCACCTTGCGCGAGGCGCGCCGATACAGCCCGATGTCACGCGGGATCAGGGTCGCCTGCGGGCAGCGCCGGTGGGCGATGGCCAGCGGCAGCGCCGAGTGGACGCCAAAGCGCCGCGCCTCGTAGGAGGCGGCCATCACCACGCCCCGGGCCGCGGCGTCGGTCCCGGTCGCGACCACGACCGGCTTGCCGCGCAGCTCGGGGCGGCGCAGGAGCTCCACGGAGACGAAGAACGCGTCCATGTCGACATGGGCGACGATTCTCCGGCCATCCCTGTCAAGCGCCGCGCTCACGGAACGATCCTAGGAGGGCGGGAGGATGGCCCGGCCCACGCTACATTGGGGCGGTGACCGGCCCGGAGGCCAAGAACCTCGAAGCGATCTCGCGGGCGATCGACCAGCACAACGCGCAATTGCCCGTTCCCGGCCTCCGAGGTGCGGATGAACCCGTTCGAGATCGAGCGCCTCGGCTGGGAGGAGATCCGCGGCCTGCCGATCGTCGGCGATTCCTCGCTCGGGACCGGCCGCTTCCGGATCGTCTGCTCGCGCGACTCCGAGGGCGGCGAGCTGGAGGAGGTCGAGGCGGTCGGCGCGCCGGTCGGAGGTCGGTGCCCCGAAGGCCCGAGCCTGGCTGAACGCTGGCTACGGATCGAGGCCGAGGTCGCTGGTCAGCTTCTGCGCCTCGACGTTGAGCTGGAAGAAGTCGCCGGTCAGGATCAGGACGCCCATCGCGATCAGGATCGCGCCGGCGACGGCCATGATCGCCGTGTAGTGGCGCTTCACGGCCTCGAAGGTGGTGGTCATGCGGGAGAAGGCGAGCGCGGTGATCAGGAAGGGGATGCCGAGGCCGGCGGAGTAGACGGCGAGCAGGAAGGCGCCGTGCGCGGCCGAGCTCGACAGCGCGGCGGCGCTGAGGATCGCCCCCAGGGTCGGCCCGATGCACGGGGTCCAGGCGATCGCGAAGGCCATCCCGGCCAGCAGCGGCCCGCCCCTGCCGGCCCGTGCCATCAGCGCGTCGACGCGCCACTCGCGGTTCAGCCGGACGATGAACAGGCTGGCCACGAACAGGACGCCCATGGCGACGATCACCGCGCCGGCGATCTTCTCCAGGGTGTCGCGGTGGTCTTGGAGCGTCTGTCCGATCCCGGTCGCGGACAGGCCCAGGAGGATGAAGATGGTGGAGAAGCTGGCGACGAAGAGCAGGCTTGGGACGAGGACGCGCCGCCAATCGGCACGATCCAGCTCGCCGACGGCAGACCCCCGTGACGGCCGAGAGGTAGCCGGGGACGAGCGGCAGGACGCAGGGCGACAGGAACGAGACCAGGCCCGCTCCGAGCGCCGCCAGGATGCCGACGCCCGATGCCGGATCGCTTTCCATCGCCCTGAACGCTAGTCCGCGCGCCCTAAGAGGGGCCTAAGTCACACATCTAGTTGAGCGCGGCGGCAAGCCGGCGCCGGTGCTCCCTGGCCAGCGGGTGGTCCGCGCCGAGCTCGGTGAAGATCGCCACCATCACGCGGCGCACCAGGTCGCGCTGCTCGGAGTCGTCGATCTCCTCGATCGCCTCCTGGAGGCTCTCGAGCGCTTGCTCGAGATCGCCCGCGTCCCAGGCGGAGAAGCCGCCCGACAGGGCCGCGTGAGCCGCGGTGCCGTCGGACCCGTCGGCGTCGATCTCCGGCGGCCAGGCGTGCACGCGCCGCCAGGCCGTCGGCCTCGAAGTCGCCCTGAATACCGTCGAGCAGCTCGAGTGCCTCGGAGGCGTCACCTCGCTCCAGCAGCAGGCGTCCGAGCTTGCGAGCGGCAACGGCGCTGCGTTGGCTCCAGCTCCAGCGCCTTGCGAAGCGACTCCTCGTCGTCCGCGGCGGCGAGCTTGTCAGCGGGCGAGGGGACGATTCGAGCCAGGAACTGCTCGATCTGCGCCGGGGGAATCGCGCCCGTGAACTCGTCGACGACCTGGCCGTCGCGAAAGGCCTTCACCGCCGGGATGCCGCGGATCCCGAAGCTGGCGGCGAGCGACTGGTTGTGGTCCACGTCCACCTTGGCCAACTCCAGGTCGCCGTCGCGCTTCGCGACCGCCTGCTCGAGCGCCGGGCCGAGCACCCGGCACGGCCCGCACCACTCGGCCCAGAAGTCCACGACCACGGGAACCTCTCGCGAGCGCTCGATCACGCGAGCCTGGAAATCGCTCTCTGTGACATCGAAGGTCATGCTTCGAGCTTAGCTAAGGGCCCGTCGAGATCTGCCCTAAGGGCACCCGGCCGCCCATGGCGGCAGAATGAGCAGGTATGGAGGAAGGCGCCATGGAGGGCTCGCTGCGCGGCAAGCTGTTGATCGCCTCGCCGACGCTCGTCGACCCCAACTTCGCCCGCACCGTGGTCTTCATGACCGAGCACAACGATGAGGGTGCGATGGGGATCGTCCTCAACCGGCCCTCGGAGACCTCGGTGGAGTCGGTGGTGCCGGAGCTGGCGCAGATCGCCGGTGGCGAGCCCGTCTACGTCGGCGGCCCAGTGCAGCCCGATGCGCTCGTGCTGCTGGCCGAGTTCTCCGACCCCGAGGCTGCGGCCTGGATCGTGGTCGCCGACGTCGGCCTGGCGTCCGCCGACGTCGATCTGGACGAGCTCGCCGAGGCCGTCCGTCGCGGACGGGTTTACGCTGGTTATTCGGGCTGGGGGCCGGGCCAGCTCGAGGCGGAGGTGGAGATCGACTCGTGGATAGTGGAGGCGCCGCTTCCGGCCGAGCTGTTCCCGGAGGACCCGGGAACGCTGTGGAGCGACGTCCTGGCCCGAAAAGGCGGCCAATACGCGCTGATCGCGCGAATGCCGGCCGATCCGTCGCAGAACTAGGGGCGAGCCCCTGCAGGCGCGGATCCTGCGCTCGCTAATCAACGTTATGTGAACTACGCGGCCTTGGAATGCTCGGAGCCGCTGCCTTGGACCGCCACCAAGAGCTTGCGGAGCGCCTGTCCGCATGATCCGCGAGACCTGCATCTGGGAGACGCCGAGGCGGCGGCCGATGTCATATTGGTTCAGGTTCTGCTCGAAGCGAAGCAGCAGAACGCGGCGCTCGCGCTCGTCGAGCTGGGCGTCGTCGGCGGCCAGCTGGGCCTCCACCGCGTCGTAGCCGGGCTCGGTCTCGCCGACCGTCTCGACCATCGGCAAGGATTCCCGGTCCTGTCGGTTCTGCGGCAGGTCGAGCGACAGGGTGCGACGCGCCTCGTCGGCCTGCAGGGCCTCCGAGACCTCCTCGTCGTCCAAGCCGAGGCGCTCGGCGATCTGGGAGACCGTCGGGGTGTGGCCAAGGTCGTCGCCGAGCTCCCCCGCCGCCTCGTTGACCGCCATCGTCCGCTCCTGAAGCCCTCTCGGCAGCCGAACCTCCCAGACGCGGTCGCGAAAGTGGCGGCGAAGCTCGCCCAGGATGGTCGGCGCCGCGTAGGCGATGAACGACCCTCCGCGCTCGAGGTCGAATCCGTCGAGGGCCTTGACGAGCCCCAGGCTGGCGACCTGGATCAGGTCCTCGAGCTGCTCGGTGGCCCCGCGGTAACGCAGCGCCAGGGAGCGCGCCAGGGGCAGGAAACGGCGAACCAGCTCCTCCTTCACCGCCGCATCGCCGGTCTCCGCATAGCGGCGGAGCAGCTCGCCCTCACGGCCCATCGCCCGAATCCCCGCGGCAGCCGTCTCGGGCGGCCCTGGCGTCTGGTCCGTGGCAATCAGCGTGGAGATGGCCGTGCGCCCCTTTTCTCGAACGTGGCCGGGGAAGGTCCTGGTGGCTGTCACTCTTTTAGGCCAGCCTTCCGTGGCGACCAGGTCGGGTTATGTTAACGGACGCTCAGCCGACGCTCACATGTCAGAACGCTGACCCTCTGCGCGTGGTTTTCTGGCACACGGCGTCGGGTAAGGGATTCATGTGCGGAGGATTGCCAACAATGGCCAGCCGGCGAGGGACGGCGCGCGCGTTGACCTGCTCGAGCGGGACGCGGAGCTCGCGCGGGCCCTGCCACCGGGGATGCGCCAGGGTCATGGCCAGGGATCGCCCCTCTCGGCTGGCGTGCTGAAGCTGAAGCGCGGACCCTGGGAGCCGGATGCACGCCAGCCCGCGGTCGACCACCTGGGCTTCCTGGTGCTCGACGGTCTGGTCGGTCGCCGGGTTCTGGTGCCCGAGCGCGGTCGGAGCCTGGAGCTGCTCGGGCGGGGCGACCTGTTCCGTCCCTGGCAGGACGAGTCCGCGTCGTTCGAGCGCCTGTCGTGGACGGTGATCGAGCCCGCGGCGATCGCGGTTCTCGACGAGCCGCTGACGGCCCGCGCCAGAGAGGTGCCCGAGCTCCTGGAGGCTCTGACCGATCGTGCCCTGCGGCGATCGCGCCGGCTCGCGGTCAGCGCCGCGATCGCCAACACCGTCGGGGTTCAGGAGCGCCTGCTCCTCAGCCTCTGGCAGCTCACCGAGCTGTGGGGACGGAAAGCCCCAGAGGGGGCCGTCCTGCCATTCCGGCTCTCGCACCAGACGCTTGCCGACCTGGTCGGCGCGCGGCGCCCGACGGTCACGCTGGCGCTACGAAGTCTCACTGAGCGGGACAAGCTTCGGCGCGGCGATTCGGGCCAATGGATCCTGTTCGGAGACCCGCCCTAGGACGAGCTTGGCGCCGAAGCGCCGCTAGTGACGCTTCCAGCTGCCCCCGAACAGGCGTCCGAGGCGCCCGGCGCGCGGGTTCGGGCGGAAGGTGGCCGGAGCGCGCTTCGGCGGCGGCAGCGAAGCCGCCTCGGCTGAGGTGATCGCCAGGGTGACGCCGCGCTCGGCCGTTCGAGTCACCTCTGGGCCGTCGACAAACCGAAGCTCCCGGTTCGGCATCTCGATCACGATCCCGTCGAGGATGTGCTCCCGGTAGTTGTCGACGACCTCGTCGACCTTGCCGACCTGCACCCCATCGGAGCCGTAGACCGGCGTCCCGCGCTCCACCGCCGCATAGTGGACCCCGTGGCCATCGTCGATCATGGTCGGCGAAGCATACGGGGGCGAGCCAAAACCGCGGAGCGCGGGTGCTACATTCGGACGTGATGCGCTCGCGCTGGACCTCGGGGTCGAAAGTCTGGAGCGCCCTTGCCTTGGTCGCCGTTCTCAGCCCGTTTCTGTGGCTGGTCGGCGTGGCCTCACGATCATCCGCTTACGAGCTGGATCGGCGTCGCAGTTCTGGTTCTCGTGGGGCTGTTCGCCGTGCGCGGCGGAACCGACGCCCGGGCGGCTGAGGCAGACTGTCCGAATCGCTTATCGCGTCACGCTCGAATCTCGGCGCGTGTTCGCACCATGCTCGCGACCCTGGCACCTCGCCCAGGCGTGGCCCGTGCCTGCACGGCGCGCTAGCCCCCTATCCAAGTCGCGTCGCGACGTCGGGCTCGGCGCAGAACGAAGCGATCTCGCGCGACAGCTTGCCGCCCTGCCATGCCAGCGGCGACTCGCCCTCGGCCTCGCTGATCAGGCGCGCCTCGGGAAGGCTCTCCGCGTAGGCGGCGGCCACGGCATAGGGATGGCCCGGGTCGGCCGCGTCGCGGCTCGCGACCACGAGCGCCGGCAGATCACAGAACTCGAGCTCGGAGATCGCCTCGAAGGGCGCCGATCGCGGCACCTCGCGGAGCGCGCGCGCGACGGCATCTGGATGGCGATGCTCGAGCATCCGCTGGCGAGTGAAACGCAGGATCGTGTCCCGCCAGGCCGGGTCCAGCCCGCGATCGTAGGCCTCCATGAACCCGTCCACCCCACCCCGCTCGAGCCCGTCGGCGAGCCGGTCCCAGCCGGCCAGCGCCTGCTCGTCGACGAAGCCCATGTAGACGGGCCCGATCAGCACCAGGCCGGCAAGTCGGTCGCCCCGCGCGAGCGCATAGGAGACGGCCGTGTGGGCCCCCATCGAGTGGCCCGCGAGCACCGCCGGCCGCTCGCCCACCTCGGCATCGAGCACCGACTCCAGGTCGGCCGCAAGCTCCGCATGGGAGTAGCCGCCGTGCCGGGGGGCGGGCTCGGACTGGCCGTGGCCGCGCGCGTCGTAGGCGATCTGGCGATATCCGCGCCGAGCGAGGACCTTCGAGCCGTGGACCACGTAGCGGCGGGTGGCCGTGATGCCATGCAGGAGCACGATCGGCGGGCCGTCCCCGACCGACTCGCCGGCGAGTCGGAGATCCTCGGCGCTCGACCGCGAGCTCCGCTGGCTCGATGGCGCCCGCCACGATCGCCGGCGCGCTCCTCCTCAGGCTGCCGCCGCGGCCCGCGCGCGCTGGAGCGATTGCCTCAAGTCCTCGACGTCCTGGTAGCGGAGCCCCAGCAGGGCGACTTGGCGGTAGCGCACTATCCCCTCGGGATCGACGATGAAGACCGAGCGGCGCACCATGCCGCCGGGCCCCAGGACGCCGTAGGCGCGGATCATGTCCCGCTCCGGGTCGGCGAGCAACGGCACGGTGAGGCCGTACTTGGCGCGGAAGCGCTCGTGGGATTCGATCGTTTGCGGGGACACGCCGAGCACCTCGGCGTCCAGCTCGTCCAGCCGGTCCGCCGCGTCCCGATAGGAGCAGAACTGGCGGGTGCACACGAGCGTGAAGTCGCCGGGATAGAAGGCGAGCACAAGCCAGCGTCCCCGGAAGTCGGCCAGCCGCACGGTCCCGCCGCCGGTTCCCAGAAGCTCGAAATCTGGAGCGCTGTCGCCGACCTCGACCCGAGCCACGCCTCTAACCCCCGCTGATGGTGATCTTCCGGATCACAACGGTGGCTGTCGGCGTGCCCGTGTCGCCGCTGGCCGGATCGCCGAGCGTGGCGATCCGATCGACGACGTCCTCCCCCGAGCTCACCTTGCCGAGCAGCGCGTACTGCGGAGGCAGGCCGGCGTCGGCTGCGGTGACAATGAAGAACTGGCTTCCGGAGCGGCCGAGCGGCGAGACGGCCGACTTCACCATCGCCACCGTGCCCCTCGTGTACTCGGCGTCACTCGGGGGCGGCTCGTCGACGGAGTAGCCGGGTCCGCCGCTGCCCGTCCCCAGCGGGTCCCCGCCCTGGACCACGAAGCCGGACACGATCCGGTGAAAGGCTGTGTCGTCGTACACCCCTTCGCGCGCCATGTAGACGAACGAGCTCACCGTCTTCGGCGAATTCCTGGCGTCGAGTGCGATCTCGAAGCCGCCGCAGCTGGTGTCGACCGCGGCGACCAGGCTCTGGCTCCGGTCGACCTGACGCTGCGGCCGCTTCAGGTCGACCCGCTTGGAGGGCGGCTTCTGCGCCTCCTCGCAGCCCGCGGGAAGATCCACGGAGGTCGACCCATCCTCGTCACCGTCCCCGCCGCCGCAAGCCGCCAGCAGGAGCACCAGCGCCACGGCGATGGCAGGGACCAGCGCTGCAGGGTTCCGTGGCATCCGCCGGGCAGGCTAGCGGGCCGGGGCGGTGTGCCACGCGGCACGGCAAGATGTCGCCTGATGGCGACCTCCGAGCGACGACCCACGCCCACCCGGATCCGCGTCGCCGGCCGCCTCCTGAACCGGTTGATCGTGCAGGCGCCCTGGGCCTGGCCGGTCGTCCGCGGCCCGATGCGGCGCTTCTTCGATCGTGCTGCGCCCGGCTGGGACGGGCGCACCGGGGCCGGCTCGGTCGAGCACCTCGCTCCGCTGGCGGCCGCCCTGCTCCATGTGAAGCCTGCGCCCGAGCGGGCGCTCGAGGTGGGCACGGGCACCGGCGCGGGGGCGCTGCTCGTGGCGCGCGAGTTCCCGCAGGCGAGCGTTCGCGGGGTCGACGTCTCCGAGGAGATGATTCGTGCTGCGACCGGCAAGGTCGGCCTCGACCCCGAGGGCCGGATCGCGTTCCGGGTGGCCGACGCCGCCGACCTGCCCTACGACGACGAGTCCTTCGACTTGGTCGCCCACCTCAACATGCCGCCCTTCGTCGGCGAGGTCGCCCGCGTCCTGCGCCCCGGGGGCCACGTCGTGGTCGCCTCGAGCTGGGGGGAGGCGACCCCCTTTTACACACCGAAGGCCGTCCTCGACTGGGGCTTCGCCAAGCGTGGGATCGAGCCCGCCGCGGCCGGAGAAGCCGTCTCCGGCACCTACTGGATCGGGCGCAAGCCGCCCCGCCACTAGATTGCCCGGCATGGCCGGAGCCGGGCGCCATCTGATCATCGTCAACCCCTCGGCGGGCGGCGGGCGAGCCCGCAAGGCGCTGCCGGCGCTGGAGGCCGCCCTGCAAGCCCAGGGGCTGGACTACCGGCTCGTTCTCACCACCAGCCTCGACCACGGCCGCGAGGAGGCGCTCCGGGCCGCTGCTGCCGGCGAGATCCCGGTGGTGATGAGCGGCGACGGGCTGATCGGGCAGATCGGGGGGGCGCTCGCGGGCGGCGAGGTGCCGATGGGCGTGATCCCCGGCGGCCGCGGCAACGACCTGGCGCGTGTGCTTGGGATACCCACCGAGATTCCCGGCGCCGTCGACCTGCTCGCCGCCGGCCCGACGCGGGCGATCGACGTCGGCGAGGTCAACGGCCGCCGCTTCCTGGGCATCGCCAGCTGCGGATTCGACTCGGAGGCCAACCGGATCGCCAACCAGGCGCGCCTGGTGAAGGGGAACCTCGTCTACCTGTACGCGGCGCTGCGCGCCCTGGCGGCCTGGAAGCCGGCTCGCTTCGAGGTGGTGCTCGACGGCGATCCACACCGGTTCACGGGCTACTCGGTCGCCGCCGCGAACAGCAGGGCCTTCGGCGGTGGAATGTTCATCGCTCCGGACGCGGAGCTCGACGACGGAAGGCTCGACGTGGTCTGGGTCGGCCACGTGGGCAAGCTCCGCTTCCTGGCTAACCTGCGGAAGGTGTTCAAGGGCAGCCATGTCCACAACGAGGAGGTGACGGTCCTGCGTGCCGGCGAGGTCACGATCAGCGCCGACCGGCCGTTGGCGGTGTACGCGGACGGCGACCACCTGGCCGACCTGCCGGCGACGGTCCGGATCCTGCCGCGAGCGCTGACGGTGATCGCGCCGCCCGGATGAGCGCCATGTTCGGCCCCAAGCTCGCGCTTGCGCGGGCGACGGGGGCGCTGAGCCGCCGCAGCGGGCGCGGCGGAGGGACGACGCTGCCCGGCCGTCTGCTGTTGCGCCTGGCGCCGGATGCGATCTCGCGCCTCGGCGCGCAGCTGCGAGGAGGCTCCGTGATCGTCAGCGCCACGAATGGCAAGACGACCACCGCCGGGATGCTGGCCGCGGCCCTGCGGTCCGCCGGCCGCGTGCCGGTTCACAACCGCGCCGGCTCGAACATGACCTGGGGCGTGGCCACCGCCTTGCTCGACCAGCGGGGCGAGGAGGGCCTGTTCGAGGTCGACGAGGCCTGGCTGCCCCGGATCGCGGACGAGCTGAAGCCGCGCCTGATCGTGCTCGGCAACCTGTTTCGCGATCAGCTCGACCGCTACGGGGAGCTGGAACACCTCGCCGACGAGTGGGCGGAGCTGGTGGCCGCCCTCGCTGGCCAGGCCGGGTTCGTGCTCAATGCCGACGACCCGCTGATCGCGGACCTCGGCCGCGACCGCGACCTGGCGCGCCGCCCCGGCGTCACCTACTTCGGGATCGACGATCCCAGCCAGGCGCTGCCGGAGCTCCAGCACGCCTTCGACGCCAAGCACTGCCGCCGCTGTGGCGCACCGTACGTCTACGAGCGGGCCTTCGTCGGCCACCTCGGCCATTACTCTTGCCCGCGCTGCCACGCAGACCGCCCGCGGCCGGACATCGCCGCGACGCGCATCGGCCTGGAGGGGATGCGCGGCTCGCGCGTCACGGTGCGGACGCCTGAGGGGGAGATCGAGCTGGCGCCTCCCCCTCCCCGGCCTCTACAACGTCTACAACGCGCTCGCCGCGCTGACCGCCGCGTTGCGCCTCGGCATCCCCCTGGAGCGGGCGGCGCGGCGCCCTGGGGGAGATGGAGGCGGTCTTCGGGCGCGTTGAGACGATCGAGGTCGATGGCAAGGCGGTCTCGATCCTGCTGATCAAGAACCCCGCCGGCGCCAACGAGGTGCTGCGCACCCTGCTGCTCGAGGCCGATGCGGCCGGCGATGGTGGCCTCGACCTGTGGATCGCCCTCAACGACCGGATCGCCGACGGCCGCGACGTCTCCTGGGTCTGGGACGCCGACTTCGAGCTGCTGGCCGGCCAGGTGCGCCAGGTGGCCTGCGCGGGCACCCGGGCCGCCGAGATGGCGGTGCGTCTGAAGTACGCCGGCCTGCCACCGGAGGCGATCACGGTCACCGAGGCGATCGACCGCTCGCTCGATCGAGCCGTGGCCCACGCCGATGGCTCGCTGTTCGCGCTGCCCACATACACCGCCCTGCTGGAGCTCCGCAGCCTGCTGGCGAAGCGAGGGCTCGCCAAGAGGTACTGGGCTTGAGCTCGGCGGCCATCTGGCACGAGGTCGAGTGTGGCGGCTACGCGGCGGACCTCCCGGTCTGGGATCGGCTCGCCGCCACGGCCGACGGCCCCCTCCTGGAGCTGGGCTCCGGGACGGGCCGCGTCGCCCTGCGCCTGGCGGATGGTGGCCATGAGGTCTGGGCCGTCGATGCCGACGCCTCCCTGCTCGAGGCGCTCCAGGCGCGAGCGGCGGCGCAGGGGCTTCGCGGTGCGGACCATCTGCGCCGACGTTTGCGCTCTGGAGCTGGACCGTGAGTTCGAGCTGATCCTGGCGCCGATGCAGCTCCTCCAGGCGCTCGGGTCGGCGGCCGCACGCCGCGCGGCTCTCGAGCGGGCCGCGGACCATCTGGCGCCGGGGGGCCGCCTGGCAGCCGCGATCGTCGAGCCCCCATCCCCCACGCCGGACGGCCCCGCCGCTGCCCTTCCCGACATTCGCGAGCTCGACGGCTGGGTCTACTCGAGCCTTCCGGCCGTCCAGGTCACCGCCGGCGGCCAGCTCGTGATCCGCAGGCACCGCCAGGCGGTGTCTCCCGACGGCTCGCTGAGCGAGGAGGAATGCACGGACCGCCTCGATGCCTTGGACGCCGAGGCGCTCGAGGCCGAGGCCGCAGACGTCGGGCCTGCGCCCCGCTGCCCGACTCGAGGTGCCGCCCGCGGACGGCTACTTCGGCTCCACCGTCGTGATCCTGGAGCGGCCCTGATGGAGCTTCGCACCGTTGCGCTTTACCCCGAGCAGATGAACATCTATGCCGACCGGGGCAACATCCTGTTTTTGCGGCGGCGCTGCGAATGGCGCGGGATCGATTTCTCGTACGACGCCGCGGGGGCGGGCGAGCCGCTCGACGCCGCTGCCCACGACCTGATCTACGTCGGCGGCGGCCAGGACCGCGACCAGCGGATCGTCGCCGAGGACATGCTGGCGAGCAAGCGCGCGGGCCTCGCGGAGGCCGTGGAGGACGGTGCGGTGGTGCTGGCCGTCTGCGGCGGCTACCAGCTCCTCGGTCACAGCTACGAGCTCGGCGACGAGCGGATTCCGGGCCTCGGCCTGGCCGACCTGGAGACGGTGCGCCAGCCGGGCCCGAGGCTGATCGGCAACATCGAAATCGAGGTCGACCTCGGCGACGGCCCCCGGGAGCTGGCCGGGTTCGAGAACCACGGCGGGCGAACCTATCTCGGCGACGGTGCGAAGCCGCTGGGCCGCGTGGTCCGAGGGCATGGCAACAACGGGAGCGACGGCCTCGAGGGAGTGCGGCGCCGGAACATGATCGGCACCTACCTGCACGGCCCCCTGCTGCCGAAGAACGCCTGGCTGGCCGATCGACTGATCCAACTCGCTCTCGCTCGCCGCCACGGCACAGAGCCCGAGCTGGCGCCGCTTGACGACGCGCTCGAGACGGCCGCCCACGAGGCCGCGCGACGGGCGGCGCTTCGTGGCTGACGGGTAGCCTGTCCAACCCGGCAAGGAAGGAATGCCCGATGCCCGACGGTGACTATCCGCTCCAGTTCTCGGTCGACTACCCCGATCGCTCGCTCAACCGCCTGACCACCGGCTTTCGCATCTTCACGGTGATCCCGATCATGATCGTGCTGCTCACCGTCAGCGGGGGCGGCTGGGGTTACGGCACGGCGGCGGCCGCCGCTGGCGGCACCGGCGGGCTCCTCTTCCTGGCCCCACTTTTGATGATCCTCTTCCGGCGCAAGTACCCGCGTTGGTGGTTCGACTGGAACCTCGAGCTGCTGCGGTTCACCAACCGGGTCTACGTCTATCTGACGCTGATGGACGATCGCTACCCCTCCACCGACGAGGGCCAGTCGGTCCGGCTCGACTACCCCTACCCCGACGCGGAGCGGGACCTGAATCGCTGGTTGCCCCTGGTCAAGTGGTTCCTGGCGATCCCGCACTACATCGTGCTCGTTGCCCTCTGGCTGCTGGCGCTCTTCTGCGTCGCCATCGCCTGGTTTGCGATCCTGTTCACCGGCCGCTATCCGCAGGGGCTGTTCGGGATCGTGGAGAGCGTGATGCGCTGGGGAAACCGGGTCGTGGCCTACGCCTTCCTCCTGGTGACCGACCGCTATCCCCCGTTCAGCTTCAGCTGAGCGCTGTTCAGCGCCCGCTGGAGCCGAAGCCGCCCGCGCCCCTGACCGGGCTCGCCGCGGATGCCGCGGGCGCCGCGAGGGCGCTGGCGGCAACCGTGACCGGATCGACCGCCTCGACCGGCTGGACGCCGGCGAAGGGCGTCACCACGAGCTGGGCGATGCGGTCGCCCGGATCGACCTCGTAGGGACGAGAGCGATCGGTGTTCAAGAGCAGCACCCGGACCTCGCCGCGATATCCGGAGTCGATCAGCCCGGGCGAGTTGACGAGCGCGATCCCGTGCCGCGCGGCCAAGCCGGAGCGCGGCAGCACAAGGCCCGCGTGGCCCGGGGGAATCTCAACCGTGATCCCGGTGCCCACGCTCGTCCTCTCCCCCGCCCCGATGGTCGCCGGCTCGGCGGCGTGCAGGTCAAGCCCGGCATCGCCCTCGTGGGCACGGCTGGGAAGGCGGGCACCCTCTCGAAGCAGGCTGACGCGTAGTTCCACGGTGCCGGGAGCGTAGAGCGGGCTCTAGACGGTTCCGGTTGGGTCCGAGCCGGGACCGAGGCCGTTTCGCGCAAAGTCCGCGAACCGGTGGGCCAGCGCCGCGGGGATCCGGGCCCTCACCACGACCCCCTCGGCGCGATCCTCGCGCTCGAGGTCGCCGGCCAGCTCGTGCAGCTCGGCCAGAGCCGCGCCCTCGGAGTAGGGGAGCAGCAGCTCCACCGGTCGCAGCGTCTCCTCGAAGGCCCCTCCGATCCGGTCCCGCAGCTCCTCGAGCCCCTGCCCGGTCGCGGCGGAGATCGCGATCGCCTCGGGCTCGCGGATGGTCAGCTCGCGAGCCTCGCCGGCGCCCAGGAGGTCGATCTTGTTGAGCGCCACGAGCCGCGGCGCCTCCCCCGCACCGATCTCCTCGAGCGCCGAGTGGACGGCGCCGATCGATTCGCGGCGGCCCTCCTCGGGCTCCGACGCGTCGACAACGTGGACGATCAGATCGGCCAGCACCGTCTCCTCGAGCGTCGCCTTGAACGCCTCGACCAGCTGGTGCGGGAGCTTGCGGATGAAGCCGACCGTGTCGGTCACCAGGTATCGGCGACCCTGGTGGCGGTAGGCGCGCGTGGTCGGGTCCAGCGTGTGGAAGAGCCTCTCCCCCACCCCGGCTTCGGCCCCGGTGAGCGCGTTCAGTAGCGTCGACTTGCCCGCGTTCGTGTAGCCGGCCAGGGCCACGGTCGGGAGCGCGGAGTCGCGGCGCCGCGCCCGCATCACCTCGCGGTTTCGCTCCAGGCGCTCGAGGCGGCGGCGCAGGGTCGCGATGCGGTCGCGGGCCAGGCGGCGGTCCGTCTCGATCTGGCTCTCCCCCGGCCCGCGGGTCCCGATGCCGCCGCCAAGCCGCTCGAGGTGGGTCCACAGGCCGCGCATGCGCGCCAGGTTGTACTCCAGCTGCGCCAGCTCGACCTGGAGCTTCCCCTCCGCGCTGTGCGCGTGGTCGGCGAAGATGTCGAGGATCACGGCGGTGCGGTCGATCACGGGCACGCCGAGCGCCGCCTCGAGGTTTCGCTCCTGGCGCGGCACCAGCTCGTCGTCGCAGGCGACCAGGTTGGCGTCGCTGCGGGCGATCTCCGCCTTCACCTCCGCCAGCTTGCCCCTACCGAGGTAGCGGTCGGGGTCGGGCCGCGCCCGCACCTGGACCTGCTCGCCGGCGGTCGCCACTCCGGCGGTGCGCAACAGCTCCTTCAGCTCGGCCAGCGGATCGTCGTCGCGGGGCGAGGCGGTCAGGACGCCCACCGCCAGCGCGCGCTGGCGCGCTCGCGCGTTCTCGACCCCGGCTCCCCCAACCCCATAGTGGGTCTGTGCGGTGCGGCCTTGACGGGTCCTCTGCACTCGTTCAAGTGTAGGCCGCTCGCCCGCGGGCCGGCGCCGTTCTCGGAGCATCTATGCGCGGCGCTGGCCGGATAGGCTTGGCGTGGATGAGGGTCTTCATCACCGGAGGGACCGGATTCATCGGTGGCCACGTGGTTCGCGCGCTGCGCGAGCGCGGCGACGAGGTGCGCGCGCTTGTCCGCAACCCCGACAAGGGGCGGGTTCTCGCCGAGCTCGGCTGCAATCTCATCGCCGGCACCCTCGCCAGCAAGGACGCGATCGCGACCGGGATGCAGGGCTGCGACGCGGCGATTCATAGCGCGGCGGTCTATGAGGTGGGGATTCCCCAGTCGGAGCACGGGGCGATGTACGAGGCGAACGTGATCGGCACCGAGAACGTGCTGAGGGCGGCGCTCGAGGCGAAGCTCCCCAAGGTCGTCTACATCTCCACCGTGGGGGCCTTCGGCAACACCAAGGGCCAGGTCGTCGACGAGAGCTACGAGCACCCAGGGACGGCCTTCACGTCCTACTACGAGGAGACGAAGCTCGAGGCGCACCGGCTCGCCAAGCGCCTGATCGCCACGGATGGGCTTCCCTGCGTGATCGTCCAGCCGGGGGGCGTCTACGGGCCGCAGGACCATTCGCCAATCGGCCAGCAGATGAACCAGTTCCTGGCCGGCCGCATGCCGCTGATCGCCTTCCCGGACCTGGGCTTCAACATGGTGCACGTCGACGACGTCGCCGCCGGCGTGCTGCTCGCCCTCGACAAGGGCAAGGCGGGCGAGGCCTACGTGCTCGGCGGCCAGATCACGACCATGCGCGAGCTGATCCAGACGCTCGCCGCCGTGGCCGGCAAGAAGGCGCCAAGGCGCGCCATGCCGACCCCCCTGATGAAGGCGCTGACTCCCTTCGGGCCGATCGTCGGCAAGGTGATGGGCCAGGGCCCGAACCTCCGCGAGCTGATCAGCTCGGCCGACAACGTCACCTTCTGGGCCAAGCACGACAAGGCGATGGCCGAGCTCGATTACACGCCGCGCGGCCTGGAGCAGGGACTGCGCGACACGCTCGAGGCCGAGGGCAAGCTGCCCGCTGCGGCCTAGGGAAGCCCCGCTAGGCCGGGGCGCTTGCCGGCTGACGCGGCGCGGGCATCAACGCCACGGCCGCGATCACGGCGGCGAACGCGAGGCAGCGCGCCACGACGTCGATCGGCCCGTCCCCCACCGGGTCACCGAAGACCAGGATGCCGCCGGCGATCGAGGCGCAGTTCGCGGCCACGGCGGTGAGCGCGATTACGGGGATCGCCTCGCCCGTCTGCAACCCGCGAGCCAGCCCGAAGAAGGCACCGATGCCGGCCACCAGCGCAACCAACGTCCAGGGGCTGATGATGGTCAGGAGGTCACCCGGAACGGTCCCGGTGAGCGCCTTGACCGAGACGTTGGCGACCCCGAGCAGCAGGCCGGCGGCGATCGCCAGCAGCGGACCGCTGGAGCGCCTCATCGAGCCCACGCTTCCGGAGAGCAGCAGCAACGCCCCGATCCCGACCGCGCCGGCCTCGAAGGAGATCATCGCGGCGGTCGAATAGCTCGCGCTGCCCGCCCCGTGCTCCACGGAGGTCACGGCCAAAAGCCCAAGGCCGACCGCACAGAGGCCCAGCCCGAGCCATTCCCGCGGCCCCACGCGGACGCCGAACCAGCGCTGGGCGAACCAGGCGAGCAGCACCAGGCCGCCCGAGATGGTCGTCTCGACCAGTGAGATCGGCGCCAGCGCCAGCGCCGCGACGTGCAGGCCCCAGGCACCGGCGGCGATCCCAAAGCCGATCGCCCACCAGCGGGAGCGAAACAGCGCCGCCGCGCTTTGAAGCGGATGGCTGAGTCGCACCGCAGGCGCCGCCACCGCACCGCGATGCTTGCAGAGCATCGCCACATTCGTGGCCAGGGCGCAGGCAAGCGCCAGCAGTGTCCCGAGTTGAAGCATTAGTGACTGCATCGACCGGTACCCCAAACCGGCTTTAGCAATCATCGACCGTAGTGGACGCGATTAAGGGAAAGGTTGAGCAGGGATTAAGTGCGGGACTGGGAGAGGTGCTCGCGGATCCGCGCCATCGCCTCGGCGATCCGGTCGTCGGGCGTGGTCAGCGAGATGCGGAAGAACCCCTCGCCGCTCGGCCCGTACATCGACCCTGGCGAGACGACCACCGCGGCCTCCTCCAGCACCAGCTCCGCGAAGGAGGTGGAGGTGTGGCCCTCGGGGACCGGCGCCCAGACGTAGATCGTCCCCCTGGGCGGCTCGATCCGGACGCCGATCCCTCGCAACGCGTCCACCACCAGGTCTCGGCGGTGCGCATACACGGCGTTCGTTTGCTCGATTGGCCCGCGTGGCCCGGTGAGTGCCGCCGCGCCCGCCAGCTGCACGGCCTCGAACAGGCCCGAGTCGACGTTGGTCTTCAGGCGCCAGTAAGAGGCGATCGCCTCCGCGTTTCCGAGCGCCGCCGCGCAGCGCCAGCCGGTCATGTTGAAGCCCTTGGAGAGCGAGAAGACCTCGACCCCCACCTGCTTGGCCCCCGGCGTGGCCAGGAAGCTCGGCGCCACGTAGCCGTCATAGGTGTTCTCGGAGTAGGAGTTGTCGTGGACGACCAGGATCTCGTGCTCGCGGGCAAGCTCCACGACCCGCTCGAAGAAGCCCTCGGGGACCACCGCGCCGGTGGGGTTGTTGGGGTAGTTGAGGAACATCAGCCGGGCGCGGGCCAGCGCCTCGCCCGGAATCGCGCCAAGGTCGGGCACGAAGCCGAGCTCCGGGCGAAGGGGCATCAGCACCCACTCGGCGCCCGCCAGCGCGGGGCCCGCGGTATAGACGGGATAGCCCGGGTCGGCAGCGAGGGCGACGTCGCCCGGATCGAGGAAGGCGAAGCAGAGGTGGTAGATGCACTCCTTGGCGCCGATCGCGGGCATCGCCTCGGCATCCGGATCGATCTCAACCCCGAACCGCTTGGCGTAGAAGTCGGCAAAGGCGTGGCGGAACTCCTCGCGGCCGCGATTCGTCGGGTAGCGGTGGTTGGCGGGATCCGCGACGGCGGCCTGCATCGCCTCGACGACGTGCGGGTATGTGGCGCGGTCGGGATCGCCGATCCCGAGGCTGATCACGTCGATGCCCGCCTGGCGCTTTTCGGCTACCCGCCGCTCCAGCTCGGCGAACATGTACGCGGGCACGGCCTCCAGGCGCCGCGAGGGCGAGGTCAGGGCGCGCGTGGGGGTCTCGGAGGTCGCCATCGGACGGAAGGGTAAGCGCCGCCGAGGCGCGCGTGCCTAGGCCCCCTCCAGGGCGCTCACGAGCTCCGGCGAGAGCTCCCCCCGGAACACCGGCTCCGCGGTTCCGGTCAGCCGCACGTCCAGGTCCTCCCCCACCTCGACCGCCAGCTCCCCTCCGTCCAGCTTCACCGCGATCGGGCTGGCCGCGCCTCTCAGAACGGCCGCCACCGCGGCCCCGCTCGCGCCGGTCCCGGAGGAGAGCGTCTCCCCCACCCCGCGCTCGAAGATCCGCGCCCTGACCGCCGACCCCTCGATGCGAATGAAGGACACGTTGGTGCGGTTGGGAAACAGCTCACTGCGCTCGATGTCGGGGCCGACCGCGCCCAGATCGAGCTCCTCGAGCTCCTCGCCCACCTCGATCACGCATTGCGGGTTGCCGATCGAGACGTGCTGGAAGCGCCACTCGCGCCCCGCCGCGCTCAGCGCGCCGATCCCATCGGGCCCGCCGGAGGGATAGTCCGCCGAGGTCAGCGAGGCCCTGCCCATGGCCAGCGTGGCGGTGTCCGCCGAGGTGATCGTGGGAAGAACCTCGCCCGCCGCGGTGAGGATGGCGAACTCGTCCTCGTCAGTCCAGCCGGCGCGCCTTAGATAGAGCGCCGCCTGCCGGGCCCCATTGCCGGAGAGCTCGGCCTCGGAGCCGTCGGGATTGAAGATCCGAAGCTCCGCCACCTGGCGCGCGTCCTCGGCAGGCGAGAGCAGCAGGACGCCGTCGGAGCCGATCCCGAAGTGCGGCTCACACAGTCGCCGGATCCGCGTTCGGGGTCAGCTCCCACGGCAGGGCGTCGGCCTCGACGATCAGGTAGTCGTTGCCGAGCGCCTGCCACTTCTCGAACCGCATCGAGGGGCTACTCGACTCCGGTCACGTCCCGGAGCGTCAGATGTCGTACCCAATCCGGCTCGATCCGGTCGAGCGCCGCCTGGAATCGATCGACGTTCGCCGACCCGTCCAGGTAGTACGTCTTGGTTCCCAACGACTCGTCGGTCTTGAACGGGACCTGCCCGGTCTTGCTCTCGAGCTGATGCAACAGGTCACGACCACGCAGGGTCAGAGGTGTCAGCTCGACGATGGCGGGCATTTGGGGTCGATGCTAGCCACTATTCGGTCCCTCGCTCAGCCTCCGCGCGAGCATCGGTCCCGAGCGCGGCCACGATTTGCCCGGCGACGCTGTCATCGTCGCGGCCGGTGCGGTCGATCAGCTCGACGCACCGGCATCTTGCGCATCCAGGTGAGCTGGCGGCGCGCATAGGCGCGATGGGCGCGCTTCACCGCCTCCAGGTCGCCGGCGAGCAACTCCTCGAACCCGAGCGCGGCCCGGGCGGTGCGGGAGGCGCCGGCTTCCGCGGCCCGGCGTGCCTCCTCCGCGGCCCCGGCGGCGGCCATCTCCTCGACCCGGGCCCCGATCCGGCGATCAAGCTCCCCGCGGTCCATCGTCAGGCCGACGAGGACGGTGGGGCGACGGAGCTTTGCCGTCCACAGCTGCTCGCTTCCCCGCGGCGGGTCGAGGCCCGCGCGCTGCAGCTCGAGCGCCCGAGCGACCCGCTTGCGGTCCCTGGGATGGACCGTCGCGGCGACGTCCGGGTCGAGCTCACCATGGAGCGCCTCAGGGCCGCGGGCGGCGATCTCGCGCTCGACCTCGCCGCGCACCTCGGCCGGGACGGGTGGTCGCAGGTCGAGATCGGCGAGCGCGGCACGCAGGTAGAGACCCGTCCCGCCGACCACGATCGGCCGCCGTCCCTCCGCGAGGAGCTGGTCGATCTCCGCATGCGCAAGGGTCGCGAACTGCCCGGCGCTGAACTCGCCGGTCACCTCGACGAACCCGACCAGCCGGTGCTCGAGCCGCGAGCGCTCCTGGGGCGTCGCCGTCCCGGCCAGCGTCTCGAGCCCCCGGTAGACCTGGATCGCGTCGCAGGAGACGGCCACCGCCTCTTCGCGGCGCGCTCGCAGCAGAGGTCCGCGACGGCAATCGCGACCGCCGTCTTCCCGACCCCGGTCGGGCCGAAGATCGCGAGGACCTTCAGCAGGGCAAATCGCTTCGGGCCCGGCCGGACACCAGCTCCCTCACCCGAGCCTGGCGCTCAGCAGCTCGTGCCCGGACAGGGTGGTTGACGTCGCTTCGGTGATCTCGACCTCGACCAGCTCACCGGGCTCGGCCATGCCGTCGAAGTTGACGGTCTTGTTGTGGCCCGTGCGGCCCCTGAGCCTCGCCGGGTCAGTCCTGCTCGGGCCCTTCGACCAGCACCTCCATCGTTCGACCGACGAAGCGCTGGGCGCGCTCGCGGGCGCGGCGCTGGACCAGCTCGACCAGGCGTGCCATCCGCTCCCGCTTCACGGGATGTGAGACCTGGTCCGTCAGTGTCGCCGCCTCGGTTCCGCGGCGCGGCGAGAAGATGAACGTGAAGGCGCCGTCGTAGCCGACCTGGTCGACGACCTCGAGCGTCTCCGCGAACTCCTCGTCCGTCTCGCCGGGGAAGCCGACGATGATGTCGGTGGTCAGCGCGCAGTCCGGCACGTGCTCGCGAATCTGGGCGACCCGGTCAAGGTAGCGCTCGCGGTTATACGTTCGCCGCATCGCCTTCAGGACCCGGCTCGAGCCCGACTGGAGCGGCAGGTGGATGTGCTCGCAGAGCGCCGGCAGCTCCGCGTGGGCGCGAATCACGTCCTCACGCATGTCCTTGGGATGCGGGCTCGTGTAGCGGATCCGCTGGACGCCCTCGACGGCGTCCACGCTGAGCCAGCAGCTCGGCGAACGTGATCCGCTCGGGCTTCGGCAGGTCGCGCCCGTAGCTGTTCACGTTCTGGCCGAGCAGGGTCACCTCGCTCACCCCGTCGGCGGCCAGCGACTCGATCTCGGCGATCAGCTCCTCGGGGCGGCGGCTGACCTCGCGCCCGCGTGTCTGCGGAACGATGCAGTAGGAGCAGGCGCAGTTGCAGCCCACGGAGATCTGAACCCAGGCCTGAAACTCCCGCGCCCGCTTCGCGGGCAGGTGGCCCGAGAAGTCCTCGAACTCGAAGTAGCCCTGCGCGGTCAGCGATTCCTGAGTCAGGAACTCGGCCAGCCGGTGGATCTGCCCCGGCCCAAATGCGACGTCGACGAACGGGAACCGCTGAAAGACCTCGTCCTTGACCGACTGCGCCCAGCAGCCGCCGACCCCCACCACCCGCTGGGGATCCTCCGACTTCAGCCGCTTCGCCTCACCCAGGTGGGCGGTGAAGCGGTTGTCCGCCGACTCCCGAATCGAGCAGGTGTTGAAGAGGATCAGGTCGGCCGCCGAGCGCTCGGCGACCTCCTGATAGCCGAGCGAATCGAGCATCCCCTTCATCCGCTCGGAGTCGTGCTCGTTCATCTGGCAGCCGAAGGTGGTGACGTGGTAGCTCGCCATGGCTGGAGGGTAACGGCGCAGCGGGCGTGCCCGAGCAACCTTACGGGGGTCGGCGCTGGTCAGCCCGGGGTGAAGAACCCATCGGAGTCTTCAGCGGTTTCGAGGACCCCCGGCCTGTTCTGATGCCAGAGCTGATCGCCGTCGGCGGAGAGCCCGGAGGCGCCGCCGTAGAGGACGTTGACAGCGCCAGCCATAAAAACGCTTCCGACGCTCTCAGCGCGCGCGCCGATGGCGAGGTCGGCGCGGCCGTCGCCATTGAAGCGCCCTGCGGCCAGGGCAAAGCCGAACTCATCGTCGTCTTCAGCGGTGTCGAGGACCCCGGGGGTGTTCTGGTGCCAGAGCTGATCGCCGTCGGCGGAGAGCCCGGAGGCGCCGCCGTAGAGGACGTTGACAGCGCCAGCCGAAGAAACGCTCCCGACGCTCTCAGCGCGCGCGCCGACGGCGAGGTCGGCGCGGCCGTCGCCGTTGAAGCGCCCTGTGGCCAGCCCGCGGCCGAGCTGATCGAGGTATTCGGCGCTGCCGAGGGCCCCGGGGCTGTTCTGGTGCCAGAACTGGTTGCCGCTCGCCGAGAGTCCCGATGCCGTGCCGTAGAGGACGCTGACCGCGCCGGCATCGGTTTCGCCCCCGACGTTCTCGAAGGGGACGCCCACGGCCAGGTCGGCGCGGCCGTCCGCGTTCAGGTCGCCCGCGGCCAGCGTGCCGGCGAAGCCGCCGAACTCATCGCCGTCTTCAGCGGTGTCGAGGACCCCGGGGCTGTTCTGGTGCCAGAACTGGTTGCCGTCGGCGGAGAGCCCGGAGGCGCCGCCGTAGAGGACGTTGACAGCGCCGGCCTGGACGGCGGCCCCGAGCCTTTCGTGCGATCCCACTGCCAGGTCGGAGCGGCCGTCGCCGTTCAGGTCGCCCGGGGCCAGCGCGGAGCCGAAGAACTCGCCTACTTCGGCGGTGCCGAGGACCCCGGGGCTGTTCTGATGCCAGAGCTGATCGCCGTCGGCGGAGAGCCCGGAGGCGCCGCCGTAGAGGACGTGGACGGCGCCGACCTTACCGCTCCCGACGCCCTCTCCCGGGACGCCGACGGCCAGGTCGCCACGGCCGTCGCCGTTCAGGTCGCCCGCGGCCAGGTCGGCGCCGAATCCATCGCCGTCTTCGACAGCATCGAGGATCCCGGGGCTGTTCTGATGCCAGAACTGATCGCCGCTGGCGGAGAGCCCGGAAGCGCTGCCGTAAAGGACGTTGACCGCGCCAGCCTCAACAACGCTCCCGACGTCGAGGTGGTCGTCGACGGAGACGGCCAAGTCGGCGCGGCCGTCGCCGTTGAAGTCGCCCGCGGCCAGCTGGTGGCCGAACTCCTCGTAGGCCTCGGCCGTTTCGAGGACCCCCGGGCTGTTCTGGTGCCAGAGCTGGTCGCCGTTGGCGGAGAGCCCGGAAGCGCTGCCGTAGAGGACGTTGACAGCGCCGGCAACCGGAACGTTCTCGAAGCCGCTCCCGACGCCCTCTCCCCGGACGCCGACGGCCAGGTCGCTGCGGCCGTCGCCGTTGAAGTCGGCCCGGACGGTAGCGGCCGAGGCCATGCCCGGAAGCGCCAGCAGGGCGCCGGTCCCGACCGCGCAGAGGGCAAGCGTGACAGTCCGGGGACGAGCGCGCCTCGTCCCACGCCGACGCCGGCTTCGCATCCGACCTCTCGCGCTCTCCACAGTCGCCCCCTCCCCGCTACTCGGGGTTCTTGCCCTAACCCTACCGCTCGGGCTCGCCCTACCGCTCGGGCTCGCCAGCAGTCAAGCCCCCGAAACCAGGTACGCGACGCCCTACTCGACCGTCAGGGTGCCTTCCATGCCGGCCTCGCGGTGCCCGGGCACGGTGCAGTAGAAGACGAACTCGCCGGGCTCGAGGTCGGCGGTGGCGGCGAGGGTGGCCTCGGTCCCGATCTCGCTTTCGGCGATCGTCTCCCCGCTCGCCTCGATCGCGACGCTGTGGTCGACGGGCGACGGGTTGTCGTACTCGATCGTGACGCTTCCGGCCTTCGCCGTCAGCCTGTCGGGCTCGAAGACGAGCGTCGCCGTCCGCAGGGGAGCTCGACCTGGACGGTCTGCTCGCCTCCCTGCGCCGGTTCAGGCGTCGTGGTGGTTCCAGGGGTGGTCGTTGGCTCCCCGCCGGCCGGCACGGTCTCGGCCGCCTCCGCGTGCTCGGCGTCGCGCTTGGCCTGCTCGTCGCGGGCGTTGAGGACGGCGAAGGTGCTCGTGGCGCCCACCAGGGCGGCGAAATAGGCGACGATCCCCGCAAGCACAATCCGGCTCGCGGGAAAGCCCTCGCTGCGCAGGCCGATCGCCGACAGAACCAGCGCCGAGAGCACCAAAGCACCACCGAAGACATAGAACAGGGTCTCGTCCATGCGGCTGCGATCCTAGTGGGACGGCCCGCTGAACGCTCAACTCGCGTAGGAGGTTGACCGGCTCTCGCGGATCACCGTGATCTTGATCTGCCCCGGGTACTCCATCTCCTTCTCAATCGCGGCGGCGATCTCGTGCGAGACCAGTGCGGACTGCTCGTCGTCGAGCGCGCCGGGATCGACGATCACCCGGATCTCGCGGCCGGCTCGCATCGCATAGACGCGCTCCACGCCGTCGTAGCGAGAAGCGATGCCCTCGAGATCCCGCAGGCGCTCGACGTACTCCTCCAGCGAGTCACCGCGGGCGCCAGGGCGCGCCCCCGAGAGCGCGTCGGCAGTCTGGACGATCACCGCTTCGACAGTGCGCGGCTCGACCTCGTTGTGATGGGCCTCCATCGCGTGTACGACGGCCTCGGGCTCGCCTCGGCGGCGCGCCAGATTGGCGCCGACCGCCGCGTGCGGGCCCTCTACTTCGTGGGTCACCGCCTTGCCGATGTCGTGGAGCAGGGTGGCGCGCCGCGAGGTTTCCACCGACGCCCCGAGCTCCGCGGCGATGAGCCCTGCGAGGTGCGAGCACTCGACCAGGTGGTCCAGCACGTTCTGCCCGTAGCTGGTGCGGAACTTCAGCTGGCCCAGGAGGCGGATCAGCTCTGGGTCGAGGCCGTGCACGCGGGCCTCGAGGGCCGCGTGCTCGCCCTCCTCGACGATTCGCTCCTCGATCTCGATCCTGGCGTGCTCATAGGTTTCCTCGATCAGAGCCGGATTTATCCGCCCGTCGGCGATCAGCCGCTCCAGGGTGATCCGCGCGATCTCGCGGCGCACCCCGTCGAAGCTCGACAGGACCACAGCGGCCGGAGTCTCGTCGATGATCACGTCCACGCCGCTGAGCTTCTCCAGCGTCCGGATGTTGCGACCGTCACGGCCGATGATTCGGCCCTTCATCTCGTCGCTCGGCAGCTCGACCAGCCGCGTGGTGTTGTCGCCCGCGTGTCTCGCCGCGAGCCGCTGCGTCGCCACCGCAAGGATGTTGCGGGCGCGGCGCTCGGCTTCCCGCTTCGCCTCGGCCTCGATCTCCTGCAGCCTTACCCCGGCCTGATGGCGGGCCTCCTGCTCCACGTCGGCGAGCAGCAGCTGCTTCGCCTGCGAGGCGCTCAATCCCGAAATCCGCTCCAGCTCGCGCCGCTGCACGCGCTTGGCGCGCTTCAGCTCCTCGGACTGCTGGATAAGGTTGCGCTCGCGGTCCTCGAGCGCCTGGGTGCGCCGCTCGACGTCGCCACGCTGCACCTCCAGCGACTCGGTCTCCCGCAGTGCCCGCTCCTCCATCCGGGCGATCTCCGCCCGGCGCGCCGCGAGCTCGTCCGGCACCGAGCCTCCAGAGGGCTCGCGCGCCTCGCCGGCGTCGTCGCTTCCGGGGTGGGCACGCCTCCACGGTTGCAATAGGGCGCGTATCTCCATTGCCAATCCCTTCCTTTGGGGCGGCTGATTCGCCTCTTTGCTCAGGGCACCGCCTTTACTCGACGGACCCGCGACCGGCGGCGCCGGAGACACTCATGTCCGCTATCGCGCTGGGGCGCCTAGGTCAGGCGCGAAACCTCCCGCTTCGAGGGCCTTTGGAAAGTCGTTGCATTCTCGGTATCAAACCTGAAACAGCTGATCATTCGTGTCTTCGGGCGACCAACAGTCGCCGCATGGATCGTAGACCCGCAATCGCCTTCTGGCAAGTCTCAAGCGGCCCGGCGAGCGGCCAGGCGGATCGCCTCGTAGGCGACCTCGTACTCGTAGCCGCGCCGGGTCAAGTAGCCCAGCGCCCGGGCTCGATCGGCATCGGCAGCCAGCGGCCGCCCCTGCCGCGTGAGCAGGTCGCTCGCCCTTCCGACCTGGGCGCCATGCGAGTCCGCCTCCAGCACCGCCTCGACAAGCTCAGGCGGGATGCCCCGCGCGGCGAGGGCCTCGCGGATCCGCTCGGCGCCCCAGCCGCGCAGCTCGCGCTTGTCCTCGGCGTAGCGGCGGGCGAAGCGCTCATCGTCGAGCTCGCCCACCTCCGTCAGGCGATCGACCGCCCCCTCGATCTCCTCCGAGCCATAGCCGCGCTTTGCCAGCCAGGCGGCGAGCTCGAGGGTCGCCCGCTCCCTGCGCCGCAGCGAGGCGAGCGCGACCTCGAAGGCATCTGACGCTCGCTCAGCCACCGCCGGCGGCGAACCTTACGAGGGGCACCGCTAAGCGGCCTTGCGCTCGGGCTCCTCGGCCCCCGCGGCGTCGGCGATCGGCGTCGCATCCGATGAGGGCTCGCGTTCCGGCTCGCCGGCCGCCTCTTGCCGCTCGATCCCGAGGGCATCGGCCAGCTTTGCCTCGATTTCGCGGGCGGTCTTCGGGTTCTCGGCCAGATACTGCTTGGTGTTGTTGCGACCCTGGCCGAGGCGCAGCTCGCCGTAGGAGAAGAACGAGCCGGACTTCTGCACCAGGTCGTGCTCGAGCGCCAAGTCGAGCAGGCAGCCTTCGTTGGAGATCCCGGTCCCGTACTCGATGTCGAACTCCGCCTGGCGGAAGGGCGCGGCGACCTTGTTCTTGACCACCTTCACCCGGACCCGGTTGCCGACCGCCTCGGTCCCCTCCTTGAGGGTCTCGATGCGGCGGATGTCGAGTCGCTGTGTGGAGTAGAACTTCAGCGCCCGTCCGCCGGGTTGCGTTTCGGGCGAGCCGAACTGGACCCCGATCTTCTCGCGGATCTGGTTCGTGAATACGCACACCGTCTTGGCCCGGCTGAGGTTGCCGGCCAGCTTCCGCAGCGCCTGCGACATCAGCCGCGCCTGCAAGCCCACCTGCATCTCCCCCATCTGGCCCTCGAGCTCGACTCGCGGGGTCAGCGCAGCCACCGAGTCCACCGCGACCAGGTCCACCGCGCCGGAGCGGACCAGGACGTCGACGATCTCAAGCGCCTGCTCTCCGTAGTCGGGTTGCGAGACGAGCAGCTCATCGACGTCGACGCCGATCCGCTTCGCGTAGATCGGGTCGATGGCGTGCTCCGTGTCGATGAAGGCGCAGATCCCGCCCTTCGCCTGGGCCTCCGCGATGATGTGGTAGACGAGCGTCGTCTTGCCCGAGGACTCGGGTCCGAAGATCTCGACGATCCTCCCCCGCGGCACCCCGCCGACGCCCAGCGCGAGGTCGAGCGAAAGGGCTCCGGTGGGGATCGTCTCGACCTGCACCGCGCTATCGCTGCCGAGGCGCATCACCGACCCCTGGCCGAACTCGCGCTCGATATGGGTCACCGCCGCCTGTAGGGCCGCGTCCTTGGCCTTCGCCTCCTTGGCGCCGGCGCCGTTCTTGGAGCCGCTGCCCGAACGTGAGGTCGTCTTCTCATCTGCCATCGTCATCGCACCTTTCTCCGCCTGCTCGGCGAACGTCTAAGTCAACCTCGCCCATCGGACGACAAATCGAGCGCGGCCAGCGACACGTACTCCGCACCCGTCGGCCGCAGGAGGGAGCGGTAGAGAGTGACGCGAACGGCGCCGAAGGGCTCCAAGAGCTCCACCGGCAGCGGCCCGGGAGGCGCCTCGACGCGCACCGGGCGGCCTCTTCGGCGTCCTCGCCGGTCGGAGGCGGAGCGCTTGGAGGGCTTGACCCGGGCGACGGTCACGTGTGACCAGAACGGCCGCTTCTCGGGGCGGTAGAAGCGCTCCGCCTCGAGCCGATCGGAGAGCTCCGCCTGGAGCGCCACGGCGCCCTCGCTCTCGGCGCCGACCGCGAACAGGCGGGGCCGGTTCGGCGGAACCGGCGCGGGCTCGGCAGCGAAGCGGATCTCAATCGGTCGCGGGTCCACCCCCTGGACGACCTCGGCGATCCGCTCGATGGCGCGCTCGGGCTGATAGGCGAGGAAGCAGAGGGTCACGTGCAGCGCCTCGGCGGCGACCGGCCGCAGCGCCGGGTCGGTGAGCGCTTCGCGCTGCCAGGCGACAAGCCTCTCGCGCACCCGCTCCGAGAGATCGAGCGCCACGAACAGCCGCGCCCGCGGGCTCTTCAGCCGCTCCTTGGTCATCTCAGCCAAACCTATGCCCTACTCCGTGGCCCAAGGCTCGTGGTTCGCAAATAGATTGCAGCGCGATGAGCGACGAATTGCCGCAGGTCGAGGGCGTCGAGCACCGCTTCGTCGACGCCAACGGGCTGCGAATCCACCTCGCCGAGGCGGGCCCAAGCGATTCGGCGGAGCCGCCGGTCCTGCTGCTCCACGGCTGGCCGCAGCACTGGTACATGTGGCGTCGTGTGATGGGCGCTCTGCGTGACCAGCGCCGGGTGCTCGCTCCCGACCTGCGCGGCTTCGGCTGGAGCGAGGCGCCCGGGCATGGCTATGACGCCGAGACCTTCGCCGCCGACCAGGTTGCGCTGCTCGACGCGCTGGGGATCGAGCGCGCCTTCGTCGCCGGCCACGACTGGGGTGGCTGGACGGCGATCCTGCTCGGCCTCACGCACCCGGAGCGAGTGGAGCGCCTAGCGGCCTTGAACACGCCCCACCCGTGGCCGCAAGATCACCCCGAGGCTGATCACCGAGGGCTGGCGAAGCTGGTACACGTGGGTGCTCGCGGCGCCCGGGCTTCGGCCCCTGGGTCGCGCAGCGGGGCTGGATCGCCAAGATCCTCCTCACGCGCGGCAACTTCGGCGCTCCGTTCACGCCCGAGGAGATCGACGCCTACGTGGACAGCTTCCGCGAGCGCTCCCGCGCCCTCGCCGCCAGCCACTTGTATCGCCACTACCAGCGCGCCTTTCGCGAGGGCATCAGCGGCAGGTGGCGCGACCATCGGCTCACGGTGCCGACCCGGATCGTGTTCGGTGAGCGGGATCGCTACGTGACGCCGAAGCTGCTCCCGGGCTATGAGCCGTACGCCGACGATCTGGAGGTCGAGCTGGTTCCCGACTCGGGGCACTTCGTGGTCGACGAGAAGCCGGACCTCGTGGTCGCCAGACTCCGTTCGTTCTTCGGTTAGGCCTTAGGCCGGGATCAGGTCGTTCGGGTTGAGGACGAACTTCCGTGCGGCCCCCGAGTCGAAGTCCTCGTAGCCCTTCGGTGCCTCGTCGAGCGTGATCACGGTGGCGTTGACGGCCTTGGCGATCTGCGCCCGGTCGCTGAGGATCATCTGCATCAACCCGCGGTGGTAGCGCATCACCGGGCACTGGCCGGTGGTGAACGAGTGCGACTTCGCCCAGCCGAGGCCGATCCGGATCGACAGTGAGCCCTCCTTGGCGGCTTCGTCGACCGCCCCAGGGTCGCCGGTGACGTAGAGGCCCGGAATGCCGAGCTTGCCCGCCGCGCGGGTGATGTCCATGATGCTGTTCAACACGGTCGCGGGCGCCTCCTTCTCGGCGCCGGAGCCGTGGCCTCGTGCCTCGAAGCCGACCGCATCGACGGCGGCATCCACCTCCGGAACGCCCAGGATCTGCTCGATCTGGTCCTTGGGCTCGCCCTTCGAGATGTCGAGCGTCTCGCAGCCGAACGAGCGCGCCTGCTCGAGGCGTTCGGGAATCCGATCGCCGACGATCACCACGGCCGCCCCCAGCAGCTGCGCGGAGTAGGCGGCGGCGAGGCCGACGGGGCCGGCGCCCGCGATGTAGACCGTCGATCCCGGGCCGACCCCGGCGGTGTAGACGCCGTGGAAGCCGGTCGGGAAGATGTCCGACAGCATCGTCAGGTCGAGGATCTTCTCCATCGCCTGCTCGCGGTCGGGGAACTTGAGCAGGTTCCAGTCGGCGTAGGGCACCATCACGTACTGAGCCTGGCCGCCGACCCAGCCACCCATGTCGACGTAGCCATACGCCGACCCGGGACGATCCGGATTCGTGTTGAGGCAGACGCCGGTGTTTCCCTCCTTGCACTGGCGGCAGCGCCCGCAGGCGATGTTGAAGGGCACCGAGCACAGGTCCCCGACCTTGATGAACTCGACGCCGGGCCCGGCCTCGATCACCTCACCGGTGATCTCGTGGCCGAGGATCAGCCCCGCCGGCGCGGTCGTCCGCCCGCGGACCATGTGCTGATCCGAGCCGCAGATGTTCGTCGACACGATCCGCAGGATCGCCCCGTGCGGGGTCTTTCGCCCCACGTTGTCGGGATGCACACCGGGCCCGTCCTTCAGCTCCAGCTCGGGGAAGTCGATGTCCTGAACCTCGACCTTCCCCGGCTCCATGTAGGCAACGCCTCTGTTGTCGGCCATGATCTCGCTCCTCGGCTAGTCCGCGGCTAGAAGGCCGCGACGCCGGCCTCGGCAACCTCGTGGTCCTGTTCCACGCTGCCGCCGCTGACGCCAACCGCGCCCACCACCTGGCCTCCCGCCTCGAGCGGGATGCCGCCGGCGAACACGATCAGCCGGCCCTGGTTTGAGGCCTCGATGCCGTACAGGGGCTGGTTGGGCTGCGCCAGCGGCGCCAGCTCCTTCGTCGACATGTTGAAGCTGCGCGCCGTGTACGCCTTGTTCTGGGCGATGTCGATGGAACCCAGCCAGGCCCCGTCCATGCGGGCGAACGCCGTCAGGTTGTTGCCATCGTCGACGACCGCGATGTTCATCGGTACGCCGATCTCCTCGGCCTTCGCGCGCGCCGCCTCGACAACGGCCTGCGCAACGCTCAGCGTCACACTCTCCGCCACTCTCTCCTCCTTCTTCGCTGGTTGCTGGACCGAGGTCCGAGCTCACAATCCGGGCCTCGCATCTCAAGGCGATCATAGGCCCTGCGCCCCGGCGGTGGAGGGCAGGGCGTAACCCCTGGGGCCGCTAAAGCGGAGCCTCCCCGCCGCCGAGCACGATTCGCAACATGTGCATCCCGACCAGCGCGGAGCGCTCGCGGATGTCCTGGCGGCCGCCCGGGATCACCGGGTCGCGGGCGAGGCTTTGCCCCTCGGCAAGCTTGGCGCAGAAGCAGACATAGCCGACCGGCTTCTCCTTCGTCCCGCCCTCGGGGCCTGCGATCCCGGTGATCGAGACGGCGGCGTCGGCGCGGAACCGCTCCAGCGCCCCGTCGGCCATCGCCTCGGCGACCTCGAGCGAGACGGCGCCGTGGCGCTCGATCAGCGCGGGGTCGACCCCGAGCAGGTCCGACTTCGCCTGGTTCGAGTAGGCGACCACGCTGCCGGCGACGTACTGCGAGGCACCCGGGAGCTGCGTCAGCCGCGCCGCCAGCAGCCCGCCGCTGCACGACTCCGCGAGGCCGACCCGCCGCCCGCGCAAGAGCCCGGCCACCTGCTCGTCGATGGTGGTCCCGTCCTCTGAGAAGAGGTAGCGGCCATGATGCTCCGCGACTGCGGCACGGACCGCGTCCGCAGCGGCGTCCGCCCCTTCACGATGGCGGACGTCGATCTCCAGCTCTCCCCCACGCAGGCACGTTGTGATCTCCAGCGCTGAGAGATCGGTGTGACGCTCGACCCCGCGCAACGTCTTGGCGATCTCCGACTCGGGAATGCCGATCAGTCGCAGGGTGTAGCCGCGATACGGCGCCGCCCGCGCGAGCACCGCGCGGACGGGCTCCGAGTCGAGCGCCGCCGGCCACATCGCTTGCAGCTCGCGTGGCGGGCCCGGCAGAACTATCACCGTGGGCCCGTCGGTGGGGACCACCAGGCCGGGCGCGGTCCCGGCCGGGTCGATCGCGGTCGCGCCATCCGGCACCATGGCCTGCTTTCGGTTGGCCTCGCGAAGCGCCTCGGTGTCGAAGCGCAGCCGCCGGGCGAACTCGGCCAGGATGCGCGCGATCTTCTGCTCCATCCCCTGATCCAGCACCAACTCGCGGCCCGCGAACCGAGCGACCACCTCCGCCGTCAGATCGTCCGCCGTGGGGCCGAGCCCGCCGCTGGTCACGATCAGGTCGGCGTCCTGGGCGGCCAGGAAGCGCAGCGCCGCCTCGAGGTCGCCAACGCGGTCTCCCACGCAGACGATGTGGGCGACGTCCACGCCCAGCTCGCCGAGTCGCTCCGAGATCCACGGACCGTTTCGGTCCGTCACCCGGCCAGTCAGGACCTCGGTGCCGGTGACCACGATCCCGGCCCGGACGGTGTCCCCGCTCACGGTGGCTCGGTCAAGGACACTGCGGGCCCTTGAAGCTCGTGGGTCGGACGCCGTCGGAGCTGATCCGGTAGCTCGCCGGCTCGCGCGAGCTGACCCGGCGCGGTTTGCCGTCGAGGGCCAAGGTGAGCGCCCCGCCAGTGGAGAGATCGAGGCGGTAGTTGTCGGCCGGCGGCTGGAACGGACCCTCCTCGCGGCCCGAGATCAAGGTCTGTGCGTCGATCAGCGCCCGCCCGTCGCCGGTCACCAGGCAGACCTCCATGGAGTCGCGAGTGGTCAGGGACACCGTGACCGGTTGTGAGGGGCCGCCCCCGCTTCGGTGCTGGGCGCTCTCGCGCTTGCCCTTGTGCCGGGGTCCGTTCTTGCTTTCGTTGTCCGACCCGGTCAGCGCGAGGACCAGGAGCACGATGGCGGTCGCGGCGCCGAGAGCGCCCAGGATCGACGCCGTCACTGGCCAGCGCCGCCGTGGCTCCTGCCCGGGTCGCCGCCGGCGTTCCAACAGGGGCTCGGTGAACAGATAGGCGCGGTCGGCGTCGAGCGCGGCCTCAGCCGTTCGCCGGTACTCGTCGACCAGGGCGTCCCCGTCGAGGCCGAGGAACTGGGCGTAGGTTCGCAGGAAGCCCTTCGCGTAGGCGGGTCCGGGAAGCACGTCCCACTCCTCGTTCTCGAGCGCGCGCAGGTATTTGATGCGGATCTTGGTCCGCTGCTCGACGGTGCGGATATCGATCTTGTGGCGAGCCCGGGTCCGCTTCAGGACCTCGCCGATCGGCAGCCCCTCTCCTTGGTCCCTTGTAGCCATGACGGCGCATATTCTCGCCGCCCGCGGCCCTCAGCCGCTGAGCGGCTCCAGCTCGGCCCCGGTGTCGGGCTCGCGATCGCGATCGCCGACCTCGGGCGATCCGGCGCCGCCTTCGCCGGAGAGCCGCTCGAGCGTTCGCCCGATCTCCCCCTCCGAGACCAGGACCTGCCGGGGCTTCGAGCCCTCGTACCCGGAGATGATCCCGCGTCGCTCGAGCATGTCGATCAGGCGGCCGGCGCGCGTGTACCCAACGCGCAGCCGGCGCTGGATCATCGAGACGGAGGCCGTCTGGCTGTGGACCACGATCCGCGCCGCCTCGCCAAGCAGGTCGTCGTGATCCGGCGACAGCTCGCCGTCTCGCTCATCACCGCTCCCCTCGTGCACCTCGAGCAGCGCCTCGTCGAACTCGGGCTCGCCCTGGCGTCCCCAGTGGGCGACCAGGCGGGCGATCTCCGCCTCGGCTACGAACGCCCCCTGCAGGCGTTCCAGCCTCGAGGTCCCAACCGGCCGGAACAGCATGTCGCCCTGGCCGAGCAGGGTCTCGGCGCCGCCCTGGTCGAGGATCACACGGGAGTCGACCTGCGAGGCGACCGAGAAGGCGATCCGGGCCGGAATGTTGACCTTGATCGTCCCGGTGATCACATCGGTCGACGGTCGCTGGGTCGCCAGCACCAGGTGGATGCCGACCGCCCGCGACTTCTGCGCCAGCCGGATGATCGAATCCTCGACCTCCGCGGGGGCGATCATCATCAGGTCCGCCAGCTCGTCGATCACGCAGAGGATGTAAGGGAGCGGCGCCTCGCCCGCCTTGCGACGCACCTGGTTGAGCTCGACCAGGTTGCGCGCCCTGGCCTCGCTCATGACGCCGTAACGGCTCTCCATCTCGCCGATCAGGTTGGCGAGCACGTTGGCGGCCATCCGAGGATTGGTGACAACCGGGGTCAGCAGGTGCGGCAGCCGCTCGTAGTGGTTGAGCTCGACCCGCTTCGGGTCGACCAGCACCAGGCGCGCCTCGTTCGGCGAGGCGTGAAGGAGGAGGGAGCACAGCATCGCGTTGATGCAGCCCGACTTGCCCGATCCGGTGGTGCCGGCGACCAGCGCATGCGGCATCGGCGCCAGATCGGCCCACACGGCCTGCCCGGAGACGTCCTTGCCCAACCAGACGGCGAGTGGCGAGGCGCCCTTCGGGCGTCCGTCGTAGATATCGCCCAGCCGAACCAGGCGCCGGCGCTGGTTGGGCACCTCCACGCCGACCGCCTTCTTGCCCGGGATGGGCGCCAGGATTCGGATGTCGGTGGAGGCGAGCGCGTAGGCGAGATCGTCACGGAGCCGGGCGACCTTGGAGACCTTCGTACCGGGAGCCAGCTGGAGCTCGTAGCGGCTCACGTGAGGACCGCTGACGACCCCCAGCAGCTTCGCCTCGACGCCGAAGTGACGGAGCGCGTCCAGCAGCGACTTGGCAACGGCCTCGCGGTCCCGCACGTCTGGGCCGGGGTCGCCCTTACCCCGCTGGAGCAGCTTGGGAGGTGGAACCGTGTAGTCGATCTCGTCGGACTCGGTGACCGCGCTTCGCCGGTTTCCCATCGGGGTGACGTCGCCGCCGGCCGCCGGTTGCCGATCGTTCGGTGCGACTTCATCGGGCTCGCCGTCGGCTTCGTCCTCGAGCGACTCCTCTCCCGGGAACTCGCCCGGGCTCAGGCGCCTCGACCTCCTCGTCTGCCCACTCGGGCTGCTGGTGACCGCCAACGGCCGCGGCCTCCATCTCCCCCGTGCCGGGCTCGCCGCCCAGCGTCTCGGCGGCGAGCGGCTCGGTCGGGCCGACCCGCGTGATCGCGATCTGATCGCCGCGCGGATCGAGGCCATCGAGCCCCTGGCGGGGCGAGCGCACCGTCTTTGCCAGCTCGCGGGTTCCAGTGCCCGCACTCTGCGCGATCCGCCCGGCGCGAGACAGGAGGCTCGCGACCGTGGTCCCGGTGAGCAGCAGCAGGCCGCTGGCGAACATCAAGACGGCAAGGATCTGGGCCCCGAGCCGCTGGAACAGCGTCGTGGCGGCCCAGTACAGCGCTTCGCCGGCGGCTCCTCCGTGGACGGTGAAGAAGGACTGCTCGAAGTAGCCGTGGCGGGCGGGATGCTCGGGCCCCAGGCCGGCGGTCTGCGCCGCGAAGGCCAGCAGCAGCGAGGCGAGCAGCAGAACCCCGCCCGCGTTCAGCGCGCCGGGGGCGGCGACGAACGGGCGCATCACCAGCGCCATGCCCCAGCCGGCGAGGGCCGGCGGCGCCACGTAGGCAATCCGGCCGGCGGCGTTCTCGAGCGCCCTGTTCAGCCACTCCCCCACCGGCCCGCCGTCCCAACCCACATAGAGCACGCAGCCCAGGTAGACGCCCGCGGCCACCAGCGCGAGTCCGATCAGGTCGAGGTGGCGCTGCTCGAGCCCGGCGATCAGCGTGCGCGGATTACGAAGCGCGGGGCGCGGTCGTTCGCGCGATCGCGACCGCGCCCTCGCGGGCGAGCGCGAGCGCTGGTTGCCGGCAGGGCGGCGCCGCTTGCGACGGCGCTTGCGTGTCCAGGGCAACATCAGGGATGGCTTCGACGCCGCACGGTCGAGCCCTGCGGCTAAACCGGCGCTAAAGATCACCCGTGTTTGTCGTTTCCAGGGCTAACCTTGTTCTGGATGCTTGCCACCGAAACCGTCACGGGTCGGGTCCTGGTCGTCGAGGACGACGCCGCGATCGCCGATGTCCTGCGCCGAACCCTGCGCCAGGAGGGCCATGAGGTGCGCTCGGCGGGGGACGGCGTCGAGGCACTCGAGCTCGCCGAGAGCTTCGTTCCCGACCTCGTGATCCTCGATCTCGGGTTGCCCAAGCTGGATGGGGTCGAGGTCTGCCGCCGCCTGCGGGCCGAGAGCGACGCGCCGATCCTGATCCTCACCGCCCGCACCGATACGGACGATCGGGTCGAGGGCCTCGACTCCGGAGCTGACGACTATCTCGTGAAGCCGTTCGAGCGCCAGGAGCTTCTGGCGCGGATGCGGGCGCTGCTGCGGCGACGGCCTCCCCGCGGCATGGCCTCGCTGGCGGTCGGCGACCTTCGCCTCAACCCCGACACTCGTGAGGTCTATCGCGGCTGATCGCCCGGTCGAGCTCACGAACCGCGAGTTCGAGCTGCTCGAGTACCTGATGCGCAACGAGCGGCTGGTGGTTTCGCGCGAGCGTCTGCTGGAGGAGGTCTGGGGCTACGACCCGATGGCGATGACGAACACGATCGACGTCTTCATCTCGAACCTGCGCAGAAAGCTCGAGGCCGGCGGCGAGTCCGCGGGTCCTGCACACGAAGCGCGGCGCCGGGTACGTCATCAAGGCGGCTCGGGATGAAGCGGCTTGAGCGCATCCTCGCCGCGCTGACGCCGAAGCGCTGGCCGGTCCGCTGGCGGCTGGCGGCCGTCTCGGCGACCCTGACGTTGATCATCCTGGTGATCTTCGCCGTGCGTTGTGGGGCGGCTCACCTCCAACCGCATCCAGAACGACTTCAACGACGACCTGCGCGGGGCCGCGCGCACGATCGCCGCAGAGACACAGCTGGCCATCAACCCATTGGGCGGCCTCGACGTCCGCATCCGGGGTCGCCAGCTCGAGGCCATGGCCTTCCCCCTGGGCACGGGAATCGAGATCGTCCACCAAAATGGCGCGCCGATCGAGAAGGTGGGGGCGATCCCCAACCTGGGTCCGCCGGCGGTCGACAGCATCAAGCGCGTCGGCGACTTGTCCGTAGCCGCCTATCCTCTCGCCGCCACGATCCAGAGCTCGGACCCGTTCTTTATCCAGTACGCGCGGACCAGAGACAACCTCGACGCGACCATCAACCGGCTGTGGCTGTTACTGGGAGGCGGCGTCCTCGGCGGCACTCTGCTCGCGGCCCTGGCCGGGATTGCGATCGCGGGCCGGGCAATGCGGCCCGTCTCCGCGCTCACCGCCAGGGCGCGGGAGATCGCCTCCACCCGTGACCCCTCGCTTCGCATCCCAGAGCCTGAGACGGACGACGAGGTGGGCGAGTTGGCGCGCACCCTGGAGCTGATGCTCCGCGAGCTCGACGCGGCTCGCTCGGAGACGGAGCAGATGATGCAGGTGCAACGTGAGTTCGTCGCCGATGCCTCGCACGAGCTGCGCACCCCGCTCACCAGCATCCTCGCCAACCTGGAGCTGTTGCAGGAGCGGCTCGACGCGACCGAGCGCCGCGGCGAGGAGGGCGAGATGATCGACTCGGCGCTCCGCTCCTCACGACGGATGAGCCACCTGGTCTCCGACCTGCTGCTGCTGGCCCGCGCCGACGCCGGCCGCACCAGCACCCGGAGCGAGTGCGACCTCGCCGCCGTGGCAGCCGGGGCGCTCTCAGAGGTGCGCCCGGTCGCAAACGGGCACCGCTTGACCCTGGCCGACCACGGTCCGGTGCCGGTGGACGGGAACCCGGACGAGCTTCACCGGCTGACGGTGAACCTGCTCGACAACGGCCTGCGGCATACGCCGGCTGGCACCGAGATCCGGGTGGCGGTCGAGCGCCGCAACGGCGACGCGGTGCTCGAGGTCTCAGACGATGGCCCCGGGATCCCGCCGGGCATGGAGGCGCAGGTCTTCTCCAGGTTCGTTCGCGGCACCGGCCCCTCCGACGTCACCGGCGACAGCGGCGCCGGGCTGGGCCTCGCGATCGTCAAAGCGGTCGCCATATCCCACGGCGGCGACGTCGACGCCGGCTCCTCACCCACCGGGGGGGCGCGCTTCACGGTGCGGCTGCCGCTGCCGGGGTCGTCCTAGCGCACTGAGAGCGCCCGTCGAATCAACGCGTCGCCCGTGGAAACCTCGTCCCGGCAGGCGGGAGTTTTAGGAATCGTTTACACAATCCCTATACTTTCGCCTTGGACGAGACAACCCACCCGTCGAGGACATCCCCCGACACCACCTCGACGGGTGAACGTTGGCCAGTCTGAGCCAAGCGACCCGCCGGTGTTCCCCCTCCCTGACGCCGGCGGGTCTGTCTTTTCTAGGGGCAGTCGCCGACCGAGATCCCGCGCTGGGTCTCCATCTCGGCGCAGATCTCGTCCTGGTTGTCGCCGCCGGTCGAGGCCTGATCCGCGGCGATCAGCGCCTCCACCGCGTCATCGAAGTGCTCGTTGGTCGTATAGAAAAACTGGGAGGACAGCAGGATCCTGTCGAGGGAAATGCCGCCGATTTCCTTGCGCAGGTCCCACAGAGCGCTGGACCAGACCTGGCCCACGCACCAAATGTTGGACGTACCGAACGGACAGTCCGCCTGGGCCGCAGACAGCGTCTTGTCCCGGTCCGCACGCCGGCCGCACTTGCGGTTGAACTCCGGGACGAAGCGGCCCAGGCCCACACCGTCCCAGTCGAAGATGCAGACGTTGTCCCTGTTGCTCGTGCCCGGTGACCGGGACGACATCGCGGCGGCCCAGTAGTCGCCGAAGCCTTCGCCGAGCGCCTCGGCCTGGTTACCGCTCCCGAACCATCGGACCTGGTCGTCCTGGATCGCGTGACCGTACTCGTGCATGATCACGTCGGCATCCTCAGCGTCGTCCACGCCCCCGCTGCCGAACGCGATCCACCGGATCCCCGGCGAGTAGGCGGAGTTGTCGTCCCTGAACGCGTTCGCCACCGCCACCTGGGCGGCGCTTGTTGATCCCCTGCGCGCCCCCGTTGCCGAACCCGAGGCGCTGGATGTAGCGCTGGGCGCGATCGATGTGGAAGTAGGCCATCAAGGCCTCGAAGCTGCCCCTCCGCCGCTTCACACGCATCCACCGGAGGCCGCGCTTGCAGACCTCCTTCGCACTGCGGCCGAGCTTGGCGTGCGCCCATTTGCCGCGCAGGCAGTGCTGTCGTTTCCGGATGTTGTGAAGCGTGACCGGCCGGCGCAGCGAGGTCAGGATCCTGGTGTTCCTGTCCCGGTGGTCGCGGCGCAGGCCCTTGGACCTGCGGCTCTGGGCCACCGGGTTGGGGTTGTAGAGCTGCGCGCGGCCCCGCCTCGCGTGCTGGAGCAGGTCCCGGGTGCGCACCACGCGGCCCGAAACGGCATCGACGAGAACCTCGAAGTCCTGAAGCGGCCGAGCCGCGGGGATGACGACGCGCCAGACAAGCGTGCCACCGTCGCCGGGCTCGATCGCCAGGCCCGCCGACCAATCCCCTCGCAGGCGCCTGACGCCCGCGCTGCGCAACGCGATCTCGGCGGCGGGCGTCCTGCCGACGCGCGGCGACGGGCGGGGCCTCGATCCCGGGCTTGCTCGAGTCGGCCACCAGGTCGGGCTGCGCGACCCTAGGGTCGCTGACCACGGCCTGGCCGTCGAGGACCTTCACTCCCGCGACACGCTGCTGGAACCGATACACGGTTGCGCCTCCCGGCAATTGGATCGCGGCGACCGGCTCCAACTGGCTGGCCGGCGCGCTGGCGGCCTTCAGCTTCGCTGCCGCCCTCGCGGGCGCCGCGGAGGCGGAGGCCGGGACGACCAGCGCCGCGAGCAGCCCGGCGGTCAGGGCCGCGCGGGCAACACTGCTCAAGGCGAATCACTCAAATCTAGACCTCGACTATCACCGGCAGCACCATCGGCCGGCGGCGCAGTCGCTCATACACGAAGGCGGCGATGTCGTCGTGCAGGCCCTGCTGGAGAAGCGTCGTCTCCCGCTCTTCGTGTCTTGCGGCTTCGGCCAGCGAGTCGCCGACCACCTCGCGCAACTCCTCGACCAGCCCGTCGGCCTCCTCCACGAACGGCACCCCCCTGAAGATGATCTCCGGCGGCGCCACCTGCGACCCGTCGGTGGAGGCGATCGTGGCCACGACGATGAAGACGCCGTCGGCCGACAGGGCCCGGCGGTCGCGAAGCGCGACATCGTCCGGATCCCCGATATCGACGCCATCCACGAAGATCATCCCGGCCGGGATCTCGGGACCGAGGTGGGCCCCGGACTGATCGAACTCAAGCGTCAACCCGTTGCGGCCCTTGAAGATCCGCTCCGGGTCAATCCGCACCGATTCGGCCAGCGCGGCGTGGAGGCGCAGGCGCTTGTGGTCGCCGTGAACCGGCATCACGTAGCGCGGACGGGTCAGGTTGAGCATCAGCTTCAACTCCTCCTGCCACCCGTGGCCCGAGGCGTGGATGGGCGCGTCGGCCGCAGTCACCACCTGGGCGCCGATCTCGAAGATCCGGTCGATCGTCTCGTTGACCGAGCGCTCGTTGCCGGGGATGGGCGTCGCTGAGAAAATCACGGTGTCGCCGGAGTGCAGCTCGACGTCCGTGTGGTCGGCGTGGGCCATGCGCCGCAAAGCGGACAGGGGCTCTCCCTGGCTCCCGGTCGAGATCGCAACCACCTGGTGGTCTGGGAAGGACTCGATCTCGCGCGCCGGGATCAGCATCCCCTCGGGAACTTGGGCGATGCCGAGGTTGGAGGCGATGTTGAAGTTCTTGCGCATCGAGCGGCCGACCAGCGCCACGCGTCGATCGAGCTGGGCGGCCGCGTCGATCACCTGCTGGACCCGATGCACGTTGGAGGCGAACGATGTGACGATGATCCGTCCGGGGCAGCGGGAGAAAAGCTCGAGCAGGGCGGGCCCCACGCTCGACTCCGACGGCGCCACGCCGGGCCGGTCGGCGTTGGTCGAGTCGCCGAACAGGCATAGCACGCCTTCGCGCCCCAGCTCGGCGAGCCGCGAGACGTCGGCCGGCCGCCCGTCCACCGGGGTCTGGTCGAACTTGTAGTCACCGGTGAACAGCAGCGCACCCAGGTCCGTGCGCAGGACCACCGCGCGCGAGTCCGGAATCGAGTGAGCCATGTGGACCAGCTCGAGCTCGAACGGGCCCAGCGACACCCTCTCGCCGGCCTCCAACACCTCGAGGGGCGTTTCGCGGAGCCGGTGCTCCTCGACCTTCGAGCGCACCAAGCCGATGGTCAGCGCCCCGCCGTAGATCACGGGCGGCATCCCGACCTCTCGCAGGACGAAGGGCAGCGCCCCGACGTGGTCCTCGTGCCCATGGGTGAGGACGATCGCCTCGATGGCATCGGCGCGATCGCGAAGATAGGAGAAGTCGGGAAGCACCAGGTCGATTCCAAGCATCTCGGTGGTCGGGAACATGAGCCCGGTGTCGACCACGACGATCCGCCCCTGGTATTCGACGGCCATCATGTTCTTGCCGATCTCGCCCAGCCCCCCCAGCGGCAGGACGCGAAGCGGAGCCGTCACGCGGCTGGGACCGCTGGTGGTCGCATGCTTGCGGGCGTGACCACTAGGTCGTGCCACCGGCAACCAGCAGGCCGTGCCGCTCCAGCGCGGTCCTGACCACGGCCCGCTCCTGGTCGCTGGCGGGGACCATCGGCAGGCGCAGGTGGCCCTCGATGATGCCCAGCATCTCGAGTGCCGCCTTGACCGGGATCGGATTGCTGGTTACCGCGGTCGCCTCGTAGATCGGCTGAAGCTCGGCGTCTAGCTCCTGAGCGCGCGTCCCATCGCCCGCGATCGCCGCCTCATACAGCGCCCGCAGCTCTGCGCCGACCAGGTGCGAGGAAACGAGGATTCCCCCCGTCCCCCCCAGCTCCAGGCAGCGGAGGAAGACCGTGTCGTTGCCGGCCAGCACATCCAGCCCTTCGATCGGCCCGAGATCGGCATCGTTGGCCTGCTTGACCGCGGCCACGTTGGGGATCTCGGCCGCCAGCTCGGCGAGGAAGGCGGGGGAAAGGTTGATGACGGAGCGCGAGGGGATGTTGTAGAGGATCACCGGCGTGTCGCCGGCGGCCTCCGCCACCGCCGCGAAGTGAGCGCGCAGGCCGGCCTCGTTGGGCTTGTTGTAGTAGGGGGTCACGGCCAGGGCGGCGTCGGCGCCCCGGTGGCAGGCCGCGGCGGTTAACTCGACCGAGTGTCGAGTGTCGTTGGAGCCCGTGCCGCAGACGATGGTCGCCCGGTCCCCGACCTCCTCCTTCACAGCCTCCAACAGGCTCAGCTTCTCCGCGTCCGACAGGGTCGCCGATTCCCCGGTGGTCCCGGCGACCACGAGCCCGTGCGAGCCATTCTCCACCAGGTGCCGGGCCAGCCTGCGCGCGCCATCGAGGTCGAGCGCGCCATCCTCACTGAACGGCGTCGCCATCGCGGTGAGCACGCCGGAGATCGTCGCCATCGTCCTAGTATCGCTCAACCGGCGGCGGCGATGCCGGCGTACAGGGGCGGGACGCGGTCGGCCCAGGGCCGCGCCCGTTCGAGCTGAGCGGCGACGCGGATCAGCACGTCCTCGCGTCCGTACGGCGCGACAAGCTGGACGCCGATCGGCAGGCCGTCGTCGCCCCAATGGAGCGGCAGCGAGATCCCCGGCTGCCCGGTGGCGTTGAGGATCGCGGTGAAGGCCGCCGTCTGGACGCCCCGGTGGATCGCTCGGATCGGCTCCGGGCCCGCGTCGTCGAAGGCGCCGAGCGGGGTCGGGGGCTCCCCCATGGTGGGGGTCACCCAGAGGTCGAAGCCGGACTCGAACCAGCCGGCGATCATCCGGGCCGCCACCTGGTGCTGTGCGACCGCGGTCAGGTACAGGCCGGCGCTTCGCCGCCGCCCCTCCTCCGCCAGCGCCCAGGTGAGCGACTCGACGTCTTCGCTACCCACCGGGCGGCCAACTATCGTGCCCAACTGGTCCAGCGTGCTCGCCTGGCCGGCCATCCACCGGGTCAGGAAGGTGTCGACGATGTCCATTCCCTCGAGCCTGCCCGGACCCCCCTCCTCCACCGTATGGCCGAGCGACTCGAGGAGCTGGCCGGCGTCCCGCGCGGCCTCGACCACAGCCGCCTCCGGGGTCGCGTCCAGGAGCGGCTGGGTCGTCACCCCGACGCGCAGCGGTCCGGGCTCGGCGCCCACCTCGTCGCGGTACGGCCGCTGCGGCGGAGGCGCCGCGTATGGATCCCCCGGGCCCGGGCCGTGCACGGCGTCCAAGACCGCGGCCGTGTCGCGCACCGACCTCGAAACGACCAGCTCCTCGCTCAGCCCGGACATGTGGTCGCCGGCCACGGGGCCCGCGGAGGTTCGCTGCCGGGTTGGCTTCAGGCCGACCAGGCCGCAGGCGCTCGCCGGAATGCGGATGGAGCCGCCGCCGTCGTTGGCGTGGGCCACCGGCACCATGCCGGAGGCGACCGCGGCGGCGGATCCGCCGCTCGAGCCCCCCGGGGAGCGGGAGAGATCCCAGGGGTTGCGGGTGGCCCCGTACGCTTCCGGCTCCGTGGTCGGCAGGATGCCGAGCTCGGGGGTGTTGGTCTTGCCCACGGTGACGAAGCCGGCATCGCGGAAGCGTTGGCGCCAGGTAGGTGTCCACAGGCGCCCGGAACCCCGCTTCCTTGAGGAACCGCATCCCCAGGTGCAGCGGATCGCCGGCGAACGCGGCGCCGAGGTCCTTGAGCAGGAAGGGCACGCCCTTGAAAGGGCCGTCGGGAAGCTCGCCGGAGGCGGCTTTACGGGCCTTCTCGAACAGCGGGTGGATGACCGCGTTCAGCTCCCCGTTGAGGGCCTCGATCCGCTCGATCGCGGCGTCAACGAGCTCCGCCGGGCTGGCCTCGCCGCTGCGCACCAGCTCCGCTTGGGCGGTGGCATCGAGGCGTGCCAGCTCGTCGCTCATCGCTTGCGGGACCCTATGCGACTCAGGTCCATGGCGGCGCGGGTGATCGGGTCGCGCAGGCGCGCCGGCAGCAGCCGCGCGAGCCGCAGCTTCGCGTATTCCCGGGCGGGGAAGGCGAGGCTCTCGCGCCGCCGAAGGGTCGCCATGTAGATCCTCTCCGCGGCGTCCCGGGGGGCGATGGAGTAGCTGTGCTTGAAGGCGTTGGCGCGGAACATCGGCGTGTCCACGAAGCCGGGGAAGACCGCCGTGAAGGTGATCCCCTGGGGCTCGAGCTCGGCCCGCGCCGACTCCGCGATCGCGGCCAGCGCCGCCTTGCTGCCGCTGTACGGGGCCTCGTACGGCATCCCGACCAGCCCGGCCAGGCTCACAATCGCGGTCACGTGACCGCCGCCTCGCTTGACCATCGCCGGAGCCAGATGCTCCAGCAGCACCAGGTTGGAGAGCGAGTTGACGGTGAAGTCGTCGCGGGCCTGGCGCCAGTCGAAGGCCAGCAGCGACTGGGCTCGGTCCAGGCCGGCGCCGGCGATCATCAGGTCGATGTCCGGATGCTCGGCGAGCAGCTCCGCGGTGGCCGTATCCACGGCCTCCAGATCGGCGAAGTCGAGCTGGAGCGTGGTCACCTCGACGACATCCCCTAGCTCCAGCCGCCAGCTTCGACAAGCCATCCGCGTCGCGGTCGAGGAGCACGAGCGAGGTTCCATCCTCGGCCGCCAATCGGCAGAGCTCCGTCCCGAGCCCGCCCGCGGCGCCCGTGACCAGCGCCTTCCCGAATCGCCGTTCGCCTCGCAGCCGCGCCGGCGTGCGCCCGGCGAGGGGGGCGAGCCTGGGGGTCGCCCGCGGGCGAAACCCCATTTGCCTCTCGTACCAGGGCTCCACGTGGAGCAGCTCGACGCTGAAGCCCTGGTCGTCGTTGACGTAGACAACGGACCAGGCCCCGAGCCGCAGCGGAGGGCCGTTGGCGCTCAGCCCCGCCTCCATGGCAACGCCTGTGGGCCGCCTCGAACTCGGCGCGCCGGCGAAAGCCGAAGGCGATGTTCAGCAGGCCCTGGTCCGAGATCCGGTAACCCGGCGGCCACGGCCTTCCCGCCGGCTCCGCGTAGTGGACCAGCTCGACGAGCATGTCGTCCGCCCACAGAAGGTGCGACTCGCGCCCTGCCCCCTCCAGGCCCCAAAGCGCCTCGTGCTCGGGACGGTGCAGTTCGAGGCCGTCGGCCGCCTCCAGCCCCAGCGTCCCGGCGAAGAACCGCCGCGAGCGCTCCAGGTCCGGCACCGAAAGCGTCACCGAGCGCGCCGCTGCCCCAGGGCCGGGCCGGGGGCGCCCGCGCGGCTCAGAAGCGCGTGGGTCGTCCTCCATCAACTCGATCAGCACTCCCTCGGGATCGCGGACGCAGGCGCGCCGAGCCCCGGGCTCACCCACCGGATCGCTCAGCGGCGCCGTGCCGGCTGCCGCGGCGCGCTCCAGCGCCCGCTCGAAGTCGGCGACCCAAAAGGAGACCATCGTGTAGCCGATGTCGCACGGTCGCCAGTCCCCCGGCATCGAGCGCACCAGGGGGCTCCGGAACTCGAACAGCTCGATCTGGAACAGGTCCTGGCGGTCGACGAGCCACCAGCAGGTCGAGGCCGAGCGCGGCACGCCCTGGACCATCGAGGCGAGTGGGCCCGCGAACAGGTTGGTGCCGCCAGCGGGCTCGAGCCCGAGCACCTCTCGGTACCAGCCCTGGGCCCGGCGCAGGTCGGTGACGCTGAGCGCGATCTGGGAGAGGCGCACGGCGCGACTCTACCCGCGCTCCTCGCCGGTCAGCGCCCTAAAGGAGCTTTTCCAGCCCCACGGTAAACGGGTCGGGCAGGTCGCCGACCCGCCGGACGGCGAGCAGGACGCCGGGCATGAACGAGCGGCGGTCGGTCGAGTCGTGGCGGATCGAGAGCGTCTGTCCCTCACCTCCGAAGATCACCTCCTGGTGGGCGACCAGGCCGGGAAGCCGCACCGAGTGGATCGGTTCGTGGACGTTGTCCACCGGCGTCGCGGATCAGGTCGGCGGTGCGCTTCGCGGTCCCCGAGGGGGCGTCGAGCTTGCCCTGGTGGTGGAGCTCGACGATCTCGCACTCCGGCATGTGCGGAGCGGCCTCGCGCGCCATCTGCATCATCAGCACGGCTCCGATCGCGAAGTTGGGGGCCACGAACACCCGCGCGCGCCTGCCGTCGCGCGCCGCCGCCTCGGCGTCGCCGCGCACCGCTTCGAGCTCGAACCCGGTGGTGCCGACCACGGCGTGGACGTCCGCGGCGAGGCACTCGCGCACGTTCCCGGCGGCGGCCTCCGGCGTCGTGAAGTCCACCACCACGTCCGCCCCCCCAAGGACCGTCTGAGAGCGTCACCTCGAGGGAGGGGTCGGCACGTCCGGCAAGCTCCAGGTCGTCGGCCGCCTCCACCGCTTCGCAGACGGCGGAGCCCATGCGCCCCGCGGCCCCGGAGACCGCGACCCGGATCATGCTTGTGTAAGCGCCTCGCTGACCGCGGCGGTCGCCTCCCGGAAATGTCCCTCGTCGGGGCCGATGCAGGCGGTCGAGAGCCGCTCGGGGTCATACAGCTCGGTGGCCAGCTGAGCGACGTCCTCGGCGTTGACCTGCTCGACCCGCTCGAGCATCTCGTCGAGCGAGAGCAGCGGGACGCCGAACAGGGTCGCGCGAGCCAGCCGCGACATCCGCGCCCCGGTCGCCTCCAGCCCGAGCACCATTCGTCCCTTGACGTGCTCCTTGGCGCGCTCCAGCTCCTCGGCGCTGACGCCGTGATCGCGGAGCGTCTCGAGCTCGCGGCCGATGATCTCGCAGGCCTCGCGCACGTTCTCCTCGCGGGTGCCGACGTACATCGCGACCATGCCGCCATCCACGTAGTGGTCGCTGTAGGAGCCGACCGAGTAGGCGAGGCCGCGCTTCTCGCGCACCTCGCGGAACAGTCGTGAGGAGGTCGAGCCGCCGAAGATCGCATCCAGGATCGCCAAGCGCGAAGCGTCGCTCGTCGGAGCGCGAGATCCCCGGGCCGCCGAAGCAGATGTGGTACTGCTCGGTCTCCTTGACCTGGAAAGCGAACCGGGGCACGGGCTCATACCCCGCCTCGGTGGGAACGCCATTGGGCTCGCCGGTCGGCGGGCTCAGCTGGCGCTGGGCAAGCTCGACCATCCGCTCGTGGTCGAGGTGTCCCGCCGCGGCGATCACCAGGTTGGGCCCCGTGTACCGGGCGTCGTGGTAGGACATGATCTCGGCGACGGGGATCGAGCCGATCACCTCCGCGTCGCCGAGCACGCGGCGCCCCAGCGGGTGGTCGCCGTGCACAGCGGCCGCAAGCACGTCGTGGACCCGGTCCTGGGGCTCGTCCTCGTACATGGCGATCTCCTCCTGCACGACCTCGCGCTCCGAGTCGACCTCGTCCTCGGGCAGCGACGGGCGGAGCAGCATCTCGGAGAGCAGATCGAAGGCCTCTTCCGTGTGCTCGTCCAGCAGCCGCGCGTGCAGCTGGGTGGATTCCTTGCTGGTCGCGGCGTTGGCCGCCGCTCCCATGCCGTCGAACAGCTCCGAGATCTCGATCGCCGAGTGGCGCTCGGTGCCCTTGAACAGCAGGTGCTCGAGGAAGTGGGAGACGCCCGCCTGCGCGGGAGCCTCGTCGCGAGAGCCGGTCCGTACCCAGAGCCCGAGCGCGACGGAGCGCACCGAGGGCACCACCTCGGTGATCACCCTGAGGCCGTCAGGCAGCTCTGTGCAGGAAACGCCCTCCGGCAGGTTGGTCGAGGGCTAGGCAGGGACGAGACCCCGGTTGTCAATGCCGCCGCCGCCCGCCGCCTCGCCCGCGCCCGCCGTCGAGGCGCTCCCGGTCACGCCGGCCGCCCCCATTGCCTCCCCCGCGCGGCCCCGAGTCGCCAGTCCCGACGTTGCTCAGCTCGTCGGCGGGCTTCCCCTCGACCGCGGGGTCGCTGGAGAGCCGCAGGCCGATGCGCCCACGCTCGCGATCAACCTCGACCACGGTGACGTCGAGCTCGTCGCCCTGCTTGAGCACGTCCTCGACCGCGCCCACGCGCTCGCCCGGCTTCACGTTGGAGATGTGGAGCAGGCCATCGGTGCCCTTGGTCAGCTCGACGAACGCCCCGAAGGCGGTCGTCTTGACAACCTTGCCGGTAAAGCGGTCGCCCACCTCAGCCTCCTTGGTCATCGCCTCGATGCGCGCTATGCACGCCTCGACCAGGGCGCCGCTGGGCGCGTAAACCCGCACCGTGCCGTCGTCCTCGACGTTGATGTCGGCCTCGAACTCCTCCGATAGGGCCCGAATCGTCTCGCCGCCCTTTCCGATCAGGGCGCCGATCTTCTCCGGGTCGATCTTGATCTGCTCGATTCGCGGCGCGTGCGTCGACAGCTCATCGCGCGGCCCCGGGATCGTCTGCCCCATCGCCTCCAGGATGAATAGCCGTCCCCGACGTGCCTGCTCGAGCGCATCGCGCAGGATCTCGAAGGTGACCCCGGAGATCTTGATGTCCATCTGCAGGGCGGTGATCCCGTCCGAGGTGCCGGCGACCTTGAAGTCCATGTCGCCGAGGTGATCCTCGACGCCGGCGATGTCGGTGAGCACGACGTGGTCATCGCCCTCCTTGATCAAGCCCATCGCGACCCCGGCGACGGGGCTCGACACCGGTACGCCCGCGGCCATCAGCGCCATCGACGAGGCGCAGACCGAGCCCATCGACGAGGACCCGTTGGACTCCAGGGTCTCCGAAACGACCCGGATCACGTACGGGAAGTCGTCGGTGCTCGGGATCGTGGGCACCAGCGCTCGCTCGGCGAGCGCGCCGTGGCCGATGTCGCGGCGCTTCGGGCCGCGCATGAAGCCGGCCTCCCCGACCGAGAACGGCGGAAAGTTGTAGTGGTGCCAGAAGGTCTTCGACTCGACCAGGCTGAGGTTGTCGACCCGCATGTCCATGCGGCTGGTGCCGAGCGCCACGTTGGAGAGAATCTGCGTCTCTCCGCGGGTGAACAGCGCCGAGCCGTGCACGCGGGGCGACAGGTCCAGCTCGCACTCGATCGGCCGGATCTCGTCCACTGCGCGCCCGTCGGGCCGCTTCTTGTCGACCGCGATCCGGAGGCGGATGATCTCCTTCTCGAGCTCGTCGAAGGCGCGCGAGACCTCGCGCGCGCCGCGCCGGGTCCGGGTCCTCGCCGTCGGAGGCGCCCGCGTGCTGCTCGAGCACCTCCTCCTCGACCGCCTTGGCGGCCTCCTGACGGGCGAGCTTCTCGGGGATCTGAGTCGCCTCGTCGAGCTTCGCCCCGTGCGAGGAGCGGATCCGCTCGACGAGCTCCGGGTCGATCTTCGGCTCCTCCACCTCGAGCTTCTCCTTGCCCGCCTTGGCTTCGCAGCTCCTCGATCGACGCGCAGATCTTCTTGATCTCCTCGTGGGCGATGTCGAGGGCGTCGAGGACCTCGGCCTCGGTGACGCCGTTGGCCCCGCACTCCACCATCAGGATCGCCTCGCTGGACCCTGAGACGACGAGGTCCATCTCCAGCTCGTCCGTGGTCTCCTCCGCGGGGTTGAGGACGAAATCGCCCTCGAGCTTGCCGATGCGCACCGACGCCGACGTGGGTCGGCACCGGGATCTGCGAGATGGCGACCGCCGCAGAGGCTCCGTTCATGGCCAGGATGTCGTAGCTGTGCTCGTATTCGACCGACATCGGCTGGCAGACGATCTGGGTCTCGTAATGCCAGCCCTTCGGGAACAGCGGGCGCAGGGGCCGGTCGATCATCCGGGCCGTCAGGGTCGCCCTCTCGCCGGCCCTCCCCTCGCGCCGGAAGAACGAGCCGGGGATCTTCCCGGCCGCGTAGTGGCGCTCCTCGACATCGACCGTCAAGGGCAGAAAGTCGACGTCGCGTAGGTTGCCGGCCGTCGCGGTGCAGAGGACCATCGTGTCCCCGGCGCGCACCACGACCGCTCCGCCCGCCTGGCGGGCGAGCTTGCCGGTCTCGAAGGAGATCTCCTCGCCGCCCACCTCCACCGAGACGCGGCTCACGTCAAACAGGCTCATCTATGTTCTTTTCCCTCCGGCCGCCCGGTTGGCGGCCAATCTTGCTCAGAACTCTCGTTCTCTAACGGCGACGATCTTACAGATGCCGCTGAGAATCCCCGAGGCGCTCTCGGTGGGCGGTTGCATGCGGGCGCGGCATTTCTCGGTCAGGCGCTGTCAGCCAGCGTGCGCAGCGACTCCGCGATGTCCCCGCGTGCCCACTGCCCGGCGACGAATGCTGCCGGCGTCCCAGCGACCCCAGCGCGGATCCCGCCTTCGAAGTCGCGGCGGATGCGCTCGGCGACCGACTCAGAGCGGCGCTCGCGGTCGAAGCGCTCCAGCGTCGAGGCCGAGGCTCTCGGCGCGCTCCCACAGGTGCGGGTCGTCCTGGTGCGGCCCTGGTCGGCGAGAGCGAGTCCCACATCTCCGCGAAGGCGTCCCTGCAGGCCGGCCGCCTCGGCCGCGGCATGGAGCGCGGGAGCGCGAGGATGCTTGGAGGCGATCGGGAAGTGACGCATGACCAGGCGCAGCGGCAGCTCGCGGATCTCGTGCCCAGGCCAGGGAGCAGCGGGGACAGGCCAGGTCGAGGTAGACGATCGCCTCCGGCCCCTCCCCCCGCACGTGGTCGTCGGGCGCGACCGCCGGAACCGCCGCGCTGGTCAGCTCGCCCATGGCGCTAGTCGGCGGACAGGGCGTCGAAGATCAGGTTGGCGCCGGGGATCTCCAGCGGCGTGGGCGATTCGTGCACCCAGCGCACGACTCCATCCGGGTCGACCAGCACCAGCGAGCGGTTGCCGTGGCCGACCGCGTCCAGGTAGGCCCCGTAGCTGCGGGTCACCGCCCCCTTGGGCTCGAAGTCCGAGAGCAGCGGGATCGTGATCCCGAGCTTGTCGCGGAACGCGCGGTGGGCCCATGAGGAGTCGACGCTGATCCCGACCAGGGTCGCGCCCTGGTCCTCGATCTGCGGCAGGACCTCCTGGTAGATCGAGAGCTGATCCGTGCACACGGGGCTGAAGTCGAGCGGATAGAAGACCAGCACGACCTTGCGACCCCGGAAGTCAGCCAGGCTGACCGGCTTGCCTTCGTGGTTCGGCAGCGAGAAGTCGGGCGCCTCGCTGCCGACGGCGATCAACGACGCAGGCCGAGGTCGGCCACGACCTTCCGGTAGCGCTCCAGGTCGGCGCTCTCCAGGTAGCGCAGCAGCCGCCGGCGCTTGCCGACCATCATCAGCAGCCCCCGGCGCGAGTGGTGGTCCTTGCTGTGCGTGCGCAGGTGCTCGGTCAGGTGGTTGATGCGCTCCGTGAGCAGGGCGACCTGCACCTCGGCGGAGCCGGTATCGCCTGCTTCGCGACCGAACTTGCCGATCAGCTCCTGTTTTTTGTCCTTGGTCAGCGGCATCTAGATCAGTGATCGAGGCGGAGTGAAGCTAGCACAGAGCTCTCGAGCCTCCGCGACGTCGCGATGCATCTGAGCGATCAGTTCCTCCACGCCTGCAAATCGCCGTTCGCCGCGCAGCCGGCTGATGAACGCGATGCGCAGTGTCCGCCCGTACAGGTCCCCGTCGTAGTCGATCAGGTAGGCCTCGACGAGCAGTCCGCGCCCGGTCTCGAAGGTCGGCCGTACGCCCACGTTGACGGCCGCCGGCCGGCCGTCGGCGAACGCCGCGTAGACCCCATGGCCGGGGCAGACGAGGTCGTCGGACGGCACGATGTTGGCGGTCGGAAAGCCGAGCTTGCGTCCCCGTTCGTCCCCCTCGACGACGGTCCCCTCGAGCAGGAAGGGAGCGCCCAGGCATCGGGTCGCGGCCTCGACCTCGCCCGCGGCGACCAGCGAGCGGACTCGGGTCGACGAGACGATCTCGCCGTCGACCTCCACCAGCGGCACGACGCGGGTCTCGAACTCGTCGTGTGAGGCGAGCATCCGGGGGTCCCCCTTAGCCTTGGCGCCAAACCGGAAGTTCTCCCCCACCGAGACGCTCTCTGCGCCGAGCCCCTCGACCAGGATCTGCGAGCAGAAATCCTCCGCGGCGATCGAGGAGAACTGGTCGTCGAACGGGATCACGATCAACTCCGCGACCCCGAGGCCCTCGATCACGTCGCGCTTGATCTCGAACGGCATGATCAGCTTCGGCGCGGCATCGGGGTGAAGCACGCGCACCGGGTGCGGTTCGAAGGTCAACACCGTGTCCGCCCCGTCGATCACCTTGCGGTGACCGACGTGGACGCCGTCGAAGACGCCGATCGCCACGCGTCGCGATCGGCGTTCGGCATCGGCAAGCTGGGTGACCCTGATCCTCATCGAAGCGCGGCCGGGAAGCCTTTCACGCCAGCACCACCTCCGGCTGTAGCGCTGCCTCGCGACGCCGCGCAACCGCCAGCAGGCGCCCCTCGTGAGTGAGCCTCAGCGGACCGTCGGCCTCGCCGGCGGCCTGCACTGAGCCCCCGTGGGCGACTCGCTCGGCCTCGGCAGCATCCAGGACCCGCTCCGGCAGAAAGGCGAGTGCCGCCTCGACTGCAAGCGGCTCCCCGTTCGCAGCCTCGACCCGGAAGGGACCCACGGCAGTCCGCCGCAACCGCTTGCAGTAGGCGTCGCCCAGCGTCTCGATCAGGGTGCGAACGTAGGTGCCCGTCGAGCACTCGATCTCGAACTCGGCGCTGTCGTCCTCGTGCCGCAGGAGCACGGCGCGGTAGACCTCGACCCGGCGCTCGGGCGTCTCCACGCTTTCGCCGCGGTGCGCGCGCCGGTAGAGGCGCTCGCCCCCCACCTTGACCGCCGAGGTCATCGGGACCCGCTGGCGGACCACCCCCGCTGGCAGCTCCAGCCGCTCGGGCATCGCGCCCGTATGGGTCAGCTCGCCGTCGGGATCGCCGGTGGTTGAGCGCCAGCCCAGCCTCGCCGTTGCGCGGTAGGTCTTCGGCAGCGAGAGGAGGTAGCGCTGGAGTCGCGTGGCTCGCCCCAGGAGCACCAGCAGCAGCCCGGTGGCGAAGGGATCGAGGGTTCCGGCATGGCCCGCCTTTTGGCCGCGCTCGCGGCGGATGCGCTCGACCACGTCGTGGGAGGTGTCGCCGGCTGGCTTGTCGACCAGCAGCAGCCCGGGCGACGGGGTCAGCGAGGTCGCACTAGAGCTGCGCCATGGACTCGTCACAGAGGAACTTGACCAATTCGGGGTAGTCCAGGTCGGTCGAGAAGCCGGCCGCCCGCCGGTGGCCACCGCCGCCACGCTTGCGAGCGATGGCGGAGACATCCACCCTGCCCATCGTCGAGCGCAGGCTCACCTTGCGCGCTGCCCGTCCACCGTCGGTCTTGTCGCGGATCATCGCCGCGACCTCGGTGCCCTCCAGCGCGCGCACGTGGTCGATGATTCCCTCGGTGAGGATGTCGCTGGCGCCCGTATCGGCGTAGTCGTCCGCCGAGATGTAGGTGACGGCCAGCTTGCAGTCCGGGAAGCGCTCGATGCGCTCGATCGCGCGAGCGACCAGGCGCAGCTTCTCGATCGGCACTCGCTCGTACAGGCGCCGGTAGGTGTCGTGGACGTCCACCCCGGCCTCCACCAGCTCCGCCGCCATCCGGTGCGTGGCCGCCCCCGTGTTCTCGTACATGAACCGGCCCGTGTCGGTGACCAGCGCCACGTAGAGAGCCCCGGCGATCTCGGGCGTGAGCTCCGCACCGAGCAGCTTCGCCAGCCCGAACAGGATCTCGGCCGTGCAGGAGGCCTCCGTATCGACCAGGTTCAGGGACCCGAAGCGGGTGTTGTCGTGATGGTGGTCGATGTTCAGGATCCTGGCCTCGCCGCTGTGCAGAAAGCCGACGGGCATCCGGTCGATGTTCCCGCAGTCGAGAAAGACCACGACCCGGTCGACGACGTCGACCGGCGGCTCGTGGAAGACCTCCTCCAAGGGCAGGAACCGGTACTCGACCGGGAGTGGGAACTCCTTCGCAGCCAGGAACATCACCGAGTCCTTGCCGAGCTGGGTGAGGATGTGGTGCAAGGCGAGCAAGGAGCCGAGCGCGTCTCCGTCTGGGCCCTCGTGGGTCGTCAGCAGGAAGCGATCTGAGGCTCGAAGCTCCTGGGCCACCTCCTCGAGCGACGCGTCGCTGCGCTCCGCCGTCGTCACGACTGCCTCGCTCACTGGTCGAGCAGCCTGGAGACGCGCACGCCGCGCTCCGGAGTCTCGTCGTAGTGAAAGCTCAGGGTGGGAGTGCGCTTGATTCGCATCTGGCGGGCGACCGTAGCCTGGAGCACCCCGTGGGAAGATGAAAGCCCGGCGAGCGTCGCCTCACGCTCGGCCTCACCGCCGAGCACGCTGACGTAGACGCGCGCCGAGCGCAGGTCCGGGCTGGTGTCCACCGAGGTCACAGTCACGAATCCGATCCGTGGGTCCTCTAGCTCCGTCACGATTGCGGACCCGATCACCTCGCGCATTACCTCGTTCACCCTCCTCATGCGCTCGGTGGGCATGGTCGGGCGACTATAGCTCAGGGCACCCGGCCGACTGGGCGGTCTCAGCCACGGATGTCGGCGAGGCTCAACAGGTCGCGCTCGAATGCGCACCCGTCGGGACAACGCGCCTCGACGAACCGCTCCAGGTCGTCGGCGCGCCGTCCGACGTCCCCGCGCCCGACCAGCGCGCAGACGAGGGTCGTCCGCTGCCAGGTGTCGTGCCCGTCGACCTCCGCGACCGAGGCCCCGAACCGCTGCCGCAGCTGCGCCTTCAGCGAGTGCAGGACCTTCCGCTTGCCCTTCAGGTCGTGGGAGTCGTTGAGGTGGAGCCGCACCTCTACCACGCAGACGTACGCGCGCACGCGCCAAGGGTACGCCCGCGACGCTACTCGAGCGTCTGCTCGACCTGCTTGGTCTCGAACAGCTCCAGGACGTCGCCGACCTTGACGTCCTGGTAGCCCTCGAGCACGACCCCGCACTCCAAGCCCTCCTCGACCTCCTGCACGTTGTCCTTGAAGCGGCGCAGGGAGCCGATCCTTCCCGTCCACACGACGGTGCCCTCGCGGACCAGGCGCACCTGTGCGGTACGGGTGATCTTGCCGTCGGTGACCAGGCAGCCGGCGATCGTGCCGATGCGCGAGGCCCGGAACAGCTCCTTGATCTCGGCCTGGCCGAGCGCCTCCTCGACCTCCTCGGGCTCGAGCATGCCCTCCATCGCCGCGCGGAGGTCCTCGGTGACCTTGTAGATCACCGAGTAGGTGCGGATCTCGACCCCCTCGCGCTCGGCTGCCTTGCGGGCCTCGGCCAGCGGTCGGACGTTGAAGCCGATGATGATCGCGTCGGAGGCCGCCGCAAGCATCACGTCCGACTCGGTGATCCCGCCCGGCGCGGCGTGGATCACGTCGACCACGATCTGCTCCTGCGGGACCTTGGCGATCTCGTCCTGAAGCGCCTCCAGCGAGCCCGAGACGTCCGCCTTGAGCACGATGTTGAGCTCCTGGAGCTCGCCCTCGGTGCCCTTCGAGAAGACCTCTTGGAGGCTGATGCTTGCGGGCCTGCTGACGGGCGAGCGACTCCGCTCTTGAGGCGCTGGCCGCGCTCCTGCGCGAGCTGTCGCGCCCGCCGCTCGTTCTCCACCGCCTCGACCCGCTCGCCGCCTCGCAGACGCCGTCGAGCCCCAGCACCTCGACCGGATCGCCCGGGTGCGCCTCCTGCACGCGGGCCCCGGTGAAGTCGAGCATCGCCTTCACCTTGCCCCAGTTCGCGCCCGCGACCAGCGCGTCGCCGACGTGAAGGGTGCCCCGCTGGATCAGCACCGTGGCGATCGGGCCGCGGCCGGGGTCGAGGTGGGACTCGATCACGACGCCCGACGCCGGAGCCTTCGGGTTCGCCTTCAGCTCCTCGAGCTCGGCGGCCAGGACGATCATCTCGAGCAGGTTGTCGAGCCCCTCCTTGGTCTTCGCGGACACGTCGCAGAAGATCGTCTCGCCGCCCCAGTCCTCGGGCGTGAGCCCCTGGGAGGCGAGCTCGTTGCGGACGCGGTCGGGCTGGGCGTCGGGCTTGTCGATCTTGTTGACCGCGATCAGGATCGGCACGCCGGCCGCCCGCGCGTGGTCGATCGCCTCCACCGTCTGGGGCATCACGCCGTCGTCCGCCGCGACCACGATCACCGCGAGATCGGTGACCTTGGCGCCGCGGGCACGCATGGCGGTGAACGCCTCGTGTCCGGGAGTGTCGAGGAAGGTGACCAGCTTGCCGTTCTGGTGCACCTGGTAGGCGCCGATGTGCTGCGTTATGCCGCCCGCCTCGCCGGCGACCACCTCGGTCTCGCGGATCGCGTCCAGCAGCGAGGTCTTGCCGTGATCGACGTGACCCATGATCGTCACCACGGGCGGCCGATCCGCGAGGTCCTCCTCGGCGTCCTCGTGGACGGGCTCCTCCGGCTCCTCCTCGGCGGCGCTGACGAGCTCGACCTTTTGGTCGAGCGCCGCGGCCAGGGCCATCACGGTCTCGTCCGAGAGGGTCTGGGTGAGCGTCGCCATCTCGCCCAGCTCCATCAGCTTCTTGATCACCTCGGCGCTTCCGAGGCTGAGGCTCTCCGCCACCTCGCGCACGGTCGCGCCGGAAGCGATCTTGGTCGCGTCCGGCTCGGGCGCCTCGCTCAGCGGCCTGACCGGCGGCTCCTCGAGCAGCGGCCGGCGACGGCGCCCCCCGCGGCGCCGCGGAGGTCGATGCGGCGGCGCCTGCGGCATGTGCTCGCGGCGCGCCGCCTGGGAGTCGATCACGACCCGGCGGCGCTTGCGCCCGCCCGAGCCGGCCGCGGGAGCGCTGTCGTCCGCCTGGCGGCGAACGGGGCGCTCGGAGCGGGGCTCGTCGGAGGCGGGCTTTCCGTCAGCGTCCTTGGGTGCCGACCCGAGCGGCCTTTGTCTTCGGCTTCGAGCCGTCCTTCGAGGCCGCCTTTCCAGACTTGCCCTCGGTCGTGGCGGCGGCGGCCGCCAAGGCGCTCAGGGCCTCCTCCTCCTCGACGCTCGAAGCGGCCGCCTTCGCCTGGATGCCGGCCGCGTTCAGCGCCGCGAGCACTTCCTTGCTGGTCAGGCCCTCCTGCTTGGCGATCTCGTGGACGCGCTTCTTCAAGATTCCTCGGAGCCCAATTCCTCGGAATCCTCGCCTTCGGCTTCGGATTCCTCGGAGGCGGGGGCCCCAACCGTCGCCGTTGCCTCGCGGTTCTCCCCATCCTCGGGGCCCTCCACGGCAGCGTCCTCCGCCAGCGCCGTCTCGGCGTCCTCCCCCGCTTCCTCAGCTTCCTCCTCGGCCTCCTCGGCCTTCTCCTCAGCTTCCCCCTCAGGCTCCTCGGCCTTCTCCTCAGCTTCCCCCTCAGGCTCCTCGGCTTCCTCCTCGGCCGCCCCGGACTCGGCCTGCTCGAACTCCACCTCGGCACGCTCGACGAGAGGGCGAATCTCGCTCTCGTCGGCGTCGGAATCGGCCAGCTTCTGAATCTCCTCGTCGCTGAGCGGGGTGAGCACGGTCACCTGGTTGGTTCCGAAGCGCGCCAGCGCCTGATGCTGCGGCAGGCCGCAGTAGCGCGAGCCCGCAAGCGCTGCGTTCGGACACCGGCGACCGGCGGAGAGCACGGCGGCGCAGCGGCCGTCCGCCTCCTCGCCCTCCTCGTAGGTGAGGTCGTCGTCCTCCTGGCTGAACTCGGTCTCGGACTTGATGTCGACCTTCCAGCCGGTGAGCTTCGCGGCAAGTCTCGCGTTCTGGCCCTCACGCCCGATCGCCAGCGAGAGCTGGTCGTCCGGCACGATCACGGTCGCCTCCCGCTTCTCGTCGTCGACCAACACCTCCCGCACGCGCGCCGGGGACAGCGCCTTGGCCACGAAGCGGGCAGGCTCCTCGTTGTAGGGGATGATGTCGATCTTCTCGCCGCGAAGCTCGGAGACCACCATCCGCACCCGCGAGCCCCTCGGCCCCACGCAGGCCCCAACGGGATCGACCCCGTCGGCGTGCGAGATGACCGCGATCTTCGAGCGGTAACCGGGCTCCCGGGCGACACCAACGATCTCCACGAGGCTGTCGGCGATCTCCGGCACCTCGAGCTCGAACAGCTGCTTGATCAGCTCGGAGTCGCGCCGCGAAACCACGATTCCCGGCCCCTTGCCCTCCGCATTGACCTCCGTGATCACCGCCTTCACCCGCATGCCGTGGTCGTAGCGCTCGTTCCACACCTGCTCGGAGCGCGGCAGCAGCGCCTCAACCCGCTCGCGCAGCTGGACCAGCGTGTAGCGGTTGTCGGACTGCTGAATGATTCCCGTGACCAGCTCGCCGACCCGGTCCTGGTACTCCTCGAACATCATGTGTCGCTCCGCCTCGCGGATCCGCTGGAGGATCACCTGCTTGGCGGTCTGGGCGGCGATCCGGCCGAAGTTCTCCGGGGTGACGTCGCGGCTCGTGATCTGGTCCTCGTAGGGGGCCAGCAGCTCCGGGTCGAGGTCAGGCTCCTCAGGCTCGCGGAGCTCTCCGGTCTCCGGGTCGATGGTCTCCTCCGCCTCCTCGATCGCCTGCGCCACCAGCTTCTCCTCCAGCTCCGGCGGCAGGATCAGCTCGAACACTCGGAAATCGGCGGTCTCGCGGTCGAGGTCGACGCGGGCGTACTTGGCGGCGCCCGGCGTCTTCTTGTAGGCGGACAGCAGTGCATCCTCGAGCGCCGCCATCAGCGTCTCGGCATCGATCCCCTTCTCCTGCTCGAGGCCCCTGATCGCCTCGACGATCTCGCGGCTCACTGGACTCCCTCCACCGGGATCGAGTGATCCGGGACGAGATTCGAGCGGCGGATGCGGGATAGCGGGATCTCGACCTCGCCTGCGGGTGCGTCGAGGCGGACTCGGCGCTCGTCGGCCGCCGTCAGCGTGCCGGTGAAGCTGCGCTGGCCCTCGATCGCCTCGCGGGTGCGCACCCGGACCCGCCGTCCCATGAAGCGGCGAAAATGCTCGGGCTTGGTCAGCGGCCGATCCTCTCCGGGCGAGGAGACCTCGAGTGACCACGCCTGTAGCAAGTCGCGCAGCTGATTCGTGACCCGCTCGCAGAGGGCCAGATCCACCCCATCCGGGCGATCGATGTAGAGGCGCAGCGTCTCGGCCGCCGGGCGTTCCAGCGCAATCAACTCGACCGCGGGATCGAACTCCCGAAGCCTCGACTCAATCTGCTCTTGAAGCTCTTCCAAATTCGTCCTTCTGGCTCGGTTCGTGCCTGCTCGGACCGTTTCGGTGCCGAAGAAAAAGGCGGGCCCGTGCCCACCTCAAACAGGGTTCGGGTGAAAAAGAGGTGATCTGAGTATAGCCCCGGCCTCACGCCCCCGGCGAGCGTGGAGCGCGCGCCGGGCGACCCGTTGCCGGCGCTCGGCTCAGGCCTCCAGGAGCGAGCGTCACGGGCCCGTCGTTGACCAGTTCGACCGCCATCCGAGCCCCGAAGATGCCCCGCCGGGCGCCCAGGCGCTCGCAGAAGCCCTCGTACAGGGGCTTGGCCACCCCGGGCGGCGCGGCGCCCGCGAAGCTGGGCCGGTTGCCCTTACGGGTGTCGGCGTACAGCGTGAACTGGCTGACGCAAAGAACCTCGCGGTCGGCAAGCGGCTCGTTCATGCGGCCGTCCGCGTCGTCGAAGATCCGCAGTGCCCTCACCTTGTCGGCAAGCCTGCCCGCCTCGGCGTCTGTGTCCTGGGACGCGACGCCCAGCAGGACGAGCAGCCCCGGTCCGATGGCCGACACCTGACGTCCGTCCACCGACACCGACGCCCGGCTGACGCGTTGAACCAGCGCCCTCATCGACGGGTCTACCGGATCCGGGCCAGGCGCTGCCTGTAGATGCGGTAGTCGTCCCGCTCGGGGCGCAGGTTCGCCGCGATCGCCAGGTGGCGTCGCGCGCGATCGCGCTCGCCGGCCAGGGTCAGCGCCCTGCCGAGGCAGAAGTGAGCGAAGTCGTTGACCGGATACAGCTCCACCACGGCCTCGAACTCGCGCGCCGCCTCCGGATAACGCGCACTGTGGAAGTAGGCACGGCCGAGAGCTTCGCGAATCGAGCTCTTCTCGGGCGCCATCCGGGCGGCCTTCGAGAGCGGCACGGTCGCCTGCGCAAAGTCGCCGGATTCGAGCAGGGACATGCCCTGCCGATACAGGCCGTAGAGAGAGTCACCCGCCGCTTCGGTCACTGGCCCAAAGTGTAGGGAGGTCCGCTGGGGCCCTACTGAGTGCGTGCCTCGGCGGTGCTCCGGATCGCCTCCACCCGGTCGAGGATCGCAGCGGCCACCTCTTCCTTGGGCGCCAGGGGAACCCGTCGCTCGCCCCCACGCTCCACGATCACCACCTCGTTGAGCGCCGAGTCGAAGCCGATCTCGGCCCGCGACACGTCGTTGAAGACGATCGCGTCCAACCCCTTGCGGGCGAGCTTCGCGCGAGCGCGCTCGATCGCCTCGGCGCCGTGCTCGGCGGCGAAGCCGACCAGTGTCTGATCATCGCCGCGAAGCGAGGCCAAATCGGCGAGCACGTCATCCGTCTGCTCGAGGCGAAGCTCGATGCCGCCGCTTCCCTCGCGGGAGATCTTCCCCGCCTCCGCGCGCGACGGCCGGAAGTCGGCGACCGCGGCGGCCATCAGCAGCACGTGACACTCGGGAAACTCCTCATGCACCGCAGCCCTCAGCTGGTCTGCGGTCTCGACGTCGATCCGGCGCACGCCGGCCGGTTCGGACAGCGAGACATTGGCCGCAACGAGCGTCACGTCCGCGCCCCGCCGCGCGGCCTGCGCGGCAAGCGCCAGCCCCATCCGACCGCTCGAGCGGTTGCCGATAAAGCGAACCGAGTCGATGGGCTCTCGGGTCCCGCCGGCCGTGACCAGCACGCGTAGCCCGTCCCATGATCCTCGCGCGGTGGGCAGGAGTGCCTCGACCTCGGCCAGCAGGCGGCCGGGCGATGGCAACCTGCCGACGCCGCTCTCGCCTCGCGAGGCGAGCGCCCCCTCCTCGGGCTCGATCACGCGCACGCCGCGCTCCCGCAGCCTCGCCAGATTCGTCTGGGTGGCGCCGTCCTTGTACATGCGGTCGTTCATCGCCGGCGCGACGACGCGCGGCGCCGGGCAGGCCAGGAACGATGTGGTCAGCATCGAGTCGGCGATCCCGGCGGCGAGCTTGGCGATCGTGTTCGCCGATGCGGGAGCGACCAGGTACAGGTCGGCGTTGGCGGCCAGCTCCAGGTGGCCAATCGGATCGTGCTCGGGGAGCGGATCGCCCGGGAAGGAACCCCGGAGCGGATCCCGCTCGAACTCGTCGCCGAGCACCGGCGCGCCGACGATACCCTCGAATGAGGCAGGCCCCACGAACCGCTCCGCGGCCGGGGTCATGAGCACTCTGACGCCGTGCCCAGCCAGGGTCGCCAGCCGCGCCAGCTCCAAAGCCTTGTAGGCGGCGATTCCGCCGCTCACACCCAGCAGGATGCGGGCCATTTGGGTGGACTCACCCGCGCGCCGGGCTAGGCGCGGTAGCGATAGTTGATCTTCCCCGCCGCCAGCTCCTCGAGCGCGATCGTGAGGTAATTGCCGGACGGCGTGTCGACCATCGGCGGCGTGTACTCCTCGTAGCTGCCCTCGCCGAGAGCGCGGTAGTAGCTGTTCAGCTGGCGGGCTCGCTTCGCCGTGACCACCACGGCGGCGTAGTGAGAGCCGGTCCGTTCCAGCAGCTTGTCGACGCGCGGCTTGATCATCTGCCGCCCATTCTAGTGGGAGGCGTCATTAGGGCTCGCGCCCCAGCTCCTCGCGCACTATGCCTACCAGCTCTCCGGCCGCCCGTTCGATCTCATCGTTGACGACCACGTGCTCGAACTCCTGCTGGGCGGCGAGCTCGAGCTCGGCCGTCCGCAGCCGTTCGTCGATCGCCTCGCGTGTGTCCGTGCCCCGCCCCTCGAGCCGCTGGCGGAGCGCCGCCGCGTCCGGTGGGGCGATGAACACCTGAACGGATTCGGGCATCGCCGCTCGGACCTGGCGGGCGCCCTGAACCTCGATCTCCAGGACCACCGACCGGCCCTCGGATAGCCGCCGGTCGACCTCTGAGCGCAGGGTTCCGTACCGGTTGCCGCTGTAGGTGGCGTGCTCGAGGAACTCTCCGTCGCGAGCGCGCCGCTCGAACTCCTGGCTGCTGAGGAAGTGGTAATCGCGGCCTTCCACCTCGCCCTCTCGCGCCTCCCTGGTGGTCGCCGAGACCGACAGCTCCAGGCCTGAAACCCGCTGCAAGAGCTCGGCGATCAGCGTCCCCTTGCCGACGCCGGATGGTCCTGTGATCACGAACACCTTCGGCACGGGGCGAATCCTTACGGACCCATCGGCGTCGGATCTACCTCGGGATGCAACGCGCCAGCAACGCGATCGCTGCGAAACCGCCCCTCGCGAGGCAATTCGTGGCTGGCCGTGTTAGCTACCGGCTAGTGCCGGAGCTGTGCGACCAGCTCGCCGCGCTGGCGAGCCGAGAGGCCGCCGATCGTCTTCGAGGGCGAGATCCGGCACTGGGTGAGGATCCTGTTGGCCTTGACGCGGCCGTACTTCGGGACCGCCAGGATCATGTCGAAGGCCTTCGCGGAGAGCACGTAGTCGGGAGGGTCGCGCAGCAGCACCTCGACCTTCACCTTGCCCGCCTTCAGGTCCCGCTTCAACCTCGCCCTTCTGGAGCGAATCTCGTTTGCCCTCCGAAGGGCCCGCATCCGCTGCTCGTGGGTCCTCTCGGGAACAGCAGCGGTGTCGACGGAGGACGGGGCCATCGGGCGGCGGCGATCATATACCCGCTGCCGCCGCACACAAGGGGGGTCGGGGCGTTTATTCCGAAATTCGGTTCGACCTTAGGTTGAGGTCGATGGCACCGTCCGACCCGGTAAGTCCGAGATCGCACCGACCCCGCCGGCTAGGAGCGCCGCCTCGAGCTCCGCTCGCACCCGGTTCCCCGCCAGCGGGTCGCGGAAATTCGCCGTGCCGACGGCGACGGCCGTCGCCCCGGCGGCAAGAAAGGCCAGCGCGTCAAGGCCCGACTCGATCCCACCCATGCCGATCACGGGGATCGCCGATCGCGGCTGCGACCTCGCGCACCTGGCCAAGGGCGAACGCCCGGATCGCAGGGCCCGAGAGCCCCCCGCCGCCGGCGCCGAGCCAGGCCCTCAGGGTCCCGGGGTCGATCGCGGCGGCCTCCAGGGTGTTGACGAGCGAGACCGCGTCGGCGCCACCCTCCTCGGCGGCCCGTGCCACCGTCGCCGGCTCGGTGACGTTCGGGGTCAGCTTGACGATCAGCGGCTTGGCGGTCCGCGGACGCAGATCTTGGATCAGCGCCAGGGTCTCCTCGGGCTGCTGCCCGATGATCAGTCCCGATTCGACGTTCGGGCAGGAGACGTTCAGCTCCAGGGCGGCCACCTCGGCCCGGTCGGCGACCCCCTCGACGAGGCGGGCGAACTCCGCGTGGCTCGTGCCCAGCACCGAGACCACCAGCGGCACCGGAAGCTCGGCCAGGAGCGGCAGGTCCTGATCGAGGAACCCGTCGAGCCCCTTGTTGGGCAGGCCGATCGAGTTGATCATCCCCGAGGGCGTCTCGAAGATCCGCGGCGGCGGATTCCCCACCCGGGGCTCGGGGGTGATCGTCTTTGAGACAAAGGCCGAGAACGGAAACTCGTCCAGGAGCGCCTCGCCGAAGGCGCGCCGGGCGGCGATCGCGTCGAACGTTCCGGAGCCGTTGAGCACCGGGTGCTCGAGGCGCAGCCCGCAGAGCTCGACGCTCAGGTCCATCAGTGCCCCGATCCCGGCACCAGGGCGGTCTCGATCCGGGCGGCGTCGACCACTGGGCCGTCCACGCAGAGTCGCATGTAGCCGCCGTCGGAGAGCGGCACCGCGCACCCGAAGCAGGCCCCGAAGCCGCAGGCCATCGGCGCCTCCATCGCCAGCTCGGCGGCGACGCCTGCCCGGGCGCACATCGCCCGCACCGCTTCCAGCATCGGCGGCGGCCCGCAGGCGTAGACCGCGCCGGTGCGCGCCTCGTCCCCCTCGAGCAACACCGCGAGCAGGTCGGTGACGTAGCCGCGGTGGCCCGTGTGCCCGTCCTCACTCGCCAGCCTGACCTCCGAGCAGTCGAACAGGTCCTCCACCCCCCCTGAGTGCTCGCGATCGCGAAACCCGAGCAGGGTGCGCACGGCGACGCCCAGCTCGCCCAGCTGCCGGCGCCAGATCGCCAGCGGTGCGATGCCGATGCCCCCGCCGACCAGGATCGCCCCGGCGGCGTCCGCGACCAGCCGAGTCGGCGGCGAGAATGGGCGCCCCAGCGGCCCGGTCACCCAAAGCCGCTCGCTCGGGCGCAGGCCCGCCAGCCGCTCCGTCCCGGGCCCAACCGCCTCGACCAGGAAATCGAGGCGCTGCGCACCGTCCGCCGGCCGCGCCTCGGCCACCGAGAAGGCCCGAGGTAGGTAGGGGCGTCCGTCGCGCTGGCCCCAGCCGTCGGCCGCGGCGAGCATGTAGAACTGGCCCGCACGCGGCTCGGTGCCCGAAGGATCGAGCGCCGAAAAGATCCGGTAGCCGCCCGACTCGCGGTTGTCGACGACCTCGCACGGCCGCCGGCCCGGCGGCGCCTGACGGCGGCCATCCGGCGGTGGCGTCAGGCGCGGGTCAGACAGCCGTTCTGTGTCTCGAGCCTTGGGGCCTGTCATGAAGCTCCTGGAGCGAGCGAGGCTCCGCGCCCTGCTCGCGTTGGGCGAAGATCGCCCGGGCGGCCGCCGAGGCCCCGGTCATCGTGGTCACGCACGGCACCCCCTGGCGCACGGCCGCGGTCCGGATCTCGTATCCGTCGCTGCGGGCGCCGCTGCCGGTCGGCGTGTTGATCACCAGGTCGACCTCGCGGTTGCGGATGAAGTCGACCACGTGCGGCGAGCCCTCGGCGATCTTGTTGATCCCCTGCACCGGCACGCCCATGCGCGAGATCGCCTGCGCCGTGCCCCGGGTGGCGATGATGCGGAAGCCCAGGTCGTGGAACCTGGCGGCCAGCTGGGTGGCGGCCGGCTTGTCCGTGTCGGTGACGGTGATGAACACGGTGCCGGCGCCGGGCAGGGCGATGCCGGCGGCCGACTGGGCCTTGCCGAAGGCGGTCGGAAAGTCGGAGGCGATTCCCATCACCTCGCCGGTCGACTTCATCTCCGGGCCGAGCACCGAGTCCGCGCCGGCGAAGCGGGCGAACGGCAGCACCGCCTCCTTGACGCTCACGTGGTCGACTGGCACGTCGGGAAGCTCCTGATCGACGAGGGCCTCCCCCAGCATCAGCCGGCAGGCGATCTTGGCCAGCGGGGCGCCGATCGCCTTGGAGACGAACGGCACCGTCCGTGAGGCGCGCGGATTCGCCTCCAGGACGTAGAGCTGGCCGCCGGCGACCGCGTACTGGATGTTGATCAGCCCCACCACGCCCAGCTCCAGCGCGATCCGGCTGGTGGTCTCGCGGATCTCGGCCAGCATCTCCTCGCCCAGGCTCATCGGTGGAAGCACGCAGGCCGAATCCCCGGAATGGACCCCGGCCTCCTCGACGTGCTGCATGATCCCGGCCGCCCGCACCTCCTCGCCGTCGGCGAGCGCGTCGACGTCGACCTCGATCGCCTCCTCGAGAAATCGGTCGAGCAGCAGCGGGTGCTCCTGGTCGGCCTTCACGTGCTGCTCCAAATAGGCGGCGAGTCCCTCGGGCGTGTAGCAAATCTCCATCGCCCGGCCCCCGAGCACGTAGGACGGGCGTACCAGCAGGGGGAAGCCGACCTCCTCCGCGATCACCGCCGCCTCGTCGGCCGACAGCGCGGTGCCGTACGGCGGATGGGCGATGCCGAGCCGCCGCAGCAGTGCCCCGAAGCGGCCGCGATCCTCCGCCAGGTCGATCGCGTCGACGGGCGTGCCCAGCAGCCGCGCGCCGGCCTCCTCCAGCGCCCGAGCCAGCTTCAGCGGCGTCTGGCCGCCGAACTGCACCACTACGCCCTCGGGGCGCTCGGCCTGGATCACCGCCAGCACGTCCTCGGCGGTCAGGGGCTCGAAATAGAGGCGATCGGAGGTGTCGTAGTCGGTCGAGACGGTCTCCGGGTTGCAGTTGATCATCACCGCGTCGCGGCCGGACTCGCGCACGGTCATCGCCGCGTGCACGCAGCAGTAGTCGAACTCGATCCCCTGACCGATCCGGTTCGGGCCCGAGCCGAGGATGACCACCGAGGGACGATCGCCTCGAGCGACTTCACCGCCGACGCCGCCCGCGGCCCCGCCTCTGATTGGACGTTCGTGCGCGGAGTAGTAGTACGGCGTGCGGGCCTCGAACTCCGCCGCGCAGGTGTCGACCGACTTGAAGGTGCGAACCCCCGAGCCGGTCCCGTCCCCCTCCGTGGCCAGGGCCCTCAGCTCGCTCAGGAACCAGGGGTCGATGGAGGTCCGCTCCCTGATCCTGCCGGGGTCCGTGCCGCGCCGGAACGCCTCCAGGATCAGGTCGTAGCGGTCGTGCGCCGGGGTCACGAGGCGGTCGAGCAGCTCGCCGGTGTCCTCGGGGATCTGGGCCTCGGAGTCGAGCTCGCGCGAGCGCATCGCCTTCGCGAACGACTCGCGGAAGGTGCGGCCGATCGCCATCGCCTCCCCCACCGATTTCATGTGCGTGGACAGGCTTCCCTCGGCGCCGGGGAACTTCTCGAACGCGAACCGCGGCATCTTCGTGACCACGTAGTCGATCGTCGGCTCGAAGGAGGCGGGGGTCGCCTTGGTGATGTCGTTGGGGATCTCCTCGAGGGCGTAGCCAACCGCGAGCTTGGCGGCGATCTTGGCGATCGGGAACCCGGTGGCCTTCGAGGCCAGGGCCGAGGAGCGCGAGACGCGGGGGTTCATCTCGATCACCACCACCTCGCCCGTTCGTGGGTCGACCGCGAACTGGATGTTGGAGCCGCCGGTCTCCACCCCGACGGCGCGGATCACCCGCAGGGCCTGGTCGCGCAGCTCCTGGTAGAGGCGATCGGTGAGCGTCTGGGCGGGGGCAACGGTGACGCTGTCTCCCGTGTGGACGCCCATCGGGTCGACGTTCTCGATCGAGCAGATGACGACCACGTTGTCGTTGCGGTCGCGCATCACCTCGAGCTCGAACTCGCCCCAGCCGAGCACCGACTCCTCAACCAGCACCTGGTTGATCGGGCTGGCCGCGAGGCCCTCGGAGACCACCTGTCGCAGCTCGGTGTCGGTGCGGCCCACGCCTCCCCCTTCGCCGCCCAGCGTGTACGCGGGCCGCACGATCGCGGGCAGCTCGATGCGCCCGTCGGTCAGCGCTCGCTCCGCCTCGCCGACGCTGTGCACGATCTCGGACCACGGCACCCGGAGGCCGGCGCCCTCCATCGTCTCGCGGAAGACCTGGCGGTCCTCGGCGCGGCGGATCGCCTCGTAGTCGGCGCCGATCAGCTCCACGCCGCAAGCGCTCGAGCACCTTCGCCTCGTGGAGCGCCGAGGCGAGGTTGAGCGCCGTCTGGCCGCCAAGGGTGGGCAGCAGGGCGTCGGGCCGCTCCCGCTCGATGATCCGCTCCACCGAGTCGGGGGTCAGCGGCTCGACGTAGGTGCGGGTGGCGAACTCGGGGTCGGTCATGATCGTGGCCGGGTTGGAGTTGACGAGCACGACCTCGTAGCCGTCAGCCAGCAGCACCTTGCACGCCTGCACGCCGGAGTAGTCGAACTCCGCGGCCTGGCCGATCACGATCGGCCCCGAGCCGATCAGGAGGATCTTCCGGATGTCGTCGCGCCTAGGCACTGGGCATCGGGGGGCGGCCAGCTCCAGGAAGTGGTCGAAGAGGTAGCGGGCGTCGTGGGGGCCCGGACCGGCCTCGGGGTGGTACTGGACGGTGGCGCCGGGGACGTCCCTGAGCACGAGGCCCTCGACGGTTCGGTCATACAGGTTCAGGTGGGAGAGCTCGGCGGCACCGAAGTCGGTCTCCCAGCGGACCGGCTCGTCGCCCTCGATCCTCGGCTCTCCGCCCGGCCCCTGCGACGGCGAAGCCATGGTTCTGCGAGGTGATGTCGATCTTGCCGCTGCGCAGGTCCTTTACGGGGTGGTTGGCGCCGCGGTGACCGAAGGGCAGCTTGAAGGTCTCCAGGCCCACCGCGCGGCAGAGGAGCTGGTGGCCCAGGCAGATGCCGAACACGGGCCGCTTGCCCACCAGCTCGCGGACCGTCTGCACGACGTAGTCGAGCGCCGCCGGATCGCCCGGGCCGTTGGCGAGCAGGACCAGGTCGGGATCCCGCGCCAGAACGGCCTCGGGGCCTGCCGTGCATGGCAACAAGCGTCACGCGGCAGCCGCGCTCGCGAAGCTGCCGAATGATGCGACAGCTTGATCCCGGTGTCGATGCCGACCACGTGCGGGCCCTCGGCCGCGGAGCCGGAGTCGCCGCCCAGCTCGATCAGGCTCGGCGGGGGTCACCTCGCGGGCGAGGTCGGCGCCGTCCATCGGCGGCTCCGCCTCCACCCGCTCGCGCGCCTCGGCCTCGGCCAGCTCGGCGGGGAAGATCCCGCCGCGCATCGCCCCCCTGTCGCGGATGTGGCGCACCAGCGCCCGCGTGTCCACCTGGTCGATCGCGGGCACCCCGCAGTCGCGCAGCCAGTCGAGCCAGCCGCCCTCGGCGTCGGCGGCGTCCTCGCTGTTCTTCGCCTCGCGCATGATCACCCCGCGGGCCTGGGCGCGGTCGGACTCCATCGCCGCCTCCGCGACGCCGTAGTTGCCGATCAGCGGATACGTGAAGGTGATGATCTGGCCCGCGTATGAGGGGTCGGTCACCGACTCCTGGTAGCCGGTCATCGCGGTGTTGAAGACGACCTCGCCGGTCACCCATTCCTCGCCGCGTGCGCAGCTCGCCGTCGAAGCGCGCGCCATCCTCCAGTAGCACGTACCCGCTCATGACGGATTGGGCGCGTAGTCGAGGACCACCTTCTGCACCTGCTTGAACTCGTCCGTCCCGGCGCGCCCGACGAGCTCGAACAGCGCCGTCTCGACACTCGTGATCACGGCCCCGGCGCGCTCGGCCTTGGCCAGGCCGACCTCGCGGTTCTCGTCGAGGCGCGAGCCGACCGCGTCGCGCGCCACATGCACCTCGACCCCCTGGTCGAGCAGGTCGAGCGTGGTCTGATTGACGCAGACGTGCGCCTCGACCCCGCAGACCAGCGCCTGGTCGCGACCGGCGAGGTCGAAGCCCTCCGCCTCCGGGGCCGAGAAGCAGACCTTCTCGATCGGCGCCACGCCCTCGGGCAGCTGTGCCGCGACCTCGGCCACGGTGTTGCCGAGACCCTTCGGGTACTGCTCCGTGACCACGATCGGGATCCCGACCGCCGTCGCCCCCTTGACCAGTGCGGCGGTCGCACGGGCCACCTGCTCGAAGCTCGGCACGGCCTTTCGGAACCCCTCCTGAACGTCGATCACCACCAGAGCGCCCGCCTCGGGTCGAGCTTCGGCGCGCTCACGCGACCCCCATCGCGAAGCTCCGCTGCCGATAGGCGACCCGGCCAGCGACCACAGTCATCAGGACCCTGCCGCGCAGCGCCCGGCCCGCGAAGCAGGAGTTGTGGGAGCGGCTCTCCCAGCCCTCCGCGCCCGCCTCCCACTCGGCGTCGGGGTCGAACAGCACCAGGTTCGCCTCGCTCCCGGGCGCCAGGCTGGGGAGCTCGAGCCCGAACGGCGCCGCCCCGGCGCTCATCCGGTCGACGAGCACGGCGAGCTCGAGCACCCCGGGCAGGACCAGGTCGGTGTGCAGGACCGCGAATGCCGTCTCCAGCCCGGTCACCCCCATCGCCGCCTCCTCGAACGGGACTTCCTTCTCGTCCACCGAATGCGGCGCGTGGTCGGTGGCGACGCAATCGATCACACCCGAGCGCAGGCCGTCGATCAGCGCCTGGCGGTCGTCCTCGGAGCGAAGCGGCGGGTTCATCTTGAAGCGCGCATCCAGGCTCCTGACCGCCTCGTCGGTCAGCGTCAGGTGATGCGGCGTCGCCTCGCAGGTGATCTCGACTCCGGCCTCCTTCGCCGCGGCCACGGCCTCCACCGACTCGCGCGCCGACAGGTGCTGGACGTGAACGCGTGCTTCCTCGTAGGCGGCCAGCGCGGCGTCCCGGGCGATCATCGTCGACTCGGCGATCGAGGGAATGCCGGCGAGGCCGAGGACGGCCGACACCGGTCCCTCGTGCATGGCGCCGCCGAGTTGCGGCTGGTGTGGCCCGGCCGGCCGGGAGAGGTCGTGGTCCTCCTCGTGGAGCGCGATCGGAGCTCCGACCAGCCGCTGGTAGGAGAGCGCGCGCCGCAGCACCCGCGCGTTGGAGATCGGCAGGCCGTCGTCCGAGAACCCGGCCGCCCCGGCGTCGCGCAGCTCGGCCATCTCGGTCAGCTCCTCGCCCTCCATGTCCCGGGTGACGCAGGCCAGGAATCCCGCCGGGACCGAGGCCTCGTCGGCCGCCCGCTCGCGCAGGGCGCGAATGTCAGCGGCCGTCTGGACGGGCGGCTGCGTGTTCGCCATCGCCAGGATCCCGCAGTAGCCTCCCGCCGCCGCGGCGCGGGTGCCCGTCTCGATGTCCTCCTCGTCCTCGTCGCCGGGCGTGCGAAGGTGAACGTGAGGGTCGAAGAAGGCCGGGAAGACGGCCCTGCCCTCGGCCTCGATCAGCTCGATGTCGCCCGCGGCCGACGACCGCGGCTCGGCGCTTCCCGGGTCCGCCAGCTCGGCGATCTCGCCGTCTCGCACGACGACGTCGTAGATGCCGTCGATGCCCGCCCGAGGGTCGAGCACCGAGGCCCTCCGGATCACCAGATCGCCTCCGGGTTCGCCGTTTCCGCCCCGCCAATCCAGCGAGGCGATCGACCTCCGATTCGCTCAAGCGGGCTCCTTGATCGGCGTCGGCACCGGCAGCTGGTCAGGCTCGCCGGCGCGGGCGCCGCCCGAGCGCGGGCCGCCCGCCCGCCAGCAGCTCGTAGAGGATCGCCATCCGCACCACCAGCCCGCTCTCGACCTGCTCGGCGATCAGCGAGTTGGGGCCGTCGATGACCTCGGGCGAGCAGCTCGACGCCCCGGTTCACGGGGCCCGGGTGCATCAGCAGCTGGCGCGGGCCGAGCCGGCGCGAGTCGATCTGATAGCGGGCGGCGTACTCGCGGATCGAGGGCACGAAGGACTCGCGCATCCGCTCCCGCTGCATGCGAAGCGCATAGACGACGTCGGCCTCGCCGAGCTCGTCGAGGTCGTAGGACGACCCGGCAGCCGAGCGCCTCCTCGAATCCGCGTGGGATCAGGGTCGGCGGGCCGCAGACGGTGACCTCGGCCCCCATGGCGCCGAAGGCGAGCACGTTGGAGCGGGCGACGCGGCTGTGCAGCACGTCGCCGACGATCCAGATCCGCTTGCCGTCCAGCGATCCCGAGCCGCTGCCGCAGCGTGTAGACGTCGAGCAGCGCCTGGCTTGGGTGCTCGTGCTTGCCGTCCCCGGCGTTGATCACCGCGGCCTCGCTCCAGCGGGCGACGAGCTCGGCGGCGCCGGCGTGTGGCGAGCGAATCACGATCGCCTCGGGCCCGTAGGCGCCGAGGGTGGCGATCGTGTCCTTCAGGGACTCGCCCTTGTCGACCGAGGAGCCGGCCGCCTTGATCGAGACCACGTCGGCCGAGAGTCGCTTCGCCGCCAGCTCGAACGAGGAGCTGGTGCGGGTGCTCGACTCATAGAAGAGGTTGATGATCGTGCGCCCGCGCAGCGTCGGCACCTTCTTGATGTCGCGCCGCCCGACCTCGGCGAACCCCTCCGCCCGGTCCGTGATCCGCTCGATGTCGGAGCGCTCCAGGTCGGCGATCGCCAGCAGGTCCCTCATCGCCGCGCCTCCACGGTGGTGGCGATGGTCACCTCGTCGACCTCGTCCAGCTCCTCGACCCGCACGTAGACCCGCTCCTCGCGGGAGGTCGGCAGGTTCTTGCCCACGTAGTCGGGGCGAATCGGAAGCTCGCGGTGGCCACGGTCGACGAGCACCGCGAGCTGCACGCGCTCGGGGCGCCCGTAGTCGAACAGCGCGTCGATCGCCGCCCGCACCGTGCGGCCGGTGAACAGGACGTCGTCGACCAGCACCACGGTGCGCCCGTCGAGGTCGAAGTCCAGGTGCGACGCGTGGACCACCGGCCCGGCGCCGGGCTCGCGGTCGTTGACGTCGTCGCGGTAGAACGAGATGTCGAGGTCGCCGAACGGCACCGGCGGACCCGGTCAGCTCGCCGACCAGCGCGTGCAGCCTCTCGCCCAGGACGGCGCCGCGGGTGTGGATGCCGACCAGGGCGAGGTGCTCGGAGCCCGGGTTCTTCTCGACGATCTCGTGGGCGATCCGCACCAGGGTCCGGCGCAGATCGTCACGGTCGAGGACGACCTTGTCGTTGCTGCTCACACTCGCCCCTTCCTGGCCTCTCCGGACCGGGTTAAAGGAACCGACGCGGCGAGACTAGCAGCCGTCCTCCCGGAACCCAAACCAGGAATTGCGCGGCTCCTCGGGGTGACGTAGGGTCATCTGACCCTGGCTGGCGCCGGGGCCGTAGTTGCATGGCCGATGCTTATGACCTTGAACGTCCCACAGACGTCGAAGGCACGAGGGTCCAGATCCCTACCGGCTGACGGGCTGTCCGTCCAGCTCGGCAAGGGCGCGATCGCGAGTCGGGAAGAGCGGGACCGTCTCCCCTATCGCGGTGAGCTCGAACAGCTTCACGATGTCACTGTTGCTCGTCACGGCGACGAGGGCCACACCGGCCATCTTCAGCTCTCGGGCGCCATTGAGGATCGCCGCAAGGCCCGTCGAGTCCACGAAGGAGCATTCGCTCAGGTCGAGCAGGACCACCCGTGCCCCGGCGCCGACCGCCGATTGGAACGGGTCTCGCAGGGCCTTGGCATTGGCGCTGGCCAGCTCACCGCGCACGCGGATCAACTGCTCGGCAGAATCGACGGAGGCTTCCCTGGATACCTCGAAGGTGCGCTTGACCATCAGGACTCCCTTTTGTCGTGTGTATCGACAAGAAGCCCGCGGGTCAGACCAGGGCACCAAGGGGCTCGGGGGTGAGCCGGTGCTTCGAGTAGAGCGACTATACGCCGTTGGGCGGCGGACCGGGATCGGCGACGAGCGGCGTGCCGCCCGACTCGGTCACGGCTCCGCTCGCCTTCCCTCCACGTTCTGCTGCGATATGCCCTATTCCGAAAGCCCGGCGGCTTCGAGGGCTTCCCGACGGTCCCCGAAGTCCTCCTGTTTGACCACCAGCCCGCGCCGGAAGGTGTAGACCGAAAAGACGCTTTGGCTGACGGGAACGCCGCTGACCGTGCCATGCCCACTCATCCGAGTCACGCCGAACAGGCGGTGCCCCAGGTCAATCAACTCCTCTGGCTCCAGGGTCCAGTCCTCGAAAGCCTCCAGCACTTCTCGCCACACCTCCCGATACCCCGCATGGCCGTGGTGGTGTCCAATCACGTCCGGGGCCACCATGCCCCAGGCTCCGCCCACGACCCGAAAATCGATCTGGGGATCGAAGCCCGTCAATAGAACGTCGAAGTCCCTTCGGTTAGCGGCCGAGGTCGCCTGGGCCACGGTCCGCAGGAGGATCAGCCGGCGCAGCCGGGAGCGCGTCGGCAGGCGCGACCACCAGGAAGCGAAGCCCCGGTAAAGCGCCGGGAACCGCACGAAGACCCGTTCATCGAGCGTTCGACGCCGCCTCGTGGTGTTGAGGCCAGCGGGCCGAATGCGGATGCCGCTCGAGTCGGAATCCCGCGAGATCCTCTGCCCCGACAGCCCGGCGGCTTCGAGCGCCTTCGAGCGGTCCACGAAGTCCTCCTGCTTCATCACCAGACCTCCTCGCAACTCGAAGAGCTGGAACACCCGCTCGCTCACGGCCACGCCGCTGCCCGATCCGTGCCCGTGCACTTCGGCCGTCACGAGCAGCCTGTCTCCCAAGTCGAGGAGCTCCTCGGGCTCGAAGCGGAGGTCCTCGAAGGCATCGAGCCAGGTTCCCCACATCCGGAGGTACCCGTCATGGCCGTGAAAGACGGGATCCTGATCGGGAGCGATCAGGTCGGGGCTGGGACGGTACTCGTATTCGGCTTCGGCGCCCAGTCCCGCGAGGACCAAGTCGAAGTCCCGGCGGTTGGCCGCCGCGTATGCCCGACGCAGACGGAGGACGCCAACCGATCGCCGAAGCCGAGAGCGCGGCGGCAGCCGTGTCAGGGCGCCGGCGAGTCGGCGATAGAGGGCGGGAAAGCGGACGTACAGGTGCTCATCCAGAGTGCGTCGCTGACTCGCTCTTTCGCTGAGGGGAGGTAACACGATTGGGGTCCCTCGCAGGATCTCGACGTTCTCCTCCGACATCGCTACTCCGCCAGCCCGGCGGCTGCGAGCGCCGACTGCTGGTCGGCGTAATTGCGCCAACGCACCACCTTGCCCCCGCGAATCGTGAACACCAGCCCGTAGGGCGGCATCTCGACGGCGATGCCGCTGCGTCGGCCCCACTGCCGCTGATTGCGGATCAGCGCCACGACCTCATCGCCCGCGTCCAAGACGTCCTGCACCTCGAACTCGAGGTCTCTCCATGCCTGGAGCCAGCGTCGCCAGTAGGTTCGGACCCCCTCGTGGCCGCGGTAGGTTCCGGCAAGATCGTCGATGCCGGCAGCCCGGAGGTTCGTCGCGTCCCACTCGATCTCGGGATCGTAGAACGCGAACACCGCCTCGTGATCGCGCTTGGCGAACATCGCCAGCAGCCGCCGGACCAGCTCGACGTTCTCCTCGGACATCGCCGGCCGAAGTATCTCGCGAGGGAGCTGTCGAGGCCAGGCGACCCCTGGCGATGCGTTAGAACACCTCGGGACATGCGGCCACCGGACGCGACACGCGAGGCGATCGAGGTCCACCAGGCCGGGGGACGGCGCTTTCAGGCCGGCGGCGTTCAGAGCTTCGTGCGCGAGCAGGGACGAGGGGCACCGGTCGTGCTCCTGCACGGTGTCCCCTCCAGCTCGTACCTGTATCGCAAGATGATCCCGGTGCTCGCCCAGCAGGGGCTTCGCGGCCTCGCCTTCGACTTTCCTGGGCTGGGCCTCGCCGACCGCCCCGCGGAGTTCGACTATTCGTGGTCGGGCCTGGCCCGCTGGACCGGCGAGGCGATCGACGCCCTCGGAATCGAGCGCTGCCACCTGGTCGTGCACGACATCGGCGGCCCGATCGGCTTCGAGTGGGCGATCCGCAACCCCGGCCGGGTGCACTCCCTGACCGCGCTCAACATGATGCTCGAGCTGGCGGGCTTTCGGCGGCCTTGGTCGATGCGCCCATTCGCGGTCCCGGGGCTCGGCCAGATCGCCTTGCGCACGCTCTCCCGCTTCGCCTTCTCCGAGGTCTTCTACCTCCAGGGGGTCGCCGACCGGCGCGCCGTGCCGCGCCATGAGGTCTACGCACACTACGAGCTGCTCAAGCGCGCCGACGGAGGCCGCGCCTTCCTGCGGGTCATGCGGGGCTTCGAGCTCACCGAGGAGAAGCAGCGCTTTCTCTGGGAGGGCATGGCCGAGCGGCCCTACCCGGCACGGATTGTGTGGGGCGAGCGCGACCCGGCGCTGGGGCTCGATCAGATGCGGGTGGTTCAGAGGGTGCTGAAGGTCGACGACCCGATCCTGCTTCCCGCCAAGCACTTCATCCAGGAGGACCAGGCCACCGCCGTCGCCCTGTCGATCGCCGATCTGGCAGCGCCGCTGGGTTAGCGAGACCTCGCACAGCCTTGCTAGGCGGGCGCCGGCGCTCGCGCCCCGTTCTCCACCAGCTGCGGCTCGCCGCGCTCTGCGAACGGGATCTCGATCAGGTCGAAGTCCCTCGGCGCCTCGGTCGCCGGAAAGGCCTCGCGCGCCTGGGCGAGGACATCGCGGACGTCGTAGCGCGAGGAGACGTGAACCAGCGTCAGGAGCTTGACGCCCGCCTCCCGCGCCAGCTCCGCGGCCTGCCGGGCGGTCGAGTGCCCGGTCTCAGCGGCTCGTTCGAGCTCGTCGTCGGCGAAGCTCCCGTCGTGGACCAGCAACTCGGCCTCGTGGGCCGCCACCCGGGTCATCTCGCACGGCGCGGTGTCCCCGGTGATCACGACCTTCCGGCCCCGGCGGGGCTCGCCCATGACCTGCTCGGGACGAACCGGGCCGTCGCTCCCCGGCGCGGTCTCGCCGGCTTGGAGCCTGCCGAAGTCAGGGCCGGGCTCGACCCCCAGGCTCGCCGCCAGCTCGGGGTCGAACCGGCCCGGCCGCTGGTCCTCGACCAGCGCGTAGCCATGGGCGCGGACCTGGTGCTCGACCTGGAAGCAGCGCACCTCGTAGCCGTCGTGGCGAATCGCCTCGCCCTCGTCGAGCTCGACCAGCTCGACCTCGTAGGAGACCCGGCCGACGATCCGGCGCAGCGCCTCGAACAGGGCGGTAAGCCCGGGCGGACCGATGATCCGCAGCGGCCGCTCGCGAGCCTGGAGATCGTAGGTCTTCAACAGCCCAGGCAGGCCGAGATAGTGGTCCGCGTGATAGTGGGTGAGGTAGACCTCGTCCACCTGCACCAGGCCGGTGGATCGCTGCATCTGGCGCTGCGACCCCTCGCCGCAGTCGAATAGCAGCCGCTCGCCGCCTACCCGCGCCAGCAGGCAGGCCGTGGCGCGCCGCGCGGTGGGCACGGAGCCGCCGGTGCCGAGGAATACGACCGAAAGGTCCATGCCCCTACGGTATCCGCGCTCCCGCCGGACCCGTGGGCGGGGAGCTGCGTGGCGGGGCGGGAGGCGATCATGCGCCGGACGCTCGCCTCCCGCCCCTTAGCTGGATGAGCCCCTTGTCCGCGGTCGCGCCGCGGGTTTCGGGCATCCCGACATCCAGGCCACGCGCTGCGCGGCGCGGGCAGCAGGGGGAGTCGCCGCCGAAGCGGGGCTGCCTCGCGTCACGCAGGTTTGGAAAGCCTCTTCGCGGAAGCCGTGGTCTTTCACCGCGGCACCCTTCGCTTTGATCGGATCAACTCCTGCGAGGTCGTCCACCACCCGAACGCGCTCGTCCCTGTGCGTCAGCCAAAGCCAGCGCTCCACGTCGGCCGGTGGACGGATGACGACCAGCTCCTGGCCGTCCTCGCGAGTCTGCGAGTCCGCGGTGACGATCGCGCCGATCCCGACCCCGTCGATGCGGATCACGTACCGCAGATCGAGGATCACACGCTCGAGCCAGGGCTCCTGGTCGTGCAGCGCCGTGTTCAGCTGCCAGGCGGTCTCGGCATCGAGTTCGCCGACGGCCGAGACGATCAGGTCGCCTCGCTGACGGATGGTGGACACGGAAAGAGCGCTCACAACCAATCCTCCATAACGCGGTTGCCGTCCTCTCGTCCGTCCCACCCCCTAGCCGAAAGGGGAACGTCCGCAACGTCGGGGAGCGAGGCCTCGGCGCGCGCGACCCCTCACCCGTCAGAAACATTACTCCAGCCGTGGGGCCGGCGCAAGGCAATTTTCGTCCAGGCTGGCAAAGACGCCCCCAAATCGCGGTTTGGGTCGTCTCGGGGAGCGGGGCTAGACTGACCCCTCGGCGCCCGTAGCTCAGTTGGATAGAGCGCGTGCCTCCGGAGCACGAGGTCACAGGTTCGAGTCCTGTCGGGCGCGCTGCCGTTCCCGCTTTACGCCGTAGGCTCCATGTTCTAGGCTCGCAGGGGAACGAGGAGGGAAGGGTGGTCCGTGCCGAGGCATAGCACCAGGGTTCAGCGGCGTCTTTCGCTGCTGGTCCTGACGACTGTGTGCGTCACCGTCGGCCTGGCGGTCGTCGGCTCCGGCACGCCCCCCGCGACCCTGGGCCAGGCGGCAGCGGTTCCAGCGCGGCCGAACGTCGTCGTGATCGAGACCGACGACCAGACGCTCAAGTCGATGCGGGTGATGGAGAACGTCAACTCGCTGATCGGCGGGCCTCGCGGGACGACGTTCCGAAACAGCTTCGTCAACTTCTCGCTCTGCTGCCCCTCGCGCGCCACCTTCCTCACCGGGCAGTACATGCACAACCATGGCGTGCTCGGCAACGAGCCGCCGAACGGCGGCTTCGAGCGCTTCCACGACCCTGCACGCGGACAACAACCTCGCCGTCTGGCTTCAGGACGCGGGGTACCACACCGCCATGATCGGCAAGTACCTGAACGGGTACGCCGAACGAGCCTCCCGTTCCGGCGGGCTGGTCGGAGTGGTACGCGCGCCCCGATCGGCTACGGGGTCTACAACTACCCGCTGAACGAGAACGGCACCCTGGTCCACTACGGCACCGACCCCGCCGACTTCAAGCAGGACGTGCTGACCCGCAAGGCGGTCGACTTCGTCGACCGTCGGGCGCCGCAGGCAAAGCCGTTCTTCCTGTGGCTCACCTACACGGCGCCCCACTGGTCCCCTCCGGAGCCGAACCCGAACCCCCCGTCAACTGCCACCGCGCCGCCAAGCCGGCGCCGCGCCACGCCGATGCGTTCGACTCCGAGCCGCTGCCGAGGCCCCCGAACTTCAACGAGGCCGACGTCTCCGACAAGCCCGCGGGATCCGCAATCGCCCGCTCTTGACGCCGGCCAGATCGCGGACATCGAGCGCAGGTACCGCTGCGAGCTGGAGTCGCTGCTTTCGGTGGACGAGGGCGTGAAGGAGTCGTCGACGCGCTGCGAGCCAAGGCCGAGCTCAGCAAGACCGTGCTCGATGTTCACGTCCGACAACGGCTACTTCCACGGCGAGCACCGGATCCCCGAGCACAAGCAGCACGTCTACGAGGAGTCGATCCGGGTGCCGCTCCTGATGCGCGGGCCGGGTGCGGGCATCCCGCGGGGGCTGCAGGTGAGCGACCCCGTGATCAACGCCGACCTGGCGCCGACCATCGTCGACCTGGCGGACGCGAGCCCCGGCCTGGTGATGGACGGGCGCTCGCTGATCCCGGTCGCCAACCAGCCCGGCATCGAGCAGGGACGCGAGCTCCTGATCGAGGAGCCGAGCTTCAAGGCGATTCGGACCGAGCGCTACGTGTACTCCGAGCGACGCAACGGCGAGAAGGAGCTCTACGACCTGGATCAGGACCCGTTCGAGCTGCAAAGCCGCGACGGCGACCCGGCCTACGCCCTGGTCGAGGCTCAGCTCGCCGCGCGCCTGGACGAGCTACGGAGCTGCGCCGGTTCCGGCTGCCTCCTCCATTCCGCGCCCTGAGGCCCGGCGATCGACTAGAGCTAGCCCGTTTCCTCGAGCGCCGGAGCCCGGACCTCCGGGTGCGCCCTGTACCACTCGATCGTCCGGCGTAGGCCTTCTTCGAGGTCGACCTCGGGCTCCCAGCCGACCAGCTCACGTATCTTCGCCGGGTCGACGTACTGGCGGTCGATCTCGCCCGCCGGGTTCCCGGTGCCGCGGACGTCCGGCTCGACGCCAGTGCCGGCCAGGCGCGCGATCAGCTCCACAACCTCGCCCACCGGATGCGGGCGGCCGCCGCCCGCGTTGAAGGCCTGGCCGCACACCTCGTCGCGGTCGAGGGCGTCAGCGATCGCCACGTAGGCGCCGGCCGCGTCCTCGACGTAGAGGAAGTCGCGCTCGGGCGAGCCGTCGGAGCGAAGCACCGGCGGGCGGCCGTCCAGCGCGGCGCTCACCGCCTCCGGGATCAGGCGGGAGAAGTTGGTGTCCCCGCCGCCGTAGATGTTCGCGAACCGGGTCACGGCGACAGGCAGGCCGTAGGAGTGCCAGTAGCTGCGCGCGATCAGATCGGCAGCGGCCTTGCTGGACTCATAGGGCGCCGTGGGCCGCAGCGCGAAGTCCTCGCGGTACGGCAGCTCGTCGTGGGCGCCGTAGGCCTTGTCGGAGGAGGCGACCACGACCCGCTCCACCCCATGCTCGCGGCAAGCCTCGAGCAGCGTCCAGGTGCCGCGGACGTTGGCCTCGAAGGTTGGGGCAGGAGAGGCGGCGGCGGTGCCGACGATCGTCTGCGCGGCGAGATGGAACACCGCGCTCACCTCGTGGCTGGCCAGCGCGCGCCGCAGGAGCTCCGCGTCGAGAAGGTCGCCCTCCACCTCGGTGACCTGGTCGTCGATCCCCAGCAGCGCCAGCGCCGAGGGACGGCCCTCGCGCGTGGCCCGGTCCAGCGAGATGACGCGGTGGCCGCGCCCGAGCAGCTCCCGGCAAAGCCAGGCGCCGACGAACCCCAACCCGCCGGTGACCAGGGCCGAGTTAGCGGGCACCGGCTTCCGCGGCGGCGTCCCGCTCCCAAACGGCCCACGGCGCCTTGCCCCCGCCCCACAGGTCGTTGAGCATCACGGCGTCCTTGTACGTGTCCATGCACTCCCAGAAGCCGGTGTGCCGGAAGGCTCGCAGGTGCCCTGCGGCCGCCAGGTGGCGGAGGGGCTCCTGCTCGAGCACGCTGTCGGTGGCCAGGTAGTCCAGGAAGCCCGACTCGAAGCAGAAGAACCCACCGTTCACCCAGTGCTCGAGCCGCGGCTTCTCCTCGAACCCAAGGACGCGATCCTCCGAGTCCAGCTCGGCGACGCCGAACTGGTTCCGGGGCCTGACCACCGTCACCGTGCCGAGGTCGCCGTGGCCGCGGTGAAACGCCGCCAGCGCTTCCAGGTCGAGGTCGGCCACCCCGTCGGCGTAGGTGGCGCAGAACGCGTGCCCGGCGAGGCGCTCGCGCGCCAGCGCGATCCGTCCTCCCGTGGGGGTGTCCAGCCCCGTATCGACGCAGTCGATCTCGACCGGCTCCGGCCACTCCGTCGTGATCACGAACTCCTCGATCATCTCTCCGAGGTAGCCGGTGAGAAGCAGGAAACGGCGCAGGCCCTGGGCGGCGTAGATCCGGATCACATGCCAGAGGATCGGCCTGTCGCCGATCTCCACCAGCGCCTTGGGAATCGTGTGCGTGTGCTCCTGTAGGCGGGTCCCGCGTCCGCCACAGAGGATGACCACCGGCCCCATGCCTTCCACGGCCAGCAGGGTATGCGATTGCCGGAAACGCCGAGCCGGAGCGGCTACCCGCCGGCGACGGCGGGCAGAATCGTCACCTCGTCGCCGTCGGAGAGCGCCGTTTCGAGCCCATCCTGGAATCGGATGTCCTCACCCGAGACGTAGACGTTCACGAACCTGCGCAGCCCTCCGTCCTCGGTGATGCGCTCGCGAAGCTCGGTGTGCTGCTCGAAGACGGCATCGAGCGCCTCGCCGACGGTCCCCCCGTCGACCTCGATCTCGCTCTCGCCCTCGGTCACGCCTCGAAGCTGCGTCGGGATCTTCACCGTCACCACCATCGGCCGAGAACCTTAGTGCACTCCTAACGAGTGGCGACGGGCTGAAGCTCCGACTCAAACGCCTCCAGCGTGGGCTCGATCTCGAGCATCCGGAAGCTCTCCCGGGTCGCGTCGAGCGTCTTCAGCCCCTCGCCGGTGATGTAGACGACGACGCGCTCGGAGGGGGTGATGTCGCCGCGCTCAGCGAGCTTGGCCAGGACGGCCACCGTCACGCCGCCGGCCGTCTCGGTGAAGATGCCGGTTGTCTCGGCCAGCAGCCGGATGCCGTCGCGGATCTCGTCGTCGGAGACCGAGTCGATCGCGCCTCCCGTTCGCCGCGCCAAGTCGAGGGCGTATACGCCGTCGGCGGGGTTGCCGATCGCGAGGCTCTTGGCGATCGTCTCGGGTCGCTGCGGCTTGCAGGCCTCCCAGCCCTCGGCGAACGCCGTCGCGACGGGGCTGCATCCCGCCGCCTGGGCGCCGTTGAATGCCGGCAGCTCGCCTTCGACCAGTCCGAGATCCAACCACTGTGCGAACCCCGTGGCGATCTTTGTGAACAGCGAGCCGGAGGCGATCGGGCAGACAACCTGGTCGGGCAGCGACCAGCCGAGCTGCTCCACGGTCTCGTAGGCGAGCGTCTTCGAGCCCTCCGAGTAGTACGGCCGCAGGTTGACGTTCACGAACGCCCACGGTCGCGTCTCGCAGAGCTGGGTGCATAGCCGGTTGACGTCGTCGTAGGTGCCGCGAACACCCACCAGGCGCGTCCCGTAGACCCCGGTGGCGAGCAGCTTCTGCTCCTCGAGGTCGGCGGGCACGAACACATAGGAGTCGAGCCCGGACGCCGCGGCATGCGCGGCGACGGCGTTGGCGAGATTGCCGGTCGAGGCGCAGGCGACGGTCTCGAAGCCGAGCTCCCGCGCCTTCGCCAGGGCGACCGCGACGACGCGATCCTTGAACGAGTGGGTCGGGTTGGCGGCGTCGTTCTTGATCCACAGCTCCCCAAGCCCAAGGCGCTCGGCGAGCCGGTTGGCGCGTACCAGCGGCGTCAATCCCGGCTCGAGCGGATCGCGAGGGCGCTCGTCGAAGGGGAGGAAGTCCGCGTAGCGCCAGATGCCCCGCGAGCCGGCCTGGATCTTGCGCCGGGCCTCACCGGGGTCGAGGTCGGAGAAGTCGTAGGAGACCTCGAGCGGACCGAAGCAGCGCTCGCAGACAAAGCGAGCCTCCAGCGGGTAGCGCGTTTCGCACTCCTTGCAGACCAGTGCCTCCAGCGCCATCGCCTCTAGCCTCTCTTTCTGTCCCGTGGCTTCCTTGTCAACAACGAAAAAGACCTCTGCCGGGCTAGTGAGCAGAGGTCCTGTTGGGACTTCCCCTCACATCTCCCAGGCTCGCTACCTGCTGGAATTGGCACCTACCCCTTCGCCTAAGCTCCGGGGGGTTGCCGGGGTTTCAACGGGCCAGTCCCTCCACCCCTCTGGATGTGTGGTTTATGTGGCGCCGGACTATATCAACACATAAACCGCATAAACCGGCAGCTCCTCGGCTTCGCTGTTGGACCCGTTGCAGGTTCTTCGTGCGCCGTCGCGTACCCTTGTTTGTGACGATGGACGAGCGACCGAGCGAGAGGCCAAGCGATGGCGAACCTCCCGAAGCCGAGACTGCGAAGGTCGGCCCGCGCCGGCCAGCTCGTCGCGCCCGCACCTGAGCCCAAGGAGCGCAAGCCCAACGTTGAGACGATCACGGGCGAGGGGCTGCGCTGGGTCAACATCCAGAGCCCCACCCCGCTCGAATGCGCCTGGCTGGAGGAGCAGTTCGGGTTTCACCCGCTCGACCTCGAGGATGTCCTGTCGCGAAACCAGCGCCCGAAGATCGACGAGTACCCGGACTACCTGTTCATCGTGCTGCACTTCCCGGTCTTCGATCGCGCGGTCAAGCGACTGAACGCCGGCGAGCTCGACATCTTCGTCGGCTCCGACTACCTGGTCACGATCCCCAACCAGCCGCTCCAGCCGGTCGATTATCTGTTCGAGCGCTGCCGCGCCAAGGAGGAGCTGCGCGAGCAGCACTTCACCAAGGGCTCCGGATACCTGCTCTACCGCATCGTCGACGACAGCTTCGACTACTGCTTCCCGATGCTGCGCAAGATCGGCAACAAGCTGGACGCAGTCGAGGACGAGATCTTCTCGGGCCGCTCCGAGGAGGTGGTGCGCGACATCTCCAACGTCAAGCAGGAGATCATCAACTTCCGCAAGGTCGTCCGTCCCCAGCGGTCGGTGCTGCGCGACCTCGAGAACGCCAAGCAGCCCTTCCTGGCGTCCACCGAGGGCGAGCTCGAGGTCTACTTCGACGACATCGCCGACGCCCACGAGCGCATCTGGGACATGCTCGAGAACTACAAGGAGGTCGTCGAGGCGCTGGAGGACACCAACGAATCGGTGATCTCACACCGCGTCAACGACATCCTGCGCTTCCTGACCGCGATCAGCGTGATCGTGCTGCCCCTCACCCTGATCGCCAGCATCTGGGGAATGAACGTCGGCGTTCCGGGCGAGGGCGATCCGGAGGACTTCTTCGTGGTGGTCGGCGCCATGTTCGTCCTGCTGGTCGGCATGGTCGCGTTCTTCCGCCGCCGCGGCTGGCTGTAGCACGCCACCTGTCGGCGGCCGCGAACTACGCGGAGGATGCACAAAAAGATGTCAAGGTCGTGGCGCATCGCGGGGCCGCTGGGCTCCAGCGGCGTATGCTCCGCTCTCGAAGCATCGGCTCACTCCCGAGCCTTATGCTCAAGGTCTGAATCTCGGCTTCTTGTCGTTACAACGAGAGGAGCGCCATGGCCACCCTGGAACGTCAGGTGGGCGGGCTGGACGTCCAGCTCGAGGCGGAAGGCGAGCGGGTCGTTGTTCGAGCGTGGGGAGAGCTCGACCTGTCCTCCGCGAGTGCATTCGAGGCGGAGCTTCGGCGGGCGATCAGAGCGAGCGACTTCGGTGTGGTCCTCGACCTCAGTGGTGTGACCTTCATCGACTCGCCCGGCTTGCACGCCCTGATTGCAGCGTCGACCCTGTGCCTTACGAGCCGGCGCGAGCTCATCATGCTCCGTGCATCGGCGCAGGTCAAACGAGTGATCGAGATAAGCGGGTTCGAGGACCTGCTGCCGCTGGCCGACTGACGCATCCACGCTCGCGAGCCCTTGTATCTCCTGTTCCCGGAGGACTGAGGAGAGGCCGGTCGTCCTCTCTTGGGCCGCATGCGAGAGATCGTCATTCGTGACCGAGGTCAGCTCTGCGAGCTGTGGTCCTGCAGAGGCTCGGCTGACGGCGAAGGGTCGCGGCTCCGCGACAATCCAGCGCCCATGACCTTCGACGAGGCTCTCGCCGGACTCCTCGCCTTGGTGGGTGAGCGCGTGGAGGTCCACGTCATGGATGCCGGGGAGACCCCGCACCTTGTGGCGACGTTCGGCGGCAGGCTCCATGCCGGCTACTCGATGACCGGGGGCGAGCCGAGCGACACAGAAGCCATCTTCGTCCGCCTTGACGCGGGCGAGGTTGAGTTCGTGATCGCCCCACGCGAGTGATGGATACTGCGGGCGATGTCGCAGGAGAACGTGGAGGTCGTGCGGGAGTCCTTGACCGTCACCGCGTATCTCGCCGCCATCCGAGATGGCGACTTTCGGCCGCTGCTCGTCCACTTCGACCCTGAGGTGCTGGTCAATCAGCCACCCGAACTGCCGGACGCCAAGTCGTATCGGGGGCACGACGGGGTGGTCGAGGCACTTGGCGACTGGCCCAGTCAGTGGGATGAATTCCGCGCCGACATCCTGGAGGTCATCGACGGCGGCGAGACTGTCGTTCAACTGACTCGTCAATACATGCGGGCTCGGGACATGGAGATTGAGCAGGACGTCGCCTTCGTCTACACGTTCAAGGACCGCAAGATCATTGGTTGGGACGCCTACTTCACGTTCGACAAGGCCCTCGAAGCCGCCGGACTCTCGGAGTAGGCGATGGCGCAGGAGATTCCCCCGTTGGAGACGATCCGGGCCGGATTCGATGCCTTCAACCGAGGCGACTACGACGCGTGGGTCGCCGTCTATGACGAGGACGTCGAGTTCCTCGACCTTGCCGAGACTCCGGACACCGGCACGTTTCGCGGCCCTGCCGGAGTACGGGCATGGCTCGCGAAGCTGCAAGAGGCTTGGGGCGAGGGATTCCGGTTCGAGCCACGGAGCATCACGCAAGGCGACGATGCAGTCGTCGTCGATACGCTCGCGCGGGGAGTTGGGCTCGAAAGCGACCTCAAGGTCGAAATGACCGTGTACATCGTCCTGCGTTATCGGGACCAAAAGGTCGTTTGGACAAGGGGGTTCATCGACCGAGACGACGCCCTCGAAGCCGCCGGGCTGCGGGGGCAGAGCGCTCACGAGAAGATCACCGGCCGCCGCGGGCGTTGTGGTTGAAGTTGTGCGCCGGCGGGCGCAACACTCCGCAGAGAACGCCCGCCGACGCTGGCGCGATCGCGCCCCTCGCTTGGCCCAGCGAGGCCCGCCGCTGCGGATGAGCGGCGAAGTCATTGGTGGCTCCCGTTGCGCCCTGCGAGGGCCTTGGTCAGATCGTCAAGCTGGTGGTCGATCTCACGGACGCTCCGGGCGACGAGGACCAGGAGCTGGTCGCGGGCCTCGGGAATCTGGCGACCGCACTCGGCGCAGTAGAGGTTGCCGTTCTCCAGCTTGCGGTCAGGAAGGAGGCAGTCGCAGAAGGTGCCGGCTGGATCGCCGCCGTTCATGGCGCCCGGCGTGGGTACGGGATGGGTACGGGACTGACCCCGACTGACCCTCAGTGACGCCTGTTCGCGGCCTGGTCCCGTGCCCGACGCATACGATGGGAGGTGTGGCCAACTACCGGATCTGGGCGCCCTGGCGCCTTCCCTACGTGAGGGACGCCTCGAAGGACACGGAGTCGGAGTGCATCTTCTGCACCAAGCCGGCCGAGGATGACGACGAGGCAAACCTGATCGTCCACCGCGGCGAGCGCTGCTTCGTGATCCTCAACCTGTTCCCCTACACGAACGGCCACCTGATGATCGCCCCCTTCGAGCACTTGCCGACGCTCCCGGAGCTGGACGCCGAGACCGCCGCCGAGGCGATGGCCCTGGCGCAGCGAGCGATGGTCGTGCTCGACCAAAAGTACGAGCCGCACGGCTACAACGTCGGCGTCAACCAGGGCCGGGTGGCGGGCGCCGGATACGAGGGCCACATCCACCTGCACGTCGTCCCGCGGTGGGCCGGCGACACCAACTACATGCCCGTGCTGGCCGATACCCGGGTGATGCCGCAATCGCTCGAGCAGAGCTACGAGGCCCTGAAGGGCGCGTTTTGAGTCGCGGCGACGGAACCGGAACGGTCGGCGTGATCGGCACCCCTGCGCTGGCGCGAGGCCTATCGCTGCAGCGCTGACGACGCAACGGCCGAAGCCCTGACGGGCTTCGTCAGGGCTTCGGGTGGATTGGGTTCTTCGCGCGCGCCTATGCGGGCGCGCCGACCGTCGCGCCAGCCGCGGTCATGACTAGCTTCGCCGCGACATCGGGCTGCGACACCATCGAGGCGTGCGAGGTCGGCGCCTCCTCGATCGTTGACTCTGCGCGCTCTGCCATGAAGCGCTGGGTCGCCGGAGGGATCGCCTTGTCCTCGGTGCCGAGCAGATACCACGATGGGATCGACTTCCAGGCCGGAGGTCCCGACGCCGCGCCGAGCGCCGCGGTGCTGAACGGGCGCTGGGCGGCGGCCATGACGCGAGCGGTGTGACTGTCGACGTCGCCGGCGAAGGCCTCCGCGAAAGCATCCTGATCGAGGTAGGCGTCCGTGCCCTCGGACCCGTCCGAGTTGGTGAACGGCACCGGCCTGATCGCGGGCGGAACCAGGCTGCCCTCGTTCAGCTCAAGGAGCTGCCCGATGCTCTCTCCTTCATCCAGAGCCCACCCGTTGAGGTACACGAGCGCCTTGACCTGGTCGTTGCCAGTCGCGGCATTCGTGATGACCGCTCCGCCGTAGGAGTGACCGACGAGCACGATCGGCCCCTCGATCGTCTCTAGCAGCTCAGCGAGGTACTTCGCGTCGCTGTGCAGCTCTCGCAGCGGGTTCGCAAAACCGATCGCGCGGAAGCCCTCGTCGTGCAGCTTGCGGATGACGCCATCGAAGCCGGTGGCGTCTGCCCAGGCGCCGTGGACGAGGACGACCGTCGGCTGGGAGCCGTTTCCGGTGCTGTCCATGTTTCCTCCTTTATTCGCCTGCCCCGCCCGTGGCTAGCCTACATCGCCAAGGATGAGGCGGCGGGGCTGCTCGACGCCTACCTAGACGCGGCGACCCAGGATTGCACTGGCGCAAATCCTGGTGCATTGGCGGCCAAGTAGGGTGATCCCGTGCCTGTAACGCACGTGCCGTCCAACATCTTCAAGGCCTACGACGTCCGTGGCCTCTACGGCGAGGAGATCGACGGCGACACCGCCTACCTCGTCGGCCGCGGCTTCGCACGGGTGCTGGGCCGCCTGCGAGCGAAGGACCCCGGCGAGCTGCGGGTCGGGCTGGGCCGGGATATGCGGGTCGAGGCGCCGGAGATGGCCCGGCGGGTGCGCGACGGCCTGGTGGCGGAGGGCTGCGCCGTCCTCGACGCCGGCATGATCGCCACCGAGATGCTCTACGAGCTGGTCGGCTCGCGCGAGCTCGACGGCGGCGCCATGGTCACCGCCTCGCACAATCCGAAGGCCTACACCGGCGTCAAGCTCGTCCGCGAGGGAGCGCTGGCGCTCTCCGGCGAGGCGGGAATCGGCGACGTGCGCGCCACCATCGAGGCCGGGCTGCCCGAGCCGCCGGGCGGGGGAACGGTGGAGGCGGTGGACGTCTACGAGGACTTCCATCGCCGGGCGCTGGGGTTCATCGAGCCGGACCGCGTCAGGCCGCTGCGCGTGGTCGTCGACGGCGGCAACGGAATGGCGGGGCCGATGGTCGGCCCTCTGCTCGAGCGCCTCGGCCTCGATCTGGTGACCACGTACTGGGTCCCCGACGGGGAGTTTCCGGACCACGAGCCGAATCCCCTGCTGCCCGAGAACCGGCGGTTCATCGTCGACAAGGTGCTCGAGGAGGGCGCGGACCTGGGGATCGCCTGGGACGGAGACGCCGATCGCTGCTTCTTCATCGACGACCAAGGGGAGTTCGTGGACGGCGACTTCCTGACCGCGCTCCTGGCGCAGCAGCTCTTGCGCAGGGAGCCGGGGGCGACGATCCTCTATGACGTCCGCGCCAGCCGCGCCGTGCCCGACACGGTGCGCGAGCTGGGCGGCAGCTCGCACGTCAACCGCGTCGGCCACGCGTTCTTCAAGATCGCCATGCGCGAGCGCGCCGCAGCCTTCGGCGGCGAGGTCTCCGGCCACTACTACTTCCGCGACTTCTGGTGCGCCGACTCCGGAACGATTCCGGCCCTCCTCGTGCTGGAGCTGCTCTCGGTCGAGGGCCGAACGCTGTCCGAGCTGGTGGGGGCCTTTCGGGAGCGCTACTTCATCTCCGGCGAGATCAACTCCGAGGTCGCCGACCAGCAGGCCAAGATGCGGGAGCTGGCGGAGCGCTACGCCGACGGCGAGGTCTCATGGCTCGACGGCGTCTCAGTCGAGTACCCCGAGTGGCACTTCAACGTGAGGCCCTCGAACACGGAGCCGCTCCTGCGACTCAACCTCGAGTCGCTCCACTCGCGCGAGGACATGGCGGAAAAGCGGGATGAGGTCCTGGCCCTGATCCGGTCGTGACGCCGGAGGAGGCGCTCGAACGCGCCGCCGAGGCCGGGATCCACCGGCTTCAGATCCCGACGCCGTTCGCGGTCGGACGGGTCAACTGCTACCTGATCGAGGACCAGCCGCTGACCCTGGTCGACACGGGCCCGAACTCCGGCAAGTCGCTGGACGAGCTCGAGCGCCAGCTCTCGGCGCTGGGGCGCTCGCTCGACCAGATCGAGCTCGTCGTGCTCACCCACCAGCACATCGACCACCTGGGGCTGGTCGAGGTCATCGCCTCGCGCTCCGGAGCCGAGGTGGCGGCGATCGACGTCGTCGTCCCGTTCATCGAGAACTTCGGCGACGACGTCGAGCTGGAGGACCAGTTCGCGGCCTCGCTGATGCTCCGCCACGGGATTCCCGAGGACGTGGTCACCGCGCTGCGCTCCGTGTCACGGAGCTTCCGCGCCTGGGGCGCGCGGGCCGACGTGACCCGTCCGCTACGCGACGGAGAGGAGCTCCGGCTTCGGGACCGCGCCCTCGAGGTCCAGCACCGCCCGGGCCACAGTCCCTCCGACACCCTGTTCTGGGACGGCGAGCGGCGGATCCTGCTGTGCGCCGACCACCTGATCGCCCACATCTCCTCGAACCCGCTGATCTCCCGTGCGCTCGACGGCTCCGACGAGCGTCCCCGAGCCTTGATGATGTACCTCGAGTCGCTGCGCCGGACCCGGGAGCTGCCGGCGCAGATCCTCCTCCCTGGGCACGGCGAGCCGATCGTCGACCATCGCGCGCTGATCGACGAGCGCTTCGCGCTCCACCGCCGCCGCGCGGAGAAGATCTACGGCCTGATCGCCGAGCGCCCTCGCACGGCGTACGAGATCGCCCAGGAGCTGTGGGGCAACGTCGCCGTGACCCAGGCCTTCCTGACCCTCTCGGAGGTGCTCGGCCACATCGACCTGCTGAGCGAGGAGGGGCGTGTGCGCGAAGCGCCCGACGGGGACCTGGTTCGCTTCGAGGCGGTTGGGTAACGTGCCGGCGGAGGAAGGCTCGAGGGTGCCAGCCGACTCCGTAACGATCGATGCTCCGCCGCGTCCCGAGGCGTCCGCGAACGGCGCCGGATCAGCCGAGCGCACCCCCAAGAAGCGGATGCTGATCATCGTCAACCCCTATGCGACCACGGTTTCCGATCGGCTCAAGAACCTGGTCGTCTACGCGCTCCAGGGCCGCTACGACGTCGAGGCGGTGACCACCGAGGCGCAGTACCACGCGATCGAGATCGGCCGCGAGGCACGAGAGGGCGGCTACGACGTCGTGGTTGCCTTCGGCGGGGACGGGACGCTGAACGAGGTTGCCAACGGCCTCGCCGGCACCGACGTCCCGGTTTCGGTCCTGCCCGGCGGCTCCACCAACGTCGTCTGCCGCACGCTGGGAATCCCCAATGACGTCGTTGACGCCACGGAGCATCTGCTCGGCCTGGCCGACGACTTCCGGCCCCGCAAGATCGACCTGGGGCTCGCCAACGGCCGCCATTTCGTCTTCGCCTGCGGCGCCGGGCTCGACGCGACGGCCGCCAAGCAGGTGGACTCCAGTCCGCGGCTGAAGGCCCGGGGCGGGCGTTGGTTCTACACCTGGGCGGCGGTCTCCGGCTTCTACATGCGCTACCTCCGGAACCCGATCCGCATGCGCCTCGTCCTGGACGGGAACTCGGCGGAGGGGGTGACGGCGATCGTCCAGAACTCCGATCCGTTCACATACTTCGGAAACCAACCCCTCCGGGTCTGCGAGGGCGCGGAGCTCGACAACGGCACGCTGTCGGTCGCCATGCTCCGCCGGGCGGCCCAGCGCGACCTGCCAACGATCGCGGCCCGGGTGCTGCTGGACGGCCTTCGCGCCCCGGGACACCGGCAGATCGATCACTACGAGGGCGTCACGGAGGGTCGGATCGAATCGGTCTCACGCGACTCCGGGGGCAGCATCCGCCCCTTCCCAGTCCAGGTGGACGGGGACTACATCGGCGATCACGGCGAGCTCGAGATCGGCATCGAGCCCGGCGCGCTGACGATCGTTGCCTGAGCCCCCGCCGGTGGCTGGCGACTGCCGCTTCTGCGCGATCCTCGCCGGCGCCGAGCCCGGCCACGTCGTCTTCCAGGACGAGAGCTCGCTCGCCTTCCTCGACCACCGGCCCCTGTTCCCGGGCCACTCGCTGCTGGTCCCCCGCGACCACCACGAGACGATCTGGGACCTGCCGGACGAGCTGATCACCCCGCTGTTCGCGAACGCTCGACTGCTGTCATCCGCCATCCGCACCGCGATGAGCGCCCAGGGCGCCTTCATCGCTCTTAACAACGTGGTCAGCCAGAGCGTCCCCCACCTCCACATCCACCTGGTGCCGCGCAACCGCAAGGACGGGTTGCGCGGGTTCTTCTGGCCGCGGCACAAGTACGAGAGCGAGGAGCACGCCCTCGAGACCGCCGAGGCGATCCGCGCGGCGGTGGCGGAGCTGCGGTGAGCGAACCGGGTCCCGGTGGTTCCGGGGGACGGAACCAATCCGCCACAAATCGGCCAATCGGGCTCCGCGCACTCCCTGGGCTACATGCCAGGCGCCCGATTGCTCGCCAGGTAGCCGACGTTGTGGGCGATCAGGCCGAGGCCGTCAACGCCGCGGAAGAGAGCCGACTCGAGCCGGCCCCGAACGGCCAGCGCGGCGGCGTCACGGGCCGCGCCGCGAAGCCCCGCGAGGAGCGGCCAGCGGGGCGCGGTGCCCGGGTAGCGCTCGTTGAGCCAGCGAGCCCCCGCCCCGTAGCGCGCGATCATGCCCATGAAGCCGGGCAGCCTCTCGCGATGGCGGTGGGCTACGACGGCGGCCGGCCGATGCTCGACCAGCCATCCGGCGGCCTCCAGGCGCCGCGCCAGGTCGATGTCCCCACCCGACCGGATCCCCTCCGCGAAGCCGCCGACCGCCTCGAACGCCTCGCGGCGAACGAGCACGTTCCCGGCCGGCGTCGCGTCGTGGCCCAGCAGGCCGTGGTCCACCCTGAGGAAGTGTCGCGACCTCGCGTACCTGGGAAGCACGCCTCGCTGAGCCGGATCGCCGACGATCAAGCCCGAGACCGCCCCACAGTCATCCGGGACCGGCTCGGCGAAATAGGCGTCCAGGAGCCCGGGGGCAGGGATGCAGTCGGCATCCATGAACAAGAGCCAGCCGTTGGCCGCCAGCCGGGCGCCCCCGTTGCGGGCGTGGTAGGAGGAACGCTCCGCCGTCGCTCGCACCACCCGTACCCGCCCACGGACCAGCGGGGCGACCATTCCCCCGCCGGTGTTGTCGGCGACGATCAGCTCGTCGTCTCCTCGGAGCCACAAGCGCGACAGCGCATCCAGCATCCGCCCCGCCTCGCCTCGCCCCCCGTGAAACGGCACCACGACGCTGACCGGGGGGCGCTCAACCGTCATCACTCACCCCGCCCGCCGCGCCTCTTGAGGATCGAGGTATTCCTCCACCCTCACGACCTCTTCGCCTCGAAATCGCACGACCAGCGCCAGCGGTACCACGACCTCCGCCCCGCTCCCGGCACCAATGCCTCGGACCCTTCCGATCACGACCACCGCGTCATCGTTGTCGAGAACCTCTTCCAGCTCGTAGCTCAACTCGCCCAGCGACTGCGCCCAATCCTCGCGATAGGAGCGCAGCTCCTCGAATCCGTGAATGGTCCGCGCCGCCGGATGCTCCCTCGCGACCTGGTACTGGACGTCGGGACTCACGCCCTCGATCGAGGCCTCCCAATCGCCGCGGTTCAGCCCCTCGATCTGACGCCGGATCAGGTCGACGCGGCCCGTGCTCATCGCCCGGGATTCAACCAGTTGGCGTAACGCGGTAGGCGTCGAACACCGAGTCGACGTTGCGGAGCCGCCCAATGCATTGGCGCAGCTGATCACCGTCGCCGACCTCGACCACGAACCGGTTCTTCACCATCGGGTGCCTGGTGGTGCAGGCGGCCTCGATGATGTTGACGCCGGTCTCGGCGAAGGTCCGCGAGAGGTCTTCCAGCAGGCGGGTCCGATCCCAGGCGTCGACCTGAAGCTCGACCCGGTAGGAGGTCGCGTTGTCGCCCTCCCAGGCGACGTCGGTGAACCGCTCCGGGGACCTTCGCAAGGCGGCCATGTTCTTGCAGTCGGAACGGTGGATCGTGATCCCGCGGCCCAGGGAGACGTAGCCGACGATCGCGTCGCCCGGCACCGGGCGGCAGCACTTCGCGAGCCGGACCATCACGTCGTCGACGCCCTTCACGTTGATTCCGTAGTCGGAGGCTTCCTGGGTGCGCCGCTGGCGCTCGTCGCGGCCCTCGAGCACCCCCGCCAGGCGCGCCTCGGTCTCGTCGCCTGCCACGGCCTCCCCCTGCTTGAGGCGCTGGAAGACCTTGTTGGCAACGGTCTTCGGCGAGATCTTCCCCTGGCCGACCGCGATGTAGAAGTCGTCGGCCTTGCGGAATCCCATCTCGCGGGTGACATCGGCGAGCAGGGGCGAGGCCGCGATCCGCTGCGGTGGCAGACCGCGCTTGCGGATGGCGTCCTGGAGCTGCTCGCGCCCGCTGCGCTCGGCGTCCTCGCGGCTCTCGCGCTTCAGGAAGGCGCGGATCTTGTTGCGCGCCCGGCTGGTGCGCACCACGGCCAGCCAGTCACGCGACGGGCCGCGCTCCTGCTTCGCGGTCAGGATCTCGACGATGTCGCCGGACTTGAGCTGGTAGTGCAGCGGGACGATCTTGCCGTTCACCTTGGCGCCCACGCAGCGATGGCCGACGTCGGTGTGAACGGCGTAGGCGAAGTCGAGCGGGGTCGAGCCGGCGGAAAGGTTCTTGACCTCGCCCTTGGGCGTGAACACGAAGACCTCGTCCTCGAACAGGTCCACCTTCAGCGACTCGAGGAACTCGGTCGGATCCTGGTCCCCCTCGACCTCCAGCAGCTGCGCCAGCCAGGTCATCTTCTCCCTCTCGGGGTCGCCCTTCGGGCGCGCGCCCTCCTTGTAGATCACGTGGGCGGCGATCCCGTACTCGGCGGTCTCGTGCATCTCGGGGGTGCGGATCTGAATCTCTAGCGGCCGGCCCTCGGGGCCGATCACCGTGGTGTGAAGGGCCTGGTACAGGTTCATCTTCGGGGTCGCGATCAGGTCCTTGAACCGTCCCGGCAGCGGCTTCCAGATCGAATGGATGATCCCGATCGCCCCGTAGCAATCCTTGACCGAGCCCACCAGCACCCGCATGGCGGTGAGGTCGTAGATCTCGTTGAACTCGCGCCCCTTCTTGGTCATCTTCGAGTAGATCGAGTAGAAGTGCTTGGCGCGGCCCGAGATCTCAGCCTCGATGCCAACCTTGTTCAGCTCGCGGTTCAGGAACCGGCCGGCGTCGTCGACGTAGCGCTCGCGCTCGGCGCGCTGCTGGGAGACCAGCTTCTTGATCTCCTCGTACTTGCGCGGGTGCAAACGCTGGAAGGAAAGGTCCTCGAGCTCCCACTTGATCGCGTGGATCCCGAGCCGGTGGGCGAGCGGGGCGTAGATCTCCAGCGTCTCGCGGGCCTTCTCGATCTGCTTTTGCTTCGGCAGCCCCGACAGCGTGCGCATGTTGTGGAGGCGGTCGGCGAGCTTGATCAGGATGACCCGGAGGTCCGTGGCCATCGCGACCATCATCTTGCGGTAGTTCTCGGCCTGGCTCTCGTCGCGGCTTTGGAAGGTGATCCCGGTGAGCTTGGTGACCCCGTCGACGAGCTGGGCGACCGAGTCGCCGAACAGCTCATCCACCTGATCCAGGCTGGCGCTCGTGTCCTCCACGGTGTCGTGGAGCAGCGCCGCACACATAGTCTCGGTGTCGAGACGGAGGCCGGCGCAGATCTTCGCCACCTCCACCGGGTGGGTGATGAAGTCCTCTCCGGTCCGCCGCCGCTGATCGGCGTGACGCTCGCAGGCGAAGACGAAGGCGCGCTCGGTGACCTCGGCGTCGATCTGTCGCGAGCCCTCGATGCTGTGCTCCTCGATGACCGCCAGGAGGTGGCCGAGCAGGGCGCGCTCGTCATCGGCCAGCTCTTGGGCGTGATCAGTCAGCGGCGCCACGGGTGCGCCCTCGCCCCTGCCGGCGCCCACCCGCGTATGACCCTGGCGGTCGGCCGGGGCCATGGCGCCGTTGGGCTGGCGCCCGGTGGGCTTCGACGCGCCTGGTGCGGCGCGCTCTGGCTCCTCTAGCTCGGTTGTCTTTGCCTGCTTAGGAATCGCCTGCCCTCCTCGAAGCGGTCGCGGTAGGCGACGAAGGCCCCCAGTTGCTCGAGATCCTTCGTCTCCGAGGATACGACCCGAAGGGCAGCTGTGGTGCCGGACGACTGCCAGGTGACAGCGCCCGCCTCCTCGAGCACGCGTAGGCGGCGACCAGCGACCTCCGGTGAGCAGGGATGGCGCCCGGCGTCTTGGAGGGCGTCACGAGGGGCTCGACCAGGATCGCTCAGGGCCCGATACAGCGACACCAGCGCCGGGCGCAGAGGCCATTCCGCTTCGTGAACGCGCAGCGCCAACTCCACCTCGGCCTCGCCCCAGGCCAGGTGCAGGAAGCCGCGCCGCCGCTCCCCGGCGACGTCTCTCCCCGCCGACGCCACCCGCTCGAGGTGCGGAAAAGGGGGCGGGTCGATCAGCACCAGATGCTCGAAGCGCGCGGCCATGGAGGGCACGCGGGCCAGGGCAGCCCAGTCCGCCAGGATCACGCCGCAGCCCGCCTCGCCCAGCTCGGCGATGGCCGCTTCGACGGCGTCGTCGGCAAGCCGGCCCGAGGCGATCGCCACCCGCCCGCCCCCGAACCGGGCCGGCACCGCAGCACGCTCGACCAGCTCGCGCCGCCGAAGCGCATCCGCGCACAGCGCCAGCACCGAGTCGCCGCTGGAAGCCAACGCGGCCACCGTCGCAACACCCGAGCCGCCGCGCCGATCGACGACCTGGCGGCGATCAGCCGCCCGGGCGGCGCCGACGGTCTGCGGTGGCGGCCAATCGCCCAGCGGCGCCTCCCGCTCGGTGTCCAGCCGGCGCCACCATTCGCTGTCGCCGGGATACGGCCCGTCCCTCGGCTCCGCGGCGACGCCCTCCGGATACAGCTCCCCCAGGACCACGCGGGGCTCCACCGCCCCGTTCCACTCGTTCAACTCGAGCTTCACGGAGACATCGACCGGATCGGCCAGCTCAGGGCGCGACAGCTCGCCGTTCACCCCGAACGCCACCCCGAGGGCGCTGCGGGAACCGCTCTGGAGGCGGAAGCGAGCGTGCTTGTCCCCCTCCCCCATCGCCCGCACCTCGCACACCCGTGCCGACGGCACCAGCAGGCGCACGCCGGGGTTGCCCATCCCGAACGGCGCCAGCTGCTCGAGCTGCTCGGCGACCTCGTGACCGAGGCTCTCGCCCCCAACCACCGCGTCGATGACCTCGGTGCGGACGAGGTCGCGGTCGCCGAGCTTCGCGCTCGCCTGGGCCACGAAGGCGGCGCGGAAGGCCTCCACGCGGCCAGCCTCGATCTCGAGGCCGGCCGCCGCGCGGTGGCCCCCGTGGCGCAGCAGGTGCTCCCCGCACGCATCCAGCGCGGCCAGCAGGTCGAAGCCCGGGACGCTTCGCCCCGAGCCCCTGCCCCTGCCGTCACCATCGATCCCGATCAGGACGACCGGCATCCAGTGACGTTCGGCCAGCCGCGAGGCGACGATTCCCACCACGCCCGGGTGCCAGCCCTCGCCGGCAAGCACCAGCGCCGGGGCGGAGGCGAGCTCGGGCGGGAGAGCTGCGCGCGCCCGCTGTGCCGAGTCGAGCACCAGCCGCTCGGCGTCGCGGCGCTCGAGGTTGACGCGGTCGAGCTCGGTCGCGATCGCGGCCGCCCTGCGATCGTCGGCGGTGAGCATCAGCTCGACGCCGGCGTCGGCGCGGTACAGACGGCCCGCGGCGTTTATCCGCGGGCCGAGGCGAAAGGCCAGGTCGCCCTCGTCGAGGCGCTCGGGCTGAACCCTGGCCGCGGCGCATAGAGCCCGAAGCCCAGGGCGGCGCGCCTGGCGTGCCGCCTGGAGGCCTGCGCGAACGAGGGCCCGGTTCTCGCCTCGCAGGGGAACCAGGTCGGTCACCGTCGCCAGCGCCACCAGGTCGAGGTCATCGGCGGCCCGCTCGGCACCCAGGAGCGCCGCGGAGAGCTTGTGGGCGACCCCCGTCGCGCACAGCTCTTCGCACGGATAGCTCGACACACGGGGGTGAAGGAGCAGGCAGTCCGGAAGCCGTTCGCCGGGCTCATGGTGATCGGTGACGATCACCTCCATCCCCGCGGCGCGCGCGGCTGCGACCTCGTCCGCGCTGGTGATCCCGCAGTCGGCCGTCAGCAGCAGACCGGTGCCGCGGGCGGCCAACCGCTCGACCCCACCGAGGGTCAGCCCATAGCCGTCGCCGAGGCGGTCGGGTATGTACCAGTCGCAGCTTGCCCCCAGCTCGCGCAGGGCCCGCACCAGGATCGCGGTCGAGCAGACGCCGTCGCAGTCGTAGTCGCCGTGGACCGTGATCGTGCGCCCCTGGGCGATCGCGCTCCTGATCCGCTCGGTCACCTCCTCCATCGAGTCGAACTCGAACGGATCGTGCGCCTCGGCGGCCTCGAGGAAGGCGCGCGCCTCGTCGACCGTCCGGTAGCCGCGTCGCACCAGCGTCACCGCCACCGGCTCGGCGAGCGCGAGCGCCTCCATCAGGGCGCTGACCTCGGCGTACGAATACGGCTCGAGCCGGAAAGCTCGACCGGGGGCCTCGGAATCGGACGCGCTGGTGGGCACTCGGCCAGGCTAAGAACGGGCGGGGACGGAACTCGCCCCGTATGGGCGCCCGGCCGAGCAGGGCAGCCGCCGGCCGAGATCGACCGCGACTGCCCTCCGAGGGGTGACGAACATTCGTGGTCGTCTGACCACTGACGTGCGACACCCCTGCAGCCGCCGCCCTACTTACTGCGAAACGCCTCGAGTTTCGCGCGTGATCGAGCCGCGATCCGTAGGAAGCGGCCTCAGACCCCCTCGGGCTCTTCCCTGCTGATGCCGAGGGCGTAGATCGCCGCCAGGCCGATCAGGGTCCCGGGGATCGCGACCAGCGCGGTGCCGATGTCGGTCTGGCCGATGCTCGACCCGGAGGCGATCTGGGCGATCGCCCCCGTGACCATGGCGCCGGCGATCGCGCCGAGCAGCGCCCCCACGATCCCGCCCCAGAAGCGATCCGGCAGGAACACGGTGAAGTGCCAGATCGCGAGCCCGACCGTGAACCAGACGACCGCGGCCACTAGCGATGCCTCCCGTGCTTGCGTCGCCGCCGCGACTGGCGCCGCTTGCGCTGGCGCTCGGGACGAGCCGGGCTTGCGGGCTCGTCGGGCGTGCCGGTTACCAGCGGCTCGGGCTCCTGTGGCTCGCCGGTTGCCTCGGCGCCATCGCCCGCCGTCACGGACGCTTGCGAGCCGGCCTCGACCGGCTCGACGGGCTCAGGCTCGGCTCCGACCGGCGCGGGGGCGCCTCCCCGCGAGGGCACCGTCTCGCCGCGCGACGGCGCCGGCGCTGCCGGCGCGGGCTCCCGGTCGGTGCCGAGCTTGGCGACCACGTTCTCCTCGGGCAGGGTGGGCACCCGGCCCATCTCCTCGATCAGGCGACCGCGGCGCGCCCGGTAGGCGGGCTCGCGCTCCTTCCAGTGGGTCAGCACCGGGGTGGCGATGAAGATCGACGAGTAGGTTCCGGACAGGACCCCCACCCCCATCGCGAAGGCGAAGTCCTTCAGCGTCGCGCCGCCGAAGATGAACAGCACCGTGATCAGGAAGACGGTCGAGAGCCCGGTGATCAGCGACCGGGTGAGCACTTCGCTCATCGACTTGTTGGCGATCTGAGAGAAGGCGGCGCGGGGCATCCGTGGGACGTTCTCGCGGATCCGGTCGAAGACGATCACCGTGTCGTACATCGAGTATCCGAGAATCGTGAGGAAGGCGGCGACGGTGCCGCTGGTCAGCTCCCGGCCGGTGAGCGAGTAGATGCCGCCGGTGATCAGGATGTCGTGGACGAGGGCGATGATCACCGGGATCGCGTACTTGGCCTCGAAGCGGATCGCCACGTAGGCCGAGATCACGAGCAGCGAGAAGATGAGCGCGATCACCGCGCTGCGCGCCACCTGGGCGCCGAAGGTCGGCCCCACGCTCTGGCTGTTGAAGCCGTCGCTTCCGCCGCGAACCCCGAAGCCCTGCTCCAGGGCGTTCTTCACGGTGGTGTTGACCTCGTCCACCGGGATCTTGCCCTGGATCTCGATCACGTTCGGGCCCAGCTTCGGGTTCTCGACGGTCTGGATCTCGGCGCTCGACGCGTTGGTGACGTTGGCGTCGGTCAGGGCCGTGCGGACGTCGTCGACGCTCGCCTCCTGCTGGAGGCTCGCGGTCACCTTCGCCCCCGAGGTGAAGTCGATCCCCAGGTTGAGCTGCTTGGTGGCAAAGGCGATCGCGCCGATCGCGAGGATCGCTCCGGAGATCGAGAAGAACCAGCGGCTGGCGCCGGAGAAGTCGAAGTGCCACCTGACCCGCTGAGGCTCCCGCGCCCGAGCGCCCGCGGCGACTGCAGGATCCGCGACCGCCCCAGCGTGCCCAGGATCGCCTGGGTGAACAGCACCGCCGTGAGCAGCGAGACGATCGTGCCGACGCCGAGGGTGAACGCGAATCCCTTGACGCCGGCGGTGGCCAGCACGAAGAGGATGAACGCCGTGAACAGGGTGATCACGTTCGCGTCGACGATCGTCGCGATGCCCTTGCGATAGCCCTGGGCGATCGCGGACAGCATCGAGCGCCCCGCTCGCGCCTCCTCCTTGATTCGCTCGAAGATGACGATGTTGGCGTCGGCCGCCACCCCGATCGTGAGCACGAGACCCGCGATCCCCGGCAGGGTGAGCGTGATCGGGATCAGCTTGATCAGGGCGAAGAAGATCACCCCGTAGACGGCCAGGCCGACGGCCGAGATCACCCCCAGCAGGCGGTAGTAGGCGATCAGGAAGCAGACGACCAGGATCAGGCCGACGATCCCGGCCCGCAGCCCCTGGTCGAGCGCCTGCTGGCCGAGGGTCGCCGACACCGTGCTCTGGCTCTCCAGCTGGAGGTTGATCGGCAGCGCCCCGATGCGCAGGAACTCGGCCAGGTCCTGCGCCGAGCTGATCGTGAAGTTGCCCGAGATCTGCGCCCCGGTGCGTCCGTCGATCCCGTCCGGGTTCTCGAAGAAGTTGATGATCGGCTGGGTGACGACCTGGCCGTCCAGCACCACCGAGAAGTGGTGCGAGATACTGGTCGGCAGCCGCGCCCGCCGCGCCGGGCGGGGCGCTCGCCGCCCCTCGCTGGGCGATCGTCCGGGTGACCTCCTGGAACGCGGCCTGCCCTTCGTCGGTGAAGTCGAAGGTGACGTTGGGCTGGTTGGTGGTCGGATCGGACTGCTGCTCGGGGTTCTTGATGTCGTCGCCGGACAGCGCCGGGCGATCCTGGAGCACGTAGTGCGGCGTGGCCGAGATCTCGCTGAGGCTCTGGGAGAGGGTCGGGTCCTCCGACTCCGCCTGGACGACGACCGTGCCCTGAGGCACGTCGATTATCTGCGTGCCCGGTGGCTGCTTCTCGTTGCGGAACTGCAGGAACAGGTCCTGTTCGCTCCGCCGCCGGGCCGGCCACGAGCTGGTGGGAGTCGCGATCGAACAGGTAGTAGGTCGCCCCCTTGGTCGTGCACGTGCTGCTGGAAGCACTCGGGCTTTCGCTCTGAGGCGAACTGGACCGCGTCGTAGAGGTTGGGGAAGGTGTAGATGCTCGGGTTGGGGTCCGGCTCCGCCGCCGGGTCTTCGGGCACGCCCTTCTGCGGCGGAGGCACCACGTTGGCCTCGAAGTCGTAGAAGTAGAGCTGCGAGGTGGTCCCGATCTGCTCGATCGCCTGCTCGGCGTTCTGGACGTCCGGCAGGCCGACCTGGATCCCCTTCTCCCCCAGGCGCGAGATCTCGGGCTCCGAGACGCCGAGCTTGTCGGCGCGCTCGCGGATGATCTCGATCGCGCGGTCGATGTCCTCGGCGCCAATGGTGGGGGTTCGCGCCGTCTCCTCGGCCTGGTAGATGAGCTGCGTGCCGCCGCGCAGGTCGAGGCCCAGCACGGTCCGCTTCGACGCGATCACGATCGCCGAGACGGCCGTCAGGCCGACGATGAACAGGAGGATGAAGAGGTTGCGGCGCCGCCTACCCATGGGCGTCGCTCACCGCGGCGTCAGGACCAGCAGTAGCCCGCCATCGTCGTCGTAGCCCGGGAAGACGTCGGCGACAGCCTCGGCCGGAAGGTCGCCCTCGGCGTGCACCTGGACGCGCTTGCCGAGCGAGCGCACACCCCACTCCAGCGTGGTCTCGATTGGGTCGGTGGTGCCGTCCCTGTTCGTGTCGGCCGACCCTCCGCCGTCGCCCTCCTCGCACCCACTGCAGCCCGAGCACGTCCTGGACCTGACGGCCGATCACGTGCTCGTCCTTGAGCCCCGTGAGCTCGAAGCCGCCCTTGCCGACGTCGAGCAGCCGCCCCTCCTGGTCGCAGACGAAGAAGGCCGCCTCCGGTGCCGGGTAGTAGTCGTCCAGCAGCTCGAACAGGTCGCTGCCCCCGCACCGCGAACATGCCTTGGGACGATTCGACATCCCCGCGGACCGCTCGCTCGACATCTCGCGGTTGCCGCAGTTCGGGCAGATGAAGAAGGGCACGTCGAGAGGGTAGTAAACGGCCGCGCCGTGGACGCGGACCGCGCTCAGAACAGGCTCGCGGCCCCGTCCGGAACCGGCAGGCCCAGGTGCTCGAAGCCGCGAGGCGTGATCACCCGCCCCCGCGGGGTTCGCTTGATCAGTCCCTGCTGGAGGAGGTACGGCTCGTACACGTCCTCGATCGTGTCCTGCTCCTCGTCCACCGCGGCGGCCAGGGTCGAGAGTCCCACCGGGCCCGCCGGAGAACTTCGCCGCGATCGTCTCGAGAATGGTGCGGTCGTGGCGGTCGAGGCCCGCCGTGTCCACCTCGAGCAGGCCGAGCGCCTCGCGCGCCACCTCGCCGGTGACGACGCCCGCGCCGCGCACCTCGGCAAAGTCCCGGACCCGCTTCAGGAGCCGGTTGGCGACCCGCGGCGTGCCGCGGGAGCGCTCCGCGATCGCTCGCTCGCCCTGGGGCTCGACCTCGATTCCCAGGATGCCGGCCGAGCGCCGCACGATCCGCGCCAGGTCGCCGGGGTCGTAGTGCTCGAGCCGGTGGCAGACCCCGAAGCGGTCGCGAAGCGGCGTCGTCAGCAGGCCCGTGCGAGTCGTGGCGCCAACCAGTGTGAACGGCGGCAGGTCGAGGGTCACGGTGCGCGCGCCGGCGCCCTGGCCGAGCACGACGGGGAGGCGACGCTCCTCCATGGCCGGGTAGAGCGTCTCCTCGATCGCCCGGCTGAGGCGGTGGACCTCGTCGATGAAGAAGACCGAGCCGGGCTCCAGCGCGGTCAGGAAGGCCGCGATGTCGGCCTTTCGCTCCAGCGCCGGCCCGGCGGTCTGCACCAGCGGCGCGCCGAGCTCGGCGGCGACGATGTTGGCGAGCGAGGTCTTGCCCAGGCCGGGCGGACCGGCGAGCAGCACGTGGTCCAGCGGCTCGCCGCGGCGCCGCGCAGCCTCGATGAACACCTCGAGCTGCGCCGTCACCTGCTCCTGGTTGACGAAGTCGCCCAGCCGCCTGGGACGAAGCGAGCGGTCGAGGTCCTCCTCGCCGCCGGCCAAACGGGCGTCGGCGAGGCGCTCCTCGGCGCCGTTCTTGGGCATCCGCGGCGGCCTCCTGGGCCTGCTCGATCCCCGGATCACGCGCGATGTTCATGACCGCACCCCGCTTCCGTCGGCGGCGCGTCGAAGCGCGGCGCCGATCAGCTCCTCGGCGCTGTCGCCCTGCGCGCCGTCGAGCAGCTTCTCTGCCTCGGTCAAGGTGTAGCCCAGATGCATCAGGCCGTCGCGGGCCAGGCCGCGTTGATCGCCCTCATCGACGGTGTGTCCGGCCGCGATGCCCTCGGTCAGCTCCCCCGCCACCTTCTCGCGCAGCTCGACGATCAGCCGCTCCGCGGTTCGCTTGCCCACTCCCGGCGCAGCCTGGAAGCGCTTCGCGTCCCCGGCGGCGATCGCCCGCAAGAGCTCCCGCGGCGCCCCGCCCGAGAGGATCGCGATCGCCACCTTGGGGCCGATTCCCGAGACCGAGGTGAGGTGGAGGAACAGGTCACGCTCCTCCTCGTTGGCGAACCCGTACAGCGACAGCGAGTCGTCCCGGGCCACCAGGTGCGCGTGCAGGGTCGCCTGCTTGCCGCGCGCGGGCACCGATTTCAGCGTCTCCGCGGAGACCGCCAGGCGGTAGCCGACGCCGCCCGACTCGATCACCACGTGGTCGGGACGCCGGACCAGGACCTCGCCCCGGACCGAGGCGATCATCCGACCCGGACCTCCGGCTGGGTGGACTCGAGCGCCTGCGCGGGGCGGGTGTGGCCCGCGTGGCAGATCGCCACGGCCAGCGCGTCGGAGGCGTGGTCCGACTTCGGGGGCTGGGGCAGGCTCAGCAGGGCGCCGACCATGCGCTGAACCTGCTGCTTGGCCGCCGCGCCGCTGCCGCAGACCGCCATCTTGACCGCCTGCGGCGTGTAGCCGAAGCAGGGCACGCCGCGCTGGCCGGCGGCCAGAAGCGCCACCCCCCGCGCCTGGCCGACGGCGATCGCGGAGCGAACGTTCTTGCCGAAGTAGACGTCCTCCAGGGCCACGGCGACCGGCTGGTGGCTGACCGAGCAGCTCGGCGATCGCCTCGTGGATCCGCGCCAGGCGGCCCTCGGTCGGCTCGTCCGGGGCCGCCTCGATGACGCCCCCGTCGATCGCGCTCATCTTGCCGCCCGCGACCCGCACGACCCCAAAGCCCGTGCTCGCCACGCCCGGGTCGATGCCCATGACGACGATCATGCCTACTGATTCTGAGTCGACGCCCGGATGCCTCCCGGCGGCCGGCCCGGCGTCCGGGGGTTCCGGCGGCGCTGCCGCTAGGCGGCGGCTTGCTCCAGGACCTCGGCGGGGATGTCGAAGTTGGCGTGCACGGCCTCGACGTCGTCCTGTTCGTCGAAGGCGTCCATCAGCCGCATCAGCGCCGAGGCGTCGCGTCCTTCCACCGGGACCACGCTCTTCGGCTCCATGGTCAGCTCGGCCGACTCGATCTGCACCCCCGCCGACTCGAGCGCCTCGCGGACCGCGGTCAGGTCCTCCGCCGCGCAGAGGACCTTCAGGGAGTCGCCGTCCACGCTCACGTCGTCGGCGCCCGCGTCGATCGCGGCGATCAGGTCGTCCTCCGAGTAGCGGCTGGCGTCGACCAGGACGACGCCCCGCTTCTCGAACACCCAGGCCACCGAGCCAGGCTCGCCGAGGCTCCCGCCATGCTTGTCGAAGGCGTGCCGGACGTCGGCGCTCGTCCGGTTGCGATTGTCGGTCAGCGCCTCGACCAGGATCGCGGCGCCGCCGGGGCCGTAGCCCTCATAGACGACCCGCTCGATCGCATCTGCGCCGCCCGCCGCGCCCGCGCCGCGATCGATCGCCCGCTGGATGTTGTCCTTGGGCATCGAGTAGTCGCGCGCCTTCTGCACCGCCGCCGCCAGGGCGAAGTTCCCCTCCGGGTCTCCCCCGCCCTCTCGCGCGGCGACGGTGATCGCGCGGGCGAGCTTCGTGAACAGCTGGCCACGGCGGGCGTCCGTGACCGCCTTTCGGTGCTTGATCTGGGCCCACTTCGAGTGGCCGGACATGGCCCAATATTAGGAACCCGGACGCAAAGGCGGCCGGGCCCCGGCCCGGCCGCCCAATGGCATCGGCATCCCATTGCTTTGATCCGACACCAAGCCCCTGGCACGAAGCCTTGTTCGGTGTCGTATGGCCCAAAACAGCGTGGGAACCGGAAAGTTGCGGAGTTTTCAGGTGTCTGATTTCAGACCAGGAAGCGCCCGTTTTCCTGGAACGCCTCGCCGTCGAGCTCGATCCGGCCTCCGCGCCGCAGGTCGCAGACCAGGTCCGTGTGCACGGCGCTCTCGTTCTTGCCGCCGCACTCCGGGTAGCTCGCCCCGACCGCCATGTGCACGGTGCCGCCGATCTTCTCGTCCAGCAGGACGTCGCGAGTCCCCCGGTCGATCCCGTAGTTGGTGCCAATGCCCAACTCGCCCAGCCGGCGAGCGCCCTCGTCGGTGTCGAGCAGGCTGAGCAGGTACTCCTCGCCGCGCTCGGCGCCGGCGTCCACGACCCTGCCGGACTCGAAGCGAAGTCGCACGCCCGCCACCTCGCGCCCGCCGACCATCGCCGGCAGATGGAAGCTCACCTCGCCTTCGACCGAGTCCTCGACCGGCGCGGTGAAGAACTCGCCGTCCGGCATGTTCCGCTTGCCGTCGGCGGCCACGAACGTTCGCCCGGCGATCCCGAGCCTGATGTCGGTGCCGGGGGCGGTGACCCGCACCTCCTCGCGGCCCTGGGCCCATTCCGCGAGGCGCTTGCACTCCTCGGAGGCGCGCTGCCAGGCGCCGAGCGGGTCGGGGTCATTGGCCAGGCAGGCTCGGTAGTAGAAATCCTCGAACTCGGCCAGGCTCATCTCGGCGTCGGCGGCGTAGCCATTGGTCGGGAACAGGGTGTAGACCCAGCGGTGCGTTCCCTCGGCGTCACGGCGCAGGGTCTTCTCCATCAGGTGGCGGGTCGCCTTGCGGCGCTTCGATTGGCGTTCCGGGGAAACACCCGACAGCTCCCGAGTGTTGGTCTCGGCGCCGATCCCGATCCGGCAGTCGGACGCGTCGGCCGCCCACTCCGCCACCGGCGAGACCCACTCGAGCTGGGCATCCGAGGCATGCTTGAAGAAGGTCGCGGCCTGCCCTTCGACCGAGAGCGCAACCACCGGATGCCCACCCGCCTCGAGAACCTCCTCGTAGATGGCGGTGATCAGGGGCTCGCCGGCGGTGGGCCCTTCGATCAGGCAGGTCTCGCCCTCCTTGACCCCGGTCGAATAGCGAACCAGGATCCGGGCCAGGCTGTCCACGCGGGGATCCCTCACGGCTCGTTGCTCGTCGCCCGTTGCCCAGCGCTCGCCGAACGGTCCCGCGACGAGGTGGCAAGCGCCATCAGCAGCGCGTGCAGGCGCGAGTCGTCGGTGAGCTCCGGATGGAAGGCACAGAGCACGATCTGACCCTGCCGGATTACCACGGGATGGCCGTCGACGCTTGCCAGCACCTCGACCTCGTCCCCATGGGCCTCTATCCACGGCGCCCTGATGAACACGGCGCGCATCGGGTCGGGCCCCAGCCCGCCGACCACGAGCTCCAGCTCGAAGCTGGCGATCTGGCGACCGAAGGCGTTACGGCGAGCCGTCGCATCCACCAGGCCGAGGTGCTCGCGATCGCAGACGATCATTCCAGCGCAGGTACCCAGGATCGGGCGGCCGGAACCGGCGTGAGCGCGAATCGCCGCCTCGAGCCCGTCGTGCTCGATCGCCTTCCAGATCGTGGTGCTCTCGCCGCCGGGAATCACCAGCCCGTCGAGGTCGCGTAGCTCCTCGGCAGTCCGCGCCTGGACCGGATCGGCGCCCAGCGAGCCCAGCATCGCCGTGTGGGCCGCGAAATCGCCCTGGCTGGCCAGCACGCCGATCCGAAGCGCCTCCGCCCCCCTGCGCTCAGGCGTCAGGGGGTCACCGAGGCCCACTAAACCCCGCGCTGCTGGAGCAGCTCTCCTTCGGCGGCGAGCTGGGCGATGTCGTCACCGCGCATCGGCTCTCCCAGCTCCAGCGAGGCGGCGGCGACGCGCTCCGGATCGTTGAAATGGGTGGTCGCCTCGACGATTGCCCGGGCCCGGCGCTCTGGGTCCTCCGACTTGAAGATTCCCGAGCCTACGAAGTTCCCCTCGGCACCGAGTTGCATCACGAGCGCCGCGTCCGAGGGCGTCGCGATGCCACCGGCGCAGAACAGCGGCACCGGAAGCCAGCCGCTCTCGGCCACTTCCTCGACGATCTCGAACGGCGCGCCCAACTCCTTGGCCTGGGCCGAGAGCTGCTCGCGGCCCAGCGCGCCGAGATGCTTGATGCCGCCGACGATCCCCCGCAGGTGGCGGACCGCCTCCACGATGTTGCCCGTTCCGGCCTCGCCCTTGGAGCGGATCATCGCGGCACCCTCCCCGATCCGCCGCAGCGCCTCGCCGAGCTCGGTGGCGCCGCAGACGAATGGGACCTCGAACGCGTGCTTGTCGATGTGGTGGGCCTGGTCGGCGGGGGTCAGCACCTCGGACTCGTCGACGTAGTCGACCTCCAGCGACTGGAGCACCTGGGCCTCCGCGAAGTGGCCGATGCGCGCCTTGGCCATCACCGGGATCGTCACCTCGGCCTGGATCTCCTTGATCACCCTGGGACTGGCCATCCGCGCGACGCCGCCGGTGGCGCGGATGTCGGCGGGGACGCGCTCCAGCGCCATCACCGCGACGGCGCCCGCCTGCTCGGCGATCCGAGCCTGCTCGGCGGTGGTCACGTCCATGATCACCCCGCCCTTGAGCATCTCGGCGAGCCCGCGCTTGACCCGGAATGTGCGCCCGTTCGGCCATGCTCCAAATATACGGCCGCTCGGGCTTTCGGCGGAGTTACTTGAGCTTGAAGGCGCGGATCCGGTCCTTGAACGCCGCCTTGTCGCGCGCGTAGACGCCGTGTGCCAGCGCCTGGACGACCCCCAGCAGGGCCGCGTTGGAGCGCGTGAACGAGGGGCTGTTCGAGGAGTAATAGAGGGTCAGCTCGGCGTGCTCGCCGACCTCGGAGAGGGTGGCATCGCTGATCGAGAGCGTGCGCGCCCGGCGGTGACGGGCGAGCTTCATCGCCCTGACCACCAGCGGGTGGGCGCGACCGGCGGAGAAGGCGATCACAAGCGTGTCCTCGTCCACCCGGCCAAGCCGCGTGATCGAGTCCTGGCGCGGGCTCGCCACCACCTCGGCGCGGATGTCGAGCAGCGCCAGGAGGTGGCGGAGGTAGCTGGCGAAGAAGGCCATCTGGTCGACGCCGACGATCATCACCCGGTGCGCCGCGCCAAGCGCCGAGACGCAGGCCTCGACCTGCTCGCGGGTGAGGCTGCGAGCCGTGTCCTCGACGTTGCGAGTGGTCGGCGGCCAGCGAGGACTCGAACTCGGAGTGGTCGAAGTCGAACAGCTGGCCGGCGCCGTTCTCCTCATCGGCGCGGTTGCGGTACTCCTCGATCGCCGCCTGTTGAAGCTCCGGATAGCCCTCGAACCCGAGCGCCTGCGAGAAGCGGACCACGGTCGAGGACGATGTGCTGGCGCGGCGGGCCAGCTCCTCCGCGGTCTGGAAGGCGGCCTCGTCGAGATGGTCGACGATGTAGCGGGCGACCTCCTTCTGCGAGCGGGAGAACTCGTCGAAGCGCTCGGTGATGTAGGTGGACAGCGTCTTCCCGTTCGGCCGCGTGTGACGGCCGTTGCGCGCCGAACGCGATTGCGCGCTGCGAGTGCGGGGCTGGGCCGGGCGAGACTTCGTTGCCGTCTTGCTCACGGCGGCATGATTCGCCCCGCCGGGGGTTTTCCCTGCTAAGCAGCACGCGGCCGGGCAATGTGGTTGGATCGCTTCCGTGGATGCCGAGCGCGCCCTGCGCCTCACCAACCGCAACATGATCGCCTTCGACCTCGCGCTCGGGTCGGCGGCGATCCTGGCGCCGGCCGCCACGCTCGCGGTGCTCGGACACGACGAGCCCTCGCCAGACGCCGAGCATCTGTTTCGCCGCTGCGGTCCGATCTGGCTCACCTTCGCCGTCGCTCACGCGGTCGCCGACCGCCGCGGCGATCCGCAGGACTGGTGGGCCCTGGCCTGGCTGCGGGGGACGGAGCTTGCGACCGACGCGCTCTGGTCGCGTTCGCCGGCCTTCTCGCGGCCGGGGGCGCGAGCGGGAATGTGGCTCGCGGGCGCGGGCAACCTGGCGATGACGATCGGCTTCGGGTGGCTGGCGCAGCGCGCAGCGAGGCGGGCGCCGGAGGCGCGGCCTGCTGCGACGCGGCTAGAGAAAAGCTACCCGCCTGCTGTGCCGCTCTGGACCACGCTGCACTCGCTGAAGCCCACCGCCTCGGCGAGCTTCAGGCGGCGCACCTGACCGGCGGCGATCTTCGCCTGGGCGTCGGCGTAGGCGCCGGCGTTCCTCTCCTGCGCCGCTTCGAGCCCCTGCTCCAGCAGGGCGATTCCCTGCTCACGCGCCCGTAGGTAGCGGTCAAGCGCCTCTTGGACCTCCGCCGGCGCGTCGAGCGCGCGGATCTGGTTCAGCTCGTTCTCCGAGATCTCGATCAGATTCTGAGTCAGCGCCACCGCCCCCTCGGCGCTGTTCGGCGGGGTCTCCTGCAGTTCCGCGAACTGGTCATGCGCCCGCTCGCAAACCCGGTCGCCCTTGGCGGTGAACTCGGCCTCGGTCAGCGAGCTCCCCTCCTCATCCTCGAACGGGCCGAGGTCGAGCAGGGCGGCGAACGCCACGATCACTGCCAGCAGCCCGACCGCCCCCAGCACCGCCGCGGCTGGACCTCGAAGCGTGGACTGCCCGCCCTCCGGCTGCATCCGCGGCAGCCTAGCGACCCGGCCTGTCGCGGCCTTTGAGCGATCTCCGGCGCCGCCAGCCTGAATGGGCCGCTGGACGAACATTCGGCCATACCGGCTTGCACTACCCCAACCCGGGTATATCCGCTAAAGCGATTCAACCTGGCTGCCGATGCAGAGCCTGGACACTAGGCTTGCTTTGGATTTTCGGGATAGGCGGCCTACCTAAGAACGCCGCTCGCAACGAGCGGCGTTCTTCATTTGTGGGCGGCGTTTCATCTCTGTCGGGCAGCGGCTCCACCCAGCGCCACGGCGCCCTACGCTCATCCTCGGGGCGACCAGCGATCACGATACGCGCGAGCTGCTCGAAGCCCGCAAGCCGGTGTATTCGGCTCGGAACGCCGCGCTGTCGCGCCTCTCGCGTCCCATCGTGCTCGCCGTTAGCGCGGTACGCGACCGCAGCGGCCCGGCCGCCGCAGGTCAGGGGTTCAGCCGGAAGATGTTCGTCTGTGTGCTGAAGTAGATCGGGCCGCCGCTCGAGCGGCGTCGTCGAGCGAGAGCACGCCCCTGGGGCATGATCGTCGAACGGGGCCTGCGAGGCGATGCCCGTGCGCGCGGGCGGTCAGGGTGGCGCGGCGAACCGTCCCGATCGGAGTCGCGATTAGAGTCGCCGCTGCTCGAAAGCCCACTACAGATGGCAGAAGGCGGCGCCCGTCAGCGCGGGCGGGGGGGTGAAGAGAGCTTCGGCAGCACCGGCTCGGCCCGTCCGGTACGTGGTTGTCGCGGCGCCGGGGGCGGCGAGGTGCAGGTCCGCGACGGCCCCGAGCCGTAGTTCCTGAGCGTCAGGCGGGCGATGAGGTTGAGCTCGTCGTTGCACTGCGGGCCGTTGCTCCGTCTCGCACGAGGCGTCCGCACCCTTGGGGATCGAAGGTGAACCCGAACGAGTTGCGGATGCCGTAGCCGATGATCGGGCTGCCCGCGCGCGGGTTGTCCGGGAGGGCACGGTGCCATCTGGGTTCAGCCGCAGCATCTGTCCCGGCACAGGGTGGCCAGGCTCTGGGCACTGGCGGGGTTGTCAAGTCTCGCCGGTGACGACGTAGAGCTTGCCGTCGGGCCCGACATGAAGCCGACCCACCGTCGCGGTAGCCGGCTCGGGAGCTGCGGCGGACGCGAAGCCGGTGGCTCCTCGCCGGTTCGCCACGAGGTGGTGTCCTCGGCGGTCCCGAGACGGTGCGGTCGAAAGCCCAGACGCGACCGTCGCGGGGTACGTCAGGACTTCACGGTCACGCCCAGCAGACCCCTCGCACGTTCGGGATCGTGAAGAACGGCGTCCTCGCCGCCTGTGGCGACGTTGAGGCGGACGATGCGGCGCGGTCGGAGTGCTCGCCGTACGAGGATGAACTCGGCCATCGCGGCGCCGCCGGTGAATGCCGCTGGAAAGGCGAGCGCGGTCGGGGACCATCGCCCGTGCGTTCGCAGGCCAGGGCGCTCCCGGGCATGGTGAGGAGGAGCGAGGGCAGCGGCGAAAACCGCCGGCAGAAACACGGCGCTGTCAATGCACTGCAACTCGCCGTCGATCTCCAGTGAGTCAGGAGCTTGACCCGTGCTCATGGTTCGCGCCAGTCGGCGACTGCAGTCGCTCGCACCGGCCGCGACGTCCGAAGCACGAGCTGCGGAGCCAGGGACATTCGATCGCCGCTGACCGCCTCAAGATCGTCCTGCTGGCGGGATCTCTCGAATGGGCCGGGGTGGGATTCGACACTCACCGACCGACGGATTATGAGTCCGCTGCTCTGGAGCGAACCATGAGCTGGACGGGCGGCCCGTGGGTTGCGGAATTATGGCGGCAGGCGGTGCGATCGAATGGCCTGCATGCGGGCGCTGCTGACCGGGCGAGGCATCGCCGCGCTGCGAGCTGTGAGCGCGGAGTCCCCGCCCGTGTTCTAGCCGGCCACCTGGCGGACGGCGTCCTCGAGCTCCGAGGCGTCGAAGGCGCCCTGGATCCGGCTGCGGACGATGCCCTTGCCGTCGATCACGAACACCCACGGCTCGGTCTGCAGGCCGAACCTCAGCAGCTGGGGACGGTAGCCGTCGCTGGCGTTGTTGTTCTTGAAGACCTCCATGTGGATGAAGTTGACGCCGTCGCCCGCCTCGTGCTCGACCTGCTCGGCGACGTCGACCACCGGGCCGCAGACGCGGCTCTCGCACAGGGCGGGCGTCGCGAACAGCAGCACCACCGGCTCCTTGCCGAGCACGTCGGCGAAGTCCACCTTGTGCATGTCGTCGTGCGGGGAGCGGGTGTCGATCTGCCCCAGGTCGCCGCCGACGTCGGAGACGGTCGGGGTGTGGACCCGGGGCGCGGGCTCGCCGACCGTCGGGATGTCCTTGAAGCCGCCCACCTCGATCGTGGGAATGAAGGTGGCTGTGTAACCGCTTCCGTCGCGGAACAGCGCCACCAGGTCCCAGTTGCCCTCGCGGTCGAGCTCGACGGTGGTTACGTAGACGACCTTAGCCGAGTCGGGATCCAGGTCGGTCGTCTGCGACTCGAACTGGGGCTTGACCTCCAGGCTCCCGATCCGAGCCGGGAAGGGGCCGATCGCCTTGCCGCCGCCGCTGGGAGCCGCGTAGATCGCCACTTGGGCGTCGATCACCTGCTCGCGAGCGACCGTGAAGACGCCGAAGCCGAAGCGGTTCTCGCCCTGCTCATACACGGCGGCGGTCGGGCTTACCACGAGGTCCGAGGGCTGGGCGCCAGACGCGCGCAGAACCTGGGTGAGGGTCTTGCCGTTTGCCGGCGGAAACTCCGAGGCCGCCGGCGCCGGAGTGATCCCCGACTCCCCGGCACTGTCCCCGCCGTTGCAGGCGGCGGCGCCCAGCGAGGCCGCGGCGACCGCGGACGCCACGAGGCCGGGCCGGGCCATCCCTCTGAACCGGGATGGGCGAAGTCGAGCGAGTCGAGTGATGGCGCAGGCTGCGCCCCGGTCCCGATGCTCGGCCACCCGCGAATCCTAGGGATGTGGCCTAATCGCCACGTAAGCGAACGGGCGGTAGGGTCTCGCTCCCGAAGGCGAGGAGAGGAGATTGGCTTGGCGGAGCGAGCGGCGCTGGTGACGGGCGGATCGAGCGGGATCGGGCTGGCGATCGCCCGGGCGCTGGGTGAGGACGGCTATGGGGTGACGATCTCGGCGCGACGCCCGGAGAAGCTCGACGCGGCTGCCGAGGAGCTGCGCAGCGCCGGGATCGACGTGCACTCGACGCCCGCGAACATGGCCGGCGAGGAGGCGGTCGCGGGGGTGGTGCAAGCCCACCGAGAGCGGTTCGGGCGCCTGGACGTCCTGGTCAACAACGCAGGGGTGGGCATCGGTGAGCCGATGGCCGAGATCAGCACCAAGTTCCTCGACATGCAGCTTGCGGTGAACCTACGCGCGGTTGTCGTCGCTACCCGCGAGGCGCTGCCGATGCTGCGCGACGCCGGGGCCGAGCACGGCAAGGCCTTGATCGTCAACCTGGCCTCGATCGCGGGCAAGACGGGCCAGGCGTGGCTGTCCGTCTACTCGGCGACCAAGGCGGGAGTGGTCGGCTTCAGCCAGGCGACGCAGAAGGAGGTCGCCGGCGAGGGGATTCAGGTGACGGCCTTCTGCCCGGGGTTCGTCGACACGCCGATGACCGAGTTCGTCAAGGAGCAGGTGAAGCCCGAGGAGATGATCCGGCCCGAGGACATCGCCGAGTCGGTGCGGTTCCTGCTCAAGACGTCGTCGGCGTGCCTGGTGCCGGAGATCGTCTTCACTCGGCCCGACGAGCAGCTGGGCGGCTGAGCGCCGCCGCGCGTTGCTCGGCGAGCTGCTCCTCGGCCGCGGCGAGCAGGTCGCGGTACTCGTCGTAGCGCCGGGCCGGCCGCATCCAGGACCAGCGCAGGCGGTCGCGGAGCTCGTGCGCCCGGTGGCGCTCGCCGGTCTCGAGACGGCGACGCACGCGGATGGGGGCGTCGTCGTCTGGAAGGGAGAGTGCCGGCTCGGCCGGCTCGATCGCCAGAGCCTCGCGCTCGGCAATCGCCGCCCGCTCGGAGCGGATCTGGGCGGCGGCCTCGACCATCGAGCCGGGGTCGGCCAGGTGATCGGCCGAGAGGCTGGCCTCGAGCAGGGAGCGGAGGGTGCGGAGCTCGCGGCGGGTGGCCAGGCGCGGGCGCTTGGCGTCGGTGTAGCGGTCCCAGGCGCGGGCGAAGCTGGCGAGGCTGGTGCGCCCTCCGTTTCGGTGCGCGGCCAGCATCGGGCAGACGCCGCCGTCGCGATCGACGTAGGCGCCGACGATGATCGGGTTCGAGTCCATGCCCCTGAGCATCGCCTCCTGAGTGCGGGTCGGCAGGGCTTGGACGGCGAAGCGGAGACGTTCGGCGGGATTGCGGTCGCGGCGGCGCATCGGCGAAGGAGTATCGCGCGGCGGCGTTTGGGGCGAGCGAGGCGGAACGGCGCGCAACGGGGGTTGCAGTGAGGCCGGGGAGGTTCCTGGTTGCAGCGTTCGGTGACGCCGGGCACGCGTTTCCGGCGATCGCCCTGGCGCGGGCGCTTCAGCGCCGCGGGCACGAGGTGCTCGTCGAGACCTGGGAGCAGTGGCGCCAGGCGGTCGAGGCGGAGGGCCTTGGGTTCACGGCGGCGGAGGAATACAAGACCTTCCCGCCGCCGGCGCCTGGATCGGCTGACGGCGCCTCGGCGGCGGACGCGGCCTGGGCGCTGGTGCCGTTGATGGAGGAGTTCCGGCCGGACGTAGTGGTCAGCGACGTGCTCACGGCGGCGCCGGCGCTGGCGGCGGAGAAGGCCGGGCGGCGACGGGCGACGCTGATCCCGCACGTCTATCCGGTGCACGAGCCGGGAATGCCGTTCTTCGCCTTCGGGACGCAGCCGCCGCGAACGCCCCTGGGGCGGGCGGCGTGGCGGGCGGGGCTGCCGGTGCTGACGGCGGGGCTGAAACGCGGCAGGCGGGAGATGAACGAGATGCGGGCGGCGGTGGGGCTGGCGCCGGTGGAGGAGCTCCACGGGGGAATCAGCCGCGAGCTGGCGCTGGTGGCGACCTTTCCGCAGCTCGAGTATCCGCGCCGCTGGCCGGCGAGCGTGCGGGTGACGGGGCCGATGGAGTTCGAGCTGCCGTGTCCGGAGATCAAGCTCCCGGATGGGGACGAGCCGCTGGTGCTGGTGGCGTCGAGCACGGCGCAGGATCCGGAGCTACGGCTGGTTCAAACGTCGCTGGAGGCGCTGGCGGAGGAGCCCGTGCGGGTGGTGGCGACGGCGAACCGGCGGACGCCCGGCGCGCCGCTGCCGGAGGCGCCGGCGAATGCGGTGGTGGTGGACTGGCTGTCGTATTCGCAGGTGATGCCGGAGGCGGCGCTGGTCGTGTGCCACGGGGGGCACGGGACGGTGGCGCGGGCGCTGGGAGCGGGCTCGCCGGTGCTCTGCTGCCCGGCGGTCGGGGACATGGCGGAGAACTCGGCGCGGGTGGCCTGGGCGGGCGCCGGGCTGATGCTGCCGTGGCGGCTGACGGGCGCCCCGCCGCTTCGGTGGGCGGTGCGGCGGATCCTGGGCGACTCGCGATTCGAGGCCCAAGCTCGGGAGATCGCGGCTTGGACGCGTGCGCACGACGGAGCGGGGCAGGGCGCCGCGCTGGTCGAGCGCCTCGACTCCTGATCGCGCAGGAGCCCGGCCCGGAGGCCGGCCTCGAGCTCCGGGGGCGGGACTCGAACCCGCAACCTTCGCGTTAACAGCGCGCGGCTCTGCCAATTGAGCTACCCCGGATTACACGATCGCGTAATCCGGTCTGTGTTACCCGGGAACGATCGGCGGTGAGAACTCTAGCGGGACGCTTGTGATCCCAGCCTCGATCTCGGCATGGCAATTGGAGCAGGCCAGGATGCATTTTCGGCCTCGCGGCGGACCTCCTCAATCGCCCGAGTAACGTCCTAGACGGTTGATTCCAAATCAGCCACCGTGGGGCGCCTCACCGATCGCGAACCGGCTCCGAGTTCTTCTGACGCTTATGACTTTCGACCCCCATGAGGGGTTCAAAGTCATAAGCGTGGCCGGAACGGGCGAAGTCAGCGGCTTCCAGCCTCAGCCCGCGCCAGCCGTCTCCCAATGCGCGATTCGCTCGGCGAGCTCGGCGCGACGGCGCTGGAGCTCCACCGGCGGATCCCCTCCACCCTTCTGCGCCGCCTGGATCCGCCCCTCGATCAGCTGCTGCTCGAGCTGTAGGAAGTTGAGCTCGATCGCCTCGCGCCCCGCGGGCTCGCGCTCCGCCCTCATCACGAGCTGAGTGATCAGCGAAACCAGCTCATCGTCCTCGCGCGGCAGGCCGCGCATCGGCTCCTCCAGGTGCTCCGCCAACCAGTCCCTCGCTCGCGCCACCGCCGGCGAGGAGAGGTGCTCCGCCGTCAGCCGCTCCAACAGCTCCCGCCCCTCCTTCGGCGAGGTGATGCACATCGCCAAGAGCGCCTGCTCGCGCCGCTCGCGGGCGCTCAGCGGCCGTGGGGGCGCAGCCTGCGCGGCCGCCGGCCGACCCTGCTCGGGCTTCGTCCCAACGCCCGGCGGCGGCGCCGGGCCTCGCCGGGCCTCGCCCCCCATCCGCCTCATCACGAGCTCCGGATCGGCGTCCAGCCGATCGGCCACCAGTCTCGCCAGCTCGCTGCGGCTGATCGACTCTCGCATCGCCGCCAGCACCGGCACCACCTCGTCCAGCGCCCGGTCCCGCCCCGCCGGCGACGAGAGGTCGGCCTCGTCCAGCAGCAGCCGCACATGGAACTCCGGCAGCTCCTGCGCGCCCTCGATCAGCTCTCGAACCCGGCCCGCCTCCCCCGCCTCCAGCATGTCCGCGGGGTCCTCGCCGGCGGGCATCGCGGCGACCCGCAATCGCAGCTTTCGACTTCCCGCAACGCGCTGCGCCCGCAGCATCGCGGCCCTTCCCGCCCGGTCCGCGTCCAGCGCCAGCACCGCCTCCTCCGCGTGTCCCGAGAGCTGCTGCAGCTGCTCCGGCGTGATCGCCGTCCCCATCACCGCCACCGCCTCTTCGATCTGCGCCTGGTGGGCCGCCAGCACGTCCATGTACCCCTCCACCACCACCGCTCGCCCCGCCTTGGCGATCGCCGCTCGCGCCCGCTCGATCCCGTAGAGGGTGCGGCTCTTCCGATAGAGCTCGCCCTCCGGCGAGTTCAGGTACTTCGGCTTCGAGTCGGGGCGCAGCGCCCGGGCGCCGAACCCCTGCACCCGCCCGCGCCCGTCGCGCACGGGGAACATGATCCGCGCCCGAAAGCGGTCGTAGTGCCCGCCCTGCTTTCCCTTTTGAACCAGGCCCGCCGCCGCCAGCTCGGCGACGCTGAAGCCCGCCCGCTGCCCCCGCGTCAGCACCTGATCCCAGGCGCTCGGCGCGTAGCCCACCCCGAACGCCCGCAGCACCTCCTCGCCGAGGCCCCGCGACGCCAGGTACTCGCGCGCCTTGCCGGCCTCACCCGACTCCCACAGGTACTGCGCGTAGAACTGCGCCGTTCGCTCCAGCACCTCCCCCAGCCTCGCCCGGCGCTTGCGCGCCTCCTCCGCCCGCGGGTCCTCGCGCTCGCGCTCCATCTCCACCCCGTAGCGGTCCGCAAGCGCCTCCACCGCCTCGCCGAACCCAAGCCCCTCCTTCTCCTGCACGAAGCGAAACACGTCGCCCCCCGCCTCGCAGCCGAAGCAGTAGTAGAGCTTCTCCCGGGGATCGACCGAGAACGACGGCGTGCGCTCCTCGTGGAAAGGGCACAGGCCCGTGTGGCGCTCGCCGGCGCGCCGCAGGTCGGTGTACGCCGAGACGATCTCCACGATGTCGGCGGCGTCCTTCACCCGCTCCACCGTGTCCGTCGTGAATCGGCCGCCGCTCAGAGCCGCGACTCCTCGGGCAGCGCGAGGCGCTTGAAGGTCGCGATGCAGAAGCGATCCGTCATCCCGGCTATGTAATCGGTGATCCGCTGGATCTGGTCGGCCCCCGCCGCTCCCTCGGGGACGTCGTCCGGATGCTCGCTGTAGTGGTCGAACAGGGCCCGCAGCGTGCGGTGTACCCGCTCGTGCTCGCTGCGCGCCTTGGCGCCGAGATAGACCCGCTCGAACATGAACTTCCGCAGCCTCAGCATCGCCCCCCCGATCTCCTCGCTCTGGGCGATGTCCCCGGCCTCGCGCGAGCACTCGACGATGTCTGTCGCGAGCTTGTCTATCCGCCTGCCGCCAGTCGGCCCCAGGAGCGCGATCTCCGCCGCCGGCAGGTCGTCGGAGACGATGATCCCCGCCCGCAGCGCGTCGTCGATGTCGTGGTTTATGTAGGCGATCCGGTCGACCAGCCGCACCAGCCGCCCCTCCAGCGTCGCCGGCTCCTCGGACCCGGTGTGGTTCAGGATCCCGTCGCGGACCGCCTCCGTCAGGTTCAGCCCCCGCCCCTCGCGCTCCAGCACGTCCACCACGCGAAGCGATTGGCGGTTGTGGCGGAAGCTCCGCCCGGCGCGCTCGCGCAGCGCCTGGTCGAGCGCCTCCTCGCCGATGTGGCCGAAAGGCGGGTGGCCCAGGTCGTGCCCGAGCCCGATCGCCTCGGTGAGGTCCTCGTTCAAGCCCAGCGCCCGAGCGACCGTGCGCGCGATGCCGCAGGTCTCCAGCGTGTGGGTGAGCCGCGTTCGGTAGTGGTCGCCCTCCGGGGCGATGAACACCTGCGTCTTGTGCTTGAGCCGCCGGAACGCCTTCGAGTGCACGACCCGGTCGCGGTCGCGCTGGAACGGGGTCCGGATGGCGCTGTCCGGCTCCGGCTCGCGGCGGATCGCCGGGTAGGACGGCGTCGCCCTCTCCCACAGGTACTCGCCTTCCCAGGCGCGCACCCGCTCCTCGAGCGACCTCGTGGAGACTGCTGGCGACTGGCTTGCTGCGCTGGACACCTCAAAGAGAGAATAGGGTCAGGCGATGCGCGAAACAGCCCTGGTCACAGGCGCCTCTTCGGGAATTGGCGAACAGTTCGCTCACCAGCTCGCCGCCCGCGGCCACGCCTTGGTGCTGGTCGCCCGCCGAGCCGATCGGCTGGAGCGCCTGGCCGCCGAGCTTCCGACCGACGCGCACGTCATCCCCTGCGATCTCGCCACCGACGCGGCGTCGCTGCCGGAGCGCGTCGCGGAGCTCGGAGTGGAGGTCGAGCTGCTGGTCAACAACGCCGGCTTCGGCACCTCGGGGCCGTTCCTCGAGCACGACCCCGGGCGCGACGCCGAGCAGGTGCGGGTCAACTGCGAGGCGATCGTCACCCTCACCCACGCCTTCCTGCCCGGCATGGTCGAACGCGGGCGCGGCGGGATCATCAACGTCGCCTCCACCGCCGGCATGCAGCCGATCCCGTACGAGGCCGTGTACGCGGCCACCAAGGCGTTCGCGATCAGCTTCACCGACGCGCTGCACACCGAGCTGAGGGGATCCGGCGTCCGAGTCCTCGCGGTCAACCCCGGGCCGGTCCCCACCGAGTGGCAGCAGGTGGCCGGCTACGAGCCGGGCCGCGTGGGCGTCGTCCCCGGCCGGATTTCGGCCGAGCAGGTGGTGCGGGAGTCGCTCGCCGCCTACGACCGCGGCCGCCGCTCGGTGATCCCCGGCCGCACGATGCGCTGGGTGATACGCGCCACCCGCGCACCACGCGCAGTCCAGCTCCGGGTGACGGAGCGTCTGTACCGGCCGAAGCCCTAGAGGCGGCTCGACCGGGCCGGCTACGCCGCCGCCCGCAGGCGCACGTGGGCGTGGTGCTCGAGCGTCTCCGAGACCGCCCGCTCGGCCTGGCGAAGGGCGCGCCCTGAGGCGCTCGGGGCGGAGGCCAGCGGGCTGCCCAGCGCCTCGACCATGAACCGGTGCGCCTCGGGGGAGAGCTCGAAGGCGCCCCGCTCGCAGGCGGCGCAGACGACCCCCCCGGCGGCGCCCGAGAAGCCCACCAGCCCGTCCGATTCGCCGCAGCGCGCGCAGGAGGCGAGCTCGGGGGAGAAGCCGGCGGCCAGGGCGAGCTTGAGGCGAAAGGCGAGCGCCGTGGAGAGCCCCGCGGCGCCATCGCCCGCCCCGTCGCCGCGAGGTGACTCCTGGCCGTCGAGCAGCGCCAGGTAGCGGCAGAGCAGGTTGTAGGCGGGCGCATTTGCCTCGGCGGAGTCGAGCAGCCGCAACACCGCGTCGCAGCCGCGCGCCGCGGCCATCAGCGCCGGCCCGCTCGAGCGCAGGCCCGGGTGGGCGGCGACGGTCGACGCCGAGGTCACGGTGGCCAGCTCGCCCCGGCCCTCGTGGAGGACCAGGTCGAGCCGGAAGAACGGCTCCAGCCGCCCTCCGAAGCGCGAGCGCGGCCGCCGCGACCCCTTGGCGATCGCCCCCACCCGTCCGCGGGTGGCGCTGTACAGGTGCAGCACGCGATCCGCCTCGCCGTAGCGGATCGACCGCAGGACGACCGCCTCGGTCTTGTAGGTGCCGGGCATGGGATCGGAAAGCTTGCCCGTCAGGCCGGACGTGGCACCGAGTCGCGGATCGCCGCGGCGGTGACGGTGGCCGCGATGGTGCCGATCGAGATCGGCGTGAAGCGGTCGGTGACGCCGCTGCCCGACGAGAGGCAGAAGACGACGTCGCCGTCGACGTCCGAGTGGACGGGGTCCACCGCCCGGGCGACGCCGCCGCTGGCCATCCTCGCCACGCGAGCGCAGGCCGCCTTGTCGAGAGCCGCGTCGGTCATCACGCAGACGAGCGTCGTGTTGCGCTCCTCGAGCTTCGTCCAGTCGGGTGGCCCCTCCATCGCCGCGATCACCTCGGCGGTCGATAGAGCCTCCCCCTCCTCCCCGCTGGGCCCCGCCAGCACCCGGCCGTCCTCGCCGATCACGTCGCCGAATGCGTTGACGACCGCGAGCGCGGCGACCGTCTCGCCGCGGCCGCTCCGCGCCGCGGCGTAGCCGATCCCCGCCGCCACCGAGCGCTCCCGCCCGCGGATCTTCCCGACCGCGGCCCCGGTCCCCGCGCCGACCCTGCCTCGCTCCGGGACGCCACCGGCCGCGGAGGCACAGGCCGCGTAGCCGGCATCCGGCCCCGGGCGCGCCCGCGGATCGCCCTCCGCGAGGTCGTAGACGACGGCCGCGGGGACGATCGGCACCAACCCCGCCGGGGTCTCATACCCTCGCCCGCTCTCCTCCAGCCAGCGCGTCACCCCGTCGGCCGCCGCCAGCCCGAAGGCGCTGCCCCCGGTGAGCAGCACCGCGGTCACCTCGCTGGTGCCGGCGAGGGGGCCGATGACGTCGGTCTCGCGCGTGCCCGGCCCGCCGCCGCGAACGTCGACGCCGCCCCGGCTTCCGGCCGGCGGGATCACCACGCTGCAGCCGGTCGCGCCCTCGCGGTCCGTCCAGTGACCGACCGCGAAGCCCTCAGGCGGGCCGATCGCCTCGCTCATGCGATCCCCGCGCGCCGCTCCCGCCGCCGTGGCGACCGCCTGCGCGGCCGGCGACGAAGACGGCGCTGGCAGGAGGGACAGAAGTAGGTCGAACGGCCGGCAACCACGATCCTCCGGATCTCGGCGCCGCAGCGAGGGCAGGGCTCCCCCTCGCGCGTGTGGACCAGGAACTCGTCCTGCATCGTGCCGCGTTCGCCGCGCGCGTCCAGGTAGTCGTCCACCGAGGCGCCCCCGCCCCGCAGTCCCGCCTCGAGCGTCTCCACGATCCCGCGCCGCAGCCGCTCGCAGTGCTCGGGCTTCATCGACCCCGCCGGCGAGAGCGGGTGGAGCTCGGCCCGGTGAAGGGCCTCGTCGGCATAGATGTTCCCGATCCCGGCGACCCCGAGCTGGTTCAGCAGGAACGACTTCAGCGGCGCCCGCCGCCCGGACGCCAGCCTGCAGAGCTCCTCGGCCGTAAGCGCCTCCGACAGCGGCTCGATCCCGAGCCGGGCCGCGAAGTACTCATCCAGCGCGCCATCGTCGAGCACCACCGCATGCCCGAACCGCCGCACGTCGGTGAACAGCAGCCGCCCGCCCCCCTCGAGGTGGATCACCGCCCGCAGGTGGCGAGGCTCCGGCCCGGGCCCCCCCGGGTCGAGCAGCAGATTGCCGGTCATCCTCAGGTGCATCGCCAGCGTCCGGCCACCCTCCAGCCGCAGGAGCAGGTACTTGCCGCGGCGCTCCACCGCGTCGATCCGGCGACCGGCCAGCGCCCGCTCGACCGTTGGCGGGAGCCTCCGGTCGCGTCCAGCGCTCGTCGAGGACCTCGGCCGACTCGATCCGTCGCCCGCGAAGCGCCGGCTCGAGCTGGCGCCGGATCGTCTCCACCTCGGGCAGCTCGGGCACACCCTGGTTCTACAAGGCCGGGATGCCGAGCGACGGTGCGCGACCTTGGCCACGGCGCGCGGGTGGGCCTTGAAGTAGACCTCCTTGATCCGCTCGCCGGACAGGTGCGTGTACAGCTGGGTGGTGGCGACGTCCGAGTGGCCGAGCATCTCCTGCACCGAGCGCAGGTCGCAGCCGCCGGACAGCAGGTGGGTGGCGAACGAGTGCCGGAGCGTATGCGGGCTCATCTTGCCCTCCAGGCCCACCTCCTTGGCGTGGCGCCGGATGATCTTGTAGAGGCCCTGGCGGGTCAGAGGGCCGCCGCGGAAGTTGACGAACAGCTTCGAGCGCGGGCGCGAGCCGATCAGCTCCGGGCGGCCGGCGCGCAGGTACCGCTTCACCGCAGCAGCCGCCTCGCGGCCGAGGGGGACGGTGCGCTCCTTGTTTCCCTTGCCGTGCGGGCGCACGAAGCCGCGCCGCAGGTCGACATCGTTGACCTCCAATCCAACGACCTCCGAGGCCCGCAGGCCGCACCCGTACATGACCTCGAGCAGGGCGCGGTCGCGCAGCGCGATCGCATCGCCGCCGTCGACGCTCTCCAGAAGCCTCTTCACCTCTGCGTATGCCAGCACCCGAGGAAGCTTCCGGCTCTTGCTCGGCGGCGTCAGCGCCGCGGTGGGGTCATCGTCGACCAGCTCCTCCCGCCTCAGATGCCGGTAGAAGGACCGAAGGCAGGCTGCCTTGCGGTTGATCGTGGACGGCGAGCAGGCGGGATGGCCGTTGCCGGTCGCCAGATCGGCGAGGAAGTCGGCGACGTCGGCCCGCTCCGCCTCGGTGGCGCCGCGGTGGCGCTTGGCCAGGAAGGTCCCGTACTGGAGTAGATCGGTGCGATAGGCCGCCAGCGTGTTGCGAGCCAGGCCACGCTCGAACTCCAGGTGCGCCAGGAAGTCGAGCACCAGCGCCTGGAAGCGCGCCTCGACCGCGCTGCCGCGCTCCTCGCTGCTGCCAACTGCGACCGCCATGCCCGCTTGTTCTCGGTGCCACGAACCATCCCCTGCCGGTGCAACCGCGGAACCAAATGGCGGTCGCTAGCCCGAGCGCAGCTCGCGGAACAGCAGCAGGCCGATCAGCGACTTGGCGTCGGCGCACTCCTCGATCGCCCCGTCGAGGTCGTCCAGCGGCCAGGTCACTACCTCGAGGCGCTCCTCCGCATCCGGCTTGGCGTCGGCGTCCTCGAGCCCGGTTGCCAGATAGACGATCACCTGCTCCTCGGCGAACCCGGGGCTGGTGTAGAAGCGCTTCAGCTCGCGCCACTCCGAGGCCGCCTTGCCGACCTCCTCGGCCAGCTCTCGCTTGGCGCACTCGATCGGGCTCTCACCCGGTACGTCGAGCTTGCCCGCCGGCAGCTCCAGCAGGGCGCCCTCCCCCACCGCCTCGCGGGGCTGGCGAACCAGGTAGAGCAAGCGCTCGTCATGCGCGACCATGGCCACCGCTCCCGGGTGGCCGATGACCTCACGCTTCGAGGTCGAGCCGTCGGGGTAGCGAAACTCGTCGATGCGAACCCGGGCGACCACGCCCTCCCAGACGGTCTTGGAGCCAATCCGCTCCATCGCTCAGCTCCTCACCCGAACGGCGCCCGCCAGCCCCGCGCCGGCGGCGAGCGGGGCGGCGAAGAACAGCGGGTCCTGGGCGATCGTCCGCCCCATCGTCCGGCCCGGAAGCCCGCTGGCCGCGTAGGCCTCCAGGTTCACCCGCTCGACCGCCACGTCGTGGCGGTCGTCGCAGACCTCGTGCAGGGCATCGAGAACGCTTGGCAGATCGACCTCGGCGAGCCTCTCGCCGCCCGTCGGCCAGCCCTCGAGCTCGATCTGCGGCACGGGTACCCGAACGGAGGCCAGCAGCAACTCCAGGACCGAGGCCGTGTGATGGCTGAGCCCGCGATGCCGGGGACGCGGGTCGGCCCCGGAGAGGCGCGGCGAGAGCAGGGTCGGCAGGCCCAGGGCGAGTGCGGCGTGGGCGCCCTCGAGCGCCGCCAGCCCGCCGTGCCCGTAGGACGTCGCCGAGCCGAGGATCCCCGGCCCCGGGCCGCAGACGATCGCCTCCCATCCCAGCCGGCGAACGGCGGCGTCGAGCGCCCCGACCAGGCTGATCGCCTCGTTCTCGCCCCCGTAGGCGGATCCGGCGGTGACGTGCCCAACCAGCAGCCCGCGCTCCCGAAGCTCGGCGACGTCGCGCGACAGCGCGCCCGGAAGCGCGCCGCCCGCGCTCTGCACATAGCCCACGCGGAGCCCTGGGCTCGCTTCCGCCGCCGCCCAGCAGGCGGGCGCCAAGTGGCCGTGGAGCGGCAGGACCAGGACCGGCGGCCGCGAGAGCTCCCCGTTGTCGCCTCGCTCCGCGCCGGGGCCGCCCGTCGAGGCATCCACCTCGATCGGCGCGACGGCGTGCTGGAGCGACGTGTAGTTGAGCTTCATCACCCGCTGCCCGCCCCCGCCGCCGCCCAGGCCTCGGGTCAGGTTGACGTGGACGACGTCGAACCCGCCTGAGCCCAGGCCGAGGTCGAGTGCCTCGGTGTTGACGATGATCTCGTCGCCCGGGACGGCCTCGCCGACCAGCGAGCGGTCGGCCCACGCCGGGCGCTCCTCTCCATCCACCTCGACGATGAGCGGGTCGGCGGTGACCACCACCCCCCGGCGAAGCTTCAGCATCGCTCAGCCGATTCCACGACGATCGCCTCGCAGACCGCCAGCATTTGTCCGATCCGCTCCGCCGCCACGCTTTCCTCCGGCGTGTGGTTCGCCTCGGTCCCGTTGGCGAGCAGCACGCACTCGAATCCGGCGGCGCTGAGAGCGTTCGCATCGCTGCCGCCGCCTGTCGCGACCTCGCGCGCCTCCACACCGCAGCGCTCGAGCGCCGCCCGGGCAACCTCCACGGATGTGGCGCTCGAAGGCAGCCGGTAGCCGCGGAACATCTCCATCAGCTCGATGTCGACGTCGCACTCGTGCTCGCTCGCCGCCCAGGTGCAGGCATCCACCATCGCGCCAATCGCCTTGCTCGCCCGTTCGTCGTCGAGGCTTCTGGCCTCGCCGTCGATGCGGCAGTGGCCGGGGACGACATTCGACGCCGTGCCGCCGGAGATCACGCCCACGTTCGCGGTCGTCTCGGGGTCGAGACGCCCCAGGTTCATCGCCGCGATCGCGGCCGCCGCCGCCACGACGGCGCTGCGCCCGTCCTCCGGGCGAATGCCGGAATGGGCCTCTGTGCCCTGGAAGTCGGCCACCAGGCGCTTGTACGTGGGGGCCGCCGTGATCACCTCGCCGATCGGGCTCGCGTGGTCGAGCACGAAGCCGAACGACGAGCGCAGCGACCCGCGATCGAGCTCCTTCGCCCCCCGCAACCCATCCTCCTCGGCAACCGTGAACAGGATCTCGAGCCCGATCGGCGGCGGGCTCTGCGCGTGCCGCGCGGCAAGCTCGATCAGCACCGCGACCGCCGCCTTGTTGTCGGCTCCCAGAATCGTCTCGCCCCGGCTTCGATAGACGCCCTGGTCGAGGACGGCTTCGATCGCGCCGTCGTGCGGGACCGTGTCCAGGTGACAGCCGAACATCACCCATGCGTCGCGCTCGCCGGGGATCTGCGCGATCAGGTTGCCGGCCCCGGCGCGCGCCGCACCGGCCGCCGAGTCCTCGGTCGCCTCGACGCCGAGGTCGCGCAGCTCAGCGAGCACCGCGTCCGCGACGGCGCGCTCCTCCCCGGTTGGGCTCGGGATCTCGCACAGCCGCACGAAGCGATCGAGCATCCGCTGGGCGTCCGCCACGCCTCAAGGCTATGCGCTACGCCCCTAGCCGGGGCGGGGAACCTGGATCTCGTCCTGGGCCGGCTGGGGCTCTTCAGCCGACTCGGCCGGCTCCGCGGGGCCGCGCTCGGCCGCGCGGCGCGCCGCCGCGCCGACGAACTCGCGGAACAGCGGCTCGGGCCGGGTGGGCCGGGACTTGAACTCGGGGTGGAACTGAGAGGCGACGAAGAAGGGGTGATCGGGCAGCTCGATCACCTCGACCAAGCGCTCGTCGGGCGAGGTGCCGCTCGACACCAGCCCCTCGTCCTCGAGCCGGCGCCGCAGCATGTTGTTGACCTCGTAGCGGTGGCGGTGGCGTTGGTAGATCACCGCCTCGCCGTAGATCTCGCGCGCCCGGGTGCCGTCGTGGAGCTTGATCGGGTCGGCCCCCAACCGCATCGTCCCGCCCATGTCCGTGACCTCCTTCTGCTCTGGCAGCAGGTCGATGACGGGATATGGGGTCTCGGGGTCGAACTCGGCCGAGTTCGCTCCGTCCATGCCGGCGACATGGCGCGCGAACTCGACCACGGCCATCTGCATCCCGAGGCAGATGCCGAGGAACGGGATCTCCTGCTCGCGCGCCGCCTGCGGCGGCTCGGACCTTGCCCTCGATCCCCCGCTCGCCGAAGCCGCCGGGGATCAGGATCCCGTCGGTGGCCTCAAGAGCCGCCTGATCGAGGTCCTCCGAGTTGATGAGCTCGACCTCGACGTTGACCCCATGGTGGTAACCGCCGTGGCTGAGCGCCTCGACCACCGACTTGTAGGCGTCGGCGAGCTGCACGTACTTGCCGACCAGCGCGATTCGGACCGTCCGCTCGCAGGCGTCGGCGCGCCGCACCAGCTCCTCCCACTGCTCCAGCTGCGGCGGCCCCGCGTCGAGGCCGAAGTGGTCGAGCACCAGGTCGTCCATTCCCTCGGCGCGCAGCACCAGCGGCACCTTGTAGATGTTGTCCACGTCACGGGCCGAGATCACCGCCTCCTCCGGCACGCTGCCGAAGAGCGCGATCTTGCGGCGGATCTCGCGCTCCAGCCCGCGCTCTGACCGGCAGACGATCGCCTGCGGCTGGATCCCGATCCGCCGCAGCTCGTTGACCGAATGCTGCGTCGGCTTGGTCTTCAGCTCGCCGGCGTGGCCGACGTATGGCACCAGGGTCAGGTGCACGAACATGCAGCGCTTTGGCCCCAGGTCGGTGTAGAGCTGGCGGATCGCCTCCAGGAAGGGCAGCGACTCGATGTCTCCCACGGTGCCGCCGATCTCCGAGATCACGAAGTCGACCGCCTGCGACTCGGCCAGGATCAGGATCCGTTGCTTGATCTCGTCGGTGATGTGCGGGATCACCTGGACCGTCGCGCCCAGGTAGTCGCCGCGGCGCTCGCGCCTGATCACCGAGTTGTAGACGGCGCCCGCGGTGACGTTCGAGGCTCGCGAGGTGTTCTCGTCCGTGAACCGCTCGTAGTGGCCGAGGTCCAGGTCCGTCTCCGCGCCATCCTCGGTGACGAACACCTCGCCGTGCTGGAAGGGGCTCATCGTCCCCGGATCGACGTTGATGTAGGGGTCGAACTTCTGCAGCTGGACGCGGAAGCCGCGGCTGACCAGCAGCCGCCCGATCGAGGCCGCGGCGATCCCCTTGCCCAGCGAGGAGACGACTCCGCCGGTGACGAAGATGAACCTGGTCTCGCCGGGCTTCATCTTCCGGGGTCTGCCTTCTGGCCCTCAGTCAACCTGCCCAGCGAGTCTAGAGAGCGAAGCAGCGGAACCCCCTCGATGGTGCGCGAGATCGACCGAAACTCGCCGTAGAGATTGAGCGCGGCGACGATCGCCAGGGCGATCAGGCGGGCGTCGTCTGCGAGCACGACCAGCAGCGAGATCCCCGCCAGCGCGCCCGACCAGGTTGGAGCCGGTGTCGCCGAGCATGGCGCGCTCGCGCAGGGTGAACATGGCGCCGACCAGGACGGGGCCGATGAAGATCCCCAGGAGCTCGACAGGGGCGACCGTCCAGGCCCCGAGGCAGAGGCCGGCGAGCAGCGCCGCGAACACCTTCTCGACCCGCCCGGGTCGCAGGTCGAGGAGGTTGAACAGGTTGGTCGTCAAGAGCAGCAGCGCCAGATCGGCGAGGTAGTCGAAGCTCTCGCGCCCCCGCCCGGAGACGGCGTAGGCGGCCAGCGCCAGGGCCCCAATGCCCTTGATCGCCCCGGTCGAAAACCGTCCGGCGAGCACCGCCTCGGCGTGGCCTCGCCAGCCGCGCGGGGCCCCCGCCGCCGCGCCCCGGCCGAGTGCGTCGTCGAGCAGCCCAAGCAGCGCCACCCCGAACACGTACACCGCCCAGCGCCGCAGCTCCGGGTCGAGCAGGTCGAGATCGGCCCGATCATCGAGCAGCGCGAGCGGCGCCAGCGCCACCAGCGAGCATGCGAGCAGGACCGCGCCGGCCGGAAAGGCGAGCATTCGGCCGCGGTAGTTCTCGCGGGTCAGCCCGGTCCGCTGCATGTCGCGCAGCCAGGGACCGGCGAAAGCGAGGGCGACCGCGGCGGAGAGCGCCAGCCCGGCGAGCCTCACCGGAAGCGGGAGCCTGCGACCGGCGCGGTTGGCGGGCGCCGCAGAACGGGCAGCAGGCGCTCGGCCGAGGCCTTGATCCCGTAGTCGCCCTCGACCCCGTTCAGCGTGTAAGCCAGCGCCACCCGTCCCGACATCAGGTCGATGCTGTCAACCGTCGCGGCAAGCCCCTGGGAGCCGTAGAAGCCGATCTGCGAGCCATCCGAGTCGGAGCGCTCGACGCCGACCACAGGGATATGTCCAGCGCCCTGGATCCCGTCGATGAGCCCTTCCTCGAGGGTGTCGGTGGCGTCGGATTGGGCCGAGCCGAGGTCGCCGGGGCGGTCGCGGACGACGATCACCGCGTCGATGCCGCCCGGGCCTCCGCTGACGTCCGCGAGGAGGGCTTCCTGCAGGCGATCGTATGTGGGTCCTCCGCTGACGAGGGATCGCCCGGCACGCCGGGCCAGGGCGGACAGCGCGTCCGGGTCGCGGCCCAGCTTGCGGGCTGGGCCTCCCGCGGGCGCCACGGCCGCGAGCGCTCGTAGATCGGGGGGCTCGCGCACCACCGCGAGCTCGCTCAGCCTTGCCCCGGTGGGGCTGTCGGCGCCGACCACGAACTCGATGTCGCCCTTCATCTCCTGGGGCAGCGAGCCGAGCGCGACGACCGCGATCCGGTCGCCGAGCAGCAGGTCGTCGACCAGGGCCGGAAAGATCTCCGTGGAGAAGTCACGTTCCCGGTTCAGCTCGCCCTGGAGATCCTCAGCGCTGGAGCGCGCGTCGGCGAGGTCGTTGGTGAGGCTGTTCTCCAGCTGCTTCGTGGTGTCCGAGACCACGTTGTCGCCGAGGCCGACGCCGATCAGGATCCCGATCGACAGCGCCAGGAAGACGGCGGCGAGCGAGGCGGCGTGATAGCGCGCCGAATACCCCATCGGCTAGCTGATGCCGAGGATGATCTTGAGCTTCAGCCAGATCAGGTCCACGAGGTCGCTGAGGGCCGGCGTCGTCGCCACCACGATCGCCAGCAGGATCAGCAGGGCGGCGAGCAGCATGGCCATCTCGCGGCCGCTGACGCCGGGGTTGTAGAGCCGGCTGACGCCCTTCGCGTCGACCAGCAGCTCGCCCACTCGGAGTCGCGTCAGGAAGGTCGAGGACATCCCGCCGCGCGCCTTGTCGAGGAACTCGACCAGGTTGAAGTGGGCGCCGACGCTGACGATCAGCCCGGCGCCCTTCTCCGAGGCGAGCAGCATCGCGACGTCCTCGCTGGTGCCCACGGCTCGAATCGTGTTGTGCTCCAGGCCGAGGCGCTCGAGGCGCGCGCGACCCGGCGCACGCCCGTCGGGATAGGCGTGGACGACCAGCTCGGCGCCGCAGCGCAGCGCCTCGTCGCTCGCCGAGTCCATGTCGCCGACCACCAGGTCCGGCTTCAGCCCTACCTCGAGGATCGCGTCGGCGCCCCCGTCGACCCCGACCATGACCGGGTGGACGTCGCGTATGTAGGCGCGAAGCGCGCGCAGGTCCTTGCGATAGGTGGTCCCCCTGACCACGATCAGCACGTGCCGGTCCCGGAACACGGTTCTGGTGCGAGGCAGCTCGATCCGCCCCGCCAGCAGATCCCCCTCCTCGCGAAGACGGGCGATCGTGTTCTCGGCAAACGCGGCGAGCGCCTCGTCGATCCGCTGGCGATGCAGGGAGAGCTCCTCGGCCAGCTCGGGGGCGGCGAGGACGCGGCCCGCCGCCAGCACGGTCCCGTTGCGGCGAACCTCGCCATCGACGATCGCCACCGGATCGCCGTCCTTGAGCTCCTCGAACAGCGGCGCCCCGGGCGCGTCGATCAGGCGGACGCCGGCCCGCGCCAGAAGCAGCGGGCCGGTGTTCGGATAGCGGCCGGTGGAGAAGGGTGAGACGTTGACGACCGCCCGCACTCCGGTCGCCGCCAGGTCCTCAGCGGCGATCCGATCGAGGTCGGCGTGGTCGATGATTGCCACGTCGCCGGCATCGAGGCGCTTGACGAGCTGCTTGGTCTTGCGGCCCAGCCTGGCGGTGCCATGTATGGAAGCGCCGGGCCCAGGGGCGGCGGGGCCGCTGCCCCTGAGCAAGCGCCGCGCACGAGTTCGGACGGGCGTCGCCATCGGACGCCCTGATTATCCGGAAAACTGAACCTCCTCGGTATCGGGCTCGCCCAGCTGCCCCGGCAGCGGCTCGCCGGGGTCCTCCAGCGGCAGCTCCTCCGGCAACTCCTCGGGCTCCGGCACCTCGGTATCCGGGTCCTCCGGCAACTCCTCGATCTCGGGTACCTCGGGGGTCTCGGTCTCCATCTCCGTCCTTTCGCCGTTTGAGCCCCAAACCTACCCGCTGCCGGGAGCCAGAAAACCCGGCGCTCATTTCGCCGGGCGCTCTCAGCGAGTCAAACAGCTCTCACGCGGCGGCCAACAGCTGCCGGGCGTGGCGGCTGGCGGCCTCGTCGTTTCGCTCCGCGCCGAGCATGCGGACGATCTCGGCCACCAGCTCGTCGCCGTCCACCCGGTCGACGCTCGCCCTGGCCTGGCCGGCCTGGGCTCGCTTCTCGATCCGAAAGTGCGCGCCGGCCAGCGAGGCGACCTGCGGCAGGTGGGTGATGCAGATCACCTGGCGCTCGCCGCCGAGCCGCCTCAACCGCTCGCGCCGCCGCCCGGGCGGTGTTGCCGCCGATCCCGGCGTCGATCTCGTCGAAGACCAGCGTTCCCGCGCCGGCTCCCGGGCCGAGGCCCGTCAGCGCAAGCATGATTCGCGACAGCTCCCCGCCCGAGGCAGCGTCGCGAAGCGGCGATGCAGGGATTCCCGGGTTGGTCGCCACACGCAGCTCGACCGTCTCCGAGCCGTTCGGGCCGAAGCCGTCGGGGTGGGGATGCGAGCGACACCTCGAGCGATGCCCCTTCCATGGCCAGCTCGGCGAGCTCGGCCGCGACCCGCTCCGAGAGCTTGCCGGCGGCCTCTGCCCTCGCCGCGCCGAGCTCCCCGCCAAGCTCCGCGCGCCGCCCGCTCACCTGATCGAGTTCGGCGCTCCAGCTCGCCGCCGTCCGCTGCTCGGCGTTCTCGAGCCTGTCGATCTCGGCTCGGCAGCGCTCCCCGTGGGCGAGCACCGCCTCGATCGATCCCCCGTGCTTGCGCGTCAGGCGGTCGACCGCGTGCAGGCGCTCCTCGACCAGCTCGAGGCGGCCGGGCTCGGCCTCGATCGCAATCGGTGTAGGAGCGCAGCGCGCTCGCCGCATCGTCGAGCTCGACGGCGGCCGCGCGGACTCGCTCCGCGATCAGGTCGAGCGAGGGGTCGACGCCGTCCACCGCCGCCAGGCCCGCCTCGGCCCCTCCCAGCAGGCCGCGCGCGCCGCCCAGGCCGTCCTCGGCTCCCGCGATCGCCGCCAGCGCCGCCGCCGCGGCCGCCCGCAGGCCCTCGGCGTGGCGCAGGCGATCGCGCTCGGCTTCCAGGTCGCGCTCCTCGTCGGGGTCGGGGGCGGCCGCCTCGATCTCCGCCAGCTCGAAGCGAAGCAGGTCGAGGTCGCGCTCCCTCGCTCCCTCGCGCTCGTCCAGCGCGGCCAGCTCGCGCGACAGCGCCACCACCTCGGCGTGGGCGTGCGCGGTAGCGGCGGCGGCAGCTCGAGCTGCTCGGCGCCCGCGAAGCCGTCGAGGATCTCGAGCTGCGCCGAGGACAGCACCAACTTGCGGTGCTCGTGCTGCCCGTAGAAGGCGAGCAGGCGGGAGCCGAGCGCCCGCAGGTCGCTCGCCGATGCGGAGCGCCTCTGCACGAACGCGCTGGTTCGCCCCGAAGCCGCGATCCGCCGCCCGAGGACGATCTCGTCGGTGCCGGCGGGAAGGCGCTGGCCCAGCTCGGCCAGCTCGGGATCGGCGAGCAGGTCGTCGGGAAGCGCGAAGACGCCCTCCACGTAGGCCTCGTCGGCTCCCGGGCGGACGATCTGAGGCACGCGCCTTTCCGCCCATCAGCAGGTCGAGCGAGTGGGCGAGGATCGTCTTCCCCGCCCCGGTCTCGCCGGTGATCGCGTTCAGCCCGCTCGCGAAGCGGAGCTCGGCGCGCTCAATCAGCAGCAGGTTCTCGATCCGCAGCTCGTGCAGCACCGAGTGCTTACTAGCAGCGGGAAGGGACGGATTCCCGACTCGGTCCGTCAGTGGGCGATGCGCCCGAACTTGTCGCGGATGCGGCGGTAGAAGCTGGAGCCGGGGAGCTGCGCCAGCCGCCCGACGCCCTCGCGGAAGCCGACCTCGATCTCCTCCCCGCTCTGAAGCTCGCCAACGTGCTCGCCGTCCAGGACCACATCCACCGCCTCCCGACCCGCGGCGTTGCCGACCTGAAGCACGTCGTCCGGCGCCACCACCAGCGCGCGGGCAGTCAGCGTGTGCGGCGCGATGAAGCTGACCACGTAGCCCTCGACCCCCCAGGCCAGGATCGGGCCCTGGTTGGCGAGGTTGTAGCCCGTGGAGCCGGCGGGTGTGGCGGCGACCAGGCCGTCGCAGCGCACATGGCCGACCTCCTGTCCCCCGAGCCGGTAGGAGAGCTCGGCCACCCGGCCGTGGGGGCGGCGGATGAACGAGACGTCGTTGAGGGCGATCGGCCGGGCGGTGTCGATCTGCGCCCTCAGCCCCGGGAGTTTCATGACCTCGAAGTCGCCGCCGAAGGCGCGCGCCAGGCCCTCGGCGAGCTCCTCGCGCTCCACCGCGGCCAGGAAGCCGATGGTGCCGAAGTTGATCCCGAACACCGGCACGCCGGTGCCCGCATAGCGGCGGAGCGCGCTGAGTATCGTGCCGTCGCCCCCGAGCACCAGGCACAGGTCGGGGCGTTCCGGGAGGTCCTCGTGGACCTCTATCCCACCGGCGGCCTCACCGTGCTTGGAGAGCTCGTCGGAGGTCGCAGCCAGCGCACAGGAGACGCGCTCGGCGGCAGCGATCGCCTCGCGCAGCGCGGCCGAGGTCTGCTCCGGATGGGTGTGGGTGAGGACGACTGCGGTGCGCACCGCGGCGGCGGCCTCGGCGCGTGCGCTCACGGCTCGACCTCGCGCGCCGCGGCCTCCAGGTCCTCCATGCCAGGGCCCTGCGCACCGCACCAGACGAAGGTCTCGCGGTTTCCCTTCGGCCCGGGGAGCCCGGACGAGGCAAAGCCCCTGACGGCCAGGCCGAGCCCCCGCGCAGCCTCGGCCACGGACACCAGCGCCTCGCGCCGATCGTCCGGCGAGCGCACCACGCCCCCCTTTGCCCGACCTCGCCCGAGCTCGAACTGGGGCTTGACCAGGGCGAGGACCTCGCCGCCCGGGCGCCAGGCAGCCGGCCACCGCGGGCAGCACCTTGGCAAGCGAGATGAAGGAGACGTCGATCGTCGCCAGGCCGGGCTCGTACGGAAGCTCGTCAGGCGTCAGCTCGCGCGCGTTGCGGCGCTCCATCACCTGGACCCGGGGGTCGTTGCGAAGGCCCCAGTCGAGCTGCCCGTGGCCGACGTCGAGCGGCGATCACCCGCGCCGCGCCGCGCTGCAGCAGGCAGTCGGTGAAGCCGCCCGGTCGACGCGCCGACGTCGAGGCACGAGCGACCCTCGACCTCGATCCCAAGAGCGTCGAGGGCGTGCTCCAGCTTGAGGCCACCGCGGGAGACGTAGCGATCCGGCGCCTCGACCTCGAGCTCCGCGTCGCCGGGCACGAGCTGGCCCGGCTTCGTCGCCCGCCGACCGCCGCTGCCGATCCGCACCCTTCCGGCACGCACCGAGGCCGCCGCGCTGGTGCGCGATCCGGCCAGGCCGCGCTCGGTCAGCAGGGCGTCGATCCTGCGCCGCTCCATGGCGCCAAAGGTACATGGCCGCACCCCATCGGGTGGGACTTCGGCTGTGTGACCCCGATCACACACGGATCGCACATATGTTCGTATCTTGAAGATCGTTATGGCAGCCTCACGAGCGATTCCCCTGTCGGCGCACGCAGCGATCGAAATGATCGCCGCACCCGCGATCATCGCTGCGCCGTTCCTGCTCGGGTTCGGTGAGGCGGCCACCGTGGTTGGGTTCGTGATCGGGGCGCTCCTGCTCGGCTTCGCCGTACAGGCAGCGGGTCCCGGGCGCACAATCCCGCTCTCGGCCCACGCGGGATTCGACTACGCGCTGGCGGTGGTGGCCGTGGCCTCCGGGCTGGCGATTGGGATCGCCACCGGTGAGTGGGGCCCAGGAATCTTTTTGGTCGGCGTTGGCGTCGCTTTGGTGGCGCTGACCGCATCAACGCGGTTCAGCGTCCCCGCAGGCGCCTAGGCGACCGGCCTACCTCCCAAAAACAGAACACATATATCTCTCCTCCCTGTACCCCAGAACACCCCGCCCCGGCGGGGTGTTCTGCTTTGTGGCTTAGGCAAAGCGACATAGCAGAGCCTCGCCTGAAGGCGGGTAGCGAGATACTGCTAGCGATGTCGCACGGCGAACGTGGAGCTGTGGCGCGCGTCCATCGAGGCCGAGTTCTCCTTTCGCGCTGGCGCGAGCGAGTTCGATCCCGAAGCCACGATCTCGAAGATGGCCGAGCTCTGGGACCCGGAGCTTGAGTTGGATATCTCCGAGTTCGACGGGCCCGATGTCGGTGGGGTGGTTTACCGCGGAGGCGAGGCCGTTCGGCAGTTCTGGCGAGAGTGGTTTGCCGCCTGGGAGACCCTCCAGTTCGAGTACGAGCTGCTCGACGCCGGGGACCGCGTGGTCATGCTGCTGGACTTACGGATGCGCGGTCGCTCCTCGGGCGTCGAGGTGGCCTTGGGGAAGCACGCGTGGGTGACCACGTTCAGGGACGGGCTGATGGTCCACTCGAAGCTCTACATGAGCCAGTCGGAGGCCCTCGAAGCCGCCGGGCTTACGGAGCAGGCGATGCCGAAGGAGAACGTCGAGATCGTGCTCGGCCAATACGCCGCGACGAACGACCGCGACTTCGAGCGCGTGATGTCCCAGTACGCCGATGACGTCGAGCTGGTGGCCCGCGAGCCACACCTCCAAACTGGGCGATTCAGGGGTCGAGAGGCCGTCGGTCGCTGGTTTGGCGACTGGCTCAGCACCTTCGATCGCGATGCCAGGTTTGATGTCAAGGAGGCCCGTGAGCTGCCGACCGGCGCGGTCCTGATCGTCGCCGACCACCATGCGCGTGGCCGCGCCAGCGGCGCTGAGGTTCAGATGACGGTGGTTTGGGTCTACCGCCTCCGCCAAGGAAAGATCACCCGGGTCGAAGGGTTTTCTTCCCGGGAGGAAGCCCTCGAAGCCGCCGGGCTCGAAAAGCAGGTTTGAGCTAGGCTCGCACTTGTGCCTGGGTCACGCGCCGACGGACTGCGTCGCGGCATCGAGCGGGCGCTTCCCGATCGTCCGTTCACGATCGAGCTCTGGGACGGGTCCCGCGTGCCGGCGACGCGCCACGGCCCGACCCTGACGGTCCGCTCGCCGCGGGCCATCGGCCACGCTCTGCGCGCCCCGGGCGAGCTGGGGCTCGGACGCGCCTACGTCTGCGGGGAGATCGACGTCGACGACCTGGACGCGGTGATCGCCCTGCTCGGCCGCTGGCACCCGCCCGCGCTCAGCCTGCCGCAGCGACTGCGGTTTGGAGCGGCGGCGCTGCGGGCCGCGGGGCTCCATCGCCGGCCCCCACCCCCCGACCGCCGAGCTGCGCCCCCGGCGGCGAGGGCGGCACACGAAGCGCCGCGACGCGGAGGCCGTCCGCCACCACTACGACGTCTCGAACGAGTTCTTCGCCCTGTTCCTGGACGAGACGATGACCTACAGCTGCGCCCTGTTCGAGTCCGGAACCCAAACCCTGGAGGAGGCGCAGCGGGCCAAGCTCGAGCTGATCTGCCGAAAGCTCGAGCTGGAGCCAGGGCAGCGCATGCTCGACATCGGCTCCGGCTGGGGAAGCTTGGCGATTCACGCCGCGCGCGAGCACGGCGCCTCGGTTTGGGGAATCACCCTCTCGGAGCCGCAGGCGGAGCTGGCGAGGGAGCTGGCGCGCGAGGCGGGAGTGAGCGACCGGGTCGAGTTCAGGGTGATGGACTACCGCGACCTGCGCGAAGAGCGCTTCGATGCGGTCGCCAGCATCGGCATGGTCGAGCACGTCGGCGAGGCGCAGATAGACGAGTACGCGCGCCAGATCGCCGGCGTGCTGGAGCCCGGCGGCCGAGTCCTCAACCACGGCATCGCCGCGGTCCCGGCCCAGGAGGGAGGCGCTCACATCGGCGGCGAGTTCTCGAACCGCTACGTGTTCCCCGATGGCGAGCTGCTCAACCTGTCGCGGATGATGCTCGCCTTCGAGCGGGCGGGCTTCGAGGCGCTCAACATCGAGAACCTGCACACCGACTACGCCGAGACGCTGCGCCACTGGACGACCCGCTTCGAGCAGCGGCTCGACGAGGCCGAGCGGCTGGCGGGCACGGAGCGCCTGCGTGTCTGGAGGCTCTACCTGCGGGCCGCCCGCAACTCCTTCGAGACCGGCCAGAACGCCGTCTACCAGCTGCTCTGCAGCCAGCCGCTCACCGAGGGCTCGAGCTCCGCCCCCACCGGCGCCCGTCGCGAGCCGGCGCGCCGGCGAGTTCCCCCGGAGCGCGTGCCAGCCTGAGCAAGCCGGTCCACATCGGCTGCTCGGGCTGGAACTACCGCGACTGGCGCGGGGTCATCTATCCGGAGGGCCTGCCGGCACGGCGCTGGCTGGAGCGCTACGCGGAGCTGTTCGACACGGTCGAGGTCAACGCGACCTTCTACCGCCTGCCCTCGCGAGAAGCGCCGTCAGGGCCTGGGCGGAGCAGACGCCGCGGCGCTTCGTCTTCGCCGTCAAGGCCAGCCGGTACCTGACCCACGTCAAGCGCCTGAAGGGATCGGGGCCGGCGCGAAGCGATTCCTCGACTCGCTCGAGCCGCTGGCAAAGTCGCGCAAGCTGGGTCCGGTGCTGTGGCAGCTGCCGGAGAACTTCCAGCGCGATGACGATCGCCTCGGGGAGACGCTAGAGGCATTGCCGCGGGGCCGCCACTGCTTCGAGTTTCGTCACCCGAGCTGGTTCACCGAGGAGGTCTATGCCCTGCTGCGTCGCCATCGCGCCGCGCTGGTGATCGGCGACCACCCCGAGCGCCCCTTCCAGACCCACGAGATCACCGCGGGCTGGACCTACGTGCGCTTCCACTACGGGGGCCGCGGCCGCCGCGGCAACTACTCCCAGCGCGAGCTGGAGCGGTGGAGGCGCCGAGTCGCCTCCTGGCGCTCCGAGCTCGAGGTCTATCTCTACTTCAACAACGACTGGGAGGCCTTCGCTCCCCGCGACGCCCGCTGGCTCGCCGATCGGCTTTCATAGGGGAATGAGCCGGCCCCGTCTGCTGCTGATCCCCGAGTTCACGGAGCTCACCTGGACGATCAAGCCGCAGCTGGCCGAATGGGCGGAGGTCGCCTCCTACGACCCTCCGGGCGTGGGCGCAGAGCCGGTGCCGGAGGGAGACGTGTCCTCATTCACCCGGGAGCTGATCGCGGACCGCGGCCTCGAGGAGCTCGATCGCCTCGGGTGGGACCGCTTCTTCCTGCTGGCGGACGGCTGGGCGATCCCGGTCGCGGTCGCCATCGCCGAGCGGCGCCCGGGGTCGATCCTGGGCATGGCGCTCGGCCACGCCGTCGTTTCGATCCGGCGCCACGGGGAACGGCCGACCATGAGTGCGGCCGTCCACGACGCCCTGACCCAGCTCGTGCAAAGGGACAGCGAGGCGTTCCTGCGCCACGGGATCGCGCAATCGACGGCGGGATCAGTGAGCGAGGACCTGGCCGAGCGGATGGTGGAGCGGTTTCCGAAGGAGCTCTTGACAGTCGGCTGGGAGGCCGTGACCGCCGAGGACGAGCGGTTCGGGAACGTCCTTCGAGAGCTCGACCTCCCGCTCCTCCTGGCCAAGCACGACGGGTGCCTGATGAGCACGGACGAGGGCTTCGAGGACGCCCGCAAGGCCCTGCCCCACGCGCGGGCGATCTCCGTGCCCGCTGCGCCGTCGACCAGCGAGGACTTCGGCGTCGCCGTGCGCGAGTTCTGCGAGGAAATCAGCCGGCGGCTGGCGACGGGACCTGTAGAGCGCTGAGCACCCGTTCGGCGACCGCCTCGCCGGTGAAGCCGACTTCCTCCCGCAGCAGCGCCGGCTTGCCGTGGGTGACGTAGCGGTCCGGCAGGCCAATGCGCATCACGCGCGCCCGGGACTGCGGCGAGATGAACGCATCTTCCAGGTGCTCCAGCACCGCGGCGCCGAAGCCGCCGGGAAGGACGTTCTCCTCGATCGTCACCACCAGCTCGTGCTCGCGGGCGAGGCGCTGGATGAGCTCGGCGTCGAGCGGCTTGGCGAAGCGGCCGTCGGCGACGGTGACCCTGTGGTCGTGCTCGCCGAGGATGCCCGCGGCGCGCAGCGCGACCTGGACGCCGTAGCCATAGCCGAGCAGCGCCACCCGCTCGCCCTCGGCGAGCAGCTCGCCGGTGCCGATCGGGATCTCACGCGGCCGCTCCGGCAGGGACACGCCCTCGGCTGCGCCCCGCGGATAGCGGAAGGCGATCGGGCCGTCGTCGTGGACCAGCGCGGTGCGCAGCATGTGGACCAGCATCGCCTCGTCGCGCGGCGCCATCAGGACGATGTTGGGGAGCGGGCGAAGGTAGGAGACGTCGAAGGCGCCGTGGTGGGTGGGGCCGTCGTCGCCCACCAGGCCGGCCCGGTCCATCGCGAACACCACGTTGAGCTGCTGCAGGCAGACGTCGTGGACGATCTGGTCGAAGCCGCGCTGCAGGAAGGTCGAGTAGATCGCGCACACCGGCTTCGCCCCCTGGAGCGAGAGGCCGGCGGCGAACAGCACCGCGTCCTGCTCGGCGATGCCGACGTCGTAGTACTGCTCCGGCACCTCCTTGCCGAGCTTGTCGAGGCCGGTCCCCCCCGCCATCGCCGCGGTGATCCCGATCACCCTGCGATCGCGCTTCGCCTCGGCCACCAGGGCGTCGCCGAACACGGCCGTGTACTGCGGCGGCGACGGAGGCGCCGGCCTCTCGAGCTTCTCGATCGCCTCCGGCGAATCCGTCTCCTTGATTGGGGCTGGCTTCGACGCGGCCGGCATCTCTGTTGACGATCGATTTCGGCTTCGCCGCGTGCCATTTCTCCATCCCCTCGAGGCCGCCCTCCTCGGCGGCGGCGAACCCCTTGCCCTTGACGGTGTGGATGTGGACGACGACCGGCCGCTGGGCGCCCAGGGCGTCGCCGATCGCGCGGCGCAGCGCGCCCACGTCGTGGCCGTCGATCACCCCGACGTAGGCCAGGTCGAGCTCCTCGAACAGCAGCCCCGGCGCCGCGTAGGCCTTGATCGCCGACTTGATCTCCGGGCCCAGCCGCTCGATCCTCTGCCCCAGGCCAAGCGGCAGCCGGGTGAGGCGCTCCTCGACCCCCTCGCGAGCGTGGTACAGCCTCGGGTGGAGCCGGAAGCGCTGGAAGTAGTGGGCGAGGGCGCCGACGTTGGGCGAGATCGACATCCCGTTGTCGTTGAGGACGATGACGATCGGGGTCTCCAGCCCGCCGGCATTGTGGAGCGCCTCGTAGGCGACGCCGCCGGTCAGCGCCCCGTCCCCGATCACGGCGATCACCTGGCCCTCGGCGCCGATCCCCTTGCGCATCGCCTCCTTGAGCCCGACCGCGTACCCGATGGAGGTCGAGGCGTGGCCGGCGCCCATGATGTCGTGCTCCGACTCGAACACCGAGCAGAACGGCGCCAGCCCGCCGTAGGAGCGGATCGTGTCGAGCCGCTCGCGCCGGCCCGTCAACACCTTGTGCGGATAGGCCTGGTGGCCGACGTCCCAGATGATCTTGTCGCGCGGTGAGTCGAGCAGGCTGTGAAGCGCCACGGCCAGCTCGCAGGCGCCGAGGTTGGCGCCGAAGTGGCCGCCGATCTCGCCGATCACGTCGATGATCAGCTCGCGCACCTCCTGGGCCACCGCCTGAAGCTCGCCGTCATCGAGGCCCTTGAGGTCCTCCGGGCCGTTGATTCGGTCCAGCAGCTTGGGCTGCTCGTCGCTCGCTGCTCGCTGCTCGTCGTTCATCGGTGTCGGGTGTAGATGAAGTCGGTGATCCGGCTCAGGTCCCGGGGGTCGTCGCCCACGGCGGAGAGGGCCTCGTGCGCCTTTCGATGCGACTCGGCGGCGAGCTCGCGGGCGCGCTCGAGTCCGAAGAGGCTGACGTAGGTGAGCTTGCCATGTCGCTCGTCGCTGCCGTGTGGCTTTCCGAGCTCCTCGTCGCTCCCGGTCACATCGAGGATGTCGTCGACGATCTGGAACAGGACGCCCAGCTCCTCGGCGAAGCGACGGTACGGAATTGTGTCAGGTTCATTCGGGCCGGCCAAGACGCAGCACGACGCCGACGCTGGCGGCGATCAGCCGGCCCGTCTTCAGCGCGTGCAGGCTCCGCAGCTCGGTGGCCGCCTCAGACCCCGCCGCGACCGGGGGCGACTCGGATGTGGAGGCGGGTGTGGACGTGGTCACGTCCACGTACTGACCTCCGACCATGCCGTCGACGCCGATCGCCCCCAGGAGCTCCCGAAGGGCCGCCAGCACCGAGGCCGGGGCGCCGCCCTGGTGCTCGGTGAACAGTCGCAGCGCCTCCGCGAACAGCCCGTCGCCAGCGAGAATGGCGACGTTCTCGCCGAAGACCACGTGCGAGGTCGGCCGGCCGCGACGAAGGTCATCGTCGTCCATCGCCGGCAGGTCGTCGTGGATCAGCGAATAGGTGTGGATCAGCTCGACGGCCGCAGCCGCCGGAAGCATCGACTCCGGCTCGATCCCCAGCGAGCGCGCGGTCGCCAGCGCCAGCACAGGCCTGATGCGCTTGCCGCCGGCGAGCAGCGAGTACCGCATCGCCTCGTCGAGCCCCTCGGTCTCACGGATCGCCGAGAAGCGCAGCCCGGTGAGGTAGTTCTCGACCAGCTCGCGAAGGTCGTCCGGGTAGTCGCTCACGGACCCTCGCGCGCGGCGATCTCGCGCAGGGCGCTCTCGATTTCCGAGCCCGCCTTGCTGACCAGCTCGGCGGCCTCGCGAGCGAGGCCCTCGGCCTCCTCCTCGGAAAGGTCGGGGTCGCGAAGGCGGGCCGCGATCTCGCGCAGCCGTTCCGCATGCTGCTCGGTGGAGCTCATGCCGGAAACGCTAGCCGGATCGTGCCTTCGCGGCGGTTCCCAGGACGCCGTTCACGAACCCGGGCGCGTCGGCGCCGCAGTAGCGCCTGGCGAGGGAGACGGCCTCGTCGATCGCCACCTCGGTCGGCACGTCGTCGCGGTGATGAAGCTCGTACAGGGCAACCCTCATGATGCTCTTCTCGAGCGCGGCGATCCGGTCCAGGTCCCAGCCGCGAGCCAGCCGGGCGATCTCGGCATCCAGCGCGGCGCGGTGTCCCTCCACCCCCTCGACCAGCTCTCGCGTGAACGGCTTCGCGTCGTCGAGCGCCTCGGCGGCCCGGCGGCCGGTCACCTCCCCCTGGTAGAGGGCGAAGACGGCCGCGCGGCGCTGGTCGGAGCGACGCATTCCTTCAGCCCGCCCGTTGCCGCTCAGGCGCGCGAGACGTACTCGCCGCTCCGCGTGTCGACCCGGACGCGGTCGCCCTCGTTGACGAACAGCGGCACGTCCACACGCACGCCGGACTCGAGTGTGGCCGGCTTCGTGCCTCCGCCCGAAGCCGTGTCGCCCTTGACACCGGGCTGAGTGTCGGTGACCGCCATCTCGACGGCGCTCGGCACCTGCACTCCCGCGGGGCGCTCGTCGACGAACAGCACCTCCACCTCGGCGTTGGGAAGCACCCAGCGCATCGCGTCGCCGGCGAGCTGCCGGGGGATCTCGAGCTGCGAGTAGTCCGAGTTGTCCATGAAGACGGCGTCATCGCCCGAGTCGTACAGGTACTGCATCCTCCGCGCCTCGGTCCGCACCGGCCGAAACTTCTCGCCCGCCCGGAAGGTCTTGTCCTGGACGCTGCCGTCGTCGTGCTTGCGCAGCCTCGTGCGGACGAAAGCGCCCCCTTTGCCGGGCTTCACGTGCTGGAACTCGAGGATCCGGTAGATGGACCCGTCCACCTCGATGTGGGTGCCGTTCTTGAACTGGTTGGTTGAGATCACCTTGCTGAGCGTAGCGACGCTGCAAGGATGATGGGCGTCATGGCCACCGCCTCCGACACGCGCACCCCCCGGTTCAGCGCCGCCATGCGCGAGGGGGAGCGGGTGCTGCCCCTGGAGCTCTTCTTCGACCTCGTCTTCGTCCTCGCGCTCACTCAGTGCACGGCGCTGATGGTCGACACGCCGACCTGGTCGGGATTGGCGGAGGGCATGCTGGTGCTCGGGGTGCTGTGGTGGTCATGGACGGGTTACACGTGGCTGACGAGCGTGGTCGACCCCGAGGAGGGCGCGGTCCGGATCGCGATCTTCGGCGCCATGGCGGCCCTTCTGATCGTCGCCATCTGCGTCCCGGAGGCCTTCGACAGCCTGGCGCTCGAGTTCGCCCTGGCCTACGGAGCCGTGCGTGCCGGGCAGATCGCCCTGTTCGTGCTGGCCAGCCGAGACGATCCGGCGCTCCGCAAGTCGGTGGCCGGCCTGGCGCTGAGCACCGCGATCGGCGTCGGGCTCCTGGCCGCCGCCTCGTTCCTCGACGGGTTCGCGCAGGGTGCGCTCTGGGCGCTCGCCCTCCTGCTCGACATGGGCGGGCCGTACCTGTTCGGGTCAGAGGGCTGGAAGCTCGTGCCCGGCCACTTCGCCGAGCGCCACGGGCTGATCATCATCATCGCGCTGGGCGAATCGATCGTCGCGATCGGCGCCGGAGCCGACACCAGCCTCACCGCTGGGCATCGCCGCCGCCGCGGTGGTGGGCATCCTGCTGTCGGCGGCGCTTTGGTGGACCTACTTCGACGTGGTCGCGCTGGTCTCCGCCCGGCGGCTGGTCAACGCCGCAGTGGGACGCGAGCAGAACGAGCTGGCCCGCGACTCCTACTCCTACCTGCACTTCCCGATGGTCGCCGGGATCGTGCTGGTCGCGGTGGGCCTGAAGAAGACGCTGGGCGACGTCGACGACCCGCTCGCCACCGTGCCCGCCTTCGCGCTCTTGGGCGGCGTCGCCCTTTACCTGCTCGGGCTGGTCGGGTTTCGCTACCGCCACGTGCAGACGATCAACCGGCAACGCCTACTCCTGGCTCTGGCGCTGTTCGCGCTGCTCCCCGCGGCCGTCGAGCTGCCCGCGCTGGCAACCCTGGCGATCGTCACCGCGCTCCTGTTCGCGATGATCACCTACGAGACGATCAGCTACGGCGAGGGTCGCGACCGCATCCGCCACGACCGCCAGCTCGCGCCCGAACGAGGGTCCGGGTGACGGGCAGATCGTCACGGAATTTATCCTTGCGCGGTCAACTAGTTGCTATAATTGCTTCAGCAAGCAACTGACCGAGAGGAAGGCTTCATGACGCGGACCCCACCCGCCGCGCGTGATGGAGCCCGCTCGCGTCGCAGCCGCGGTCCCCACGCGGCCCCCTCGACACCGAGTCGTGCGGAGCGACGCGCAAGGAACCATCGCGCCGAGAACACCGAGACAACCGACAGCTTCCAGCTGTTCCTGAACCAGGCTGCCCGCTATCCCCTGCTGACCGCGGAGGAGGAGATCGAGCTGGCCCAGCGGATCGAGCGCGGAGACCTGGAGGCCAAGGAGCGGCTGATCAACTCCAACGTGCGGCTGGTGCTCTCGAACGCCCGCCGCTACCAGGGCCTGGGACTGTCGATGCAGGACCTGGTCCAAGAGGCGATGCTGGGCTTGATCCGGGCGGCCGAGAAGTTCGACTGGCGCCGCGGCTACAAGTTCTCGACCTACGCCACGCTTTGGATTCGCCAAGCGATCCAGCGCGGCCTGGACAACACGGGCCGCGCCGTTCGCGTGCCCGCCCACGTCGCCCAAAGGCAGCGAAACGTGAATCGGGTCGCCGCCGAGCTCACCGGCAAGCTCGACCGCGAGCCCAGCGACGAGGAGATCGCGGCCGAGGCCAAGCTGCCCCTCGACGAGGTCATGGCGGTTCGCGACCTGACCCGGGTCACGACCAGCCTCGACGCCCCGGTCGCCGAGGACGGCGACGCGACCCTCGGCGAGCTGCGCGCCGACGAGGCACCCGCGGTCGAGGACGAGATCGCCGATCGCCAGCGTGAGCGCACAGTCGAGGCGGCGCTGTCGAAGCTGCCGGAGACCGAGAGGCGCGTGATCCAGCTGCGGTTCGGCACCGGCGACGAGCCGGTCGCGACCCTGCGCGAGGTCGGGCGAGAGCTCGGCGTCACCCAGCAGCGCGTTCGCCAGCTGGAGGAGAAGGCGCTGAAGCGCCTCGCCGCCGACGGCTCCCTGGCCGCCTGGCGAGAGGCTGCCTGAACTCGACCGGGCCCGCCGGTTGCGCTGAAGCTACCGGCGCAGCCGGTCCGCCTCGCGGCGGATCGCGTCCTCGGTGATCGGCTGGCGGCCGTAGACGTCCCAGGCGTTGGCCGCCACGCCGATGCCCCAGCCGAGGATCGGGAAGATCGGCCAGAACAAGCCGCCGTCGCTGGTTGTCGCCCAGACCACGACGAGCAGGGCGTTGACGGCGACGTAGATGAAGACGTGCGACTTGAAGTCGCGCTTTTTCTTCAGCCGCTGGACGGCCTGCTCCCGCAGGCCCTGCTCGTCCTGGGCGCCGACTTCCACGGTCGGTGTTGTAGCAGCGGGGATCGCCCGGCATACTGCCGCCCGTGAGCGAAACGCCCCGGCTGCTCGAGGACCTGCTGCGCGCGCCGGCGCCCTCCGGCTACGAGGGCCCGGCCAGCGACGTCTGGCGGGAGGCGGCCTCGTTCGCCTCGCTGAGCACCGACGCCCTCGGCTCCTCCGTCGCTCGGATCGGCGCGGAGGGAGCCCGTCCGCTGCTGGCCGTGGTCGGACACATCGACGAGATCGGCCTCGTGATCACCCACGTCGACGAGAAGGGCTTCGTGTACTTCGCCCCGATCGGCGGCTGGGACGCTCAGATCCTGATCGGCCAGCGGGTCCAGATACAGGCCAAGGCCGGCGCGGTCCCCGGCGTCGTCGGGCGCAAGCCCATCCACCTGCTGAAGGAGGAGCAGCGAAAGAAGGTTGTCGAGCTTCGCGACATGCACATCGACATCGGCGCCGCCGACGAGCAGGAGGCGGTGAGCATGGTGCGGGTCGGGGACCCGGTTGTGATCGCCGCCGATCCCGTGCGACTCGCAGGGGGGCGACTGATCTCCCGGTCGCTCGACAATCGGCTCGGCGCCTACGTCGCCCTCGAGGCGCTGCGCCGAGTCCACGAGCGCGGCGGCTTCGAGGGGCAGATGGCTGCCGTGGCGGCCGTCCAGGAGGAGATCGGCTCCAAGGGCGCGGCGACGACGGCGTTCTCGCTGAACCCGGATCTGGCCCTCGCCGTCGATGGCACCCACGCCACCGACGCGCCGGGGGTCGAGGAGAAGGAGCTCGGCCGCCACCCGCTTGGCTCCGGGCCCGTGATCGGCCGCGGCTCGACGCTGTCGCCGCGGATCTTCGAGCTTCTCTCCGAAACCGCCGAGCGGCTCGACGCCCCCCACAGCGTCGAGGCGTCGGGACGCGCCACGTGGACCGACGCGGACGCGATCCAGATCTCGCGCGCCGGGATCCCGGCCGGGCTGATCTCCATTCCCATGCGCTACATGCACTCGCCGGTGGAGATGGTCGACCTGGCCGACGTCGAGGCGACGGTCGAGCTGGTCGTCGCCTTCGCCTTGGCGCTCGAGCCGGGGCTGGACCTCAGCCGTTAGGCAACTACCCGCAACTCCTTCGGAAAGGAGCTGAGGTTGCGGCAGCCGTCCTCGGTGACGGTGACCAGGTCCTCGATTCGGACTCCGAAGCGGCCCGGGAGGTAGATGCCCGGCTCCACCGTGACCACGTCGCCGGCCTCGAGCGTCTGATCGGACCTCTGCGAGAGGCGCGGCGCCTCGTGCACCTCGAGGCCCACCCCGTGCCCGAGCCCATGGCCGAAGTGCTCGCCGTGGCCCGCCCGGGCGATTGGGTCCCGGGCGGCGGAGTCCGCTTCGCGCGCACCCACGCCCGCCCGGATCGCCTCCAGCGCCAGCGCCTGGGCCGAACGCACCAGCTCGTAGACCTGGCGCGCCTCGTCGTCGATCTCGCCCACGGCGACCGTGCGCGTGCAGTCGGAGCAGTAGCCGTCCACGGCCGCGCCCATGTCGATCAGCAGCAGCTCGCCGGCGCCCACCCGGCGCTCGGAGGAGCTGTGGTGCGGCAGGGCGCTGTTCGGGCCCGCTGCGACGATCGCCGGAAACGAGGGGTCGTCGGCACCCAGCTCGCGCATTCGCTGATGGGCGTCGAGCATGATCTCGCCCTCGGTCCTCCCAACGACGCCCCGGTCGAAGACCCACCCGTAGACCTGATCCGCGAGCCGGGCGGCGTCGGCGATCGCCCGCAGCTCGCCGGCATCCTTGCGGCGGCGAAGGCGCTCGACCAGGCCCCCGGCAGCCACCAGCTCGACTCCATCGGGGACCAGCTGCTCCAGCTTGCGCAGGTTCTTGACGCTCGTCTGGGCGTCGTCGTAGCCCACCCGGCCGCGCAGCCGGCTCACGGCGGCGTCGAGCAATTCGCGCTCGGCCGTCGCCCGCTCGAACTCCGGGGCCAGCTCGCGCTGGGCACGCTCGAGGTAGCGAAAGTCGGTCACGAAGACGCGGTCCTCGGCGCCCACGATCGCCAGACCGCTCGTGCCGCTGAACCCGGTCAGCCAGCGCAGGTTCGAGATCGCGTCGGGAGCGGAGTCTCCGGGGCGGACGAGGTCGCCGACCAGAAGCTGGTCCAGCTCGCGCTCCGCGAGCAGAGCCGCGAGCCGCTCGGCGCGGCTCGAGGAGCTCACCCGAGCGCCTGCTTCAGCATCTCGAGCGCCTCGCGGTAGCCCTCGGGCCCCTTGCCCGACACGGCGCCGATTACAAGGCCCTCGAGCACGGAGTGACGGCGCCACTCCTCGCGCGATCGGATATCCGAGAGATGGACCTCGACGGCAGGCAGCCCTGCCATCTCGACCGCGTCGCGGATCGCGTAGCTGTAGTGGGTCCAGGAGCCGGGATTGAGCAGCGCAGAATCGGCGACCTCGGGCAGGCGATGGAGGTGCTCGACGAACTCGCCCTCGTGGTTGGTCTGGAAGAACCTGACCTCCAGCTCCAGGTCGTGGGCGAAGCCCTTGATCTTCCGCTCCAGCTCCGGGAGCGTGATCGTCCCGTAGTGCTTTGGGTCGCGGCGGCCGAGGGTGTCGAGGTTGACGCCGTGCATCACTTCGACCCGGTTTCTCATCGCAGCTCCTCCACGGCGGCGCGGACGCTATCCGGGTCGACGCGCTGGCCGACCGCGGGCTCGCCGGCTCGCTCCAGGAGCACGAAGCCGACGCCGTCGGCGGTTCGCTTCTTGTCGAGCTCGATCGCCGCCAGGACGGAGCCCATGTCAATCGCGGGGTCCAGCCGGGTCGGCAGGCCGTGGCGGTCGAGCAGGTCGTGCACCTCGTCGCGAAGCTCGTCCGCGCCCGAGAGGCGGAGCGTTGCCAGCAAGCCGAGCCCCACCGCCTCGCCGTGGCGGTAGCGCTCATACCCGCTCGCCGCCTCGATCGCGTGGCCGACCGTGTGACCCAGGTTGAGCACCGCCCGGCGGCCGCTGTCGCGCTCGTCGGCGGCGACGATCTCGAGCTTGGTGCGCGCGCAGGCGAAGATGAGGTCGCCGAGCTCCGCCGGATTCAGCGCCCCGAGCCCCCGCACACGCTCCCACGACCACCCGCCGGCGAGCAGGGCCGTCTTGACCACCTCGACGAACCCTGCCGCCATCTCCTGGGGCGGCAGGGTGATCAGCGTGCTGGTGTCGGCGAGCACGGCGGCGGGCAGGTGATAAGCGCCGACGTAGTTCTTGGCCTCGGGCAGGTCGACCCCGGTCTTGCCCCCGTATGCGGAGTCGACCTGGGCAACCAGGGTCGTCGGCACCTGCACGATCTCGACTCCACGCTGGTAGGTCGCCGCGCAGAAGCCGGCCAGGTCGCCGACCACTCCACCGCCCAGCCCCACCAGGTGGTCGGCGCGCGACATCCCGAGCTGAGCCAGCTCGCGCAGGACCCGCTCGGCCTCCGCGAGCGTCTTGGCGCGCTCGCCCGGCTCCACCTCCACCAGCCCCGCGAGCGGCTTGACCGCCTCGCCGTAAAGCCCGGCGACCGTGGAATCAGTGACGCCAAACCGTCGGCCCTCGAGCGGCCAGTACCCGGTCCTCAGCAGGCCCTCACCAACGTAGGCCGGGTACTCGCCCGAGGCGCTCACCGCCCAGGCCATCCGCGTTCCGGGAGGGAGCTCGCGGAGCCCGATCAACGAGGGCAGCGCGCGTGCCACCATCTGCTCGTCCCCGGGGGGAAGGATCGCGTCGGCGAGCTCCGCATAGACCGGTTGACGCTCGCCGTGCAGGGCCTCGAAGCGGCCGCGGTCCTGGGCCAGTGGCCGATCGCTTCCCTCCACCCGCCGCCATGCCTCCTCGGCCGAGACCTGAAGCCAGACGACGACGTGGCGACCCAGCGCCGCGCGGACCCGCTCGGAGCCCACCGCCCCACCGCCGAGCGCGATCACGCCGCCGTCGGCCTCCTCCAGCAGCTTGCTCACCTGTGCGGACTCGAGACTTCGGAACTCCTGCTCACCGCGACGACCGAAGAACCGGGCGATCGGCATCCCAAGCTCGTCCTCGAGCAGCTCGTCGGCCTCGATCGCCTCCAACCCCGCGGCCCGCGCGGCGTTGGCGGCGGCCGTCTTGCCGGCGCCCATGAAGCCGATGAAGACGATCGCCGGCCGCCGGCCCGCCGGCGCGCTTGAGGCCGCCTGCTGCCCTTCTACCGCCGCCAACCGATCCGCTCCCTGTAGGCGGCCAGCGCGCCCAGCGCGTCGTCGATGTGGTCGCCTCCGAACTTCTCGCGGTAGCACCGAGCCAGCACCAGGGCGGTCATCGCCTCGCCCACCACAGCGGCCGCCGGAACCACCGTGGAATCGGTTCGCTCGCGAAGCGCCTCCGCCGGCTCCTTGGTCTCGGTGTCAACTGAGCGCAGCGGCTTGGTCAGGGTCGAGATCGGCTTCAGCGCCGCGCGCACGAACAGCGGCTCTCCATTCGACATTCCGCCCTCCACACCACCGGCGCGATTGGTCTCCCGGTGCCAGCCCAGCTCCTCAGACCAGAAGATCTCGTCGTGCGACTCGGAGCCCGGCCTGCCCGCCACCTCCCAGGCCTCCCCCACCGAGACTCCTTTGACGGCCTGGATGGAGACCAGCGCCTGCGCCATGCGTGCGTCCAGGCGCTCCGCCCAGCCGGTGTGGGAGCCCAGCCCGGGCACCAGGCCGAAGGCCCGCACCTCGAAGATCCCGCCGAGGCTCTCGTTCGCCTTCCGCAGGCGGTCGATCTCGGCGACCATCGCCTCGCTCGCATCCGGGTCGAGGCAGCGAACGGGCGAGGCGTCCACGCCGGCGAAGTCCGCGGCACTGAGGTCGTCGCGCTCCGGAGCGCCCACGGAGCCAATCTGGATCACGTGGCTGTGCACGCTGACGCCAAAGGCCCCCAGGAGCTCCTTGGCGAGCCCGCCGGCGGCCACTCGCGCCGCCGTCTCGCGGGCGCTGGCGCGCTCCAAAACGTTGCGAACGTCGGCATGGCCGAACTTGAGCAGGCCCGCGAGGTCGGCGTGTCCGGGCCGAGGCGTGTGGACCTCGTCGACCTCGGCGTCCACCGGCCAGGGGTTCATGCGCTCCTCCCAGTTGGCGAAGTCGCGGTTCGCGACCAGCACCGCGACCGGGCTGCCGAGCGTTCGGCCGTGCCGCACGCCGGAGCGGATCTCGACTGAGTCGCTCTCGATCTTCATCCGGCCTCCGCGCCCGTGCCCCAGCTGGCGGCGGGCCATCTCGCGGTCGAGGCGCTCGCGATCGAGCTCGAGGCCCGCCGGAAGGCCCTCGACGATCGCGACCAGGCCGGGGCCGTGGGACTCGCCGGCGGTTGTGAAGCGGAAGGACATGGCCCGTCTAGGCTAACCCGCGAGCGCCCTTCGGCGGCGCCGCGGCCGGATCGCCCGCCATTCGCGAGCTTCGTGGCCGAGCGCGCTAGCCGTGCGTCTTCTTGACGACCACGTCCCTGATCGCCAGCAGCTTGAGCCTGTACGTGATGAGCGGGTCGGGTGCGTACTCGAAGCTCGCTGCCTCCCCAGCCCTGAGGCTGAGGAGCTGGCAGGTGGGCGTCGTGGCCAGGCAGGCTCCGTCGCCACTGACCGCGATGACGTCGCTCGAGACGAGGAAGAAGGCGCGCCCTCCTCTCTCGGTCGTCCCAAGGAATATGACCACCGGAGTGGTCGAGCTCGGCAGCATCTCGAGCTGCTTGACGCCGGTCTTCTTCACCAGGCCTCCCTCCGGCCCGATCCTGACGTCGATCCGGCGCAGGATCACCTCAGTGGTCGGCTTCCGGGCGTCGTCCGAAGGCTCGGAGGAATGTGAGGTGGGCGTGCTGGTCCCGGGCGAGGCGCTCGGCGTGGACGTTGGCTCCGCCGTCGAGGAGGTCGAGGTCGATCCGCCTCCCGAGGTGGTGATCCCGCTCGGCTCGCTGAGCGACGACTGCTCGACCTTCGAGGTTACCTCGGGCAGCGTGAACTGCTGCTGGAATGGGTCCTTGCTCTGGAGCTGCTCCAGGCGCTTTCGATAGTCGGTCAGCCCCAGCTCCTCGGTGAGCACCGCCGGTGAGGTGGCGGCTTCCGCTTCCGATCCGCCCGCATTCGTGGCAGGAGCGGGCGCCGGCGGCGCCGTGGTCGCGGAGGAGCTCGAGAGCGCCAGCGGGACGGCGATCAGGGCGACCACGAGCACCAGCGCCGGCACCAGCAGCCGGCGGTCCCGCAGGTCGCGGTAGAGGTCTGTGAGGAGTTGCGGTGTCTGCACGTTCTTCATGGCGTCGGAGCTACGGCGCTCGCGGATGCGGCCGCGGTAGGCACCGGAGTCGTGGTCGTGCTCGACGTCGAGGTCGGAATGGCGGGCGCCGGACCGCTGAGGGTCGCGCCCGCGGTGATCTCCTGATCAGCGGGCGTGAGGTAGCTGGTCACGGAGAGACTGGCAGTAAGCGTCGGGATCGTGCTGGAGCTTGTTTCCGCCCCGCCCTGCTCCGGAGCGAGCGCGAACCCGTCAACGGTGAGCAGGCGGCCGGTGACGTCGACCTCGCTGCGCGCCGTCTCAACCATCTTGTCGAGGCTCTTCAAGAAGCTCGCGATCTCGAAGAAGTCGCCCGTGAACTTGAGGTCGTAGGGCGTGATCGGCAGACCGGCCGCGCCAACCGAGGCGCCGATGGGCAGCGTCGCGGCCGCCGCTTCGGTCGGCACCGCGGGGGTCGTGGAGGCGGTCGAGGTGGCGGCATCCTCGGACGGCGGCGTCGGCGACTCCGACGATTCGGAGCTGGGCGGAGGGGTTGTCGGCGCGGCGGTGCTCTGCGCGTTGGACGCGAGGCCGATCGACTGGAACTTGACGCCCGCGCGGTCGGCAAGCCGCTGGAGCTGGATCAAGAGGCCCGCCTGATCGCCGTCCGCCGGAACCGCCTTGCCGAGCACCACCAAGCTGCGGTAGTTGACCCTGAAGTCCTTGCGAGCCTGCTCGCCTGCGGCGGCGGCCTGCTGCGCCTGCTCCAGCGACGAGCGGAGCCCGTCTATGTCCTTTTGCAGGCCTGCGGCCTCGTCGCGCTTGGGGCTGATCACGACCAGCCAGAAGGCCGCGATCATGCCGACGACCGCCAGGGACAGGACGATGGTCACCTCCCGCCTCATGGCGCCGCCGTCGTTTCCGCCGAGGCCGCCGGCTGCGAGGTCGCGGTCGGCGTCCCCGTCGCCGGGGTGCTCGGGCTGACCGGCACCGCGTCGAAGGCCGCCACAGCTTCGAACTTGGAGATGAAGTCGCGCGTGGCGCACTCCTCCGAGCTACCGCCGGTAGACGCGGCTCCAGCCGATGAGCTCTCGGTGGCGGTGGAGGAATCCGGCAGATCCGAGCTCAGCACCGCGACGCGGGTAACGCCGCCGATGTCCCTGAGCGCGGCAAGAAAACCGGCCACCGCCTCGTGACCCGCACCGCAACCCTGGATCTGGAGCGCCGGGCCCAGCACGCTGTCCGTCCCCGAGACACCGGCGCTGGAGCTCGAACCGGAGTCGCTGAGCTGCACGTCGGGACTCACCGTGGCGGTCAGGTGGGTGAGCCAAACGTTCTCCGGGATCACGATTGCCAGCTCGCGCAGGACGCGCTCCCAGTCGAAGCGGCTCTGGGCCAGGGAAGCCACCGTCTGCTCGCGAGCCTGCTTCAGGGAGGCGAAGTTGGCGAAGGATCCGACGCGCTCTGCCTGGGCCTGGGCCTCCGCGAGCTGGCTCGCGAGGCCTGACTTCTCGGACTCGCGGTCGGAGATCTGGTTGTTGGTGAGCACGACGCCCGTGACCCCGAGCAGGGCGACGGCGAGCACGGCGACGATCACGTAGGAGAGGGCGCCGGTGCGCATCGGCGCCTTGTCACCGCGGCGCGCCTCGGGGGGAATCAGGTTGACCGGACGCACGCCTACTCCTCCAGGGCGAGGCCGAAGGGCAGGGTCAGCCGGGCCGCCGTCGGGGGGTCCAGGTGGGCCAGAGCCCGTGGCTTGCCAACCTCGAACCGCTGGCCGAGGTCGCGCTGGAGCCGCTCCAGGAGCCCCGGGATCGTGGTCCCGGGGCCGCAGGCGACAACGCCCTCGATCGGCACCGCAGCCTCCTGCGCGGCGTAGTACTCGAGCGATAGGCGGAGCTCGTCGACCAGCCGCGCGGCGCCCTCGGCGAGCGAGTCACGCGCGGCGGCGATCGTCTGCGCGTCGCCGTCGATCCCCTCCAGCGGCTGCTCCATGCCCACGTGGACGAGCCACTCGCGGGCGTGTGCGAGGGTGAGCTGTCGCCGTTCGGCGAGCTTCTGGGCGATCCCCTCGACGCCGAACGGCGAGACGCGAGTGAACAGACAGGTCGAATTGCGGGCCACAGCGAGATTGGTGACGTCGCCGAGGTTGCAGTACAGCCGCGCAGGGCCATCGTGCTCCGGCCCCGTCTCCGCCGCCACCGCCGACCCGTCTCCCCCCAGGTGTCTGGCCATCCGCCCCTCATACGGGAGCGTCCCGGGCCCCGGGGCATCGACGTAGTCGCCGGGTTCGACGGGCGCGTACGGCTCGCGGGCGAGGGCGCGGATCATCCCGAACGCGGACAGGTCGATCCCAACCGGCCGTAGCCCGGCGCGGGTCAGCGCCCTCATCAGCCCGCCGAGCATGTCGCGGCGCGCGGCGACCGCCACCACGTCGACCTGGCGCTCGCCGTTCTCGCCGGTCGCGTGGCCGACCACCTGCCAGTCGAGAATCGCCTGCTCGAGCGGCATCGGAATGTGATCCTGGGCCTGGAAGCGGATCGCCGTCTCGAGCTCGCCGTGGTCCTCGATCAGCGGCAGGCGAAGCGTACGCACCGCCACCCGCTGGCTGGCGAGTCCCACCCGAACGGCCTTCGAGAGCTTGTGCTCGGCGAACAGCTCCTTCAGCGCGTCCCCCAGCGCCTCGGGGTCCGACACCTCGCCCTCGCTGAAGACGCCGGCGTCAAGCGGGGCCAGGGCAAACTTCGCGACCGCCGAATCGCCGTTGGAGGCGACCTCGGTGGCCGCCACGCTGCCGGCCTCCACGTCGAGACCCACCACTGCCTTGTTCTTGGTTGTCGAAAGCATGCTTTCTTCAGCGCGCGGACGCAGGACGCGCCACAGGCACTAAATCGACCGAAACACGCGATCCCTTGAAGGAAGCGACGCCCGGCCGCTAGCCGTGGAAGAAGGTGTCCGCGTACCAGTCGACGATCGCGTCGCCGAACCACAGGCCGATCACCCCACCCAGGGCCAGGAACGGCCCGAAGGGGACCGCCTGCTTCCGCGCCGCGGCGCCCCGGAGGGCGATCAGGACGAGCCCGACGAGCGCTCCGGCGGCGAAGGCGATCAGCACCGCCGGCGCGACCGCGCGCCCCAGATAGAGGCCCATCACCGCCACCAGCTTCACGTCGCCCATCCCCATCCCGCGGGGGTAGGCAAGCGCGACAAAGAATAGGAAGCCGCCGGCCCCGGCGGCCGCGATGCCGCGCTCGGCGAGCCCGCCCGGGTCGGTGGCGGCGGCGATCGCCACTGCGATCGCGGCCCCGACCAGCAGCACCGCGTTGGGGATCACGCGCTGCTCGAGGTCGGTGAGGGTGATCGTCACCAGCAGGGTGCAGAGCGCGAGGCCCAGGGCGAGCTCGCCGACGTCGTCGGTGCCGAGGATCAGGACCGTGGCCGCGAACAGCGCGGCCATCGCCAGCTCGGTGAGGGGGTAGCGCACGGAGATGCTCTTGCTGCAGCGGCGGCAGCGGCCACGCAGGAGCAGCCAGGAGAGCACCGGAACGTTGTCGTAGGCGGCGATCGTCGCACCGCAGCCTGGGCAGCGGGAGCGGCCGCCGACGATCGACTCGCCCCTCGGCACCCGGTGGGCGACGACCGTTGCGAAGCTGCCAAGCGCCAGGCCGGCGCAGGAGAGGAGTGGGAGGAACGGGGTCATGGTCGCGGGTGGGCTAACGATGGTCGCCCTCGAATCGGACGAGACGGGGACGGCCTTTAGGGCAGCGGCGTGGAGGTCTTGACCTCTAGCCGCGACGGATAGTCCGGGTGGTCGTACATGAATTGCAGCACGTCGCCGGTGGTGCCGTTGCGGCGCACGGCGATCTCGACCCCCACCCGCTGTCCCGGCGCCGCCACCGTGGTCGACGAGAAGCTCATCGGCACGCGCCGCCGCGTCCAGGCGCCGGCTGGCCATGGATTCTCCGAGTAGACATAGAAGGCGTTCGGCGGGTTCGCGAGGTCGATCAGCTGCGTGTCGCAGGGAGGAGGCAGCGGGATGCACTCCGCCGTCGTTTCCTTGCGAATGAACACGAACAAGCAGATCGTCCCCTGGGCGTTCACGTCGTTGATCGTCCGCGTGTAGAACTCGAGCGTCGCCTGCCCGTTCATCTGGAAGGGCAGGAGCAGGGGCTGGCTCACCCAGCGGTGGATCTTGTACTGGGGGCTGCCGCCGCCGCTGAAGCTGCAGCCGTTGGCGTCTTGGCGCAGGAGCTGGAGGCCCTTGTCCTGGTCGGGATTCAGGCTGGGCTCGACGTCGTTCGCATAGTCGTAGAGCAGCGGCACGCCCGGGTCGTTCGGGTCCGGGTCCGGTGGGGCCTCCGTGTAGAGGCCGTCTGGCTTCTGCGGATTCGGGTCGTCACAGGCTCCCCAGGTCTGGTGCTCGGCGTGGTCTGCGGTGACGTCCTGTCGAGCCGAGTTGTTGCAGGTCGTATCGGAGAGGAAGAACTGCTGGGCGGTTAGCGAAGGCCCGCCCGCGCCCAGGTCGTTGCTGGTTTGAGTCGTAGCGTCCGGGTCGCTGAAGTTGGACTGGACCTCGGTGTAGGCGCGTGTGAACGAGATCGGGGCGTCATCGAGCTTGACGATCACGACCACCCGTCTGTAGTCGTGCGGGCCCGGACAGGCGTCGATGGAGCTGCTCGGGACAAGCTGGCAACTCGGATCGTCCCGCCAGACCACGTAGCGGTAAACCTTGCCGCTGACGTCGCCGCTGGTGAACGAAGTCGGCCCCGGGTTGACCGATCCGTCAGTGACTCCGCCGATGTTCTTCACGACCATCTCGGCGTTGTCGGACGGAGTCGTGCCGTCCCAGCCAAGCGCGAAATCGCTGCCGCTGACCCGGTAGCCGGGGTGCTTGGGATCACTGGAGGTGGCTGGGGTGGTCGTCAGAGCGACGTCCTTGTAGGCCAGCTGTCGAATCTGCTCCAGCTCCAGCTGAGCCCGGTTGATCGCCACCTGCGTCTGCTCGGCGCGGAAGGTATTCCGGGTCGAGGCATCGAAGATGCCCAGCACGGCGATGGCTCCGGTGGCGAGGATGAGGACCGCCACCAGAACCTCGACGACCCCGAAACCCTCCTCGCGTCTCATCGGTTCCTCAGATCCACGCCATCGTCGAGGGTGACGGCGTCGTCGCCGCCCGCCGCGGGGAAGACGAGCCGCATGGTGACGTAGTCCGGATTCGTGCTGTTGGGCGAGTAGCCGAATACCGCGCTGCTCGACAGCCCACTGACGAGCTGCTGGGTCGTGGTCGTGCCCGGCTGCCCCGGCAGCGGCGCCTCCGTACGGTTGCAGGCGCCAGCCGTGCAGGTGTAGGTGACCTTGCACGCGATCGCGGGCTTCGCCGGGTCCGTCTCGACCGCCTCGCCACACTGAGTGCGCCGCACGTAGGTGTCGAAGGTGATCGACGAGGAGGTGGGCGCCGGCGTCTGCTCCACGAGGGAGCTCTGGCGCAGCTCTTGAGCGAGGCGCGCCTGTAGCACCCGTCCGTCCTGAATCGCAAAGTTGCGATCGCTGATTCGCGGCTGGCTCTTGACCGCGACGATGAGCAGCGTCGTTGCGGCGACGAGCACGAAGAGGAGCATCATCATGAAGACCAGGAGCTCGATCAGCGAGACGCCGCGCTCGCACTTCAGCGTCCGCACGGTGCTTCTCTTCCTCGCTTCTTCCATGGTCGGCCCACGGGCGTTTTGCCCGCCGCCTCCTTCATCGACCGGCGACGGCTGCGGCTGAACTGTGAAGGCGTGACCCTCGACGGCCTGCGTGGCGCCGCTACAAGAAATGCGAGGGCGGGCCCGAAGGCCCGCCCTCGCTGCGGTCGATCCTGCGATCAGACTGAGACTTGAGCCAGCCGGCTCAGTCCCACTGGCCGTTGGAAGGACAACCGCCCGTACCGTCGACATCACAGGTGCTGCTCGTGGTGCCGTCGGCAGCGCGAGCGATGCGGAACAGCTGCGTCGCGCCGACCTCCGACTCCACCTGCACCGTGTAGGTGCTGGCGGTCGGGGCGACCGGGAGCGTCAGCCGGGCTCCCACGTCACCGAGCGACTGCTCGATGGCCTGCAGGCTGCCGGCCGCGTACGGCGCGGTCGGGTCCGATGCCGCATTGGCGTACGAACCGTTGTTGTCGGTCGCGTACGTCTCCATCGCGGTTTGCGCGGTCCGCACGGCCGACTTGGCCTCCGCGTCGCGCGCCTTGTCCCTCTGGCTGAAGAACGCCGGAATGGCGATCGCGGCCAGGAGTCCCAGGATGAGCATGACGACCAGGAGCTCGACCAGCGTGAAACCGGACTCGTCCTGCGCCATCCTCTGACGGATCTTGAGGAACATCTAGTTGCCTCCCTGTGTCTCTTTCCCGCCAGAGCCCCGAGGCCATAGCCGGCCCGGTGTCGTGTGACCCGGCGGCAACCCGGCTGACTCCATTTGCAGTGGAGCCCCGTGGCTTTGCGCCCCCGCCTCGCGACGGGTTTGCCTTTATGCGCCAGGGCACTGGCCTTTACGCTCCCCTTACTCGGTTTCTAGTAGCTGGACCTTGAGTTTTCGTAGGGGAGACATCCGTCCAGCTAGGGGCAGGCACCCAGCTTGCAGGGCCCTTGCGACCCCTGACGCCTAGCGGATCTTGTCGTAGAGGCTGAAGATCGGCAGGTACATCGAGATCACGATGAACCCGACCATCCCGCCGACCAGCATGATCATGAGCGGCTCGATCAGGGCGGTGAGCGACTTGATCTTGGCGTCCACCTCGGTCTCGTAGAAATCGGCGATCTTGGTCAGCATCGTCTCGAGCTGACCCGACTCCTCCCCGACGGAGACCATGTGCTCGACCATCGGTGGGAAGATCTCGTGCTCGCCAATCGGCTGGGCGATGGTCCCGCCGCGCTTCACCGAGGCATAGACGTCGTCCATCGCCTTGGTAACGACCGCGTTTCCGCAGGTCTCGCCGGCAATCTCGATCGCCTGGAGGATCGGGACCCCGGACTCGATCATCCCCGCGAAGGTGCGCGACCAGCGCGCCAGCGCCACCTTCTGGACCACGTCGCCGATCCGCGGGATGCGGAGCTTGAAGCGATCCCACTGGTGCCGTCCGCGGTCGGTCTTCTTCCAGCGCAGGAAGCCGTAGATGCCCGCCGCCGTCAGCCCGATCAGCACGTACCACTGGTGGGTGACGAAGTCTGAGATGGACACCGTGATCTGCGTCATCAACGGCAGGCTGGTGTCCTCGGTCGGGTTGTCAGCCGCGATCTCTTCGAAGATCCCGGTGAACACCGGCACGATCACTGCGACCATGACCACCATCACGACCAGCGCCAGGCCGAAGACGACGGCCGGGTAGGTCATCGCCGCGCGCACCTGACGGCGCAGGGCGTCGAGCCGCTCGAGCTGGTAGGCGATCCGCTCCAGCGCCTCGTCCAGGCGTCCCGAGTTCTCGCCGGCACGGACGACGGCGCGGTACAGCGGGTCGAACACCCCCGGCTGCGACTCCATCGCCTCAGCCACGGAGCTTCCCGCCTCGACGTCCTCCCGCACGCCGACGATCGCCTTCTTGAGCATCTCGTCCTCGGTCTGCGCCTCCAGCGTGTACAGCGAGCGCAGCATCGGCATGCCCGAGGCGATCAGGGTCGCGAACTGGCGCGAGAAGATGGAGACCGCACGCAGGTTGACGCTCTTGAAGCGCTGGAAGATGCTCTCGAGCTGCAGCGCCTCGCGCTTCTCCGAGACGTCGAGGACGATCAGGCCGCGCTGGCGCAGCTGCTCCGAGACCGCCGTCTTCGAGGAGGCCTCCATCTCGCCGCGCGCGGGTACGCCGGCGAGGTCGACGGCGCGAAAGGCGAAGGTGCTCATCCCGCCACGCCCCCGATCACGCCACGGCCGCCGGGACCTGGGTGACGGCGGCGCCGGCCAGCAGTCGCTTCAGCTCCTCCGGGACCGAGGCGCGCTGCTCGGCCAGCGAGCGGGTGATCGTGCCCGCCCTGACCAGCTGGGCCAGGTGGGAGTCCATCGTCTGCATCCCGACCGCGCCGGAGGTCTGAAGCGCCGAGTAGATCTGGTGCGTCTTGCCCTCGCGGATCAGGTTGCGGATCGCGGGCGTCGGCACCAGCACCTCACAGCCGACGATCCGGGCCGAGCCGTCGGCCGTCGGCAGGAGCTGCTGGGTGACGATCCCCTGGAGGGCGATCGAGAGCTGCATCCGCACCTGCTGCTGCTGATGCGGCGGGAAGACGTCGATGATCCGGTCCACGGTCTGCGCCGTGGACTGGGTGTGGAGGGTGGCGAACACCAGGTGGCCGGTCTCGGCGGCGGTCAGCGCGGTGGAGACCGTCTCCAGGTCGCGCATCTCGCCGACCAGGATCACGTCGGGGTCCTCGCGCAGGGCCGCCTTCAGGGCGATCGCGAAGTCGAGGGCGTCGGCGCCGATCTCGCGCTGGTTGACGATGCACTTCTTGTGCGCGTGAAGGAACTCGATCGGGTCCTCGATCGTCAGGATGTGCTCCTCGCGCTCGCTGTTGATCATGTCCACCATCGAGGCCAGGGTGGTGGACTTGCCCGAGCCGGTCGGCCCGGTGAGCAGCACGAAGCCGCGCGGCTTGCGCGTGAACTCCTCGAGCACCAGCGGCAGGCCGAGCGATTCGAGGCCGAGGATCTCGGTGGGGATCAGGCGGAAGGCGGCCGAGATCGCCCCGCGCTGGAAGAAGCAGTTGACGCGGAACCGCGCCACCCCGGGGATCGCGTAGGCGAAGTCGAGCTGCTGCTGGTTCTCGAACCGCTTGCGCTGGGAGTCGTTGAGGATCGAGTAGACGATCTCCCGCGTCTCCTGGGGGCTGAGCGGCGGGTAGTCGTCCATGGGGACGATCCGCCCGCGAACGCGGACGGCGGGTGGGAACCCCGCCGTCAGATGGACGTCCGAGGCCCGCACCTCGACCATCTTCGTGAGCACGGCAGCGAAATCGAGGCTCATCGAACCTCTAGATCGTCGGCGGGCGAGCGGGAACCTTGAGCTAGGCATCTCCGCGTAGCGCGAGCTACGCGGAGACGCGGGCGACTTCCTCGATCGAGGTGACGCCGTCGCGGACCTTCTGCAGGCCGTCCTCGCGCAGGGTCAGCATGCCCTGCTCGCGGGCCGCCGCGGCGATCTCGGCCTCGGCCCCGCCGCCGACCGTGAGCTCCTTGATCTCCTCGCTCATCGGCATCACCGAGAACAGGCCGATCCGGCCCCGGTAGCCCGCGTGGCTGCAGCGGGCGCAGCCGACGGGCTCGTAGGCCTCCAGGTCGGCGCCGATCCGGAAGCCCGCGGCGACCAGCGCATCCTGGGGGATCACGGTGCGCTTCTTGCAATAGGTGCAGAGCTGGCGCGCCAGGCGCTGCGCGACCACGCAATCGACCGCCGACGCGGTGAGGAAGCCCTCGATCCCCATCTTGGTCAGGCGCGCGACGGCGCCCGGGGCGTCGTTGGTATGCAGGGTCGTCAGCACCATGTGGCCGGTGAGCGCGGCCTCGATCGCGATCCGGGCCGTCTCCTCGTCGCGAATCTCGCCGACCATGATCACGTCGGGGTCGGCACGCAGGATCGAGCGCAGGCCACCGGCGAAGGTGAGCCCTGCCTTGCGGTTCACGTTGAGCTGGTTGATGCCCGAGATCCGGTACTCCACCGGGTCCTCGATCGTGATGATGTTGCGCTCCACGACGTTCAGCTCCTGGAGCGCCGCATACAGCGTGGTCGACTTCCCGGAGCCGGTCGGCCCGGTCACCAGGACCGCGCCGTAGGGCTTGGTGAAGGCGGCCTCGAACTTCGTCCGACCCTCGCCCCCCATCCCGAGCTCGTCGAGGGTCCGCATCGCCTGGTCCTTGTCCAGGATGCGGATCGTGCAGCCCTCCCCCCGCTGGGTCGGCAGCGTGGTGACACGCAGGTCGACCTTGCGCTCCTCGACGTTGACGCCCACGCGGCCGTCCTGGGGCACCCTCTTTTGGGCGATGTCCATGTCGGCCATCAGCTTGATGCGCGAGACCACCCCGGAGATCATCCGCTTGGGCACCCGCGCGGTCTCCTGCAGCACCCCATCGACCCTGAAGCGAACCCGCATCTCGCCCTCGTCCGGCTCGAAGTGGACGTCGGAGGCGCCCTCGCCGACCGCCTGGGCCAGCACCGAGTAGACCAGCTTGATCACCGGGGCGTCGTCGGCCGACTCGCGCATCTCGGTGACCTCGGCCTCGCCCTCGAGATCGTCCTCTTCGGAGACCGCCTCCGAAACCGCGCTCTCGAGCGTAGTTCATGCGCCCGATCAGGGCCTCGATGTCGTCCTCGGCGGCGACCGCGGGGCGGCAGCTCAGCCCGGTCATCATCTGGATGTCGTCGACCGCCAGCACGTTCGCCGGGTCGGCCATCGCCAAGACCAGCGTCTCCTTGTCGACGTAGCCGACCGGGATCGACTTGTAGCGTCGCGCGGCCGTCACGGAAAGCAGGTTCGTGGCGCCCATGTCGACCTTGTAGAGGCTGAGGTCGAGGTGGTCGAGGCCGTAGCGCTCGGCGATCGCCCGCGAGAGCTGATCGGCGTCGATCACGTTGTGCTCGCGCAGCAGCGCCTCCGGGGACTTGCCGGCGCCCCGCGCCTCGTTGACCACCTCGTCCACGCGCTCGCGTGCCGCGTAGCCGAGCTCGACGATGACGTCGGTGACGAACATCCCCGAGTGGCCGCGGCCCATCGGCGCGGTGAGCCCCTCGACGCCGTCGGTGTGGTCGTCGTCGAGCTTGCGGGCGGTCGCCTCGCCCGTGTCGGGCACTGGCTTCAGGTGTCCTGGGCGGTTCAAGGTTCCCATCTGGCTCTGGCGGCCCGGCGCATCGTCTCGATCGGGGGGTCCTGTCCCGTCCAGATGCGAAGCGACGCGGCCCCCTGGCGAACCAGCACCTCCAGCCCGTCGACGACCGTGGCGCCGTGCGCTCTCGCCACCTTGGCGAGCTCGGTCTCGGCGGGCCCGTAGGCGAGGTCCACCAATTGGTGTGTCTCGCCTAACGAATCGGCACGGACGGGCAGGCTCTTGAGGTCCGCAGGGCCTTCGCCAGGCGCGCCCATGCCCACGGTCGTCGTGTTGACGACCAGGTTGAAGGCGCCGGTTGCCAGCCGCTCGTCGCCTGCGGGAAGCGCCGAGGCGCCCAGCTCAGCCGCCAGGCGCTCGGCCCGCTCGGGGGTGCGGTTCCAGATCGACACCTCCGCGCCCTCGGTGACCAGCGCCCAGACAACCGCCCGCGCCGAGCCGCCGGCGCCCAGCACCAGGGCGTGCTTTCCCGCCGGCGCTGCCGGGAGCGAGTCCAAAAAGCCCCTCGCGTCGGTGTTCTCGGCGGCGATCCGCCCAGGCGCGAAGCTGAGCGTGTTGGCGGCGCCGATCGCCCGCGCCGCGTCGGACGCATGGTCGGCCAGCTCCAGCGCCGCGACCTTGTGCGGAACGGTCACGTTCGCGCCCACGAAGCCCTCCGCCGCCAGCCTGCGCAGGAGCGCCTCGAAGTCGGGTGGGGCGACCTCGATCGCCTCGTAGGACCATTCGCCGGCGAGCCCGAGCTCGGCCAAAGCGGCGTTGTGCATCGCCGGCGAGCGCGAATGCGAGATCGGCTGGCCGAGGACGGCGAGCCGCTTGGGGGTCACGGGCAGTCGGCGGGGGTGGGCGCGTTGCCCCCGTTTGCCGCGCGTGCCGCGTCGTAGGCGGCCTTGGCCTCGGTGAACTGGGCCTCGGTGGTGGCGAAGGTGTGCTCGCCGCATGTGTCGGGCTTCACCACGTAGTACAGATACGACACCTGTGCCGGGTGGGCGGCCGCCTCGATCGAGGCGAGGCCGGGATTGCCAATCGGCCCCGGCGGGAGCCCCGGGTTCGTGTAGGTGTTGTAGGGCGAGTCGATCTCGAGCTCGGAGGGGCTGATCGGCTCGGTGAAGTTGCCGCTGGCGTAACGGATCGTGGCGTCGATCTGGAGTGGCATGTCGTTGCTGAGGCGGTTGTAGACCACCGCGGCGACCAGCTCTCGCTCCTCGGCCACCTGGACCTCGCGCTCGATCATCGAGCCGATGATCAGCAGGTCGTAGGTGGTCAGGTTCTTCGACTCCGCGTAGCGCGTGTTCACCTGGGAGATGTTCTGCTTGAAAGCGGCAAGCTGGCGGGCCACCAGGTCGTCGTCGGTCGGGCGGCGAGGCAGCTCGTAGGTCGCAGGAAACAGGAAGCCCTCCAGGCTCTCCGGGCTCAGCGCCCCGTACCTGGCCGGGTCGAAGCCCTTGAAGCTCTCGCTTGCCTTCAGATAGTCGCCACGCACGCCGGCCTCCTTGGCGATCTCGGCGACCGTGCCCCGGTCGTATCCCTCGGGGATCGTGATCGTCTTGACGGGCTTGGCCTGGGTCGCGACCTCCGTCTCGCCGCCGTTCCTGAGCTCGCGGATCGCCGCGAGGGCTCCGACCACGAGCGCCGCAGAACGCCACCAGGACCCCAAGGGCGAACAGCCGCCGGCGCCAGTAGACGCCGCCCCGCGTGCGGCGCGGCCGCCTGCGAGCCTCGCGCTCGGCCATCATCTCCACCGGCTCCTCGTCAGCCCGGGCGTTCGCCTGGAGGTACGACTCCAGCAGGTGCGCTGCGGCCGAGGGCGTCGGCGGAGCGCTCGCGCCGGCGCGGGCCGAGCGCTCGGCAAGACGTGTGGTCAACCGCTCGTCGTAGGTCTCCACCGGCAGGTCGAGGATCGCGGCGAGGGCGTCGCGGAACGCTCGCGCCTGGGCTGCCTGCGGCCCCTCAGCCCCGCTGAGGGAAACCGGCAGTCCCACGATCACTAGCTCCGCCTGATGCTCGGCGGCCAGCTCTGCCGACCGCGCGCGGGTCGGGCGGCTCGACCACCCCCAGCGGGCGCGCGATCGTGCCGGTGGGATCCGAGATCGCGCAGCCGGCGCGGGCGGCCCCGTGGTCGATCGCCAGGACGCGCATCCGATCGGGCGCAGCTACGCGCCGAGCCCGCGCCGGATCGCTTCGCGAGCCACTCGCAGCGCCTCCTCCAGGCGACTCGGGTCTCTTCCTCCGGCCTGGGCCACCGTGTCACGACCCCCACCCCCGCCGCCGATCACCGCTGCCGCCTCCTTCACCACGTCGGCTGCCGACAGCCCGCGCTCTACGGCGCTCTCGGTGAAGCTGGCGACCAGGGCGACCTTGCCGTCCTCGGCGCCACCCAGCACGACCGCCGCGTCGCCCAGCCGCGCCTTGATCCGGTCGGCGAGGTCGAGCAGAGCGCCTTGATCGGCCCCTTCCCCTTCGCTGACCACGATCCTGACGCCGGCGATCTCCTCGCCCTCATCGCCGAGCCGGTCCGCCTGCTCCTTGGCCTGGCGCGCATCGAGCTCTTCCTTGACCCGCTCCAGCGCGGCCAACCGGTCGGCGGCGCGGCGGGCCGCGGCCAGCGGGTCGCGGGCCGACCCCAGCAGCGCTCCGGCCTGATCGAGGGCAGCGCTTCGTTCGCGGAACCAGTCGATCGCGGCCGGGCCGGTGAGCGCCTCGACGCGGCGCACGTTGGCGGCGCTCGAACCCTCGGAGACGATCGCGAAGATCCCCACCTCGGCCGTGTTGGCGACGTGTGTGCCTCCGCAGAGCTCGCGCGAGACCTCGTCGACCTCGACCACCCGCACCCAGTCGCCGTACTTCTCGCCGAACAGGGCCATCGCCCCGAGCGCCTCGGCCTCGGCGCGGTCCATGTGCATTGCGCGCACCGGCCGGCTGGCCTTGATCCACTCGCTGACGCGATCCTCGATTTCGCGCAGCTCGTCCTCGGCGAGCGGCGCGCCATGGGTGAAGTCGAAGCGCAGCTTGTCCGGACGCACCGCCGAGCCCGCCTGGCGGACGTGGGTGCCCAGGCGCTCGCGAAGGGCGGCGTGCAGCAGGTGGGTGGCGGTGTGGTTTCGCATCGTCGCGTGGCGGGTCGCGTGGTCCACCTCGGCCTCGACCCGCGTGCCGGGCGCGGGAGCGTCGCCGTCCAGGCGGATCACCTGGTCGTCGCCCACGCGATAGACGTCGGCGACCGGCGTTCGACGGCCGTCCCAGCGGATCGAGCCGGAGTCGGCAACCTGGCCCCCACCCTCGGGATAGAAGGGGCTTTCCTCGAGCTTGGCCAGGGCCACGCCGGGACCGCCGTTTCCGGCCAGCTCCTCGGCCGCGATAACGGCGGTCTCGGCACGGAGCGTCTCATAGCCGACGAAGCTGCAGGCAGGCGCAGCGGAGGCGAACGAGATCACCGCCTGGTGGCGGTCGCGCACCGCGGGCTCGGCGCCGGTTCGGGCGCGCACCCGCTGCTTTTCCATCAGGGCCTCGAAACCCGAGTCGTCCACGGACAGACCCTGCTCGGCGAGCAGCTCCTTGGTCAGGTCGTAGGGAAAGCCGTAGGTGTCGTGCAGCTTGAAGGCGTCGGCGGCGTCTATCCACGACGTGCCCTGTTCCTCCGCCTCGGCTACGAGCTGCGTCAGCAGCGCCGTGCCGCGCTCGAGCGTGCGCCCGAATGCCGTCTCCTCGTCCCCGACCCACCGCAGGATCGTCTCGCGCTGTGCCGCCAGCTCGGGATACGCGCCGCCCATCAGCTCGATCGTCAGCTCCGCGAACCTGGCCAGCCACGGCGGCTCAAGCTCCAGGGCTCGGCCCTGCTGGATCGCGCGGCGCATCACCCGCCGCAGTACGTAGCCGCGCTCCTCGTTGGAGGGAACCACCCCGTCGGCGATCAGGAAGGTCATCCCCCGGGAGTGATCGGCGATGATCCGCATGGCTCGCGTGGTCGCGCGGTCCTCGCCGTAGGAGCGCCCCGAGAGCTGCTCGGCGAGGTCAATCAGCGGCCGGAAGCCGTCGGTCTCGAACACCGATCCCGCCCCTTGCAGGATCGCCGCCATCCGCTCCAGGCCCATTCCGGTGTCGATGTTGTTCTTGGGCAGCGGCGTCAGCGAGCCGTCCTCGTGCAGCTCGTAGCTCATGAAGACGTGGTTCCAGTACTCGAGGAAGCGGTCGGTGTCGTCGCCGGGCCGATCGTCGGCATCGCCGAACTCGAGCCCGCGGTCAAGGTGCATCTCCGAGGAGGGACCGCAGGGCCCGGTCAAGCCGGCCTGCCAGAAGTTCTCCGAGCGCGGCAGCGGCACGATCCGCTCCTCGGGAATCCCACGCGCCTTCCAGATCTCGATCGCTTCTTGATCCGGGCCCAGGCCGAGCTCCTCGTCGCCCCCGAACACGGACACCCAGATCCGCTCGGGATCGAGGCCGAAGACGTCGACCGAGAGCTCCAGGCCCCAGGCGATCGACTCGTCCTTGAAGTAGTCGCCGAAGCTCCAGTTTCCGAGCATCTCGAAGAAGGTCAGGTGGCGGCGGGTGTTCCCCGACCTCCTCGATGTCGGGCGTGCGGAAGCACTTCTGGCACGAGGCGATCCGCTCGCGCGGCGGCTCCTCGTCGCCGCGAAAGTAGGGCTTGAAGGGCTGCATCCCGGCGATCGTCAGCAGGGTCGACGTGTCGTCGGCAGCCGGGATCAGCGACGCCGAGGGCATGCGCAGGTGCCCTCGCTCCTCGAAAAAGGACAGGTAGGCCTCGCGGAGCTCGCTGGAGTTCACGGCATTCGCAGTCTAAAAGCGCGTCAGGCGCTCAGCGGCGATCGTCGCATGACCGACGACCAGCTCGCCGTCCATCAGGCAGGCGGTCTGGCCGGGGGCGACACCGTAGGCCGGCTCGGCCAGCTCCAGGCACAGCTCGGGGTGCCGGCCGGCGGCGCCCTGGACCGTGCAGCCGATCGGGCGCGAGCGATAGCGCAGCTTGACCCGGTCGACGCGGTCGCCGTCGCGATAGAGCACCGCGTCGCGAATCAGCACCCGCTGCGGTGGCCAGCGCCGTCGCGCGGTCCCACGACGACCCGGTTGGCGGCCGCGTCGGTGGTCGAGGACGTAGAGCGGCTCGCCGGCGGCGACGCCCAGGCCCCGGCGCTGCCCGACGGTGAAGTTGTGGTGGCCGCGGTGACGCCCGACGCACCCGGCCCGCGCCGTCGACGATCTCCCCCGCGCCGCTCGCGCAGGCGCGCGTGCCGGGCCAGGAAGGAGCGCTTGCCCTCGCCGGCGAGGAAGCAGAGGTCCTGGCTTTCGCGCTTGGTGGCGACTGGGAGGCCGGCACCGGCGGCCAGCTCGCGCACCTGGGGCTTGGTCAGGCCCGCGAGCGGGAAGCGAAGCGCGGCCAGCGACTGCGGCCGCAGCGCGGACAGCATGTAGGTCTGGTCCTTGGCCGCGTCGGCCGGCGCGGCGAGCAGCGGCCCGGCGCCGTCGTCGACGACGCGCGCGTAGTGGCCGGTGGCCAGCGCGGACGCCCCGACCCGCCGCGCGAGCGCGAGCATCGCGTCGATCCGCAGCTCGCCGTTGCAGACCACGCATGGGTTCGGGGTCCGCCCCGCCTCGTGCCCGCGCAGGAAGCCCTCCACGACGGTGTCGCGAAACGCGTCCTCGAGGTCGAGGGTCAGGTGCGGCAGCCCCAGCCGGTGGGCGAGCGCGCGGGCGCCCACGACCGCCTCCGGCGAGCAGCAGCTTCGCGCCCCGTCGGTGTGCCGGTCGGCCCACAGCTTCAGGGTCACCGCGACCACCTCGGCGCCGCGCGCGGCGCTCGAGCAGCGCCGCGACGGCGGAGTCGACGCCGCCGCTGACCGCCACCAGCACGCGGTCTCCGCTCGGCAGGCGGGCCCGACGAGGCCCTCGCCCGACGACGCAGCGGCGCCGAGCGCCCGGTGAAGCGCGTCGGCGGCCAGCTCGGCGGCGTGACGCGCCCTGCGGCGAGAGCCCGCCGAGCTCGGTGGATGATCCGCCGCCGGCCCGATCCGGGCCGCCTCCAGCACGCTGGCGCCCTCGGCGGCCTCGGTGACCGCAGCGCCCGCCGCGATCGTCGCCGCGCAGCCCTCGGCGTCGAAGCGCGCCGCAGCCACGCGACCTCGCTCGACCGCAAGCGAGACGCGGACGAGGTCGCCGCAGGGGGCTCCCCCGGCGGCGCCGCTGAAGGCGCCGTCGGGCGCCGGGCCGCGCCGCGAGTCGTCGCTGAGGTAGTGCTCGAAGGCCTCGAAGCTCATTCGCAGGCTCCGAGGCGTAGCTGCGCCCGGCGCTCGCGCTGGGACTACCTCGGGTAGTAGGGCAGGTTGCTGCGGGCCCTTGTAGAGGGCGTCCTGACCGCCTGGTCCACGCTCTCCGGCCCTCGGAAGCCGTAGCTGACGCTCGCCTTGGGTACGCCGCGCGTGAGGTGTCGCGGCCGCAGCACGATCAGCGCCGGGACGCGGTTCACGTCCACGCCCTGGGTGATCCGGGAGTAGCGGGCGATGTGACCGGCGTTGGTCACGAACACGGCCAGCTCACCTCGCCCGCGCTGCCTCTCGACGTTTGCGCGAAGGCGGCGTCGTCGATCCCGCGGTGCCGGAGCACCAGCAGGACGACGCGTCTTGTCGTCCCTCGTAGGCCTTGACCACCGGCGCGGAAGCCCGGGACCGGCCTCGAACTCGCCAACCGCAGCGTCGCTCGTCAAGGACGGCGTGGACGGGGCCTCGCCGGTGGCCGGCGGAGTGGTGCCGGCCGTGCGGGGCTCGGCACGGCCGGCGTGCCGGCGCTGTCCGCCAGCGCGGGCGCGGTCGAGGCGTCGGAGGCCGTGGGTGAGCTGGCGGACGGATCGCCGCCGCCGCTGTTGCCGGCCATCCGGGTCAGCAGCAGAAAGCCCACGACCACCGCCAGCACGCCGAGCACCGCGATCTGGGCAACCGGGTTCTCGTTCAGGGCCTTTCTCACGAGATGGCCCCCGGCGCCAGCCGCCGCAAGCGGAAAGAGAGCAGGCTCCAACTTGCCGACGCCGCTCGGCTTGAGAACCCTTCTCAGAAGGTGGGCGTCTACCGGACGGGCCACAAACGGCACGCCGGAAATCGACTCCCAAGCCAATTGTACTGGCTCACAATAGGAGCGGCTATCGAACAAGCTCGAGCCTTGCATGACCATAGCAGTCACTCGCTAGTTCGACACGCGAGCGGAAGCTTGAGGCGACGCCGCGGAACGCGAGCCAACCCTGACGTGGCGGCTCATTCACGTCGTGGCCGACGTCACGCTGGGCGATGAAACCTGGCCACGGTGCGCCGGGGAACGCGGGCGCTCTCCATGCCCACGCGTCAGCCGCGCGCCGCAGCTGGATGCCCAGCTCGCGAAGCTGCGTCTCGTCCACCGGGGCCGGCGCGCCGGTGAGCGGATCGGCGCCCGAGGCGGCCTTCGGGAAGGCGATCACGTCGCGAATCGAGTCCGTTCCGTGCAGCTCAGCCACCCAGCGGTCGAGGCCGTAGGCGATTCCCCCGTGCGGCGGCGCGCCGAAGCGAAGCGCCTCGAGCAGGAAGCCGAACCGGGCCTCGGCCTCCTCGGAGCCGATGCCGAGCACCTCGAAGACGGCGCGCTGGACGTCCGGCCGGTTGATACGGATCGAGCCGCCGCCCAGCTCGATCCCGTTCCAGACCACGTCGTAGGCCAGCGCGCGGGCCGGCGCCGGGTCGGCGGGGTCGAGCTCGCCGGCGGGTGCGGTGAACGGGTGGTGGAGCGGGTCCCAGCGCCCGTCGGCCTCGTCCCATTCGAACAGCGGCCAGTCGACGATCCAGCAGAGCGCCTGGCCGCCGGCCGGGACCAGGTCGAAGCGCTCGGCTAGGCGTTGGCGAAGCGCTCCCAGGACCGTCGACGCCGCCTGGGGCAGGTCCGCGACCAGCAGCAGCAGGTCGCCGTCCGAGGCCTCGAGCAGGTCGTTCATCGCCGCGATCTCCTGCGGCGACAGGAACTTGGCGACCGGCGAGCGCCACCCGTCGGGCTCGACGAACGGCCCACACCAGCCCCTTGGCGCCGAGCTCCTGCGCCTCGGCGACCAGCCCGTCGAGCTCGGCGCGCGACAGCTCGCGCCGGCCGGCATTCAGGCCGCGGACGGCGCCGCCTGACCTCGATCGCGCCGCGAAAGGCGTTGAACTCGGTCTCGCGGACGCTGTCCGTGAGGTCACGAAGCTCGAGCCCGTAGCGCGTGTCGGGCTTGTCGGTCCCGTAGCGGGCGATCGCGTCGTCGTAGGGGATCCGCGGGAACGGCAGCGAGACGTCGATCCCGAACCCGCCGAGCACCTGCGCCAGCAGGCGTTCGTTCAGGTCGAGCACGTCGTCCACGCCGACGAACGACATCTCGAGGTCGAGCTGCGTGAAGTCGAGCTGGCGGTCGGCGCGCAGGTCCTCGTCGCGAAAGCAGCGGGCGATCTGGTAGTAGCGCTCGAAGCCGGCGACCATCAGGAGCTGCTTGAAGAGCTGCGGCGACTGCGGCAGCGCGTAGAAGGAGCCCGGCTGAAGGCGGCTGGGAACGAGGAAGTCGCGCGCGCCCTCGGGCGTCGAGCGGGTCAGGACCGGGGTCTCGATCTCGAGGAAGCCCTCGCCGTTCGATGAACCGCCGAATCGCCTGCGTGACCGTCGGTGGCGAAGCTCGATCGCCGTCCGCATCCGCTCCCGGCGCAGGTCGAGGTAGCGGTGGCGCAGCCGCACCTCCTCCCCCACCTCTCCGGAGAAGCTCTCGATCTCGAACGGCGGCGTCTCGGCGTCGGCCAGCAGCGTCGCGTCGGCGATCCGAACCTCGAACTCGCCCGTCGGGAGCTCGGGGTTGACGGTCTCGGGGTCGCGGCGCACGACCTCGCCGGCGACGCTGACGCACGTCCTCCGCCGCGCAGCTCGTGGCCGAGCTGCGAAGGCGTCGCCGGCGTGTCGGGGTTGAAGACGAGCTGCACGATCCCGGTGCGGTCGCGGAGGTCGACGAAGATCAGCCCGCCGTGGTCGCGCCGCCGGTGGACCCAGCCGGCGACCCGAACCTCGGACTCGACCCGATCCTCCGAGCACCTGGCCGCACCAGGCGTCGCGGTAGCCGTTGGGCCGCAGCGGCGCGGAACCATCCCCCGGACGCGCCGACGGCTGCGGTCAGCGATCCGGCGAGCTCCTCGACCACTCTGCGCCAGCTCGATCTCGCGCTGCTCCCCGGAGCTCATGTCGCGGAGCTGCGCCCTGCCATCGCGTGTCGAGGATCACGGCGTGGGCGGTCCCCAGCCGGTCGGCCTGCCTCATCTGGCCCTTCAGGCCGCGGTCGGCGAGATCCAGCTCGGCGCGCAGGCCCGCGTGCCGAAGCTCGGTGAGCCAGCGCCAGCGCGCGCTCGCGCTGATCGTCCTCGGCAGCTACGAAGACGTCGTGCGTGCCGCTCCTCCTGCTGCTCGCTGGACGCGAGCAGGATGCGCTCCACGCCTGCCGCCCAGCCCGCCGCGGGGGTCGGCGGCCCGCCAGCTCCTCGATCAGGCCGTCGTAGCGACCGCCTCCGCCGACCTCCGATTGTGCGCCCGAGCCGCTCGCAGTCGAACTCGAACACGGTGCGCGTGTAGTAGTCGAGGCCGCGGACGAGGGAGCCGTCGAGCTCGTAGGCGACGCCCGCCTGGTCGAGCAGGTGGCGCACCGCGGCGAGGTGCTCGGCGTCGTCGCCGAGCGAGTCGCTCGAGCATCGTGGGCGCCTCGGCCATCACCTCTCGCGTGCCCTCGTGCTTGGAGTCGAATGCGCGCAGCGGGTTCTCGTCGATGCGCTCGCGGACGTCCTCGCGCGAGCCGATCCTGATGCTCGCGCAGGTAGGCCGCCAGCTCTTCGCGGTACTCGGCCCGCGCCTGCGCCGAGCCCAGGCTGCCGAGCCGCAGCCGCGAGCGCCGGAACCTCGAGGCTGTGGAGCAGCTCGTCGAGCAGGATGATCAGCTCCGCGTCGACGAGCGGCGAACCGGAGCCGATCGCCTCGGCGCCGAGCTGCGTTGAACTGGCGAAAGCGGCCCGCCTGGGGGCGCTCGTGGCGGAAGTACGGGCCCAGGTACCACAGAGCTTCACCGGCTGCGGCAGCGTCTGCATGCCGTGCTCGAGGTACGCGCGGGCGATCGGCGCGGTGCCCTCGGGGCGCAGGGTCACGCTGCGGCCGCCCAGGTCCTCGAAGGTGAACATCTCCTTGCGAACGATGTCGGTGGACTCCCCCACCCCGCGCGCGAACAGCTCGGTGTCCTCGAAGATCGGGCGTCTCGATCCGCTCGTAGCCGGCGCGCTCGAACAGCTCCCGCGCGGTCTCGCTCGACGCGCTCGGCGAGCGACGGCGTCGGCCGGGCAGGACGTCGAAGGTGCCCTTCGGCGCCTGGAAGCGGGTCGCCATCGGCGCGAGCTTGAGTCTGTCTGGTGAGGCGGGCGCGCGTAGGCGCTACCGGTCGTCGAGCCTAGCGAGCGGCCAGAAACGGGTTCGTGGCCTTCTCGGCGCCCAGGGTGGTGATCCCCATGTGCCCCGGATAGACGGTGGTCTCCTCGGGGAAGCCGTCGACCAGCCCGCGGATGCTCTCGAGCAGGGTCTCCCAGTCCCCGCCCGGCAGGTCCGTGCGCCCCACCGACCCCTTGAACAGGACGTCGCCCGAGAACAGCGCCGCAGCGGTCGGGGATCGCGTAGGTGACGTGGCCGGGGCTGTGGCCGGGGGTGAAGATGACGTCGATCTCGAGGCCCGCGAGCTCCAGGCGCTCGCCCCCGGCGACGGTCTCGTCGGCCTCGTAGCTCTCGTACGGGCCGAAGCCGGGCCAGGGGACGTAGGACATGATGTCGGCGAGCACCGGCACCTCGATCTCGGGGCAGTACACCGGAGCGCCCGGTCGCCCTCGCCACCGGAGCGACGGCGCCGATGTGGTCGAAGTGGCAGTGGGTCAGCAGAATCGCCTCGACGTCGATGCCCAGCCTCTCGACGGCCCCCAGGATCCGGTCGGCCTCGTCGCCCGGGATCGACGATCAAGCCCGCGATCGGCGTCCTCGCGACGAGCGATGTAGCAGTTCTCGGCAACCGGGCCGACGGTGAAGGAGCGAACGTCCACGGGACCTTGAGGGTAGCGGCCGCGCGGTCCTCTACTCGCCGCCAGGCGTGACGCTCGCTCTCGCGTCGCTTGGCCGCCTGACGGCGGTTGTAGAAGAAGGGGTCGATGAAGTGGCCCATGGGGACGTAGATCAGGAGCATCAAGCCGGCGAGGGCGATCGAGGAGCGATCCGGCTGGTCGAACAGGGCCACCAGCAGCACCCCGAAGAGCCCGGCGCCCAAGAGGCCCCTGGTCACCGCGCTGCTCCAGGTCGGCGGCAGGTCGCGCTTGTCGCCCATCTGCCGCTTGGCGCGCGCGCCCGAGCCTCCTGGCGGCTGCGCGGACGGCCCCTGCGGCCGCGACGGTCGATGCTGCCCGATTGGGTTCCGCGGTGCTTCCGCGCGCCTGCGAGTCTGGGCCATGCCGGGAAGATACCCTCCGAGCCGACGACCCCGTACCGGGAAGGGAGCTGAGGTGCAGAGATGGCGACTGATGGGGCGAGCGCGGAGCGCCTCGCGCGCGAGCTCGAGGCGCTGCTCGAGGTGGAGAGGTTTCCGCCGCCCGATGCGTTTCGCGAGCAGGCGCTGGTCAAGGATTGGTCGCTCCACGAGGAGGCCGAGCGTGACCTGGAGGGCTTTTGGGCGAGGCAGGCCGAGGAGCTCCTCGATTGGGACGAGCAGCCCCAGCGGACCCTGAACGAGTCGGACGCTCCGTTCTACAGGTGGTTCGAGGGCGGCAGGCTGAACGTCTCCTACAACTGCCTGGATCGCCACGTCGAGGCCGGCAACGGCGACAAGGTGGCGTTCCACTGGCGGGGCGAGGAGGGCGAGGAGCGCGAGATCACCTACGCCGACCTGCACCTCGACGTGCAGCGGTTCGCGAACGCGCTGCGAGGACCGCGGGATCGGCAAGGGGGACGTGGTCGGCATCTACCTGCCGATGGTCCCCGAAGCTGGCGGTCGCGATGCTCGCCTGCGCGCGAATCGGCGCCCCGCACAACGTCGTCTTCGGCGGCTTCTCCCCGGACGCCGTCAAGGAGCGGATGGAGTTCTCGGACGCGAAGGCGCTGGTGACGATCGACGGCGCGCGGCGCAAGGGCAAGACGGCTCCGATCAAGCAGCAGGTGGACGAGAAGATCGGCGACGTGGAGTCGATCGAGACCGTCTTCGTCGTACGGCACACCGGCGAGGAGTGCGAGATGACCGAGGGCCGCGACGTCTGGTTCCACGAGGCGCTCGAGGCCGCCGACGACCGCTGCGAGCCCGAGCCGCTCGACGCCGAGCATCCGCTGTACGTGCTCTACACGTCGGGATCGACGGCGAAGCCGAAGGGGGTCATGCACACGACCGGCGGATACCTGGTGGGCGTCAGCTTCACGCACCGCTACGTCTTCGACCTGAGGCCCGACTCCGACGTCTACTGGTGCGCCGCCGACGTCGGCTGGGTCACCGGCCACAGCTACATCGTCTACGGGCCGTTGTGCAACGGCGCCACCAGCGTCATGTACGAGGGAGCGCCCGACTACCCGGACAAGGACATCTGGTGGTCGATCGTCGAGCGCTACGGGGTGACGATCCTGTACACGGCGCCGACCGCGATCCGCGCCTGCATGAAGTGGGGACCGGAGCATCCGGGCAAGCACGACCTCTCGTCGCTGCGCCTGCTGGGCACGGTCGGCGAGCCGATCAACCCGAAGGCGTGGCTCTGGTACCACAAGGTGATCGGCGGCGAGCGCTGCCCGATCGTCGACACCTGGTGGCAGACGGAGACGGGCCACATCCTGATCAGCCCGCTCCCCGGCGTCACCGAGACCAAGCCCGGATCGGCGACCAGGCCGCTGCCGGGAATCGACGCCGCGGTGGTCGACGAGAAGGGCGACGAGATCACCGACGGCGGCCAGGGCCTGCTGGTCATCCGGCGGCCGTGGCCGGGGATGCTCCGCACGCTCTACAAGGAGGAGGACCGGTACACGGGAGACCTACTACGGCCGCTTCGGCGAGCACGACGTACCTGGTCGGCGATGCCGCCCGCAAGGACTCCGACGGCTACCTCTGGATCCTGGGACGGGTCGACGACGTGATCAACGTCTCGGGCCACCGGCTCTCGACCGCGGAGATCGAGTCGGCGATCGTCTCCCACGCCAAGGTGGCGGAGTCGGCGGTGATCGGCCAGGCCGACGAGACCACCGGCCAGGCGATCTGCGCCTTCGTGACCCTGGAGGGCGACCTCGAGGGATCGGATGAGATCGCGAGCGAGATCCGCGAGCACGTCGCCGCCCGGATCTCGAAGATCGCGCGGCCGAAGCGGATCATCTGGGCCGGCGACCTGCCGAAGACCCGCTCGGGCAAGATCATGCGCCGCCTGCTTCGCGACATCGCCGAGGGCCGCGAGCTCGGCGACGTGACCACGCTGCGCGACCCCGACGTGATGGCGCAGCTGGAGCACAAGGTCCAGGAGCGCCAGGCGAGCGAGGACTGAGCGCCGACCCGGCCTAGGCGCGCACCCGCCGCTCGATCACGTGCCGGGCGGGGTCGAATCCGGTCAGCGGCAGGTCTTCGGGGAGGCCGTCCAGCGAGGCCTCGGGCACCAGTCCGACGATTTCGGCGGCCACGCGGTCGGGCGCCGCGCGCTGCGGCCAGCTCGCCCACCCGCTCGATCACCTCGGCCAGCGGCACGGCGATCGGGTCGTGCACGTTCGTCGAGACCTGGGTTCGCCCGCCGCCGAGGTCGATCCCGAGCGCCCGCACCCCGGGCAGCCCGCCGCCCGACTCGCGCAGGCGGTCGGCGATCTCGCGGGTGGCCTCGATCCCGGCGCCCTCCAGCTCGACGTTGAAGGCCGCCAGCGGCGCGCGCGCGGTGACCAGCGTGGCGCCGGCGCTGCGGTGCGCCTCCGCCGGGCCGAAATCGGGCCGCAGCTCGCCGGAGTTGAGCCGCCGGCGCAGCTCCACCAGCCCCCCGGCGCGAAAGAAGGCCCGCTCGCGATGGGACGGCGTGCGAGGCCAGCTCTCCGTACAGGAAGACGGGCACGCCGGCGGCGGCGGCGATCCCGCGGGCGGCGGCCAGCGCCTCGGCCCGAGCGGCCTCCCGGTCCTCGGGGCGGAGCCAGACCACCGGGCAGACGTCGAGCGCCCCGATGCACGGGTGCGCCCCCTCGTGCCGCCCCATGTCGATCGCCTCGGCGCAGGCCCGCGCTCCGTTGGCGAGCGCACCCGCGAGCGAGTCGGGAGGGCCGCTGAGGGTCAGCACGGTGCGGTTGTGAATGGGATCGGAATGGGTGTCGAGCAGCGCGGCGCCGGTGGCGAAGGCGGTCGAGATCGCCTCGATGAGCGCGGCGTCGCGGCCCTCGGAGAAATTCGGCACCGCCAGCAGCACGCCGGATCCCGCTCAGACGACCAGGGCGCCGCTTCGGACCACGGGCTCCCCGTCGCGCACCGCCAGGCAGTCGCGGACAACCGCCCTGACCGCCTGATCGAGCTCGCTCACCGACGGCAGCCTAGAGCCTGGCACGCCGTGATCGAGCGGAGGATTGTGTGTCGCATGGACACAAAACCCTCCACTCGTCGGTCGCAGTAACACGCCACGCCGCCCCCGCGCGCGCGGCAGCTGGAGGTCCAGGCAACCAAACGGGCCGCCGCTACGATTCGATCCCCCGCCGGAGTAGCTCAGCTGGTTAGAGCAGCGGAATCATAATCCGCGTGTCGCAGGTTCGAGTCCTGCCTCCGGCATCGAAGCCCCTGCTACGGTGCGGGTTTCCCTGTGCCACTCGGCCCGGCGACGCTGGAAAGGGGCAGAGGTGAGACCAGAGTGAGAACGAAAGCGGATGCCAAGCAACGGCCATCGCTGTGGAAACGCCTGCGGCAGTGGGCCCGGAATCACCGGGGCTAAGCGGGCTGCTGGTCTCGCTCGCACTCTTGATCGTCGGGGCGCAGATTACCGCCGCGATTACCACGGACCGTCAGGATGCGGCGGCTTCCTGGCTCTGGAGCGGGTGACCGGCCCATTCGACGACGATTCGAGTCCCTCGACGAGGGAAACGATCGTCGAGTCGTACATCGAGGAGACGAGGGACTCGGGACTCTGGGCGGAATCTGAGCCCGTGCTGTCTGCCGCAGGCGAGGAGTACTTTCTCCAAAACTTCCGCAGGTTCGATCCTCGCCGCGTTCACGAGATCGATCGCGCAGACCCGATTTCGCTCTCGTCGGTAGCTCGAGTCGTCGCAGAGGGGCCCGCACTTCAGGGGCGACCGCCTCGGGTTGCGGGGAAAGTTCGGTCGATGCAGCTCCTTTTCCCCCTTCCGGGAAGGGAACCTAAAGGGCAGTGGCTCGCCCAACTGGTTGATGACGCCGAGGCAAGACCGGCCCGCTCATCTTCTGCCGCCATACAGCGCTCGCCGAGGACCATGTATATCCGGGCGACTCCGCGATCGCAGAGGGGTTGATACTGGCGGGGGGAAATGCGAACGAGGCGCTGCGTGGCGGCACGGTACCGGCGGTTTACATGGCTTGTTCCGCGGTAGAGAAGGTGGGGGCGCTTCCCCAGCCTTAGTTCGCGAGAGCAGGGCTCGATTCCGTCCGACACCCGCGTGACACTTGAACCGGATCGGGGTGTCCCGAGGACACGTCGCGCGCGGAGTCCATCCGATCCGTTTGAGACATTTTGCGACGTGTCCAAGAGGACGACTGTTCACGTATGCCTCGTGCTCGTCTGAGCGAGCACCGTTGGCACGTCCGCAGAAACGCCCCCTTCATAGGAAAGGGACAGTCTCCTCCGCGGTTGGGCTCGGGCGTCTAGCGATGAAAGGACTCTGACTGCCGGCTGACCCAGCTCGCTCCCAATCTCACGTCCTTTCGGTCCAGGTCCTAATGACCTGTGGTCGTGGCATCGACCTGACTACGCGCGAACATCGCCGCACCGATGCCGAGTATGGCAGTTATCAGGCTCGGCGATGGCACTGACTTCCTTTTCCGTGAGGTCCCACCAGTCGAAACCAGTGCCAAGGGCTAGCGTCGCTGTGACTGCCGCAGTGAGTGTCGCACCAAGAGCGACCCACTCCTCTTTGGTCCCATTCCAGACGTGCGCTACCAAAGCGCTCACGAAACCGATGATCGCCGCAGCCTCGGCCGTAACCAGCGCCGTTTGCGCCGCGGACCAGTCGACGATGCCCAAGGTCGTGAGGAACACGATCACGGCAGCGGCGACTACCCCGAGAGCCACAAAGACGCTCTTAACTCTCTCTCCTGACATCCTCCGTTCCTCCTCTGCGAGTTGGAAACCACAGCGATCCTCTCCGATGTTGGGGAGAGAAGTCAAGGGGAACGTGTAACGGGGGAGGTTGCTTGGCTGGACAGCCAAATGGGTTGGTCTAGCCTGATTTCTGAGTGCGGGCTGCCGGTCATGCCGCCGCAAAGACTCGGCAGTTCAGCAGGCAAAGCGGCCCTTGACTGCTGGGTAAGCCATCGCGATTGCCTCACTTGTGTCGAACTCTGCGAAGCCGCCTCGATACCGCGGAGGGATCAACACGCCTCTGGCTCGTAGGCCTTCTCGTACAGCTGCCGAGCATGTGAAGGTGCGGGAATCTGCGGCCTGAAGGTCAAGGACGACAACCTGCATCTCGATCCGTTTGTGGGAGGAGGCATGGGTAGCAGCGTGAACGACGTAGCCCAATGCGAGTGCGGGTTCCCTTCTTAGCGGAGTACGGACCACGTCGTAGCCCTCCACGGCGAATCCGGTGAGTGTGATTCCTGCGTCGGGGTCCCGGAGGACGTCCTCCCTAATGTAGTCCTGGCGTTGAAGGCGGGCCCAAAGGCCAATAGGGGAGTAACTCAGGTCCGGCCGATTCGGGAGCAATGCCACGATGCGGTACTGCTGTGATTCATCCTCCCACGTGATGGCCACCGGGAACGGGTCAAGTGTCCTCCATAGCGCGAATCTTGTAGGCACCGGTCAATTCGGGACGTCCGTTTCCATCGAGATCACTCACGCTGTGAACATTGAATAAGTAGGGCCGTGTTGTGTCGGGGCCTCCCGGGGACCGGATCAATCCGTGGGCGTGTTTGAAAACGGGCAAAGCCTCCTCGACGACGTCACCGTCGTCGTCAACGCGGTAGATCCTGAATCTCGTCAGAGACGTCTGCCTGAACCTCCTCGCCACCGGGGATAGTGCGGAGTGAGTCGTGGCGAAAAGCGAGCAGATATGCGCGCTGGCCACCACCTTCGAGATCGACCCGTTCATTCTCGATTACATGAGTTCCATGCTCCGCGGCCGCATCGCGCTCGGATTTCGGCGATCTGCTCCCTGTATCTCGGGTCGGGGTCCCCAATGGACCTGACGAAGATCACCAACAAGGCGGAGATGACCCCGGCGAGGATGCCGATCGCAAGACCCCAAGCAACTTGCGCTCTGCTGACCTCCGAGAACATCCTGGTCAATCTAGGCGAACTGTCGTGGGCGTTAGCCCTCGTCCTGAGCCAGCCGTTCGAGGCGGACGATCAGAGCGTCCTTGCGGGCCGTTGAGGGCCGGGGCTGGGGGCCGGGCACGGATACGTCTTTGGGAATAGCCAAAGGCTTCGGCTCCCGTTCCTCGCGCTTCCGTTCCTCCCCTGCCAGCCGGACAAGCAGGGCGCTGTCTCCGTCCCGAGCCTTCCCTTCGAGGGCTTCGAGTAGACGGGCACGGACCCGAGCGATGATCGAGAAGAAGCTGCTGCGCGGCTCTCCTTCCGATGCGACCTAGACCAGCTTGGCCGTCAGGACGATCTCGGGGATCCCGGCTAGGGCGCGCGACACAGGGCAGGTCGCCTTGGCCTGGTCTGCGTAGCGTTGGAACTGCTGTTCATCGACGCCCGCGACGTGCCCTTCGGTATCCAGATCGATGCGCGTTAGCGTTGGCGCGCCGTCGACGTTGCGCAGCTGGACGCGCGTGTTCGTGCGAACCGATTCAGGCGCGTGCCCGGCGGCGCTGAGGATGCTCGAGAGGGCCATGGTGAAGCAGCCGGCGTGCGCTGCCGCGATCAGCTGCTCTGGATTAGTCCCCTCACCCTCAGCGAACCGCGACTGAAAGGAGTAGGCGCCTTTCGAAGACACCGTCGCCGACCGTGACGGTTCCCGAACCGCTCTCGAGATCTCCACGCCACACTGCGCTGCCGTTTCGAGCAGTCATCTTTGCTCCGTTTCCCGCTGTCATTCACGTCGAACACGTCGTCAGCCCGCCTTCAGCCCAGGACCGTCGACAATCTCGATCTCGTAGCGGGTAGGACCTCGCACCCGGGCACGAACGCGGCAACTGACCGGCATTTGCCGATTTGCGGCGAGTGATCCGTGGCGGCTTTTCGCTCAGATACTCGTCGCCCCACTGCCCCAGACCCGTGAGCGCCATCTGGAGGTTGCGGCCCTTCTGGGTGAGCCGGTACTCGAAGCGCTCGGGCCGCTCGCTGGTAGCGGACCCGCTCGAGGATCCCTTCCTCGACCAGCCGGTTGAGCCGCTGGGTGAGGACGTTGCGCGCGATCCCGAGGCTCTCCTGGAACTGTTCGAAGCGGCGCAGTCCAAGGAAGGCGTCGCGCACGATCAGCAGCGTCCAGCGCTCACCGACGACCTCGAGCGCGGCGCGCGATCGAGCAGTTCTGACCTTCGTAATCGCGTTTCAGCATGACGTCAGCTTAACAAAATAGTTGCATCATGCAACGGAGCACGCCACGTTCCTCCACCGAGCGTTTTTTGACGCAACTGACTGGAGGACTCGAAGATCATGCAACGCCGCCCCCTGATTCTCGTCTCGCTGCTGCTGGCAGCGTTCGTGATCAACCTCGACATCACGATCGTCAACGTGGCGCTGCCGACGCTGGTTCGCGAGCTGCATGCGTCGAACTCGCAGCTGCAGTGGGTCGTCGATGCCTACAGCCTGGTGTTCGCGGCGCTGCTGCTGGCCAGCGGCAGCCTCAGCGACCGCCTCGGCCGCAAGGGATTTCTGCTCGCCGGCCTGGGCGTGTTCGGAGTCGCCAGCGTCGCCGGCGGTCTGACCACGACCGCCGACGAGCTGATCGTCGCCCGCTGCTTCATGGGTCTCGGCGCCGCGATGATCTTCCCCTCCACCCTCTCGCTGATCTCGAACGTGTTCACCGAGCGGGCCGAGCGCGCCCGCGCGATCGGCCTCTGGGGCGCGACGGCGGGCATCGCGATCGCGCTCGGCCCGATCGTCGGGGGCTGGCTGCTCGAGCAGTTCAGCTGGACGAGCATCTTCTTCGCGATGGCACCGGTCGCCGTTGTCGGCGCCGCGCTCGTCGCCTGGAGCGTGCCGACCTCGCGCGATCCGGACGCGACCAAGACCGACGGCCCGGGACTGGTGCTCTCGAGCGCGGCGATGGCGCTGCTGACCTACACGCTGATCGAGGCCCCCAACCACGGCTGGAGCAGCGGCCGCAGCCTCGCGGGCTTCGCACTCGCAGCGGGGCTGTTCGCCGCCTTCATCGTCCGCGAGCGCACCACGGCAGAGCCGATGCTCGATCTCGGCCTGTTCCGCAACCTTCGCTTCACCGCCGCCAGCGGCTCCGTCACCGTCGTCTTCTTCGCGCTGTCCGGCTTCAGCTTCCTGATCACCCAGTACTTCCAGTTCTTCAAGGGCTACGGGCCGCTCTCCACGGGTGTCCACCTGCTGCCGGTCGCGATCTCCGTGGGGGTGATGTCGGTGCTCGGCACCAAGCTCGCCGTGCGCTTCGGCACCAAGCAGGTCGTCACCGCCGGCCTGTTCTGCTTTCGCCGGCTTCTTCGCCTGGGTCTCCACCGCAAGCGCAGGAACCAGCTACCTCGAGCTAGCCGGCCAGATGGTGCTCGGCGGCAGCGGCGTGGGACTCGTCAGCGCACCCGCGACCGAGGCGATCATGGGGGTCGTACCCAAGGCCAAGGCCGGCATCGGCTCCGCTGTCAACGACGCCACCCGCCTGCTCGGAAGCACCCTCGGCGTCGCCGTGCTCGGCAGCGTCTACGCCTCTCTGTACAACAGCCGACTGACCGACAGGCTTCCCGCGGAGCTGGCTCCGCGGCTCGCGCGCACAGCCCACGACTCCGCCGGCGGCGCGCTCGAGCTCGCCAACCGCATCAGCGTCAGCGGCGACCCCGCACTCGCGAACACCATCCACGCCGCAGCGTCCACGGCGTTCTTCGACGGCTTCAGCGCCGCCTTGCCTCGTCGCCGCCGGCGTCAGCGCCGCGGGCGCGATCGCGACCCTGCTGCTGCTCCCAGCCCATCCCGCGCCGCCGCCCGAATCGGCCGACGGGTCGCTGTCGCACCCACTCGAGCCGGCGCTCGAGGAGGGCTCATGACTACGGCATTCCTCCGAACCTGCCGGCCGACGACGCGGCGTTCAGGGCGATCTCGCAACACCGGAAGTCGTCGCGAGTGTCATCCGCGATGCGGTCACCGCCCTCACCGTGAGTGCAGTGGCGTGAAGGCCATCAACCGGACCAAACACAGGAGATAGCAATGAACATCCAAGACAGCACTGCCCTGGTCACGGGAGCGAACCGCGGGATCGGCAAGGCCTTCGCGGAGGCGCTGCTGGACCGGGGCGCCACCAAGGTCTACGCCGCGGTGCGCGACGTGGCCACCGTCACCGACCCGCGCCTCGTGCCCATCCAGCTCGACGTCACCGACGCCGATCGGGTCGCGGCCGTCGCGCGCGAGCTCGACGACGTGCAGGTGGTCGTCAACAACGCCGGAGTCCTCCACGTCGCCATTCCGCTGAGCGCCTCGCTCGACACCGCGCGAGTGGAGCTCGAGACCAACTACCTCAGCCTGGTCTCGATGACGCAGGCGTTCGCGCCGGTGCTCGAACGCAACGGCGGGGGCGCATTCGTCAACATGCTCTCCGTCTTCTCGTGGGTCGCGACGCCGCTGCTCACGACCTACTCGGCGTCGAAGGCCGCGGCATGGAGCTTCACGAACGCGGCACGCATCGAGCTGCAGCGCCAGGGCACCCATGTGGTCGCCGTCCACGCCGGCCCCGTCGACACGGAGATGACCGCCGCGATCGACCTCGAGAAGATCCCCCCGGCGACCGTGGCAACGTCCGCGCTCGACGCGCTGGAGGCCGATGAGCCGGAGGCTGTCGTCGATGACTACAGTCGCGCGGTCAAGGCCGGGCTGAGCGACGACCAGGGCGCGCTCTACCCAGAGATCGAGCGTCAGTTCCTGGAAATGACCGGCGCAGAGGCGACTGCGACCTGAGGCGACGCAAATGGACTACGCCTTGATCGGCACGATCGCGCGCCTTACCAACGCCAGGCCGAACTGGGACCGCGACGTAACCCGAGCTGTTGGCGCGGCGCGCGCCTGTGCCATAGCGGTACTGATCCGGGCGCTCGGTGCGGAGGTCGAGTACGCCGACCTCCGCGGCATCGAGCTGTCTCAAGCTAGGCCGGATCTTCCTGACCGCCCCTTGAGGGCCACGAACGCGATCGTTCGCGATCTCCCCAGCGTCAAACCCATCTACGAGCAGGCAGGGCACGCGATCGCGCCGGTAAGCGTCGACATCGAGTCGCGGGGCACGGTGATGGCGGTAGTCGATCTCACCTTCGAAGTCGGCCGCTACGAGCCCCGCATACCGCTTCGCTAGCCCCTAAGACCAAGAGCATCATCATGGACTACCTCGTCGAGTTCATCATCACAATCCCCGAGGACGCGCCGCCGGCCGAGATCGAGCAGCGCCTGGCGGGCGAGACGACCCGCGTCGCCGAGCTCGCCGCGCAGGGACATGCCGTGCGGGTGTGGAAGCCGCTGCCCGAGGACGGGCGCCGGCGGGCCCTCGGTCTGTACCGGGCGGCCTCCGACGAGGAGCTGGAGGCGATCCTCGACTCGCTGCCGCTGCGTCCCTGGATGGAGATCTCGGTGATGGCGCTGGCCGAGCATCCCAACGACCCGGCGCGGTCGGCGGCGTGAGCGGGCAGACGCCGTGTTGCTCGGGCCGAGAGCTGACACCCTCGACCTGCGAACGGACCCACGATGAACGCCCTCCCGGACCCCCAGCTGCGCCACGTCTACCGGCTCGACGCCGAGCTCGACACACCCGTCGACCTCGGTGACACCCCGCAGGGCCACCGGCGAATCATTCCGCTCACCCGCGGCCACGCGACGGGCCCCTACTTCGACGCCGAGCTGCTGCCGGCCGGCGGCGCCGACTGGCAGATCGTGCGGGCATCCGGCAGCTCGGTCGCCGACATCCGCTACACGTTAAAGACCGACGGCGGCGCGCTGCTCTACGTCCAGTCCCAAGGCGTACGCCATGGCGATCCCAACGTGCTCGCCCGGCTGGCCGCCGGAGAGCACGTGGACCCGTCCGAGTACACATTCCGCACCTCGGTGACGATCGAGACCGCCGACCCGGAGCTCGCCTGGGTCAACGACGGCGTCTTCATCGCCGTGGGCGGCCGTCGGCCGAGCGGCGTGTCGTACGACGTCTACCTGGTCGCCTAGCCATGACCCTCGCGGCTTCCGCCAGGGCGCAGTCACAATCGAGCGAGAATTCCGCGATTACCGGACTATCGCGTCGACCGTAAAGCAGGGCTCCGGCCCACCGGGTCAAGCACCTGGAACTCGCCAGAAGCAGGGCACTGGTCCGGACGAGAAGGGGAGTGACGCTGAGCGACCGCGCTCTTCCGCTCTCACGTGTACACCGAGAGCGCATGAGGCGCCGTTGCGACGAGCCACGTCGCCGCTCGGACCCGGAGCCACAGCGGGTGCTTGAGGCCTCGCTCCGGTGGGAGTCCTCGACTACCGGGGATTATCGCCCGATGATCCTCATGGGTGGGGAATGGGTCCATCCGGGGTGCGCGAAGGTTATGGCGTATCGCCTCGCCGTCCGCAGGCGGAGCCGTACCCAGAGCCGAAGCAAGTCTCGACCTGGGTTTACGCCCGCGCTCTGATCGGTTGTATCGCCGGACTAGGGGCGATGCCGTTCGTCTTTGGCTTCGAGTTGTTCGTCTGGAACATGGAAGTCTGGGCCGTGATCCTGGGCTTCGCGTTCGTCATCGGACTCTCGATTCTCGACCGCATGGACACCGGCAACCGCGCCTAAGATCGGTGCATGCCTCGAACGCCACTCGAATACGTCCCTCGCGGTTACCGGCGACGCATCCGGCGTCAATCGGAGCGCGCCGCGCAGTCGATCTACGGGCCTGAGATTCAGGCCTCCGGGGCCAGAAGAAAGCCGTCCGTCGGGCCTACCGCCAGGACGTGCGCTCTAATCGAGGCACCGTCGCGTACACGCAAGAGGCGATCGGCCAGGTTCCGCTGAAGGGGCTGCACGGCGCGGATCGGAAGATGCTCGCGAAGGAGATGGCCCTGTCCTCGAAGGACGTTGCGGCGAGCCTCCCGATGCTCAATGCGGAGGCCCGACAAACCCCGCACCGCTGCCCTTGCCGACATAAAGCAGGACGTTCTCGGTGCCCGGATCAGCCGGACGCAGGACGCCGCTCGACGGTATGCGACCGAACTCGACCAGGCTGGGAACCGTCTGCTTCAGGACGCCGAAGGGACAAGGCCGGACGTCAAGGTTGAGTACCGGCAGGACCAGGCGCGAGCGCAGGGCCGACCTTCAGACCGCTTACGAACGGGCCGTGTCGTTCTTGCGCGTAGCCGCCAAACGCGGTGCTGCGCCCTGGGAGCCGAAGTCGATCAAGAAGCTCGGCTCCGTGGACCAAGGCTGGAAAGAGTTTGCGATTCTGGTCGGCCATGAGGCCGAGATTGACGACCAAACTGCGGAGGCCGCTATTCGGATGCTGCGTCGGCAGTTCGCCCCGTATGTGCGAACGCCGGGCGGCAACGCACAGATTCCGCGCCGTCCCGAGATTTACCGGCAGCTAGTCCTGGGGCGGTAAGCGATCTGGACTGACGCCCGCGCTGCGAGATACTGCGCGGGCGATGTCGCAGGAGAACGTGGAGGTCGTCACGCGGGCCGTTGATGCCGTCAATCACCGGGATATCGACGGGTACCTTGCCTGCTGCACCGAAGACGTCCAGCTTGTGACCCCAGTGGCTGACGTAGGTGGGGCGTATGACGGCCCCGGCGGGATTCGGCGCTTCTTCACCGACATCGCCGACGCAGCTCCCGACTTCAAGATCGTCATCGAGAGGCTGGAGGCAGTCGGCCCCGATCGCGTGTTGGGCTTCATGTGCGTGACCGGTACCGGGCGAGCCAGTGGTATCCCCATCGAGAACGCCACCGGGAACGTCTACGACTTCGCCGAGGACAGGATTCAGCGCATCCGGATTTTCTTCGACCGCGATCAGGCCCTCGAAGCCGCCGGGCTTTCGGAGTAGGCGATGTCGCAGGAGAACGTGGAGATGGCCCGCCGCTGCTATGAGGCCTACAACCGCGGCGACTTTGACGCTGCGTTCGAAGACTTTGCGCCAGATTTCGAGCTCGACATGTCGCGAGCGATCGGCATAGACCGAGGCATGTACAACCTCGCCCAGTTCCGACGCCTCGCCGAGAGCTTCGCTGACACCTTGGAAACCGTTCGGCTTGAGGCGGATTACATCGATGCCGGGGAGCACGTGGTCATGCCGTTCACGAACCGCTTCCGGGGCCGGGACGGGATCGAGGTGCAGGCTCGCGGGACCTGGCTCTGCACGATCCGCGACGGGTTGATCGTGCGGATCTGCCTCTATCAAGAGGTTCAGGAAGCCCTCGAAGCCGCCGGGCTGCGGGAGTAGGCGCGGTACTAACCGGCGTCCTCAGCCAGCCGTTCGAGCCGGGCGATCAGGGCCGTTTTGCGGGCTTCTGAGGCCCGCTGACTCTTGCCCGGCTACGAGGCACTCCTCGCACCCGTCGACCCGCGAACAGATGCGCGTGTTGCGAGAACGCCGGCCAGAGCGAGTGGTAGGCGTAGAGGTTTTCCGGCCAGGGGTTCGTCAGGAGAACGTGCTTGTCGTGGTCGGACTCGCTTTCCGCGTAGCGAATCGAGAGCCCGTCGATCGTCCTGTTCTGAGTCGTGATGGTCGTGCTCATGGGGGTTGCCATCGCTTTCTCCTCCGACGCAAGCTTGACCACTGACACGCCGACCCGACTACACCCATTCATGCGATTTGTAAGTCCCGCTGGGCCTCAGATCGACAGACGGGCAGCGTCGCGATCGACGGCCTCCGCTACCCCTGCTCCGATGGGCTGGGTTCGGTCGTTCAATGGGTCGTTTTCCCGAGTCTCGCGGGCACCATCTGTGCGAGCTGGCGCCAGTGTCCGTCGAGCCGTTCTCCATCAACGAAGAAGGTGGGTGTGCCTTGTGTCCCGGCCCGCCTGCCCCCGGCGATATCTGCCAGGACCCGGCCGCGAAATCGTCGCTCTGAGAGCGCCGCTTCGACCTCGTCCGCGTCCAGATCGAGCCGCTGCGCCACGGAGAGAAGATCCTCGTGCGAGAACCGGTCGCGCCCGGCGAGCAGCAGGGAATGCGCCTCCCAGAACCTTCCGTGGACAGACGCGAGCTCGGAGAGCTCGGCCGCGAGGTCCGCTCCAGGATGCATCTCGGGGTCGGGGAAATGTCGCCAGACAAGTCGGAGGGAGTCGAAGCGGTCCAACAGGGACTTCACGGGGAGGTTGGCCGCGAAGCAGAACGGACACCCGAAGTCCCCGTACTCGACCAAGGTCAGTTCGGGCGCATCCGAGCCAGTGACGTGGTCCTCGTCGCCGACTGGAGTCACCGTGCTGGAGGGCGGGGTGGTCACCCGGTCTACGTTACTGGCGGCCTCTGGCGGGAAGGCCAGGCACAGCTCGCGCAGCTCGGCGGCGTCGATCATCCGCCTCGGCAGGGTGGCACCTCTAGTCGTCCAGGGTCCCCATGCTCAGGTTGACGGTGGTTCCGGTCATCCCGCTCGCCTTGTCTGAAGCCATGAAGGCCGCCATGTTGGCCATCTCCTCGAGCCTCATGGCCCGTCGCGGATGGGTCGTGCTTGCGACCAGCTCCTGGAACTGTTCCCAGGTCCTGCCCGATCCCTTGGCCTTGGCGTCGGAGACTTCCTTCAGCGAGTCCGTCTCCGGCATCCCGTGCGGCCGCAGACCGACCACGCGAATGCCCTGCGGCGCGAGCTCGGCGGATAGCTCTCGAGTGAGCGCCTCCTTGGCGGCTTGTGCCGGACCGTAGCCCCCGTTCAATGGCGTGCCCGTTCGGGAGGGGAGTGCGGTGACGGTCATGATCACCCCCGACTTGTTCGGAACCATCCGCTGGGCCGCCAGGCGCGCGGTCAGGAAGTACGACGTCGTGTAGACCGTGATCGGCAAGGAGAACTGCTCGAGGTCCAGCTCGACCAGAGGCACGCCCACGATGTCGGTGTCCGGGATCCCGACGGCGTTGAACGAGATGTCGACCCGGCCCGCCTTGTCGACCACCGACTGCAGATGCTCGTCCACCGCCTGCTCGTCGAGCGCGTCGACCCCCGCCGCCTCGGCGGAACCGCCGGCGGCGACGATCTCCTCGGCGACCGCTTGTACGGGTCCCGGTTTGCGCCCCGTGAGAAAGAGCTCCGCCCCCTCGGACGCAAACGCGCGTGCGAGGGCGCCGCCCACCGCACCTCCGGCTCCGTAGATCACCGCGACCTTGTCCTTCAGCAGTTCCATGCTCGTTCTCCTCACTCGCTGGCGGCGGAATTGCCGCTCTGTCAGCGGAGATACGCCGAGGGTTCGAAATCCATCGCTAGGGCTGGAGCTCGTCCGGCAGCCCGAAGAGCGGGACCAGCTCGGGATCGATGAAGGTGGTGATCTCGGCGATTTCCTCGCCGTCGAGCGTCAGCACGGAGATGCTGCGCGGCTCGAAGATCTGCCGCTCCCCGTCCCAGCGGTAGTTGCCGAACGCCAGCTGCCCGTTCGCCCGCGCCGGGACGAGGCGCCAGCGGTTATCCGGGCTCAGCACATGGTCGGTCAGGAACGCGGCCACCGCCTCGCGCCCGCGGAACCAGGTGGGCCGGGGCGGCATCGTGAACGCCCCGTCGGCGGCCAGCATCTCGACGACGGCGTCGACGTCGGCGCGCTCGAAGGCGTCGACGTAGCGGTCGACGATCTCGCGCAGGCCCCGGTCGTCGAGCGAGCGAAGCACCGCCTGCTGGCTGCGGTCGGGAAGCCGCTCGTCGACCGCCTTGTGGGCGCGCTGCAGGGCGCTGTCGACACGCGGCCGGCGATGTCTCGAGCGTCGCGGCCGTCTCGCGCGCCGAGAAGCCGAGCACGTCGCGGAGGATGAGCACGGCGCGCTGGCGCGCCGGCAGGTGCTGGAGCGCCGCGACGAACGCGAGCTCGACGCTCTCGCGCTGCTCGTAGCGCGCCTCCGGGCCGGCGAGCCCGTCCTCGAGGCCGAGCATCTCGTCCGGATAGGGCTCCACCCAGACCGATTCGAGGAGGGGCTCGGCGATGCCGTCGTGGGGGTCGGCCGCCGGGGCGTAGTCGATCGGGAGCACCCGCTTGGGCCGGCGCTCGATCGCCCGCAGGCTCGCGTTGGTCGCGATCGTGTAGAGCCAGGAGCGCAGCGAGCTTCGCCCCTCGAACTTCGCAAGCCCGCGCCAGGCGTTCAGCAGCGCCTCCTGGAGCGCGTCCTCGGCGTCGGTCACCGAGCCGAGCATCCGGTAGCAGTGGGCGTGCAGGGCGCGGCGGTAGGGCTCCACCAAGCCGAGCGAAGGCGTCCTCGTCGCCCGCGCGGGCCGCCTCGAGCAGCCGGGCCTCGTTCATCGGATGCCGCCCGCGAGTGGGCGCCGAGCCTTCGGCTGCCAGAAGGCGAGCTCGCCGCCAACGGCGGTGCGGACCACGCTTCGCCATCCGGCCGGGCCCTCCCGGGGCTCCAGGAGGACGGAGGCGCCGAGCCCGCGGGCCCGGTCGGTGACCTCGGCGATCTCGTCGACCTCGACGTACGGCAACCAGAGCGGGCCCCGGACAGGGCATTCGACGATCCCTCCCTCGAGCCCGTCGCCAAGCTCGAGGGAGAGGTAGGAGCCGGCCCGGGTCTCGATCCATTCCGGCCGCCAGCCGCAGAGCTCCGCGTAGAGGTCGCGGGCCTGCGGCAGGTCACCCGTGTGGAGCTCGAGGTGGACGACCGGGTTGGAGCGGAGCGGCGTCATCGTCTGGTCATCACAGTGTGATCAGCTTCCGCCCGCGCTCTCGAACGCCGGGACCGGACCGACGGGGAGGGACTCGGCCGTCGGACGTCGGCCCGGCAGGGCCAGGGCGACGATCGCACCGAGCGCCGAGAACCCCGCGAGGACGGCGACCGCGGGCGCGAACCCGTCGAGGAACGCGTCGGACGAGGCGTAGCTGCCGGCGCCGGCGAACACCGCGGCGGCCACCGCGATCCCGAAGACGCCGCCGAGCTCGCGCATCATGCTGTTGGCGCCGGCGGCCTTGCCGATGTCCTCGACGGAGAACGAGCCGACCACCGAGTTCTGCGCCGCGGGGATCGCCATCGAGACCCCGACGCCGGCGAGGATCGACGGAAGCAGGAACTCCGAGTAAGTGAGCCCGGAGTCCGCGATCAGCGCGATCCATCCCATCGCCACCGCCTGCAGCGACAGCCCGGCGACCATGAACGGACGCTCGCCGACGCGGTCCACCAGGTTGCCGACGACCGGGGCCACGGTGATGAAGGTGACGGTCCAGGGCATCAACCGCAGGCCCGCGTCGAGCGGTCCGTAGCTGAGCGCCGTCTGCAGCATCTGCGCGAAGAAGAAGACGGCGCCGAACAGCGAAGCGAGGGTGAAGAAGATCGCCGCGTTGCCCGCCGAGAACGCGCGGGAGCGGAAGAAGCGCATCGGCACCATCGGCTCCGCCGCCCGCAGCTCCCAGGCGATGAACGCCGCCACCAGCACCGCGCCGGCCGCGAGCGCTCCGATGATCTCGAGGCTGTCCCAACCGACGGAGTTCCCGCGCACCAGGCCCCAGACCAGCCCGAAGGCGCCCGCGCTGATCAGCGCCAGGCCGGGAATGTCGAGACCGGTGTCGCCGCCGTAGCTCTCCTCGATCTTCCTGAGCACGAGCGGGATCGCGGCCAGGCCAATCGGCACGTTGAGCCAGAAGATCCACGTCCAGTCGATGCCCTCGGCGATCGCGCCACCGACGAGCGGGCCGAGCGCGACCGCGATCCCGGTGACCGCGCTGAACAGGCCGATCGCCGCTCCTCGCTTCTCGGGCGGGAAGGCAGCGGTCAGCAGCGTCAGCCCCAGCGTCAGCACCAGCGCCGCGCCGGCCCCCTGGGCTGCCCGGGCCGCGACGAGGAAGCCGACGCTGGGCGCGAGCGCGGCCGCCGCCGAGGCCGCGGCGAACAGGCCCAACCCGATCGCGTAAAAGGCCCGGCGGCCGTAGCGATCGCCGAGCGCGGCGGCTGTGATCAGCAACACCGCGAAGCTCAGGTTGTAGGCGTTGACCGTCCACTCCAGGTCCTCGATCGAGGCGCCCAGATCGAGGCGGATCGTGCTCAGTGACGTCGACACCACCAGCGTGTCGAGGGCCGCCATCAGCGAGCCGATCGCGGTCAGGGCGACCACCCAGGCGGTCGTCGTCTTCTTGCGTGTCTGAGTGGTTTCCGAGCTCATCTGGCTTCTGCCTTTCCGGTCGTTCGGCGGCGGAACTGCCGCTTTATGAACAGAGATCCAGCGAAGGCCGGAAATCCATCGCTCGGCCGGAAGAAAGGGCCGGGCGACTATCGGCGTCCTCGTCGCAGGCGGGAAACGAGCCAGGCACGCGCCAGCAGCAGCGCGGCGGAGGCCCCGCTGACCAACGGCAGCAGGGCCTCCTCGACCGGCACGCCTCCGACGTGGGCGAACATCAGCCCCCGCTCTTCGTCTGCCCCGCGGCCCGGCCACGCTCGACCTGCACGGCCATCGACTCGGCCGCCTCCGAGCCGGCCGGCGCGTCGTACTCGTCGTGGCGCCTGAGCCACACATTGGCCGGGGTCTGTGGGTAGCCCTCCGGCGAGTCCTCCCAGTCCTCCTGGCGCCCGAGCGCGGTGATGTCGAGGTACGCCCAGGTACCGCCCAGCGCCTCGTCGCCGCGGCCGTCGACGAAGTACGTGCGGAAGATCCGATCGTCGTCGTCGCGATAGAAGACGTTGGTGCCGTGCCACTCGCCGACGTCGAAGTCGGCGTCGAAGTCGTCGGTCAGCGTGTACCACGGGAGGATCTCCCAGCCCATCCGCGCCTTCCAGCGCTCGATGTCCGGCTGCGGGGCGCGCGAGATCAGCGCAATCGTGGTGTCGCGGGCGTTCAGATGGGCGGGGTGCGTGATCTGATCGGCAATCCAGGAGCAGCCGGGGCAGCCGCCGTCGGGCCAGCCGTGGACGCCCGGCTCGAAGAAGAAGCGGTAGACGATCAGCTGCCGGCGCCCCTCGAACAGGTCGAGCAGGCTCGCGGGGCCGTTCGGGCCCTCGAACTCATAGTCGTTCTCGACGGCCATCCTCGGCATGCGGCGGCGCTTGGCGGCCAGCGCGTCGCGGGCGTGGGTCAGCTCCTTCTCCTCGACGAGCAGTTCCTCGCGCGCGGCCTTCCACTCCTGCGGCGACACGGTCGGGGGCATGTTCATGGTCATCTGGTCCTCGTTTTCTGTGTCGTTTTCCGGGGCCGGACATCGCCCCTTTGACAGCAGAGATACGTCGAGGGTCATCTGGCTCCTCGTGTTGTGGTCGTTTCGGGGGGCCGAAAATCGCCCCTTTGTCAACAGAGATACGTCGGGGGTCGGAAATCCATTGCTCGGCCGGGCGATCTGCGATCCCTTGTTCACCGGGGTCTCCGCTCGGGGACGTGAGACTCCCGCTCGCGACGCGACAAGCGGGCGTCTCGAACGAGACATCATTCGCTACCGCAAGGGACGAACGGCGGGAGCACGGCCAGCCGAGCTGGTCACGCCCGCTACCTCAGCCCTAGCAGTAGTCGATGTCGGCCGCGGCAGCGCTCTCGCGGCTTGTCTATCTCAGGCGTCTGGAGCCGATGCGCGAGACGCTCGCAGTCAGGCGGCGAAAGGGAGAGCGACGTGCTCGACGGGCGCAACACCGCGAGGTTGCCGATGCGCCTAGGCAGTACTTATGCAAGGGCCGGGATGGGAGCGGCGTGCCCGCGCTGATGCTGCTCGTCCAAGGCAGCGGTCTGCTCGGCTTGGGCTGACACGGCTGGTCTCTGACCGGGAGCAGCAGCTCTGAGGGCGCGCTGCTGCTGCTCGCCGCTGCGAGCGTCGGTCCCGCGCGACAGGCGGCACGCCGCTTTGGGGAAGGCGCCAGAGGTGCCGGTTGACCGGGGCTTTCGCGCGCGGGGCCGGTCAGCCCAGTACGCGCAGGTAGCGGCGGAGCGGGGCGTGAGAGCCGGTTGTTGTCGAGCTTGGCGCGGACGCGTGATGCGGTACAGGCCGGGGGTACAGGCGCAGCTTGAGCGTGAGCCGGCGAGCGACCGTCGCGGCGGCCGCGGCGGGTCGCGCGGCCGGCTCGTCCAGGGTCGCGACCGTGCGGAAGCGGCCGCTGAAGCGGCGCTGCGGGTTGGGCGCTGGGCAGCCGCGCAGGGCGCGGGCCCCGACGGCGCGGTCGATCCGGATCTGGAGCGGTCCGGGCCGGGCAGTGCGCAGCGACATGCGGATCCGCACCCGCCCCGAGCGCGAGGGTCGCACGCAGCGCGGGTGGAGCCGAAGCTGCGCGATCGCTCGCTTCCTGGGCGCCGCCGGCCGTCGGACGCGGCGGGCGCCGGCGGCGTCGCCGCGCCGGCGGGCGATGTCGAAGCCGGGACGGCGGGCGGCGCCGGGTCGTCGACCGGCCTGACGTCGATCGTGACGGTGACCGGGTCGGAGTCCAGGGTGCCGTCGCTTGCCCGGTAGCTGAAGCTGTCGCTGCCGTTGTAGTCGGGCTCGGGCGTGTAGCTGAACGAGCCGTCGCCGTTGAGTTCGAGGCGGCCGTGCGCCGGGCCGGACACCACCGCCGCGGTCAGCGTGTCGCCGTCGGGGTCGCTGTCGTTGGCGAGCACGCCCGGGCTGGCGACGGTCAGCGGCGTGTCCTCGTCGGTGGCGTAGGCGTCGCCGGCCGCGTCGGGCGCCAGGCCCAGCACGTCGCGGCGGAACACGTCCAGGGTCGTAGTCGCTGTCGTCGGGGTGCAGGTTCGTGGCGGCGGACGCGAACGCCACGAAGCGCCCATCGGACGACATCGCGGGCTCGTACGAGTAGCCGTTCCCCTTGCCCACCGCCGCGCCGGCGGGGCGGCTCACCAGCGTGGTGGTGTTCGTCTCCAGGTCGCGCACGAACACGTCGTAGCGCGTGTCGTCGTCGTCGGGGTGGAGATTCGAGGCCTCGGACTGGAACGCCACGAGGCGCCCATCGGCGGAGATCGCGGGATCGGAGGAGAATTGTCGCGTGGCTCCGCCGCGCCGTCCGCGCGGCTCGCCAGCGTGGTGGTGTTCGCCTCCAGGTCGCGCACGAACACGTCCTGCCAGCCGTCGCTGTCGTCGGGGTGCAGGTTCTCGGATGTGGACATGAACGCCACGACGCGCCCATCGGCCGAGATCGCCGGCTTGAGCGAGCTCCGTCGTCGGCTTTGGCCCCCGCCGCACCGTCCGCGCGGCTCACCAGCGTGGTGGTGTTCGCCTCCAGGTCACGCACGTAGGCGTCCTGGTGGACGTCGCCGTCGTCGGGGTCCAGGTTCGAGGCGGAGATGAACGCCACGACACGCCCGTCGGCCGAGATCGCGGGCTCGATGGCGTAGCCGTTACCCTTGGCGCCGGAGGCACCGTCGGCACGGCTCACCAGCGTGGTCGTGTTCGCCTCCAGGTCGCGCACGAACACATCCTCGGTGGTGTCGCCGTCGTCGGAGTGGAGGTTTGACGCGTCCGAGCTGAACGCCACGAAGCGCCCGTCGGCCGAGATCGCGGCGGAGGAGGAGTCGTCGTTCCCCTTGGCCCCCGCCGCGTCGGTAGCGCGGCTCACCAGCGTGGTGGTGTTCGTCTCCAGGTCGCGCACGAACACGTCAAAGGTCGCGTCGGTGTCGTCGGGATGCAGGTTCGAGGCGCCGGAGCTGAAGGCCACGAAGCGCCCGTCGGCCGAGATCGCGGGGACTTCGGACTCGCCGTTCCCCTTCGCCCCCGCCACGCCAGCGACGTCGCTGGCGCGGCTCACCAGCGTGGTGGTGTTGGTCTCCAGGTCACGCACGAGCACGTCGCGGCCGTCAAGGCCCCCGTCGGTGTCGTCGGGGTGGAGGTTCGAGGCCTCGGACGTGAAGGCCACGAGCCGCCCGTCGGCCGAGATCGCCGGCCAGAAGGAATAGTCGTTCCCTTTCGCCCCCGCGGCGTCGGTGGCGCGGCTGACCAGGTCGAGGTCGTCCTTCGCCGCCCAGGCCGGGGCGGCCAGCGCCACCAGCACCAAGCCCAGGCACAGCGCCACCACACCCAGCCGCCACAGCGCAAGCCGTCCGGCAAGACGCCCGGACGCGCCGGCATCCTCTGCGCCTGCGAAACGAATGCGATAGCTGTTGGCGGCAAACATGGCTGCTGGCTCTCCTTGGCTGCGGGTGACCTTGCCGCAGGACATCACGACCCGCTGACATTTCGCTGACGTTTCGCTGACACGAAATGTCAGCGGGCCGTCAGCGCACGCCAACCCAAGCCGCGACAGCGCCGGCCAGCACCAGCACCTGCCACCCAAGATCGCCCTCGCTAGACCGCGGCGAGACGCTCCCAAACGCGTCTCAAGCGCCCGCCTCGAGCGGATCGCCAAAGCGCACCCTCGAGCGGCCCGCGCGCGCCACCCGCCGCCGAGCGCCAGCCACCCCCACCCCGCCCCAGCGCACCGCCCCCATGGCGGTTGCGACACTCGGGTGTGTGCACATCGCCGACCCGCCCAGAGCATCGGATCCCCACCAAAGCGAGCGTCCCGACCGAGGCGCCGCACGCTCTCCCAACGGACGACACGCAGGCGTGCCACCTCGCCGGACTCGTGGCATCCGATGCATAGGCACGACGTCGCCGCGCGAGAGCTATCGATCCGACGAGCTCGCTATCGCATCGAGGCAGGTGCGATAGCGCCGGGGCCGACGGACCCGGCTATCGAGTTGGACGAGATCCAGTCGTCCGCGGGCACACGATCGGCGCCCTCGCCAGTGCTGGATTTGTGGAAATCCAGCAGCGAAGGTCCGCAGCTTCTTACGCGCTCAAGGCGGCCGACGGATCGCGTCAGGCGAGCGCGGCGGCAACGCCTCGCCGCGCAGCTCGCGCCCCCACGGCCCGCCGCGCAGCAGCGAGGCCAGGTCGTAGACGCGGCCGCCGCGCGCGCAGCCGAAGCACCACCAGCCCTGCTCGGCCTCGGCGTACACCTGACAGGACGGCGTAGCGCGTCGTCGTGGTCGGGCAGCGGGCAGCGCACCATTCGGGCACCCGGAGGGGGCACAAGGGCCTGGAAGTAGGAGGGCGGGCCGCGATCAGCGCCCCCTCCATCCGCGGCGGTGCGGCGGGGTCGTTGTTGGGTTTGATGGCGGCCGAGCCGCTCCGGGCGTGGCCCGTCGCCGGTCGCCCCGCCCGAGGGGCGGGCCCGCCCCAGGCGGGCAAAGGCGCCTCACCCCACTCGTGGTCGCGCCCCTGGCCGGCCGGCCGCCTCGTTTTGCGGCCCTGTGGAGGGCGCTACTGGACGAGCGTGATGCCGGCCCGCTCGGCCAGCTCCTGCAGCCGCTCGAGCCCGCGCCCCAGGGCCAGCGGCAGTGGTGGCTCGACGACGTCGAGCTCGCGGCGCGCCACCCGATCGCGGAACAGCGCGAGCGCGTAGCTGTCGTCGTAGTGCCGCGAGCGCCAGGCGATCCCGTCCGGTTCGGCGCGGCAATCGTGCAGGGCCTGGCCCCAGGCCGCCAGCGCCGGGTACTGGTCGGCGTCTGAGTCGACCAGCTGGGCGCGCGTGGCGCGCAGTCGCCGCGGCCCGTGCCCGTGCAGCGAGGCGAGCCGCAGCGTCCGCCCGGCGGCCAGTGTCGAGACCACCAGCGGGGTCAGGGCGGACAGCCGCACGAGCGGCCGCCGCGCGTCGACCGGCACGTCGTGGAAGGCGGTCTCGGAGATCGCCCCGGCGGCGTCGCCGGCCGCGTAGATCGTGCCCACGATCCGCGCGCGCGTGCCGGGACCGGCCGGAAGCGCCCCGGGCCCGCCGTCGCGTTGAACTCGGTGGCGCCGAAGCGCACGTTGTGGCAGCGCACGAGCGGCCGGCCCGCCTCCCACACGTCGATCAGCGGGTCGAGCTCCGGCGGCGGGCGGCGGCGCGGGGACCGCGCCGCTACAAGACACGCTCCTGGGCTTCGCGGCGCGCGGCCTCGACGACCGCGTCGGCGTCATCGTCGAGCAGGTCGGCGGGACAGCCGGCCGCCCAGCCAGCCGCTTGGGGCGATGAACCAGAGCGCGGCCTGCCAGTCGCTCATCTGCGGGTCGGAGAGGAGCTCCGCCAGGGCCGCCCCGACCGCCGTGTGGGGCTTGCCCTCGCCGGTGAACTGGAAGCCGGGGTAGAGCAGCTCGTCGCGTAGCGGGACCGCGACCACGCGCTGCTCGGCGCGCCAGCGGTTGGCGAGCGCCGCGCGGTTGGTGGCGCGCGAGCCGGCCAGCTTCGCCACCTGCGCGCTGTCCAGCGCTCCGAACTCCCGCAGCAGGCCGCTCCGCGCCTCGACGTTGCGGCGGGCCTGCAACAGCGCCGCAGGGGTCGGCAGCTCGAGCTGCTGCGGTGTCAGCGCCTCGATCAGCTCCTCGACCCGGTGTCCCTGCCGGTCCCAGGCGTGAGCGGTCGCCGCCAGCAGCTGGGCGAGCGCCTCGGCGTCACGCTCCCCCTGGTCGAGCAGCACTGCCAGGGCGAGCGCGAAGCTCGCCGCCCTGCCGCTACCTCGACCACCCCCCTGCGCGGCCTGCGCCCCCGCCGTCTCGCGGACGCTCTCGCCCGCCGCCTCGAGCACCCGCTCGACCGCTTCGGGCTCCAGCTCGGTCTGCGCGGCGACGCGCTCGACTACCTCTGCTTCTGTCATAGTGATCATCATGATCATATCGCCTTAACTCATGCAAGTCATTAACTGCGCTCCCCGCGATGCGCCGAGGCCCTAACCGTCCGCGCCGAAGCCGGGCGCCGTCACGTGAGTGGCGCGGCAAGACGTCGAGTCGCATCCGCGACTCCAGCGCTATATCGCTCACTGGCAGCGGGACGAGGACTTCGGACTGGTCGCCCGCGCCGAGGACGGGGTGCCGGTTGGTGCTGTTTGGGCACGCACGTTTCCGCGGATGACCCGGGTTATGGCTTCGTCGCGGAGGGGTTGGCGCGCCGCCAGCCTCAGCGTCGAAGATGGCAACAGGGTGGCGCAGCTGTACCGGGCAGTCGGGTTCGTGACGGTCGGCCGCGTCGGGACCTCAGACACGATGCTGCTCGACCTTCGCGCATGAGCGCCGCCGTCCTCACCCACCGATCGGCGCTCGCGGGTTCGAGCCCCAGAAGATCTGCGTTCCGACCATGCCCACCAGATGCACCATCACCGTGTTCAGCACCATCGACTTCGCCGTCGCGGTTCCCACCCCGACGGGTCCGCCGCCTGCGGTGTAGCCGTAGTAGCACCCCACCAGCACGATCACCGTCGCCATCGCCATCCCCTTGATGAGCGAATAGAGCAGGTCCGGCGGGTTCTGGAACATCCAGAAGATCAGGAAGAACCCGCCTGAGGACACCTCGCCGATCTGCTGCACGACCGCGAGGTACGAGGCGAAGAATCCGGCGCCCACCGCTCCCACGTACAAGAACGGCAGCACCAGCCAGGCGGCGAGCAGGCGCGTCGCGCACAGGAACACGAGCGAGTTGATCCCCATCACCTCGAGTGCGTCGATCTCGTCGAGAGATCCGCATTGTCGCCGATCTCAGCCACCAGGCCGTGCCGACCTTCGCCGACATGATGTAGCCGAACGCGTAGGGCATGATCTCGCGCAGGTCGCACCATGCGGAGAACACCCCGGAGTACGCCGGTGCCCCGGTCGAGCGGCTGAAGTAGGCCCCCTCGATGCCGCACTGCAGGGACCGAGGATGAAGGCGAGGCCCCAGATCACGAGCGCCGAGCCGAGGATCAGGATGCCCGCCTGTCGCAGCGCCTCGCCGAAGAAATGGAACACCCGGCCGCCGGCCACGTAGCCGACCACCCGCGCGCAGAACTTCGCGATGTCCCCGAACGTCGCGATCCATTCCCGGGCCAAGCCGCTCACGGCAACGGGCTCAGGGCGCTCCCGATCACGATGACCACGGCGAGGCAGCGGCCGCCACCCGCTCGAGCCAGGACGAGGGCGTTTTCTTCGCATGCGCGACGACGCCGATCAGCTTGAGCACCGGGGTCTCCACGCCTGCTGTGAAGCGGAGGATCAGGGCTACTGTGCTATCACACCTATCGCAACAGCTGGAAGATTGTGCTGTGACAGCAGCACAGTTGGCTAGACTGGCCCCGACATGGCCGATGGACTCGACCTGACCGTCGACCGGGCTGCCGAGCTCCCGCTGGGAGCGCAGCTGGCGGCGCGGATCCGCGCGGGCGTGCGGGAGGGACGGATCGGACCGGGCGACCGGCTCCCGAGCGTCCGCGAGCTCGCGGAGGCGGCGGGCGTGAACGTGAACACGGTGCGGACCGTCTACGGGCGGCTCGAGTCCGAGGGCCTGGTGCGCAGCGAGCACGGCCGCGGAACCTTTGTCTCAGGAAGGCCCGCGGACGACGACGCGGCGACCCGCCGCGACCTCCGGCGCCAGATCGCCGAGCACGAGGCGCGGCTCCGTGCGCCTACCCCCGCCACCCCTCCCGATCGACAGCCCAGTCCGCGTCCCAACCGACCGGAAGGGCCGCCCTGCTCTCGACCGAGGACCTCGAGGGCGTGCGCGACCGCCTGCTCGAGCGGCTCGATGAGCTCGACACCCAACGGGCAGCGGTGCTCGAGCGCCTCGAGCAGCTCGGCATCGAGGAGGTCGAGGCCGAGAAGCGAGCGCCGGCTCCGTCGCGGCGGGCGAGCACGAGCCTCGCCGGCGCGCGGATCCGCTGGCTGGGTGCCTGAGCTCAGGCGCGCGGGCGCTTCGGCTTCCGGAACGGGCCGGTGATCTCGTAGATCACCCCGGGACCGGGGTCGAGCTCGCTCTTCGAGCGGGCGCGCTGCGACGCGACGTACATGCGCGGGCCGGTGGGGTCGAAGGTCACCCGGTCAGCTCGGAGACCGCGGTGCGGCAGGGCCCGTGATAGACAGGAAGCGAGCGATCGTCGGTCGCGGCGCGATCGACGCCCATGTCGATCTCGTCGGTCGCGATGTCCTCGCACACGAACAGCTCGCCCCCGCCGAACCGTCGATCTGGTCCTCGCGCACGATCGGCGCGATGCGCGACGCGAGCCCGTCGTATATCACCCGGATTCGCTCGCGCCGGATGTCATAGGCATGAACGCGGTGATCACCGTGGTCGCCACGTACACGTCCCGCGGTCGAGCCTGATCCCCTCGGCCCGCTTGAACCGCGGGCGGCGCGTCACCTGACGCGACGTGACACACGCTGCGTCGAGCTCGGGTCGGGCACCTTGAGCCCACTCCACCCGTCCGCCTCGACGCACCCGAGCCGTCTCGAGTCGGCCGCGCGCGAGACCGGGCCAGCGACCGGGCGTGAAGCGGTAGAGGCCGCCGTCCACCAGGTCCTCGGTGAGGTAGACGGCGCTTGCCGGCCGCGTCCACGGCGGTCGCCTCGTGCTTGAAGATTCCCATCGCCGGGCGCGGCACGACCGCGCGCGGCGGCCGCTGACGGATCGCACTCCCACACCCGGCCGTCCTCCACCTCCTCGCAGGAGAGCCAGGTCCCCCACGGCGTGCCGCCGCCTGAGCAGTTGAAGGTGGTCCCGGAGAGGATCCGATACGCATCCCGCACCTTGCCACCCGCGCCGAAGCGGATCGCGGACGCGCCGCCGTCGAGCGTCTCCGAGTTGGAGACGAGAACGTGCCCGCCTCCGGCGACGGGGAACGTGGCCATCCCGTCCGAGGCGAGGTGCCACGGGTAGGCGGTGCCGGGCACCGGCTCCCCGCCGCGGGCCACGATGCGCACGCGGAACCCCTCGGGCAGGCGGAATCCGAGCCGGTCGGGCGCGCGCAGGCGGCCGTAGCCGCGGCCGCGCCGCAGCGGCCGGGACGAGGCGTCGCTAAAAAGCTCGCTCCAGAAGACCGCGCCCAGCGACGCCGCGGCCGCGCCCCCTACACCGACCCCGATGAACTCACGCCGGCGCATGCAGGCGCAGACTCTCCCTCCTGAGGCGGACGACGGTAAACATCCTGCAAAAACCGTGTTACCGGGCCGCCACCAACCTATGCAACGGTGACCCCTAAGCCGCCACCGGGACCTCGTGGCGCCGGCGGATGCCATACAGCGTGTCGCGCTCCGCGGCGGGGCGGCCCGCGGCGTGGGCGGCCGCCACGAGCTGCGCGGGCTCGAGCCGCACACCGTGCTCGGAGCCGGCCATCCGCGAGATCGACTCCTCCATCAGCGTCCCGCCGAGGTCGTTGACGCCCCAGCGCAGCGATTCGGTGGCGGCGTCCAGCCCCATCTTCACCCAGCTCGCCTGGAGGCTCGGGATCGTCTTGCCGAGCGCGAGCCGGAACGCCGCGGTGTGCTTCAGGTTCTCGTCGCGCGAGATCGGCTCGATCCCGTGCGTGCGCCCGAGCAGGGTGTGGAAGGGGATGAACGACAACGGCACGAACTCGGTGAACCCGCCCGTGCGCTCCTGAAGCTCACGCACCACCCGCATGTGCTCGGCGAGCTCCCACGGCTCCTCGATGTGCCCGAACATGACAGTGACCGTGGACCGCAGCCCCGCGGCGTGGCAGGCCTCGATCACGTCGATCCAGCGCGCCACCGGCAGCTTGTTCGGCGAGATCCGCTGGCGCACGCCGTCGTGGAGCACCTCCGCCGCCGTGCCGGGCGTGGAGCCGAGCCCCGCGTCGCGCAGCCGCGCGAACACCTCGCCGAGCGGCAGCGAGCCCGCCATCGCGTCGACCTCCATCGGCGAGTACGCGTGCAGATGGATCTCCGGCGCGATCCGCTTCGCGAGCCGAAGCCACCCGAGGTAGTCCTCGATCGTCCAGTCGGGGTGGATCCCCGACTGCATGCAGATCTCGGTGGCGCCGAACTCCACCGCCTCTTCCACGCGGCGCACGAACTCCTCCTCGGAGTGCTCGTACGCGTCCGGCGAGCGGCGCCCCTGGCCGAAGCCGCAGAACGCGCAGCCCACCGTGCATACGTTCGAGACGTTGATGTTGCGATTCACCACGAAGGTCACGGTGTCGCCGGCCAGCTCGGCGCGCAGCTCGTCGGCCGCCTGGCGCATGTCCTCGATCGCCTCGGGGCGCGTCTCGCCGAACAGCGCGGTGAGCTCCTCGGCCGACAGCGCCACGCCGTCCCGGCCGCGGGCGACGGCGCCGGCCACCAGGTCACGGCGGATCGGCCGCTCCTCGCGCCGCCCCGATCCGCGCCGGGGGATGAAGCTCCAGAAGCGCAGCTTGATCGTGTCGAGGACGCCCTGCTCGAGCCGCTCCGGGTCCATGTACTGCGGGTACACGCAGAGCCGCTCGGTGAGCGCGTAGCCACGCGGGGCGAGCTCCTTGCGCATCCGATGCACCGACGGGAAAGGGTGCTCCGGCGAGATGTGGTCGCCGTTTGCCGACAGGCCGCCGAGGTCGGTGGCGCCCTCCTCCACGAGCGGCAGCCACCAGTCCGACAGGTTCGGCGGGATCTGCACGCCAACGTCGGGCATCAGCCGCCGGCACTCGCGCACGAGCGCGCGCATGTCTCGAGCGACACCGGGTCGGCCCACGGGGGGATCGCCACCGGCTCGCCGTGCGCCTGAGTCCGCTGCGCCTCGTCAGCGATCTGTGCGGGCTCGGCGCCGTAGTAGCGCGGGTGCGACACGAAGTTCTGGAGGATCACCTCCTGCAGGTGGCCGTACTCGGCGTGCACCTCCGCTAGCGCCTCGAGCGCGGCCACGCGCTCTTCCGGGGTCTCCCCCACTCCGACCAGGATCCCGCTCGTGAACGGGATGCGCAGCTCCCCGGCCTCGCGGAGCATCCGCAGGCGCACCGAAGGGTGCTTCGTCGGCGAGCCCTGATGCACCACCAAGTCGGGGTTGACCGACTCGAGCATCAGCCCCTGCGACGCCGTGACCTCGCGCAGGCGGGCCAGGTCGCCGGCGGACAGCACGCCGACGTTGGTGTGCGGCCCAGGCCACGCTCGAGCGCCCGCTCGCACGCCCACGCCACGTACGACGTGAAGTCCGGGTGCCCGTACGAGTCCAGCCGCGCTGCCACCTCCACGTTCACCTCGGGCCGCTCGCCCGTTAGCACGAGCAGCTCTTTGGCGCCACGCCGCGCGGCGTCGTCTATCAGGCGCTCGACCTCATCCGGGGCGTACAGGTGCGCCCGGTGCGTCGCGAACGCGCAGTACTTGCAGTAGCACTGGCACGTTCGCGACAGCGACAGTGTGAAGTTCCGAGAGAAGGTGACCCGGCGCATCGCCCTCGCCGAGTCTACGGACGTGCCCTACCCGACCGGCTCCACGCCTCCCACGCCCTTCTTCCCGGGCGCGATGAAGATCTGGAAGTAGAGGACGGCGGCCACGAGCGCGCCCGCCACCGGACCGACCACGTAGACGAGCAGGAACGTGTCGGCTCCGCCCCACTCGCCGGACACGAGCGCCGGCCCGAAGCTGCGTGCCGGGTTGAAGCCGGCGCCGGTGAGCGGCGCCAGCACCATCACGCCCATGCCGAGCGCGCCGCCGATCGCAAGCCCGGCCCACTCCGCCGTCGCGCGGGGGTTGACCGCGACGCCGATGATGGCCCACACGAGGAAGAAGGTGCCGATCGCCTCCACGACCATCCCGCCAAGGATCGCGCCGTCGAGGAAGTCGGAGACCGCCGGCGTGCCGTAGTTCTCCACCTCGCCCTCGTCGAGGAGGATCCCCTTCACCAGCAGCGCCCCGGCCACCGCGCCTGCCAGCTGGGCGAGGATGTAGATCCCCGCGTCCGCGACCTTGATCTGGCGGAGCCCCGTCAACGCCGCGGTCACCGCCGGGTTGACGTGCGCGCCTGAGACGACGGCAAGTGTCTGGATCAGGACGAACAGGACCAGGACGTGCACGAGCCCGATCACCGAGTAGTCGATGAACGGGTTCGGGTTCGTCTGCGACGGCTCCGGCCCGTACAGCGAGACAACCGCGCAGATGAAGAAGACGAGCATGAGCGTGCCGATGAACTCGGCCAGATATGCGGCGGGCCCGCGATCCTGCACCCTGCGACCTCCTGAGTGGCGAAATGGCTCCCCCTTAGGGTTCGACGCCGTGTTGAGGATCCTTCTCGTGCTGGCCGCCTCGATCTCGCTCGCCGCCTGCGGCGACGGGGAGCACGAGGAGGTCACACTGCGCGCTCGACTTCCGGCCGAACGCCGTGCACGCGGCATCTACCCGGCGCTCGCCAGCGAGCCGCTCGATTCCCGTCAGGGACCTAGACCTTCGCGTGCGAGTGCCGTCGGCCTCGACCGATTCGCTCAAGCTGCTGGCCGCGGGCCGCGCCGACCTCTCGGTGGTCGACATCCACGACCTCGGGCTCGCCCGCCAA
>CAVUXC010000006.1:0-60239 GCA_963745365.1 uncultured Actinomycetes bacterium
AACTCGTCGATCAGCGCCGGATGGGACGGAGACCAATCGAGTTCGGCTCGAGGCTCGGCTGCGTCGGTCCCCTGATCGAGCAGCAGGACTTCGGCGAAGTAGTCACCCAGACGTGCTCGCGCCTCCTCGTCGGAACCCGGGACCGCGCCCGGGGCGCCGGCTGCGACGGCCGCCGCCTGGGTCAACTCCGCAACGGTCGGGTTCAGTCCATCGCCGACGACGTAGTGACCGCGGGCCAAGTCGTCCTCCACAGCGCGCCGGAAGAAATCCGCCAGATCCGCGACGTTGACGGTCGACCAATGCTGCTGCCCGGTGCCGAGCATGATCAGGTTGCCGGCGTCGTCACGGGGTGAGCCGAGCAGCAGCCCGGGAACGCCTCCGCCGCCGTCGCCGTACGCCACACCGGGGGCGATGACGACTCCCCGCATGTCGCCCGCGTCGAGAGCGCGCTGGGCGATCGGTTCCTTCCAGGCGACCATCGCCGGCGCATCGATCGGGGACTTCTCGGTGATCGAGGGGTTGGCCCCATAGACCCACGCACCCGTGATGTGGAGGTAGGGCTTGCCGGTGCCGGCGAATGCCTCAATCGCCGAGTCGACCACCGCTGAGTCCAGATCGGCGCTTGTCTCGTCGCCGGGGCTGGCGGTATGGATGGCGCCGTCTGCGTCGCTGAGGAGGCCCACGACCGCAGGCCGGGCGTAGAGGTCGACCACGGCCGGGGTGGCACCGCGAGCAGCAACGCTCTCGGCCTCGGCGTCGTTGCGGACGAGCGCCGTCACCTCGTGGCCGTGCTCTCGCAATTCCGCCAATACGTGAGATCCGATGAAGCCAGTTGCGCCGGTGAGTGCGACTTGCATATTGGTCCTCCAAAGGAAGTTGATCAAGCGCTTGCTTGAACTTAGCACGGACGTCGAAAGTTGTCAAGCAGACGCTTAAGTTGTTTAGGCCGGCTTGCCGGTCAGCCGCGGCTCGTGCCGCGGAGGGCCCCAGCGAGCGGCGGGACCAGCAGTCGCTCGATCTGCTTCTCGGACTTGTTCCTGAGCTCTGCCCCGACGGGCGCGAGGGCCAGCCAGTTCAGCATTCCGGCGGCGAAGCGCGTGCGGAGGATCAGCTCTTTGTCCTTGGCATCGGGAACGTTTGCCTTCAGCACCCGAACGACGTCCGCGCGAATCCGATCGAACCGCTGGTCAAACCGGTTCCATCCCGGAGGAGGATCGATCCCCCGGCGCGCCACGATGCGCATCACGGCGAGATCACGACCTCCAAGGTTCAGCGCACGCATCATCGGACGAGCGAAGGCCGCCGCCAATTCCTCGAGCGTGGACTCGGGGTCGAGCGCGCTCACCGCCTCCTGCTGGGCGTCCAGGTAGCGCTCCAGGGCGTGCTCGATCGCCTCGTCACGCAGCGACTTCAGCGAGCCGAAGTGGTAGCTCACCGCCGCCACGTTGGCCCCCGCGGCGTCTGTCAGCTCCCGGAGGGTCACGCCGTCCTCGCCGTGCTCGGCGATCAGATCCAGCGCGGCATCCATGAGCTGGGCCCGCGTCCGCTGACCGGCCGCGCGGCGCCGGTCTGTGCTCGCCGCTTCTTCCATATCAGCTATTCAATCAGGTGTTTGAACACATCTCAAGTCCCGCACGAGATACTGGGCGGGCGATGCCGGCACGGCATGCCAGTCGAGTTCAAGTGCGTTGAGATCGTGCAAACCGCTTCTGCATTGGATTCCGCGCGATAGTTGCGCGATGGTCCCGCCAGGTGTGGAGCCCGCGAAGCTGCCGTGCCGGGCGGGGGTCATCGCGCTGAAAAGCCCCATCCATCCCCCGACAACTGTCGGGAGAACTCGGAGTCAGTTCACCTAGGGAGCCCGGTTGAAGAGCGCCACGGCGTCGCTGAAGTTTGAGGCGACGTAGACGCTCTTCCCGTCCGGGCTGACCGCCACCTCGTACGGGCTGTCGAGCCCATGACCGTCGGCGCAGGACCCCGCCCCCGTCTCGCTGATGCACCCGGCGCTCCCCGCGGGCTGCGTGATCGCCCCGGTGGTCGTGTCGCGGTCAAGGCGCGCCACGGCGTCGCTGCCGAACGAGGCGACGTAGACGCTCTTGTTGTCCGGGCTGACTGTCACCCCCCCATCGTTGATGTTGAGCGCATGCCCGTCGGCGCAGGGCCCCGTCCCGTCCGCGCTCACGCAGCCGGCGGCCCCGGCGGGCTGGGTGATCGCCCCGGTGGTCGTGTTGCGGTTGAAGCGCGCCACGGCGTTGCTGACGGCCGAGGCGACGTAGACGCTCTTCCCGTCCGGGCTGACCGCCACCCCGCGCGCGCCGTTGAGCCCACGGCCGTCGACGCAGGACCCCGCCCCCGTCTCGCTGATGCACCCGGCGCTCTGGGTGATCGCCCCGGTGGTCGTGTTGCGGTTGAAGCGCGCCACGGCGTCGCTGAAGGTCGAGGCGACGTAGACGCTCTTCCCGTCCGGGCTGACCGCCACCTCGTACGCGCCGTTGAGCCCGTGGCCGTCGGCGCAGGGCCCCGCCCCCGTCTCGCTGATGCACCCGGCGGCCCCCGGCGGGCTGGGTGATCGCCCCGCTGGTCGTGTTGCGGTTGAAGCGCGCCACGGCGTCGCTGCTGTAGGAGGCGACGTAGACGCTCTTCCCGTCCGGGCTCACCGCCACCCCGAACGGGCTGTTGAGCCCGTGGCCGTTGGCGCAGGGCCCCGTCCCGTCCTCGCTGATACAGCCGGCGCTCCCAGCGGGTTGCGTGATCGCCCCGGTGGTCGTGTTGCGGTTGAGGCGCGCCACGGCGCCGCTCGCGTACGAGGCGACGTAGACGCTCTTCCCGTCCGGGCTCACCGCCACCTCGTACGCGCCCTTGAGCCCATGGCCGTTGGCGCACGGCCCCGTCCCGTCCTCGCTGATACAGCCGGCGCTCCCGGCGGGCTGGGTGATCGCCCCCGTGGTCGTGTTGCGGGTGAAGCGCGCCACGCCGCGGATGCGAGGCGACGTAGACGCTCTTCCCGTCCGGGCTGATCGCCACCGAGTAGGGGTAGACCAGCCCATGGCCGTCGGCGCAGGGCCCCGCCCCGTCCTCGCTGATGCAGCCGGCCGTCCCGGCGGGCTGGGTGAGGTCGCCGGTCACGGCGAGCGCGGCCGCGGTCGCGAGAAGCAGCACGAGGCTTGCGAGGGAGAGCGCGGCCACCTGCCGGCGCGCCAGTCGCCTCAAGGACCTGCGCGAGCCGTTCCTCTCGCCGCTTCGCTCTCCCATGCGTCCTCCTCCGGTCGTCACCGACCCTAATGCCTGCGTGGGGGTCGTGTCGAGGGTCGGCGGAACCTGCGAAGCACGACTCAGTCACATCCCGACGAACACATCGCGTCCATCCCCTGGCGCAGATCCTGCGCCGAGATCGCGCCCGGGGGAACCGGCTCTGCCCGAGGGCTGAAGCCGACGGAGTCGAAGGCCAAGCGGAAGGTCCTCTGTCCGTTGGGCTTGTAGCCGCCGATCTGGCCGCTCTTACCCCAGTCGATCAGCCACTCCCCGTTGGTCAAACGCCGGGCTGAGCCGCAGCAGTTGGAGTAACGGACGCTCGGGTCGGTGATCGATCGCAGGAGCGTCGCGGTTCGCTCCTCCTCGTTGATGCGGTAGCGCACCGCTCGCGGTTTCGCCGGAGTCACATTGGTGCGATTGTCGAACACGGTCACGGTCCCGTCGGAGAGCAAGCGCGCGTCGTGTTGGGCGCCGAAGGTGTAGCGGTGGGGATCGCCGCGCACCGTGAGGCTCTTGGAAGTTCGTGTGCCTCCCAGCTTCCAGACGATCTTCCCGGTGCTCTTTTCGATCTTATAGACGGCGTCGAGGTGCCTGAAGGAGGCGATCACCGAGTCTCCGGCCGGCTCGATCGAGTTCCAGTGGAGGATGTCGTAGCCCTGGGGGGTCGGGTTGCGTACTACGTATTGCCAGCGGTGCCTGGGGGTTTCGGCCAGCGAGATGTGGTGCTGGCTCTTCCAGTCCCACAGCAGTTGGCCATTTCGGCTCACCTGCTGTAGCTCGGTGTTGACGACCCTGGCGTTGCTCGAACCGCCGTAGGCGCTCGTGTCGACGTTGCCCTGGGTGACGTAGGCGCCGAGCAGGTGACTGTCGTCGCCCAGGACCTGCAGGTCGTGGTTGTTGGCCCCGCGACCAACGCCGTGGAGGGTGCGGACCAGGCTCCCGTCGAGGCGGTGGATCGCCCACAGGCTGGGAGAAAAGGTGGCATCGAACCAGAGGATGTTCCCGTTCGGAAGCACCTTGGTGTCCCAGGCCTGACCGTGATTCCACCAGATCGGCACGCCGTGGTTGTCGAAGACCATCCCGTAGTGCAGGTTCGCGGAGGTGTAGTTGAGGTCCACCGAAAAGTACTTCGGCGACACCGGCCCGTAGCGGGTGAAGGTATACCTGGGGAAGGTGCTCGGCACGCAGCGCACGTAATAGCGGTACAGCTGCGTCTGCCCAACCCGTCGCACCGTGATCGTGAAGTCCCGCCCAGCGCTCAGCCGCACCCCAGCGGTGAAGTCGCCGCTGCGGTACGGATGGTTGCCGATCGCCGCCTCCCAGGCTTCGGAGACGTGGGCCGTGACGGTCACCGGCCGGTCGTTGCAGCGGACGACGTAGTCGTGGATATTGGGCCCGAACTTCGGGAACAGGCTCGGAACGCTGAAGCTCACCTGCCCGGGCGCTGGGGGCTGGGCGCCGGCGTCGGCACCGAGGAGCCCCGCGATCACGAGCGCCGAGGTCGCCACCAGGACCAGACGACGTGGACGGCTCCCTACGTGCTTGGTTTTCAGCGCCACCGTGCCGCCTCGAGCACCACCTCGAATTGGCGCTCCCCACTCATGCCCTCAGGATAGACCTAGGGCGGGGTGTGGATCCGGCAGCCGGCGCCGCTGCACGTGGAAAGCTGGCGCAGGCGGCTGCGAAGCCGGGCCCTGACCTGCTCGTAGCGGGGCGCATTGTGCCGCGACCTGACCTCGAACGGGTCGATGTCGAGGTCATAGAGCTCCTTGGCGCCCCCGCTGTGCTCCGCGTACACGTAGCGCTCGGTCCGGATCGCCTTGAAGTTCGGCTCCTCGATCAGGAGCATGCGCCCACGCTCGAGCCCGGGTTGGTTGGCGACCGGGATCAGCGAGCGCCCGTCCATCACCAGTCCGGGATCCGCGTTCGCAGCGTCCACGATGGTCGGCGCCAGGTCGGCGTTGGTCGGACAGGCGCCCGATGTTCACCCCCACAGGGATGCCCGGGCCGCGGATCTGAAGCGGCACCCGAACCGACTCCTCGTAGACGTGCATCTTGTCCGCGGGGATGCGGTGCTCGCCGTGGAAGAAGCCGTTGTCGGTGGTGTAGATGATCAGCGTGTTGTCCAGCTCGCCGCTCGCCGTGAGCGCGTCGACGACCCTCTTCACCCCCTGGTCCACGGACAGCAGCGATTCCAGCTCGCAGCGGTACTTGCGCTGGATGTCCAGGATCTGGGTGCCGCTGAGACGCCGGCGGTTGCGGATCGCGGCCGGCTTGTCGGAGACGTCGGCCTCGTTGAAGTTCCCGGGCCTCGGCAGCGGCTCGGAGTCAAACGCATGGGCGTGGCGCGGCGCCGACTTCGCGGCGGCGTGGCAGTTCTGCGGCGGGTTCGGGTTCGGGGGGCCGGCGGTGTGAGGGGCCGTATAGGTGAGCCAGAGGAAGAACGGCTGCGCCGTTGGGGCGCGCCGCTCGACGAGGTCCACGGCCTTGTTGGTGAGCACGTCCTGCTTGAAGTCCGACGGGTCCTGCCCGTACTCGACGATGTTGCCGTTCTCGTTCAGCGTGTAGTTGTAGACCAGCTGATCTTGAGGGGCGGCCACTCGCCACTCCGACCAGCCCGCCGGCACGAGGGGCTGGTTGGAGTAGTGGTTCAGGTACTTGCCGATCATCGCCGTGTAGTAGCCGGATTGGCGAAGCCAGACCGCGAGGTTGTTGTCTCCGTGCAGGGCCTGGAAGCGGTAGAAGCCGCCATCGGGCGACAGGTTGGTGCGCACGCCATGGTTGTGCATGTACTGGCCGGTGAGCAAGGTGGCGCGCGAGGGGCAGCAGAGCGAGTAGTTGAGGATGTTCTGGTTGAACCTCGCCCCCTGATCGCCGATCAGCGAGTTCACCTTGTCCATCACCCGCATGGACTCGCGCGTCTGGTCGTCGGTCTGGATCACCACGATGTTCGGCCGTGGAGGCGCCGCGGTTGCCTCGTCGAGGCTTGCCGGCGGGGCCCCGGAGCCCGCGACCGCCAGGGCGCCGGTCACGCCAACGGCGCCCAGCGCCGGCAGCACGAAGCGCCTCGAGTACCTGGCGATGCGTCTATGTGTCGGCGACCCTTGCCTCCCCATCCTCTGCGACCGTAACACGACCGGAACCAGCGTGTTCCGCCCTCGATTGCCCCTTTAGCGCGGTACGCGACCGCAGCGGCCCGGCCGCCGCAGGTCAGGGGTTCAGCCGGAAGATGTTCCTCTCCGTGCTGAAGTAGATCGGACCGCCGTCGACCGGTGTTTCAAGCGAGAGCACGCCGCCGGAATGGTCATAGAACGGTGCCCGCGAGGCGATGCCCGTGCGTGCGGAGGTCAGCGTGGCACGGCGGATCGTCCCCGTGTTGAAGTCGCCGAAGAAGAGCTGGCCGCTGCTCGAGAGTCCGCACTGGTTGCAGAACGCGGCCCCGGTCAGCCCCAGCGGGGTGGCGAAGAAGAGCTTCGGGCAGCACCGGATTGGGCCCGTCCTGGTTGGTGTTGCGCGGCGCCGGGGGCGGCGAGCTGCAGGTCCCCGACGACCCCCAGCCGAAGTTCGTGAGCGTCAGGCGGGGGACGAGGTTGATCTCGTCGTTGCACTCCGGGCCGTTGTCCGTCTCCCAGAGGCGCCCCGTCTCCGGATCGAAGGTGAACCCGAACGAGTTGCGGATGCCGTAGGCGATCACCGGACTGCCCGCGCGGGGGTTGGCGGAGGGCACGGTGCCATCCGGGTTCAGCCGCAGCATCTTCCCGGCCAGGATGTCCAGGCGCTGAGCACGGGACGGAATGCCGTTCTCCCCAAGGACGACGTAGAGCTTGCCGTCGGGCCCGAACATGATGCGGCCGCCGTTGTGGAGGCCGGCCGGGAAGCTGCGGAGGACCGCGAAGCCGGTGCGGTCCTCACGGATTCGCAGGAGCTGGTTCCTTGGCGTCCCCGAGACGGTGCGGGTTGCGAATGCCCACAGGCCACCGTCGCTGGGGTAGTTTGGACTTAGGGCCACGCCCAGCAGCTCCCGCACGTTCGGGATCGTGAACAACGGCGTCCTCGCCCCTGTGGCGACGTTGAGGCGGACGATGCGGCCGGTGGAGAGCTCGCCGTAGAGGATGCGACCGCCATCCGGCGCCACGGTGAAGGCCGCCGGAAAGGCGAGCGTGGTCGGGGAGATCGCCCGTGCGTTTGCAGCCAGGGCACTCCCGGGCATGGTGAGGAGGGCGAGGGCAGCGGCGAAAACCGCCGGCAGAAACAGGCGCTTCAATTCACTCAATTCCGATCTCGCCACCGGCCGCCTCGAGCACGACCTCGAACTGGCGCTCCCCACTCATGCCCTCAGGATAGGACAGGCTGGGCAGTGTCGAGCTGTTCGACTTTGCGCCGATCCGGACTCAGCCCCAGAGCCACATAGGAAAACCCCGCCTAAGCGGGGCTTTCCCTTAGCAGACCTGTAAGCCGGATTCTGTCGTGTGCGGCCATCTGTCTCGCCGGGGACTGGGTCCCCGGGGGGCCCCGTTCACCGGGGCCCTGCGGCCTACCTGGACCTCGCCGGGCCGGGTCGTCGGTCCTGCTTGGCCTTGCACCGGACGGGGTTTGCCCTGACGCGCCGCGTCACCGCGACGCCGGTGCGCTCTTGCCGCACCATTTCACCATTGCCTGTGCGCGGCTCACGTGAGGCCGCGCCATCGGCCGTGTCGTTTCTGTGGCACTTTCCCGCGGGTTTCCCCGGGTCGGCGTTACCGACCGTCCTTGCCCTGTGGTGTCCGGACTTTCCTCGAGGAGCGTCACCCCCCGTGACTGCATGGCCTACGAGGTCCAGTGTAGGCCCTCGGCGCCTGGGCGTCCACCTACCGCATATGGGTGAGTTTCGCGGCCCCGCGGGGCCGTTTCATACCTGGTTTCTGGGCCCCGCGGGGCCGCGCACCTGCTCAGGAGAGCTCCGAGCCGCAGCCGGGGCAGCCGCCATCCGCCGCAGGGGACATCGAGCCGCCGCAGACCGGGCAGACCGCCCGTCCCTCGGCCGCCAGGTCCTCCCAGGCGCGCAAGACGACATCCTCGAGCGTCGCGCCACCCGGCTCGAACAGCCTCGACCCGCCGCGGCCGGCCTGCGGCTGCTCGGCCACGGCATGCTCCCGGGTCGCGAGCGCAGCCATCCTCAAAGGCTCCTGTAGACGCCGATCACCCGGCCGAGGACCTTGGCGTCGCGGGTGCGGATCGGCTTGTAGGCCTTGTTCGCCGGCTGTAGCCGGATGCGGTCCTTCTCGCGGTAGAAGCGCTTCACGGTCGCCTCGTCCTCGATCAGCGCCACCACGATCTCGCCGTTGTCGGCATCGTCGGCCTCGCTCACCACCACATAGTCGCCCTCGAGGATGCCGGCGTCGCGCATCGAGTCGCCCTTCACCTGGAGGATGTAGTCGCCCTGCTCGCCGCCGATCGCCGAGGGAACCTGCACGTATTCCTCGATGTTCTCCTCGGCGAGGAGCGGCTCGCCCGCGGCCACGTGACCCACGAGCGGCAGCCCCGTCCCGCGCATCGCGCGCTTCGCCCGGCCGACCAGCAGCTCGATCGCCCGCGGCTTGGTCGGGTCGCGGCGAAGCAGCCCAACCTTCTCCAGGTTGGCCAGGTGGGCATGGACGGTCGAAGAGGAGTGCAGCCCGACGGCCTTGCCGATCTCGCGCACCGTGGGCGGGTAGCCGTACCGGGAGGCGTAGCGGCGGATGAAGTCGAAGATCTCCTTCTGGCGCTTGGTCAGATCCATTTCGTATCGCTCCTCGGACCGCAGAGGCCCTCGTCGACCACCCTAAACCGTCTACCACGGCTGAACCGGCTACCACGGGAACACATGTTCGTAGCCTACCCCGTCCCGCGGACGGAAGCAAGCCCGCCAGAACCCCCACTAGAATCGACCCTCGCACCCGCGCCTGTGGCGGAACTGGTAGACGCGCAAGGTTGAGGGCCTTGTGGGCCGCAAGGCTCGTGGAGGTTCGACTCCTCTCAGGCGCATGGAGCATGCGAGCATCGGGGGCCGGGGGAAGCATCATCGGTGAAGCGATGAGTTTCTCCCCGTACCACGGTCTAGAGGTGCGGTATCCGTCGCGGGAAACACCTTCCCGCCATACGAAAGGACGCAGCGCCATGGAGCAGAGGATCACCCCGAACCTGTGGTTCGACACCGAGGCCGAGGAGGCCGCGGACTTCTACACGTCCGTGTTCAAGAACTCGCGCATCGTGAACGTCACCCACTACACCGAGGCGCGCCGCGCGACCGGCCGGCACGGTGATGACCGTGGAGTTCGAGCTGGACGGTCAGCGGTTCGTCGGCATCAACGGCGGCCCCCAGTTCACGTTCGACGAGGCCGTCTCCTTCCAGATCGACTGCGAGACCAGGACGAGGTCGACTACTACTGGGAGCGGCTGTCCGAGGGCGGGGAGGAAGGGCCCTGCGGCTGGCTCAAGGACAAGTTCGGCCTCTCCTGGCAGGTCGTGCCGACCGGGATGGAGGAGTTGTTCACCGACCCGGACCCGGAGCGGGCCAAGCGCGCGATGCAGGCGATGCTCGAGATGGGCAAGCTCGACATCGCCGCGCTCCGCAGCGCCGCCGACGGCGTCCCGGCGAGCTGACGCTGACTGAGGAGCCTCGCGCCGCGATTGGTACCGTCGGCGCCGATGCCGGAGAAGATCGAGCCGACCTGGCTTGCCTACGCGCTCGACCGCCCGGCCCCCGCTGAGACGATCGAGGCCGGTATCGACCGCGTCCAGAGGCACTACGCGGCCCTGGTCGACTACCCGTTGCGCAGATACGCCAGTCTTGGGGCGCGGCGTGGGTTTGGGGTGATCGCGGATGCCGATCCTCGTTGCGGATGGCCCCATTTCGCCAATGGCGCCGAGATCTCGATCGGGACCGCGTACGTGCCGACGGGCTGGGAGCGCTTGATCGGAGAATGTCCTCTCGACCAGGCGCCGCTGTCCCTGGCTCGGGTGATCCGAGATGCGCCGGCGCGAGCCGTGGAGGAATTGACGGCGCCGGTCGTCGCCGCCGTTCTGGACCATGCCACGGATCAGCTGACGATCGTCAACGACTGCCTCGGCGCGGGCCGGTGCTATGAGCTCGAGTTCGAGGGCGGCCGCGCCTGGTCGAACCGCATGGGCGCGTTGCCGCTCTTCACGGGCCTGGAGGCGCGGGCCGACCCTCGCGGCTGGCGCATCCTGGCCGCCGCGTCCTGGTTCGTCGGGGACTCCACCCCGATGGCGGCGGTAACGCGGGTGCCTCGAGGCAGCGTTCTGCTCGCCAGCGATCAGGGCGTCCAGCGCGATCGCACGGACGCCGTATCGAGGCTCGTCGCCGGCCGGGGCATCGATCTCCGCGAGGCGGCGCAGAAGGCGGCGAGCCAGGCGCAAGACCAGGCGGCGACGGCCGGCCGGTTGTGGCCTGGTAGTGCGCGGGTCGACCTGTCCGGCGGTCGCGACTCTCGAATCGTCGCCGCGGCGGCGGTTGCTGCGGGGATCGATGCCCACTTTCACACCTCCGACAAGACGCCCGGCGAGGCGGATGTTGCGCGCGAGCTGGTCCGGCTGGCGCCGCATCCACTCGAGCACCGGGTCCGCCACGCGGAGGGTGAGAGCGGAACCCCCACCGACCCCCTGATGGAGAGGGCGCTGCGCCTGCACCTGCTGCACGACGGGATGCGGCATCCCCAGAAGCTGCGCGGCAACGTGAAGCTCCCGCGATCCCGTCCCTCCGGCGCCTCCCTGTCCGGACATGGCGGCGAGATCGCCCATGGCTTCTTCTTCAAGACCCGGCGGGACCTGAAGAGGATTCGGCGTGGCGGCGCCGAGGCGATCGTCTCTCGCCTGATGCGGTTCTTCGCCAAGCAGCACGAGGCCGCCCGCACCGACGCGTACGACCTGGCCCGAGAGGAGATCGCGCAGATCCTTGCCGAGGGCAGCGAGTTCGGCGTGGAGGGGCCGGATCTCCTCGATTGGTTCTACCTCGTCGATCGGTTTGCGCATCGCTCCGGCCTCGCCGCACACGCGGAGCGGGTGTCGGTCTTCGCCACGCCCGCGTTCATCGAGGCCGCCTTCGGGTTGACGCCGGAGCAGAGAATCGATGCCGTGCTCCATCGCGAGGTCGTCTCGCTGCTCGTCCCGGCATGGCGAGACGTCCCGTTCTTCAAGGCCGAGAGGAGCCGCATGCCCGCCACTCGCCGCCGCCGCCTGTGGGAGCACCCGCCCGACGCCGAAGCGGTGGAGCGGATGATCTCCGGCGACGGCCCCTGGACCGAGGTCTACAACCCGGATCGGGTCCGGCAAGCGTGGAGCGACCTCCAGGGCGGCGAGGGCTGGGCAGGCTGGGAGGCGATCTTCGAGGGCGTCGTCTATCGCGCCGCCTATGAGGACTACCTACGGGTACTCAACGAGCACTCCCGCCAGGGCCCGCGACTGGTAGACGCGGTCCGAGTGGCGGCGTCCGCGTAGCGCCGCACCAGCGCGAGGCGGCTCAGATCTTCAGCAGGACCAGCGTGTTGACGGCGAACAGGATCGCGAAGAAGACAGTCCAGCGATCGAGGTTTCGCTCCACCAGGGAGCCGCCGCCGAAGGAGCTTCCGGACTGCCCGATCCCGAACGCGCCGGAGAGCCCCGTGTCCTTCCCCGAGTGCAGGAGGATGAGGAAGATCAAGATCACCGAGATGAGCACCTGGACAACGCCGAGCACGGTTTCCATCGCCCCGGGAGTGTAGGGAACGCTCAGTCGGTTCGGTGCTCCTGCTCGCCCGCGGATTGCCGCCCGCGGACGCGGTCCAGCCGCCTCAGGATCTCGATCGCCTCGCGGCGAAGCTCGGCGTCCTGGCGGCGCCAGTCGGCCTCCGAGAGCTTGCCCTGACGGCGATCGAGCTCCGCGTCGCGGATCTCGCGGTACTTGGCCTCCTTTCGAGCCTCGATCTCGGCGATCGCGGGGTCCTCGAGGCCGGCCTCGGCGACCTCCGCCTGGCTTGGCGAGCGGCGCAGCGGGCCGGTCACGAACCAGGCGACGATCACGACGATCACCAGGGCGAGGACGATCTCCACGGCGGTACAGGCTAGGGGCGCGACAGGGCGTCTCTAGGCGCGTCCCAGCTCCCGGGCAAGCCGCGCCGCGTAGACGTCCGAGACGCGGCGGCGGCGCGCCTCCGGGGCGGGCCAGATCGCCACCAGGCCGCCGAGCACCGCGATCGCCCCCCCGACCCAGATCCAGGTGACCAGCGGGTTGACGTTGACCCGGAAGTTCGCCGCGGGCGGGTCGCTCAGGTAGCGCTGCTGGATCGATTGGATCGCGAGGCCCTGGAGGACAGCCGAGCTGGCGTCCGGCCTGCGCGTCGTCCGGGGAGACCCCGCGCGCGAACCGGCCCAGGTCGCGATCGGCCGCGTCGATGATCGGGTCGAGCGGCCCGAGGTCCGGCTGCATGGCGGTCCACAAGTCGCCCCCGACGGTCGTCTTACGGCCCACCTCGCTGGTCGCCTCGCCCTCGAAGAAGCTCCTGACGGGACCGCCGCCGCTCCCGCCCCCGACCCCGGCGTGGTAGTTGCGCGAGGGGTGAAGGGTCGCGTACGGCTCCCCGTCCTTGCGGACCGAGAGCACAGCGCCGAAGGTGAGGCGCTGCTCGCCCGGGTCGATGACCGCGGTCGGCCGCTGGTAGGTGACCCGGTAGTCGTCGACGGTGGCCGACTGGCCCGGGCGCAGGCGCAGGTCGCGGCTGGTCTGAAAGCTCGAGGACGCCGCCACGGCGATCAGCAGGACGGCGAGCCCCGCGTGGACGACGTAGCCGCCGTAGCGGCGGCGGTTGCGCGAGAACAGCGCCAGGAGCGCCCGCGGGTAGGAGCCGCCGGCCAGCCCCCTGTAGGCGGCCGCCCCACGCCCGAACTCCTGGGCCAGGGCCGTCAGCGAGAAGGCGGCGAGCGAGAACAGGATCAGCGCCAGGGGCTCCGAGCGCGCGCCGGTGAAGGCGAACAGCGCCACCCCGGCCGCCAGTCCGGCCAGGGCCGGGCGGCCCAGGAGCCGCTTCATGGCGCCGAGGCTGACCCGGCGCCAGGCCAGCAGCGGCCCGATGCCCGTGAACAGCACCAGCAGGATCGCGAGCGGCGTCGTGTAGCGGTTGAACCAGGGGGCGGCGAGCGAGGCCTTCTCGCCGGTGAACAGCTCGGAGATCAGCGGGAAGAACGTGCCCCAGAAGATCACCGCGGCCAGCCCGATGAGCAGCAGGTTGTTGACCAGGAACACCGCCTCGCGGGAGGCGAGCGACTCGATCCTCTTGGTGGAGCGAAGGTCGTCGAGCCGCGAGACGATCAAGAGCGCCGAGCCGATGACGACGATCGCGATCAGCCCGAGCAGCGGGCCGCCGACGGTGGAGGCGCCGAAGGCGTGGATCGACTGGAGGATCCCGGAGCGGACCAGGAAGGTGCCCAGCAGCGCCAGCGTGAAGGCGCCGCAGATCAGGGTGACGTTCCACACCCTCAGCATCCCCCGTCGCTCCTGGACCATGATCGAGTGCAGGAACGCGGTGCCGACGAGCCACGGCATCAGCGAGGCGTTCTCGACGGGGTCCCACCCCCAGTAGCCGCCCCAGCCGAGCTCCGAGTACGACCAGCGGGCGCCGAGCAGGATGCCGATCCCCAGAAGCAGCCAGGCGATCAGGGCGAAGCGGCGGGTGGCGCGGATCCAGCTGGCGTCGAGCCGCCGCGTGATCAGGGCGCCGATCGCGAACGCGAACGGGATCGAGAGGAAGACGTAGCCCGAGTAGAGCATTGGCGGGTGGATCGCCATCGCCGGGTGGCGGAGCAGCGGGGTCAGCCCGACGCCCTCGGCCGGCACGGGGTCGAGGCGGGCGAACGGGTTGGCCTCGAACAGCATCAGGCCGGTGAAGAAAACGCCGAGCCCCATCAGCACCGCGGTCGCCCAGGGGGCGATTTCGCGGTGCTTTCGCCGCGTTGCGAACAGGACCGCCGAGGAGGTCAGCGACAGCACCCACGCCCACAGCAACAGCGAGCCCTCCTGGCTGGACCACATCGCGGTCAGCTTGTAGAAGCCAGGAGTGGTGGTCGACGAGTGGTCGGCAACCACCTGGAGCGACAGGTCGGTGCGCGCGAAGGCGGCCTCGATGACGACCACGCAGATCGTCAGCAGGGCGGCGAACGCGTACACCGCGCGGCGGGCCGAGTCGGTGAAGCGGCGGTCGCCCCGGGTGCCCGCCAGCGCGGCCACCCCCCCGTAGACGGCGACCCCGAGGGCCAGGAAGAGGCAGGCGGCGCCAACCGTGATCACGGCCCAGCGCTCACTCGGTGATGATCACGCCATCGGGGTCCTGCTCGGCCTCGGCCTGGAACTTCGACGGGCATTTGGTGACCAGGCTGTCGCGCTCGGCGACGAAGGTGCCGTCCTCGACCTTGCCGGTGACGATCACCTCGCGCCCGTCGCGGAACGGGTCGGGCACCTCACCCGTGTAGCGGACAGGGATCGAGGCCTTGCGGTCGTCGCGGTCGGCGACCCGGAAGTCGAGCTCCGAGCCGCGATGTTGGATCGAGCCGGGGACGACGACCCCGGTCAGGTCGTAGGAGCTGTCGGGTGAGGCGTTGAGGATCTCCGAGGGCTGCTTGGCCTCGGTGGAGGCGCTGAACGACGTGTAGATGAGCGCCACCGCGAGCAGCACCGCGGCGCTCAGGGCGACGATCAGCCGGATCTTCCGTTTGCGAGCGGGATCCATGGGGCGCAGGGGCGATTATCGCAAGCGTCCGGTCGGCTGAACCCGGTCCTTCCCGGATAGGCTCGCTGCGTGGCCGATGAGCCAGTCCTGCTGATTACCGGCGCCTCGAGCGGAATCGGCGCCGCCACCGCGAGGCGGGCGGCCGAGACGGGGTACCGGCTGGTGCTCGGGGCGCGGCGCGAGGACCGGCTTGCGCGAGCTGGCGGAGGAGCTCGGCGGGCCGGGGCGCGCGATCGCCGTCCGCTGCGACGTCTCCGAATGGGACGACGACCAGGCGCTCGCCCAGGCGGCCCTGGATTCCTTCGGCCGCATCGACGCGGTGTTCGCGAACGCCGGCTTCGGCGCCCAGCGCGGCTTCCTCGAGGAGTCGGCCGAGCACTGGCGCTCGATGGTGCTCACCAACGTGCTCGGAGTGGCGCTGACGATCCGCGCCACCCTCCCCCACCTGCTCGAGCGCGGCAGCGGCCATTACCTGATCACCAGCTCGGTGGCCGGCCGCCGGGTGCTCCCCGGCTCGCTCTACTCGGCGACCAAGTGGGCGGTGACGGCGATCGGCGAGGCCCTGCGCTCGGAGCTTCGCCAGATGCACGACAACACCGCATCCGCGTGACGCTGATCGAGCCGGGGATGACCGACACCGAGTTCTTCGACCAGCGCCCGCAGAACGCGCTCGCCGACGACGACCTCGCCCGCGCGGTGATCTACGCGCTCACCCAGCCCGAGCACGTGGACGTGAACGAAATCCTGATTCGCCCCTCGAGCCAGCCGAGCTGACCCCTAGCGCTCTATCACCGCACCAGGGCGCCGATCACCTCCTGCCACCAAGCGCGTTGCGTCTCGTCGTCGGTCTGCTGAAGGCATTTGCGCGCCTGTCTTCGCACCTGCCTTGCGCTGCCGATGATCAGCAGCGAGCCCGTGACCGCGTAGCGCCCATCCTCCAGGGCCACGACCGAGCCGGGCTGGTCATGGCGGCTGCGCAGAAGCTCGACCACCACCCTCCCAGCCACGAGATCGGGGCGGGCGGGGTCGCCATCGGCCGCCACCCAGGGGCGAACGCTGAAGATCGGCGGGCGGTTGTGGAACCCCGTCCTCGGCCTCCGCCTCGGCCCGATGGGCCCGCTGCGCCAGCGCTCGGTCAGCTCCAGAAAGTCCTTCGCCACCTCCTGGCGGACCACCACGTGCAGGCTGTCGCCGGCCTCAACCCGGGTTGAGCCCCGGGGCAGGATCGCCTCGCCGCCTCGCACGATCACGCTGACCAGCGCCTCGCGCGGAAGGCCCAGCTCTCGGACCCGGAGCCCGGCGATCGCGTCGCCGTCGCCGACCAGGTACTCGACCACCTCGGCGCCCAGCGCCCGGATCGTTCCCGTCTCCATGAGGGGCTGCGGCAGGGCCGGGTGTCGCGGTGGTGATCCCCAGCGCTTGGGCCAGCGGCTCGAAGGTGGTCCCCTGGACGATGGTCGAGAGGACGACCGCGAAGAAGACGATGTTGAAGTACTCGTGGCTGTTGGGGACGCCGCTGATCACGGGGAAGGTCGCCAGCACCACGGGGACCGCGCCGCGCAGCCCCGCCCAGCCCAGGACGACCCGCTCGCGGGCGCTGTAGCGGTCGAAAGCGGTGGCGAGAGCCGTGGCCAGCGGCCGAGCCACGAATGCGACCACCAGGGCAATCAGGGTTCCTTCAAGGAACACGTTCCCGAGCTGGCTCGGGAAGACGAGCAGCCCGAGGGTGAGGAAGAGCGTGATCTGGGCGACCCATGCGAGGCCCTCGTTGAAGGCGGTGATCGTCCGCTTGGCGGGGATCCGGGCGCCACCGAGCGCCAGCCCCGCCAGGTACACGGCCAGGAAGCCGGAGCCGTCGATGACCGCCGCACCGCCGTAGGCGAGGCCCACGGTGGCGATCGAGGCCACCGGGTACAGGCCGGCGGTGTCCAGATTGAGGCGCCGGAAAGTCCACACCGCGACCACCCCGACGGCCACCCCCACGACCAGCCCGATGCCGAGCTGGCGAGCGAACAGCCAGGCCATGTCGACGACTCCGTAGCCGGAAAGCTGGATCCAGTCGATGAACCCGAGCACCAGCAGGATGGCCACAGGATCGTTGAACCCGGACTCCGCCTCCAGCGTGCGGGCGAGCCTCCGCTTCAGGGTCGAGCCGCGCAGCAGGGCGAAGACCGCCGCTCCGTCGGTGGCGGCCAGGATGGAGCCGAGCAGCAGCCCCTCCAGCAGCGAGAAGTCGAGCAGCCAGAAGGCGGCCAGTCCGGTGATCAGGGCCGTCGCGATCGTTCCCAGCACCGCCAGCGACAGCGCCGGCCGCAGCACCGGGCGGATCTCGAGATAGCCGGACGTCAGGCCACCCTCGAACAGGATCAGGGCCAGGGCGATGACGCCGATCGTCCGCGCCAGCTCGTAGTTGTCGAAGTCGATCCAGCCCGGTGCCGTCGGAGCCGATCGCCATCCCGAGGGCGAGGAAGAGCACCAGTGCCGGGCAGCCGCAGCTGTGCCGCGAGCAGCGAGGCGCCGATTCCCGCGGCGAGCAGGGATCCGGCGACCAGGATCAGCTCGGCGTCGTCCACCGCCACAGCCTTTCATTCGCGCTCGGCCCGGCAACCCGCGGCGCTCGGCCCGCGAACGGCCCGGCTACAGTGACCGACCATGGCGGACCAGGACCTCGCCTTCGCGGGCCTCGCGCGTCAAGCGGAGGCGGTGCGGGCCGGCGAGGTGTCGCCGCGGGAGCTGGTCGAGCTCTACCTCGAGCGGATCTCGCGCCTGGACCCGCAGCTGAACGCCTTCCGCGTCGTGCGGGCCGAGCCGGCGCTCGCCGCCGCGCTCGAGGCCGAGAAGCGCCGGCACTCGAACGGCCAGGCGCAGCTGCTCGGCGTCCCGATCGCGGTCAAGGACTCGCAGGACGTGACGGGCGAGCTGACCACCCACGGAACCGGCTGCGTGGACGAGCCGGCGACCGAGGACTGCGAGATGGTCAGGCGCCTGCGGGCCGCGGGCGCGATCGTGATCGGCAAGACCAACCTGCCCGAGCTCGCCTGCATGTTGTTCACAGAGTCGCCGACCTGGGGCGTGACCCGGAATCCCTGGAACGCGGAGCGCACGCCCGGCGGCTCCTCCGGAGGAAGCGGGGTCGCGGTGGCGGCCGGGCTCGCGGCCGCCGCCACCGCATCGGATGGAGCCGGCTCCATCCGCTATCCGGCCGCCTACTGCTCGCTGTTCGGGCTGAAGCCGCAGCGCGGACGCGTGCCGGTCGACCCGGATGTCGAGCACTGGCACGGGATGTCCGTCAACGGGTGCGTGACTCACAGCGTCCTCGACACGGCGCTCTTCCTCGACCTCACGGCCGGCGGCGGCAAGGCGCCCGACAGGCCGCCGCCTCCGGAGCGGCCGTTTGCCGAGGCGGCGCGGACCCCGCCCGGCCGGCTGCGGGTCGCGGTCTCGGTCAGGGCCGCTCGCGCGCTGGCGCCCCCGATGCTGGATCCGCGCTGCCGGCAGGCCGTCGAGGAGACCGCCGAGCTGCTTGGCTCGCTTGGCCACCAGGTCGCCTGGCGCGATCCGGACTGGGGGACGGTCGGCAACGCCGTGGCGGTCATGTTCGCGCGAGCGGTCGCCGACGACGCCCGCCGGCTCCCCAACCGCGAGCGGCTGGGCCGCCAGGTGCGAGGAATCGCCCGCCTGGGGTCTCCGATCCCCGACTGGACCCTGCGGCGAGCCAGGGCGGCGACCCCGAAGCACGCGGCGCGGATCAACCGCATCTTCGACGACCACGACGCGCTGCTTCTGCCGGTGGTCGGGGAACCGCCGCAGCTGGTGGAGAACTGGGCCTCGCATGGCGGGCCGTGGACGCTCGCCGGGATGACCAGAAGGACCGGTTTCGGGCCCCCCTGGAACTATCTCGGCAACCCGGCCGCCGCCGTGCCGGCCGGGTTCACGGACGACGGCCTGCCGCTGTCGGTGCAGCTCGTGGGGCGGCCCAACGACGAGGCGACCCTGCTCTCGCTCGCCGCCCAGCTCGAGGCCGAGCGGCCGTGGGCGACCCGCCGGCCCCCGGTCGGCTAGGGCGGGGCCCGGATGGTGTAGGTGGTGGACCAGGCAAACCGATCTCGGGCCCGGTGGGCCGGGTCGGCGGCGCTGGGGGTGCTGGCTGCGGTGCTCCTCCTGCTCTCCGTGCTGGCCCTGTACGCCGACCGCGTCCTGTTCGACTCCAACCAGTTCGCGAACCACGTCGGCGCCGCGGTCGAGCAGCCCGCCGTCAAGGACGAGATCGGACGCCGGATCACCGACGGGATCGTCGAGCAGCAGCCGGACCTGGTCGCCGTCCGTCCGGTCATCGAGGGCGTCGCCGCGGGCGTGGTCGGCAGCGGCGCCTTCAACGACCTTCTGCGCGCCGCCGTCCGCGACCTCCACCGCGCGATCTTCAAGCGCGACCAGAACACCGTCGCCCTGACCGTGGCCGACGTCGGCGTCGTCGTCGGCTCGGCGCTGGAGCAGTTCGCCCCCAAGGTCGCAAAACGGGTGCGCAGCAGGGCCACCGCGCCGATCCTCGACGGCGAGCCACCCGGTTGGCTGCTCGACCTGGCCCGGGTCGCCAAGGACGTGGAGGCGCTCGCGATCATCCTCCTGGTGCTGGCGATCGTGGCCGCGGCGGGCGGGCTCGTGCTGGCGCCCGACTGGCGCCGCCAGGTCTCGCTGCTCGGGCTCTCGGTCGCGGTCGGGGCCGTGGTGGCGCTGATCGGCTACCACCTCGCCCGCTCGGCGGTGGTCGGCCAGGTCGCGGACCCTGACACTCGCGCCGCCGTGGAGGCGGCCTGGGACACCTTCCTCGACGGCCTGCAGACCGCCCTGCTGATCGCCGCCGGCGCCGGCGTGATCCTCGCCGCCGCCACCCGCTCCGTGGTCCGGCCGATGCGCGTCGAGCGCACGGTCGAGGAGGCGTGGCGGCGGCTGACCACCATTCCCGAGCGGCCCGCCGCCCGCGCGGTCCGTGGCCTGATCCTGGTCGGGGCCGGTCTTCTGATCGTGCTCAATCGCGACGCGGCGATCGAGCTCGCCGTCCTCGCGGTCGGCCTGTACGTCCTCTACAAGGGGGTCGAGGAGCTGCTGCGCCTGATCGCGCGGCCGGCCGAGGCAGCGCCAGCGCCGGCGCAGGCAGGCGCCGCCCGATCCCACCGGCGACGGCGCCGGGTGGCGCTGGCGAGCGCCGCCGGGGTGTTCGCGGGCCTGGTCGCAGTCGGGGTGATCTCGACCTTCAACACCACCAGCGAGGCCTCGCCCTCCCTGGCCGGCTGCAATGGCGGCGACCGGCTCTGCGAGGAGCCACTCGCCGACGTCGTCCTCCCCGCCACCCACAACGCGATGTCCGGAGCCGACGTTCCCGGCTATCTGTTTCCAAGCCAGGAGCACGCGATCGCGCGGCAGCTCGACGACGGCGTCCGCGGCCTCTTGATCGACACTCACTACGGGATCCCCGCCAACGGCGGCGCGGTGAAGACCGACCTCGGGAAGCTCACCAGCGCCGAGCGCCGCGAGTACGTCAAGGAGATCGGCCAGGAGGCCTTCGACGCCGCGCTTCGGATCCGCGACCGGCTGGTCACCGGCGGCGACGGCCGGCACCAGATCTATCTCTGCCATCGCTTCTGCGAGCTGGGCGCGGTGCCGCTCGACAAGGCGCTGGGCCAGATCCGCGACTTCGCCGTCTCGCATCCGAACCAGGTGCTGGCGATCGTCAACGAGGACTACGTCAGCCCCGAGGACTTCGTCGCCGCGGTCAGGGAGAGCGGCCTCGACGACTACGTCTACAGGGGCAGGATCGACGCCTCGTCTCCGACCCTCGGTGAGATGATCTCGAGCGGCCGCCGGGTGGTGATGATGGCCGAGAACGAGGCGGGCGTCGCGTCCTGGTACCGGGACGGCTACGGCGACGTCCTCCAGGAGACGCCGTACAGCTTCAAGCAGGCGTCCGAGCTGACCGATTCGAGGACGCTCGCCAAGACCTGCCGAGCCGAACCGGGGATCGAGCGACAATCCGCTCTTCCTGCTCAACCACTGGATCGACACCAGCCCGGCGCCGAAGCCCAGCAACGCCGCCAAGGTGAACGAGTACAAGGCGCTTCTGGGCCGTGCCCGGGAGTGCAAGAGGGTGCGTGGCCAGGTCCCGAACCTGATCGCGGTCGACTTCTACGCCACGGGCGACCTGTTCAAGGTGGTCGAGAAGCTGAATGGGGTCAGTGAACCAGCGCCTTGAGGCCGACGACCACGAGGCCGAAGCCGGCGCTGATCGCCGCCCCGAACAGCGCCACCGCCCACGAGGACCCCGAGGCGCGGCCGATCGCCAGCCCCCAGGCGAACAGCGCCACGACGCCGACGGCGATCGCGAGGTCGACCGCGGTCTCGGTCGAGAACGCGCCGACTGCCCCGAGCGCCAGCACGATCGCGGTCGGGAAGGCCGCCTGGACCAGCGGCCACTCGGCGGCCCCCAGGCGCCGAATCTCCGCCCAGTTAAGGTGCCGCCCCGCCTCGAGGCCCCGCGACATCGCCTCGGCGTAGATGTGCGCCAGCCAGAAGATCAGCATCGTCGTCACCACCGAGACGAGGATGTACTCGGCCTCGATCTCGCTGTCCTCCGACAGCGCCCCCACCACCGACGTGACCAGGATCTGCCCGTAGACCGCCCGGGTGGCGTTCACCGGCAGCCGGCCGGATCTCGCCTCGCCGCTCACAGCACTCAGCCCTCTCGCGGCTCGATCAGGAGCGCACGCGCGACCGCGAGGGTCTCGCCGCCACGCGACAGCACGGCCGATCCGGCGTGATGCTTGCGGCCGTCGCCGGCGATCGGCCAGGCGATCACGACGTGCTCCTCGCCGGCGATCACGGGCGCGTCGATCCGCGCGGTGAGTTGTGCGAGGACGCTCATGGGCAACTCGCCCTCCGTGTACAGCGCGAAGTAGGTGGGGCAATCGAGCACCGCCCAGACGAACTCCGGGAGCACGTGTCCCGTCTCGTCGGCCGTCCACGAAGGCGGAGTCCACGGCGAGGCGACGAGCTCGCGACCCTCGACCGCGCCCGCGAACACTCCGAACGCGTCCTCGCGCGCCCGCCCGCAGACGAAGCAGCGGCTGAAGAGACCGTCGGAGGGTGCCCTGTAGCGCGTGGCCGCCAAGCGTGCCTCGGACAGGCTCACCGGCGCGGGCACCTCGACCTCGAGCCCAGGCGCCGAGCGCGCCTCGACGACGAGCGCCTCGCCGTCGAGCACACGCACCGAGCCGTCGTTCTCGCGCACCACGTCAAGCGGAGTGTCGAGCGGCACGGGACGCCTCAGGGTGACCTCCGCAGCTCCCTCGAGGAAACCGGCGACGACGCCCGCGGAGTATCCGCCGTTACCGCTCTCGAGCGGCCCGTTGAAACGGCCTGGTATGGAGAGCGACCTGGCCACGGGCTGACTATCTCAGGCTGCAGCGTGGCCGGCAGGATGACCGCGTTCGTCTACTGCAAGCAATAGCCGCCGCGGTAGCCAGGTCTCGGGCTAGGCGCCGGGCGGGTTGCCCGCGTCGCCGGTGTCGCCGCCGCCCTCACCCAGGCCCTCGGCCGCCTGCTGGGCCTTTTCGAGCACACTGCCGTCGCCCTGGGCGATCTCGGAGAGATCCCCCGCCTTCTCGGTTAGGGCGTCGACGCCGCCCCCGCCGATCAGCTCGCGTGCCTTGTCGATCAAGTCCATCAGGCTCATAGCCCCACTTTAGCGAGCCCTCCGCGGCGGCTCCCGGGCCCTGGGCGGGTTATTGCCGGTATGCGGCAGAAAACCGCCCATCTCGAGCTCCAGCCCAGCCTCCTCTCAGCGGCGCCCTGCCAAGAATCAGAAGCGGACGACGGGTCTCGAACCCGCTACCTCGAGCTTGGGAAGCTCGCGCTCTACCAGGTGAGCTACGTCCGCACCTGGCGCCTAATTCTAGGCGGGACTCCGTGGTTCCTCTCTACCCTCCCTGGCGTGAGCGCTCGCGCCCTCGCGGTCTTCATCGCCGTTCTCGCGGTGATCGGCCTGCTGGGCTACGGACTCCTGAACAAGAGCGCCAACGCGCTGGAGCCCGGCGAAGCGGTCCCCACCACGCTCCTTCCGAAGCTCGAGGGGCAGGGCAGCGGCTCGGTCGCCGACTACCGGGGCGGCTGGGTGCTGGTCAATGTCTGGGCCTCGTGGTGCACGCCCTGCCGCGACGAGTCGCCGGCCCTGGAGCGCTTCTACCGCGCACACCGCGATCAGCGCTTCGCGATCGTCGGGATCGACACCAACGACCTATCGGACGACGCGCTGAGCTTCGTCCACGAGTACGGGATCACCTATCCGCAGCTTCGCGACGGAAATGGCGACTTCTCCCAGGAGGAGCTGGGGACGACGGGCGTCCCCGAGTCCTTCCTGGTCGGCCCCGACGGCCGGCTGGTGCTGCATCGCCTCGGCCCGGTGACCACGGATTACCTCGACTCGAACGTCGCCCCTTATCTGACCGGCAAGGCGAAGCAGTGAGGCGCGCGGCTCGAACAGCCCTGCTCGTCGTGGCGGCCGCGCTCCTGCTGGGGGCGGCGCCCCCTGAGCCCAAGACGACGCTGCCGGACGTGGAGGACGAGGTGATGTGCCCGATCTGCGGCACTGCGCTGAACCTCTCGGGCGCCCCGCAGGCCGACCGCGAGCGGACCTTCATCCGCCGCCAGATCGCCGCCGGGAAGACCAAGGAGGAGATCAAGGACGAGCTGGTCGCCCAGTACGGCACCGAGGTGCTCGCCGAGCCTCAGAAGTCGGGCTTCGAGCTGACCGCCTGGCTGGTCCCGGTCGCGGCGATCCTGCTGGCCGCGGTGGCGATCGCGATCGGCCTGCGGCGCTGGCGCCGCGCGGCGCGGGACGGCGGCGGGCCTCCGCGGCCGGGCGACGGTCCCCCGCTCGAACCCGCTGAGGCCGAGCGCCTCGACGCCGACCTGGCGCGGTACGACCTCTAGCCTCGCGCCACCGGCAGCGCGCCGCGGCTCGCTTCGGCTGCGCGACGCGCCGGGATCCCCGGTCGCGGGGGCGCTGGTCAGCCTTGGCGCGGTGGCGGCGACCACGGCGCTCATCTATCCCCTGCGCGAGATCACCCCGGACGTCTCAAACGGCGTCGTCTACATGCTGGCCGTGCTGCTCGTCTCCACCTACTGGGGCCTGGGCCTCGGCCTGGCGACGGCGCTGGCCAGCGCGCTGGCGTTCAACTTCTTCCACATCCCGCCAACTGGTCGGTTGGCGATCGCCGAAGCGCAGAACTACGTCGCCCTCGGCGTCTTCCTGATCGCGGCGGCGATCGCCTCGACGGTCGCCGACCTGGCCCGCGCTCGGGCTCGCGAGGCCGAGCGCCGGCGTGAGGAGGCCGACCTGGCCGCCGACCTGGCGCGCCTGCTGCTGGGCGGCACCGACCTGGGCGACGCGCTCGGCTCGACGGCGCACCGGTTGGCGGAGGCGCTCGATCTGCCGTCGGTTTCGATCGAGCTCGAACAGGTCGACGGCGATCAGCGCCGCCTCGCCCTGCCGCTGGCGATCGGCGAAAGCCGCCAGGCCACCCTGCTCGTCCCAGCCTCGATCGACCCAGCCGCGCTGGCGCGCCTGCGGGAGCGAGTGGTGCCGGCGCTCGAGGCGCTGCTGAGCGCAGCGCTGGACCGCGAGGCGTTGCAGGTCGAGGTGGTGGAGACACGGGCCCTGCGCCGCTCCGACTCGGTCAAGACGGCGATCCTGCGTGCCGTCTCGCACGACCTGCGCACGCCGCTGACCACGATCGTCGCCGCCAGCGCCGCGGTTGGCTCGCCGACGCTCAGCTCCGAGGAGCGCGAGGAGCTCGGCGCGAGCATCGGCCAGCAGGCGGGCCGGCTGTCGCGCCTGGTCGACCAGCTGCTCGACCTCTCGCGACTGGAGGCGGGAACGGCCCAGCCGCGGCGGGAGTGGTGCTCGATCGAGGAGCTGATTCGGTCGGCGGCCGACGAGGTCGGCGACCACGACGGCGATTCCTTTGCCCTGTCGATCGACGGTGACCTGCCGCTGATCAACGCCGATGCCGCCCAGCTCGAGCGCGCCCTGGTGAACCTGCTCGAGAACGGGCGGCGGCACTCCGGCGGCCACCCGGTGAAGGTTCGGGCGGGAACGGTGGGCCAGCGCCTGATGGTGCGGATCGTCGACCGCGGTCCCGGAATCCAGTTCAGCGAGCTGCCACGGATCTTCGAGCCGTTCTACCGGGGAACGGACGACGGCCAGCACTCCGGCGCCGGCCTCGGCCTGGCGATCGCCAGAGGGCTTCGTGGAGGCCAACCACGGTCGTCTGACGGCCGAGTCGCTGCCCGGGCAGGGAACGACCTTCGTGGTCGAGCTGCCGCTTCGATCGCCCGAGGCAGCCGCGGCCCTGAGCAACGTGGAGGAGGACCGGCAAGGGTGAGCGCTGCCGGCCGCCGAGTTTTGGTCTGCGATGACGAGCTCCAGATCATCCGCGCCCTGAGGGTGATTCTGCGCGGACAGCGGGTTCGAGGTGCTGGCCACGGCGACGCGAAGGAGGCGCTCGACACGGCCGCGGTCGAGAACCCCGACGCCGCGATCATCGACCTGCTGCTGCCAGACGGCAACGGGATCGAGATCTGCGCCCAGCTTCGATCCTGGAGCGAGATGCCGATCCTGGTTCTGTCGGCGGTGGGCGAAGAGGCGGAGAAGGTCCGTGCGCTCGAGGCCGGAGCCGACGACTACGTCACCAAGCCGTTCGGCCCCCGCGAGCTGGTGGCGCGCCTCGAAGCCGCGCTTCGGCGCGCCGGTCCGGAGGCCGACCAGCCGGTGCTGCGCACGGACGGGCTCGAGCTCGACATCTCGTCGCACGCGGTGCGCCGCGATGGCACCGAGGTGCACCTGACTCCCACCGAGTTCAACCTGCTGAAGGCCCTGATGTCGAACCGCGGGCGGCTTGATGACCCACGGCGCCCTGCTGACCCAGGTCTGGGGCCCGGCCTATGCCGACGACGTGGCGACGCTGCGCACCCACATCGCCAACCTGCGGCGAAAGGTCGAGCCGGAGGGCGCCAGCCGGCACATCCGCACCGAGGCGGGGATCGGCTACCGGTTCGTCGACTGAGCTTCTGACGGAATCTTGATGCCCTCCCGGGCAACCTTGATTCCGCCTCCATAGCCCAGCGGCATGCTGGTCCCATGGACGTGGTGGCGATCGCGATCTCGGTGGTCGTCTTCGCCCTGCTCTTCTGGGCGATCGACCTGATCGACCGCGTATGAGCGGCGCCGACCTCTTCGGCCTGATCGTCTCGCCCTGGTCTGCGCCTACCTGATCTACGCCATGCTGCGCGGGGAACGCTTCTGATCGCCTGATGGCCCAGGGCTGGCTCCAGATCGCGGTCTTCGCTGGTCGTCGTGGTCGCGCTCACGCGACCCCTGGGGGCATACATGGCGCGCGTGTACCGGAACGAGCGCGTCTTCCTCACCCCCGTCCTCGGCGGGGCCGAGCGGCTGACCTACCGGATCCTCCGGGTCGATCCGCTCCGGGACCAGAACTGGAAGTCGTACGCGGCGAGCTTGATCCTCTTCTCGGGCCTGTCCTGGATGGCGCTCTATCTGATCCTGCGAACCCAGGGCATTCATCCGTTCAATCCCGCCGGGCTTTGACTCCGGCCCCTGGGACGTGAGCTTCAACACCGCATCCTCGTTCGTCTCCAACACCAACTGGCAGTACTACGGCGGCGAGACGACGCTCAGCTACTTCTCCCAGATGGCGGGGCTGACGGTCGAGAACTTCGTCACGCCCGCGGTCGGCATCTGCGTGCTGGTGGCCTGATCCGCGGGATCATCGCCCGCGGCGGCGAGGGCCTGGGGAACTTCTGGCAGGACCTCGTCCGAAGCCTCTACTACGTCCTGCTGCCGCTCTCGATCGTCGTCGCCCTGATCCTCGTCTCGCAGGGGGTGCTGCAGACCCTCGGCGGCGCGGTCACCGCCACGACCGTGGAGGGCGCCGACCAGACCCTGGCGCTCGGGCCCGCTGGCCTCGCAGGTCGCGATCAAGCAGCTCGGCACCAACGGCGGCGGCTTCTTCAACGTCAACTCCGCGATGCCGTTCGAGAACGCGACCCAGCTCTCCAACTTCGTCCAGCTGCTGTCGATCATCCTGATCCCGGCGGCGCTCACCTACACCTACGGGCGGATGGTCGGCAGGCAGCGCCAGGGCTGGGCGATCTTCGCCGCCATGCTCGCCATCTAGGTCGCCTTGATCGCCGTGATCATCCCGGCCGAGCAGAACGGCACCCCCGCCCAGCATGCCGCCGGAGCGTCCACGCGCGGAGTTCGACGGCTCCACCGGCGGCAACCTGGAGGGCAAGGAGCAGCGCAACGGAATCGCCGAGTCGGCGCTGTGGGCGACGACCACCACGGTGACCTCGAACGGCTCCGTCAACTCGGCGCACGAGTCCTACACCGGGCTCGGCGGCGCGGTGCCGATGTCCGGGCTGGCATTCAGCGAGGTGATCTTCGGCGGGGTGGGCACGGGCCTGTACACGATGCTGCTGTTCGTCGCTGCTGGCGGTGTTCATCGGCGGCCTGATGGTGGGCCGAACGCCGGAGTACCTGGGCAAGAAGATCCAGGCGCGCGAGATCAAGCTGGTCTCGCTGGGGATCCTGTTCACGCCGCTCGCCGTCCTCGATCACGGCGGGCGCCGCGATCGGCAGCAAGTGGGGGCAAGCCATCGATCTTCGCCGACGGCCCGCAGGGCTTCTCGGAGACCCTCTACGCCTACCTCTCGCAGGGAAACAACAACGGCTCCGCGTTCGCCGGCTACACCGGGTTCGTGCAGCCGAACGCCCCGGGCAACAGCGAGTCCTACGGGATCACCTTCGCCGACCTGCTCGGCGGGCTGACCATGACGCACGGCCCGCTTCATCCCGATCCTGTTCGTGCTCGCCGTCGCGGGGTCCCTGGCCGGCAAGCACGTCGCCCCTGCCGGCCCCGGGACGATGCGGACCGACACGCCGACCTTCGTGGTGCTGCTGATCGGGGTCGTGATCCTGGTGGGCGCGCTGACCTTCTTCCCGGCGCTGCTGCTCGGGCCGATCGTGCAGAGCCTGACCGAAAGGCTGTTCTGAGATGCGTCGCGACCTTCAGACCTCGCTGATCGCAGTCGTCCTGATGACCGTGGTCTTCGGGCTCGCCTATCCGCTGGCTTTCACCGGCGTCGCCCAGGTGCTCTTCCCCGGCAAGGCCGACGGCTCCAAGGTGACCCGGAACGGCGAGCGTCGTCGGGTCCGAGCTGATCGGCCAGGACTTCCGGGATGTCGTGCCCACTGAGCGGAAGAACGGCCCGAAATGGACCCGGGTTCCCGACCGCCGCTACTTCCAGTCGCGCCCCTCGCAGACCGGCTACGACCCCTCGGTCACCTACTTCAGCAACCTGGGGCCCAACAGCAAGGACGCGCGCGACCTGGTGAAGGAGAACCTGGCCGGCTACCTGGAGCTGGAACGCCCCTTCAACCCGGGGCTGAGCGCCGATCAGGTGCCGATCGACGCGGTCACCCAGTCGGCGTCCGGGGTCGATCCGCACATCTCGGAGGCCAACGCCCGGATCCAGGCCCGCCGGATCGCCGCCGTCCGTCAGCTGCCGCTCTCGCGGGTCGATGAGCTGATCGACGAGAACACCGACGGCCGCTTCCTCGGCCTGTTCGGCGAGCCGGGCGTCAACGTCCTGAAGCTCAACCTGGCCCTCGACGAGGAGGCACCGACCGGATGACCGAGAACCAGCCCCGCTCCCTGTTCGACCCCGAGATCGTGCGCCCGGCGCTGCTCGCAGTCGCTGACGAAGCTCGACCCGCGGGTGCAGATCCGCAACCCGGTGATGTTCGTGGTCGAGATCGGCGCCGCGATCACCACGGTGGCCTGGCTGATCCAGGTCTTCGGCGGCGAGCCCCTGGGCGGAGGCAACGAGCCGGCCTGGTTCACGTTCACGATTGCGATCTGGCTCTGGCTCACGGTGGCGTTCGCCAACCTGGCGGAGGCCCTGGCGGAGGGACGCGGCCGCGCCCAGGCCGCGAGCCTGCGGGCGATGCGCACCGACACCGTCGCCCGCCTGCGTGACGGGGGAACCAAGCCGGCCTCGGAGCTCGAGCGCGGCGACGTGGTCGTGGTCGAGGCGGGCGAGGTGATCCCGGGCGACGGCACGGTGATCGAGGGCATCGCGTCGGTGGACGAGTCGGCGATCACCGGCGAGTCGCGCCCGTGATCCGGGAGGCAGGCGGCGACCGCAGCGCCGTCACCGGCAGCACCAGGGTGCTCTCGGACCGGATCGTGGTGGAGATCACCCAGGAGCCCGGGAAGTCGTTCCTGGATCGGATGATCGCCCTGGTGGAGGGCGCGGCGCGGCGCAAGACCCCGAACGAGATCGCCCTCGGGATCCTGCTCGCCGCCCTGACCCTGGTCTTCATGCTGGTGATCGTGTCGCTGCGCCCGTTCGCAGTGTTCGCGGACACCGAGCTCTCGGTGACGACCCTGATCGCCCTGCTCGTCGCCCTGATCCCGACCACGATCGGAGCGCTGCTGTCGGCGATCGGGATCGCCGGCATGGACCGGCTCGTGCGCCGCAACGTCCTGGCGCTCTCCGGCCGCGCGGTCGAGGCATCGGGGGACGTTGACGTGCTGCTGCTCGACAAGACCGGCACGATCACGCTCGGCAACCGCGAGGCCACCGCGTTCATCCCGATGCCCGGGGTCACCGAGCCGGAGCTCGCCGAGGCCGCCCAGATCTCCTCGCTCGCGGACGAGACGCCCGAGGGCCGCTCGATCGTGGTGCTCGCGAAGCAGTACGGGATTCGCGAGCACACCTTCTCGGGCCACGAGCCCACCTTCGTGCCGTTCAGCGCCCAGACCCGGATGAGCGGCGTCAACTTCAACGGCACCCAGCTCCGCAAGGGCGCGGGCGACGCGATCATCGATTGGGTCGCGAAGGAGGGCGGCAGCGCGCCGCCCGAGCTCCAGGCCGAGCTGGACCGCATCGGCCGCGAGGGCGGGACTCCGCTGGCGGTCGCGCGCGACAACCAGGTGCTCGGCGTGGTGCAGCTCAAGGACATCGTCAAGGAGGGGATGGACCAGCGCTTCGCTCAGCTTCGGGCGATGGGCATCCGGACGATCATGGTCACCGGGGACAACCGCCTGACGGCGGCGAAGATCGCCGAGGAGTCCGGCGTCGACGACTTTCTTGCCGAGGCGACCCCCGAGCGCAAGCTCGCCCTGATCAAGGAGCAGCAGACCGACGGCAGGCTGATCGCGATGACCGGCGACGGCACCAACGACGCCCCGGCCCTGGCCCAGGCGGACGTGGGGGTGACCATGAACACCGGCACCCAGGCCGCGCGCGAGGCCGGCAACATGGTCGACCTGGACTCCAACCCAACGAAGCTGATCGAGATCGTCGAGGTCGGCAAGCAGCTGCTGATCACGCGCGGCGCCCTGACCACCTTCTCGATCGCCAACGACGTCGCCAAGTACTTCGCGATCCTGCCGGCGATGTTCGCCGCGACCTACGCCGCTGCGGGACAGAATGGGCCGCTCGAGGACCTCAACGTGATGTCGCTGGGCACCCCGCGAGTCGGCGATCATCTCCGCGGTCATCTTCAACGCGCTGATCATCCCGCTGCTGATCCCCCTGTCGCTGCGGGGGGTCCGCTACCGGCCGATCGGCGCCACGGCGCTGCTGAGGCGCAACATGCTGATCTACGGGCTCGGCGGGCTGATCGTGCCGTTCATCGGCATCAAGCTGATCGACCTGATCGTCCACAACCTGCTGGGAGCGTGAGGTGGAGGATCCGGGCCCCCAAACCCAAACCGCTCCGGCCTCGAAGGCCGACCGGGGCCGCTACAAGGTCTTCCTCGGGATGGCGGCCGGGGTCGGCAAGACCTACCGCATGCTCCAGGAGGGGCAGGCGGAGGCGACGGCCGGCCGCGACGTGGTGATCGGCTACCTGGAGCCGCACGACCGCCCCGAGACGTCGGCGCTGGCCGAGGGGCTCGAGGTCGTGCCGCGGCGACGGGTCACCTACCGGGACACCGAGCTGGAGGAGATGGACCTCCCGGCCATCCTGGCCCGCCGCCCGGAGCTGGCGCTGATCGACGAGCTCGCCCACACCAACGCTCCCGGGGTGGAGCACGAAAAGCGCTACGAGGACATCGCCGACGTCCTGGAGACGGGTATCGACGTGTTCTCGACCGTCAACGTCCAGCACCTGGAGTCGCTGAACGACCAGGTCGCCGAGCTGACGGGCGTTCGCGTCCGCGAGACGGTCCCCGACTCGATCATCGGCACCGCCGACGAGGTCGTTCTGGTCGACCTGACCCCCGAGGCGCTGATCGAGCGCCTGCGCGCCGGCAAGGTGTACCCGGGGCAGACCATCGACGCCGCGCTCAACAACTTCTTCCGGATCGAGAACCTGTCGGCGCTGCGCGAGGTGGCCCTTCGCCAGGTGGCCGAGGAGGTCGAGTCGAAGCGCCTGGTGGTCGCCGATCCCGTGGTTGGATCGCGACATGAGGGGATCGAGGCCGACGTGCCGAAGGCCGTCGGCGAGCGGATCCTGGCCCTGATCCGTCCGCGGACGAGCTCACAGCGCCTGGTCCGGCGGGCTTGGCGCTCGGCGCAGCGGCTGGGGACCGGTCTGGACGTGCTGTGGGTGAAACGTCCGGGGGAGCGGATGACCGAGCGCATGGAGAAGCAGCTCGCGGCGCTGCGCCGGCTGGCTTCGGTGCTCGGCGCCGAGCTTCTGATCGAGGAGAACGACGACGTGGTCGAGGCGGCCGCCGACGTCGGTCCGCCGCCGGGGCATCACCTACATCTTCGTCGGCGAGTCGCCACCGCGCCGGGGGCTGGCGCGGCTGCGGGAGCCGTTGCCGCAGCGACTTATGCGGGCGACGCCGGCCGGCGTCGACGTGCGGATCATCGCCGACCGCGGCGAGCGACCGGAGGGCGAGGAAACGGAGGAGGAGACGTGATCGAAGCGCTGCTGATCGTCGCTCGGGCTGGCGATCGCTGCCGCCGGGGGGTTCGTGATCGCCCGCAGGCATCAGGCCGGGTCGCGCCGAGGCCAGGGTGCACCAGATCCTGCTGCCGTTCACCGGGCAGGGCGATCTCGCGCCGCGCGTCGACGCCGCGCTTCGCCTGGCGAAGGCCGAGAACGCGACCCTGATGCCCGCCTATCTGGCGATCGTGCCCATGCACCTGCCGCTCGACACGCCGCTGCCCAAGGAGGCATCGGGGGCGCTGCCGTTGCTGGAGGCGATCGAGCAGCGAGCGGCGGCCAGGGGGTGCCCGGTCGATGCCCGGATCGAGCGCGGCCGCTCGTACAGGCACGCGCTGCTCCGCGTGCTCGAGGAGGAGACCTTCGACCGGGTGGTGGTGCCGGCGACGGCGCTGCCGCGGGTCGGGTTCTCGGGCGAGGACCTGGTCTGGCTGCTCGAGGAGGCGCCGGCGGAGGTCGTGATCCTGCGGCCAAGCCCCGAGGACACGCGGGTGATCTCGGGCAACGGCACCCGGCGCAACGGGGCCGGCCGGCGCAGCGGGGCCCGGACGGCGGACCTGGCGCGCTACGGGCCGATCGAGGATAGCTAGCCGGCGCCCCGCAGCGCCTTCATGACGCGGTCGGGCTCGCGGAAGATGCGGTCGGGAGTGGGCGGCGGGACCTCGTACCCGAGCCGCTCCAAAAGGCCGGTGGTCTGGAGCCTGGCCAGGTCGTGCGGCTTGGGGCGAGCCGTCCTGACCGCCGACCCGGGCGACGCCCCGCAGGGCGTGCCGGCGATCGCGGCCGGGTCGGGAAGCGAGGGCGGCTCGTACCTGGGCTTGTCGAAGTGGAGGCTGCGGCCGATGTTGGAGGCGTAGCGGTGACGCTTGTTCAGGGAGCCCAGCCCGAACCGGTAGGAGATCAGCTTCAGGATCGACTCGTGGGTGACGGTCATGTGGTGGACTCGGCCCGGGTAGGCGAACGGCGAGACGCAGACGCCGGGGACCCGGAACCCGGTCATTCCCCAGTTCTCGGACAGGATCGGGCTTCGGCGGGCGTCGGGCACGAAGCGCGGCGGGACGTGGTCGAAGAACCCTCCCCACTCGTCGTAGTTGATGAACAGCGCCCCGCGCCGGTACTGGCGCGACTCCATGAACGCGTGGACGACGTCGGACATGAACGCCTGCCCCACCCGGATGTCGCCGTGCGGGTGCTCGTCGCCGGAGGTCGCCCTCGTCCGCGCCCACGAACACGGGGTCGACGAAGGCGATGTTGGGAAGCCTGCCGGTGGCGGCGTCGGCGTAGAACCGGGACGACCGGACTCGTCCAGGAGAGGCCGCGCTGCCCGTACAGGGCCGCGAACGGCAGGTCGGAGGCGTAGTAGCGGGCGGTGAGGCCGCGGGCGATGGCGCGGTCGAAGATCGTCTCCCAGGTGAACCCGGTCTGCTCCTCGGTCTGCGGGGGAAGAGGTTCGACTTCTGGCCCCCGTTCTGGGCCCCCCACTGGTAGTGGCGGTTGGGATACGTGGGGCCCATGATCGAGCAGAACCAGCGGTCGTACAGGTTGAAGGCCTTGGCCGCGTGCGGGATGAAGGGAAGGTCCCGCTTCAGGTAGTAGCCGGCCGCGAACGCGTCGCTCCCGGTGCCCTGCTCGTTGCCCTGCACGAAGCCGTCCATCTCGCCGTGGTTGAACTGGTGGCGGCCCCCGTCCCACGAGTGGTCGGGATCGCGGAAGTCGCAGCCCTGGAAGTCCGAGGTCAGGTGGTGGGTGGCGACCGGATCGCCGTTCGCGTCCGGGTAGGAGAGCCCCGTGTTCACGCCGTCGGCGTTCGGATGCCAGCCGAGGTAGTGGTCGAAGGAGCGGTTCTCCATCATCAGGACGACGAAGGTGTCGATGGGCAGGTTGCGGGGACTGGGCAGCGTGCGAAGGCCGTGGGAAGCCGCCTCCGCCACCAGCCTGTCGGCGGGCAGCAGCGAGGCGAGGCTGGCGGCGCCCGCGACCGCCGCGGTTCGGGCCAGGAAGTCCCGCCGGCGCATGTATGCGTCCGGGCTCTCGGCCTCGAAGCGCTCCGCGTGCTCCGGGTCGCTGAACTCGCCGCGCCCCAGCTTCGATGAGTGGTCGGCGGGCCTCCCGGTCAAGGCTCCGTTACCGCCTTGGGCTCGCTTCCGCCGATCATGCTGACCTGCTTATACCCTACCGCGGGCCGGGGGTTGTGCAGTTCTCGTTACGGCGCCCCGATCTTCTCGGTGGTCGAGTTGCTCTCGTCCATGCGACGCAGGTCGGCCATCGCCGGGGGCGAAGCCCCCTCCAAGCGCGGCGCTCCATTGCGTTCGGTGGCGTGCAGCATCGCGACGCGAGGCCTCGGGCGGTAGCGGTCGAAGAGGACGCGGGCGCCCCCCGCGACCAGGATCAGCACCGCCGAGATCGCGGCCGAGACCAGGGCTAGCAGGACCATTGCATTCGTCTCGCCGCCGCCGTCGAACTGGTTGGCCTGGCCGAAGGGCAGCGCAAGCGGGATCAGGAGCCAGGCCACCACGGCCCCCCAGCCGCTGCCGGTGCCCCAGCCCAATGCCAGCGCTGCCGCCCCAAGGATGCCCGCGGCGATGGGCCAGTGGCTCTGATCGGCATTGACGATCACAAGCGCCGCCACGGCAGCAGCGACGTAAATGCCCAGCAGGACGCGCCAGACGACCACGTAAGAAGGAACACGCCCGACCGCGCACAGTTGCGGAGCAGGTCGAGAAACCGGCCATCTCGGTCGCAAATAGCGGGAAACGCTCGGTCAGCGTGCTTTGACGAGGAGCTTGCGTGACCTCGATTTCACGGGTGCCTTGTAGGGCCATCCGTGCTCGCGCAGGACCTTGACCCGGAAGCGGTAGGAGACGTCGGAGGTGTAGAAGCGGGCGAATCGGTAGCGCAGCTTGTAGCGGCCGTCGGCACGGGTGTAAAACGCCTGGCGCACCGTTTCCCAACGCGAGCCGTCTTTCACCTGAAGCTCGATCAGCTTCCCCCGGGCGGGGATACGCGCCGCGAGGTGGGCGACGCGGCCACGGAAGACGACCCGCCGGCCCTCGGTGACGTGACGTCGCGAGAGGTGGAACGTGGCCTTCGTCCTGACGCGCAGCCTCCCCGCCCTGGCGGCATCCGCAAGGTAGCGCTGGCTCCCGTCGAACGTCGCGGTGATGGTCCGCGACGGTCCGGCGGGCAAGCGTTTGCCCCAGAGGCCATCGGAATCCGTCTCGACGCTCCGCACGCGACGATCGATGAGGGCCCCGTCGGGAAAACGCTCGATTACGTTCAGCTCCTGGTGAGCGAGCGGCCTGCCCGAAGCATCAACGAGACGCCCGTGGACCTTCGACCGGTGGCCATAGCCAATGGTCATCCGCGAGGTGACGCCGGACGCCAGATGCGCGCTCAGCTTGACTCGGGATTTGAGCGGGAAGGCGAGGGTCATCGGCTGGCCGTCCGCCCGGGTCGTGGTCTGCACGACGTTGCCCGCAGCATCGCTGGCCTGCGCCATGAACTCGTAGCTTCCGGGCGGATCGATGGTCGAATCGATCCTGGTCTGGAGCTCGCCGGATCGAAGCCGCGTGTCGAGGGGCCGCCAGGACGTCTGACCAGCTGGGCGGTAGAAGATCTGCCCCGAGCCGACCCCAGACGTTCGGTCTGAGACGGGTGCACGTACGAGCTCGGGATCGTCCGGGTCCTGGGCGCTCCTGAACGTCAACGCCGGCGCCGTGTTGTCGACCTGCACGGTTTGGCGGTCGCAGGTGCGGTTGCCAGCGAAGTCCACCGCGCAGACCGAGAGGCTGTTTTGACCGTCGTGAAAGGGCTCATCCGCGGTGCTCGGACCGTCGTTGAGCACACCCTGATCCGCGCAGACGGCAAAGCGCGCCGCGTACGAGGTGCCTGGGATCGTGTCGCAACTCCCTTCCTCGTCAGCAAGGCGCTGACCATTCACGATGACAACCAGTTGCCCGATGCCGCTGCCAGAATCTCTGGCTTGAGCGCGCACGGTTGCGGTGCCCCGAAGCCAGCCGCCCCCGAGAAGCGTTCCGGCGAGGGTCGTGAAGGCGGGATCTGAGTAGTCGGCGACCTTCAGCCGAACGTTCCGCACCCGCGTCTGCGCGAGGCCGGACTGCGGGCACCCGCTTCCGTCCTGGCAGGCGAGGCTGGCGATGAATTGCTTCTGGCCGTGTCCCCGGGTGTCCCAGGTGTAGTGCTGGTAGCTGCCCGGGCCGCGGCCGCCCCTGGCTACGCGTGCAACCTCGTTTCGGCGCCGATCGGCCATCCAGAGGCGGGCTTCATGCCCGTTGTGGCGCCGAAGCTTCGCCTGGACGCGCACCGAGACCAGGGCGAGGTGTGCCGACCCTGTCGGCCACCGCACCCGTCCCGAGCGGGGACGCTGAGCGTTGTCCGTGCTGGTGACCTTGATCGCGTGCTCATTCGCAGGGTCGCCACAGAAAGCTCCGCTCGCATAGGCGGGGGCGTCCTCGAGGATCGAGTCGGCGTGGGCGCGGTTCAACGCATGGCACTGAAGGACGCTGTACGTGTGCCCGGCGGCGCTCGCCGTCGCGGGCGCGACTGCGGCGAACAGCACGACGACCGTCCACGTGGCCGCAAGGCGCCGGCTCACGGTCCGAACTCCCGCTGGATCGCCGATCCGTTCCCGCCGCCTGAGGACGAGCCACCAGAGCTGTCAGGGCCCGCCGGGACCGATGCAACGCCGAATTCCTGCTCGCCCGGGGGCGCCGAGGGCGAGATCGGTGGCGCCGGCTCGGGAGCGGGGGACGGCTCGGATGTCTCAGCGTCCCCAGGCCCCTCTCCGCCCGCCGGCGGAGGCGGCGCGGCCTCGTCGCCCAGCGAGGGCGGGATCTCGACCGGGGCGGGAGCGCTCGCGGGATCGTGGCGCTGAACGGCGGGGGCGCTGGGCGTCGTCCGCGACTCCTTGGCCCGGAGGTCGGCCGGAACGATCCCGGTGGCCAGGCAGGCCGTCGCCGCCGCTCCGCCACCAACGCAAACCGCCACGAGCTTGCCTGCCGTTCCGAGCCCTGCGAGCTTTGCAAGCACACCGGTGCCCGCCGCCCCTGCGCCCCGGGCGCCTCCTGGCAGACTCACAACTCGATTGACGACGTCCTCGGCGCCGTCGCCGGGGCGCCCCGCGAAAACGTTACCCGCCGATTCGCGCACTCGATGGACCACATCCGCCGCCCGGTCCGCAAGCGAGAACCGACCGTCGTCCACCGCGTCCACGCCGCCGAGCGCCGCGAGCGAGGACCCGATGTCGTGCAGATGTCCGCTGAGCCTGCCGACGAACTCGGCGCAATGGCGGCAATGTGAGAGATGCTGCTGCGCTTGGCGTTGCTGGTCGGAATCCGCGAGTCCGGCGGCGTATGCCTTCAACACGGGCTCACGGTCCGCACACCACTCGCCGCGCTCGAGCAGGCTCAGCTTTTCGGTCAGCTCGTCGACGCCGCGCGTGATCTCCTTTCGGTAAGCGCGAAGCGAAAGGCCCCTCACCAGCTCGCACACTTGGCGTGGCTCGAGCCCCCAGCCGTAGCGCAGGAGCATCACCGCCCGCCGGCGAGATGGAAGCGTGGCCAGGAGGTCGCGCGTGATGCGCGAGTCCTCGAGCTTCTCGGCCCACTCATCCGGAGGCGTACGGCCGTCGGGAATGGCGGCGATTGCCTCGAGCGGCGCGATCGGTCGCCGGCTTCGGCGTCGCAGCTCCTTGCTGGCGTGGTTCGCGACCGCCGTCAGTACGTACTTACGGATGTCCTCGTCGCTGAGCTTGTCGTGTCGCCGCTCGAGGGCCCGCAGGGTTCCCAGCCAGGCATTGGAGTAGATGTCCTCGATCTCGTCGTCGCCGAACGCCCCCCGAAAGGCGCGGCGGATCATCGCCCGGGCAGGGCGGCGAAGCTGCACGTAGAGATAGCCGGCTCGCTCGCGCCATTCAAGGGAGCGCTCGGGCGGAGCGCCGGCGTGGCGGGAGGCGGCGGCCTTACTCATGCGGGCGTCTCACCGCTCACAACCCCGTCCCCCCGATACGCGCCCCCTGCCGTCACGAACAAGCCCTCCCCAAGCCTTTGAACGGACCGGACGATCTTAGGCATGGCCCCAGGGGCCAACGCGCCGGTACCGGTTGGCGAAATACCGGGAAATGCCTAGACGGTTTTGAGCGAATTGCGGCTAAGGGCGTCGGGACCCGACGCTCCTTGGGCGTGGCTCCCACGCGCCCGCCCCGTGTTAGGGTCGTCCGGGATGAGCAGGCTGGGGAGGGGCATACTTGGGCGCATCACCGCGTTCCTGTCGAGGCGCCTCGTCGTCCCGCTGTTCACCGCCCTGGGGGTGATCGGCGCGCTGGCGCTGGCCAGCGCCGGGACGCCCCCGGCGAGCCTCGATCAGGCCGCCGCGGCCCCGCCAAGGCCGAACGTCATCGTGATCATGACCGACGACCAGACGCTCGAGTCGTTGCGGGTGATGGACAACGTCAACTCGCTGATCGGGGATCGCGGGGCGACGTTCCGCAACAGCTTCGTCAACTACTCGCTCTGCTGCCCGTCCCGCGCCACCTTCCTGACCGGCGACTACATGCACAACCACCGCGTGTTCGGCAACAAGTACCCGAGCGGCGGCTTCGGGCGCTTCCAGGAGCTGCACGGCGACTACAACCTGGCCGTCTGGCTTCGCCAGTCCGGCTACTACACCGCGATGATCGGCAAGTACCTGAACGAGTACCCGACCACCACGATGATCCCCGCCGGCTGGTCGGAGTGGCGCGCGGCCCCCGAGGGGTACGGGGTCTACAACTATCCGATGAATGAGAATGGCACCCTGGTCCACTACGGCACCGACCCCGCCGACTTCAAGCAGGACGTGCTGACCCGCAAGGCGGTCACCTTCGTCAACCGGCGGGCGCCCAAGGCCATGCCGTTCTTCCTCTGGCTCACCTACACGGCGCCCCATTGGTCCCCGCCGGACCCGAACCCGAACCCGCCCTCCAACTGCCCCAAAGCCGCGAAGCCGGCGCCGCGCCATGCCGACGTGTTCAACGACGAGCCGCTGCCGATGCCGCCGAACTTCAACGAGCGAGACGTCTCCGACAAGCCCGCCCGGATCCGGGAACGCCCGCGGTTGGGCGCCAACTCGATCAGCACCATCCGGCGCAGCTACCGCTGCGAGCTGGAATCGCTGCTGTCGGTGGACGAGGGGGTCGAAGAAGGTCGTGGATGCCCTGAAGGCCAAGGCCGAGCTCAGCAACACGGTGCTGATCTACACCTCCGACAACGGCTACTTCCACGGCGAGCACCGGATCCCCAAGGACAAGCAGCACATCTACGAGGAGTCGATCCGGGTGCCGCTGCTGATGCGCGGGCCGGGCATCCCGAGGAACGTGAGCATCAGAGACTTCGCGATCAACGCCGACCTGGCGCCCACGATCACCGACCTGGCGGACGCGACCCCCGGCCAGGCCATGGACGGGCGCTCGCTGATCCCGGTGGCGAACAACCCGGGCATCGAGCAGGGACGCCAGCTCTTGATCGAGGAGCCGAGCTTCAAGGCGATCCGGACCGAGCGCTACATGTACGCCGAGTACGGCTCCGGCGAGAGGGAGCTCTACGACCTGAAGGACGACCCGTTCGAGCTCATCAGCCGCCACAACGCCCCCGCCTACGCGTCCGTCAGGGCACAGCTCGCCGCCCGCCTGCAGAATCTGAAGAGCTGCGCCGGCGTCAGCTGCCGGTGAGCCGCCGCCTTCAGTCTGCGCTTTTGAGCTCGGCGCTCGTGGTCGCCGCGGCTCCTCGGCGCCGGGGCGCCGCCGAGGCGGCGCCGCCGCCCGGGCAGGTCAGCTTCAGCGTCCCGAGCCTGTTCCCGAAGTTCAGGGCCGACGCCCACGACTACGCGGTCCGCTGCAACGACCAGCCGGTGACGGTGACAGCCCACGTCGTCGGAGGCTGGGAGGCGGCGATCGGCGACCATCCCTTCCGCAGCGGCAACTTCAACGCGGAGGTGCCGCTGGGCGCGGGGCGGGACTTCCGCATCGCCGTGCGGGAGGTGGGGCGCTCGCGTCTCTATCGCTACTACGTTCGCTGCCTGCCGGACGACTTCCCCAGGTACACCTTCAGCCGCTCGGGGCCGGTGTCGCCGAGGTTCTTCTCGGTGGACCAGGCGTTCTTCCGCCCCCGGGACAAGCGCTTCGCGATCGTCTTCGACAACTACGGGGCGCCGGTTTGGTGGTACCGCGTTCCGGCGAGGAGCCCCAGGGTGCTCCCGGACGGGACCGTCCTCTGGTTCGATCTCCCCTCCTACACCTGGGAGATCCACAGCCTCGACGGGAGCCCCGTCCGCACGCTCGACGCCGTCGGCCCGGCGGCCGACGTCCACGACATTCAAGTACTGGGCGGCGGCGACTACCTGGTCGGCGCCTATGTCAACCAGCAGCACGTCGACACGAGCGCCTACGGCGGCTCCAGCGACGCCACGGTCACCAATGCCGAGCTCCAGCAGGTGAGCTCCGACGGCCAGCTGCTCTGGGACTGGAAGAGCCAGGACCACGTCTCGCTGGCCGAGACCGGGCGCCACTGGCCGTGGGCCATCGACAACGGCACCCCGGCCTATGACATCGCCCACTGGAACTCGATCGAGCCCGACGGGGCCTCGGTGATCGCCTCCTTCAGGCACTTCGACGCCGTCTACAAGATCCGCCAGTCAACCGGCGCCATCGTCTGGAAGCTGGGCGGCACGAGCACCCCCAGAAGCCTCGACGTGAGGCAAGACCCGCGCGGCTACACCTTCGGCGCCCAGCACGACGCCCGCCTGCTCGGCGACGGGACCGTGACCGTGTTCGACAATCGCACGGGCTTGGGCCACAAGGCGCCGCGGGCGGTGCGCTTCAGGATCGACCGCAAGGCGGGAACCGCGACCCTCCTGGAGTCGATCACCGACCCCGAGATCACGACCTCCGGCTGCTGCGGCTCAGCCCGGCGCCTGAGCGACGGGCACTGGCTGATCTCCTGGGGCCTGCCAAATGGCGTCGCGGGCTACAGGCCAAATGGCCAGAGGAGCTTCCTCCTGGACTTCAACTCCACCTTCAGCTCCCGGGCGGCGCCGGTCCCCGCCGGCGCGGTCTCGGCAGAGGATCTCCGCGACGCCATGGACGCGATCTACCCTCCGTCCGGCTGACGCGCGGGCGGAGGGGCGCAGGGCGGGTTCTGCCATACCGGCAATAACCCGCCCGACTCCAGCCCCGATTGCGTTAGGCGGCTCTCGGCGAAGCCAGGGCGGGACGCCTAGGACCCTCCCACCGCCATCTCGCCGATCAGCAGCGCCGGGGTGCTGACCGAGCCGCCGAACGGGACCCAGCGGGACTCCGAGGCGGCGGCGGCGATCGCCATCAGCATCGACTGGAGGTCGGAGGCGATCGTGAACTCGTCGGCGGGGTCGGCGAGCTCGCCGCCGGAGATCACGCGGCCGGTGGCGCCGACCGAGAAGGTGCCGGAGACCGGGTTGACGCCGGAGTGCAGGCCGGCGACGTCGGTGACGTAGATGCCGTCGCCCGCCTCGGCGAGCAGCTCGTCGAAGCCCTTGGCGCCCGGGGCGACGACCAGGTTGGAGGTCGAGACCGACGGCGGGGAGCGGTAGCCGGCGCGGGAGGCGTTGGCGGTGGTGCGGGCGCCAGCCGCGCCGGCGGCCTCTCGCGGCGGGCGGTGTAGGAGTCGTGCAGGTAGGCGGCGAGCTCGCCGGCCTCGATCAGCGCGGTGCGCCCGCGCGGGGTGCCCTCGCCGTCGAAGGGCGCGGAGTTGAGCCCGGCGGGGTCGGCGCCGTCGTCGGCGATGGTCAGGGCCGCCGAGGCGACCGCTCGCCGAGGCGGCCGGCGAACGGCGAGCGCCCGCGCTGCACGGCGTCGGCGCACAGGACGCCGCCGATGAAGCCGACGAAGCTGGCCGCGACGGTCTCGTCGAGGACGACGGGGCAGGTGCGCGAGGCGGGCTTGTCGGCGCCGAGCAGCGAGGTCGAGCGCTCCGCGGCCTCGCGGCCGATCTCCTCCGGCGTCGAGCGCCGCGGGCGAGCGGCCCATGCCGAAGCCGAGCCCGGTCTGCCGGTCGCCGCCGTCCTCGGCGATCGCCGAGAGGTAGGCGTAGGCGGTGGTCGCCTCGTAGGCGCCGGCGAGCCCGCTCGAGGAGGCGAGCGCGACCCGCTGCTCCTCGTCGACGAAGACCGTGGTCTCGACCGCGACCACCCGCTGGTCGGCCTCGCGCGCCGCGCGCTCGATGCCCTTGGCGAGCTCGACCTTGCGCTCGGTCGTCCACTCGGCGGCCGCCGGGTCGGCGAAGGCCCGGGATCTCCGGCGGCGCGGCCTCGCCCGTCCGCGGACGGCGGCGCGCGAACTCGTCGGCATCGGCGACCCGCGCCGCCTCGACCGCGCCCGCGGCGATCTCCCGAAGCCCGTCGTCGCCGAGGTCCGTCCCGTACGCGTAGCCGACCCGGCCGTCGATCCAGCACCGCACCCCGAGCCCGCGCTCGCCGGCCTCGGTCAGGCTCTCGACCTCGCCGTCGAAGACCCGGATCTCGAGCCCGGTCGAGTCCTGCGACGTAGGCCTCGGCGTCGCCGGCGCCGGCGCCGAGCGCCGCCTCGACCGCGCGCTCGGCGACCGCCTCGAGCTCGCCGGCCATCAGACCGCCGTCCCGCCGACGGTCAGCTCGCCGATCCGCACGTGGCCCTGGCCGGTGCCGACCGGCACGCTCTGGCCGCCCTTGCCGCAGAAGCCGGTCTTCATCTCGAAGTCGTCGGCGACGCCGTCGATCCGCGCGCAGCGTGTCGAGGCAGTTGCCGATCAGGGTCGCGCCGCGACAGGGCCTGGTCACCTCGCCGCCCTCGATCAGGTAGCCCTCCGAGACGCCGAAGACGAAGTCGCCGGTGGTCGGGTCGACCTGGCCGCCGGCGAACGAGACGGCGTAGAAGCCGCGCTCGACCTCTGCGATCAGCTCCTCGGGCGTCGCCTCGCCGGGGGCGATGAAGGTGTTGGTCATCCGCGGGATCGGCAGGTGGCGAAAGCTCTGGCGGCGGCCGTTGCCGGTCGAGTCGACGCCGTCCTTGCGGCGCCCGCACCAGGTCGTAGAGGTAGGAGGTGATCCGGCCCTCGTGGATCACGCGCGGTCCTCTGGGTCGGCGTGCCCTCGTCGTCGATGCCGTCGGTCCCCCACTCGCCGGGCAGGCGACCGTCGTCGTAGGCGTCCAGGTACGGGCGCCGCGACCTCCTCGCCGAGCTTGCCGGCGTAGACCGAGGCGCCCTTCTGGATGTGGTCGGCCTCGAGGCCGTGGCCGGTCATCTCGTGAAAGAGCACGCCGCCGAAGCCGCCGCCGACGACCACCGGCATCGCGCCGGCCGGCGCCGGGTCGGCGTCGAGCAGGGTGAGCGCGACTCGCGCCGCCTGCTCGGCGGTCGCGCTCGGCGGCGCCCTCGGTGACCAGCTCGAAGCCGCGATGCCCGCCGAGCGTCTCGAAGCCGGTCTCGACCGCGCCGTTTCGCCGGGCGACCACCTGGACGCCGAGCCGCACCCGGGTGCGGTCGTCGACGGCGAACCGCCCCTCGGAGTTGGCGACCGTGACCCGGCGGCTGCCCTCCGCGTAGCCCGCCTGCACCTGGACGACCTCGTCGCCCGCCGCGCGGGCGCGCTCGTCGCAGGCGCGCAGCAGCTCGGCCTTGCGCTCGGCCGGCGACCTCGGCGGGAGCGACGGCGATCTCCTGGAGCGGCGGCGACTCGGCTGCCGCCAGCGCCTGGGGCTCGCGACGGTCGCCGCGCGCCGCCGCCGCGACGGCGTCGGCGGCGCGCTCGAGCTCGGCCTCCGCGAGCCCGTCGACGTGGGCGAAGTAGGTGGTCTCGCCGCGCACCACCCGAACCCCGGCGCCGCGCTCGGTGCCGCGCTGGACCCGCTCGATCCGCGACTCGTCGATCGCCAGGCCGAGGCCCGGCGCGCTCCTCGCAGAAGAGCTCGGCGAAGTCGCCGCCGCGGCTGAAGCGCGCGCGACGCACCCGCCCGGCGAGCTCGGGCTCGATCAGCGGCGCCGCCGCCCGCTCCGCGGTCAACTGGGGATTCCGCTCGTCATCGGGCCAGCGTCGATCAGGCTCGAGGCGGCCAGGAAGAGCCCGCGGCCGGCCTCGGTCTCGGGTGGGTAGTCCGCGCTTCGGCCCCCGGGTAGTGAGACGCGCGCGAACGGCCTCCGGGTCATCCGCCGCCGGCGCAGGTAGGCGGCCGCCTCGTCCGCGTAGCCGGAGACGCGGTCGAGGATCGTCCGCTGCGGCTTCGGCGTCACTGCCGCCCCTGCTCGCTCGGGCTGCCGGGCCCTGCATCAGCGCCGCCCCTGCGAGGTCGCGCAGCACGGCGCGCATGTCGAAGATCATCAGCGAGGCGAGCGTGAAGCGCTCGGCGACCGCGACCATCGCCAGCCCCTCGTGGCGGACCGCGAACGCCTCGCCGTCCTCGGTCCCGACATGGACGTGGCTCGCCGGCTCCCCCCCGGCGGCGTCGGCCGCCGGCGAGCAGGGCCGCGCCGGCGCCGGCCCAGGTCTCCGGGTCGCCGCTGGCGGCCAGCGCGCGGCCCTCGGCGATCGAGGATCGCGCAGCCGCGGAGGTCGGGCGACATCTCGGCCAGCCGGGCGACGGCGACCTCGGCCGCTTCGGCGCTCGGGGGCGCGCTGGGCGTTGACGCTGGTCACTCGGCAACATATAGGCGTGTCCTTGCGCGAGCCTCCTGGCTGACCGTCGTCGTCATCTGCGCGATCGCGGCCCTGATCCTGGCCCTGAACGGCTACACCGGCTACTCGATCGTCGTCGCCGCCGTCGGCGCCTCGGCGGCCGTCAACCTCGCCGACTAGTCCGTTCGGCGCCCTCAGCCGGCCCGGTAGGGCGCCGCATCGCGCGAGGCTGGGTCGCGAACCGCCCCCTCGGGCTCGACGTGGATCAGCACGTCGGAGTCGGGGATCTCGGCCTCGATCGCGTCCCGAAGCCGATGCGCCAGGGCATGGGCGAGCTCGAGCGTGGTCCCGGAGCGAAACTGGACGTGGAGGTCGATGTAGTCGCGGGCCCCGGCGCGGCGGGCGCGGAGCTTGTGGTAGCCGACCATCTCGGGCGGCCGCGCGGCGGCGATCGCGGCCTCGATCCGGTCGAGCTCCTCGGGGGGCGGCGCCTCGTCCAGCAGCACCCGCGAGGAGCCGGTGAGGATGCGAAGCCCGGCGATCACGATCGCCGATGCGACCACCAGGGCGGCGATCGGGTCGAAGGCGTCGAACCCGGTGACCTCGACCAGGACCAGCCCGACCAGCACGCCGACCGAGGTGAGGGCGTCGGCGCGCAGGTGGGCGGCGTCGCCCTCCAGCGCGGCCGAGCGGTGCTCGCGGGCCCGACGCCCGATGTAGGCGGAGACGGCGAAGTTGGCCACCGCCGAGAAGGCGATCACCGCGATCCCCACGCCGAGGTTCTCGACCTCGGCGCCGACCGCCAGCCGGCGGGTGGCCTCGAAGACGATGATCCCGGCGCCGATCAGGATCAGCATCCCCTCGATCGCGGCGGCGAGGTTCTCGGCCTTCTCGTGGCCGTAGGTGTGCCTTGGGTCGGGCGGCTCGTCCGCCTTTCGCACCGAGACCAGCGCGACCACCGAGGCGACCAGGTCGATCGACGAGTGCACCGCCTCGGTGATGATCGCGATCGAGCCGGTGATCGCCCCGGCGGCGATCTTGAGCGCGATCAGCAGCGAGTTGGAGACGATCGAGAGGGTCGCGGCGCCCGACTTGGTGCGGATCACTCCCCCGCCTCCAGCCAGCTCGCGAGCTGCCTGGCCGCCCGCCCCCGGTGGCTGATCGCGTGCTTCTCGGCGGCGCTCAGCTCGGCCATCGTGCGCCGATCGCCAGGTCCGGTGTCGTCGGGGACGAAGGCGGGGTCGTAGCCGAAGCCACCCGAGCCGCGCGGCTCGTCCGCCAGCCGGCCCTCGCAGCGCCCCTCGAACAGCTGCTCGGCGCCGTCCTCGCCGACGTAGGCGAGCGCGCAGACGTAGGCGACCGAGCGGTCCGCGGCGCCCGCCAGCTCGCGCAGCAGCAGCTCCAGGTTCTCTTCGTCGCCGGCCTCCGGGCCGGCGTAGCGGGCCGAGCGGACCCCGGGCCGGCCGCCGAGCGCCCGCGCCTCGATCCCCGAGTCGTCGGCGATCGCCGCCATGCCGGTGGCGGCGTGGGCGGCACGCGCCTTGGCCAGTGCGTTGTCGGCGAACGTCTCACCCTCCTCGGGCGGCAGCTCAACCTCGTCAGGGAGCGGCACCAGCTCCATCGCGGCGAGCATTTCCTCCAGCTCGCGAAGCTTGTCCTGGTTGCGGGTGGCGACCACGGCTCGCGCTCGCGGCATCAGCCAGCGGGGCCGTTGACCGCGCCTTGCTGCGCGTCGCGAAGCAGGGCGATCGCCGGCTCGGCGAGGGCCAGGAGGTCGTCGAGCGAGGCCCGCGAGACGGGGGTGCGCTCGGCGGTCGCCTGTACCTCGACCAGGCCGCCGTCGCCGCTCATCACCACGTTGGCGTCGACCTCGGCCCGCGAGTCCTCGGAGTAGTCCAGGTCGAGCAGCGGATCGCCGTCGACCAGCCCGCAGCTGACCGCGGCGATCGAGCCGGTGAGCGGATCGCGCTCCAGCTCGCCCGCCTCCTTCAGCTGGCCGAGCGCGAGGCGCAGCGCCACGTAGCCGCCGGTGATCGCCGCGCAGCGGGTGCCCCCGTCGGCCTGGAGCACGTCGCAGTCGACGTAGACGCTGCGCTCGCCGAGCGCCTCCAGGTCGACGACCGCCCGCAGCGAGCGGCCGATCAGCCGCTGGATCTCCACCGAGCGCCCGTCGGGACGGCCGCGCTTTATGTCCCGCTCCTTGCGCTCCCCGGTCGACGCCGGGAGCATCGCGTATTCGGCGGTCACCCATCCCCGGCCGGAGCCCACCATCCAGCGCGGCACCGAGGAGGTCACCGAGGCGGTGCAGATGATCCGCGTCTCCCCCTGCGAGTAGAGCGCCGAGCCGTCTGCGGTGCGCACGAAACCCGGCTCGATCTCGACCGGGCGCAGGTCGCCGGCAGAGCGGTCGTAGCTGCGACTCGGCCCCATGCGGCGGAGTCTGTCAGACGGCCTGCGCCCGCCATGCCGGGGATACTTCTGCATGGTGCTGCGGCTCATCACGATCCCGATCAGCCACTACTGCGAGAAGGCGCGGTGGGCTCTGGAGCGGGCGGGAATGGCCTATCGCGAGGAGCGCCACGTCCAGGGCATCCACCGGCTCGCCGCGCGGCGCGCGGGTGGCGGGCTCACGGTTCCAGTGCTGGTGACGCCCGACGGCGTGCTTTCCGAGTCGGAGGACATCCTGGCCTGGGTCGATGCGCGCACGCCACCGGAGCAGCGGCTGTTTCCCGCGGAGCCGGACGCTCGCGACGAGGTCGAGCGCCTGTGCCGGCGCTTCGACGCGGAGCTCGGGCCGAAGGGGCGGCGGCTCATGTACATCCACGTGCTTCCCCAGCGCAAGCTGATGCTGGACTTCAACAACGAGGGCGTGCCGCGCTGGGAGGACCGCGCGATCCGCTACGGATGGCCGCTCGCCGTGCGCTTCGTCGGGCGCGTGCTCGGCATCCGCCCGGGGATCGAGGTCGAGGACGAGGCGGCGGTCTGGCGCGAGCTCGATTACGTGGCGGAGCTGCTCGCCGACGGCCGTCCGCATCTGTGCGGCGAGCGGTTCGGCGCGGCCGACCTGACCTTCGCGGCGCTGTCCGCCGCGGTCGTCGTCCCACCGGTGTACGGCGTCCCGCTCCCGCAGCCCGACCTGTTGCCGCCCCACACCGCGGCGCTCGTCGAGCGCGCACGCGAGCATCCCGCCGGGCGCTACGCGCTGTCCCTCTTCGCCGAGCGCCGGCGGGAGCGCGTCGCCTGAGCCAGCAGGTCAGGCCCGACGCTGCTCATTCCCGGCGAGGCGAGAGCCCCCGACCGCTAGCCGGGCTGAGCGGCTCCGCTCAGGTCGCCGGCCATGAAGCTGTGGGCCTCGAAGATCGTGAAGCTAAGGTCGTCCCGCGAGACTCCGGCCTCCGCCCACGCGGGCGCGAGGCGCTCGGCGGTGAAGCTCTCGTAGGCCTCGCGCGAGTCCCAGACGCTGACCACGCGCCAACCGGGCTCGGCCGGGCCGGAGACCTGGAAGATCGCCCCCGGCGGCGGGAACTCGCCGCCGTCTTGCGCAACCCGCTGGATCACCTGCTCGTAGACCTCGCGGCTCCCCTTGGGGTTCTCGCCTATCACGCAGATTGCCATCGCGCCTCCTTGATCGGGATCGTGCGGTCGATGCTACCTCCCGACGCGATCGTTGCGAAGGATCGCGCTCTCGCGATGGCCTAGTTGCGATCCATAGTGGAGCGCAAGTCGACCATCGACGTTTCGGGCGGCGCGGCGTAACGAGGCGGCACGCCACAACGAGACCGCGCGCCGGACCAGGGCCGTCCGGCGCAGCGGTACTCCCGCCGCGGTGACCATTGCGGCCCCGCGGAGCCGCCCGCTCTCCCCCCTCTCCCCTGGGAGCGGGGCCGGGGCGGGCGAGGCTTCAGCGAAAGGTGATCGCGTTCACGGCCTGCTTGATCTTGTTGACGATCACGTCCGCCAGCTCGGTTCCCTGCTTGCCGTTGAACCCCTTCATGGCGGCCACCATGCCGACCATCAGGAGCGAGACCAGCAGGATCAGACCGACGTACTCGACCGTGCCCTGTCCCCGCTCACCCTCGAGCGCGGCGCGGATGCCTTGGGCGCGGCGAAAGAAGAACGCGTGGACGTATGCAGCGAGCTTGTAGAGCATCGACCCTCCTCGTTGGATTTCCGGTCGATCCTTCCTGGCCTCGCGCTACCGCTCCAGACCTGAAAGCCTCAGCTTCGTCCAGGCTCTGTGAAGGGAGTGCGCGCCGGTCAACCCTCGTCGCCTCCCGTGCGCGGGCTGCCGCTTTCACGCGAAAGCGGAACTGCTGCGGCTCTCAGACCGCGAAGATCGACTTCGTCACTTGTGCCATGGCAAGCAGCCGGTCCTCCTGGCGCAGGCTGGTTGAAACGAACGCCAGGTGGCGCGTTCGCCGCAGCACATCCCCCTTCGCGATAAGCGCCGCGCCGCCCTCAGCGCGGGCTAGGTAGGAGGCAGAGATTTGGTGGGTAACCGCTTCCTTCCCGTCTGCCAGCTGGGGCAAGAGCGCCAAGTAGGCAGCGAGTTCCAAAACAGTAGACAGCGCTCCAGCGTGCGGAGCGCCCAGTGCGTTGAGGGCGTTCCCCTGCGGGATGAGCGAGAGACCCGACGCCGGGTCCCCTTCATCCACCGATGAAACGCCCAGGAACTCAAGCAGCGGCACGGACAGGGCCATAGCGGCGCGTTGACGGAGTTGGGTTTCGCTCATTCCAGGCACCGTCACAGAAAGGGCCGTCGCGATTCGGCAATGGCGCCTGAACCCGCTTCGGCAGCCTTCGAGGGGAGCTAGCTGGGCTCGTCTCGCGTTCTCTTCCCTGGCTCCCAAAGTCGCTCGGTATCGCCTCCGGCACTTCGAGCAAGGATGAAGAGCAGGTCCGAAAGCCGATTCAGGTAACGCCCGATCTCAGGATTCACCGCGCCGCGGGCGAGAACGCGTCGCTCAACACGCCGGCACACCGTGCGGCAGACGTGTAGCTGAGCTGCGAGCGCAGTTCCGTTGGGAAGCACGAACGACTCGAGCGGTGAGAGCTCGCGATCGGCTTCATCGCACCGAGCCTCAAGCCACTCCACGTAGGCCGAACTCACTCTAGGGAGAGAGTCGTCGAGCGCCTGAACGCTTCGCGCGAGCTTCGCCCCAATGTCGAAGAGGTCGTTTTGCACTTCCACGAGCCATGTGGCGTGCTGCTGCGGAAGCTCGCCGTTCGCGGACGCGACACCGATATGAGCGTTCAGCTCCTCAATGTCGCCGGCCTCGAGCTGCGAATCGGTTTTTGCGATCCAAGTTCCGTCGGCAAGCTCGGTCTCTCCATCATCGCCTGCGCGCGTGTAGACACGGTCGATCTTGATTGACATTGATATCTCCTCCATCGTTTCGATCAGCTCGGCTGCCGAGAGGCTTTCGTTCCGTTCGAGGCGATCCAGCATGCGCGCCAGTCGGTCCCTGAGCTGCTTTCGCGCCTCGACTTCCGCATCAACTGCCTGCAACTGCCGGCGCACGGTTTCGACCAGCTGGCCTCGGTCGGCGTGTGGTCGAGCATCGCGGCGATCTCCGCCAGCCCGAATCCAAAGCCGCGGAGGGCGACTATTCGGTGGAGCCGCTCCACTGCATTGGCCGCGTAACGCCGATGCCCACCCGAGGAACGATCATCGGGAACAAGAAGGCCGATTCGGTCGTAGTGGTGAAGCGTGCGGACAGTGACGCCCGCCGAGCTGGCGAGTTCGCCGATCGTCCATTCCATCTGGTCGCCCATTGATGACGACGGTAGGCCATTACGTTGCGTCAGTTTCAAGCGCTTGCGCCTTGCCGCGACGAGCGGGCGTCTCAGACGACCTTCGGCAGACGCCCGCCTTGACGACAACCAGAAGCGGGACCACCGTGCCTGGGCGCTACCGCTTCGCGCCCGCAGAGCGACAGCGCCAGCCCGGGCCGCCCCACCGACAAGCACCGACTGTGGTTAGGTAGCGCCCCTAACTGCGCGATCTATTTAGCTCGCACCACGCCATCTCGCCTCTCGCGTTCACGCGAAAAGCGGCTCGGGAGACCCGGGAAAACGTCCGCGGCGCGGCCCAGAGGGTGTCAAGGTCGACCAGAGGAGCGCAGCGGACCGCGGACGAAGGTGTCGGCCGTGTAAGACGCCAGCTCTCGCGCGTCGATTTGCTCAGCCGACAAGGAGTGCCCCGATCAGCGCCGCCGCCGCGGCGAGAGCACCAGCCGCCCTTACGTGGTTCCAGAACGTCCACTCCGCCAGATAACGAGTCCACCGGTCTACGGCCTCGGCCCCCTCCGGATCGACCGTTGCCAGGGCATCGTTGCGCGGCAAATTGAACGCCACGGTTACCACCATCGACCCAGCCACATACAGGACGCTACCGGCGAGCAGGTAGGGGGTGAATGCCTCGTGCCACTCAACCACCGCCCAGCCGGCAAGGGCGACACATCCCAGCATGGTTCCAAGCCCCGTGATGAAAAACGTGGACGGAATCGCCGCGACGTTGATCGCTTGCATGGCCGCTATGCCTTGCGCTGGCGGAAGGCGGCCGAGGGCCTTCATCACGAATGTGGAGAAGGCGAAGAAGACCCCGGCGACCACCCCGCAGCCGAGTGCCGTGAGCGCCGTCAGCCCAGTGAGGAGCCCGTCCATCAGCGCATCCGCACGCTGCGGCTCGCGTGAAGCGGATCCCGCACGACGTCGCGTAACGGCACGCCCAAACCGTAAGTCGCGATTCGAGGCCCGGGCTTGATCCTTAACACGCACGCGTCGGGATGGTCGAGTTCTCCGTGCGAGGTGATCGGCTTGAGGCGCCCGGCTTCAAGCTCGCTCGACGATGCTGCGGCTCGTCGATCGGGCAGACCGTCGCCGTGCCCTGGAACTGGACCGTGAACGGAGGACCGACGGGGAATCGCCGAACCGGAATGCAAACGGCGACGCGGTGGTTCTCGCGGATGTTGCGCGCCTTCGCACTGGTCTCGAGCGTGGAGACGTAGAGCAGGTCTCCCACCGCGGCATAGAGGACGCCGGTGACGAGGGGGCGATTGGCCGCCGAGGCGGTAGCGAGCGTGCAAAAGGAGTGCTTCGCGATCGCCCGCCTGATGATCCTGCGCTGACGGTCCATGTCCTTCCTCTCGATAATGTGCAAGTAGCCTGCGGACATATTATATGCAGGCTACTTGCGTAACGTCAAACAAACGATATGGCCAGGCAGCCGCGAGCGATCACCCTCATCGCGCTTCTTCGTCGCACGTCGCGCGCGATGATCGAGGAGATCACCCAACGCATGGAGGCGGCAGGGTGGCCGGACGCGCCGTCGCGCCACTATCCGGTGTTCGAGAACATCGACCCGGAGGGGACTCGGCTCACCGTGCTCGCAAGCCGCGCCGGCATCTCGCACCAGGCCATGGGAGAGCTCGTGGCGGAACTCGAGCAGCGCGCCATCGTCGAGCGGGTCCCCGATCCAACCGACCGCCGGGCCCGCCTGATCCGCCTGACCGACGAAGGGCGGGCAGTGGTCAGGGCCGCCCTGCGCGAGATCGCCGCGATCGAGCGCTCCTGGGCCCGCCGCTGGCAGCAAGCCGGTCTAGTCGGGGATCTGCGAACGGCGCTCGAAACTGCGCTCAGCGAAAGCGACGTCCGGGCTGAGCCGCGCCGGTAGGTCTTCCGAAGTCGCGCCGGTCGGGCTGCGCTCTCGAGCGGTTCAGCCGAACGATCTCTCCTTCCAGCGGCTCTGCTCGGGCGGCCAGATCACATCAGCCCGATGCTCGGTCAGGCAAGCGCACCGGTCCAGACGTGAGTGCGCCAACTCTTGCCCGACCGGCTCACGAGACATGCGTGGCGGGTCGTCTGCGGCCTTCTCTCAGGTCTGATAAGGGTCCGTCCGGACCATGGCCAGCTCCGGCGTCACGATCGAGAATCCGGTCACCCGAGAGCGGCTCACCTTCCTCGCGACCAGGCGTGAGACGAATGGTGAACTCTTGCGGTTCGAGCACATCTTCGCCCCAGGCGGCTTCGTGCCGGCTGCGCACCTTCACCCTCAGCAGGAGGAGCGCTTCGAGGTGCTCTCGGGCTCGCCCCACTTTCGGATCGGTGAAGAGGAGCGGGCCGCCGTACCGGGGGAGACGTTCGTCGTTCCTGCGGGGATCCCCCACACTTGGTGGAACGCAGGAGAGGATGAGACCCGCGTCATCGTCGAGGTGCGCCCCGCCCTCCGGACGGAAGTCATCTTCGAGACGCACTACGGGCTGGCGCGCGATGGCAAGCTGAACAAGAGAGCCTTGCCGAATCCGCTGTTCGCGGCCGTGCTTGCTCAGGAGTTCCAGGATGAGGTCCAGGTCGTACCGCAGAAGGAGATCCTCCTCAGCCGGCTCCCGGCTCCCGTCATCGCGATCCTGATCGCGGCCCTCGCCCCGCTCGGGCGGCTGCTTCGCTACCGGGGAACGTACCCGCGGTACAGCCCGGACGACGAGCCCTAGGCGCGGTCGGGCTCGCAGTGGTTGATAGCGTCGAGCTCAGGAGCCGAACGCCGTCTCTCCTGCTCTTCGTCCATTTCGAGCGTCTCGCGAGGCTTGAGTGGGACGCCTCCCGTCACGCGGAAGCGGAAGTCAAGACCACGGTTCAGGCCTGTGTGCACCGCTGCGCTCAGCGACCACGAAGCGCTTTGGTTGCAAGTGCGTCCGCTTCGGCATTCCATTTTCGCGGAATCCACGAAATCCTGATGTTGGGAAACTCCTGGAGCAGGGAGCACGCTTCCGTGTGCAGGGGTCTGATGTGCTCCTTGCCAACCTTCGCGCGGCCGTTTACCTGGTCGACCACGAGCTCCGAGTCAAGGAACACCCGGATGCGTTGGATTCCGCGACTGCGGGCGAGCTTGAGTCCTTCGATGAGAGCCCGATATTCCGCAACGGTGTTGATGGCGGGTCCGATCGGTTCGGAGATCTCACGAATTAGGTGACCGTCGGGGTCCCTGAGGACGACTCCGATCGCACCTTGAGCTGGATTGTCGGTGGTCCCGGTGCCGGAACCGTCTGCATTCAGTAGGTAGTTGCGCTTCGACGGCTCCGGATGGTCGCCTTCGTGCGTTTCGGGCACCGGCATGAAGCCAAGCTATCTCAGGCCCGGCATCCACGCGTTCCAGCGCGCCATGACGGCGACCAGAGCGGGCACGAGCAGCGTTCGTATTCACCCCTCCGGCCAGCCGTAGCCGCCACTGCTCTTGCCCAGTGGGATCCGCGCGGGCCCGGGAAACGCGCAGGTATTGAAGTACGTCAGCGCTTCCCCACAGCGATCGCAGAGCAGATGATCGTCGGGTCGGCCGCCGCAGCCGGCGTGCTCAATGACCCGCGGGACGCCGTCGGCCTCGCAGTAGTAGGCGTCGCCCCAGCGCACGAGGTGAATGAGAACCGGCCAGAGCTCGTGGCCCTTGGCGGTTGGCCGGTACTCGTAGCGCGTGGGGCGCTGCTGGTAGGGAACGCGCTCCAGCACCCCCTCGTCGACGAGGTGCTGGAGTCGGCCGGTGAGGACGCTGCGCGTAATCCCCAGCGCTTCGAGGAGGTCATCGAAGCGGTGGACGCCGAGGAACACGCTACGCAGGATCAGCAGCGACCAGCGCTCGCCGACCACTTCGAGGGCGCGGGCAACCGAGCAGATCTGGGTTTCGTAGTCGCGCTTCAGCAAGATCCGGGAGGAACTTCCGGTGGGGTCAGTCGCTTCATCGAACTTTATGGTAGCGTGCCGGACACGAAGGTAAGTTCGATCAAGCAACTCACAGCCACTCTCGGACAAAGGACCAAGATGAGTACGACAACCGACACGCAGAACACCAACAAGGAGACCGTCCGCCAGGCGTTCGACGCGCTGTTCAACCAACGCGACTACGCGGCCGCCGAAGGCTTCTGGGCGGACGAGTACATCCAGCACAGCGCGCACATTCCCCCGGGTCGCGACGGCCTGTTCGGCCTGATCAAGGCCATGCCCCCGGAGTTCAAGCACGAGCTGGAGCTCGTCATGGCCGACGGCGACATGGTCCTCGTCCGTGGACGGTTCTCCGGTCACGGGCTTCCCGCACCATGGATTGTCGTCGACCTCGTCCGCATGGAGGACGGACAGCTCAAGGAGCACTGGGACGTCGTCGAGGACGAGGCCTCACGTGAGGTCTCCGTCAGCGGCCTACCGATGTACGGCGACCGCTTCCCCGAAGATCGCTGAAGCGTGAGCCGGAGCAGCCGAAACGAAGGAGCAGCAATGTCAACGATCACCGAAAACAACAATCTCGAAGGACAACGTGCCCTGGTCACCGGCGCCACCTCCGGCATCGGTCGCGCGGTCGCGCTGCAGCTGGCCCGAGACGGGGCCGAGGTCCTGGTTCACGGCCGCGACGCCGCCCGCGGCGCCGAGACAGTCGAGGAGATCACAGCCGCTGGCGGCAAGGCGAGCGTTCGTCGCTGCCGACCTCGGCGACGCCGCCGACGTGCAGCGCCTCGCAGGCGAGGTTGGCGATGTCGACATCCTGATCAACAACGCCGGGATCGCGCTCTTCGGCCCGACCGTCGGAGTTCGACGTCTCCGCGTTCGACAAGATGTTCGCCAGCAACGTCCGGGCGCCGTTCTTCCTCGTCGCCGCGATCGCTCCCGGGATGGCCGCCAGGGGCCACGGCAGCATCGTCAGCCTCAGCAGCATGGCCGGCGGCGTCGGGCTCGTCGGCGGCGCGGCCTACGGTGCGACGAAGGCGTCGCTTGAGGCGATGACGCGCGCCTGGGCCGCTGAGTACAGCGCGAGCGGGGTACGCGTCAACGCGATCGCCCCAGGCCCCGTCTACACGCCGTCACCCTCCGGTCCCGAGTTCATCACGGCGCTCGGGGAGACCACGCCGATGCACCGCGCCTCACAACCCGAGGAGATCGCCGAGGTCATCGCCTTCCTCGCATCCCCGCGAGCGAGCTACATCACCGGCACCACCGTCGCCGCCGACGGCGGACGCAGAGCGGTCTAACCCAAAGCCACCGCCATCGATGCAATCCCACCAGAGGAGCCAGCCATGAACAGCCAGTCGAACCAGTCCCTGGAAGTGAACGAGGCGGATGCTGACAGCAGCGGCGCACACGCACGACACCGCACCGACACGATTTGTTGAAGCGGATGGGATCCGCTTCGCCTACCGGCGCTTCGGCAAGCCGATCGGCACGCCGATCGTGCTGCTCCAGCACTTCATGGGCAACCTCGACAACTACGACCTGGCGATCACGCGACGCCCTCGCCCACGGTCGCGAGGTGATCCTCACCGACAACGCCGGCGTCGGACTCAGCACCGGCGCGGCACCGGAGACCGTCGCCGGGATGGCGCGGGACGCCGCCTCACTCATCGACGCACTCGGCCTCGAGCACGTCGATCTCTTCGGCCACTCGATGGGCGGATACGTCGCCCAGCAGATCGCGGTCGATCGACCCGAGCTGGTGCGGCGATTGATTCTCGTGGGCACCGGCCCGCGCGGCGGTGACGGCATGGGCGAGCTCGCTCCGGACGTCGCGCCGCTCTTCGGGAAGGTCTATGACCCGCAGGATCTGATGTGGCTTCCGATCATGTTCTCGCCGTCGGAGGCGAGCCAGGCCGCGGGTCGTCGCTTCCTCGAGCGCATCCGCACACGAACCGAGGACCGAGACGTCCCGGTCTCGGAGGCCACCGTCGCCGCTCATTCCGCGGCGGCCCGCGAGTGGGGTGGGGCTGCCCCTGATGGCTTCGAGTACCTGAAGGGAATCCCTCACCCGGCGCTCGTGGTCAACGGCAGCGACGACATCGTCGTCCCCACGATCAACTCCTACATCCTGCAGCAGAACCTGCCAAACGCCGAGCTGATCCTCTTCCCGGACTCCAACCACGGATCGCATTTCCAGTTCACAGAACGGTTCAGCCGCTACGTGACGGAGTTCGTCGATCACTCGACGCCAGCCATGACCGATTCACTACCCACAAGGAGCGCACCATGACAAATCACAACAAGCCGAACATCGTTTTGGTCCACGGTGCCTGGGCGGATGGCTCCAGTTGGAGCACCGTGATAAAGAGTCTGCAGGGGCAAGGACACAACGTCACAGCGCCGCAGTTTCCCCTGACGGGGCTCGCGGCCGACGTGGCCAAACTGCGCCGCGTGCTCGCCCTCCAGGACGGACCGACGGTCGTCGCCGGCCACTCCTACGGCGGCGAGGTCATCGCAGCCCTCGGCACCGACGCACCCAACGCCGTCGGTGTGGTCTACATCGCGGCGATCGGGATCGACGAGGGTGAATCGCTCGGAGGACTGTTGGCGCAAGGGCCACCGACCCCGGCGCTGGCGCACCAGTTCGTCGACGAGGAGGGGTTCGTCTGGTTGACTGAGGACGACTTCGTGAATCACTTCGCCGGAGGCGTTGATCCAGTCGAGGCGAAGATGTTGTACGCGGTTCAGCAACCCTTGTCGTCGAGTGTCCTAAGCGAGGTGGTGGGCGTTCCGGCGTGGAAATCGCTGCCCTCTTGGTACATGGTCGCCCAGGATGATCAGGCGCTCCCAGCTGACGCCGAGCGCATGTTCGCCCAGCGCATGGGTGCGACCACCGTCGAAGTCGCCGCCGGCCACTTGGCGATGGTCTCTCATCCGGCTGAGGTGGTCAACCTCATCGAGACCGCCGCCATGGCTGTGCCCGTAGCCGCATAAGCAGGACTCCGATCCAGACAACGGCGAGTCCGATCCTCAGCAGGGTTGGGCTCGCCGCCTGGTCAGCGGTGTGTGTGTCGCCCGCTTCCTTACCCGGTTCGGGTGCTCCGGCGTAAAAGCGTCACTTGTATTGCGACAGCGCCAGCGAATTCTTGGCGGGATCGGTGATCCAGGCGAAGAGTGCGAAGCCGGCGTCGTAGATCCCGTCCTGGGTCTTGAGCCCGGGATCGTCGTACTCCTCGATCTTCACCCCGCGGGAGCGGAGATCAGCCAGCTCTGCTGCGAGGTCCTGCACACGCCACTGGGCTTGAGTTTGGCTGTCGGCCGTGTCGGTCTCGCTCTTGCTGATCATGACCCTGCTGTCGCCACCGCAGCTGAACGTCAGGCTTTGCTCGCTTTCGTCGATCATGGGCAGGCCGAGCTTGTTGGAGTAGAAGTCTCTCGCCGGGTCGAGATCGGTGGCGAGAAGCACAACGTCGAGAGGGTTATCGCGAAGCATCTTGGTCCTTTCTAGGCCGTGGATGAGCTGGATACCTTCGCCCGTCGAGATCGAACCGGCCGACCAGCCGGGCTTGTTGACCGGCCACCGGGAGCGCCGGTCAGCGTGAAGGTAGCCAAGGCGGCTAGCCCGAGCGCCAAGGCGTCCTCGATAACGGCCACGGCCGGGTCCGGCGCCGTACGGGCGAGCCGCGCCCGCGCGTCATGGCCCAACTTGGCCGCGACAGCCGCGCTCGAGGCTCCGATGACAGCGGCCGGGGGCCATGGTGCTCGCTGGGTCCGGGCCAACAGGCTGGCGGCCAGGGCGCCGAGCGCAAGTCGGCTGGCGATCCCCGGTGGCACCAGCCGGCTCGGTGTCGACGGCAGCTTGTCGACAACCAGCTCGCCGGCCGCCCCCGCCACCAAGAGCCGTCTGGTCCACGGCTGTTGGAGGAACGGGGGCAGGGACGGGTCTTGGCGCGCAACCAGGATCGCCAGGCCAATCTGGGCGCGCAGGCCGGACGCAGCACCGAGGAGCGCACTGCCGAGAAGCGCGGACGGTATGCGGAGCGGATCGCGCATCACGCGGCCTGGCGAGACTTGCCTTCGGTGGCCTCGTGCTCGCTCGATCCTTGTGTGGTTGAGACAAACGCTTGGTGTTTCGGCGCGGCGCTGTCCGGCCCGGCCTCGCGGTAGAAGACGTTGCGGCCACCGACGGCGGCGGTGCGGTAGTGGACGGGCCCGGTACGGCTGACGGATTCCATTTCGTTCGCTCCTCTGATGATTTTTCTGTCTAGGACATGGGCGCCCCGGCGACAGGGCGGTTATGCAGCCACAGGGCCAGCGTGCTCCAAGGTCAACGGCGGTGGGGTCAGTTCCGGGACCGGGAACGTGACCCCGGTCAGCTCTTCCGAGACTTTCCACAGGCGGCGCTGGATGGCCGTGTCGTGGGATCGCCGGCTGGACTTGGCCAGTTTCGGGTAGCCCCTGGCCCCGAAGAATCCGCGCGGGCCGTAGTACTGGCCGCCGAGCACGCCGGGGTCGGTCGCGGCGCGCAGCACGGGCAGTGCGCCCGTCGCCGCCTTCTGGGTCATCACCCGCGCGTAGAAGAACGCGACGATCGCGGGCGTGTAGCGTGCCAGCTCGGTGCTGGCGAGGCCTGGGTGGGCGGCGACCGCGATGGTGGTGCCCGCGCCGGACAGCCGACGTTGCAGCTCGTAGGTGAACATCAGGTTCGCCAGCTTGGACTGGCCGTACGCGCCCACCCGGCTATAGGACCGCTCCCCCTGCAGGTCGTCGAAGTTGATCCGGGCTCGGACGCGGTGCACGATGCTGCTGACCGTCACCACCCGGGAGCCCGGCACCGGCAGCATCTGCTCGAGCAGCAGCCCGGTGAGGGCGAAGTGCCCCAGGTGGTTGGTTCCGAACTGCAGCTCGAAGCCGTCGCTGGTGGTCTGCCTGGGCGTGAGCATCACACCGGCGTTGTTGATCAGCAGGTCGATCCTCGGGTGCTTGGCCCGCAGCTCGTCTGCGGCGGCGCGGATGGAGTCCAGCGAGGTCAGGTCGAGGGGCTGGACCATGACGTTCGCGCCCGGTGCGGTCTCAGCGATGCGGGCGGCGGCGCGCTTGCCCTTCTCGATATCCCGGACTGCCAACACCACCGACGCACCGCGCGCGGCGAGGACTTGGGCGGTCTCGAACCCGAGGCCGGTGTTCGCGCCGGTGACCACGGCTAGCCGTCCCTGCTGGCCGGGCACGTCATCGCTCGTCCATTTCGCATTCATCACCATCGGGCTTCCGATTGGCGTGGCGTGTGAGTCTGTGCTGGACATGGATCGTTCCCTTCTCGTCGCGTGTTGTGCGTGGTTCTGGTTTCGCTTGATGAGGCCACGCCTACAGCTCGACCTGGCCGCCGTCGACGACCAGGTCGACGCCGTTGGTGAAGCTCGCCTCGTCCGACGCCAGGTACAGGACCGCGGCGGCGATCTCCTCCGGGCGGCCGATGCGGCCCATCGGGTTGGCGGCCGCCAGATCGGCACGCATGGCGTCGGCGGCCGCCTTGTCGGGGACCACCCCGTCAATGATCGGCGTGTCGACCGGGCCCGGGCTCACAACGTTGACGCGGATGTTGCGTTGCTTCAGGTCCGCCGCCCACGTGCGGGCGAACGACCGCACCGCGGCCTTGCTGGCCGAGTAGGTCGTGAAGACCGGCACGCCGCTCCGGTGCGCGGTCGAGGAGATCAGCACGATCGACCCGCCGTCGCGCAGCAGCCCCAGCGCCTTCTGAGCCAGGAAGAACGTGCCGCGGGCGTTGACCGCGAAGGTCTTGTCGAAGTGCTCCGCAGCTGAATGTC
>CAVUXC010000007.1:0-35894 GCA_963745365.1 uncultured Actinomycetes bacterium
TCTATCCTGAGGGCATGAGTGGGGAGCGCCAGTTCGAGGTGGTGCTCGAGGCGGCACGGTGGCGCTGAAAACCAAGCACGTAGGAGCCGTTGACGTCGTCTGGTCCTGGTGGCGACCTCGGCGCTCGTGATCGCGGGGCTGCTCGGTGCCGACGCCGGCGCCCAGCCCCCAGCGCCCGGGCAGGTGAGCTTCAGCGTTCCGAGCCTGTTCCCGAAGTTCGGGCCCAATATCCACGACTACGTCGTCCGCTGCAACGACCGGCCGGTGACCGTCACGGCCCATGTCTCCGAAGCCTGGGAGGCGGCGATCGGCAACCATCCGTACCGCAGCGGCGACTTCACCGCTGGGGTGCGGCTGAGCGCTGGGCAGGACTTCACGATCACGGTGCGACGGGTTGGGCAGACGCAGCTGTATCGCTATTACGTGCGCTGCCTGCCGAGCACCTTCCCCAGGTACACCTTCACCCGCTACGGGCCGGTGTCGCCGAAGTACTTTTCGGTGGACCTCAACTCACACCTCCGCGAACCTGCACTACGGGATGGTCTTCGACAACCACGGCGTGCCGATCTGGTGGAATCACGGTCAGGCCTGGGACACCAAGGTGCTTCCGAACGGGAACATCCTCTGGTTCGATGCCACCTTTTCTCCCAGCCTGTGGGCGATCCACCGCCTCGACGGGAGCCTGGTCCGCACCCTCCACGGCGTTGGTCGCGGGGCCAACAGCCACGACCTGCAGGTCCTGGGCGACGACAGTCACCTGCTCGGCGCCTACGTCACCCAGGGCAACGTCGACACGAGCGCCTACGGCGGTTCGAGCAACGCCAGGGTCGTCAACACCGAGCTACAGCAGGTGAGCCGAAATGGCCAACTGCTGTGGGACTGGAAGAGCCAGCACCACATCTCGCTGGCCGAAACCCCCAGGCACCGCTGGCAATACGTCGTACGCAACCCGACCCCCCAGGGCTACGACATCCTCCACTGGAACTCGATCGAGCCGGCCGGAGACTCGGTGATCGCCTCCTTCAGGCACCTCGACGCCGTCTATAAGATCGAAAAGAGCACCGGGAAGATCGTCTGGAAGCTGGGAGGCACACGAACTTCCAAGAGCCTCACGGTGCGCGGCGATCCCCACCGCTACACCTTCGGCGCCCAACACGACGCGCGCTTGCTCTCCGACGGGACCGTGACCGTGTTCGACAATCGCACCAATGTGACTCCGGCGAAACCGCGAGCGGTGCGCTACCGCATCAACGAGGAGGAGCGAACCGCGACGCTCCTGCGATCGATCACCGACCCGAGCGTCCGTTACTCCAACTGCTGCGGCTCAGCCCGGCGTTTGGCCAACGGGGAGTGGCTGATCGACTGGGGTAAGAGCGGCCAGATCGGCGGCTACAAGCCCAACGGACAGAGGACCTTCCGCTTGGCCTTCGACTCCGTCGGCTTCAGCCCTCGGGCAGAGCCGGTTCCCCCGGGCGCGATCTCGGCGCAGGATCTGCGCCAGGGGATGGACGCGATGTGTTCGTCGGGATGTGACTGAGTCGTGCTTCGCAGGTTCCGCCGACCCTTGACGCGACCCCCACGCAGGCATTAGCGTCGGCGGACGACCGGAGGAGGACGCATGGGAGAGCGAAGCGGCGAGAGGAACGGCTCGCGCAGGTCCTTTAGGCGACTGGCACGCCGGCAGGTGGCCGCGCTCTCCCTCGCAAGCCTCGTGCTGCTTCTCGCGACCGCGGCCGCGCTCGCCGTGACCGGCGACCTCACCCAGCCCGCCGGGACGGCCGGGTGCATCAGCCAGACGGGGGCGGGGCCGTGCGCCGACGGCCACGCGCTCGACGGCGCGCACGGGGTGGCGGTCAGCCCGGACGGGAAGAGCGTCTACGTCGCCTCGGGCAGGTCCGAGCCGCAGGCAGCAACGCCGTGGTGCGCCTCAACCGCAACACGACCACCGGGGCGATCACCCAGCCCGCGGGGGCCGCCGGGTGCATCAGCGAGACGGGGGCGGGGCCCTGCGCCAACGGCCATGGGCTGGGCCAACCACTTTCGGTGGCGGTGAGCCCGGACGGGAAGAGCGTCTACGTCGCCTCGTACTCCCCAAGCAACGCCGTGGTGCGCTTCAACCGCAACACGACCACCGGGGCGATCACCCAGCCCGCGGGGAGCGCCGGCTGCATCAGCGAGGACGGGGACGGGCCCTGCGCCGACGGCCATGGGCTCGGCGGTCCGGTCGGGTTGGCGGTGAGCCCGAACGGGAAGAGCGTCTACGTCGCCTCGGAGGCCAGCAACGCCGTGGCGCGCCTCAATCGCAACACGACCAGCGGCGCGATCACCCAGCCCGCCGGGGTCGCCGGCTGCGTCAGCGAGGACGGGGACGGGGCCCTGCGCCAACGGCCATGCGCTCGACGGTCCGTCCGGGTTGGCGGTGAGCCCGGACTCCAAGAGCGTTTACGTCGTCTCCCCTTCAGCGACGCCGTGGCGCGCTTCAACCGCAACACGACCACCGGGGCGATCACCCAGAGCGCCGGGTGCATCAGCGAGACGGGGGCGGGGTCCTGCGTCGACGGCCATGGGCTCGACGAGCCCGGTTCGGGTGGCGGTGAGCCCGGACAGGAAGAGCGTCTACGTCGCCTCGTTCTTCCCAGGCGCCGTGGCGCGCCTCAACCGCAACACGACCACGGGGGCGATCGGCCAGCCCGCCGGGGTCGCCGGGTGCATCAGCGAGACGGGGGCTGGGCCGTGCGCAGACGGCCATGGGCTCGACGGTCCGTTCGGGGCGGCGGTGAGCCCAGACGGCAAGAGCGTCTACGTCGCCTCCTCCGCCGGCAGCGACGCGGTGGCGCGGCTTGACCGCAACACGACCACCGGGGCGATCACCCAGCCCGCCGGGACGGCCGGCTGCATCAGCCAGACGGGGGCGGGGCCCTGCGCCGACGGCCGTGGGCTCAGCAGTCCGTTCGGGGTGGCGGTGAGCGCGGACGACAAGAGCGTCTACGTGGCCTCGAACGGCAGCGAGCGCCGTGGCGCGCTTCGACCGGGCTCCCTAGGTGAACTTGATTCCGAGTAGGCTGACGACCGAAGGAGGAAGCATGGGAGAGCGAAGCGGCGAGAGGAACGGCTCGCGCAGGTCCTTTAGGCGACTGGCACGCCGGCAGGTGGCCGCGCTCTCGCTGGCCGGCCTGGTGCTGCTTCTCGCGACCGCGGCCGCGCTCGCCGTGACCGGCGACCTCACCCAGCCCGCCGGGACGGCCGGCTGCATCAGCGAGACGGGCGCGGGGCCCTGCGCCGACGGCCATGGGCTCGGCTACCGCCGACTCGGTGGCGGTCAGCCCGGACGGGAAGAGCGTCTACGTCGCCTCGTATCCGCGACGCCGTGGCGCGCTTCAACCGCAACACGACCACCGGGGCGATCACCCAGCCCGCCGGGGCCGCCGGCTGCATCAGCGAGGACGGGGCGGGGCCCGTGCGCCGACGGCCACGGGCTCAAGGTCGCGTACGGGGTGGCGGTGAGCCCAGACGGGAAGAGCGTCTACGTCGCCTCGTACGCGAGCGGCGCCGTGGCGCGCCTCAACCGCAACACGACCACCGGGGCGATCACCCAGCCCGCCGGGAGCGCCGGCTGCATCAGCGAGGACGGGACGGGGCCGCTGCGCCAACGGCCACGGGCTCAACAGCCCGTACGGGGTGGCGGTGAGCCCGGACGGGAAGAGCGTCTACGTCGCCTCCTACAGCAGCGACGCCGTGGCGCGCTTCAACCGCAACACGACCACCGGGGCGATCACCCAGCCCGCCGGGAGCGCCGGCTGCATCAGCGAGACGGGGGCGGGGCCCTGCGCCGACGGCCACGGGCTCAACGGCCCGTACGAGGTGGCGGTCAGCCCGGACGGGAAGAGCGTCTACGTCGCCTCGACTACCAGCGACGCCGTGGCGCGCCTCAACCGCAACACGACCACCGGGGCGATCACCCAGCCCGCCGGGACCGCCGGCTGCATCAGCGAGACGGGGACGGGGCCGTGCGCCGACGGCCATGGGCTCGACGAGGCGCGCGGGGTGGCGGTCAGCCCGGACGGCAAGAGCGTCTACGTCGCCTCGTCCGTCAGCAACGCCGTGGCGCGCCTCAACCGCAACACGACCACCGGGGCGATCACCCAGCCCGCCGGGACCGCCGGCTGCGTCAGCGCGGACGGGGGCGGGGCCCTGCGCCGACGGCCATGCGCTCAACATCGGCCGTGCGGGGTGGCGGTCAGCCCGGACGGCAAGAGCGTCTACGTCGCCTCGTGCGGCAGCGACGCCGTGGCGCGCCTCAACCGCAACACGACCACCGGGGCGATCACGCCAGCCCGCCGGGACGCGCCGGCTGCGTCAGCGAGACGGGGGCGGGGCCCTGCGCCGACGGCCATGCGCTCGACGCCCGTACGCGGTGGCGGTCAGCCCGGACGGGAAGAGCGTCTACGTCGCCTCGAACTTCAGCGACGCCGTGGCGCGCTTCGACCGGGCTCCCTAAGGTGAGCTGACTCCGAGTTCTCCCGACAGTTGTCGGGGGATGGATGGGGCTTTTCAGCGCGAAGACCCCCGCCCGCTAGGCGGGGTTCTCGATAGGCAGTTCTCAAGCGTCCGCCGGAAGCAGGCGGAAGGGCTGTTCGTTGGCGGTGAGCACGCGGAGATGCGCTCGTCGAGCGTGAGCACGTCTTGCGTCGTGCCGGACCGCCAGGACTGCGATCGAAGCGTCGGCGAGGCTCACCCCGAGGTCAGCGTGAGCTCGATGATCGCGCGAGCCGTGCCGATATCCAGGGCCGCGAACGGCTCGAGCCGGTAGGCGCCGCGCTCGACCTCGCCCAAGAGGCTCGTGCGCGCCGCCTCACCGACCCGGTTGGCCAGCAGGTAGTCGAGCTCTGCGCCAGCCGAATGGCGAGAGCAGCGCGGCGGGTTCCCGCCGGGAGGCGATCGCGGCGACCCGCGGTGACGTGTCTAGACGGACTCGCAGCGCGCGCAGCCCGCCCTCGTGTCGAGGAGCCATCACTCGCGTCGACAGTCGCCTCGTCGAGCCCTTGTCGACGCGCTCGGCGGCGGTCGGAAAGCGCACCAAAGCGCCGCACCCACTGGCCGGCGGATGTGCCTCATCCGCGGTGGCGGCCAGGTCGAGCGCGTCGCGCACGACCACCGACTCGGTCTTCCGCGCGCCGCCGCCGCGCGCTCAGCGCTCCGTTCAGCTCGTCCGGGAGGTAGATGTTGGTTCGCCGCATGCCATACAGGTGCCATACGTCAAAAACGACCTGGCAGCGCGGCCGCTACGGCGGCTTTCCCGCCTCGATCCGCCTTCTCCAGCGCCGCTGGCGGCGGCGGGCGTCGGCCATGAACAGGGGCATCAGGCGGGTCGCCAGGCCCGGGAAGGCGTCGAGGATGCGAACGACGAGGCCGCGCCAGCGCGGGACCGCGAGCACGGGCCTCGGGTGGTCGAGCAGGCCGGCGACCTTCGGCGCCACCTCCTCCGCCCGCAGCAGCCGCCCCGAGAACGAGGGCGCGGCGTCGGGGTCGTCGAGCTTGTCGGAGATCATCGGCGTCCAGATTCCGTCCGGGCAGAGGGCCGAGACGTGGATCTCCTTGAACCCGGCTCGCCGCAGGTCGGCGAGGGTCCCGAGGCTGAAGGCGATCGCGCCGTGCTTGGTGGCCGCGTAGAGGGCCTCGCCGGGGGGCGTGCCGAGGCCGGCGAGCGAGACCACGTTGACGACGTGGCCGCGGCCCGCGGCGCGCATCGGCTCGAGCGCGGCCAGCGTGCCGTTGATGGTCCCCAGCGTATTGACCTCGAACAGCGCCCGGCGGGTCTCGGCGTCGTGCTCCCAGACGTGCCCCGTGACCAGGATGCCGGCGTTGTTCACCCAGACGTCGAGCGGGCCGCCGCGCTCGACCGTCAGCGCCGCCGCCGCGCGGCAGGCCTCGGCGTCGCGCACGTCGAGGGCGGACGCGAACGCCGGCGGGCCGAGCTCGCGCGCGGCCGCCTCGGCCGCATCGGGATCGACATCGGTCAGGTGGACGGCGAGGCCGCGCGACGCGAGCGCGCGGGCGATCTCGGCGCCGAGGCCCCGCCCCGCTCCTGTGACCAGCGCCGTGCCCACGAGCCGGCAGCATATGTGCGGATTCGCGTTAGCGAATGCTCATCAAACACAAACTTCCGTCTCATCCTCTGTTAGGATGCCGCGAGCTTCCGGCTGAATCCCCGCCACATAGCAGCGGGGATCGGGGGACCCAGTTTCTCTGGGGCGAATCGCAGGCGACTGCCGCGTAGCGCCGAAGCTTTTGGCGCGAGCCCGTCAGCTAACCCCGTAAGCGACCGAAAGAGCAGATGTACGACGGCGCCGCCCGTTCGCGGGTGGAAATCGAATACGGCAGGCGCGGACCGGCGCCGCGAGCTGGCCGGACGGCCAGAGACCGGCCGCTTCGCCGCCCCGACCGGATCGCCTTCTGGGCGGTCGTCATGGCCGTGATCGCCATGGTCGCGGCCGCCACCAGCGCCCAGGCCGGCTCCGGCGGCACAGGGTCCGGCGGCGGCCGGGATTCGAGCGGTTGTCCGGAGATGCGGTTGGGTGCCCGGTCGCTCGACCTCGGGGATTGCGGCGGCGACGTCAAGACGCTGCACTGGATCCTGAAGGCGAGGTCCTACGGCGTTCCCCTGGGCAAGGACTTCGACAGCCCGACCGCCCACTCGGTGCGGCGCTTCCAGCGGAGCCACGGCCTGCACGCCAACGGCGTCGTTGGCCGCAAGACCCGGAAGAAGGTCGTCCGCACGATGAGGAAGGCCACCGCCACCTGGTACGGGCCCGGCTTCTTCGGACAGCGCACCGCCTGCGGCAAGAAGCTGAGCCGCAAGACGATCGGCGTCGCCCATCGCAGGCTGCCCTGCGGGACCAAGGTGGCGCTGAAGTACGGCAGCCGCTACGTCCGGGCCCGGGTGATCGATCGCGGCCCGTACATGAGCGGCGTCCGCTGGGACCTGACCCAGAAGACGGCCCGAAAGCTGCACCTCCAGACCACGGACACGATCCGCGCCGCCGCGATCAAGTAGCGGCCGCCCGTCCGCGTCCGCTTACGCGGCGGCGGGCAGCACGGACGGGTCGGACTGGTCCTGCGGCAGCGCGGCGGCGTTGGCCATCAGGCTCTGGAACTCGCTGAGCGCCACGTGGGCGACGGCCTCCAGGATCTGCTCGTCGCTCCAATCGACCTCGCGGGCCTCTTCGAGCAGGTGGTGGGCCGGGCGTCCGTCGGACCCGAACAGCTCCTTCAGGAAGGCCAGCAGAGTCGCCTCGCGTGGATCGGTGGAGCTCCAGCTTCTGGCCCGAGAGATCTCGTCCAGCCCCAGCCCCGCCGCGCGCGCGGTCCTCGCGTGCTGCGCGAGCGAGTAGGGGTCGCCACGATCCTCGGCGACCGCGAGAGCGATCCGCTCCCGCGTCGCGGACGGCAGCACACCGCCGCGGAGCTCGTGACGCATCCGGGCGAACGCCCGAAGCGCGGCGGGGGAGCCGGCGAGCACGCCTACGAACTTCGGCACCGAGCCACCGGCGCTGGCCATGCCCTGGAGCAGCTTGGCGCTGGCGTCGGGAGCGGTGAGCTCGTCGTGGATCTGAAAGCGGCTGATGTCTGTCTTCACGGTCATCGGGGTTTGGCGCCTTTAGGTGCTCTTGAACCGTCCTTTACTTTACCTTTAGCCTATTACTTACGTTACGTAAGTTACACCGATAGTTATACCGGACAACGGGCCGGCGCGCAAGCACGGCGCAGGCACGCCATGACCCTGAATACGTCCGCGGACCGGGCTCCGGTTCACTGGCTTGGCACCGATATGGTTCCGCGCTCGCGGTGGTTCCGCCAGGCGCTGAATGGCTGGGCCACCGGTTCGCTGAGAAGACCCGACAGGAGGAGCCGATGGCCGACAATCCCGCCGCCGCGCGAACGGAGACGCCCGACGACGTCGTGAAGGTCGTCAAGGATCGCGACGTTCGCTTCATCAGGCTCTGGTTCACCGACGTGCTTGGCCAGCTGAAGAGCTTCTCGATCAACGCCGAGGAGCTCGACGACGCGTTCGAGGGCGGCATGGGGTTCGACGGCTCCTCGATCACGGGCTTCAACCCCATCGAGGAGTCGGACATGATCGCGCAGCCGGACCCGGCCACCTTCGCGATCCTTCCCTGGCGCCCCGCCGAGAAGGCGACCGGGCGGATGTTCTGCGACATCAAGGTGCCCGGCGGCGAGCCGTATGAGGGCGATCCGCGGTGGATCCTGCGACGAGCGCTGAAGCGCGCCCAGGAGATGGGCTTCGAGACCTACAACATCGGGCCCGAGCTCGAGTACTTCTACTTCCGCTCCGCCAAGCCCGGGGATGGGCCGCCGGAGGTCCTCGACGAGGGCGGCTATTTCGACCTCACGACTCTCGACGCCGGATCCGACGTGCGGCGCGAGACGATCCTGGCGCTGGAGCAGCTCGGCATCCACGTCGAGTACGCCCACCACGAGGTGGGCCCATCCCAGCACGAGGTCGACATGCGCTACAAGGATGCGCTCTCGATGTCGGACGACTGCATGACGTACCGCATCGTGGTCAAGGAGTACGCGATGAAGTACGGCTGGCACGCCACCTTCATGCCGAAGCCGCTGTTCGGCGAGAACGGATCCGGCATGCACGTCCACCAATCGCTGACCCGGGAGGGCAGGAACGCCTTCTTCGACGCCGACGACCAGTACTACCTCTCCCCGACGGCCAAGGCGTTCATCGCCGGGCAGCTGAAGCACGCGCGGGAGATCTCGCCGCTGTTCGCCCAGTGGGTGAACTCCTACAAGCGGCTGGTCCCCGGGTACGAGGCCCCGACCTACCTGGCCTGGTCGCGGCGCAACCGCTCGGCGCTGATCCGGGTGCCGCTGTATCACCCCGGCAAGGAGCAGGCGACGCGCGCCGAGCTGCGCTGCCCCGATCCGGCCTGCAACCCCTACCTGTGCTTCGCGGCGATGCTGCACGCCGGCCTCGAGGGGGTCGAACACGGCTACGAGCTCCCCGAGCCGATGGAGCAGAACCTCTACCACCTGACCCCGGAGGAGCGCGAGAAGCGCGGCATCGAGGAGCTGCCGGAGACCCTTGGGGAGGCGGTCGAGATCGCCGCCCACTCGGAGCTCGTGCTGCGCGTCCTCGGCGAGCACACGTTCAAGCGCTTCGTCGAGATCAAGCGCCAGGAGTGGGACGAGTACCGGGTCCAGGTGACCCCCTGGGAGATCGACAAGTTCCTGCCGGTGCTCTAGCCGTCGAGCGCGGGTCCCACCGGCGAGTGGAGGGTTGTGTGTCGTATGGACACAAGATCCTCCAGTCGCGGAGCAATCGGGCTAGGGAAGCCGCCGCAGCGCGCTCAGCCGGCGCGTGGTCTCCTTCCCGCTCTTCTCGCTTTTGACCAGATAGCGGGGGTCGTCCTTCGATGCGGCGACCGCGCGGCCGTTGACGACGGTGCGTGAGGTGAGCCTTCTCCTCACCCTGCCCACCACCCGCCGGCCGCGAAAGTTCCACTCCACCCGGTCGCCTCGCCTGAACTCTTGAGCCATTCGATCGTCCTCCTGCATGGGAATCGACCGGATCAACCCCGTGGGCCCGCGCCGCGCCCCGGGTGCGCGCCCTATTCCAGCGCCGCCGCGAGCTCCTCGGGCTCAGTGACCGGCCGCTGGCAGGTGAAGCTCTCGCACACGTAGGCGGCCGGTCGGCCGTCCACGGCCGAGCGCTCGCGCATCAGCTCGGGCCGCTCGGTGCCCTCGGCACCGCCCGCGAGCACCAGATACGGCCTGAAGCCGGAGCGGACCACCGAGGCCAGCCCCCGGACCGCGCCGGCGGCCCCATCGGCCGCTTGCTCGCCGCCCCCGGTGGCCGGGGCGACGAGCGCCACCTCCTTGACCGAGGCGAGGTGGAAGTCCATCGCGCGGAGCAGATGGGCGAGGCCGTGGGGATGCCGGGACATCGCCCGGTGCAGGAGGCGGAAGACGCCCACCGCGTGGCGCTCGTACTCGCGCTCGCCGGTCAGCGCGGCGAGGCGCAGCAGGCCGTAGGCGGCGGATGAGTTGCCGGAGGGGATCGGATGGTCGTCGACGTCCTTGCGGCGCGCGATCAGGCGCTCGTGGTCGTGGGCGGTGGTGAAGAAGCCGCCGTGCTCGGAATCGGCGAACAGCTCGATCATCAGGTCGGCGGTCTGGCGCGCGGCGTCGAACCAGCGCACCTCGAACGTGGCCTCGTACAGGGTCAAGAGCGCCTCGACCAGGTATGCGTAGTCCTCCAGGTAGGCGCCCAGGCGCGCCTCGCCGTCCTTCCAGGAACGGTGCAGGCGTCCGTCGCCGGAGCGCATCTGGGTCCAGACGAACTCCGCGCAGCGCCGGGCCGCGTCCAGGTGATCGTCGCGTCCCAGGACGGCGCCGGCTTCCGCGAGCGCAGCGATCATCAGCGCGTTCCAGGAGGCAAGGCGCTTGTCGTCGAGGCTCGGCCAGACGCGTCCGGCCCGGCGCTCGCGCATCGCTTGGCGGATCTCGTCCAGGCGCTCGGGCCGCTCCGCGCCCGGCCCGCCGGGAAGGTGGAGGATGTTGCGTCCCTCGAAGTTTCCCGCCTCCGTGACCCCGAAGTAGGCGATCGCCTCGTCCGCCGTGTCGCCGATGCCGGCGGCTTCCAGCGCCTCGCGGATCTCGGCCGCGGTCCAAAGGTAGAAGCGGCCCTCCTCGCCCTCGGAGTCTGCGTCGAGCGCCGAGTAGAAGCCGCCCTCCGGCCCGCGCATCTCGCGCAGCGCCCAATCGAGCGTGTCGGTCGTGACCCGGCGCCAGCGCTCGTGGCCGAGCGCCTGCCACCCGTGCAGGTAGGCGCGAGCGAGCAACGCGTTGTCGTAGAGCATCTTCTCGAAGTGGGGGACCAGCCACACCTCATCCACGGAGTAACGGGCGAAGCCGCCGCCGATCTGGTCGTGGATGCCACCGTGCGCCATCGCGTCCAGCGTCACCTCGACGACCTCGTTGGCGCCGTGTGCCAGCAGCAGCTCGAGCGCCGCCGCAGGTGGGAACTTGGGCGCCCCGCCAAAGCCGCCATGGCGCATGTCGGCCATCGTTCGCAGGCGTTCCACGGCGGTGCCGACAAGGTCCGGGCTGAGCGGCTCGGCGGAGGGCTCCAGCCGGCCGATCGCCCCGAGCTGCTCGCGAATCCGCGCCGCGGAGGCGCGGATCTGCTCCCGCTGCGTGGCCCAGGACTCGACCACCGCCTCCATCACCAGGCGGAAGCTGGGCATCCCGTGGCGAGGCTCAGGCGGGAAGTAGGTGCCGCCGTAGAACGGGACGCCCTCGGGATCGAGGAAGCTGGTCAGGGGCCAGCCGCCGTGGCCCGTCATCCCCTGCACCGCCTCCATGTAGATCGCGTCGAGGTCGGGGCGCTCCTCGCGGTCGACCTTGATGCAGACGAAGTGCTCGTTCATGTAGGCCGCGGTCTCCGCATCCTCGAACGACTCGCGCTCCATCACATGGCACCAGTGGCAGGCCGCGTAGCCGATCGAGAGCAGGATCGGCTTGTCCTCGGCCTTGGCGCGCTCCAGCGCCTCCGCACCCCAGGCATACCACTCGACCGGGTTGTCCTTGTGCTGGAGGAGGTAGGGACTGGTCTCCTCGGCGAGGCGATTGGCCACTGGCCTCAGGCTAGCGGGCCTCTGTGCTCGTCATGACCACCGAGGAGCCACGCTGCGTGGCCTGCTCGAGCGCCGCCCTGGCGCGCTCCAGGACGGCGGCCGGCTCGTCGCTCCCGAGGGGTGTCACCCCGATGCTCAAAGACCCCCCGCTCCAGCGCCAATCGCGGCCGGTAAGGGCGCGAACGCTGTCAACCAGGCGTTCAAGTCCTGTGACCACATCGTCGCCACGGGGCGCGCCGAGGATGATCCCGTACTCCTCGCGGCCCACGGGAGCGAGCTTGTCGGCCTCGCGAAGCGAGGTGCGCAATACGCTCGCGGTCCCCCGCAGGAATTCCTCGGCTGCGGGATCGCCGTGCTCTTTGCGGATCTCCGTTACTCCGTTGACCCGGGCAACGGCAACCCAGTGACTCTCGCCACCTCGACGGCGCCGCGCCGCGCCGCGCAGTTGCCGCTCGAAGCGGGGCGGGATCGATGTCCCGGCCCAGCCGAGGGGCAGCCCTGAGACAGCGACGACCTTGGGCTGTCGCTCGTCACCCCCGGCGTGCTCCGAGTCGGAATCCATCCCCCTCGTGGATCGTAGCGCCGGTTCGGCCGGGTGGCAAATGCCGCCCCACCACTTCCCGACCATGCTGATATACCCCCGGCAGACGAATGCAGATGTCGACGGACCTGACAGTGGTACTTCAGGACCGGCCCGGCGAGCTGGCGCGACTGGGCCAGGCCACCGGCGAGGCCGGCGTCAACATCCAGGGGATGTGCGCCTTCACCGGCGAGGGAACGGGCGTCATCCACGTCCTCGTGGACGACGCGAAGGCGGCCGCGGCCAGGCAGGCGCTGGAGGAGGCCGGCATGGGCGTCGCCGACGAGCGCGAGGTGCTCGTGGTCGACATCGAGGATCGACCGGGCACGCTCGGCGAGCTCACCCGCTCGCTGGGCGAGGCCGGCGCCAACATCGAGCTCGCCTACACGACCTTCGGCGTCCAGCTCGTGATCGCCACCGACGACATGGACAGCGCCCGCGCGGCGCTGGGTTAGCCCGCGCTGACGTCTCGGGCGAAGGCCTCGAAGGCCGCCACGTAGCGCGCCACGTCGTCGTCGGAGTGGGCGAGCGAGACCGTCCATTCCTCCTCGACACCGGGCGTCATGAAGATGCCGTGGTTCATGTGGTAGAGCCAGGCGAGGGTCGAGAGGTCGCCGTCGACCTTGGTCAGGTAATCGCGGTACTCGCGCAGCGGCTCCGGCGCGAAGACCACGCAGCCTTTGGCGCCCATCCCCTCCGTGTAGGCCGGTAGGCCGTAGCGGTCGATGATCTCCTGGCAGGCCGCCTTCAGCTTCTCGTTGGTGGCCTCGAGCTTCGGGTAGGCGTCCTCCGTGAGCACCTCGGTCAGAGTGGCCACGGACGCGGCCATCACCAGCGGGTTGCCGTTGAACGTGCCGTACTGATGGACCTTGCCGGTGGCCACCAGGTCGGCGATCTCGCCGCTCATCCCGATCGCCCCGCCGGGGTAGCCGCCGCAGATCGCCTTCGCCAGGGTCACCATGTCCGGGGTGACGCCGAAGCGCTTCGTGGCGCCGCCGTAGGAGATCGTGGCGCCCGTCTTCACCTCGTCGAAGATCAGCTTCGCGCCGTGCTCGGCGGTGAGCTCACGGACCCGCTCCAGATAGCCCTCGACCGGGGGAATGATGTTGATGTTCATCATCGCCGGCTCCATGATCAGCCCCGCGACCCGGCCCTCCAGCCCCTTGAGGACGGACTCGAGCGCCTTGGCGTCGTTGAAGGGGACGACGTGGGTCAACTCGCTGATCGCCCCCGGGTAGCCGGCCCCGTAGGGGACCGAGTGAGGGTCGTCGCGTTCCCCGATCTCCTCCAGCGACGGGTAGACGGAGACCATCACCGCGTCGTGGTGTCCGTGGTAGGACCCCTCGATCTTGAGGATCACGTCGCGACCGGTCGCGCCGCGAGCCAGATGGACCGCGGTCATGGTGGACTCGGTGCCGGAGTTGGTGAACCGCCACTGCTGCAGGCCGAAGCGCTGGGTCAGCTCCTCGGCGACCACGATGGAGCCGTCGGTGGGGGCGGCGAAGTGGGTGCCGAGGTCGACCCGCGTCTTGACCGCCGCGCCCACGGCCGGGTTGGCGTGGCCGATGCACATGACGCCGAAGCCGTTGTGGAAGTCGATGTACTCGTTCCCGTCGACGTCCCAGACGCGGCTGCCCTCGCCGCGCTCCACGTAGATCGGCCAGGGATCGTTCTCCTGGAACGAGGAGGGAACGCCCTTCGGCATCACCTTGACGGCGCGCTCGTAGCGCTGCTTGGACGCGGGCGTGCGCTCGGTCAGCTTCGCCATCTCGCGCTCGGTCAGCGCGGCGATCCGCGCCCGGTCGATCGCGGAGGTGCCGGTCGTGGTGGTCTCGACGGTCATCCTTCTCCCTGGGTCGGCATTTGCGGTGCAGTGGCGAGAGTAGCGGCCGCGAGCGGCGAACTCCGTACAAGCTCTGCGCCGGACTTTGGCCGCACCGGAGTCTCGCTATGGTCACGAGAATGAGACTCGAGGGGATTCACCACGTGACGGCGATCACCGCGGACGCGCAGCGCAACCTCGACTTCTACGCGGGCGTGCTCGGCCTGCGGCTGGTCAAGAAGACGGTCAACCAGGACAACCCGACCGTGTACCACCTCTTCTACGCCGACGAGAAGGGCGATCCGGGCTCCGACCTGACCTTCTTCGAGTACCCGGGCGTCGCGGCCGGCCGCGCGGGCGACGGGATGGTCCACAGGATCGTGTGGCGGGTCGGATCGGCCGATGCCCTCGACTTCTGGGCAGGCCGGCTGGGCGAGCACCAGGTGGATACGCAGCGCGTCGACGATCGCCTTCGGTTCGCCGACCCCGAGGGGCTCGAGCACGAGCTGGCGGTCCCGGAGGTCGAGGACGAGCCGCTGACCGCCGAGCACCCCGAGATCTCGGCGGAGCTCGCGCTACAGGGCTTCGACGGCGTCCGCGCCTACGCGTCCGACCCCGATCGAAGCGCTCCGCTCCTCGCGGAGGCGCTGGAGTTCTCCTCCCGCGAGCAGGGTGAGAGTGGCGCTCTCTGGGAGGCGAGGGGGGAGAGGCGCGGCTCGACCTACGCCTACGACGAGCCGCCGGCCGAGGCCGGCTCGCAGGGCGCGGGCACCGTCCACCACGTCGCCTGGGCGTCGTCCGTCGAGGAGCACGAGGCCTGGCGGGACCGCGTCGCCGAGGCGGGGATGCGGCCGACGCCGCTGATCGACCGCTTCTACTTCCGCTCGATCTACTTCCGCGAGCCCAGCGGCGTCCTGTTCGAGATCGCCACCCTGGGCCCCGGCTTCACCGTCGACGAGCCGCTCGACAGCCTCGGCGAGAAGCTCTCGCTGCCTCCGTTCATCGAGCACCTGCGGGACGAGATCGAGGCCAAGGTGCGGCCGATCACGAACCCGCGCGCCGGGCTCTCCGACTCAGGCGTAGTCGAGCTCGCCGGCCTCGTCGTCGGCGACCGGCTCGGAACAGGTGGGGCAGTACCACACCGCCTCGAGCGGGATTGCCGCAGGCGGCGTGTACGGCGGTGGCGCCGCCGGTCTGGCGCGCCCCCCACTGGGTCAGCAACCGCAGCGGCCCGGCCAGCTCGCGCCCCGCCTCGGTGAGCTCGTAGACGAAGCGCTCCGGTCGCCGCGAGTACGGCTCGGCGACCACCAGGCGTTGCTCCGTGAGCCGGCGCAGGCGGCTGGAGAGGACGTTGGGGGCGATCCCGCCGAGCTCGCGCTGGAGCTCCCCGAACCGCCTGGCGCCGCCCAGCAGGCAGGCGACGATCAGGAGCGTCCAGCGATCGCCGACCGCGGCCAGCGCCTCGGCCAGCGCCGGGGAGGCCAGCGAGTCGGAGTCGCCCTGCTCGCGACCGGCGGCCGTCTCGACCTCGCTTGTCGAAGCCTCGGCTTCGCCCCTTGTAGGCATGGGCTGGATGATACGCTGTTTTAGTAGGTCACTAGCAAGTTGCAAGTAACTAGGAGGTTTGTCTTGAGCGTGATCACCGAGATCCAGTCGGAGATCGCCGAGGTCGCCGGAAAGCATGGCGCCGCCGTGGTCGGGATCGGGCGCGGCTGGCGGTTCGGGTCGGGAACGGTGATCGGCCGCGATCGGGTGCTGACGGCGGCGCACCACGTGCGCTCCGAGGGAGTCACCGTGAGCTTCGCCCAGGAGCGGAGCGCGACCGCGGAGCTGGTCGGCGTCGACCGCGACCTGGGCCTGGCGCTCTTGGAGGTGGATACCGGCGAGATCGAACCCCTCGCCTGGGTTCCGGCAGATACTGAGGTCGGGATCGGCACGGCGGTGGTGGCGTTGGCCAATCCCGGCGGGCGCGGCCTCCGCGCCAGCCTCGGCTTCGTGGCCGCGGCGGACCGCGGCTTTCGCGGCCCGCGCGGCAGGCGGATCTCGGGCGCCATCGAGCACACCGCGACGTTGCCGCGCGGCTCGGCCGGAGGGCCGCTGCTCGACGCCGACGGCCGCCTCCTGGGCATCAACGCACTGCGGCTCGAGGGTGGGCTGATCGTCGCGCTCGGGCCCGCGTCGGGCCTGCGCGAGGCGGTGGAGCGGCTGGCGCGCGGCGAGGAGCCCGCGCGGCCCTTCCTCGGCGTTGCGGTGGCGCCGGCGCACGTGTCGCGGCGGATGCGGCACGCGGTCGGCCTGCCGGAGCGAGACGGCCTGCTGGTGCGCGGCGTCGAGGATTCCAGCCCGGCCGCTAAGGCGGGGATCGCGGCGGGCGACCTGCTCGTGGCGGCCGGTGGTCAGCCCGTCGATGGGATCGATGCCCTGCACCGCGCGCTGGACGCCGCGGCCGGAAACGGCACGGTCACGGTGACCGTGGTTCGCGGCAGCGAGGAGCGCCAGGTCGAGGTCGAGCTGGCAGGGGTCACGGCCTGATGGCGGGCGTGGACCAAGCTTGGGCGCCAGGCGGCTCCAGGGCCCCGGCCCAGGCGCCGCCCCAGGGCCCGGGGAACGGGGGCGCGAACGGGGACGTCGACCCGCTCGACGCCTACTCGCGTGCCGTGGTTGGCGTCGCGGAGACGCTGGCGCCGGCGGTCGCCAGCCTGCGGGTCCAGCGTCGCACCCGGCGCGGCAGGATGCCGGTCGGCGCGGGCAGCGGCGTGGCCCTGACGCACGATGGCTTCATCCTCACCTCGGCGCACGTCGTCGCCGCGCCGGCGAGCGACGGCCGCGCCGCGTTCACCGACGGGCGCGAGCTTCGCTTCTCGGTCCTCGGCCGCGACCCGCTCTCCGACCTGGCGATCGTGCGGGCGGAGGACGGCGGGCTCGCCCCCGCCGAGCTCGGCGACGCGGACGAGCTGCGCGTGGGCCAGCTGGTGGTGGCGATCGGCAACCCTCACGGCCTCGAGGGCTCGGTCACGGCCGGCGTCGTCTCGGCGCTCGGACGGGCTCTGCCCGCTCCCGCGGGCCCTCGCCCGGCGCGAATCATCGAGAACGTGATCCAGACCGACGCCGCTCTCAACCCGGGAAGCTCGGGAGGCGCGCTCGCCAACGGCCGCGGTCAGGTGGTGGGCATCAACACGGCGATCGCCGGCATCGGGCTCGGCCTGGCGGTGCCGATCAACGCGACCACCCGCAAGATCATCGGCGCCCTGATGGCCGAGGGCCGGGTTCGCCGCGGCTTCCTGGGCGTCGCCGGTGGCCCGCGCCCGCTCCCGCCCCGCGCTCGCGGGCGCTGGGGCGACCGCTCCGGCGTCGAGGTGGTGGAGGTCGTGCCGGACAGCCCCGCCGATCGCGGCGGCCTCCGGGTCGGCGACCTGATCGTGGAGCTCGACGGCAGAGCCGTCGCCAGCGCCGCGGACCTCCAGCAGATGATGACCGCGGAGCTGATCGACCGCCCGGTCCAGACCTGGGTCTGGCGCTCCGGCGACGAGCTGAGCCTGGAGCTGGTGCCGGCCGAGCTGAGCGAGGACGGCGCCTGAACGTGGCCGGGAACGACCCCGTTCCGACGCTGTACGAGTGGGCGGAGGCATGGAGGCCTTCGAGCGCCTGACCGCGGCGTTCTATCAGCGAGTGCGGCAAGACGAGCTGCTCGGCAGACCTGTTCGCGAACATGCCGGACGAGCATCCGCGGCACGTCGCGATCTGGTTCGCGGAGGTGTTCGGAGGGCCCAGCGCCTACACGGAGGAGCACGGCGGCTATCCGCAGATGGTCTCCAAGCACCTCGGCCTGGCGATCAGCGAGCCACAGCGTGCCCGCTGGGTGCGGCTGATCGGCTTGGCCGCGGACGATGTCGGCCTGCCCTCAGACCCCGAGTTCCGCTCCGCATTCATGGCCTATGTTGAGTGGGGCACGCGCCTGGCGCTCGCCAACTCCCAGCCGGGCACCGACCCGCCCCGCGAGGCGCCGGTTCCGCTCTGGGGCTGGGGCGAGGCGCCGCCGTACACGCCCTGAGCGTGCCCGCCGGCATGGCGTCGAACATAGGGCGCCTCAGGGCGCCCGGTTGAAGCGCGCCACGGCGTCGCTGCCAGTCGAGGCGACGTAGACGCTCTTCCCGTCGGCGCTGACCGCCACCGATTACGCGCCCTCGAGCCCATGGCCGTCGGCGCACGGCCCGGCCCCGTCTCGCTCACGCAGCCGGCGGTCCCGGCGGGCTGGGTGAGGTCGCCGGTCACCGCCAGCGCGGCAGTCACCAGAAGCAGCACCAACCCGGCCAAGCGAAAGGGCGGCCACTTCCCGGCGCGCTAGTCGCTTCAGGGACCTGCGCGGACCGTTCCTCTCGACGCTTCGCCCACCCATGTTTCCTCCTTCGGTGGCCAGCCGACCGTAACGCCTGCGTTGGGGTCGCGTCAAGGGTCGGCCGCGGACCCTCCAGCTCGCGCAGGTGTGACGTCCGGGCCGTGTGCGAACATGTGTTCGATGCGCTGGCAGAACCTGGAGAGAGGAGGCAGCACGCAAGGGCTGCTGCCCGGTTTGGGTGATTCGGTGGTTCGCACCTTCGATGCGCCGGAGGCGCTCGGCATCCGCTTCTACGAGGTGAACGCGCGCTCCGGCATCAACAAGGTGCCGAAGCGCTCGCGGATGCCGTTCCGCTTCACGATCAACCCATACCGCGGCTGCACCCACGCGTGCTCCTTACCTACTGCTTCGCCCGCCCCACGCACACCTACCTCGACTTCAACGCCCGCGAGGACTTCGAGCGCGAGATCGTCGTCAAGGTGAACGCGCCCGAGGTGGTGCGCGCCGAGCTGGCGCGCCCCTCGTGGCGGGGCGACCACGTGGCGCTGGGGACCAACACCGACCCCTACCAGTGGGTCGAGGGGCGCTACCGGCTGATGGAGGGGATCTGGGAGGCGATGCGCGACTTCGCGAATCCCTGCTCGGTGCTGACCAAGTCGCCGCTGCTCTTGCGCGACATCGAGCTGATGAAGCAGCTGGTCGAGGTGACCGACTTCGCCGCCAACCTCTCGGTGCCGACGCTCGACGAGAAGGCCTGGCGCGAGACCGAGCCCCACACTCCCCACCCACGAAAGCGGCTGGAGGCGGCCGGCGAGCTGACCCGGGCCGGCATCCCGACCGGCGTCCTGATCGCACCGCTGATGCCGGGGGTCAACGACGCGCCCGAGCAGGTCGAGGAGATCCTCGAGCTGGCGGGCGAGGCGGGCGCCCGGACGATCGGCGGCGTCGGGCTGCACCTGCGCGGCGAGGTGCGCGAGATCTGGTTCGACTGGCTGCGGCAGTACCGGCCCGATCTCGCTCCCGCGCTACGAGGCGCTGTACGCCAACGGCGCCTACCTGCCGCGCCCCGAGCAGGAGCGGCTCTCTCGCATGGCCCGCGGTGGGCGGGGCAGGGGCGGCGGCCGCGCGATCCGGGACGAGGCACGCGGAGCCAGGCGCCCGAGGCAAGGGAAACGGCCCCGCGGGGCCGCCCGGTCGGCAACAGGCCAGCCTTTTTTCGGAGTGATGTGGAGGTGGGCGACGGTCACGGCGCCGTGACCTCGGGCGATGCCCTCGCGCGGCCCAGCGCCCGGGTGACCACGAATCCGGTGCCCGCCGCGCACACGGAGCCGAGCCAGAAGGCGGCGGGGTAGCCGCCCAGCGCGGCGGCGAGGCCGGTGAGCACGGCGCCGAGGCCGATGCCGATGTCGAAGAAGGCGGTGAAGGTGCCCAGCGCCGAGCCGCGGCGGGACTCCGAGACGCTGTTGATCGCCACCAGCGAGAGGGAGGGGTAGAGCAGGGCGAAGGCCATCCCCATCCCGATCGCTCCCGCGAGCGCCAGCGGGAGGCCCTCGGCGAGCGCGATCAGCGCCAGCGCCACCGCCTCGAGCGCCGCGGCGCCGGCGGCGCACCGGAGGGGCCCGATCCGATCCGGCAGGTCGCCGCCGATCAGCCGCGTCAGCACGACCGTGGCCGCGAAGGCGGTGAACACGGTGGCGCCGTGCCCCGAGCCCTCGGCCTCGAGGTGAAGGACGATGAACGAGGCCATGGCCGCGAACCCGACGCTGGCGAGCGAGATCCCGATCCCGGGGCGCACCGACTCGCGCGCGAGCAACGGCCGCTCCTGGGGCTCGGCAGACGGCCGATGCAGATCGGGGATCCGCAGCGCGACCAGCGCGCCCAGGAAGGGGCAGATGGCGGAGAACGCCCACACCGCCTCGTAGCTGGAGGCGCGCAGCAGGGCGTCGCCGATCGGCGGCCCGAGGCTGAGGCCGCCCCACACCGCGAGGCCGTAGAGCCCGATCACCCGGCCGCGCCGATCGGGCGGGGCCAGGTCGACCACCCAGGTGGCGCCGGCCGTGAACACCATCCCCTCTCCGGCGCCGAGCACGAGCCGCGCTCCGATCAGCCCCGCGAGCCCGGCCGGCACGAGGTACAGGACGCCGGCCGCGGCGGCGAGCAGGGCCCCGGCGACGACGACGGGCCGGCGGCCGTGCAGGTCGGTGACGTGTCCCGCCAGCGGCCGGCTCGCCAGGGCGGTGAGGGCGAATGCGCCGACCGCGATGCCGACCGCGATGTTGCCGGAGTCCAGCGGCCCGCGGACGTAGCGCGGGATCACCGGCAGCACGGCGCCGACCGCGGTCAGCGAGAGCAGCGTGACCACGAAGATGCCCGCGAACGCGGCCAGGGGGGAGCGTCGCACGGGACCGCTAGCGGCTCGCGGCGGGACCGGCGGCCCGCAGCTCCGCCCGCTTGATCTTCCCGCTCGTGGTCTTCGGCAGCCGGTCGGCGAACTCGACGATTCGCGGGAACTTGTATGGGGCGGCCACGCGCTTGCAGTGATCCTGAAGCTCGCGCACGAGGTCGGCGCTGGGCTCAGCCTCCCGGAGGACGACGACTGCCCGCACCACCGCGCCCCGCTCGGGGTCCGGGGCGGGGACCGCGGCGGCCTCGGCAACGGCGGGGTGGGAGAGCAGCGCCGACTCGACCTCGAACGGGCCGATGCGATAGCCGGCCGAGAGGATCAGGTCGTCGCGCCGCCCCTCGTGCCAGAGGTAGCCGTCGTCGTCCTCGCTGACCAGGTCGCCGGTCGGCCACCACTCGTCCGCGAACGGCTCCGCGTCGAGGTAGCGGCTGAAGAAGGTCGGGCAGCTGGAGGCGCGGACCTCCAGCTGGCCGTCGGCGATCCGAACCTGAAGCCCCGGCAGCGGCTTGCCCATCGACCCGACCCGAACGGCGTCGCCGACGAGGTTCCCGGACAGGTGCCCGGTCTCCGTCTGGCCGTAGCCGTCGCAGATCTCCAGGCCCAGCGCCCCCTGGAAGACCTCGATCACCTCGGGGTTGAGAGGCTCGCCGGCGGACACCATGCGGCGCAGGGCGGGGAGGGGCCGAAGCTCGGCGCGGGCCGCGAGCATCCGGTACTCGGTCGGAGCCTGGCAGAGGACGTTGACCCCCTCGCGCTCGAGCAGCTCCAAATGCTCGGCGGGATCGAAGCGGCCGTCGTGGATCATCGCCGCGGCTCCGCAAAGCCAGGGAGCGACGAAGGCGTTGCGCGCCGACTTCGACCAGCCGCTCGCCGTCGTGCACCAGACCAGCTCGCCCTCTCGCGCCCCGAGCCAGAGCTCGGCCTGGGCCCGTTGGCCCATCAGATAGCGCTGGGCGTGAAGGGCCCCGCGCGGCTCGCCGGTCGTTCCCGAGGTGAAGACGATCAGGGCGCCATCGTCGGGGTCGAGGTCCGCCGGCGCCACCGGAGGCTCCTGGGGGCGCTCCTCGTCCATCACCTCGGCAATCTCGGACATCGTCATGGCCGCCACGTCGTCCGGAAGCTCGCCGACCAGTTCCTCCTCGGCGACGCACAGCACGACGTTCGCCGCCCGCACCCGCAGCTCGAGATCGTGGCGACGAAGCTGCGTGCTGCAGGGCAACGCGATCGCTCCCATCCGCCAGCAGGCCAGCATCGTCAGCACCCACTCGATCCGGTTGCCGGCCAGGGCCATCACCACGTCGCCGCGCTGCACCCCGCGGGCCGCGAACGCCCCCGAAAGGCCCGCGCTGCGCGCGATCAGCTCGCCGAACGCCCAGACGCGCCGCTCGCCCTGCCGCGAGATCGCCACCACGGCGGGCTTCGAGGCCGGGAACCGCTCCAGCACGTCCTCGATGAAGTTCACGGGCGCGTAGTCTGCCGACCATGGAGACCCCGCAACGCGTCGCCCTCGTCAGCGGCTCGAATCGGGGCATCGGGCGCGAGATCGCAAGGCAGCTCGCGGAGCTCGGGCATCACGTGATCGTCACCGCGCGCGACCCGGCCGCCGCCGAGCGCGTCGCCGAGGACCTCTCCGATGGCGGGCGGCTCTCGCTCCAGGGGGAGCAGCTCGACGTGACCGACCCGGACAGGGTGGAACGCTTCCGCGAGCGGCTCCAGGCCGAGCCTGCGCGCCTCGACGCCCTCGTCAACAACGCCGGCGTGATGGGGGAGATCGCCACCAACGTCTCGAGCGCACCGCTCGACGACGCCCACCGCACGATGGAGACGAACCTGTTCGGGGCCTGGCGGCTCGCCCAGGCGGTGCTGCCGCTCTTGCGCCGCAGCGAGCACGGCCGGATCGTCAACGTATCGAGCGGCGCCGGCCAGCTCTCCGACATGAACGGCGGCTACCCCGGCTACCGGGTCTCGAAGACGGCGCTCAACGCCCTCACCCGGGTTCTCTCCCAGGAGGAGGAGGGAGGCGGCATCCTCGTGAACTCGATGTGCCCGGGCTGGGTGCGCACCGACATGGGCGGCTCGGCCGCGCCGCGCTCGGTGGAGGAGGGCGCCGACACGGCGGTCTGGCTCGCCACCCTGCCGGACGACGGCCCCACCGGCGGCTTCTTCCGCAACCGCGAGCCGATCCCGTGGGGGACGACCTGACGCTAGCCGCGCCGCAGCTCGGTGCCGTCGTAGAGCTTCTTGACCGCGACCGAGCCGTCGGGAGCCGCGTCGAGGCAGAGCTCGCACAGCACGCACTCGTCGAGGTTCTGGTCGACGATCTCGAGGCCTGAATCGCCGGCCTTGAAGATGTCGACCGGGCAGACCTCCTCGAGCTTCGCCGCCAGCTCGCGGTCAGCGGCGACGCCGTCGTCTACCTCGACGTCGATGAACACCCCTGCGAGCTGCGCGGCCTCGGCCATCAGACCCTCGCCCCAAGTGTCCCCTTGACCCGGTCGGGGATCTCGTCGATCCGCTCCACCACCGGGATCCCGGCCGCCTCGAGCCTGGCGATCTTCTCGGTCGCCGTGTCCTCGGCGCCCTCGACGATCGTGCCCGCGTGGCCGAAGCTCATCCCCTTCATCTCCTCGGAGTCCATGAACCGACCCGCCATGAAAGCGACGATCGGAAGCCGCGACTCGTTCTCGGCCACCCAATCGGACAGCTGTGCCTCCATCCGCCCGCCGGGCTCGGTGTAGATGACGATCGCCTCCGTCTGCGCGTCGGCCTCGAACAGGGGCATCAGCTCGGCGTAGGCGGAGCCGATGATCGCGTCGCCGCCGATCGAGATCGCGGTTGACTGGCCGAGTCCCGCGGCGGTGAGAGTCGATGAGATCTCGGTGGTCATGCCGCCGCTTCGCGACATCACCCCAACCGACCCGGGGGTGTAGGACTTGGCCGCATCCTTGGCGGGCCCCCCGATGCCGCCCATCTTGCAGACCTCTGGGACGATCACGCCGAGGCAGTTGGGGCCGATGATGCGCGCGCCGCGCATCCCCGCCAGCTCGACCATCTGCGCCACGTCGCGGCGCGGGATTCGCTCGGTGACGATCACGATCAGCTCGATCCCGGCCTCTAGCGCCTCGAACACGGCGTCCTTGGTGAACGCGGGGGGGACGGTGACCACGGAGCCGTTGGGCACGTACCCGACCGCGTCGACGACCTGCTGGACGGTGTCGTAGACGGGCACGCCGTGGACCTCGCGCCCCCTGCGCCCCGGGGTCACGCCGCCGACCACCTTGGATCCGTAGTCGAGGCACTCGCGGGTGAGGTTGACTGCCTCGCGGCCGGTGATGCCCTGCACCATGAAGGTGAAGCTCTCGTCGAGGAGGATGCTCACGAGGCCCCCTGGATCTTCGCCACCGCTCGACCCGCCGCCTCCCACATCGAGACGCTTCGATCGCAGTACTCCACCCCGTAGCGCTCCAGGATCTTGAACCCCTCCTCCTCCCAGGCGCCCGGGATGCGGAAGATCGCGATCGTCTCGCTCGGATCCCTGTCCAGCTCGAGGCAGGCCTTGATCACGCCTCGGGCCACGATGTCGACCCGGGTGTTGGAGACGATCGACATCATCACCGCGATCTTCTTGACGCCATCCTTGCGCAGCACCTCCTTGGCCAGGCCACAGGCCTTGGCCACCGAGGGGTTGCCGCCGATCTCCGTGTAGTTGGCGGGCCTGCCGCCCTGGCTGCGGACCGCGTCGGTGAGCGTCAGCGAGCCGCCGCCTGCGCCGATCACCAGCCCGAGGTTGCCGGCAAACCCGTGGTCCTTGCCCTGGATCACGCCGCGGTGGTCGGCGGAGTCGATCGCCTTCACGTTGCGCTCGAACTCGCTCGGCTCATAGGGCTCGCGGGTGTCCTCGTCGCCGATCTCGAGCTCCGAGAGCAGGGGCCGCTGGCGCGGCTTGGCCTCGTCCTCCATCTCCATGTGGGCGTCGAGGGCGACGAAGCTGCCGTCCTCGAGGCGGGCCAGGGGGTTGATCTCGGCGAGGGTCATGTCGAAGTCGCGCATCAACCGGGCCAGGCGGGCGAGGATCGGGGTCGCGCGGTTGAGCTCCGACCCCGTGACGCCGGTCTGCGCGATCACCTGCTTGGCCTGGAAGTCGGAGATCGGCAGGAGGTTGGAGATGTGGCCGCGCCCGACGTGCTCGGGGTGGCGCTCGGCGACCTCCTCGATGTCGATCCCGCCCATGTCGCTGAACAGCATCATCGGCTGCTTGCGGGTCCCGTCCCAGACCACGCCCGCGTAGTACTCCTGGGCGACGTCGGCCTTGGGGTCGACGAGGACGCCGCGCGGCATCTGCCCGTTGATCTCCAGCTCCAGGATCTCCGCCGCGTCCGCCTCGGCCGCCTCGCGGGGTGTCGGCGAACTTGACGCCGCCCGCCTTCATCCGGCCACCGGTCAGCACCTGGGACTTGACCACGACCGAGCCCCGATCTCCTCGGCGACCCGGCGAGCCTCCTGGGGGGTGGTGCAGAAGCCGTAGCTGGTCACCGGGATCGCCGCTCGCTCGACGATCTTCCGCGACTCGTACTCGTAGAAGCGCATAACTAGAGCGGGAACCTACGTAACGCCGCCAGGCCCCCGGGTGCGAAACAATGGCGCAGCACGTCCCGGTCGTTGCCCTGGGCGTTCGCATTGGCGGACACGACAGAGGAGTTGATTCACCCCTTGAGCGAGACAACGGCACCGGCCGAAGCACTGACCAAGAACAAGAAGCTGATCTCCTGGGTCGAGCAGTTCGCCGCCCTGACCCAGCCCGAATCGATCCACTGGTGCGACGGCTCTGCGGAGGAGTACGACCGGCTCTGCCGGGAGCTGATCGACAAGGGCACGTTCGAGAGGCTGTCCGATGCGAAACGGCCGAACTCCTACCTGGCTCGCTCCGACCCGGCTGACGTCGCGCGGGTCGAGGACCGAACCTTCATCTGCTCCGAGACCGAAGAGGCCGCAGGGCCGACCAACAACTGGCGTGACCCCGCCGAGATGCGTGAGGAGCTCAAGGAGCTGTTCAAGGGCGCGATGCGCGGCCGCACGCTGTACGTGGTGCCCTTCTCGATGGGCCCGCTCGGGTCGCATATCGCGCACATCGGCGTTCAGCTCACCGACTCTGCCTATGTGGCCGCCTCGATGCGGATCATGACCCGGATGGGCAAGGGCGCCCTGGAGGCTCTGGGCGACGACGGCGACTTCGTTCCCTGCATCCACTCACTCGGGTGCGCCGCTTGCCAACGGCCAGGAGGACGTGCCGTGGCCTTGCGATGCCGAGAACAAGTACATCGTCCACTTCCCGGAGACGCGCGAGATCTGGTCCTACGGCTCCGGGTACGGCGGCAATGCCCTGCTCGGCAAGAAGTGCTTCGCGCTGCGGATCGCCTCGGTCGATGGCCCGCGACCAGGGTTGGCTGGCCGAGCACATGTTGATTCTGAAGCTCACGTCGCCCGCTGGCGAGGTGAAGTACGTGGCCGGTGCCTTCCCATCGGCCTCCGGGAAGACCAACCTGGCGATGCTGATTCCCACGCTCGAGGGCTGGACCGCCGAAACGGTGGGTGACGACATCGCGTGGATGAAGTTCGGCGAGGACGGCCGCCTGTACGCCGTCAACCCCGAGGCGGGCTTCTTCGGTGTCGCCCCGAACACCAGCCACAAGACGAACCCGAACGCCATGGAGACGATCGAGCGAAACACGATCTTCACCAACTGCGCGCGCACCGACGACGGCGACGTGTGGTGGGAGGGGATGACCGGAGAGCCGCCCGACCACGCGATCGACTGGCGCGGAAACGACTGGACTCCGGGCTCCGAGGGGACCGCCGCGCACCCCAATGCGCGCTTCACTGCTCCAGCAGCCCAGTGCCCCTCGATCGCCCCCGAGTGGGAGGACCCCAACGGGGTGCCGATCGATGCCTTCCTGTTCGGCGGCCGCCGCGCGAGCACGGTTCCCCTGGTCACCGAGGCGTTCGACTGGGAGCACGGGGTCTTCCTGGGCGCCACCATGTCGGTCGAGACCACCGCGGCAGCAGCAGGCGAGGTCGGAAAGCTGCGCTTCGATCCCATGGCCATGCTGCCGTTCTGTGGTTACGACATGGCCGACTACTTCGGCCACTGGCTGCGGCTGGCGGCGGACCACGAGTCCCGCAAGCTGCCGCGGATCTTCCTCGTCAACTGGTTCCGCAAGGACGCGGACGGCAAGTTCATCTGGCCGGGCTACGGCGACAACAGCCGCGTCCTCGAGTGGGTCTTCCGCCGCTGCGACGGCCAGGGGGAGACGGAGGAGACCCCGATCGGCTTGGTGCCCGCACAGGGACAGCTCGATACCGAGGGCCTCGACATCACCACCGATGAGATGGCGCAGCTCCTACGGGTCGACCAGGCGCTCCTTCGCGAGCAGCTCCCACAGGTGGAGGAGCACCTGGCCCGCTTCGGCGACCGCCTCCCGGACGAGATCACCGATCAGCTCGAGGCCCTCAGGCGCCGGCTCGAGCGGCTGACCAGGCTCAGTTCGAGCTCGCCTCGAGCTCGTAGGCCTCGGCCAGCTCGGGGTCCTTGCGCGCCAGCATCTCCGCCAGGGTGACCATCACCTTGCACTGCTTCCAGGTCGCGTCGTCCTGCATCTTGCCGTCGATCATGTGGACGCCGCGGCCGTCGGGGATCGCCTCGAGCACCTTCTTGGCGAACTTGACCTCGTCGGCGGGGGGGCTGAAGACTCTCTTGGCGATCTCGATCTGAGCCGGATGCAGCGACCAGGCGCCGACGCAGCCCAGCAGGAAGGCGGCGCGGAACTGGGTCTCGCAGCCCTCGGTGTCCTTGATGTCGCCGTAGGGCCCGTAGAAGGGCAGGATGCCCGCCGAGGTGCAGGCGTCGACCATGCGGGCGATCGAGTAGTGCCAGGGATCCTGCTGGGCGGTCCTGCGCGGAGCGTCGGGGTCGTCGGGGTCGGGGTCCTCGATCACGCGGTAGGCGGGATGGCCGCCGCCGACGCGGGTGGTCTTCATGCGCCGGAAGGCGGCCAGGTCGGCCGGCCCGAAGCTCATCCCCTGCATCCGCGGGCTGGCGGTGGCGATCTGCTCCAGGTTGACGACGCCGAGCGAGGTCTCGAGGATCGCGTGGACGAGGATCGCGCGCTCGAGCCCCACCTTCGCCTCGAGCTGGGCGAGCAGGCGGTCCACGTAGTGGATGTCCCAGGGCCCCTCGACCTTGGGGACCATGATCACCTCGAGCTTGTCGCCGATCTCGGTCACCAGCCGCAGGAGGTCATCGAGCACCCAGGGGCTCTCGAGCGAGTTGACGCGAGTCCAGAGGGCCGTGTCGCCGAAGTCGGTCGCCTTCGCGACCTCGATCAGGCCCTCCCGGGCCGCCTCCTTGCGGTCGGCCGCGATCGCGTCCTCGAGGTTGCCGAGCAGGATGTCCGTCTGCCTGGCCATCTCCGGCACCTTGGCGGCCATCTTCTCGTTCGAGGGGTCGAAGAAGTGGATCATCCGCGAGGGCTTGACCGGGATCTCGGCCGGCGGCTGGGGCGCGCCGATGGCGAGCGGATGTCCGAATTGGCGCGGGTTTCTCACCAGTGACTCCTGGGGTCAAGCCTAGCTGGGCACTAGCCTCCCTCGTCGTGGAGATCGAGATTCGCGCCGCCCGGCCGGGCGAGGAGGAGTCGCTCCTGGCGGCCTGGGAGTGGCTGTTCGAGCCGCCCGGCCAACGGCCGGCGGCGTGGGAGGAAGGGGGCGCCAGAGCTGCCCTGCGCGCGGCGATCGATTCGCGCGACGCGCTGGTCCTGCTCGCGGTTGCCGAGGGCGAGGGGGTGGTGGGGATCTGCACGGTCTACTGCACGATCCACGCGATCCGCTTCGGCCCCCGTGCCTGGGTCGAGGAACTGGCGGTGCACCCCGAGATGCGCTCGCAGGGGTCGGCTCGCGCCTGCTGGCGGCGGCCAAGGACTGGGCGCGCGAGCGCGGCGCCTCCCACCTGAAGCTGGAAAGCGCGGTGGCCCGGCAGGACGCCCACCGCTTCTACGAGCGCGAGGGACCGAGCGGCCGCTCTTACAGCTACGACTTCGAGCTCTAGTTCACCTAGGGTGACCGGTTGAAGCGCGCCACGGCGTGGCTGTCGGCCGAGGCGGCGTAGACGCTCGTCCCGTCGGCGCTGACCGCCACAGAGGCCGGGAGGCTGAGCGCATGGCCGTTGGCGCACGGCTCCGCCCCCCCAAACGTCGGATCGCTGACGCAGCCGGCGATCCCGCCGGGCTGGTTGATCGCTCCCGTGGTTGTGTTTCGGTTGAGGCGCGCCACGGCCGTTGCTGAAGATGGAGGCGGCATAGACGCTCACCCCGTCGGCGCTGACCGCCACCCCGAATGGCCCTTCGAGCGCATGGCCGTTGGCGCAGGGACCCGACCCCGTCTCGCTGACGCAGCCGGCGATCCCGGCGGGTTGGGTGATCGCCCCGGTGCTCGTCTCGCGGTTGAGGCGCGCCACGGCGTGGCTGCTAGCCGCGGCGACGTAGACGCTCACCCCGTCAGCGCTGACCGCCACCGAGGCCGGGGCGTAGAGCCCATGGCCGTTGGCGCAGGGACCCGCCCCCGTCTCGCTGACGCAGCCGGCGATCCCGGCGGGCTGGGTGATCGCCCCGGTGCTCGCGTTGCGGCTGAAGCGCGCCACGGCGTGGCTGCTGGCCGAGGCGACGTAAACGCTCGTCCCGTCGGTGCTGACCGCCACCCCGAACGGGTCGTTCGAGCCCGTGGCCGTTGGCGCACACCGCCGTCCCGGACTCGCTCACGCAGCCGTCCCTTCCGGGGGGCTGGGTGATCGCCCCGGTAGTGGTGTCGCGATTGAAGCGTGCCACGGCGTTGCTTTGAATCGAGGCGACGTAAACGCTCTTCCCATCGGCGCTGACCGCCACTGAGTTTGGGCGATCGAGCCCATGGCCGTCGGCGCATGGCCCCGCCCCCGTCCGGCTGATGCAGCCGGCCGCCCCCGCGGGCTGCGTGAGCGCCCCGGTGGTCGTATTGCGATTGAAGCGCGCCACGGCGTCGCTGTCCTGCGAGGCGACGTAGACGCTCTTCCAGTCGGCGCTGACCGCGACCGAGGTTGCGCCGTTCAGCGCATGGCCGTCGGCGCAGGGCCCCGCCCCCGTCTCGCTGACGCATCCGGCGAACCCACCGGGCTGGGTGAGCGCTCCGGTGGTCGTGTTGCGGTTGAAGCGCGCCACGGCGTAGGAGAAGGAGGCGACGTAGACGCTCTTCCCGTCCGGGCTCATCGCCACGCCGGACGCGCCGTCGAGCCCACGGCCGTCGGCGCACGGCCCCGCCCCCGTTTCGCTGACGCAGCCGGCGGTCCCGGCGGGCTGGTTGATGTCGCCGGTCGCCGCGAGCGCAGCCGCGGTCACCAGAAGCAGCGCGAGGCCGGCCAGCGAAAGCGCGGCCACCTCCCGGCGTGCCAGTCGCCTCAAGGCGCTGCGGGACCCGTTCGTCTCGACGGTTCGCTCTTCCATTGCGTTCCAGTGTCCCGGCCCGCTCGCCCGCGGTCAATCAACCTGAGTGTAAATCTGCGCCACCTTCGAGGGTTGGTGTCTACGAGCTCTTGGAATCGAGCCCGGCCGCCCGAAGCGCCGCCGCGCGGTCGAGGTGGAACTCGACTCGCACGACGCGGTTCGACTCGAAGGCGAAGACCATGGCGCTCGGCTGCGCCATCTCGACCCGGTCGTGGCGCGTGGTGGCGACCTGCCGGATCAGGAGCACGATGTGATCCTCCGACTCGATCAAATCCTCCAGCTCCGCATGGACGCGCTCGAACGTCTCGACCCAGTCGCGCCACGCCTTGTCGAAGCCCTCCAGGCCGTGGTAGGAGACTGGCGGGGCGCCGGCACCCCCGCTCATCCGCGTCTCGAACTCCGGGTCGGCGACCTCGGAGAGGAGCATGCCGAGCATCGGCATGGTCTCGTCCATGTAGCCGAGATCAGTCTCGCCCTCCCGGAGCTGACTGAGCGCCTCGCGGGTGAGAGCCTTGATGTCGGGAGGCGGCATGCGGGGAAGTATCCCGCTCTCCACGGGTATCCTTCGCCGCGCCCCAGGCCCCGCGCCGGTGGCGCCCACCCGCCTGATACGAGGAGCCATGGCCGTAGCAGCCGACACCTACATGGAGAAAACCGACGAGCAGCGTGCGATCACCGAGATGGTGCGCCAATTCGTCGACAACGAGATCCTCCCGGTGGCCGAGGAATACGACCACGAGGACAAGTTCCCGGAGTCGATCGTCGAGCAGATGAAGGAGCTGGGCTTGTTCGGGGTCACGATCCCCGAAGAGCACGGCGGCATGGGCCTCGACCTGACCACCTACGCGATGATCGTCGAGGAGCTGTCGCGGGGCTGGATCTCGATCTCCGGGGTGGTCAACACCCACTTCATCGGCTCCTACCTGCTGATGAAGTTCGGCACCGAGGAGCAGAAAGAGCACTTCCTGCCGAGGATGGCGACCGGCGAGATCCGCGCCGCCTTCTCGCTCTCGGAGCCCGAGGTCGGCTCCGACGTACAGGGCATCAAGTCGACCGCGAAGCGGGCCGACGACGGCCACTGGGAGCTGAACGGCCAGAAGATGTGGGTCACCAACGGCCTGCTCTCGGCGGTGGTATTCGTGCTCATGAAGTCCGATCCCAAGGCCGATCCGCCGTACACCGGGATGACCTGCTTCATCACCGAGAAGGAGCCCGGCGCCACCGAGAACACGGGCGACTTCGCGGGCCTGACGATCCCACCCAAGATCAAGAAGATGGGCTACAAGGGCGTCGAGTCCACGGAGCTCATCTACGACGGCTACCGCTGCCCGCCGGAGCGCATCCTCGGCGGGGAGGAGGCGGGGCTGGGCCAGGGCTTCCGGCAGATGATGGACGCGCTCGAGGTCGGCCGCGTGAACGTCGCCGCGCGCGGGGTGGGGATCGCCCAGCGGGCGCTCGAGCTGGCCCTGCGCTACAGCCAGGAGCGGAAGACCTTCGGCCGCCCCATCGCCCAGCACCAGGCGATCCAGTTCAAGCTCGCCGACATGGGCACCAAGGTCGAGGCGGCGCGCCTGCTGACGCTCAAGGCGGCGCGGCTCAAGGACGCCGGCGAGCGCTCGGACCTGGAGGCCGGGATGGCGAAGCTGTTCGCCTCCGAGGCCGGCAAGGAGGTGGTCGACGAAGCCTTCCGCATCCACGGCGGGTACGGCTATTCGAAGGAATACGAGATCGAGCGGCTTTACCGGGACGCACCGCTGCTGGTGATCGGGGAGGGAACCTCGGAGATCCAGCGGATGGTGATCGGGAAGAAGCTCTTGGAGCGAAACAAGATTTGATGCCTGTGGCGCGCTCGGCTTCACCTGCGCCCCGGCGGGGGGGCTCACCATGGCGCGTCCGGCGGAGCTGATCGCGGTCGCCGTCCGGAACCTCGAGCGCGAGGTTCCGGCGCTCGCCCCGCTGAAGCTGGTGGTGCGACTGGAGCTGCGCGGCCGCGGCGACGTCCAGGTGTTCCGGGTCCGCCTGCCGGGGCCCGAGGTGACCAAAGGTGAGCCCGGCGACGCCCGCGTGGAGGTGATACTTCCGCGGTCGCACTTCAACCAGCTGGTCGAGAAGGGGAAGCTGCGGCACTGGCGCGACGCGTATGAGAGCGGCCAGATCAAGGTTGCGGGCGACCCCGAGATCCAGAAGCTGATCGCGACCGTGATCGAGCGGCACATGGCGCGCTCGAGGATCAAGAAGGCGCACTAGGACGGACTAGGATCGAACAGCGAAAGCGCATGAGCGACACCGACACCCACGAGCTGATCACCGACCAGGCGGGCCGCGAGGCGTCGGGCGCCCACCGCTACGGGCGCTACCTGGAGGAGTTCGAGGTGGGCGCCGTCTACAAGCACTGGCCGGCGAAGACGGTCACGGAGGCGGAGGATCACCTGTTCTGCCTGCTCACAATGAACCACCATCCCCTGCACCTAAACGACGTCTACGCATCGCAGTCCCAGCAGGGTCAAAACGTGGTCGCCGGCCCGTTTGTCTACTCCCTGGTCTTCGGCATGACAGTGGCCGACGTGTCTGGCAAGGCGATCGCCAACCTTGCGACGGACGAGCTGGGCCACCCAGCGCCTGTCTTTCATGGCGACACCCTGTTCGCCGAGTCCGAGGTGCTCGAGGTGCGAGCCTCGGAGTCGAAGCCGGACAGGGGCGTGGTCCGCGTCCATACCCGCGCCTACAAGCAGGACGGGACCTTGGTCGCCGAGTTCAAGCGCGCGGTCTTGGTGCCGCGAAGCCCCGATGCGATCGAGGACGCCTCTGTGGGATGAGCTAGTCCGTGACCGTGGCGGCATCCCGGTTGCCTCGCTGGCCGAGGCCGGTGCCGCGAAGCTGGCCGGCTCGCGCTTCGTGGCGGTGCTGCGCCGCGATCACGGTGTCCTTCCGGCCATCGCCGGGCTCGAGCCGGCGCAGGCCGTCGCCCACCTGACCCTGGGCGATACGGGACCCGTCGTCAGGCGCGCGGCCGACGCCAACCGCTTCCTGGAAAGGCTCCAGGCAAGCCGGGTGGCCCCGTACATGGTGAAGGCGGGCCACGTGGGCGGCAGCGGCCCGGAAGGCTCGGTCGAGGTCGCAGAGGAGCAAGCGGCGACGATCCTCAACGCGGTCCTGGCCGGAACCGTCGAGTGGGAGCAGGATCCCGATTTCGGTTACCGCGTGGCCGCGGCAGTGCCCGGCATCGAGGGCCGCGACCGGTTCCTGCTCATCCCTCGCTTCCTCTACGCCCGCACCGAGCGAGTCTACGAGTACGCCGCGCTGGTTCCGCAGCTGAAGCGCGAGTGGGTGGCACGGCTCGAGGCGCTGAACGGCCTCGACGCGGCGATTGTCGACGCCGCCCGCTAGCAGCCGCTAGATCAGCTCGGCGACCGCGTCCAGCGCCGCATCGAAGTCCGTCCCGGACACGCCCCCCACGCAGGGGGAGATCGCGCCGGCCTCCCGGTAGCGCTGCACCGCGGCCCTGACCTCCTCGGCCGGTCCGATGCCGGCGAGCGCGCCGAGCATTCGGTTCGACAGCCCGGCCTTGGCGGCGTCCAGGTCGCCGGCCTGCATCCCCTCGTCGAAGGCCGCGATCTCGTCGCCGAAGCCGGAGCGCTCCAGCATCGAGCGGTAGAAGGGGAGGGAGGCATAGGTGACGAGGTCCTGGCGCATGGTGGCGCGGGCCGCGTCCCCATCGTCAGTGAGCGCCACCGGCACGGCCGCCACGATGTCGAAACCCTCTAGCGTCTTGCCGGCCCGCCGGCGGCCCTCCGTCACCTCGGGGACGACCACATCGCGGACGTATCCGGGGTTGCAGAGCCACAGCATCACCCCGTCCGCGATCTCGCCGGCGAGGCGGAGCATCCTGGGGGAGAGGGCGGCAACGTAGATCGGCAGCTCCGGCCGCGGTTCAAAGCCCATGAACTGGAACCTGGTGTTGAAGAACTCGCCCTGGGGCGGGGGCTCGCCGCGCAGGATCGCGCGCACGATGCCCACGTACTCGCGCATCTGGGTCACCGGCTTTTCGATCCTCGCGTCGTACCAATTCTCGACGGTGACCTGGTGGGAGACGCCCAGGCCCAGGACCATGCGGCCGCCCGAGAACTCGTCGATGGTCGCCGCCGTCTGCGCCATCGCCGCAGGCGTGCGGGCGAAGATGGGCACCACCCCGGTGCCGAGCCGGATTCGCTCACTGACCGACGCGTAGGCCATCAACAGGCTGAGCGCGTCCCGGCCTGCGATCTGGGTTGTGTAGATGGCATCGAAGCCGAGCCCGTCCGCCCGCCGCACCCTGTCGAGCGTCGAGGAGAGCGACTTCCCGGCGGAGATGAAGGCGCCGATGCCAGCCATGCCGGCGGACTTATATCGTCGCTCGATCGCCCGCATGCCGCAGACCGCCGTCCAGGCTTCCATTCTCCCCGCCGCCGCACAGGCGGTTTGGGCGCGGGCGGTGACGCCCGAGGGCATCAACGACGAGCTTCGGCCCCTGATGCGGATGACGATGCCCCGCTCGATGCGGGGCAGGACGATTGAGGATGTGCCGCTCGGCGAGCGCCTGGGGCGGAGCTGGATCCTGCTCTTCGGGCTGGTGCCGGTGGACTACGACGACCTCGGGCTGGCCGAGCGAGGCCCCGGCTTCCGCTTCCTGGAGCGCTCGACCATGCTGACCATGAGCACCTGGGAGCATGAGCGAACGGTCACCCCGGCGCCGGACGGCTGCGAGGTCACCGACCGGCTGGCGTTCCACCTCCGCCGTCCGTTGGCAGCGCTTCCCGGCGCCGCCCGCCTCGCGGGCGCGATTGTCGCCCGCCTGTTCGCCCACCGCCACCGGCGGCTGGCGAGGTATTGGGGCGCGGCGGACGCGGCGCGACCTTGATTGGCGGCTAGTGCGCCTCGTCGGCGGCGTGAGCGGGCGGCCGTGACTCCTCGGCGAGCGACGTGACCTCCAGGGTCCCGCGGGCGGAGCCCTCGAGCACGTCGATGGCCTCCTCCTCCGAGCGCGCGTAGAGCTCGACCAGCATGTGAACCACGATCCGTTCTTGGTCGTGCTTGTGGAAGCGGACATGGGTGAAGAACTCGCGCGTGCCGGACTCTCCCAGCGATCCGAAGGTGAGGCTGTCGGAGGCCTCGGGGCCGGAGCAGGTTTCGATCTGGTCCTGGTCCACGGTCACCGTGCACGAGGCGACGAACGGCTTGCCCGCGACCATGCGCTCCCAGCGGTCCTCGACCGGGACCACGCGCGCGTCCTCGACCGTCAGGTGCGGTTGGTCGTGCATGCAGTCAAGGCACTGGACCACGGCCTCCTGGATCTCTTCGACCCGGTCGGCCGCCTCGCCGCTCTCGGGATCGACCCTGAGGATGGCGTCGTAGTGGACCTGGGCCTCCAGCCGCTGCGACCAGCAGCGGTAGCAGCGCAGCCAGGCGGTCTGGTCCCCGGAATAGCCGTCGTCCATGCTCATTCAGCGTAGCTAGTGGGGTCAGCGTAGCTCGCCGCGCTCGGTGAACCGGAGGTCCGCGGCGTCTCCGGCATCCGGGGTC
>CAVUXC010000008.1:0-84556 GCA_963745365.1 uncultured Actinomycetes bacterium
CGTGACCGGCGCCCTGCACATGGGCCATGCCCTCAACGGCACGATCCAGGACGCCTTGATCCGGCTCAACCGGATGCGGGGCCGCAACGCCCTGTGGGCGCTGGGCACCGACCACGCCAGCATCGCGGTCACGCTGTGCTGGAGAAGGAGCTGCGGGCCGAAGGAACGTCGCGGCACGAGCTCGGCCGCGAGGCATTCCTGGAGCGAGCCTGGGCGTGGAAGGAGAAGTACGGCTCACAGATCGTCGAGCAGCTGAAGCGGCTTGGCGCCTCCTGCGACTACGAGCGCGAGCGCTTCACCCTCGACGAGGACTACGTGCGCGCCGTCTACCGCGTCTTCGTCCGCCTCCACGAGAAGGGCTACATCTACCGCGACAACTACATGGTCAACTGGGACGTCGGCTCGCGCTCGGTGATCTCCGAGCTTGAGGTCGAGAATCGCGAGGTCGAGGACACGCTTTACGCGATCGACTATCCGGTCGAGGGCGCGGACACCGTGCTGACGGTGGCCACGGTGCGGCCGGAGACGATGCTGGCCGACACGGCCGTTGCGGTGAACCCGGCCGATGAGCGCTACCGGGAGCTGATCGGCCAGCACTGCGTCCTGCCGCTGGTGGGCCGCCGCCTGCCGGTGATCGCCGACGACTACGTGGACCCCGAGTTCGCCACCGGCGCCCTGAAGGTCACCCCCGGCCACGACCCGAATGACTTCGAGCTCGGTCGCGCGCACGGTCTGGACGAGGTGACGGTGATCGGCGAGGACGGGCGGATGACAGCCGAGGCGGGGGAAAGGTTCGCGGGCCTGACGACCGAGGAGGCGAAGGAGGCGGTGCTGGCGGCGCTCCGCGAGCAGGGACTGCTCCGTGGCGAGGAGCCGTACGTGCACTCGGTGCCCCATTCGCACCGCTCGGGCGAGCGAATCGAGCCCCATCTCGCTCCAGTGGTTCTGCCGCATGGACGAGTTGGCGAAGCCGGCGATCGAGGTGGTCGAGCGCGACCAGGTGCGCTTTGTCCCAGGGCGCTGGAAGCGGGTCTATCTCGACTGGATGGACCGCCTGCGCCCCTGGTGCGTCTCTCGCCAGCTGTGGTGGGGGCACCGGCTGCCGGTCTGGTACTGCGACGCCTGCGAGGAGACCTATGTCGCCGAGGTCGCGCCCGAGCGCTGCGGGGCCTGCGGCGGCGGCCTGCGCCAGGACGAGGACGTGCTCGATACCTGGTTCAGCTCCGGCCTGTGGCCGTTCGGGGTCCTCGGCTGGCCCGTCGAGACGCCGGAGCTGCGCGCCTTCTACCCCACGGACGTGCTGGTGACGGCGCGGGACATCATCTTCCTTTGGGTCGCCCGGATGGTGATGATGGAACTCTCTCGAGTTCACCGGCGAGGCTCCCTTCGGGGACGTCTACATCACCTCCGTGATCCAAGCTCCCGACGGGCGGCGGATGTCGAAGAGCCTCGGCACCGGCATCGATCCGCTGGACGAGATCCAGGCGCATGGAGCCGATGGCGTTCGCTTCGGGCTGCTGGCCATGTCCTCGGCCCAGGATGTGCGCTACTCCGCCGATCGGATCCAGCAGGGAGAGGACCTGGCGAACAAGCTCTGGAACGCATCGCGACTGATCCTCCTCAACGCCTCAACGGAGGCCCTCGAGGGGGAGGCGGCTGGAGGGGTCGTGCCCGGCCCGCGCCCCGTGCGGGTCGAGGACCGCTGGATCCTCTCCCGGCTTCAGGTGGCGATCGAGGCCGGTGACGCGCAACCTCGACTCCTACGACTTCGCCCACGCGGCGCTCGAGCTGTACCGCTTCTTCTGGTCGGAGCTGTGCGACTGGTACCTGGAGATCGCCAAGCCTCGTCTGTACGAGGGCGAGCCGGAGGGGGCGGCGACGCTGATGTGGGTGCTCGAGCAGACGCTCGCCCTCGCGCACCCGGTGGCGCCCCGTTCGTGACCGAGGAGATCTACGCGCTACCTGCGTTCGGCGACCGGTGCGGAGGGGCCGGCGATGCTTGTCGTCCACCCGTTCCCGAGGTCGACGGCGCGCTCCTCGACCGAGGCCGCCGAGCGGCAGGTGGAGGCGTCGATCGAGCTGACCCGGAGGGTTCGGGGCTGGCGCGATCTGGTTGGGGTTGCGCCGGGCGACGTGCTCCCAGCCCGGGTCACCGAGCCAGGACGGCGAGCCGCCCCACGAGCTGGTTGGACGGCTGGCGCGCCTTTCCTTCGACGCCGCCGAGGGCGGAGGCGCTGGCGTCGTTCGGCCAGGTCGAGATCCTCCTTCGGGGGAGGTGGACGCGGTCCAGGTTCGCCGCGCGAGTCGCGGAGAGGCGCCAAGTACGCTGCGCGGGAGGTGGAGCGCGCCGAGGGCAAGCTCTCAAACCAGGGATTCGTGAGCAACGCTCCGGCCGACGTCGTGGAGGCCGAGCGGGAGAAGCTGGACCGCCTACCGGGCCGAGCTCGAGGAGCTCGAGGTAGCTCGACGTGAGCTTCGACGCCGAGGGCTATCTGGTCTCGCTGGTAGCCGCCCGGCTGGGCTTCGGGCTGGAGCGGATCCGGCGCCTGGTCTCGGTGCTGTGGCATGCCGCAGCACCGCTTTGCCTCGATTCACGTCGTTGGTACCAACGGCAAGTCGTCGGTGGCGGAGATGACGGGGGCGCTGCTCGAGGCGCACGGCAGGCGCACGGGGGTCTATCTCTCCCCGCACACCGAGCGGTGGTCCGAGCGGATTCGCATCGCGGGCGCCGAGATCGATGCCGACGAGTTCGCGGCGGCGGCGGAGCGGGTCGCGCAGTCGATCGAGGTCGTCAACCGCGACGCTGGCCGACGGCGAGGCCGTGACTCAATTCGAGGCGGTCACGGCGACGGCCTTCGTCGCCCTGGCCTCCGCCGGGGTGGAGCTCGGCGTGATCGAGGCCGGGCTCGGTGGCCGGCTCGACGCCACGAACGTGCTTGCCCTCCGCGGCGACGGCGCTCACCTCGGTTGGCCTCGAGCACACGGAGCGGCCGGGCGGGACGGAGGAGGCGATCGCCGCCGAGAAGCTCGCCGTGCTGCGCGACCACTCGACGCTGGTGCTGGGGCGGGTCGGTGGTAGGTCCACCAACTGGCCGAGCGGACCGCGGCCGAGCGAAGCGCCCGGCTGGTTGTCGCCGGCGATCCCGACCCGGAGCTGCGGCTATCGGTTCCGGGGCATACCAGCGGCGCAACTTCGCGGTCGCCGCGGCGGCCGCCGAGGCCGCCCTCGGCGGCCTCGACCGCGATCTGACCCAGGCCGTCGCGGAGGGACTCGAGCTGCCGGGCCGCGTCGAGCTCCTGATGGGCGACCCGCCGCTGGTCCTCGATGCCGCCCACAACCCGGACGGCGCCCGCGCGCTCGCCGAGGCGCTCGGCGAGGCGGTCGGCGAGGCGGCCGGCTGGTCGCCTGTCTCGCGATGCTCGCCGACAAGGACGCGGCGGGCGTCCTCGCGGCGCTGGCGCCCCGCGCCTCGAGGTAGCTGTCTGCACGGAGCTCCCGGCGGAGCGTCTGGCGCGGGCCGGTCGCCCGGGCGCCCGGGCGCTGGAGGCGTCACGGCTGGCGAGCTGGCCGCTGCCGCCGGGGTCGCCGCGACGGAGGCCGTCCTTGATCCGAAGGCGGCGGTTGGGCGCGCTCGCGCGCTGGCGCGCGAGCGGGGCGGCGTTGCGCTCGTAACCGGTTCGCACTACCTTCTCCCGTACGCATGAACCGCGAGGCGCGCTCAGAGCTCCTCCAGATGATGGGACTGGTGGCCGCCGTGGTGGCGGTCGTGATCCTGGTCTTCTTCGGGCTCGGCTATCTGTTCGGAAGGCTCTTCCTGTAGGCGAGGTGTAGATAGGCGTCCAGAACCAGGGTTTGCCCCGCGGGTAACGAAGTACACTCAGCCTCTGCTCATGCGCCATTTGCCATGCTCGTAGCGCTGTTCGGCATCACGGATGAGGGCCTCAACCTGTTCGTGAACCTCGTCCTGCTTTTCCTCGTGATCGTCTGGATCGCGCTGGTTGCCTGGACGTTCCTGGACGCCCGGCGCCGCATCCAGGACCCCGTGCTGGTGGCCTGCGCCACGGGCGCCTCGGCGTTCCCCTTCGTGGGGACGATCGTCTACGCGATCCTCCGTCCGCCGGAGTTCCTCGAGGACGCCCGAGAGCGTCAGCTGGAGATCCGCGCCGCGGAGCTGCGCGTCAGACAGCTCGAGGAACGGTCCTGCCCGAATTGCGGCTACCCGATCGAGCGCACCTACCTGCGCTGTCCGGATTGCAGGACCCGGGTAAACGACCCGTGCGAGTCGTGCCAGAAGCCGATCGACCCGCGCTGGACGATCTGCCCCTACTGCGAGACGCCGCAGCGACGTGCGGCTCCCCAGCCGCGCCGCGCCGAGCCGGCCCGCCGCGCTTCAGAAAGCGAGCCGGCCGGAAAGCGCGGGGCGCTCAAGAAGCGCACCCCGCGGCCGACGACCCGCCGTCTCCCGCCCAGCAGAGCCGCTCCGGGCAACCGCGCTCAGCACGCCCGGCCGCCTCGCGGCAGGCATCCACCGCCGCCGGCAAGCGCAAGCAAGCATCGGAGCGCTCCACCGCATCCGCTCCCCCGAGCCGCGAGGCGCCCGGCGAGGAGCGTCCCAGGCCGGCCCCGGCGTCGTAGTCAGGCGCCCGTGCACACCGGTAGCCTTCCCGCGCCGTGAGCGCCGAGTCCAACAGTCAAAGAACGCTGGTCCTGATCAAGCCCGACGCCTTCGCGCGCGGCCTCACCGGCGAGGTGCTGGCTCGGTTCGAGCGCAAGGGCCTGCGGATCGCCGCCCTGCGGCAGCTGCGGATCGACGAGGAGTTCGCCGGCCGCCACTATGCCGAGCACGCGGAGAAGCCGTTCTTCGGCGAGCTGGTCGAGTTCATCACCGGGGGGCCGCTGGTGGCAGCCGTGCTCGAGGGGCATGAGGCGGTTGCCGCCGCCCGCCAGGTGATCGGGGCGACCAATCCGCTCGAGGCGGCGGCCGGCTCGATCCGTGGCGACTTCGCGGTCGAGGTCACCTTCAACCTCGTCCACGGCTCCGACTCCGACGAGTCGGCGAAGCGCGAGATCGCGCTCTGGTTTGGCGACATCGATTGAGCCTGATCCTCGCTTCCGCCTCGCCGAGGCGCCGGGAGATCCTCAGCGCGCTTCGGATCCCCTTCGAGGTGGTTGTCCCCGAGATCGAGGAGCTCACGCACGGCGTGCCGGAAGAGGTCGTGGTCGAGAACGCGCGCCGCAAGGCGGCGGCCGGCCTGAGGGCGGCAGGGAGGGGAGCGCGATCGCGCTCGGCGTGGACACCGAGGTGGTCCTCGACGGGCGTCTGCTCGGCAAGGCGGCGGGCCGGACCGAGGCCCGCGAGCGCCTCGAGGCGCTGGCGGGCCGGACGCACACGGTGCTCAGCGGCATCGTCCTGCACCGCGCCGCGCCCTTGGGCGAGGAGCCGGTTGAACGCTCGGGCGTGGCCCAGACCGAGGTCACCTTCCGGGAGCTCGACGGGCCGACCCTCGAGGCCTACCTCGCCTCGGGCGAGTGGCGCGATCGCGCCGGCGCCTACGCGATCCAGGGCCTCGGCTCGATTCTGGTGGAGCGGCTGGAGGGTGACTTCTCGAATGTGGTGGGACTGCCGGTGCGGCTGCTGCTGGACCTGGCGCCCGAGCTGCTGGCCCCGCTCGCACCGCGCTCGTCAGACTCTAACCCTTAGCCCGACCTTGAGCTTCGATCTCGGGGCTCATCCTGCAATTGAGGCTCCGCGGGGGTTCGCTACACTCGGCGCGCGGCATGGCCCTCCGACGGCCGGCTCCTTGCACCGGGGGGCGGATGATCCGAAGGCCCGCCGCGGCGCGCGGCAAGCGCTGCCGCGAGCCCTGCGGATCCGCCCCTGCACACGAGGCTCCCCTCGCACCGAACACTTCGCCGACTACTCCCTGACTGATGGGTCTGTTCAGAAACCTCGGTGGTTTCGGCGGCCGCGACATGGCCGTGGACCTGGGCACCGCGAACACGCTGGTCTACGTGCGCGGGCGCGGCATCGTGCTCTCGGAGCCCTCGGTGGTGGCGGTGGATGCCCGCACCGGTGAGGTGCATGCGGTTGGCGTGGAGGCGAAGCGGATGCTGGGCCGCACCCCGGGAACGATCCGCGCCATCCGACCCCTCAAGGATGGTGTGATTGCGGACTTCGACGTCACCGAGGAGATGCTGCGCCACTTCATCCAGCGCGTCCATCACAACCGGTTCGCGCATCCCCGCGTCGTGGTCTGCGTTCCCTCCGGCGTCACCGGAGTCGAGAAGCGCGCCGTCGAGGAGGCCTGCCTCTCGGCCGGCGCCCGCCAGGCCTACCTGATCGAGGAGCCGATGGCGGCGGCGATCGGAGCGGGGCTGCCGGTCGGGGAGCCGACCGGCAGCATGGTCCTGGACGTCGGCGGGCGGCACCAGCGAGGTCGCGGTGATCTCGCTCGGGGGCATCGTGGTCTCGGAGTCGATCCGGATCGGCGGCGACGAGCAGGACGACGCGATCGTCAACTACTGCAAGCACGAGCACAAGCTCCTGATCGGCCAGCAGACGGCCGAGGAGGTGAAGCTCGAGATCGGCTCGGCCGCACCGCTGCCGGAGGAGGTGACCACCGAGATCCGGGGCCGAGACATGGTCAGCGGGCTGCCGAAGACGATCATGCTGACCTCGTCCGAGGTGCGCTCCGCCCTCGAGGAGCCGATCAACCAGATCGTCGTCGCCGTCAAGGACACCCTCGACCGTACCCCGCCGGAGCTGGCCGGCGACATCATGGACCGGGGCATCACCCTGGCGGGCGGCGGCGCCCTGCTTCAGGGCATGGATCACCGCCTCCGCGAGGAATGTCAGATGCCGGCGCAGCTGACCGAGTCGCCGCTCACCTGCGTGGCGGTCGGCTCGGGGCGCTCGCTGGAGGAGTTCGAGACCATCCACCGGATGAGCAGGAACTCGCACCGCCGCGGCCTGATCAGCTCCGGATAGGCGGTCGGCGGCGCGCTGTGTACCGGAAGCAGGTCAGAAGGCGCCGCGCGCTCCTGGTGCTGCTGGTCGTCGCGGCCCTGGTTCTGCTGTCGACCCAGTTCTCGGAGCGGGAGGGCGGCCCGCTGCACTCGATGCAGCGGGCGGTCGCATCCGTCTTCGGGCCGCTGCGAGGAGGGCACCACGCGGGCGCTGAAGCCTGCCCGCGACCTGGTCAACTGGGTCGACGAGACCTTCAGGGCGAGGGGCGAGAACGAGGACCTGCGCTCAGAGCTCCAAGAGCTCCGCACCCAGCTCGCCCAGGCGCAGTCGGCGGAGGGCGAGAACGAGCAGCTGCGCAAGCTGCTGGACCTCGACCGCCAGGGCACGCTGGCTGGCTACACGCCGGTGACCGCGCGCGTTATCGGGCGCTCCCCAACGGTCTGGTACTCGACCGTGACGATCGACAAGGGCTCCAGCGCCGGGGTGAAGGTGAACGACCCGGTGGTCACCGGGGACGGGCTCGCGGGGCGAATCACGGATGTCACCCGCGGCACCGCGATCGTGACCCTGATCACCGACGATCGCAGCGCCGTCTCGGCCCGGGTGTTGCCCGATGGCCCCGAGGGCGTGGCCGAGCCCGAGGTGGGCGATCCCAGCGACCTGCTGCTCGACTTCATCGACAAGAGCCAGCTGATCCACCGTGGCCAGATCCTGGTCACGGCGGGCTGGAGCAACGGCGCGATCTCCTCCGCCTTCCCGCCCGGGATCCCGATCGGCAAGGTGAGCGAGACGGCGGTGGGCGAGCAGCAGGCCTACCAGCGGGTGCACGTGACTCCGTACGCCGGACATCCGGGGGCTCGACTTCGTGCAGGTGGCCACCGGTGGGCCGAAGCGGCCGGGGGTGCCGGGATGATCGTCACCTGGCGGATCGGCCTGCGGATCGCGCTGATCGTGGTCGTCACCATCGTGCTCCAGATCTCGTTCTTCTCCTACCTGAGCTTCTTCGGGACGACGCCGAACGTGGTTCCGCTGATGGTCGTCTCGCTGGGCCTGCTCGGCGGCGGGATGATCGGGGCGGTGTGCGGGTTCACGGCGGGGCTGCTGCTCGACTCGGCGCTGCTGCAGACGCTTGGCGTCTCGTCGCTGGTCCTGCTCGGCGCCGGCTACCTCGCCGGTCGCTACCGCGAGGGCGCGGAGGTCTCCGAACTCGCTGATCCCGCCGCTGTTTGGCGGGCGTGCTGACGACCGCCGCCGCGGCGGGCTTTGCCGCGATCCAGCTGATGCTGGGCGTCCAAACGCCGGTCAGCCTCCTGGTCCTGCGGGAGATCTTCGTCCAGGGCCTGCTGGCCGTGGTGCTGACGATCCCGATCTATCCGCTGATCCGCTGGGCCCTGCGCCCGGCGATCGTCGACGACCTCGCCGCGCTGGGCGCCCGGAGCCCGATCACTCGCGGGGCATCGCGGCGGCGGAGGGCGCGAGGGCGCCGCATCAGGCGCGCCATGGAGGCCTCCTGATGTTCGGCGAGCGTGAGCGACCCCTGATGCCGGCGCAGTTCGCGCTGCGCGTGGCGATCCTGAGCGGCCTGGCGCTGGTCGATGTTCTCCATCATCTTCTTCCGTCTCTGGTACCTCCAGGTGCTGTCGGGGGACAAGTATCTGAAGGCGGCCGAGAACAACCAGGTCCGCGAGATCACCGTGCGGGCGCCTCGCGGCGAGGTCCTGGATCGCAACGGGCAAACCCTGGTCGCGAATCGCGCCGCCCTGGCGCTCCAGCTCCAGCCGACCGAGCTGCCGCGGTCGTCTCGCAAGCGCCAGCAGGAGTTCGCGCGGCTCGGCCAGGTGATCGGCATGTCGGCCGGCCAGATCCAAAGGCAGCTCTCCGAGCAGACCAAGGAGCTGCCGGCGAACCCCGTGACCCTGAAGCGCGACGTCGACTACGACCTCGTCTACTACCTGCGCGAGAACCAGGCCCAGTACCCCGGGGTGAGCGTTCAGCACGTCTACGTGCGCAGCTATCCGAAGGGCAGCCTGGCCGCGCAGATCTTCGGCTACGTGCGCGAGGTCACCGAGGAGCAGCTCAAGGAGGCTCGCTACCAGGGCCTCGTGCCCGGCGACCAGGTCGGCCAGTCCGGCGTGGAGAACACGTACGACAACGTTCTGCGAGGCGTCAACGGCATGACCCGGGTCCAGGTGGACGCCCAGGGCCGGCCGACCGGCGGCGTGCTCAGCCAGACGCAGCCGCAGGGCCGGCGACAACCTGCTGTTGACGATCGACAGCCGGGTGCAGGCGGCGGGCGAGGCGGCCCTGGGCGCCTTCAGCACGCCCGGGCGCGTTCGTGGCCATGAACGTGCGCGACGGCGAGATCCTCGGGCCTGGGCTCCTCGCCCACCTACGACCCCTCGGTGTTCACGAAGCCGGTGATCCCGCAGTCGACCGTCGACCAGATCTTCTCGGACGAGGCCGGGTCCCCGTACACGAACCGCGCGACCCAGGGCCTTTACCCGACGGGATCGACCTTCAAGCCGATCACGGCGGTCGCGGCGCTGGAGAGCGGGGTGCTGACGCCGACGACGACGATCGTCGACGGGGGGGTGTTCACGATCGGCGGCCTGAGCTTCGAGAACGCCGGCCAGCGCCTCCTACGGGGCGCTCCAGCTGCCCGAGGCCCTCCAGGTCTCCTCCGACGTCTTCTTCTACAACCTCGGCGCCGACCTCTATTCGCACGACGACGCGCAGCAGCACTGGGCCTCGGAGCTGGGGATCGGGCGCCCGACCGGGATCGACATCCCCGGCGAGGGCACCGGCCTGCTGCCGACGCCCGAGTGGCGCAACGAGCTCTACAAGGATGGCGACACCGACCGGCCGTGGACTGTGGGCGACAACGTCAACCTCTCGGTCGGCCAGGGCAGACCTGCAGACCAACCCGCTCCAGATGGCGGTCGCCTACGCGGCGATCGCCAACGGGGGCGACGTGGTCCGGCCCCACGTCGGCATGGAGGTCGAGGACGTCAGCGGCCGCGCCGTGCAGGAGATCGATCCGGCGCCGCAGCGCCACGTCGAGATCGCTCCGCAGCACCGGCAGGCGATCCTCCAGGGCGTTCACATGGCCGCGCAGTCGCCTGGCGGCACCTCGTACTCGGTGTTCGGGGACTTCCCGATCCCGATGGCGGGCAAGACGGGCACGGCAGAGCGCGCTCCGCAAGGCGGACCAGTCCTGGTACGTCGCCCTGGCGCCCTATCCGAACCCGCAGATCGTGGTCGCGGCCACGATCGAGCAGGGCGGCTTCGGCGTCGAGGCGGCGGCGCCGCGTGACCAAGCACATCCTCGAGGCCTACTTCAACGTCCACGAGCGGAAGGCCAAGGCGGCCGGAGGCAAGGTCCCGAGGCGGGGCCCGATCGAGGCTCCGGCGCCGCTGGCGCCGCGGCCTGGGGAACCTCGAATGATGGTTTCGGACGTCTACCCCCGTCCCTTCGACGAGCGCCGCGACGCCGGCGCGGCCGAGCGCGGCGGCATTCTGGGCCTCGACCCGGTGCTCCTGTTCGCCGCCCTCGGGCTGATCGGTTTCGGCCTCTTCACGCTGGGCAAGGTGACGGGCGGCGACATCCCCCACGAGCCCTACTTCTACGTCATTCGCCAGGCGATCTACGCGGTGATCGGCATCGCCTTGATGCTGGCGCTGGCCCGAGTCGACTACTCTCGTTTCAGGGAGCTGCGCGTCGGCCTCTACACGGCGATGATCGGCAGCATCATCCTGGTGCTGCTTCTGGGCCAGGCAACGCGCGGCTCGAAGCGATGGATAGAACTCCCCTTCTTCACGTTCCAACCGTCGGAGCTGGCCAAGGTGCTGCTGATCGCGGCCCTGGCCGGATTCGCGATCGATCGCGGCCGCCGGGTCAACGAGCGCCAGCAAACGGCGCGGCTCCTCTTGATGGGCCTCGTGCCGGCGTTGATCGTGTTCTTGCAGCCCGACCTCGGGACCGCCGTCACCTACGTGGTGATCACGCTCGCGATCCTGTTCGTGGCCGGGGTGCGCTGGACGCACTTCGCGCTGCTCGGCGTGCTCTTGGCCGCGGCCGTCTCGGTGGTGCTGCTGATCGCGCCGGCGGTCGGGCATCCGGTCCTGAAGGACTACCAGCAGGAGCGATTGACTACGTTCCTGAACCCGAGCTCCGACCCCCGCGACGCGACCTACCAGATAAATCAGTCTCTGATCGCGATCGGGTCCGGCAGCAAAACGGGACGTGGAGACGATTCGACGCAGACCGAGAACGGTTTCGTCCCCGACCGCACCACGGACCTCATCTTCTCCGTTGTGGGAGAACGATTCGGCTTCGTCGGTGCTGCCTTCGTCCTGTCCCTCTACGCCCTGCTGATCTGGAGGGCGCTGCGCATCATGACGCTTTCGAAGAACTTGTACGGGAGCCTGATATCAGGTGCGATTGCCGCGATGTTCATGTGCCAGGTGTTCGTGAACGTCGGCGTGGCGATCGGGATCATGCCGGTGACCGGCATCACCCTCCCGTTGATGAGCTTCGGTGGATCGTCCGTCGTCGTCACCATGATGGCGATCGGCCTTCTGCAGAGCATCTACGTCCAGGCGCGGCTCACCTCCAAGAGCAGGGCGGATCTGCTCCGCTGAGCTGATCTCGACCCAACTCTTGAGGTGAGTCTTTGAGAAAACGCATACTGGTTTCAGTCGACGCTGGCGAGACCCGCGTCGCGGTACTCGAAAGCAAGGGCTCGGCCCGGCCAAGCGGCCAGGGCCAGGGCCAGCGCCGTCGCTCTGGCGGCGGCGGGGCCCAGGACCGCAATCGAATGGTGATTGGAAGGTCGGGGAGCTCTACGTCGAGCGCCGTGGCCAGCGGTCGATCGTCGGCAACATCTACAAGGGGGTGGTCGACAACGTCCTCCCCGGCATGGAGGCCGCCTTCGTGGACATCGGCCTGGATCGAAACGGCTTCCTGCACGTGGACGAGATCGTCCTTCCGGGCGGCGAGGCGGCGCCCCGCCGCGGCCGCGGCAAGGGCCGGCGAATCGACGAGCTGATCAAGCCCCGCCAGGAGGTCCTGGTCCAGGTGGTCAAGGACCCGCTGAAGACGAAGGGGGCGCGGCTCTCGATGCAGCTCTCGATCGCCGGCCGTTACCTCGTCTACATGCCGCAGGGCGCCGGGGTGGGCGCCAGCCGCCGGCTCTCGGAGTCGGAGCGCGAGCGCCAGCGCAAGCTGCTCCAGAACATCCACACGGGCGAGGGCGGCGTGATCGTCCGCACCGCGGCGCAGGGCGCTCGCAAGGCGGACTTCGAGCGCGACATCGCCTATCTGCGGAAGCTGTACGAGGTCGTCCAGCGGCGCGCCGCGGATGCCAAGGCGCCGTCGATGGTGTTCCAGGAGGCCGACCTGTCGATCCGCGTCCTGCGTGACGTGCTCAGCAAGGAGTTCGACGGAGCGATCATCGACGACCCCAAGCAGCACCACCGGGTGACGAGCTTCTTCCAGCGCACGGCCCCGGAGCTGGTCCCCTACGCGGAGCTGTACACGGACCCGCAGCCGCTGTTCGAGCGCATGAGTGTCGAGGAGGCCTACCGGTCGGTGCTCTCGCGTCGAGTCGACCTGACCTCCGGCGGCTACCTGATGATCGACTACGCGGAGGCGCTGACCGTGATCGATGTCAACACGGGCAGCTTCACGGGTCGAGGCAAGGGGCGGCTGGAGGACACGATCACCAGGGTCAACGTGGAGGCGGCGGATGAGGTCGTGCGCCAGCTGCGCCTGCGAGACATCGGCGGGATCATCGTGATCGACTTCATCGACATGGCGCGGGCGCGCAACCGCGACCAGGTCCTGAAGACGCTTCGCAGGTCGCTCGACGCCGACAAGACGAAGAGCTACGTGATGGACGTCTCGCCGCTCGGCCTGGTCGAGATGACGCGCCAGAACGTCACCGACGGGGTGCGCGAGATCCTCACCAAGCGCTGCCCGACCTGTGACGGGGAGGGTGTCGTCAAGTCCGAGGAGACGGTCGCGATCCAGGTCGTTCGCCGCCTGCGCGATCTGGTCGAGGACAGCGCGAAGCGAGATGGCCACGAGGCGTTCCTGGTGCGGGTCAATCCGAAGGTGGCGGCGGAGCTGCTGCGCGAGGACAGCCCCCTCCACGCGCTGGAGGAGAAGTCCGGCAGGCACTTCCACTTCGAGGGCGGCGAGGCCCTGTCGCTGGACACCTTCGAGGTGGTCGACAGCGGCACTCGGGCCGAGATCGAAGAGCGTGCTCTGCCGTTCCAGGTCGGAGAGGAGGTCCTGCTCCGGATCGAGGAGCCGCACATGTACAACGTCGACGACGCGGTGGCGCGGGTGGACTCCTACATCGTCAGCGTCACGGGGGGCGGGCGGTTCGTCGGCGATCGCCGCCTGGTGCGGATCGACAGCGTCGAGCGCTCGTCGGCGACGGCCTCGCTGATCGGTGGGCCGGATGACGGTTCCGACGCCGACGGGGGCGCGCCCGCGGGCGAAGGCGGGGACGGTTCCGTAAAATCGCCGGCCTCCGGACGGCGCCGTGGCCGGCGAGGCGGCAGGCGCCGTTCCCGCGCCCGGGCATCCAACGACCCCAAGTCCAATGGCGACTAACTACGCGATAGTGGAATCAGGCGGCAAGCAGTACCGCGCCGAGAAGGGCGCCAGCCTGCTGGTCGAGCACCTGTCCGCGGACGAGGGAGCGAAGGTCAGCCTGCGCGCGGTCATGTATCGCGGCGACACCGATGTGGTGCTCGACGGCGACCAGCTGGAGAAGGTGAAGGTCGAAGCGGTGGTCGCCGAGCACCTGCGCGGCCCGAAGCTGCGCGTCTTCAAGTACAAGCCGAAGAAGGGGTACCGTCGCAGCGCCGGGCACCGCCAGGAGCTGACCAGGCTCGAGGTGACCGAGGTGCGGCTCTTGACCCGCAAGCCGGCGGCGAAGGACGAAGCGAAGCCGAGGCAAGCCGAGCGGCCGAAGCCGCGGCGAAGGGCCGGCGGCCAAGAAGCCGGCCGCAAAGAAGCCGGCCGCAAAGAAGCCCGCTGCCAAGAAGCCTGCCGGCAGCGGCAAGGCGCAGGCCACCCGCAAGGCCTCGACGACGCCGCGCACCCCATCTGCTAAGAAGGAAGGCTGATGGCTCACAAGAAGGGACTCGGCTCCAGCCGCAACGGGCGCGACTCGAACCCCAAGTACCTGGGGGTGAAGATCTTCGCCGGCCAGAAGGTCGGGGGAGGCGAGATCATCGTGCGCCAGCGCGGCACCCGCTTCCGCCCCGGCGACGGCACCGGCCTGGGCCGCGACCACACGATCTTCGCCACCCGCCCGGGCGTGGTCGATTTCCAGCAGACCGGCAAGGGCCGCGTGGTTTCGGTCAGCGCCGACGAGTAGCGCGGCCAGCCCGCGGCCCGCGGGGCCTACTTGTCGCCACCGGCCGCCGAGGCGGCGGCCTCCCGAGGAGCCTCCCGGAGTGTGACTACAAATGCGGTCACAGCCCGAGGCGCGTGACGGCCACGGCGGCTCCCGGGGAGCAACGAGACTGAGGTTCGTGCCCACACGTCGCCTGCGATAGTCACGGAATGCTCTACGACCGGGCGAAGATCTATGTCGAAGGGGGGCGCGGCGGCGACGGCTGCGTGAGCTTTCGCCGCGAGGCCCACGTGCCCCGCGGCGGCCCCGACGGGGGCGACGGTGGCCGTGGTGGAGACGTGGTGCTGGTCTGCGACCCGTCGCGGCGCGATCTGGCCTCGCTGCACCGGGCGCGGCACTTCCGAGCCGGACGTGGCGGTCACGGGCGAGGCAAGCAGCAGCACGGGGCGCGGGGCAAGGACCAGCTGGTCCCGGTGCCGCCCGGCACCCAGGTCGACGGCCTCGAGGGCGGCCGCTACGACCTGGTCGACGCGGGCCAGCGGGCGGTGGTGGCGTCCGGGGGCCTGGGAGGCCACGGCAACAAGCGCTTCGCCAGCTCCACCCGCCAGGCGCCGCGCTTTGCCGAGCGGGGGCTCCGGGGCGAGTCGGGTTGGATCGAGCTGCGCCTCAAGCTGCTGGCCGATGCCGGACTGGTGGGTCAGCCGAACGCCGGAAAGTCGTCGCTTCTGCGACGGCTGACGCGAGCGGCGCCGAAGGTTGCCGCGTACCCGTTCACGACCGTCGAGCCGGTGCTTGGCGCGCTCGAGTTCGACCAGCGCCAGGTCGTCCTCGCCGACATCCCGGGCCTGATCGAGGGCGCCGCGCTGGGCGCCGGGCTGGGCCACGAGTTCCTCGCCCACGTGGAGCGCTGCGGCGTGCTGGTGCACCTGATCGACATCGCGGGCGAGGACCCCGCCGAGGCGCACCGGGCGGTGCGAGAGGAGCTGCGCACCTTCGGCGCCGGACTGGACCGGTTGCCCGAGCTCGTCGTGCTCTCGAAGCGGGACCTGGTGCCCGGCGAGCGAGCGGACGAGCTGGTCGCGGAGTGGCGCGAACGGCTTGGCGACGCGGCGCTCGACGTGCTGGCGGTTTCCTCGGTGGATGGCGCCGGCCTCGAGGGGCTTCGGCGAGCGATCCTCGCAGGCGGTGCCCGAGGCGGCTGAGCAGGCCGTCCCGGCGACGTCCGGCGCCGGGCCCGAGTTCGAGGCGGAGCACATCGTCTATCGGCCGGAGGGCGATCAGGGCTTCGACGTGGAGCGGCTGGAGGATGGGGTGTTCGAGGTTCGAGGGCGGGGGATCGAGCTGCTCGTCGCCCGCCACGACCTCGAGAACCCGGAGGCGCTCGCCTACCTCGAGCAGCGCCTGGGCGAGATCGGGGTCCTCGCCGCCCTTCGCGCGGCGGGGTTCGAGCCGGGCGACGAGGTGCGGATCGGCGAGCTGGCCTTCGAGCTGCTCCCGGATCAGCCGTCGGCTCGCGTGCTAAGAAGGACCCGATGACGGTGGTCGCCAAGCTCGGATCCTCGATCGTCGCCGACGACGACGGCGCGCTGCGCTCCGCGGTGCTGGACCTCGTCTGCGGCCAGGTGGCCGAGTTGCACGGGGGCGGCGAGAACGTGGTGCTCGTCACCTCCGGCGCGATCGCGCGCGGGATGCGCCTGCTGGAGTTGGACCGGCGCCCGAGCGCCATCGACGAGATGCAGGCGGCCTCGGCGGTCGGCCAGGGATCGCTGTTCCGCGCCTACGAGGAGCGACTGGGCGCTCAACGAGGTCCACGCGGCTCAGGTGCTGCTGACCTCGTTCGACATCTCGGCGCGCATGCACTACCTGAATGCTCGCCAGACCCTGCGCCGGCTGCTCGACTGGCGGGTGGTGCCGGTGGTGAACGAGAACGACACCACGGCCACCGACGAGATCACCTTCGGCGACAACGACTTCCTGTCCGCGCAGGTTTCGATCCTGCTCGAGGCGCGCCTCCTGGTCCTGCTCACGGACACGCCCGGGCTCCACACCGCCGACCCGCGCGCGGACCCGGAGGCCAGGCTGATCGAGGAGGTGAAGGACTTCTCGGAGCTGCGCGACTACCGGATCGGCGACCGAACCTCCGCCTTCGGCTCCGGCGGGATGCGCAGCAAGGTGGCGGCGGCGGAGATGGCGAGCGCCGCCGGGATCCCGGTGGTCGTCTGCGACGGGACAGAGCCGGGGAGCCTGGCGGCTGCCGCCCGTGGTGAGCGGGTCGGGACGCGGTTCGCGGCGCACCCGGAGCGCACCCCGAGCTTCAAGCTCTGGCTCCGCTACGCGAAGCCGAGCCAGGGGCGGATCGTGGTCGACGAGGGCGCGGCCCGGGTGCTGCGCGAGCGCGGCTCGAGCCTGCTTCCGGTCGGGATCACGGACGTCGAGGGGGAGTTCGCGGCCGGCGACGCGGTCGAGGTGGTCTCGGACGGGGAGGTGGTCGGCAAGGGCATCGTCAACTACTCCGCCGCCGAGCTCGGGCGGATCAAGGGGCTGAAGTCCGCGCAGGTGCAGGAGCGGATCCCGAACGCCTCCCAGGAGGCGGTGCACCGGGACTATTTCGTGCTGACGTAGCCGGCGACTCCTCGCCCGCAAGCTACCCTGTCGGCATGGCTACAGCCACCCGAACCGTCGTCGAAGTCTGCGCCTCCGCCAAGCAGGCCTCGCGCGAGCTGGCGACCGCCTCGACCGAGGCCAAGCAGGCCACCCTGGGGCGGCTCGCCGAGCTGCTTGGCGAGCGCAGCGGGGAGATCCTCGAGGCGAACGCGGCGGACCTCGCCGACGAGCGCGCCGCGGGCCTGACGGAGGCGCTCCGCGATCGGCTGACGCTCGACGAGGCGCGGGTGGACGCGATGGCCGACGGGGTGCGCGCGATCGCCGCGCTGCCGGACCCGGTCGGCGAGCTGATCGACGAGCGCATCCTGGCGAGCGGCCTGCGGATGAGGAAGGTGCGGGTGCCGCTCGGCGTGATCGCGGTCGTCTACGAGGCGCGGCCCAACGTGACCGTGGATTGCGCCGCGCTGACCCTGAAGAGCGGCAACGCGATCGTGCTGCGGGGATCGAGCTACGCCGCGCGGTCCAACGGGGCGCTGGCGGCGGTCGTGCGCGAGGCCGTCGCCGATGCCGGGCTTCCCGAGGGGTCGGTCGAGATGCTCGATGGCGCAGACCGCGCCGAGCTCACCGAGCTGGCCGCGGCCGAGGGTCTCGTGGACCTGATCATTCCGCGTGGCGGCGAGGGCCTGAAGGAGGCGCTGAAGTCGATCGGCCACGGTGCCGGTGATGTACGCGGCGGCGGGGAACTGCCACGTCTACGTGCACGAGGACGCCGACCTGGAGATGGCCCGCGCGGTCGCCTACAACGCCAAGGTTCAGCGCCCCGGTGTCTGCAACGCGGCCGAGACGCTGCTGGTCCATGCCGGTGTCGCCGAGCGGTTCCTGCCGGGGGTGCTGGCGGACTTGCGCGAGGCGGGGGTCGAGCTGGTGGGCGACGAGCGGGCGCGCGCAGGCGGCGGGCGAGTCGCCGGTTGGCGCGGCCGCCGACGCCGACTGGGACACCGAGTACCTCGGGATGAAGATGGCGGTTGGCGTCGTCGACTCGCTCTCCGACGCGATCGCCCACATCAACCGGCACGGCACCGGCCACTCGGAGGCGATCCTGACCTCGTCCGATGCGGCCGCCGAGGAGTTCACCGATGCGGTGGACGCGGCGGTCGTCTACGTCAATGCGTCGACCCGGTTCACCGACGGCTTCGAGTTCGGGATGGGGGCCGAGATCGGGAACTCGACCCAGAAGCTTCACGCCCGCGGGCCGATCGGCCTGCGCGAGCTGACCACCTACAAGTACGTCGTCCATGGCGACGGCCAGGTTCGGGCTTGAGCCGTAGGCCGAAGGGGACTAGGAGGGGCGGTCGCCGCGATCGGCGTTCTCGGGGGCGCGTTCAACCCGCCGCACATCGGGCACCTGGTGCTCGGCCAGGAGGCGGCGTTCCAGCTCGGGTTGGAGGAGGTGCTGCTGGTGCCGTCCGGCGAGGCGCCGCACAAGCGGATCGATCCCGAGCCGGGCCGCGACCTGCGACTCGAGATGGCGCGGCTGGCGGCGGCGACCGACCCAGCGCTCGAGGCCTCGGATGTCGAGACTGGCCGCGAGGGGCCTTCGTTCGCCTTCCGTACGCTGGAGCTCTTGCGCGACGCGCGGCCCCAGGACGAGTTCGTCTTCCTGATGGGGGCCGACGTGGCGGCGGGCTTGGAGGGTTGGCGCGAGCCGCGGCGCCTGCTGGAGCTGGCGCGGCTGGGGATCGCCGCGCGGCCGGGCACGGTGCTGGACGAGGCCGAGGCCGCGCTAGAGCGGCTCGGGGGCGCCGAGCTGGCCGAGGTGGTGAGGATGCCCGAGATCGGCGTCTCCTCGACCGGCATCCGCCGGCGGGTGGCGGCGGGACGGCCGATTCGCCACCTGGTTCCCGACGCCGTGGTGGACCTGATCGCCGAGCGGGGCTTGTACCGGGCGTGAGCGCGGTGGCTGACAAGGGTCAGGATCGGCTCTCCTCGGAGGCGCTGGCGCGGCGCATCGCGGAGCTGGCCGACGCCAAGCAGGCCGAGGACGTGGTCGCGCTGGACATGCGGAGCCTGGTCGGCTACACGGACTTCCTGGTCATCTGCACGGCGCGCAACGAGCGCCTGGCGAAGGCGATCCACGAGGAGGTCCACCAGCGGCTGAAGCAGGATGACGGCCTGCTGCCGGCCACGGTCGAGGGCGAGCGGTCGGCGCAGCTGGGTGCTGATGGACTACCTGGACTGCGTGTTCCACGTGTTCGTCCCGGAGCTGCGGGAGCGGTACCGGTTGGATGTGCTCTGGGGAGAGGCGCCGCGGCTTGAGCTGGGCGCCGGCGGGCGCGCTGCCGCTCCGGGCTGAACAGCGGGTCGGGGTGCCGTCCGGGCGGCCCCCTAGCGTTCGCGCATCGTGGGCGCTCGAGGCCGGGAGCACGATGGGCACTGAGGCACGCTTGAGGAGATCTCTATTTGGCTACCGCCGGGGCGACGTGGACGAGGCGATCGCCGATCGCCATGCTGAGCTCGAGGCGGCGGAGGAGCGGCTCGGCCGTGCCGAGAGCCGGATCGAGTTGCGCGATGCGCAGCTCGAGGCCCGTTGGGCGGACGTCAGGAGGGGCGTGCGGCGAGTCCATGAGCTGGACCAGGTGATCGCCAGCCTGGCGGATCGGGTGGTGGAGCGCGAGCAGGCGCTGCGCGAGCTGCGGGCAGAGCTGGAGCGGGCGCGCGAGCGAGGCCATGAGAGCGTGCGCGCGCTGCGCGCGCTGGCGGACGATCTGGAGGCGGTTCGGCGCCAGGCGCGCGGCCAGGCGACGAGGATCCGGTTGCGGGCGCTGCGCGAGGCCGCCGAGCTGACGCAGCGCATGGGCGAGCTGGACGGCGGTGGAAGCGAGGTGAGCGACGGGTTGGCCGACTCGCTTCAGGAGGCGATCGAGCGAGTCGGCGCGGACGATGAAGAGGAGGAGGGCCTCGATCCGCCGGGCCTGGTCGTGGCCGCGAACGGTCACATGGAGCGGAAGCCGGGCGAGCTGTTCGAGGGGCTGGTCGAGGTGGAGGTGGGGCCGTTGAGCGACTTCTCGCAGCTGGTCGGGTTCGAGGACGCGGCCGGTGGGATCGGCTCGATGTCGGAGATCTCGGTGACACGCTTCACGCAGGGGCGGGCGACGCTGGCGATGAGGTTCAAGCAGCCGGTCGAGCTGCTTGCGCGAGCTCGAGCAGCGGGCTCCGTTCGAGTTCAAGGTCCGGGATCAGGCGCTCGGACCGGGTCGTTCTGGACGTCGGCGAGTAGCCGCGCCGCGGCCGAGCGGGGCCGCTGGGCAGCTAGTGTGGCTGGGGCGATGGAGCTGATCGCCCCGGCGAACGGGATCGAGCTCGCCTACGAGGCGTTCGGCGATCCGGCCGACCCGACGGTGCTCCTGATCATGGGGCTGGGGGTGCAGATGCTGGGCTGGGACGCGGAGCTCTGCGAGCTGCTGGCGGGGCGAGGGTTCCATGCGGTGCGGTTCGACAATCGGGACGTGGGGCGGTCGACGAAGATCGAGGGCGGGCGGCGGCCGGACGTGATGGCGGCGGCGATGGGCGACGCGAGCTCGGCGAGCTACACGCTGGACGAGATGGCGGACGACTGCGCCGGCCTGCTGGACCACCTGGGGGTGGAGGCGGCGCACGTGGTGGGCGCCTCGCAGGGCGGGATGATCGCCCAGACGCTGGCGATCCGGCACCCGGGACGGGTGCTGTCGCTGGTCTCGATCATGTCGAGCACCGGGGATCGGACGGTTGGGCAGCCGCACCCGGAGGCGCTGCCGACGCTGCTGACCAGGCGCCCGGCGGATCGGGACGGGTTCGCCGAGTCTGCGGTCGAGGTGTTCAGGGTGATCGGCTCGCCGGGGTTCGAGGCGGACGAGGAGAAGCTGAGGGAGCGGGCGCAGGCAAGCTTCGATCGGGGGTATTACCCGGAGGGCACGGCGCGGCAGCTGGTGGCGATCCTGGCTTCGGGCGACCGGACGGAGGCGCTGCGGCGGTTGGACGTGCCGACGGTGGTGATCCACGGGACGGACGACCCTCTGATCGACGTCTCGGGAGGGAGGGCGACGGCGGCAGCGATCCCGGGGGCGGAGCTGGAGCTGATCGAGGGGATGGGGCACGACCTGCCGCGAGAGCTCTGGCCGCGGTTCGTGGACCTGATCGTCGCCAACGCCGAGCGCGCCCGCACTCTCGACTCGATCCCGTAACGCTTTCGGCACGAACTGCGCGACACGCGCGACGGGCGATGTACGAACATGTGTTCGTGCACGATCCCGAACCACAAAGGCAACGTCGCGGAGGCGGCGATCGCAGCGGCAGCGATCAAGCTCGGCGTCGACGTGATCAAGCCGCTGGTCGAGCACACGCGTTACGACCTGGTCTTCGATCTGAGGCCACGGCTGCTGCGGGTCCAGTGCAAGTGGGCACCTCTGAAGGGCGACGTCGTCGTCGTGCAGCTTGGTGAGCTACTGCGTTACGCCAGCGGTGGCTGAGCAGATCCGGACCCCTTACAGCGCCGACGAGGTGGACGCGGTGGCCGCCTACTGCGACGAGCTCGATCCTGCTACCTGCTGCCGATCGGTCGTGTCGCTGGCATGACGCGGCGATCCATCTCCGGCTCGTGCCGCCCAAGAACGGTCAGAGGGCGGCGCTAAACTGGGCGGCCGATCATCAGCTTGTCTGGGGCTGTAGCTCAGCTGGGAGAGCGTGCGGAGTGGCATCCGAAGGCCGTGGGTTCGAGTCCCACCAGCTCCACTCCTCAGCACCCGCCGAAGCGGGCAGAGCAGGTCGGCGCCCACCAGTTCCGCAACCACTTCGGCTGGTACATGGAGCGCACCGTCGCCGGCGAGGAGTTCCTCGTCACCCGCCGCGGCAAGCCGTGCGTCCGTCTCGTCCCCGCGCAGGCCCGCCTACCGATCACCAAGGGCGGCGTATGATCGGAGCCGTGCCCGCCGACCAACAGCCGACGCCCGCGATCGAGCTCGTCGACGTCGTCAAGAGCTTCGGCTCCGAGCGCGTCCTCCATGGCGTCAACCTCACCGTGCCCGAGGGTGCGATCACCGTGCTGCTCGGCGCGTCCGGGGCGGGAAAGACGGTCACGATCAAGCACATCGTCGGGCTCATGCGTCCCACGGCGGGGATCGTCACGATCGAAGGCAAGGACCTCGCCGACCTGTCGGAGGCGGAGCTCTACGACCTCCGTCGAGGGATGGCCGTGGTGCTCCAGGGCACCCTGCCCTTCACCTGCGGCCTCTTCTACTCGCTCAACGTGTACGAGAACGTCGCCTTCGCGCTCCGCACCCGGACTCGCATGTCGCCCGAGGAGATCGACCAGGTGACGCTGTCCCACCTCGAGATGGTCGGGCTGCGCGACCGCGCCATCGACATGCCCGAGCAGCTTTCCGCCGGAATGTGCAAGCGAACGGCCCTGGCGCGGGCGCTCGCACTCGAGGCCCGCATCGTGATCATCGACGACTTCGACAGCGGCATCGACGGCGTCCGCCTGGCGCTCCTCTGCGAGCTGATCCGCGACGCGCAACGCAGCATCGACGCCACCTTCCTCGTCTCCACCCACGACATGACGGCGGCGCGCAAGCTCGCGGACCACGCGGCAGTGATCCACGAGGGCCGCATCGTCGCCAGCGGCGACGCCGACACGGTGTTCGGCTCGAACGAGCCCATGGTGCACCAGCTGATCGCCGGTGAGCTGTCCGGTCCGCTTCAGCTGGACACCCGCTGACGCCCAGCCGCGGGATCGCGGGCTAGCTCTGCGTCCTGTCTTCAACGCGAAAGACCGGGTGGTCGGGGGCGATGCGCGCCAACTCCTCGTCGGTGGAATCAGGCCCAACGCCCCCAAAGAAGACACCGACCTCCCACTTCCATCGCTTCAGATAGGCGCGAAGCAGTCGCGCCTTCTCCTCGTCCGGTACCTCCACCGCTCGGAAAGGCTCGGTTCGCCGGCCGACGCGCAGACGTCCCTCCGGGCTCGCGCGGAGGTTCTTCACCCATTGTGTGTGCCCACGCGGTGCCACCAGGTGCCGGGCATCCTCGAAGTTGAGCAGGTTCACGGGCGTGCGACGCCACTCGCCGCTCTTGCGCCCTCGCACCTCCAAGATGCGAGATCCGGCAACGCTGATGCCGAGGCGCGTCAGCCCGGCCACAACGCGGTTGAAAACGTGCTTGGTGAACCAACCCGGCCGCTGATAGTGCTCTGCCATCGAGACCCCCATCCTGTCACGAGCGGCGCGCCCGCTCGGATACGCTCCGCCGCGTGAAGCAGCTGGCCGACGGCGTCTGGCACCTGAACACGATGCCCATGCCGAACACCGTCAACGCCTACCTGCTCGAGGACGTGCTTGTCGATGCCGGTGCCCGCCAGTCGCGCCGCGGGATCCTGCGCCAGCTCCGCGGCCATGAGGTCAGCGCTCACGCCCTCACCCACGCCCACCCCGACCACCAGGGCTCGAGCCACGCCGTCTGCGAGGAGCTCGGCCTCCCCTTCTGGGTCCCGGAGGGCGACGCGGACGCCGCCGAGAACCCCGATCTGATCCGCCAGCGCCAGCCCAGCCACCCCGTGGCCCGCTTCTACATGCGCATCTTCATGGGCCCCGGCCATCCCGTCGACCGCAAGCTCCACGAGGGCGATGAGATCGCCGGCTTCAAGGTCCTCGACGCCCCCGGCCACTCCGCCGGCCACGTCGTCTTCTGGCGCGCCTCGGACGGGGTCCTGATCCTCGGCGACGTGCTCGCCAACATGGACCAGCTGACCCTGATCCCCGGCCTGCACGAGCCCAAGCCTTACCTGACCCCCGACCCGGCCGAGAACCGCCGCTCGGCGCGGAAGGTCGCCTCGCTCGAGCCAAAGCTCGTGCTCTTCGGCCACGGGGCCCCCCTTCGTGACACGAAGAAGTTCATCGACTTCGTCGAAGCGCTCCCCGCCTAGCTACCGGCACGCGACGCGGCCCGCGCAGCCTCCAGCGCCGCACGCGAGCGCTCCGGCATCCCGCGCCGAACCCGCCACGCCGCACCCGAGAAGCCGAGATTCGCCACCTTCGCGAAGCCCCGCTCGTCCTCGCGGAGCGCCAGCAGCAGGTGGGCGACGCGGTCGCCGCCCGGCAGCCCATCCTGCTCGGCGACCCGAACGCACCAGCAGTCCACCCGTCGGCCCCCGGGCCTGACCATCAGCGCCCCTCGCTCTCCGACCAGCCATGTGCCCAGCCGGCCGCGCTCGAGGGCCAGGCCCGATCGCGCCAGCAGCTCGCGCTCGGTGTGGCCGACCAAGTCGGCGAGCAGCCCGAGCGCCACGCCGTTCGCTTCGGGATCGGCGCCGCCGGGCCGGGTCGCGGCTCGCTCGCTGCCGAGCGGCACCACCGAGCGGCCTCCCCGGCGCGCCTGGAGCCAGGGGACGATCCACGCATGCGCGAAGCAGCCCAGCGCGACCGGGGCCGTGAGCGGGGAGAGGAGCAGCAGGACGATCCCGGGGGTCGTGAACGCGACCACGATCCATGTGGTCCACGCCGTCCACCGCCGCCCATCGCGGCGCAGCGTCCGCTCGCTCGTCTCCTCGCGCCACCAGAGCGCGGCCGCCTCGGCCAGGCTTGGCCGCCCGGCCGTCCCGGCCGGGTGGCCACGCGTCGCCAGATCCTGGGCCGTCATCCCCGGTGAAACGTTGCCTGAGGTACTAGCCGCCGGCGATCGGGCGGCGCAGCACCACCAGCTCCGCGTCGAGCGGCAGCTCCCTGACGACCTCGGCGCTGCCGTCCGCGCGAGGGACGCTGGCAAGCATGCCGTTGTCGAGCTCGCGCCGGAAGGCCCCTGCGGCAGCCTCCCGCGCCGCCAGGTCCCCGTTGGTCCACTCCGCGAGCGTGGTGTGTCCCGTGCGATCGAGCCTGATCAAACGCGCCATCTGTCCTCCTCGGGGTTGCTCCGGCTCCAATATACGCTCGCCGGTGACTCGTAAACTCAGCGACGGTGGAGCCCTACGACCCGCAGAAGATCGAGCGCCGCTGGCAGACGGTGTGGGAGGAGGAGCGCACCTGGGAGGTGCCCAACCCCGGCGCGCCCGGTTTCGAGGACGCGAAGCCGAAGAGCTACGTGCTCGAGATGCTCCCCTACCCGTCCGGCGAGCCCCACATCGGGCACCTGAAGGTCTACTCGATCGGCGACGCGGTGGCCCACTACAAGCGCCGCAAGGGCTATCGGGTCATCCATCCGATGGGCTACGACGCCTTCGGTCTGCCGGCGGAGAACAACGCGATCAAGACAGGCGAGCATCCGCGCGATGCGACCAACCGGTCAATCGCCTCCTACCGGCACTGGTTCCATCGCTGGGGCATCTCGATCGACTGGACGCGCGAGGTCGCGACCAGCGACCCGTCGTACTACCGCTGGACGCAGTGGATCTTCCTGAAGCTCTTGGAGCGCGGGCTCGCCTACCGCAAGGAGGCGGCGGTGAAGTGGTGCCCGAAGGACGCGACGGTGCTCGCCAACGAGCAGGTGATCGACGGACGCTGCGAGCGCTGCGGCACCCCGGTCGAGGTGCGCCAGCTCGAGCAGTGGTTCTTCAGGATCACCGACTACGCCGACCGCCTGCTCGACGACCTCGAGGCGATCGACTGGCCCGAGCACGTGAAGACGATGCAGCGCAACTGGATCGGGCGCTCCGAGGGCGCCGAGGTGACCTTCCGCTGCGACGAGCTGGGGATCGACTACCCGGTGTTCACGACTCGCCCCGACACGCTGTTCGGCGCCACCTTCTTCGTGCTCGCCCCCGAGCACCCCGACGTGTTCCGCCTCGCGGCCGGCACCCCGGAGGAGGAGCGCGTCCACGAGTACGTCAACCGGGCGATCGCCGAGTCCGCCGAGGACCGCAGCGCCGAGGAGCGCCCGAAGACCGGCGTTCCGCTCGGCCGCACGGTCACCAATCCCGTCAACGGCGAGCAGATCCCGGTCTTCGTCGCCGACTACGTGCTGATGGAGTACGGCACCGGCGCGATCATGGCCGTGCCCGCGCACGACCAGCGCGACCACGACTTCGCCCGCGCGTTCGGCCTCGAAATCCGCCGCGTCGTCGAACCCACCGGTGAGGAGGTCGCCGGACGACGCGCCCTTCGTCGGCCATTCGGACGACGAGCGCCTGATCAACTCGGGCGACTTCACCGGCATGAGCTCGCCCGAGGCGAGGCGGGCGATCACCGAGTGGCTGGCGAAGGACGGTCGCGGCCGTTCTTCCGTCAACTATCGCCTTCGCGATTGGCTGCTCTCCCGCCAGCGCTACTGGGGCTGCCCGATCCCGGTCGTCTATTGCGATGGCTGCGGGGTCGTCCCAGTTCCCGAGGACCAGCTCCCGGTGCCGCTCCCCGACGTCCAGGACTACGCCCCGAAGGGCAAGAGCCCGCTCGCCAGCGCCGAGGACTGGGTCGCCACCGAGTGCCCGCGGTGCGGCGGGCCCGCCCGCCGGGAGACCGACACCATGGACACCTTCGTCGACTCGTCCTGGTACTTCCTGCGCTACTGCGACGCCCGCAACGACGAGGCCGCCTGGGACCGAGAGGTGGTGCGCAGCTGGATGCCCGTCGACCAGTACATCGGCGGCGTCGAGCACGCGATCCTGCATCTGATGTACGCGCGCTTCTTCGTCAAGGCGCTCGCCGACATGAGCCTGCTCGACGTCCAGGAGCCCTTCGAGGCCCTGTTCACGATCGGGATGATCACCCGCGGGGGCGCGAAGATGTCGAGCTCGAAGGGGAACGTGGTCGATCCCGCCGACTACGTCGAGCGCTACGGCGCCGATACCGCCCGCAGCTACGTGCTCTTCATCGGCCCCCCGGATCAGGACGCCGACTGGACCGACAAGGGCGTCGAGGGTGTCCACCGGTTCCTGGGGCGGCTCTGGCGGCTGAAGGAGGAGGTGACGGCGCGCACCTCCCCAGACGCGAGCAACGATCAACCAACCACCGGCAAGGAGCCCAACGGGGGCGCTCGACGCCTGCTCGAGAAGTCCCACTGGGCGATCGACAAGGTCACCCGCGACATCGAGCGCGGCTTTGCGTTCAACACGGCGATCGCCGCCGTGATGGAGCTCGTCAACGACGCCTACCGCCTCAAGGACGAGCTGTACGGCGATCCCGCCGGCGAGGCTGCGCTGCGCTTCGCGACGGCCACGGCCGGCTCCCTGCTGTTTCCCTTCGCGCCGCACCTCGGCGGCCGAGGTCTACGAGGCGGTCGTGGGCCGTCGGGTCTGGGAGGACCCGTGGCCGGAGCCCGATCCCACCCTGCTGGAAAGCGACACGTTTACGCTCGTGGTCCAGGTGAACGGCAAGCTTCGCGCCCGCGTCGAGGCCGCCGTGGACGCTCCCGAGCAGGAGCTTCTGCGGCTGGCGCTCGATACCGACGCAGTGAAGCGCCAGCTCGACGGCAAGGAGATCGTCAAGGAGGTCGTGGTCCCGGGCAAGCTCGTCAACCTGGTCGTTCGCTGAACCGTGACACGCGCCCGCCCCCGGTCTGCTAGAAAGGCGGCGCATGCTTGTCAGGCGGTTCTCGGACGCGGCCGTCACCGAATGGCACCGGCTTCGGCCCCACCTGCTCATGGACGCGGGCGAGCTCGGGGCGCGCAACATGTCGGTCAACTGGCTGGAGGTCCCAGCGGGCGCTTCGGACGAGCTGCGCTCTCACGAGGAGGCGGAGCAGGTCTACGTCGTCGTCCACGGCAGCGGCACGATGTCGGCCACCGGCGACACGCAGCGCCTCGACGTCGGCGACCTGGTCATGATCCCGCCGGCGACCGACCATGCCGTCGCCAACGACGGCGCCGAGACCCTGGCGCTCGTCTCGGTTCAGTCGCCCGCAGTCTCCGCTGACGAGCTCTACAGCCGTCGCATCGCTGCACAGGCCGCCAACTACGACGACTACGAAGACGAATAAACAGCCTGACCAGCTGTGATCCGTAAGCGCGTCGTCGTCCACGGGCGGGTCCAGGGGGTGTTCTTCCGCGACACGGCGCGGCGGATGGCGCAGTCGCGCGGCCTCGGCGGCTGGGTGCGCAACGCGCCCGACGGCACCGTGGAGGCCGCCTTCGAGGGGGACGCCGAGGCAGTCGAGTCGATGGTCCGCTGGTGCGGCGAGGGACCACGCGGCGCCCGCGTCGAGCGCGTGGAGGTCCGGGACGAGGAGCCCGAGGGACTGACGGAGTTCCGAATCCGCTAGGGCCAGCGCCGGCCTGAGCACCAGCGCCGCCCCCATCGGGGGGCTTCGCGGAGGCTCCGCGGGGCTGCGAGGTCCCGAAATCGGCGCGATGCGGTGCCCGATAGCTGACGGTGCGTATGCCACGCGTGCGGCTGGCGGGCGCACGATCCGCGTGATGGGCACTCTGAGCCGCTCCCAGCTGCTCGTCTACGGCGCGGTCGCGGTCACCCTGCTGCTGGTCGGAGCTCGCTGGATCCGCTCCGCCGACCAGCCGGGCTCCGTCGCCGGCGGGGTGAGCCTCTCGTCAGCGCCCGACTCCTCCGCCTCCGAGGGGGGCTCGTTCGGCGTCGATGCCGAGGGCGGGGAGGACGTGGTCGTCTACGTGGCGGGAGCCGTGAGCGAGCCCGATGTCTACAGGCTGCCGGCGGGATCGCGCGTCGACGACGCCGTGCAGCGCGCCGGCGGCCCCACGGCCAAGGCCGAGATCGGAGGGGCTCAACCTCGCGGCGCGGCTCACCGACGGACAACAAATTGTCATGCCCAGCAGGGCCGCAGGCCCTGCTGGGGTCGCCTTGGGTTCGAGTGGCGCCGGGACGACCGAGCGCACCCATCGGCCTCGGCACCGCCACCGTCGAGGAGCTCGACACGATCGAGGGGATCGGGCCGGTGACCGCCCAGAAGATCATCGAGTTTCGCGATCAGCAGGGCGGCACCTCGTCGGTCGACCAGCTCGACCAGATCGACGGCATCGGCCCGGCGACCATGGACGCCCTGCGGGCCCGGCTCCAGCCCTAGGCGGGCCTCCGTGTGGCATCGCCCGTGAGGTATGGCGGGATCGCCTGGCGCTTCGCCGTGCTCGGCGGTGTCACCGCCGGGCTGGCGCTGTCGCCGGCGCTGCCCGCGGGGAGCGCGGAGTTCGCCAGGCCGATGCTCGCGCTCGGGCTCGCCGCCGGAATCGGGCTGATCGCCGCCCGACCGGGCGAGCCGGGCGCGCCGCGCGGCGCCTGGCTGGCGCTCCTCGCCATCGCCGCCGCGGCCTGCGGGCTGGCCGTGGGCGCCCTTCGCCTGGCGGCGATCGACCGCGGCGCCTTACCACGGACCGATCGGGCGGCCGGCGACGGCGCGGGGATTCGTGACGGCGGTGCCGCGCCGAGTCGCAGGGCCAGGTGAGGGTCCGGATCCAGACCTCCGACGGCCGCCTCGCGGTCGAGTCCTCCGAGCCGCTTGGCGACCTTCCGATCGGTCACGAGGTGAGGGTCACCGGCACGCTTCGAGCCCCCGCCCCCTGGGAGGCCGGCTACCTGGCGCGTTACGGCATCCGCCGGGTGCTGGACGCGGAACGCCTGCGCTTACCGGCCGGCGTCGCGGCGGTGCCGCGGCGTTGATCGATGGCATCCGCGACCGGGCCGAGGCCGCCCTCGAAAGCGGCACCCCGGAGGCGCAGGCGGCGCTCCTGCGGGGCTTCGTGCTGGGCGAGGACGACCGCATCGACGCGGCCACGGTCGAAGACTTCAAGCGCTCCGGGCTGGCCCACCTGCTTGCCGTCTCCGGAGAAAACGTGATCCTGCTTGCCCTGCTGGCGATGCCGCTGCTGGCGCTTGCGGGCGTCCCGGCCCGCGCTCGTCTGCTCTGCGTTCTGGCGCTGATCGCGATCTACGTGCCGGTCACCGGCGCGGGTCCCTCGATCCAGCGCGCCGGGGTGATGGGCGCAGCGGGGGTCGTCGCCGCGCTCGCCGGACGGCCGCGCTCGCGCTGGTACGCGATCCTGCTCGCAGGCTTCGTCACCCTGGCGATCAACCCGCGGGCGAGCGGTGACGCCGGCTGGCAGCTCAGCTTCGCCGCCGTGATCGGGATCCTGCTCTGGGCGGGACCGATCCGCGACCGCCTCCTCGGGCCTCTTGGGTCCAGCACCGACCGGGGGCGTGTCGTCGGCTGGCGGCGGGTCCTCGCCGAGGGTGCGGGGGTGACGATCGCCGCGACGCTCTCCACGGCACCGCTGATGGCGCACGACTTCGGGGCGGTCTCGCTCGCCTCCTTGCCGGCGAACCTGCTCGCCCTGCCCGCGGTGGCGCCGCTGATGTGGCTGGGGATGCTGGCCGCGCTCGCCGGCCAGCTGCCCTGGATCCCGGTGGAGCCGCTGACCGGCCTCGCGGGCCTGCTCGCCGCCTACGTCGCCCAGGTCGCCCACTGGCTTGGGTCGCCGGGGTGGGCGACGGCGAGCGTCGCGCTCCCCAGCGCGGCGGGGGTGCTTGCCGCTTACGCGGTGCTCGCCCTGGCTCTCTGGGTCCTGCTCGGTTGGACGCGCCGCCGGACGGGACTGGGAGGGCCGCCGGTCCGCCTCAAGCCGCTCGCGTTGATGATCTGCCTCGGGGTCTCGAGCCTCGCGCTCGCAGGCCTGCGCGGGCCGAGTGGGACGACCGCCGAGCCCGAGGCGGGGCTGCGGGTGGTGGTGCTCGACGTCGGCCAGGGCGATGCGATCCTGCTCGACCCGGCTGACGGCGAGCCGGTGCTCGTCGACGGCGGCCCGCCGGGCGCTGACCTGCGCCGCCAGCTCGAGGACGAGGGGGTCTCGGGCCTGGCGGCCGCGATCGTCACCCACGACCAGTCCGACCACGCCGGCGGGATCGGGGAGCTGCTCGGATCCCTTGCGATCCACAGACTGCTCTATGGGGAGAAGAGCCCGGAGCTGGTGGGGGCTGCCCGCTCCGCCCGCGTCCGGACGATGCCGATCGCCCAGGGGTCCGCGGTCGATTCGGGGAGCCTGCGGATCGAGGTTCTGTGGCCGCCACGGGCCCTCTTGGCAGGATCCGCGCCCGACGACCTCAACCAGACCTCGTTGGTCCTCCTGGCTCGCTGGCGGCGCTTCGACATGCTCCTCACCGCCGACGCCGAGGCCGAGGCGGTGCCGATCGATCCCGGGCCTGTCGAGGTGCTCAAGGTGGCCCATCACGGCTCAGACGACGCCGGCCTGGATGGGCTGCTCGACCGCAGCGTGCCGGCGCTCGCGGTGATCTCCGTGGGAGCGGGCAACCCCTATGGCCATCCAAGCGCCGCCACGCTCGCCACGCTCGCCGAGCACCGCATCCCGACCCTTCGCACGGATGAACGAGGCGAAATGACGATCCTCGTCCGCCGCGGTGGTTGGCGGATCGAGGCGGAGGACGGATGAGCGAGAGCTGGCCGCGCCTGCGAATACACTCGGCGGCCATGTCGGGTGGTACCAGAGGCAAGAGCACCAGTGGCTCGGGCGCGATCAAGCCGGCCTACCTGATCGCCGGCACAGACGAGGGGAAGATCAACGCGGCGCTGTCGCGGCTGCGGGCGCGGGCCGAGCGCGAGGGCGGTCCCGGCGCCCTGGAGAGCTTCACGCCCGCCGCCGGCCCCCAGGCGCCAGACGCCGACGCGCTGATCGCCGCGATCCCCTCCATGTCGCTGATGGCATCCCGGCGCTACCTGCTGGCCGATGGCGTGGAGAGGTGGACGGCAAAGCAGGCCGAGGCGGTGGTCGGCGAGCTCGGCAAGCTGCCGCCGGACCTGACGATGGTGCTGGTCGCCCGGGAAGGGCCGCCGAAGACGAGGCCGCCCAAGGGCATCGCCGAGGCCGTCGAAGCCGTCGGCGGCGAGGTCCTCCGCTACCAGGCGCCCAAGGCACGCGAGCTGCCCGCTCGGCTCGTTGCCGAGGCGAGGCAGCGCGGCTTCCGGCTCGAGCCTGCGGCGGCGCGGCTCCTGGTGGAGCGCCTGGGGGAGAGCACCCTGCGGCTGGTCCACGAGGTCGAGCGGCTGGCCCTGTGGGCGGAGCCGGAGGGCGAGGTGACGGTTGCCGACCTCGAGGCCATGGTGGCCGACACCTCCGAGGAGGCTGCCTGGACCCTCTCGGATGCGATCGTCGCCCGCGACCCGGACACGGCCGTCCGCTCGGCAGAGCGCCTGGCCACCCAGGGCGAGGCGGTCACCCCGCTCGTCTACCAGGCGGCGCGACGGCTGCGAGAGGCGCACGGCGCCCTGCTGGAGCTGGAGGCGGGGAGCCCGCAGAAGGAGGTCGAGGCAAGGCTGAGAATGCATCCCTACGCGGCGAAGATGCTGGTACGACGCCTGCGGGGAGCCTCACCCGCCGACCTTCGCGCCGCCACCATCGCGATCGCCGATCTGGAGTGGTGGACCCGTGGCGGCTCCGAGTACCCGGACGACGTGGCGCTGACGCTCGCGGTGCGGCGAGCGGCCGGCGTCGGCGCCGGTGCGGGTTAAGCAAGCGTCCGCGCGCCGCAGCGAGCCAGCGGGCCGCCGCGCCCGACCCTACCCGGCGGCGCGACTCAGCAGGCGGGAGGCGCGAGCCTTCTTGCGGGCGCCGTTGTTCGAGTGCAGGGCGCCCTTCTGGACCGCCTTGTCGATCCGCGAGACGAGCTCGCGATGTTCGTCGGTGGTCGCGGAGGCGTCGCCCGCGTCCACGGCGCGCTCGAGGCGCCGGAAGTGCGTCTTCACGGCGCTCTGCAGGCGACGGTTCTCGAGCCGCTCGCGTTGGGAGCGGTGGATGCGCTTTCGCTGTGAGGCGATGTTGGCCATCGAGCGACGGCGGACTATAGCGGCGGCCGCTTGATGGAAGGCTCCGAACAAGACCAACGCAAGGAGGACGAACGCCGAGCCCGCGAGCGCCTCTACGGCGAGCGCCGGCTGGACCCGGGTCCGGTCGACGTGGTCGCGGCGGAGGAGCCCGGCACCCAGGCGTTGACCGCCGTCGGCGAGTCGTCGCACGCGCGCGCCGGGCGGCTGGCCCGCTCGACGGCCCTCTTCTCGCTGGCCACGAGCTTGTCGCGGGTCGCCGGGCTGGTGCGCGAGATCGTCGCCGCCAGCTACTTCGGCGTCAAGGGGCCGATGTCGGCGTTCACGATCGCCTTTCAGGTGCCCAACCTGGTCCGCAGCCTGTTCGCCGACGCGGCGATCCAGGCCGCCTTCGTCCCGGTCTTCACCGAGCAGCTGGAGAAGGGAAACAAGCGCGAGGCGTTCCGCCTCGCCTCCACGCTGATCTTCCTGGTGACCCTGGGGCTTGGCGCGATCACGGCGCTGTTCGTGCTGGTGGCGCCGCTCGTGATCTCGCTATTCGCCCCCGGCTTCTCCGGCCACCTGCTCGACCTGACCACGGCGCTGTCGCGGCTGCTGTTCCCGATCCTGGTGATGCTGGGCGCGACCGGGATGGTGGTCGGGATCCTGAACAGCTACGACCGGTTCGGCGCCTTCGCGATCTCGCCCTTCTTCTGGAACGTCGCGATCGTCGCCGTCCTCGTCCTGCTGGCGCCGGCTTTCTCGGAGGACAAGGAGATCTACGCCTACGCGATCGGGGTGCTGGTGGGAACCGCGATTCAGCTGGCGATCCCCGCCTGGGACCTGCGCCACACGCCCTTCCGGCTGCTGCGGGTGTTCGACTGGCGAAGCCCGGCGGTGCGGCGCGTGCTCCTGCTGATGCTGCCGGTGACGCTCAGCCTCGGGCTGATCAACTTCAACCTGGTGATCAACAGCTTCTTCGGCACCCTCGTGTCCGACAGAGCGCCCGCCGCGATCGACAAGGCGTTTCGCATCTACATGCTGCCTCAGGGAATCTTCTCGGTGGCGGTGACCACCGTTTTGTTCCCGACCCTGGCACGGCTGGCGGCCCGCCGCGACTACGACGACCTGCGGGCGACGATGGCCAATGGCATGCGCCAGATCACGTTCCTGCTGATCCCGGCGGCGGCGGCGATTCTGGTGCTCTCGGAGCCGATGGTGCGGCTCGTCTATCAGCGCGGCGAGTTCGACGCGGGTCAGACCGATCTGGTGGCCACCGCGCTGTTCTGGTTCGCCTTCTCGCTGCCCTTCAACGGCCTCTTCCTGCTGCTGACTCGAACCTTCTTCAGCCTCCAGCGCCCGTGGGTCCCAACCGCAATCTCGGCCGGGAACCTGGTGATCACGGCGCTCGCCTCGCTGGCGCTCTACGGGCCGTTCGAGGTTGGCGGGATCGTCGCCGCGACCGTGGTCGCGACCGCCGCCAGCGTGCTCGCGCAGACGGTGGTCTTGCGTCGCCAGCTCGGGCGGCTTGAGCTGGGGAAGCTGTTGTGGACGACGACCCGCGTGAGCCTGGCGGCGGCGGCGCTCGCGGCGGGCAGCTACGGCGTCTGGGAGGTGCTCGATCAGGAGCTCGGCCGCGGGCTGGCGGGCCAGATCGCGTCGCTGGCTGGGGGCCTCGCGGTCGGCGCCGCGGTCTACGCCGCCGCGATCACCATGCTCCGGATCCCGGAGGCCCAGCAGATCTGGCGGCTCCTCCGCCGCCGCGGCTCCTGAGCGATCCCCGGCGTACCGCCCGCCATACTCACCGCCTCCAACGCCATGAACCGAATCCGCAACTTCTCGATCATCGCCCACATCGACCACGGCAAGTCGACGCTGGCCGACCGGCTGCTCGAGCTGACCGGGACCGTCGGCGTCGAGCATCGACCGCAGCTCCTCGACTCCATGGAGCTTGAGCGCGAGCGCGGGATCACGATCAAGGCTCAGGCGGTGCGGGTCGCGTACCGGGCCGGTGACGGCCAGACCTACCACCTGCACCTCATCGACACCCCCGGGCACGTGGACTTCTCGTACGAGGTCTCGCGCAGCCTCGCCGCCTGCGAGGGGGCGCTGCTGGTCGTCGACGCCTCCCAAGGCGTCGAGGCGCAGACGGTGGCCAACACCTACGCTGCGGTAGAGGCCGGGCTGGAGCTGATTCCGGTGCTCAACAAGGTCGACCTGCCGAGCGCCGAGCCCGAGCGGGTGGCGGCCGAGATCACCGACCTGGTTGGCGGCGATCCGGACGAGGTGCTGCGGATCTCGGCGAAGACGGGCGAGGGCGTCGAGCAGGTGCTCGAGGCGATCGTCGCCCGCATCCCGCCGCCGCGGGGCGACCCGGATGCCCCGCCGCGGGCGCTGATCTTCGACTCCGAGTTCGATCCGTATCGGGGGGTGGTGGCCTATGTCCGCCTCGTGGACGGCGCCTTCGGAAAGGGGGACCGGATCACGGCCATGCAAGCGGGGACCGAGGCCGAGATCGACGAGATCGGCTTCTTCGTACCGGAGATGCGGCCGGCCCAGGGGATGGGCGCGGGGGAGGTCGGCTACGTGATCACGGGGATCAAGGACGTCGCCCGGCTGCGAGTCGGCGACACGCTGACCTGCGGGCAGCGGCCGGCGTCAGAGCCGCTGCCCGGCTACCGCGAGGTGAAGCCGATGGTCTTCTGCGGTCTGTTCCCGATCGACACCGACCGCTACGCGGACCTGCGTGACGCGCTCGATCGCCTGGCCCTGAACGACGCCGCGCTCAGCTACGAGCCCGAGACCTCCCAGGCCCTGGGCTTCGGCTTTCGCTGCGGCTTTCTCGGCCTGCTGCACATGGACATCGTGCGCGAGCGGCTGGAGCGTGAATACGGCCTCGAGCTGCTGGCCACCACGCCCAACGTCCGCTACGCGGTCGTGCTGCGGGGCGGCGAGCGAGCCGAGGTGCGAAGCCCGGCCGAAATGCCGGATCCGGCGGCGATCGAGCAGGTGCTCGAGCCGTACATCCGGGCGACGGTGATCGCGCCGGTCGGCTACGTCGGAGCGGTCATGGAGCTCTGCCAGGGCCGGCGCGGTGCCCACGTCGACATGCACTACCTGTCGCCCGAGCGGGTCCAGCTCGGCTACGAGCTGCCGCTGGCCGAGATTGTGCTCGACTTCTACGACCAGCTGAAGTCGAGGACCGCCGGCTACGCCTCGCTCGACTACGAGCAGATCGGCAACCGCCCCTCCGACCTGGTGAAGCTCGACGTGCTGCTCGCCGGCGAGCAGGTGGACGCGCTGTCCGTGATCGTTCACGCCGATGACGCCTACCGGGCGGGCAAGGCGCTGGTCGAGCGGCTGCAGAAAACGATCCCGAGGCAGCTTTTTGACGTGCCGGTGCAGGCCGCGATTGGCTCGCGGGTGCTTGCCCGCGAGACCGTCAAGGCGCTGCGCAAGGACGTGACCGCGAAGCTCTATGGTGGCGACGTGACCCGAAAGCGGAAGCTGCTGGAGAAGCAGAAGGCGGGCAAGAAGCGGATGAAGCAGGTGGGCCGCGTCGAGGTGCCTCAGGAGGCCTTCCTGTCGGTGCTGGAGCTGGATGAGTAGGCATGGACGAAGATAGGCAGCGGGAGCTGGCGGAGCTCGCGCGGCGGGGCATCGACGCCTACAACCGCGGCGACATCGAGGCGGTGCTCGAGCAGCTCGACGAGGAGGTCGAGGTCTATACGCCACCCGAGCTGCCGAATGCAGGCACCTACCACGGCCACGACGGCTTCCTGCAGTGGCTGGCTCAGTGGAGCGAGGCGTGGGATGAGTTCCGGCTCGAGCTGGAGGGGATCGACTTCGTCGGTGAGCACTACGAGGTGGTCACGGTGCGGCAGTTCGGGCGCGGGGCGGGGAGCGGGGTCGAGGTCGAGATGCGGATCGCGCAGCTCTACGAGGTTCACGACGGCAAGGCCACGCGGCTCCACTACTACCACGATCGAGACGTGGCACTGGCGGCCGCCGAGCGCCTCAGCCGCGAGGCCAAGCAGGAAGCATAGAATCGGCACCGTCATGCCGGTGAAGACCGAAGCCGTCGGCAAGGAGTGGCCGCCCGCCTCGTTCGAGGTCGAGGCGGCGAGGATCGACCAGTACGCGAGCGCCGTGGGCGAGGACAACCCCATCCACCACGACGCTGAGGCCGCAAAGTCCGCCGGCTTCCGCGACCTGGTGGCGCCGCCGATGTTCTGCGTCGTCTACAGCGCTCCGGCGCTGGGGCCGGCCATCCTCGATCCCGAGGTCGGGATCAACCTCCCCGCGATGGTCCACGGCGGCCAGGAGTTCAGGTGGGGGGAGCCGGTCTGCGCGGGCGACCTGATCACCACCGCGGCGACCTGCAAGGAGATCTACGAGCAGGACGGCAGGGGCTTCTACGTATTCGAGTCCGTATCCACCAACCAGGAGGGCGAGGAGACGGTCCGTGCCATCTGGACCGACATCGTCCGCGGAGTCTGATCGGAGGGCGCCGATGAGCGATTTCAAGCAGGGCGACTCGCTGCCGGAGTTGAGGGTCACCCCCGACGCCGGCCTGACCAAGCGCTATGCGGAGGCGTCGGGCGACCCGAATCCGATCCACACGGATCCCGAGTTCGCGAAATCGGTCGGGCTGCCCGGAGTGATCCTCCACGGCCTCTACTCCATGGCGCAGGTGGCGCGCGCCCACACCGACGCCGCCGCCGGCGACCCCCGAGCGCTGAAGCGGCTCTCGGTGCAGTTCCGCGGCATGGGGCTCCCGGAGCAGGAGATCGTGGTCACGGCGACGGTCAAGGAGGCCGGAGACGGCCGCCTGGTCACCGACACGGTCGCCGCCCAGGGAGACAACCGGATCATCCGCAACGCCGAGGCGGAGTTGCAGCTGTAGCTGAAGCCGAGCAGGCAGGGCGGCGGGCCGAGCGGGGCGCGGGCCTAAAATCGAGGGAGCATGCTCTCCGAGCGCCAGCAACTGATCCTCAACCTCCTGGTCGACGCCTACCTCGAGTCTGGAAAGCCGGTCGGCTCGAAGGCGATTGCCGAGCGCTCGGACATCGACTGGGGCGCATCGACCGTGCGCGCCGAGCTTGCCGAGCTCGAGCGGGCCGGCTATCTGACGCACCCACACACCTCGGCGGGGCGCCTGCCCACCGACTCCGGCTATCGCTTCTACGCGGACACGCTCCTGGCCTCGGGGCGCCGGCTGCAGGCGCCGCTGGGGCCCGGCCTCGATCTGACCCAGATGCGCCGCCAGGTCGACGAGGCGATGCGTGACACGACCTCCGAGCTGTCGCGGATCACCGACCTCCTTGCCGTCGCGACCGCCCCTCCCGCCGGCACCGCTCGCATCCATCGCGTCGAGGTGCTGCTGCTGCAGCCGCGCGTGGTGATGGTCGTCGCGATCGCCTCCAACGGGGCGGTCACCAAGCGCGTCTCCACCTTCGAGGCGCCGGTGGACGTCGGGTTGGTCGAATGGGCTTCGAGCTACCTGAACGAGCGGCTCGCGGGCCTCGGCCTCGGGGCGCGAATGATCGCCGACCGCCTCGCCGACCCCGAGCTGGGTGGGGCCGAGGCGGCATTCATCGGCGAGATTGAGGACGCGTTCACCGGGCTCGAGGAGCGCGCCGAGGCGGACCTCTACGTGGAGGGGGCCGCGCGCCTGCTCTCCGAGGACCATGCCGGCGATCTGCCGCACGTGGACGCGCTGATGCGCGCCTTGGAGCGCCGCGCGGGACTGCTCAGCATCCTGCGCTCGGCACTGGAGGAGCGCTCCGTGTTCCTCTGGATCGGTGACGAGAACCCCGCTCCCGAGCTGAGGTCGGTGAGCGTCGTGGGCGCCAACTACGGGCTCGGCTACAGGAACCTGGGCACCGTCGGCGTGGTCGGGCCGTTGCGCATGGACTACGCGACGGCAATCGCCTCGGTGCGCGACGCGGCGGGCCAGCTCTCCCGCTTCTTCGAAACGGTCTACGAGAGGTGAAGCGCGACTACTACGAGGTCCTCGGCGTGGACCGTGGAGCCGGCGATGGGGAAATCAAGAAGGCCTTCCGCAGGCTGGCGCGCGAGCTGCACCCGGACGTCAACAAGCACGACCCGGAGGCGGAGGAGAAGTTCAAAGAGGCCGCCGAGGCGTACGAGGTCCTCGCCGACCCCGACCGCCGCGGTACGTATGACAGCTTCGGCCACGAGGGCCTGCGCTCCGGTGGGTGGGCCCCCCGCGCGGACGCCTTCGGCAGCTTCGAGGATGTGCTGTCCGCGTTCTTCGGGCGCGGCGATCCGATGTTCAGCGAGCTGTTCGGGTTCGGCCCGCCCGGGCCGATGGGCGGCGGCGACCTGGCGGCGCAAGTCGAGGTCAGCCTGGCCGAGGTGCTGACGGGAGCCTCTCGCGAGGTGTCGGTCGAGGCGGTCTCGACCTGCGAACGCTGCCGGGGCAACGGCGCCCAGCCCGGAACGCCGATCCGCACGTGCGAAACGTGCGGCGGCAGCGGCGAGCTGCGTCAGGTGACCCGCGTCGCCTTCGGTCAGGTGGTGCGGACCGGCGCCTGCCCCGCCTGTGGCGGTCAGGGCAAGGTGCCCGAGATGCCCTGCGAGGAGTGCGACGGCCGGGGGCGGACCGTCCGCGCGCGCACCTGGGACGTGGAGGTCCCGCCGGGGATCGAGTCGGGCCAGCGGATCCGGATCTCGGGTGCCGGCCACGCGGGTGAGGCCGGCGGCAGGTCCGGGGATCTTTACGTGCAGGTGCTGGTTGCCGAGGACGAGCGCTTCGAGCGCCACGGCCAGGAGCTGGTTACGGTCGTCGAGCTGCCCGCCACTCGAGCGATGCTCGGCGGCGCGGTAACGGTCCCAACCCTCGACGGCGAACGCGAGATCGAGATCCCGGCGGGGGCGCAGCCCGGCGAGCACATCGTCGTGCGAGGCCTGGGGCTGCCGTCGTTGCGCGGCGCGGCGCGCGGCGACCAGCACGTGGTGCTCGACGTCCACGTGCCCGCCGGCCTGAGCAAGGAGCAGCGGGACCTGGCCGAGCGGCTGAACGAGTCGCTGGGCTTGGCGAACTCGGAAGGAGACGGCAGCTCAGGCTCGCGGCGCCGCGCCCGAGCCAGGCGCGGCAGGTGATCCGCCTCGCCGTCCGCTGCCATCCGAAGCTCGCCGAGCGGGTGCTCGCCGACCTGGTCGAGCTGGCGCCGGGAGGGGTGGAGGAGGAGCGCGGGAGGGGCTACGTCGAGTATGCGATCTACGGCGCCGCCGGCGAGCTGCCGGCGCTGCCGGATCTCGAGGCCATCGCCGGCGATGGGCTGGTCGCCGTCACCTCGGCCGAGATACCCGACGACTGGGCGGACCGCTGGCAGGACTTCCACCAGCCGATCGAGGTGGGCGGGCGCCTTTGGGTGCGGCCCTCGTGGGCAGTGGCCCACGAGGGCGCCATCGACATCGTGGTCGACCCGGGCCAGGCGTTCGGCACCGGCGCCCACCCGACCACTCGGATGTGCCTCGAGCTGCTGTTGGAGCTGGCCGAAGCGGGGGACGCCCACGGCGCCCTCGCCGACTGGGGAACGGGCTCGGGCGTGCTCGCGATCGCGGCGGCGAAGCTGGGCTTCGCCCCGGTTGTCGCTTGCGACCACGAGCCGGCGGCGCTCGAGGCAGCCGACGCCAACGCCCGTGCCAACGGGGTCGAGCTCGAGCTGCGTCGCGCGAACTTGCGTCTGGAGCCGCCGCCACACGCGCCGACGGTGATCGCCAACCTGACGGCGCCGATCCTCAGCGAGATCGCCGACCGCCTCGAGCGGGCGCCGGAGCGGCTGATCTGCTCCGGGCTGCTGGCGGGGGAAGCCGATGACGCTCGCCGGGCGTTCGGCAGGCACGGCCTGACCGAGCGGCTGAGCCGCGCCGAGGGCGATTGGATGGCGATCTCATTCGCGTCCGGGTCGGCTGACGGCGGCGGGACAATCCGAGCATGAGCGAGCCACGCGCGTCCCTGCCGATCGCCGTCTTCGACTCGGGGATCGGCGGGCTCACGGTCCTCCACGAGCTGCTCGTCTCGCTGCCGCAGGAGAGCTACCTGTATCTCGGCGACACCGCCGGATTCCCCTACGGCACCAAGTCGCTGGACTGGCTTCGTCCCCGGATCGCGCTGTCGACGCGCTTCCTGCTCGGCCGGGGCTCGAAGCTGCTTGTGGTGGCGTGCAACTCGGCCACCTCGGCGGGCGGTGACGTGGTTCGCGAGATCGCCTCCGAGCACGGGGTCGAGGTGTTGACGGTGGTCGACCCCGAGGCCGAGATCGCGGCGGCGATCAGCGACAGCGGACAGGTCGGGGTGCTCGCCACGCCGACCACGGTGCAGGGGGGCGCCTACCGTCGCGCCCTCGACGCGCAGGGACGCGAGCTTCAGGTGACCGAGGTGGCCGCACCGGACCTGGCCCCGATCATCCAGAACGGGTTCCCGTTCGATCAGCGGGTGATGGACACCGTCCGCTCCTACTGCGCCCCGTTGAAGCGCGCCGAGGTGGACACGCTGATCCTCGGCTGCACCCATTACCCGCTGGTCGCCCCGATGCTCCAGCGGATGCTCGGCCGCGACGTGCGTCTGGTGACGGCCGGCCACGCCGTCGCCGCCGCCGCCCAGCGAGCGCTGGAGGCCCAGGGCCTGGAGGCGGAGAGCGAGCGGGAGGGCGAGTACCGCTTCCTGTGCACCGGCGACGTGGATGGGTTCCGCGAGCTGGGCACCCGCTTCCTGCAGATGCCGCTCGGTGAGGTCGAGCACGTCGACCTGGGCCCCTAACGCCACTACGCTTTACATGATGAGCATCCTCGAGCAAGTCCAGGCCGATACTCGAGCGGCGATGAAGGCCGGCGAGCGCGACCGGGTAGGCGCGCTGCGCATGCTCGCCCACGCTCTCCAGCAGGAGGCGAAGTCCGGCGACGGCGACGAGGTCGGGGCCCTGCAGCGGGAGCGCAAGAAGCGACTCGAGGCGGCGGAGGCGTTTCGCAAGGGAGGCAGCGAGGATCGAGCGGCCGCGGAGGAGGCGGAGTCGGAGCTGATCGAGGCCTACCTGCCGGAGCAGCTGTCGGACGAAGAGCTGGGCGAGCTGGTCAGCGCAGCGATCGAGGAGGCTGGCGCAGCCGGGCCGGGCGAGATGGGCAAGGTGATGTCCCTGGTGATGCCGCGCGTCCAGGGGCGGGCCGACGGCAAGCGGGTCAGCGGGGCGGTCCGGCGGCGCCTCGGCAGCGGCTAGGAGGGCTTTGGCGCGCAGGCAGCTGACGCTCGACAACACGGTCGCCGCCGAGCTGGCGGGGTCCGGCGACTCCGTATTGCGTGAGCTGGAGGGCAGGGTCGGCTGCGATCTGCATCTGCGTGGCAACGTGCTGACGCTCGACGGGGACGAGGGCGAGGTTCGTGACGCCGCGGCGGTCGTCGAGGAGCTGGTGGAGCTGGTCGAGCGCGGGCACGAGCTGGCGCCGGCGACCATCGACACCGTGGCCGGCGCGATGGACGCCAGCCAGCGGCCGGCGGAGATCCTCGACGACGTGATCTGGCGCCACCGGAGCCTCAAGGTCGCGCCGAAGACGGTCAATCAGAAGCTCTACGTGGACTCGATCCGCGAGCACACGGTGACCTTTGGAATCGGCCCTGCGGGGACCGGGAAGACGTTCCTCGCGGTGGCGATGGCTGTGGCGGCGCTCGACGCGCGGGAGGTGAACCGGATCATCCTCACCCGTCCGGCGGTCGAGGCCGGAGAGCGCCTCGGGTTCCTGCCGGGCGACATCCAGGCCAAGGTCGATCCCTACCTGCGGCCGCTGTTCGACGCGCTCTACGACATGCTCGACCCGGAGCGGGTCAGCACCTACTTCGACCGCGGGATCATCGAGGTCGCGCCGCTGGCCTTCATGCGGGGTAGAACGGTTAATGACTCGTTCGTGATCCTGGACGAGGCTCAGAACACGAGCCCCGAGCAGATGAAGATGTTCCTGACCCGGCTCGGCTTCGGCTCCAAGATGGTGGTCACCGGTGACATCACCCAGATCGACCTGCCGCGCGACCAGCGCTCCGGACTGGTGGTGATCGGGGAGATCCTCGCGCAGGTCTCCGACATCTCCTTCGTGCGGTTCGGCGGCGAGGACGTCGTCCGCCATCAGCTCGTGCAGAGGATCGTCGCGGCCTACGGCGAGTACGAGCAACAGGGCAACAAGGAACGTTGACTTCGGTGGTGGACCTCGCGGACGTCCCCGGGGAGCTGCGAGCGGCGGTCGATGCGGCCCTGCGCGCGGCGGGCATGGTGGAGGGGCACCTCTCGGTGGAGCTGGTCCCGCCGGGCCGGATCCGCGAGCTGAACCGCGAGCACCGCGGGCGCGACGAGCCGACGGACGTGCTCTCGTTCCCGATCGACGGGGCCGCAGGGGTCGCCGGCCCGCGCGAGCTCGGGGACGTCGTCATCTGCCCCGAGCACGCCGCCGATCTCGACCGGGCGACGGTCCACGGCGTTCTCCACCTCTGCGGCTATGACCATGAGGCCGACGAAGGGGAGATGCTGGACCTGGAGGGCGCGGTGATGCGGGCGCTGAGACCGGGGGGTCGACGACCAGCGGCCGGCGACCGGCGACGATGACGCGAGCCGGCTTCGTTGGCCTCGCCGGCCGCCCCAATGTCGGTAAGTCGACGCTCGTCAACGCGATCGTCGGCGCCAAGGTGGCGATCGTCTCGGACCGGCCTCAGACCACCCGCCGGGCGATTCGCGGCATCGCCACCGACCAGCCCGCCGGTTGGCAGTTGGTGCTTGTCGACCTGCCCGGAGTGCAGCGCCCACGTGACTCGCTCACCCAGCGCATGCAGCGCCGGGTCGAGCGGGAGCTGGCCGACGCCGACGCCGCGCTGCTCGTGGTCGACGGGCACCAGGGGGTTGGTCCTGGCGACAGGTTCATCGCCAAGGCCCTGCTGGGCGCAAAGCAGGGGACGCCCGTCGTCTGCGCGGTCAACAAGTGCGATCGCCTCCGCGCGCCGCAGACCGCAGCCGCGCTGGCCGCAGCCGCCGAGCTGGAGGCGGTGGACGAGCTGTTCCCGGTCAGCGCGCGGACGGGAGCGGGCTTGGAGCCGCTGATCCTCCACCTCGCATCGCTTCTCCCGGAGGGGCCGTTCGGCTATCCGCCCGAGGACCGGTCCGACCTTCCGAGCGAGGTGCACCTCGCCGAGCTTGTTCGCGAGCAGGTGCTGCGCCGCACGCGCGAGGAGATCCCGCACGCGGTCGAGGTGGTGGTCGAGGAGGTCGAGCGGCGGCAGGGAGCCGAAGGAAACGACTTGGTCGAGGTGCATGCCCAGATCTGGGTCGAGACGCAATCCCAGAAGGGCATCCTGGTCGGCAAAGGCGGGCGGATGGTGCGCGAGATCGGGACCGCGGCCCGCAAGGAGCTCGAACGCGACCTCGGCGCCCAGGTGTTCCTGGATCTCCAGGTCAAGGGTTCGTGAGCACTGGCGTCGCGACGATGCCCTGCTCGACCGAATCGGGATCGAATAGCCACGTCTCGAGGTCGAGGAATCGGGGCACGTCTCGTCCGATAACTACCGTGTACCTGGTATCAGCCGGACGCGGCAGACGGCCGATAGAAGGTGATGAGTGACCGTGTCAGAGCGCAGCAGACGAGTGGCCCCATTCGCCGTCGTCACCCTGGTCGCGTTCGTGGCCGTGATCCTCGTCGGCACCCGGTCGCGAGCGGGCGAGGTGATTGCCGCCGGGCTGCTGGTGCCGCTCCTGGTCGGCTCGATCTACCTGGTGCCGTGGTGGAGGCTTCCGGCCTGGGCGCAGGCGGCTCCACCGCTGCTGTACTTCGTCATCGTCGCGCTGCTGCGCGACGCGGCGGGAGCCGACGCTTCGATCTTCACCGCGCTGGTGCTGTTGCCGGTGTTCTGGTTCGCGCTCTACGGGACGCGGCCTCAGCTGCTCGCCTCGGTGGTGGGGGTGTTCGTGACCCTTGCCGTCCCCGCGTTGATCGTCGGCGCTCCGGACTACCCGCCCCGCGACGAGCTGGTGCGCGCCTTCCTCTGGCTGATGATCGCGGGTGCCCTGGGCCTCACGGTCCATCGCCTGGTGCTCGAGGTTCGCGCTCGCTTCATCGAGTACCGATCGATCCTCGAGACGGCCAACGAATCGTTCATCGCGGCCCGGGCCGACGGTCAGATCGTCGATTGGAACCAGCAGGCCGAGCGCGACTTCGGCTGGTCTCGCGACGAGGTGATCGGGCGCCCACTCGCGGACACCGTTATCCCGCCAGGGTCTTGGGAGATCTACCGCGAGGGTTTCGATCGCCTCCTGCGCACCGGCGAGCACACGCTTCTCGGCCGGCGGTTCGAGATGCCGGCCATGCACCGCGACGGCCGCGAGTTCCCGGTTGAGATCACGGTCTCGGCGCTGCCGGCCGATGGTGGCTACCGGCTCAACATCTTTCTCCACGACATCTCCGAGCGCCGGGCCAGCGAGCGGGCGCTCCGCGAGGCAGAGGAACGGTTCCGCCGCTCCTTTGACGACAGCGCCGCGGGGATGGCGATCGTCAGCACGGAGGGGGAGTGGGTGCAGGTGAACCAGGCGCTCGCCGACCTCACCGGGTACACCAAGGGCGAGCTCACCGGGATGTCCTTCGCGGAGCCCACGCACCCGGACGACGTTGACGCCGAGGTGGAGGCTCTCGATCAGCTGGTCGCTGGCGAGCGGCGGCGATACGTGACCGAGAAGCGCTACCTCCGCGCCGACGGACGCCTCGTGTGGGTCTCGCTCAGCCTCTCGCCGGTCCGCGACGAGGACGGCGACACCCTCTACCTGATCTCCCAGATGCACGACGTCACCGAGCGCAAGCAGACGGAGGCAAAGCTCGCCCATCAGGCCATGCACGACCCGCTCACCGGGCTGCCCAATCGCACCTTGTTCACGGACCGGATGCTGCTCGCCAAGGCGCGCCTGCGGCGCGGCGGCTCGCTGGCGCTGCTGTTCTGTGACCTCGACCACTTCAAGGCCGTCAACGACAGCTTCGGGCACGACGCGGGCGACCGGCTCCTGATCGAGGCCGCGGGCAGGCTGCGCTCGATCCTGCGACCCAGCGACACCGTGTCCAGGTTCGGCGGCGACGAGTTCGCGCTGCTGTGCGAGGGGGTCGAAGCCGCGGCCGCGGAGCGGATCGCCTCCCGCATCGCCGAGGTCTTCTCGGCGCCGTTCGTGATCGACGGCAACGAGATCTCGCTGAGCGCCAGCATCGGAATCGTCCTCACCACCGATCCCGAGGTCGATCCCGACCAGCTGATGAGCGACGCGGACCTCGCGATGTACGCGGCCAAGCAGGGGGGCGGAGCGCGCCACGCCCTGTTCGGGCACGAGATGGGCGCGCATCCGCCGGTCTTCGCCTCGCCGCGCCGCGGCGCGCGCGGCGCGGCCCGCGCTCGGGCGGGCCGCATTCGTAAACTGCTCCAAATGGAGCACTCATCACCGCCGGGGGCGGTCCACTTCGACGAGCACGGCCTGGTGCCCTGCGTGATGCAGGATTGGCACACCGGTGAGGTGCTGACGCTCGCCTACATGAACGACGAGGCGCTCGAGCGCACGCGCGAGACGGGAGAGGTTCACTTCTACAGCCGCTCGCGGGGCGAGATCTGGCACAAGGGCCAGACCTCGGGAAACGTGCAGCGCGTGCGCCAGATCCGCTACGACTGCGATGGCGACGCGCTGGTCGCCCTGGTCGACCCGGGGGGTCCCGCCTGCCACACGGGCGAGCGCTCCTGCTTTTACCGCGACCTCGAGGGGAGCGCCGACCCTGCGCCGGACGCCCCGCCGGCCGATGGGGAGCCCGAGCCCGCCACCTACGAGGCGCTGCCCGCGCTCGAGCGCACCCTGCTCGACCGCCGGCGGCGCCGCCCGGGCGGCTCGTACACGGTCGAGCTGCTCGACGACCCGCCGCGGATCGCCGCCAAGCTGCGCGAGGAGGCGGACGAGGTGGCCCGCGCGGCCGACTCGGAGTCCGACGAGCGGGTCGCCGAGGAGGCCGCCGACGTCCTCTACCACCTGCACGTGCTCCTGGTTTCGCGCGGGGTCTCGATCGCGGCGGCGCTGGAGGTGCTGAATGGCCGTCGTCGTTGAGCATCCCGAAACCGGACACCGGGCCCATGGCCATCAGCGCTGAGCCCGGGCTCGACCTCGATCCGAGCATCGAGCGGGCGCGGGAGCTGGCTCGCGAGGGCAATGCGATCCCGCTTCGCCTGTCGTTCGTCGACGACTGCGAGACACCGGTCTCCGCCTTCCTCAAGCTGCGCACGGAGGGCCCCTGCTTCCTGCTCGAGTCCGCCGAGCAGGGACGCCTCGGCCGCTACTCGTTCCTCGGCTTCAGCCCCCGCGCGGTGCTGCGCTGGCAGGACGGGCGTGCTCAGCGAGTGGCCGGGCGATGCCAGCGCCGGCGCCGAGCCGCGTGCCCGCCACGCTGCCCCCGACCCCTACGCGGCGGTCAGCGACTACCTCGAGCCGGTACCGGCTGGCTCCGGTCGACGGCCTGCCGCCGTTCGCGGGTGGCGCGGTCGGGTTCTTCGGCTACGACCTGGTTCGCACGGTCGAGCCGCTGGGCGCGCCGAACCCCGACCCGATCGGGCTGCCGGACATGGCACTGATGGTGAGCGACGTGCTGGTCGTCTTCGACCACATGCGCCATGAGCTGACCCTGCTGGCCTACGCCGTTCCTGGACTCGCGAGGACGGACGTGGACGCGGCCTACGCGCGGGCGGCGGGCGGCGCTCGCGGACGTGCGCGAGCGCCTCCGCGGGCCGTCCCGAGCACCATGCCGGCGCGTCCTCGGCTACGCCTGGACGCTGCCGGGCGCGGCGAACGCGGCGCGCACCGGAGTTCAGGTCGAACATGAGCCGCGAGCAATTCGAGGCCAACGTGCGGCGGATCATCGAGTACATCCACGCCGGCGACGCCTTCCAGGTGGTCCCGTCGCAGCGCTTCTCGGCTCCCGCGCCGGTCGAGCCCTTCTCGATCTACCGCGGCCTGCGCACGATCAACCCCTCGCCGTACATGTACTTCCTGGACTTCGGCGACTTCCAGCTCGCCGGCGCCTCGCCGGAGCCGCTGGTCAAGGTGACCGGTCGCCGGGTCGAGACCCGGCCGATCGCCGGCACCTACCCGCGCGGGGCAAGCGAGGAGGAGGATCGCCGTCGGACCGAGGAGCTCCTGCGCGACCCGAAGGAGCGCGCTGAGCACGTGATGCTGGTGGACCTGGGACGCAACGACCTCGGCCGCGTCTGCGAGTACGGGTCGGTGCAGGTGGACGAGCTGATGGTGGTCGAGGCCTACTCGCACGTGCTGCACATCGTCAGCCAGGTCTCGGGCCAACTGCGACCCGAGGTCACGGCGATGGATGCCCTGCGCGCCGTGCTGCCGGCGGGCACGCTCTCCGGGGCGCCCAAGGTCAGGGCGATGCAGATCATCGACGAGCTCGAGCCCCACAAGCGCGGCTCCTACGGCGGCGCGATCGGATACGTGGGCTTCAACGGCGACCTCGACACCGCGATCCACATCCGCACGGTGGTGGTCAAGGACGGCGTCGTTCACGTGCAGGCCGGTGGCGGCACGGTGGCTGACGCGAAGCCGGACTACGAGTACGAGGAGTCGGTGACGAAGGCCGAAGCGGTATTCCGGGCGGTGGAGCTGGCCATGAACCAGCCGGAGTGGCCATGAGCACGTCGCTCGAGAACGGGAGTCAGGCGGCTTGGGGGACCGTGAGCAGAGCCCACGCGTCCTCGTGATCGACAACTACGACAGCTTCACCTACAACCTGGTCCAGCTACCTCGGCGAGCTGGGGGCGGAGCCGAGGTGGTCCGAAACGACAAGGAGACGGTCGCGGCGCTGCTGGACCGGCGCCCCGACTCGGCTGGTGATCTCCCCCGGGCCGTGCACCCCGCGGGACGCCGGCGTATCGATCGAGGCGGCGGGGCGTTCCCCAAGGCCGGCATTCCGACGCTGGGCGTCTGCCTTGGCCATCAGTCTCTGGTCGAGGCGTTCGGCGGGCGCACGATTCGCGGCGAGCCGATCCACGGCAAGGACGCCGCGATCGAGCACGACGGCAAGGGCGTCCTCCGTGGGCTGGAGAGCCCGCTGCGCGCCGGCCGCTACCACTCGCTGGTCGCCGACCCCGAGCTGCCGGATCAGCTCGAGCTGACGGCGACGCTCGGAGACGTGGTCATGGGGGTGCGGCACCGCGAGCTGCCGGCGGAGGGCGTGCAGTTTCATCCCGAGTCGGTGCTGACGCCTCGCGGAAAGGACATACTCGGCAACTTCCTCGCCAGGTGACGAGCGACCGGACCAGCCACGCGTGATGCCAAACGACGTCTTGACACGGGCCATCGACGCCGTCTGCTCCGGCACGCACCTGACCGCCGACCACGCCTCGGCGGTGCTCGACGAGATCATGGAGGGCAGGGCCCCGGACGTACAGACCGGTGCCTTCCTGGTCGCGCTGCGGGCCAAGGGCGAGACGGTCGCCGAGCTGGTCGGGCTGGCGCGGACGATGCGGCGGCTGGCCGCCGAGGTCGACGCTGATCGCGAGGATCTGGTCGACACCGCGGGCACCGGTGGTGGCCCCTCGACCTTCAACATCTCGACCGCCGCCGCGCTGGTCGCCGCGGGAGCCGGGTGCGCCGTCGCCAAGCACGGCAATCGCTCCAACACCAGCCGCTGCGGCTCCGCGGACCTGCTCGAGGCCCTCGGGGTCCGGATCGACCTCGGTCCCGCGGAGGTGGCCCGATGCATCGACGAGATCGGCTTCGGGTTCATGTTCGCCCCTCGGCACCATGCGGCCATGAAGCACGTGGTTCCGGTGCGAAAGGAGCTGGCGGTGCGGACCATCTTCAACTTCCTCGGTCCGCTCACCAATCCGGCCGGCGCCGCCAGGCAGCTGCTCGGTGTCTCGGACCGCGGCTACCAAGAGACCGTGGCCGAGGCGCTCGTCGGCCTGGGCTGCGAGCGGGCGCTGGTCGTCTGCGCCGCGGACGACGTGGACGAGATCAGCGTCAGCGTCCCCACCAGGGTGGTCGAGGTGAACGAAGGCCGCACCGAGGAATGGTTCGTGGAGCCCGAGGAGCTCGGGGTCGAGCGCGCCGAGATCGAGCGGATCGCCGGTGGCACCCCGGAGGAGAACGCGGCCACGGTTGCCCGTGTGCTGGAGGGCGAGGGCGGTCCGCCGCGGGACGTCGTGGTCATCAACGCCGGAGCCGCGATCCTGGTCGGCGGAGGAGCCGGCGACCTCGCGCAGGGGATCGAGCGGGCCGGCGAGGCGATCGACTCGGGGGCGGCCCGGGAGGTGCTTGCCAGGCTGGTCGAGCTGACCGGCGAGCTGGCGTCCGTCTTGAGCCAGTGGCCGCCCGCCGACTGCACTAGCCTTTCGCGGTGATGAGCTGGCTCGAGCAGCTGGTCGCGGGCGCGCGAGAGGACGCCCGCCGCCGCAGCGAGGAGGTCCCGGCAGAGAACCTGCGAGCGAGGTTGGGCACCCGCGACGGGGCCCGCCCCTTCAGCGAGGCGCTGGTGCGCCCCGGCCTCTCGCTGATCGCCGAGTTCAAGCGGCGCTCGCCGAGCGCGGGCGAGATCCGCCCTGACGCTCGGAGTGGCCGACGCGGTCAGGGCGTACGAGCGAGGCGGCGCTGCCGCCCTCTCGATCCTGACCGAGGAGCGCCACTTCGGGGGCTCGCTGCACGACCTTCGCGCCGCCCGGGAGGCATCCGACCTGCCGATCCTGCGCAAGGACTTCATCGTCGAGCCGTACCAGCTCTACGAGGCGGCGGCGAACGGAGCGGACGCCGTGCTCCTGATCGTCGCGGCGCTCGAAGACGACGAGCTCGCTGCCCTGTACGGGGAGGCGCGAGCCGTGGACCTCGACTGCCTGATTGAGGTTCACGACGAGGGCGATCTCGAGCGAGCGCTGACGATCGACGCGGATGTGATCGCGATCAACAATCGCAACCTCGAGGACTTCACCGTCGACGTCGAGACCACCGTGGAGGTGCTCACCGACGTCCCGGCCGGCAAGACCGTGGTCTCGGAGTCGGGCTACACGGGCCGCGAGCAGCTCGACGAGCTCGAGCGGATCGGGGTCGATGCCGTGCTGGTGGGCGAGACGCTGATGCGCGCCGAGGACCCCGAGGAGCTCGTCCGGGAGCTGACCGGCGACCAAGAGGCCACCCGCGAGCACTACCTCGAGCGCGCCTCCGAGGAGTGACCCTCATTCTTACCATCGCTGAAGGCTCCCGTTAGCCGGCGTTAAGCGAGATCCCCGAAGCTCGGGGCGTGAGCAAGGTGAGCACTGTGACCGCCGCCCTCGGGCGCTTCGCCCGCACCTCATTCGGTGCTGGCCTGGTGGGTGGGCTCGTGGTCGGAATGGTCGGCCTGATCGCGATCACCGCCGGCTGGGTGAAGTCTTCGGGCGACGATGAAGGTTCGGCGCTCGCCGCGACGCCGCTGCCGCAGTCCGCGCCGCGCCAGGTCAGCGACGAGGGGCTCACGGTGAATCAGATCTACGAGAAGGACTCCCCCGGAGTGGTGTTCATACGGGCCCAATCTGCGGGGGGCGCCTCCTCGCCGCTGGACCCATTTGGAGGCGGCGGGACGGCGACCGGCTCCGGTTTCGTGATCGACCGCGAAGGCCACGTCCTCACCAACGCCCACGTCGTCGACGGCGCCCAGAAGATTGAGGTGACGCTCGGAAACGTGGAGGACTCGGAGCCCGTGAGCGCCCGGGTGGTCGGCGAGGACGCCTCGACTGACGTGGCGCTGCTCGAGGTCGACGCGCCCTCCGATCAGCTTCACCCGCTGGCCCTGGGCGACTCGTCACAGCTTCAGGTGGGCGATTCCGTGGTGGCGATCGGCAACCCGTTCGGGCTCGACCGGACGGTGACCACGGGGATCGTCTCGGCGCTGCAGCGCGAGATCAGGGCGCCCAACGGCTTCACGATCGACAACGTGATCCAGACCGACGCCGCCATCAACCCCGGGAACTCCGGCGGGCCGCTGCTCGGCGCCGACGGGCGGGTGATCGGGATCAACTCCCAGATCGAGTCCGCCGGAGGGGGTGGCAACGTCGGCATTGGCTTCGCGGTGCCGATCAACACGGCCGACGAGGTCGCCCAGCAGCTGCTCGCCGACGGCACCGTGGAGCACGCGTTCCTGGGGATCAGCGGAGCGGACGTCACCCCGCAGCTCGCCGACGCGCTCAACCTCCCGGTCGAGCAGGGAGCGCTGGTGCAGACCGTGGTGTCGGGTGGGCCCGCCGACGAGGCCGGCATCAAGGGAGGCGACGCCACCGCTTCCATCGACGGCCAGCGGGTGCGGGCCGGCGGCGACCTGATCACGGCGATCGACGACGAGTCCGTGACCGGCATGGACGACGTGATCGGGGTCGTGAACGAGAAGCAGCCCGGCGACGAGGTGGAGCTCAGCCTGGTCGACGGCGACCGGGAGCGCACGGTCACGGTGACGCTGGGAGACCGCCCGGCGAACGCTCAGGGCTAGCCGAACCTCCGACAACGCCACACTCGGCCCTGGCGGCGGGCGCCATCAGGTGTACGCGATTTCACCCTAGGGTGGGTTGTGGGGGGCGGGTGATGGTGGGAGGTTCCAGGCATGGCTCGGGATCGACTCTGCACCCTTGGAGTCGGGCCGGGGAGAAAGGGATTCGCGGCCCCGCTGCCCCTCGCCTTCGTCCTGGTTGTGTGCGCCGCGTGGCAGTTCCCGGTCCAGCCCAGTGATGCCCAGCCAGCCGCTCCCCGTCCCCCTGCGAAGGTGATCGCGGCAACCACCGGCAACCACTCCGAGCTGGTCACCACCCTGCCCATCGCCAAACGACCCTGGCGGGGGCCGCGGGTCGCGATGTCTCTGACGCCTGCCGATCTCCCCGCCTTGCAAACAGGCGACCTGATCAAGGTGTCGGCGGAGCTGATGGTTTCGAACACCTGCGTCGATCCGGGACCGCGGTGCATGGGAAGGCGCTATGGGTTCAGCCCCGTCACGCGGGCGAAGCTCATTCTCGCGGATGCCAAGAGCGCGATCGGAGGCCGCGGCACCGTGGGGCTGGCCAGGCCGAAGTCGATGCGCTGCGGCCAGCGCCGCCCGCACCGAAATCACCATTGCGTGCTTGTCTTCCGAGACGCCCAGCACCGCGTGGTGGATTCCGGCGATCTGCCGTGCCCGCCGACGAGGTGCTTCATCAACCTCGTCGCTGAGGCACACAACCGCCGCGCCCGCCAGGGAAACGTGGTCGTGGTCGGTGCCGACAAGCCGGACGGAGAGGTGAACCAGGACAACGGCCGCCTGAACGCCGTGGTGGTCCGCAGGGATGCCGCGGCGCCGGATCGTTTTCGCTCGCGCCGACGGCTGACGCAAAGGCTGCCCGTGCGTGCGTACGACCATCGACCGCGGGTCATCTACTCGCTCAAGCTCTCGGATCCGCGCGCGGGCGATGTCCTGGTGGCGACCGCTTCACAGAGGACGAGCATCTCGGGCCTTCCATACAGCGCCCTGATCTCGCATCGCGTCATCCTGGCCGCCGGTCGCCGAGCAACCAGCCCCTCGCCGCTTGCGATGGGGGTGAGCTCATCCCGCGGCCAGTTCGGCGAGGACAACGGCTTCAACTGCACCCAGGGTCCAAGCGCCTACCGCAGTCCCTGCCTCTCCACCAAGGCGGGGCTGATCCGGATCCGGCATGCGCCACGCCGCAACGGGCGCCCGGTGCCGCTGTACGTGAACCTCGTCGGCTACCTGCGTCCCAAGAGGGATTCACCCGGTCGGCACGACTCCGCTCGGGTCCTGGCCCACGGCTCGCTCGCGGTCGCCCGATACGCCTCACACTGACCTGCCGGCTACCGCCAGCGGCTGAGAGTGGACGACTTCCTGCCGGATACCGGCAGGAAGCCGTCCAGGGCGAGGGGGATCCGCATCGACCCACTCGAGGGGCTCGACGCCGGCGCGGGCGCTTCGTCGTCGATCTGCGCATCTGGGGCAAGGGCCAGCGAAGCGGCATCGAGGTCGATCAGCGCTTCGCGATGCTCTATGCCGTCCGCCCGGAAGACGGAAAGGTCACCCGCGCCCGGCTCCTGCCAGACCTGGCAGCGGCGATCTCCGCGGCGGAGTCATCCGCCTCCCAGCCTGCCTGATCCCCGCTTCCGCGATCCCACGCCGCCGCTACCGTTGTACCCGTGAGGGTCAAGTTCTGCGGCATCACGAATCTCAGCGACGCGCGCCAGGCGGCGCATCTGGGCGCCTGGGCGATCGGGCTGAACCACCATCCTGAGAGCCCGCGTTACTGCGAGCCGCAGGTGGCGGTCGAGGTCGGGGCGGCGCTCAAGCGTCAGCTCGAGGTCGTCGGCGTGTTCGTCAACCCAACGCTGGAGCAGCTCGCCACCGCCGCCCAGGATGAGGCGCTGACCATGATCCAGCTGCATGGCGACGAGGGCCCCGCGTTCTGCCGGGAGGCCGCCCGGCGGACGGGCTGCAAGGTGATCAAGGCGCTGCGGGTGCGTAGCGGCGCCGATATTCGAACCGCCGAGACATACCGCACCGACTTCCACCTGCTCGACGCACACCGGCCGGGGGCACGCGGCGGCACCGGTGAGAGCTTCGACTGGGAGCTGCTGGCAGGCCGCCGCTCCGAGGTGCCGCTGATCCTCGCCGGCGGCCTCACCCCCGAGAACGTCGCCGACGGCGTGACTGCCGCCCGGCCGTTCGCGGTTGACGTCGCGACCGGGGTGGAGGCCGAGCCAGGCGTCAAGGACCACGCGCTGATGGCGAAGTTCGTGGAGGGCGCCCAGAGCGGGTCGGTCGACCCCTCGGTGGTGGCATGAGCACGGCCGCGATCCAGGAGCGCTTCGGCGAGTACGGCGGACGCTATGTCCCCGAGGTGCTGGTCCCCGCGCTCGACGAGCTGTCCACCGCCTGGGCGGCCGCTCGCGACGACTCGGGGTTCCGGCGCGAGCTCGACGCCCTGCTTCGCGACTACGTGGGGCGGCCGACGCCCCTGTATCGCGCCGACCGACTCTCGGAGCGGATCGGGCGCCGGGTCTACCTGAAGCGCGAGGACCTTGCCCACACCGGCGCCCACAAGATCAACAACGCGATCGGCCAGGCATTGCTCGCTCGGAGGATGGGAAAGCCGCGCGTGATCGCCGAGACCGGCGCCGGCCAGCACGGCGTCGCCGCGGCGACGGCGTGCGCGCTGCTCGGCCTCGAGTGCGTCGTCTACATGGGCACCGAGGACATTCGGCGCCAGGCGCCGAACGTCGAGCGCATGGGCCTGCTCGGGGCCGAGGTCGTCCCGGTCGATGCCGGCGCGCGGACCCTGAAGGAAGCCGTCAGCGCCGCGATCCGGGATTGGGTCGCGAACGTGCGCACTACGCACTACATCATCGGCTCCGCCGTCGGGCCGGCGCCGTACCCGGCGCTGGTGCGCGATCTACAGCGGGTGATCGGCGACGAGGCCCGCGAGCAGGCGCGGGTGGCCGAAGGGGGCCTTCCCGCCAGGGTGATCGCCTGCGTGGGCGGAGGCTCCAACGCGATCGGGACCTTCTACGCCTTCCTGGACGACAAGGAGGTGGAGCTGATCGGAGTGGAGGCGGGGGGCGAGGGGCTCGACGGCCGGCACGGCGCATCGCTGGTCGCCGGGCGAACCGGCGTCCTGCACGGAGCGCTGTCCTCGGTGCTCGCCGACGAGCAGGGACAGATCCTCGAGGCCCATTCGGTCTCGGCCGGGCTCGACTATCCGGGCGTCGGTCCGGAGCACGCCCACCTTCGGGACACCGGTCGGGTTCGCTACGAGGCGGTCACCGATGCCGAAGCGTTGCGATCCTTCCGGGAGCTGGCGCGGCTGGAGGGGATCCTGCCCGCGCTCGAGCCCGCCCACGCGATTGCCTGGCTCCTTCGGTCGGCCGAATCCTCCGCTGGCGCTTCGGATTCGGCCGAAGGCTATGACCTCCTCTGCTTGAGTGGGCGCGGAGACAAGGACCTCGCGGAGGTGGTTGCTCGCCTCGATGACCTCGGTGAGTAAGACGTCCGTTACCGGGGGGCAGCGGATCGCCGCCGCCTTCGCCGCGGCGCGCCAGGACGGCAGGGCGGCGCTGATGCCGTACCTGATGGGGGGCTTTCCCGACGCCGAGACCTCGCTTGCCGTCGCCGGGGCCTACGCCGATGCCGGCGCGGACCTGATCGAGCTCGGCGTACCGTTCTCCGACCCCCTCGCCGACGGGCCGGTGATCCACGCGGCGGCCACGCAAGCGCTGGCGGCAGGGGCGACGCTCGACGGCGTGCTGCCGATCTGCGAGCGGCTCGCCGGACGCCTCCCGGTGGTGCCGATGGTGTACGCGAACATGGTGCTGGCGCGCGGCCCAAGCGAGTTCGCCCGGTTGCTGGCGGACGCCGGCGCCGCCGGCGTGATCGTCCCGGACCTGCCCCTGGAGGAGGCGGGCGAGATCGGCGAGGCGCTGCGAGGTGCCGGTGTGGCCCTGGTGCCGCTGGTCGCCCCGACGACGCCCGACGAGCGTCGCCGCCTGATCTGCGAGCGCGCCGAGGGATTCGTCTACGTGGTCTCCGACACCAGGGTGACCGGCGAGCGCGACGGGCTGCCGGACGGCCTCGCCGAGCTGGTGGCCGCGGTGCGCTCCGACGCATCGGTGCCCGCCGCGGTGGGATTCGGCATCGGCACTCCCGAGCAGGTTGCGGCCGTGGGGCGGATCGCCGACGGGGTGATCGTCGGCAGCCGGCTGGTGCGGGCGGTCTCCGAGGCTGGCGGCGCCGGGCCGGCCGTTGAGGCGGTGAGCGAGTTCATTCGCGCGGCGCGCGAGGCGATGAGCGATCGCGGGCGCTCGGTCGAGTAGATTCCCGGCCGTGCAGCTGGTGGTGTTCACGACCGTCGCCCTGTGCACGATGCTCGTCGCCTACGGCTTCGGGCTCGGCGGCGCGGTCGGCTTCTTGATCTTCCTCGCGATCCTCTTCGTCGGCGTCGTGGCCCGTGTGTCCGCGCCACTGATCGAGCGCCTACGTCCCTGAGAAATGCGGGTCGGTGTGCTCACGGGAGGCGGCGACTGCCCCGGGCTCAACGCAGCGATCCGGGCCATCGTCCGGAAGGGCATCGATCACTACGGGCACGCGATCGTCGGCTTTCGCGATGGTTGGCGCGGGCCGCTCGAGAACCTCCACGAGGAGCTCACGATCGAGAGCACCCGCGGCATCCTGCCCCGCGGCGGCACCATCCTCGGCACCTCCCGAACCAACCCCTTCAAGGGCGAGGAGGGGCCGGGGCGCGTTCGCGAGTCACTGGAGACCCTCCACCTCGACGGGCTGATCGCGATCGGCGGCGAGGACACGCTGGGCGCTGCCGCCCGTCTCAACAACGAGCACGACGTGCCTGTTCTCGGAGTCCCGAAGACGATCGACAACGACCTCGCCGCCACCGACATGACCTTTGGCTTCGACACCGCCCTTCAGGTGGCGACCGAGGCGATTGATCGCCTCCACACGACCGCCGAGTCGCACCACCGGGTGATGGTCGTCGAGGTGATGGGGCGACACGCGGGCTGGATCGCGCTCCACTCGGGCCTCGCTGGCGGGGCCGACGTGATCCTGATCCCCGAGCGTCCGTTCGACATCGAAGATGTCTGCCGGCTGATCCGCCGCCGCCACTCGCGCGGCCGCGTGTTCTCGATCGTGGTGGTGGCCGAGGGGGCCGTGCCCGCGGCTGGGACGATCGAGGTGAGCGAGGGCGAGAAGGACGAGTTCGGGCACGTCCGCCTCGGCGGCATAGGCCATCGGCTCGAGCGAGAGATCGAGGGGAGGACCGGGTTCGAAACCCGGGCGGTCGTTCTGGGTCACATCCAGCGGGGCGGCACGCCGACGGCGTTCGATCGCGTGCTGGCGACCCGGCTGGGAGTGGCTGCCATCGACGCCGCACACGAGGGCCGGTGGGGCGCGATGCCGGCGCTTCGTGGCACCCGGATCGAGCTGGTGCCGTTGAACGAGGCCGTGGAGAAGCTGCGCACGGTCCCTCCAGAGGACTACGAGGTCGCCGCGCCCTTCCTCGGGTGATCCGCCGCGCGGTCGGGACCGCCCTGGCGATTACGGTGCTGGTCGTCGCAGCGGGCTGCGCGACGTCCGGCTCGGGCATCCAAGCGGGCGAGCGCGTGACGGTCTACGTCAGCATGCCGCTGCGCGGCCCCGGCTCGGCCGAGGGCCACGACGTGGTTCGCGGCGCCCGGCTTGCCCTGGCCGATGCGAAGGGAAGGGCGGGCGAGCTCGGTGTGCGCGCCGTGTATCTCGACGACACGGCTGGCCGCGGCGCCGGCGCTCGCTGGAGCCCTGCGGTAGCCGCCGCAAACGCCCGGGCTGCGGCAGAGGACTCCTCCGCGATCGCCTTCCTCGGCGACTTCGACTCCGGCGCGACGCGCGCCTCGCTGCCGATCACCAACGAGGCCCGCATGCTCCAGGTCTCCCCGGCCAGCTCCGCGGTCGACTTGGTGCAGCCGTTCCTGGGCGCCGGGGACCAGGTTCCCGAGGAGGTCCAGGCCACCGGCGAGCGGACCTACGGCCGCGTGATCCCCAGCGACGAGGTCCAGGCCCAGGCGGCTGCAATCTGGGCGAGGCGGCTGGGCGCTCGTCGCATCGGCACGGTCTCTGACGGCTCCGAGTTCGGCCGGACGATGGTCAGCGCGTTTCGCCAAAGCCTGCCGGGCGCGAGGTTGACGAGCGGCGACCACGACCTCGTCTACTACGGGGGTGAGTCCGAGGGCATGCCGGCATCGCTGGTCCGGGGGTCCAACGGCGCAGTGATGGCGTCGGATGCCGTATTGCTTGGCGCCCCGAGCGAACCAGGGCTCCTCGCCACCTCGGCCACCCAGGATCCCTCGCAGCTGCCGCCAGCAGGGCAGCGGTTCGTGAGGGCGTTCGCGCAGCGCTACGGGCGACAGCCCGGCCGCTATGCCGCGTACGGCTACGAGGCGATGGCCGTGGTGCTCGATTCGATCCGGCGCGCGGGCGACCGGGGCGACGACCGCGACGCCGTTGTCGACGCCTTTTTCGACACGCAGGATCGCGACTCGGTGCTGGGCGCCTACTCGATCGACGCGGTGGGGGACACGACCCTCGGCCGGCTGGCGGGATTCCGGCTCGCCGGCGGCCGCCCCCGCTTCGAAACCGCGCTGCGGGTGCCGTAGCCCGCCGTCCGCGGCGCCAATCAGCGGAGGAGATCGCTCAGCGCCGGTTCCAGCTCGGGGTGGCGGAACTCAAAGCCGGCGTCCATTGCACGGCGGGGCACGGTGCGCTGGCCACCGGCCGCGACCTCGCCCAACTCGCCGCCAAATCGGGCCCTGAGCACGAGCTTCGGCACCGGGATGACCGCGGGGCGACCGAGCACGCGTCCGAGCGTCTTCGAGAACTCCCGGTTCGTTACCGGGTTGGGCGCCGTCGCGTTGTAGGTGCCCGAGGCGCTGTCTGAGTCCAGCGCCCAGAGCAGCAGGCGCACCTCATCCTCGACGTGGATCCAGGGCATGTACTGGCCGCCGCCCGCCAACGGGCCGCCCGACCCCGAGCTTGAAGGGCAGGAGCAGCTGCTTCAGCAGCCCATGCTCAGGATCCAGCACCAGCCCGGTGCGAACCACGACGACGCGGACCCCGACCTCCTCGGCCTCGCGCGCGGCCGCTTCCCAGGCGACGCAGACCTCGGCGTCGAACGTCGAGCCCGGTCCGGTGGACTCGTCGACCACCGCCTCGCCGCGATCGCCGTAGTAGCCGACGGCTGACTGGCTGACCAGTGCCTTCGGGCGCGGCTCAGCGGCGCTGATCGCATCGACCAGGTTCTTGGTGGACCGCTCGCGGCTCGAGCGGATGCTCTGCTTGGCGGTCTCGGTCCAGCGCTGGTCGATCGGCTCGCCAACCAGGTTGACGACGCCGTCGACGCCCTCCAGCGCACTTGCGGGTGGACGCTCGGCGACTGGATTCCAGGCGTGCCAGGTGACGGTTGGATTCCCATGCCGAGCCCGCTCCGGGTCGCGGGACAATCCGACGGTCTCGTCACCGCGCGCCAGCAGCGCGTCGCAGACCGCCGAGCCGAGAAAGCCGCTGGCACCGGTTACGAGTACGCGCACCTCTACCTCCCTGCGGTTGGGGCCATTAGTCGAGCGTCGCGAACGTTCCCGTTTCCTCCGATACCCGCGCGATCCCCTCGCGACGCGCCTCCTCGATCACGGCAGCGGCGACCGCCGGCGCGACGTCGCGGTCGAAGACGCTGGGGATGATGTAGTCCTCGCTCAAGTCCTGATCGTGGACCACCTCGGCGATGCCCTTGGCCGCCGCCAGCTTCATCTCCTCGGTGATTCGCGGCGCCCCCGCGTCGAGCGCGCCGCGGAAGATGCCCGGGAAGCAGAGCACGTTGTTGATCTGGTTCGGATAGTCGGAGCGCCCGGTGGCCATGATCCGCACGTACGGCTGGGCCTCCTCGGGCATCACTTCGGGGTTGGGGTTGGCCATCGCGAACACGATTGCGTCGTCGGACATCTTCCCCAGGGCCTCCGCAGGGATGATGCCGGGCCCGGAGACGCCGATGAACAGATCGCAGCCCTCGATCACTTCGGCGGGCGTGCCCTGGAGCTTCTCGGGGTTCGAGCTCTCGGCGTACCAGCGCTTGATCTCGCTCATCCGGCCGGCCGCGTAGTCCTCGCGCTCGGTGGACAGCGCTCCCTGGCGGTCGCAACCGATCACGCGGGTCACCCCCGAGGCGTGCATCATCTTGGTAACCGCCACCCCCGCGGCGCCTAGCCCGACGACCAGCACCCGCAGGTCCTCGAGGCTCTTGCCGACGATCTTCAGCGCGTTGAAGAGCGCTGCCATCACCACCACCGCGGTCCCATGCTGGTCGTCGTGAAACACGGGGATGTCGAGGTCCTCCTTGAGGGCTTCCTCGATCTCGAAGCAGCGCGGTGCCGAGATGTCCTCGAGGTTTATGCCCCCGAAGGTCGGCGAGATCAGCTTCACGGTGTCGATGATCTGGCCCGGGTCGTGCGTGCTGAGGCAGATCGGGAAGGCGTCCACGTTGGCGAACTCCTTGAACAGCATCGCCTTCCCCTCCATCACGGGCATCGCGGCCTCGGGGCCGATGTCGCCCAGGCCGAGCACCGCGCTGCCGTCGGAGACCACGGCCACGGTGTTGCGCTTGATCGTGTACTCGAACGCCTTCGACCGGTCGGCGGCGATCTGCTGGCAGACGCGGGCGACCCCCGGCGTGTAGGCCATCGAGAGGTCGTCGCGTGTCTTCAGCGGGTACTTGTTCTGCTGCTCGATCTTGCCGCCGCGATGCATCTGCAAAGTGCGGTCCACGTAGTCGAGCACCCGAGCCCCGCGAGTGGAGCCGATCGCTCGCAGGATCTCCTCCCAATGCGCCTGGTCGCGGGCGTCGATCGTGAACTCGCGGACTCGCTTGCCCTCGCTGCCGGCGCCCGGAACCAGGTCCACGCCCTGAAGCGCACCGCCCGCCTCGGCGATGTGCGCGGTGAGCTTGCCCAACGGCTCCTGGCGCGCGTCGAGCTCGACGCGCACGGTGACCGAGAACTGGGCGCTGACCGACGGAATCGCAGGCACGAGGTGATCTTATGCGTGCGTTGCCGCGGGCACCGGCCTAGGTAGGGCAAGTAGGGGGGCGACGGGATCTCCCGACGCGTCGCGGCAGGGCGCCTGCATCGGATCCACCGAGGTGTCTACTCGGTTGGCCACCGAGGGTTGGCGCAGGAAGGCAGATGGATCGCGGCAGTGAAGGCATGCGGCGAAGGTGCGGTGCTGAGTCACCGCAGCGCGGGCGCGCTGTGGCGAATAACCCCGCCGTCGCATGGCCCGATTGACGTGACAGTCCCGCGGCGCGGTGGACGCGAGAGGAGACCGGGAGTAAGAGTCCACCGCTCTCGCACCCTCCTACCCAGCCACCGCACGCTCCGCAACACCATCCCGGTGACGAAGCCGGCGCGCACCCTGGAGGACCTGCGCCGAGTCCTGCCCACCAGGCAGTTCGCCGCCGCGCTGAGGGAGGCGGAGTACCTGCGACTCCCGATCGGCGAGGTTGACAGCTGGAATCGCATCGCACGCGCTCGGCCTTCGAGTCTGATCGCGCCCGGGACGCCCACTTGAAGCTGCGCGGCTACACGGTGGTTCGGTTTACGCATAGGCAGGTGGTAGATAACCCGTCGCGGGTGGCGCAGACGCTGCGGGTGCTCCTGGCGTGAGCGTAAATGGAGCCCTACTCGCAGATGCGTGCGGGGAAAGCCCCAATCGCCTGCCCTTGGGGCGTTCAGCCGGACGTCCGCGGTCCTAGGATGGATGTATGCCCGCCACGAAGACGAAGCCGAAGGGGTCCACGAAGGTGCCCGAGGGTGCCGGCGAGCTGTTCCTGATCGACGGCAACAGCCTCGCCTACAGGGCCTTCTTCGCGCTCCCGGAGTCGATCGCCACCGCCGACGGGCGCCCCACGAATGCGATCTACGGCTTCGCCTCGATGATGGCCAAGATCCTGACCGACCACCACCCTCATGCGGTGATCGTGGCCTGGGACGCCGGGATGTCGGGTCGCGAGCTCGAGTACGCGGACTACAAGGCGCAGCGGCCGCCGCGGCCCGACCTGCTGTCGGAGCAGTGGCCGCACCTGTGGCCGCTCGCCGAGGCGTTCGGCTTTCACAACGTCAAGGTCGAGGGCTGGGAGGCAGACGACGTGATCGCCACACTGGTCCGCCAGGCCCGCGAGGCGGGGATCTCGGTGATGGTCGTCTCCGGCGATCGGGACGTGTACCAGGTGGTCACCGACGGGGTTCGGGTGATGACCACCTCGCGTGGCGTCACGGAGACGAAGATCTACGATCGCGAGGGCGTGATCGAGCGCTACGGGGTGCCGCCGGAGCTGGTCACCGACCTGATCGGCCTCAAGGGCGACACCTCCGACAACATCCCCGGCGTCCCCGGGATCGGCGATAAGACCGCCGCCCAGCTACTGAAGGAGTTCGGCTCCCTCGAGTCGGTGCTGGGAAACGTCGAGGCGATCTCCGGGCCGAAGCGAAAGCAGAACCTCGTCGAGCACGCCGATGACGCCCGCGTCTCGAAGCAGCTCGCAACCCTGAGGTACGACGTCGAGGTGCCGATCGACGTCTCCGAGATCGTCCGCTTGACGCCGGACCGCAGCCGCCTGCGGGAGTTTGCTGCCGAGTTCGAGCTGCGGGCGGTGATGCAGCGGCTTGACGAGGAGTTCGGCGAGATCGTGCCCGAACGCAGGGTCGAGGAGACGATCGAGGTCGAGGCGGAGGAGGGCAGCCCCGGCGATCTCGCCGCCGACGAGATCGCGATCGCCGTCGGCGCCGGCCGCTGGGCGGCAAGCGACGGCCAGCGGGTGGTGGCCGGCGAGGCGCCGGACCTGGTCGCGCTCGCCGAGGAGCTCCGCGGCCGGCCGCTGATCGCGCACGACGCGAAGTCGCTCGGCGGGGGCGGGCGCACCGGCCTGCTCGCGGTCGCCCCGCCAGGCAGCCTCGAGCTGCGGCACGACACGATCGTCGCCGCCTACCTGATCGACCCGGCCAGACGCACATACGACCTTCACGAGCTCGCCGCCGATGCCGGCCTGGCGGCCGCCCCCGCGGGCGCGGAGCCGGGACAGCTCTCGCTCGAAGCCGAGGAGGGGGAGGCCGCCGGCGATCCCGCGGTCGACGCTCGCCTGACCCATGAGCTGGCGGCTCGCCAGCGGGAGCGGCTCGACGAGCTGGGGCTCGACCGCCTCCTGCGACGAGGTCGAGATGCCGCTGATCGAGGTTCTCGCCGCCATGGAGCGCGCCGGCGTCAAGCTCGACGCCAAGCGGCTGGCCGAGATCGGCCAGGGCATGGCCGAGCGGATCGCCGAGCTGGAGCGCGAGATCTTCGAGCTCGCCGGGCACCAGTTCACGATCGGGTCGCCCCAGCAGCTCGGCGTGGTTCTGTTCGAGGAGCTCGAGCTGAGCAGGAAGCGCCGCGGCAAGACGGGCTTCTCGACCGACGCCCGCGTGCTGGCCCAGATCCGCGACGAGCACGAGATCATCGCCAAGGTGGAGAGCTGGCGGGAGCTGACGAAGCTCAAGAACACCTACCTCGACGCGCTGCCCGGGCTGATCGATCCCGAGACGGGGCGCATCCACACGACGTTCAACCAGGTGGCGACCACGACGGGGCGCCTCTCGAGCATCAACCCGAACCTCCAGAACATCCCGATCCGATCCGAGATCGGGAGGCCGGTCCGGTCCTGTTTCGTCGCCCAGCGCGGCATGCGCCTGCTGTCGGCCGACTACAACCAGGTGGAGCTGCGCGTGCTGGCACACGTCGCCGGCGAGGACGTGCTTGCGCGAGATCTTCGCCTCGGGCGAGGACGTCCACGCGGCAACCGCGGCGGAGGTGTTCAGCATCTCGCCCGACGAAGTCGGATTCGCCGAGCGCTCGAAGGCGAAGATGGTCAACTTCGGCATCGCCTACGGCCTCTCCGCCTTCGGACTCGCTGATCGCCTGCAGATCTCCCGCGAGGAGGCGGCGGTCTACATCCAGCGCTACTTCGAGCGCTTCCCGGCCGTCAAGCGATTCATCGACGAGACGATCGCGAGCGCCGAGCGCGACGGGTTCGTGACCACCCTGATGGGCCGGCGTCGGGCGATTCCCGAGCTCCGCTCCGATCAGCGTCAGCGGCGCTCGCTGGGCGAGCGGCTTGCCGTCAACACGGTGATCCAGGGAACGGCCGCGGACATCATCAAGCTTGCGATGGTGCGCTGTCACGCCGCGCTGGGCGAGGCGGGAATGGAGAGCCGGCTCGTGCTCCAGATCCACGACGAGCTGCTGTTCGAGGGACCGGCAGCGGAGATGGACTCCGCCACGGAACTGGTCCGCCGCGAGATGTGCGCCGCCTTCGACCTCGACCCGCCGCTGGCCGTCGACGTCGGCGTCGGCAGGGACTGGCTGGCGGCGAAGTAGGGGGCCTTCGCCGCTTACCGTCAGCCAGGCCCGCTGCTGCCGGAACCGCTGCTGCCGGAACCGCTGCTGCCGGAGCCGCTGCTGCCGGACCGCTGCTGCCGATCCTGCTGCGTCTCGTCGCTCGCTCTCGCCGCCCTCGGTCCCCTCGTGCCCCTCGTCTCCGCCGTCGTCGCCCGAGCCCCGATCGCGGCCGCCGCCGGGACCGGAGCTGTCGCCGCCGCCGTCCGAATCGCCTGAGCCATGGCCCGAATCGTCCCCGGGGCCCGACCCACCGCTCGAGCCCGAGCCGTGGCCGGATTGGCCGGACGTTCGCGATCCCTCGCCGCTTCCCTGGCCACCAAGACCTTGGCCTGCTCCCGGGCGATCGTTGCTGGCGAACGCGGTCGCGCCGCGATCGTTGCCGTTGTCGCCGCGGTTGTGGATCGCCGCGCCGGAGCCGATCGCGAGCGCGGCGACGGCCAGTGTGGCGCCGGCCTTGGCCGCGACCCCGCCACCCCCACCCGCGGCCAGGCCCGCGGCCGCGCCGCCGATCCCGGTCGCCGGCCGCCTCCGCACCAATCGGGCCGGCGTTCAGCAAGGCGCGGAGCACCGGAATCGGGATCAGCATCCCCGCCCCGTCGCGCAGGGCGGTCCGGGCGCGGAAGATCAGCCCTCTGACGGCGCCGGGAGTCACGCCCAGCGCGTCCCCGATCTCCTGATGACTCCGGCCTTCAAGCTCGCGCTGGACCAGCGCCTCGCGCTGGGCCGGCGGCAGGTCGCGGAGTTGCACGACCAGCGCCGCGAGCTGTTCGTTCCGTGCGGCCACCTCGGGCGGCTGGGCCACGCCGTCGAAGCCCTCGTCGAGGCGCTCGTGAGTCGGCTCGTCGCGAAGGTCGTTGAGCGCCCGGTTGCGGACGATCGTGTAAAGCCATGGCTTCAGCTTCACCTCGCCACTCGCTCGCCACCAGGGCGGCGTGGGCCTTGGCAAGCGCCTCTTGGACGACGTCCTCGGCCCGATCGGCGGGGACGATCGCCCCGGCGAAGGAGACCAGTGGCTCGCGGTAGCGGCGAACGATCTCCTCGAAGGCACGCGTCTGCCCCTCGCGAGACAGCCCCACCAGCCGCGAGTCGGACTGGCAGCGCAGCGCCAGGCCGGCGAGCGGAGCGGCGTTGGGGAGGGTGGGCTTCCGCATCGATCGTCCGATCGGGTCTACTGCTGAACCCCGCTCTAGGGTTCAACGGGGCGTGCTTTGACAGCGCCTGGACGCGCCCCGCATCACGCTGGTCCATCCGGGGCTAGCCACTAGCATCCCGCGACGATGGACCGAGGCCTCGCCGTGCTGCTCACCGCCGCGGTCGGCGGCCTGATTGCGCTCCAGCCGGCGATCAACGCCGGCCTCGGCCGCGCGACCGGCAACCTTCCGGCCGCCCTGGTCTCGTTTGCGATCGGGACCCTGCTTGCTGGCCGTGATAGTCGCGCTGATCGGGCAGGCAGGCGGGCTCTCCTCGACCTTCGACGTGCCCTGGTACTACCTGGTGGGTGGCGTGCTCGGCGCCGCCTACGTGACCGTGGCCCTGATCGCGGTCAGCTCGATCGGGGCCGGCGGCGTTGCGGCGGCCACGATCACCGGGCAGCTGACGGCGGCGGTGGTCATCGACCGGCTGGGAATCCTGGGGCTCGAGCAGACGTCCTTGAACGCCACGCGGGTCGCCGGCGTCGTCCTCCTGCTCGCGGGGACCTACCTGGTCGTCCGCTGACTAAGCGGCGGCCGCGACCGTGCGGCGCCGCTCGGGTTGCGCCGCCAGCTCGCGCGCGTAGGCGGGATGGGCGATGCGCAGGTAGTGGCCGAACGACCACCGCACGAAGTCGTCGCGGCTCATCCCGCGCAGGGCGGTCGCCAGGAGGCGGGGAGGGACCCTCGGGACCAGCCGCTGCATCGCGGAGCAGCCAGCGGAAGTGCCATTCGTGGCGCGCCGAGAAGGCCGCGTAGCGTCGCAGGGCCGTCTCCCGCGTCACCCGGCCATCGACTCACCCGCCGCAGCTCTCGCCCGCAGGCGATGCCGAAGTAGAAGGCGGTGCGGATTCCCTCGGCGGTGAGCGGCAGGCAGTGTCCCGCCGAGTCGCCGGCGAAGAAGACCTCGTTCTCGGTCGCGTCCCGCAGCTTGTGGGGGATCCAGTTGCCCTGGTAGCGGACCGGATCGCGGTCCAGGTCACGCGCCAGCCGGACCGTCGAGTCCTTGACGCCGACGCGGGGGTCGAAGGAGCCGACGCCCGACGCGGACCTCGTCGTCGGCGGGAAAGCTCCAGCTGTAGCCGGCGGGCACGTAGCCGCGATCGATCCAGATCTCCAGCTCGTCCGAGCGCTCCACCCGGGTGCACCTCCAGCCCGCGCGAGAGCGGCGCCTCGACGGGCTGGTAGCCGTGGGAGCCGAGCACCCGGCGCCAACCCAGGCAGTCGACGACCAGGGGCGCCTCCAGGTCACCCCGGTCCGTATGGACGCTTGTGCCCGTCCGACCGTCCACCTTCGCGGTTTCGAACTCGGCGTCGCAGCGCTGGAACAGGAGCTCGCACAGGGCCGGGTAGTCGAAGGTCGAGAACGTCCATGGGAGGTGCATGCGGGTGGTGACGTGGGGGGTGTGGACCACCAGGTCGCCGAAGGTCTGCTTGATCGACGCACCGGCCCCCATCGCATCGAGCCACTCGGTGGGGGCGGCGCAGGCCGAGGTCTGGCGCTCCCCGATCTCGTAGCGATCGACGAGCAGAACCCGCGCCCCCGAGCCCGCCAGCTCGCGCGCCACCGTGAGGCCCGCAAAGCTCGCTCCGCAGATCAGCACGTCGCAGTCGCGCTTCAGCGGCGTTCGCTTCGAGCCGCGCTTCGTGCGTCGCGTTGGCATCGAAGGCGAGAGTACTTCAAGTGGGGGGCCGACTTTTGCCATAGTTAGCCGCCGTGTCCGCGACCGACACAGCGACCGAGGCTGCCCAGAAGGACGCCCAGGAGGCGCCTGCGGAGAGCTCCATACGACGTCCTGATCGAGGTCGACGGCAAGCTCGTCCCCAACTACGACGCGACCATCAAGCCGTTCGAGGAGGGCGACGTGGTCAGCGGCGAGGTGGTCAGGATCGACAAGGACGAGGTCCTGGTCGACATCGGCTACAAGTCCGAAGGGGTCATCCCCTCGACCGAGCTCTCGATCCGGCGCTCGGTGGATCCCGCCGAGGAGGTCTCGCTCGGCGAGCGCGTCGATGCGCTGGTGCTCACCAAGGAGGACCAGGAGGGACGGCTGCTGCTGTCCAAGAAGCGCGCCCGCTTCGAGAAGGCCTGGCGAAAGATCGAGGCGGCGGCCGAGTCCGGCGAGCCCGTCGACGGAACGGTGATCGAGGTGGTCAAGGGCGGGCTGATCCTCGACCTCGGGGTTCGCGGCTTCCTGCCCGCCTCGCTGGTGGACATCCGTCGCGTCCACAACCTCGACGAGTTCAAGGGCCAGACGCTCGAGTGCAAGGTGATCGAGCTCAACCGCAGCCGCAACAACGTGGTGCTGTCGCGCCGCGCCGTGCTCGAGGAGGAGCGCAAGGAGGTTCGCGAGCAGATCCTCGGTCGCCTCCAGCCCGGCGCCGTGGTGGAGGGCACGATCTCCAACATCGTCGACTTCGGCGCCTTCGTCGACCTCGATGGGATCGATGGGCTGATCCACATCTCCGAGCTCTCCTGGAGCCACGTCAACCACCCCTCCGAGGTGCTCTCGGTGGGGGAGACGGTGAGCGTGAAGGTGCTCGACATCGACCGCGAGCGCCAGCGGATCTCGCTTGGCCTGAAGCAGACCCAGGAGGATCCGTGGCGCCGGGTGCTCGAGGAGTACCGACCCAACGACGTGCTCGAGGGCAAGGTCACGAAGGTGGTCGCGTTCGGCGCCTTCGTGGAGATCATTCCGGGCGTCGAGGGGCTGGTCCACATCTCGGAGCTCGCGGAGCATCACGTCGAGAACCCGAGCGAGGTCCTCTCACCCGGCGACCAGACTTGGGTCAGGATCCTCGAGATCGACGAGAATCGCCGCCGGATCTCACTCAGCGTGAAGCGCGCCGAGCCCCAGAACCTTCCCCTCCGAGACCTGATGCCGCCGGAGCTGACAGGCGAGGCGCAGGCCACGCCGGAGGAAGTGCCCGACCTCGACGTGTCCGAGGAGGTCTTCCCGGAGCCGCCACCCCAGCCCGAGGGCGACCAGGAGGCAGCAGAGGGCGAAGAGGCCGGCGAACCGCCCTCGGAGGACGAGGGCTCCTGATCGGCGGGCGGTGGCCCCACCGCCTGACATCAACCGCGCGGCACCAGCCTGTTTTCGTTGGCCTGACCGGCGCGGTCGCCTCCGGCAAGTCGGAGGCCCTGGCCGCCTTCGCGCGGCTCGGCGCGGCGACGCTGTCGAGCGACGCCGTGACTCACGAGCTTCTCGACTCCCCCGAGGTTCGCGAGCAGCTCGTCGAGCGCTGGGGCGAGGCGGTGCTGGTCGACGGCCGGGTCGAGCGCGCGAGGGTCGGCGAGATCGTCTTCGGGCGACCCGACGAGCTCGCCTGGCTCGAGTCGGTGCTGCACCCGCTGGTCGGCGAGCGGGTCGTCGAATGGCGCCAGTCGCTGCCCGCGGAGACGCAGCTCGCGGTGGTCGAGGTGCCGCTGCTGTTCGAGGTCGGCATGGAGGGGGTCTTCGACGCCACGGTGTGCGTGGTCGCGGACGACTCCATTCGGGCGGCACGAGCGGGCGACAAGGGGATGGAGCTGCTCGAGGCCCGCAGCGGCCGCCAGCTCTCTCAGGACGAGAAGGCCGCCCGGGCAACCCACGTGATCTCGAACGATGGCTCGCTGGCCGAGCTCGAGGACCAGGTGGCGCGACTGGTGCCGGCGCTGACCGCGCTCGCCCCGGGGGCGGCGTGAGCCGGATGAGGACCGCGGCTCCGGGCCGCAGGCCGCCGAGCCGGCGCGGCGACCCGGCCCAGATCCCGCCGGCGCCGGTGGCTGGCGATCGCCGCCGCGGCCGCGCTCGGGGCCGGCGCGGCGGTCGGGATCAGCCGGATCGACTTCGAGGAGGCGATTCGCGAGGTGACGCTGCCACTGCGGCACGACGACATCATTCGCCAGCAGGCCGCCGAGAAGGACCTCGATCCGGCGCTGATCGCGGCCACCATCTACGCCGAGTCCAAGTTCCGCGACCGGGAGCGCTCCGAGGCCGGTGCCCGCGGCCTGATGCAGGTGACGCCGGCGACCGCGCTCGAGATCGCCACGAAGAGCGAGGGGACCGAGTTCGTGGTCGACGATCTCTTCAACCCGGACATCAACATCCGCTACGGAAGCTTTCACCTCCGCGAGCTGCTCGACCGCTATGGAGGCAACGAGGTCGCGGCCCTCGCCGCCTACAACGCCGGACCGTCCCACGTCGACGAGTGGGGCGGCTCGAGCCTGGAGCTCGAAGGGATCGGGTTCCCGGAGACCCACGCCTACGTCGAAGAAGTGCTCGACAAGCGCCAGGAGTACCGGGACAAGTACGCGGACGACCTGGGCCTCCGCTGACCCCAAGCGTGGCGGCTTCGACGCCCGCTATCTTGGCTGAGTGCCCGATTTCAAGCTCAATCCCGCCTACACGGCGACCGCGGACCAACCGAAGGCGATCTCGGGACTCGCCGAGGGCCTCGCGGCCGACGAGCAGTTCCAGACCCTGCTCGGCGCCACGGGCACCGGGAAGACGTTCACGATGGCCGGGGTGATCGAGCGGGTGCAGCGGCCCGCGCTGGTGATCGCCCACAACAAGACCCTGGCGGCGCAGCTCTGCAACGAGTTCCGGGAGTTCTTCGGCGAGAACGCGGTCGAGTACTTCGTCAGCTACTACGACTACTACCAGCCGGAGGCCTACGTGCCGGCGCAGGACCTCTACATCGAGAAGGACTCGTCGATCAACGACGAGATCGATCGGCTCCGCCACTCGGCGACCGCGGCGCTGCTCGCCCGGCGCGACGTGGTGATCGTCGCCTCGGTGTCGTGCATCTACGGGATCGGGTCGCCGGAGCTCTACCGCGAGCAGATGCAGCTGTTCAAGGTCGGCGAGTGGGTCCAGCGCGACGAGCTCTTCCGCAAGCTGATCGGGATGCAGTACGGGCGCAACGACACGAACCTGACCCGCGGGACGTTTCGGGTCAAGGGTGAGCTGTTGGAGGTCTTTCCCGCCTACGCCGAGACCGCCTATCGGATCGCGCTGTTCGGCGACGAGGTCGAGGGGATCCAGCATTTCGATCCGCTGACCGGCGAGGTGCTCGACGAGGTCGACCACGTCGCCGTCTGGCCGGCAACCCACTACGTGACCAAGGAAGAGACGGTCGAGCGCGCCGTGATCGAGATCGCGGAAGAGCTGCGAGAGCGGGTGGGGTGGCTCGAGGAACGCGGCAAGCTGCTCGAGGCCCACCGGCTGCGGCAGCGGACCGAGTACGACGTCGAGCTGCTGAAGGAGCTCGGCTTCTGCCCGGGCATCGAGAACTACTCGCGGATCATCGACGAGCGGGCTCCCGGGAGCCCGCCGCACACCCTGATCGACTACTTCCCCGACGACTTCGTCGTCTTCGTCGACGAATCGCACCAGACCATCCCGCAGCTCGGCGGCATGTACGAGGGCGATCGCTCCCGAAAGCAGACGCTCGTCGACCACGGCTTTCGGTTGCCCTCTGCGCTCGACAACCGGCCCCTGCGGTTCGAGGAGTTCCTCAGCCGCGTGGGGCAGCTCGTCGCCGTCTCGGCGACGCCGGGCGACTTCGAGCGCGGCTCGGCGGTGCGGACCGTGGAGCAGATCGTGCGGCCGACCGGGATCGTCGATCCCGAGGTGCGGGTGCGCGAGACGCACAACCAGATCGACGACCTGATGAACGAGGTTCGCCGGCGCGCCGAGGTGGGGGAGAGGACGCTGGTCACGACGCTGACCAAGAAGATGGCCGAGGACCTGACCGCCTATCTCCTGGAGCACGGCTTTCGGGTTCGCTATCTGCACTCGGAGGTCGACACCCTGGAGCGAATCCAGATCATTCGCGACCTGCGGCTGGGGGAGTACGACGTCCTGGTCGGGGTCAACCTGCTTCGCGAGGGCCTCGACCTGCCGGAGGTCTCGCTGGTGGCGATCCTCGACGCCGACAAGGAGGGCTTCCTGCGGGGTGAGACCAGCCTGATCCAGACGATCGGGAGGGCGGCGCGCAACGTGCGCGGGACGGTGCTCATGTACGCGGACCGGGAGACCGAGGCGATGCGCTCGGCGATCCACGAGACCGATCGCCGCCGCGAGATCCAGCTCGCCTACAACCGCGAGCACGGGATCACGCCCGAGACGGTCCAGAAGGGGATCTCGGACATCAGCGACTTCCTGGCGATGGAGTCGCGCTCGACGCCGGCACGCCGGCGCCGGGCCCAGCGCGACGGGGAGGCCATTCGCAGCCCCGCCGAGCTCGAGAAGCTGATCGTCGAGTTCGAGGAGGAGATGCTCGCCGCGGCCGAGGACCTGCGCTTCGAAGAGGCTGCCCGGATTCGCGACGAGCTGAAGGAGCTGCGCCGCGACCTCGAGGCGCTGCGGACTTGAGGGCGTGCGCTGGCTCGTCGACGGGATGAACGTGATCGGGACGCGTCCCGATGCGTGGTGGAAGGACCGGCACGGGGCGATGGTCCGCCTCGTCGCCTTGCTGGAGCGCTGGGTGGCCGCCAGCGGCGAGGACGTGACGGTGGTGTTCGAGCAGCCGCCGTCGCCGCCGATCTCCTCCACGGTGATCGAGGTTGCGCACGCCCCCCGGCCGCGGGCTGACTCCGCGGACGACGAGATCGTCCGTCGCCTGCGAGCGGATCCTGAGCCCGGCGAGGTTCGCGTGGTCACGTCGGACCGTTGGCTCGCCGACCGGGTTCGCGTCGCGGGGGCCACCGTGGAGCCCGCCCAGTCGTTTCGGACGCGGCTCGAGGGCGACTGATCGTCCGTCGCGAATGCGCTACGTGGTCTATGGGGCAGGGGCGATCGGGGGCACGATCGGCGCCAGGCTCCATCAGGCCGGGCATGAAGTTGTGCTGATTGCGCGCGGACACCACCTGAAGGCGCTCAGAGGCGATGGGCTGAGGCTCCAAACACCCGACGCCGAGCGGCGGCTGGCGATCCCCGCAGTCGGCTCGCCGCGAGAGACAGAAATCGACCATGAGGACGTCGTGCTCTTGACGATGAAGAGCCAGGACACTGCCGCCGCGCTCGAGGAACTACGCGCCGTAGCGGATCCGGACACCGCCCTGGCATGCGCGCAGAACGGCGTTGAGAACGAGCGCTTGGCGTTGCGCTGGTTCGCGCATGTGTACGGCGTCTTCGTGTGGATATCAGCGCAGCATCTGGAGCCCGGCGTCGTGCAGGCCTTCGCTGCAGGGGCCCGCGGTGTGCTCGATCTCGGCCGTGCGCCGCATGGGATCGACCGGCGTGCGCACAAGGTCGCGAGTGATCTGCAGGGTGCCGGATTCGCCTCGCGGACGGAGGTCGAGATCATGTCCTGGAAGTACGCGAAGCTCCTGTCGAACCTCGGGAACGCCGTCGAAGCTCTGCTGGGGCCCGATGCGCCTGGCGGGGAGCTGGTCCGCCGCGCACGCGAGGAGGCGCTCGCCTGTTATGCGGCGGCCGGGATCCAGTGCGTCACCGAGGCCGAGGTCTGGGAGCGGGTCGGGACGAGCGAAGAGCTACGCCCGGTCAACGGCAAGGAGCGGCAGGGCGGATCCTCCTGGCAGAGCCTGGGGCGGGGTAGCGGAAGCATCGAGACCGACTACCTCAACGGCGAGATCGTGCTGCTTGGCCGCATCCACGGCGTGCCGACACCGGTCAACCATGCGCTCACCCAAATCGCAGGGCGCATGGCAAGCGACGGAGCTGAGCCCGGGTCAGCCGAGCCACTCGAAATCCAAGCGACGATTGAGCAGCTCGGCGGCTGACCGCAGGATGCTCGAGCTAGGTCGGGGCCCAGTGACGAACTGAGTCCTCAGCTCACCGCTTTCTTCACGAGCGCGCCGATCCTTGCCTCTTCGGCGGCGGTCAGCTCTTTCAACGCGAAGGAGGTCGGCCACATGGCGCCTTCGTCGAGGTTCGCCTTGTCGCTGAAGCCGAACGTCGCGTACCTCGATTTGAACTTCTGCGCGCTTTGGAAGAAGCAGACGACCTTGTCGTCCTTGGCATACGCGGGCATCCCGTACCAGGTTCTCGGCGAGAGGGCTGGCGCGCTGGCTTTGACGATGGCGTGGAGCCGCTCGGCCATGGCGCGATCCGGTTCCGGCATCTCGGCGATCTTCGCGAGCACGTCGCTTTCCCCGTCCGCCTTTCCCGCGCGCGGGCCGCGGCGCGCGGCCGCCTTCAGCTCTTGGGCGCGCTCCTTCATCGCGGCTCGTTCCTCGTCCGTGAATCCCTTCGACGCCTTGCCGGTGGTTCTCTTGGCGGACTGCCGCGTGGCCTTCTTTGCAGGCTTTCCTCTCAGCCATTGCGAAGCACCTCCGTGCGTGGAACGAGTCCCAGCCGCTTGACCTCCGGGGATGGTAACGGCCGAACCGTCGCGAGAACCGAGCTCGCGAGCGCCGCGCTGCGGCACCTTCGCCCGGCATTGCGATACGCGAGATCAGCCACGTCAGCGTGCCTGTTAGTGCGAATCAATCCGAGCCCCGCGAACTCGAGCAGACGTCGATGCGAGCCGTTAGTCACCACCGTGCTCTACGCTGCCACCTCGGCGCTCGTCCCACGGTGGCGGGCGTACATGTCCTCGACCCACTTGAACCCGAGCCGGTCCTTCAGCGAGGCGCGAAATTCCCGGGATTGCGTGGCGCGCTCGTCCGGGCGAAGCTTGATGTAGGGGAACTCGGGCGGTACGACGATCGGCGCGAGGATCGAGGCCGCCGTCAGGTCCGCCACGGTGAACGAGTCGCCGACGAGATAGCCGCCTGGGCCGGCCTCCGCCTCGACCTTGTGGAAAGCGGCCCGGACGACCTCGCGCGAGTGCGCGACGCGGTCCGGCTGGATCTCGTAGCGCCACTTCACGACGGGTGCGAGCACCGGACTCAGCGCCTTGAGCAGACGGATTCGCGGATGGTCGGGGCCGTAGAGCATCCCGAGGAACTTCTCCGGCTCCGTGAGGTTGTCGTTGAACAGGACCCGGCGCAGGTCGTGCCCGCAGCTCTCGTCGAAGTACTCCTCGAGCTCGAGCGCCCGGCGCCGTTCCTCCGGGTCGGAGGGGTAGAGGGGTGGTTCCGGCCACCGTCGCTCGATCTCCTCGATGATCCTGGTCGAGTCACCGATCGCGCGTCCGTTCACCTGCAGGATGGGAACGGTGCGACCTGCTCGCAGCCGCCGCGCCCTGAGTTCCTGCAGCGCGGGCGTCACGGCGCGACGCACGTGACGAACCCGCTTGTAGTCGAGCGCCCAACGCGCCTTCTCGTTGTAGTGCGAGACCTCGAGGTGCCAAAGGACAGGCGTTTCCGGCGGCATGGTCCAATTCTTATCAGTGGCTCACCGCCAGAGTAACCGGCAGGACCGGCCGGTCGCCGCCTGTCACAAACGGCGACTGGCTCGGGGTACCCTCAAGACCGCCATGGACGCTGAGGAGCTGATCAGGCAAACGAGCGAGAGCGTGCGCTCCGCGCTGGAGGCGGCGCAGCGGCGGGCGGACGAGATCGTGCGCGAGGCCGAGGCCGAGGCACAGCGAATTCGCGCCAAGGCCGAAACGGAGGCTCGGGAGCGACTCGACGAGGTCCGGCGGGCGCTGGAGCAGCTCGAGGCGGGGCTTGGCGCACGATCCACGCCGCGAAAGTCGAGCACAAAGCCAAAGCCGCAGGCCGCAAAGCCGGAGCCAGAGCCGTCGCCGACGGAATCCGAACCGCGCCAATCCGAGCCGGCTCCGGCCGGGCCGTCGCCGGGGAAGGTCTCGACCGAGGAGCTGGTCGAGAGGCTGAAGGCGGGCGGCCAGTCCACGAACGCTGAGTCCGAGCCGGCGGCTGGGGCGCCGAACGAGGCGCCCAGCGACGATGCCGGCGCGGCGCGCCTGGTGGCGATGAAGCTGGCCCTCGACGGGACCTCGCGCGACGAGGCGCGGAAGCAGCTTGCCGCCGACTACGAGGTCGCCGACCTCGACTCGCTGCTCGACGAGGTCTACGCGAAGGCCGGCAAGTAGGCCGGCTCCGTTGGCGCGTTTGTAGCCGTATGCGGTCTGAAAGGCGCCACTCCGGCGGGCGCTAGCCGGGCCGCTTGAAGGTGCCCGGCCCGCCGCCCTCGCGCGCCCCGGCGCAGTAGTCGGCCATGTCCTGGGTCCAGAACTCGACCACGTTGCCGTCCGGGTCGGTGACGTAGATCGCGCGGTCGGCGCCGAGCTGGATCGGCCCCTCGACCTCGACACCCGCCGCCCGCAGGCGCTCGAGCAAGGGGTCGAGCGCCTCGCGCTCGAGCTGGAAGGCGAAGTGGACGTGAGCACCGCCGCGGCCCCCCGCCAGACCGACCTGCGGCGTCCAGAGGCCCAGCCGGGCGCTGTCCCCGATCAGATACCAGACGCGATCGTCGCGGCCCTCGCCGTACAGGGTCTCCTCGAAGCCGAGCAGGTCGCGATAGAAGCGGCGCGCGGCTTCGAGGTCGGAGACCTCCAGCACCAGCTCGGAGATGCCGCTGACCGGTGGCGCTTCGGGCACGCGCTGAGACTACCCTCGCTGGCCCCTTGCCACGAACACGGGAACGCCCGTTCGCCCCCGTACACTGATCCCCCGTGGCCCTCTCGGACAAGATCGCCATCTCAGGTGCCCGGGCGCACAACCTCAAGGGCATCGACCTCGAGCTGCCGCGCGACGCCCTGATCGTGATCACGGGGCTCTCGGGCTCGGGCAAGTCGAGCCTCGCCTTCGACACGATCTACGCGGAGGGGCAGCGCCGCTACGTCGAGTCGCTGTCCGCCTACGCACGCCAGTTCCTCGGCCAGATGGAGAAGCCCGACGTGGACTCGATCGAGGGCCTCAGCCCGGCGATCTCGATCGATCAGAAGACGACCTCGCGCAACCCGCGCTCCACGGTCGGGACGGTGACCGAGATCTACGACTACCTGCGCCTTCTGTGGGCGAGGATCGGCAAGCCCCACTGCTACAACTGCGGCGCCCCGATAACGGGCCAGTCGCTGGAGCAGATCACCGACCGCGTGCTCACCCTGGCCGACGGGACACGGTTCATGGTCATGGCGCCTGTGGTCCGGGGGCGCAAGGGAGAGTACGGGCGGCTGCTGGACGAGATGCGCGCCCAGGGCTATGCGCGGGCGCGGGTCGACGGCGAGCTGCGCCGCCTCGACGAGCGGATCGAGCTCGACAAGAAGTTCAAGCACGAGATCTCGATCGTGGTCGATCGCCTGGTGATGAAGGAGGGGGTGCGCAAGCGCCTCTCGGAATCGGTCGAGGCCGCCTCCCAGCTCGCGGACGGCCTGGTCGAGGTGGAAACGCTTGCCGATGGGGGCGCGGACGACGAAGCCATGCTCTTCAGCGAGCGCTTCGCGTGCCTCGAATGCGGCACCTCGATGCCCGAGCTGGAGCCGCGGATCTTCTCCTTCAACTCGCCTCACGGCTGCTGTCAGCGCTGCCACGGGCTGGGCTTCCAGCGCGTCATCGATCCCGAGCTGATCGTTCCCGACCCGACGCTCTCGATCTCGGAGGGAGCGCTGGATCCGTGGACGAAGGCGGCCTCGGTGTATCACCGGCGGCTGCTGGAGGCGGTGGCGGAGACGAACGGGATCGACGTCGACACCCCCTGGCAGGACCTCTCCGAGCGCGATCGCCAGCTGCTGCTGAAGGGAACCGGCGACGAGCGTCACACGGTCTCCTATCGCAACCGGTTCGGGCGCCGCCGCGTCTACACGGTGCGGTTCGACGGCATGCTGGCGAGCCTCGAGCGGCGCTACGAGAACACGGACTCGGAGAACACCCGGGATCGGATCGAGGGGCTGATGGCCCTCCAGCCGTGCCCGGCCTGCGGCGGGGCGCGCCTGCGGCCGGAGAGCCTCGCGGTCACCGTGGGCGGGCTCAACATCTACGAGTACACGCGGTTCAGCGCCCGGGCCGCCCTGGAGTGGATCCAGGCGCTGGAGCTGACCGACACCGAGCGGGCGATCGCGCGACTGGTGGTGCGCGAGATCGCCGAGCGGCTGCGGTTCCTTGACAGCGTCGGGATCGGCTACCTGTCGCTGGAGCGCGCCGCCGCGACTCTCTCGGGCGGCGAGGCGCAGCGAATCCGGCTCGCGACCCAAATCGGCTCCTCGCTGGTGGGCGTCCTCTACATCCTCGACGAGCCCTCGATCGGCCTCCACCAGCGCGACAACGCGAAGCTGATCGACACGCTGCGGCGGCTGCGCGATCTTGGCAACACGGTGATCGTGGTCGAGCACGACGAGGGAACGATCCGCGCCGCCGACCACGTCGTCGACCTCGGCCCCGGAGCGGGCGAGCATGGTGGTGAGCTGGTGGCCCAGGGAACGCCCGCCCAGGTCGCCCGCCAGGCCGGCTCCCTGACCGGCCGCTACCTGAACGGCAAGCTCAGCATCCCGACCCCCGAGCTTCGCCGCAGCCCCCGCGGCGAGCTGCTGGTGCGCGGCGCGCGGCAGCACAACCTGAAGGACGTCGACGTCAGCGTCCCGCTCGGGGTCCTCTGCTGCGTCACCGGGGTCTCCGGGTCGGGCAAGTCGACGCTGGTCAACGAGGTCCTCTATCGCGCGGTGGCCAACCGCCTGCACCGGGCGCGGCTCCGCCCCGGCGCCCACGACCGGATCGAGGGCCTCGACCAGGTGGACAAGATCATCAGCATCGACCAGTCGCCGATCGGCCGCACGCCTCGCTCCAACCCGGCGACCTACACCGGGGTCTTCGACCACATCCGCGACCTCTTCTCGCGCACCAAGGAGGCGCGAGTGCGGGGCTACAAGCCGGGGCGGTTCAGCTTCAACGTCAAGGGCGGGCGTTGCGAGGTCTGCCGCGGCGACGGCCAGATCAAGATCGAGATGCACTTCCTGCCGGACGTCTACGTTCCCTGCGAGCAGTGCCACGGGCGCCGCTACAACCGCGAGACGCTCGAGGTTCGGTTCAAGGGCAAGTCGATCGCCGACGTGCTCGAGATGTCGGTCGAGGAGGCGGTGGAGTTCTTCGCCCACATCCCGAAGATCAATCGCCGCCTACAGACCCTCCACGACGTGGGCCTCGACTACATCCGGCTCGGCCAGCCGGCGACCACGCTCTCGGGCGGCGAGGCGCAGCGCATCAAGCTGGCCACCGAGCTGTCCAAGGTGGCGACCGGCGACACCCTCTACATCCTCGACGAGCCGACCACCGGCCTGCACTTCGCCGACGTGCAGCGCCTGCTCGAGGTGCTCGGACGGCTGGTCGAGGCCGGCAACACCGTGGTCGTGATCGAGCACAACCTCGACGTCATCAAGTCGGCCGACCGGATCATCGACCTGGGGCCGGAGGGCGGCGAGGCCGGGGGAGAGGTGGTGGCGACCGGGACGCCCGAGCAGATCGCCGCCAGCCCCGCCTCCTACACCGGTCAGTTCCTGCGCAGCCTCGGTCGAGCCCGCCGAGCGTCCCGCCCGCCGCCGGCCGGCCGGCGACGCCCGAGCCGGTCGCGGCGTAGCCTGCGGGCACCGATGACGATCCACTACGACGCAGACGGGCTGGTCGCCATCGTCACGATCGACCGGCCCGAGGTGGCGAACGCGATCGACCGCCCGACCGCAGAGGCGCTGGCCGACGCCTTCCGCCGCTTCGAGGCGGACGACGCGGCCGCGGTGGCCGTGCTGACCGGGGCGGACGGGAAGTTCTGTGCCGGCGCAGACCTCAAGGCCATGCAGGAGCCGGGCGCCCCCCGAGCGAGCCGGGTGGAGCCCGACGGCGACGGCCCCGTTGGTCCCACGCGAATGCTGCTGCAAAAGCCGGTGATCGCGGCCGTCGAGGGAAACGCCGTGGCCGGTGGCCTAGAGCTGGCGATCTGGTGCGACCTGCGGGTCGCCGCGCAGGACGCCGTCTTCGGCGTCTACTGCCGCCGCTGGGGCATACCGCTGATGGATGGCGGAACCATTCGCCTCGCACGGCTGATCGGTCACAGCCATGCGCTCGACCTGATTCTCACCGGCCGCGGAGTGAGCGGCGAGGAGGCGTTGCGGATGGGCCTGGCGAACCGGCTCGTCGCCCCAGGGCAGGCGCTGGCGGAAGCGTTGGGCTGGCGCACGAAGTGGCGGCCCGTCCCCAGGCCGCGCTGCGCAGCGACCGGCTGTCGTCGTATGAGCAGTGGTCGCTGTCGCTCGACGACGCTCTCGCGAACGAGTACCGCCACGGGATGGCGACGCTTCAAACCGGCGAGATGCTCGAAGGGCTGGCCCGCTACGCCTCCGGCGGGTGGCGCAGGAGGCGCCGTAGCCAGCCGTAGGGCTTCGCAGGAGCTGCCTACGAGGCCCGACCGTGACCCGTTGGTGACCAGCTCGCGGCCACGGACGCGCTCACCGGCGCCCACGAGGTCCGGCGACCGTCCGCGTGATCGATGACGATGCGTCCTGAGTCGCGACGACTCCACCGATTCTGGCCCGAGGCGCTCGCGACCCGGGTGGAGACGACCGCGCGACGCTCAGCAGTTGCGAAGCGCTCGCCTGGCCGTCCACGCTGCCAGTCCGATCGAGCACTTGCGAGTTCGAGCGGCTCGTCGAGGCCGGCAACGAACGAGGCTCGTGCATCGCTACCGAGCAGCACGGAAGACCGCTCCACGGCCGACAGCGCCAGTGTCGCAACCACGCGAGTAGTCCATCACCTTCGAAGGCGACGAAGCATCCGCAGGACGAGGCAGGTCTGACGTGCGGCTCGGCGACCAGTGCTGGCGAAGTAACGCCGCTCGCGGGCGGGCCCGCCCGGCTCGTGCCCCTCGGCTTCGGCCTGCGTGCGGGGCAGGTAGATTGAGCGACGGTGTTCGATGGCCAGCTGATCGGCGTCGACGTGGGCGGCACGAAGGTGGCCGTCGCGACGCTGGAGGACGCTCGGCTCAGCGACTCGCTCGTCAGGCCCACCGAGGCGTCGAGCGCCGAGGGGCTGGTCGAGGAGATCGTCGCGCGGCGTCGACGAGGTGCGCAGCGCTCGCACCGCGGCGGTCGGCGTCGGGGTGCCGTCGGTGGTCGAGTTCGCCACCGGTCGGGTGCGCTCCAGCGTCAACCTCCACCTCGCCGACTTCGACCTCCGTGGCGCGCTCCAGGACCGTCTCGGGCTGCCGGTGTTCGTCGACAACGACGCGACCCTGGCGGCGCTCGCCGAGGCGTTCGACGAGTCGGGCCGGCCGGTGGTCCAGAACCTGGTCATGTTCACGGTCGGGACCGGGATCGGCGGCGGGCTGGTCCTGGGCGGGAAGGTGTATCGGGGGGCGACCGGCGCCGCGGGGAGCTCGGCCACACCCTGGTGGGCGTTGACCTCAGCCAGGGCGTGCCACCGTCGCTCGAGTTTCCGCAGCGCGGCACGCTCGAGTCGCTGGTCTCCGGCCGGATCCTGGACCACCTGGCGGCGAGGATCGCCGCCGACAGCCCCTCCTCGGCGCTGGGGAAGCTGGCCGCCGCGGGCAGGGAGGTGGACGGCCACGATGCGGTCAAGGCGGCGAAGGACGGCGATCCCGAGGCGATTCAGGCGGTGCGCACGACTGGGGAGCGCCTGGGGATCGGGATCGCCAACGCGCTCAACACCTTCGATCCCGACGAGGTCGTGGTCGGGGGCGGCGTCTCGACCGCCGGCGAGCTGCTCCTCGGACCGGCCGAGGGAGGTCGCGCGGCGCTTCGCGCTGCCGGGCGTCGGCGAGCGCACCGAGATCCGCCTGGCCCGCCACGGGAAGCAGGCGGGCGTTCGCGGCGCTGCGCTGCTCGCCGGGCTGGAGCTGTCGAGGGGAGACGAGACCTTCGTGTCGCCGCGGGAGGCGGAACCCGCGTGAGCGTCGTGACGGCGCCCGCGAATCCGTTCGCCCAGGACGTCGCAGCAGCCGCTCCCCGATCCCACCTCGCTGGTCATCTTCGGCGCCGGCGGGGACCTGGCGGCGCGAAAGCTGCTGCCGGCCGTCTACAACCTGTTGCTCGCCGGGCTGCTCCCCGACCAGATGCGCGTGCTCGGCGTGGCGCGTCGCCACGACGTGCACTCGTTCCGCAAGGTCGCCCGCGAGGCGATCGAGGCCCACTCGCGCACCGGCTTCGACGAGGACGCATGGAAGGCGCTCGAGCCCCGGCTGGAGATCGTCCAGGGAGACTTCTCCAACCCGGAGCTGTTCGAGAGCCTGGCCGAGCGGCTCGACCGCGACGACGCCCGCCTCGGGCCCACCCAGCGCGTCTTCTACCTGGCCGTCGCCCCGCGCTTCTTCGCCCAGATCGCGAAGGGGCTTGCGGCGGTTGGCCTGGGCGCCGGCGCCGATCCGCCGACCCGCCTGATGATCGAGAAGCCGTTCGGGCACGACCTCGACTCGGCGCTGGAGCTGAACGCCGAGGTGGCCTCCGCCTTCGACGAGTCGCAGGTGTTCCGGCATCGATCACTACCTCGGCAAGGAGACGGTGCAGAACCTCCAGGTGCTGCGGTTCGCCAACGGCATCCTCGAGCCGATCTGGAACCGGCGCTACGTCGAGCACGTCCAGATCACCGTCGCCGAGGACCTCGGGATCGGCCATCGCGCCGCCTACTACGACTCGGTCGGCGCGATTCGGGACGTGATCCAGAACCACGTCATGCAGTTGCTCGCCCTGGTGGCGATGGAGGCGCCGGTGCGCTTCGACGCCGACACGATCCGCGACGAGAAGGTGAAGCTCCTGCGCTCCGTTCGCCGCTACAAGCCCGAGGACGTCCCGGACTACGTCGTGCGCGGCCAGTACGGCGCCGGCTGGGTCGGCGGGGAGGAGGTTCCGGCGTACCTGGACGAGGAGGGCGTCGCCGACGACTCGCGCACCGAGACCTACGTCGCGATGCGGGTCGAGGTCGACAACTGGCGCTGGGCGGGGACGCCGTTCTACGTCCGCACCGGCAAGCGGCTGCCGCGACGGGTGACCGAGATCGCGGTCCGCTTCCGCCCGGCGCCGCACCTACCGTTCGCGGGCTCCGAGATCGGAGACGTGGAGCCCAACGAGATGGTGCTGTCGGTGCAGCCGGACGAGGGAGCCTCGCTGCGGCTGCTGGCCAAGGTTCCCGGCCAGACGCTGAGCGTCAGGCCCGTGCAGATGGAGTTCAAGTACGGGACCTCGTTCCTGGGCGACTCGCCCGAGGCGTACGAGCGGCTGCTCCACGACGCCCTGCGCGGCGACGCGACGCTGTTCACCCGGGCGGACGAGGTCGAGGCCGAGTGGCGGATCGTGCAGCCGATCCTGGAGGCGTGGGAGTCCGGGCCGGGGCCCTCGGTGTACGAGGCGGGCAGCCAGGGGCCGCCGGAGGCCGACGAGCTGCTCGCCGTCCGCGGACGAAGCTGGAGGCAGATCTGAGCAGCGGTGGCGGAGCGCAGCCGATGGAGGGGCGAGGACGTCCGCCTCGACGAGGTGGTCGCCGAGCTCGCTCGCCTGCACCGCGCCCTCCAGGACGACGGCCGCGGACAGGCCATGGCCCGTACCCTGAACCTGATCGTCGCTCCCGCTTCCCCGGCGGCCGCGAGGGCGGTCGACGACGCCCTCGCCGGGCTCGGCGCCCACAGCCCCTCACGGACGCTCGTCCTGCGCCGGCACGGCTCCGACCGGCTCGACGCCGAGCTGGCGATCGAGGGCGAGCTGCCCGACGCGGCCGGCCGGGTCGGCGTCTGCCACGACCGGGTGACGCTGACCGCCGACGACTCTCGTCTGGAGCACGCGGCCTCGCTGCTCGCCCCGCTGCTGCTCAGCGACCTGCCCACCGTTCTCTGGCTGCCGGAGCCCGATTCGCCGATCCCGGACCGGCGCCTGCTGGACCGGGCCGAGCAGATCCTGGTCGACTCCACGCGCCGGCGACGGCACCGCCCTTCGCCGGCTTGGCGAGCTGACGCGGAGCGCCCGCGTCCACGACCTCGCCTGGGGCCGGCTGGAGTTCTGGCGGGCCTCCACCGCCGCGGCCTTCGACCCCCCCGAGCGCCGGGCCCTGCTGCCCCAGGTCGCGCGCCTCGACGTCCGCTATGGGGGCGACGCTCTGTCCGCCGGGCTGCTGCTGGCCGGATGGGTGGCGGCGCGCGCGGGCTGGCGCCCGGGGACGCTCGAGCGCGACGATGGGCGAGCCAGCGCAAAGGCCGTGCGGCCCGACGGTGGCCCGGTGGCGTTGTCGCTGGTGCGCGACCCCGACGCGCGGGGGTGCGGGGGGATCGAGAAGCTGACCTTCCGAACCGATACGGACGAGGTGAGGATCGGCCGCGGCGCCGCGACCAGCCGCCTTCGCGACCTGTTCGCCGAGGCGCTCCAGCCGATGCCGTCGTTCGCGCGCGGGTATCCCGAGCGCCCTCGGGGCGGTCGCCGCGATGCTCGCGCCGGCGGCCTAGCGGACAGCTACCGCTTCAGCTGTAGGGCGGCGCCGATCGCGCCACCGAGGTCGCCGAGCGCGGCGACCTTGACCGCGGGCGGGTTGTCGTCGTTGAAGAGGTTCTTGCCCATCTGCTTCGACGATCCGTTCGGCGTAGGGCTCGCCGAGTCGCGTGCCGATCCCGCCGCCGATGATCACCGCCTCGACGTCGAGCAGGTTGATCACCGAGGCGATTCCGGCTCCCAGCGCCACGACGGCCCGATCGATCAGCTCCGTCGCCAGCGAGTCCTCGGCCTCCAGTGCCCGTTCCCAGATCCCGCTCGTCAGCCGGTCGCGTCCGTGCTTCTTCATGATCTTGAACAGGTCCGTCTTGCGGCCCGTGTC
>CAVUXC010000009.1:0-45183 GCA_963745365.1 uncultured Actinomycetes bacterium
CCGACGCGCAGCTCCCTGAAGCGAGAGTAGTCGACTCGGGCCAGCGCCAGCATCAAGGCAATGCCGATCACCGCGTACGTCGCCTGGCGAATGACGTAGAAGTATGGCTCGTGCGGGATGTCGCCGCCCGTCACCTCGCCCAGCGTGAAGAGGCCGAAACCGACCAGCCCGAGGGCGGCGAACAGGAGCACCGGGTCGAGGCCCAGACGCTGCCGCGCTCGGCCGCGCCGGCGTCGCGGCGCTCGTCGAAGGGACGGGGGTAGACGTCCGTAGCAGGATTTATCGAGGTTCCCCAGGGCGGCGGCGCCAGCGGGCGGAGCCTCGATCGGGCCCCGCCGGGTACCTTGCCTCCGGCCGCCTTGGCCTTCCGCTCGTGGACGTTGAAGTAGGACTCGAGGATGTGCTTGGTCACCGGCGCCGCCGCCTCGACCCCGAACAGCGGCTGCTTGATCGTGGCCGCGACCACGATCTGGGGGTTCGGATAAGGCGCCAGGGCGACGTACCAGGACTGGTCCGCATTCGGAGCGCGCTCTGCCGTGCCCGTCTTGCCCGCCATCGGGACCGGGAAGTCACCGAACACCGAGTACGAGGTGCCGCCAGGCGACTGCGCGGCCATGTGAACGCCCTGGAGGATCGCCTGCCGGTGCTGGAGCAATCTCGACGTGGCGCTGCGGCGCCGGATCGATCTCCTGGACGGCGCGGCCGCTGCTGTCCTCGACCTCCATTCCGACGTGGGGCCGGACGACATCGCCCCCGTTGGCGATCGCCGCGTACGCGACCGCCATCTGGAGCCGGTTGGTCTGTAGGTCTCCCTGGCCGACCGAGAGGTTGACGTTGTCGCCCACGGTCCACGGCCGGTCGGTGCTCGCCCTCCGTAGGGAGCTCGTGGAGCGGACTCGGGCGGGGTCGGCAGGAGGCCGGTGCCCTCGCCGGGGATGTCGATCCCCGGTCGGGTGCCCGATTCCCAGCTCCGTGGCCCAGCGCTGTTGCGCGTCGTCGTGCGAATTGAGGTCGGCGCCGAGGTTGTAGAAGAAGACGTCGGAGGAGACCTGGAGGGCCTGGGCAGCTGGAGCGCCCCGTAGGAGGCGCCGCCGGCGTTCTCGAAGCTGAGGCCGCCGATCGTGAACACGCCGCCGTCGACGATCGTGTGGTCGGCGTCAGCACCCCGCTCTCCAGCGCCGCGACCGCCGTGATCGGCTTGAAGGTCGATCCCGTCGGGTAAAGGCCCTGGGTCGCCCGGTTGGTGTAGGGCGGGCCCGGCCTCGTCCGAGAGGATCTGGTCGACGGTCGACTGAGGGATCACCGGCTTCGTGAACACCGAGGGGTCGTAGGTGGGCGAGGAGCCCAGGCCGAGGATCTCGCCGTCGCGCACGTTCATGGCCACGAAGGCGCCGGGGGTGCTGTAGGCGCCCAGGGCCGCCTCACCCGCCGCCTGCACCCGGCTGTCGATCGTCAACAACAGGTTGTGGCCGGCCCGCGGCTGCGTCTGGCTCAGCACGCCGTCCCGTCGGCCGGCCCTGGGCGTCGACCTGGACTCGGGTCATGCCGTTGATGCCCCGCAGGACGTTGTCGTAGGTGTTCTCGACGCCCGACTGGCCGACCTGGTCGCCGGGCACGAGGCCCTGGTAGCGAGCCTCCTTGAGCTGCTCCTCGGTGACCTCGCGCACGTAGCCGAAGATCTGCGCCGCCAGGCTGCCGTTGGATAGCTGCGCACGTATACGTGCTGAACGCTCACGCCGGGGAACTGGGCCTGGTTCTCGCGCAGGTAGTAGACGAGGTCGTAGTCGACGTCGCGCTTCAGGGTCACCGGGTTGGCCGGCAGCTCCTTGGTCTGCTCCGGGAGCTGCCTTTGGATCTGGTCGGCCGACATGCCGATCACCTGGCCGAGCCGCGCGAACTCCTGCCGGCGCTTGCGAGGCGAGCGCGGCAGCTCGGTCGGCTGCAGCTGAAGCGCCAGCGCGGCGCGATTCGCGACCAGTGCTGGCCGTCGATCCAGGACCTCACCGCGCGGCGCCCGCACGGTGATCTCGCGGACCTGGTTGTTGTCGGCCGCCTTCAGGTACTTGTCCCCCGACAGCACCTGGAGGTACCAGAGGCGGAAGAAGATGATCGAGAACACACCAGCGCCAGGCCGCTGAGGATCGCCACGCGCAGCGCGAATTGCGCCGGCATCAGGGGTCGCTCACGCTCGCTGAACATCTACGAGACCCCCATGGCGCGCCTGATGCGGCGGCCTCGCGCCCTCCCCCGCCGCGACGCCCGGCAGTGATCGCGCTGCGGGCGCCCAGCGCGGCGACGTCGTCGACGATCGCCCGGCGCAGGACCCAGCGGATGAGCGGATAGATCGGGATCGTCAGCACCACCGCCAGCAGGCCCTGGACGATGATCTCCCGCAGGACCAGCAGGCTGACCGGCGTATGGACGCCCAGCATCAGCTGGATCGCGGCAAAGCCCGCCGCGGCGGCGGTCGTCAGCACGCCCGCCAAGCAGCGGCGGGATCAGCGAGTTGGAGACCTCCGCGCCCTCGCGGTAGCGGCCGGCGAGGTAGCCGGCGCCGAGCAGGACCAGCGACGAGACGCCAAGCGTCTGCAGCAGCGCCGAGTCGAGCAGCAGCCCGGCGGCGAACCCGCACACCGCTCCGATCATCCCCCCGCCGAGCAGGCCCAGCGAGACGACCATCAGCGGAACGACGTTCGGCGTCGTCCCGAAGAGGCTCAGGTAGGAGAAGAACGAGATCTGGAGCACGATCGTGACGACCACGATCAGCGCGATCCGGAGGCCGATCCGCCAGGTGACGATCATCCCGGCACCCCCGGCCGCTTCGGCCCGCCGGTGGCGACCTGCACGAAGTCGAGCCCGCGGATGTCGGCGTACGGAGTCACGTGCACCCGCTGGTAGGCCTGCTGCTCGCCCACCGCCGTCTCGCTCACCTTGCCGATCGGGATTCCGGGCGGGAAGGCGGAGGAGATCGCGCCGTTGCTCCAGCCCGCCGTGACCAGGATCTGGCCCCGGTGGATCGGCTGGCTCTTGTCGATGAAGTCGAGCAGCAGGTCGCTGGGATCGCCCACCTCGGGCTCGGCCACGCCCTCGGGGCCATCGGGTAGCACCCGGGCCGAGACGGCGCTGCGGTCGTCGGTGATCAGGGTCACCACCGCCGTGCCGCGGGTGACATCCGTGATCCGCCCGACGAGCCCGTCCCCGGTGACCACCGGGTCGTTCACCTTCACCCCGGCGCTGGAGCCCTTGTCGATGGTCACGGTCGAGTACCAGACGGTCGGCGAGCGCCCGATCACGCGCGCGGTCACCGGCGTGTAGCCGGCCAGCGTGCCCTGCCGGTCGAGGTCGAGCAGCTTCGCGCAGCTGCTCGTTCTCGCCCTCGGCCGACTGCGCCTGGGCGAGCTGGGTGCGAAGCTGCTGGCAGCTCTGCGCGCAGGTCGTCGTTCTCGCCCCTCGCCTTGAAGGTCTCGTCGAACCAGTTGACCAGGTCGCGGGCCGGCTTCAGCGCCCGGGTGGCGCCCTCCTCCAGCGGGCCGAAGCACGGATGCGACCGCCCGCTGCATCGAGTGCAGCGGACCACCCTCGCGCTCCGAGAACTGGGTGGAGAGCAAGACCAGGGCCGCGACGACCAGCAGCACCAGGATCGCGCGGCGCCTTCTGACCTGCTTCCGGTACACAGCGCGCCGCCGGCCGCCTATCCGGAGCTGATCAGGCCGCGGCGGTGCGAGTTCCTGCTCATCCGGTGGATGGCCTCGAACTCCTCCAGCGAGCGGCCCGAGCCGACCGCCACGCAGGTGAGCGGCGACTCGGTCAGCTGCGCCGGCATCTGGCACTCCTCGCGGAGGCGGTGATCCATGCCCTGAAGCAGGGCGCCGCCGCCGGCCAGGGTGATGCCCCGGTCCATGATGTCGCCGGCCAGCTCCGGCGGGGTGCGGTCGAGGGTGTCCTTGACCGCGACGACGATCTGGTTGATCGGCTCCTCGAGGGCGGAGCGCACCTCGGACGAGGTCAGCATGATCGTCTTCGGCAGGCCGGTGACCATGTCGCGGCCCCGGATCTCGGTGGTCACCTCCTCCGGCAGCGGTGCGGCCGAGCCGATCTCGAGCTTCACCTCCTCGGCCGTCTGCTGGCCGATCAGGAGCTTGTGCTCGTGCTTGCAGTAGTTGACGATCGCGTCGTCCTGCTCGTCGCCGCCGATCCGGATCGACTCCGAGACCACGATCCCGCCCGAGCGAGATCACCGCGACCTCGCTGGTGCCGCCGCCGACGTCCAGGACCATGCTGCCGGTCGGCTCCCCGACCGGCAGCCCCGCTCCGATCGCCGCCGCCATCGGCTCCTCGATCAGGTAGGCCTGGCGGGCGCCGGCCGAGAGGCAGGCCTCCTCGACGGCGCGCTTCTCGACCCCGGTGACGCCGGAGGGAACGCAGACGACGACGCGGGGATGCGCGAACCGGTTCTGATGGACGCGCTGGATGAAGTGGCGCAGCATCTCCTCGGTGACGTCGAAGTCGGCGATCACACCATCCTTGAGGGGTCGGATGGCGCGGATCGTTCCCGGGGTGCGGCCCAGCATCCGCTTCGCCTCGACGCCGACCGCATGCACCTCACCGGTGCGCGCGTCCACCGCCACCACCGAGGGCTCCGAGAGCACGATGCCGCGCCCACGCACGTAGACGAGCGTGTTCGCGGTGCCCAGGTCCACGGCCATGTCGCGGCCGCCGAAACCACCGAGGTTTCTGAACAGACCCATCAGTCGGGAGTAGTCGGGGAAGTGTTCGGTGCGAGCGGAGCTCGTGTGCAGGGGCGGATCCGCAGGGCTCGCGGCAGCGCTTGCCGCGCGCCGCGGCGGGCCTTCGGATCATCCGCCCCCCGGTGCAAGGAGCCGACCGTCGGAGGGCCACGCCGCGCGCCGAGTGTAGCGAACCCCCGCGCAGCCTCAATTGCAGGATGAGGCCCGAGATCGAAGCTCAAGGTCGACCTAAGGGTTAGAGTCTGACGAGCGCGGTGCGAGCGGGGCCAGCAGCTCGGGCGCCAGGTCCAGCAGCAACCGCACCGGCAGTCCCGACCACGTTCGAGAAGTCACCCTCCAGCCGCTCCACCAGAATCGAGCCGAGGCCCTGGATCGCGTAGGCGCCGGCGCGATCGCGCCACTCGCCCGAGGCGAGGTAGGCCTCGAGGGTCGGCCCGTCGAGCTCCCGGAAGGTGACCTCGGTCTGGGCCACGCCCGAGCGTTCGACCGGCTCCTCGCCCAAGGGCCGGCGCGGTGCAGGACGATGCCGCTGAGCACCGTGTGCGTCCGGCCCGCCAGCGCCTCGAGGCGCTCGCGGGCCTCGGTCCGGTCCGCCGCCTTGCCGAGCAGACGCCCGTCGAGGACCACCTCGGTGTCCACGCCGAGCGCGATCGCGCTCCCCTCCCCTCGCCGCCCTCAGGCCGGCCGCCGCCTTGCGGCGCGCGTTCTCGACCACGACCTCCTCCGGCACGCCGTCGCGCGAGCTCCTCGATCTCGGGAACAACCACCTCGAAGGGGATCCGAAGCGCGCTGAGGATCTCACGGCGCCTCGGCGAGGCGGAAGCGAGGATCAGGCTCAATCGATGTCGCCAAACCAGAGCGCGATCTCGCGCTTCGCCGACTCGTCGGAGTCGGAGCCGTGGACGAGGTTGAAGGTGACCTCGACCGCGAAGTCGCCGCGGATCGAGCCGGGCGCCGCCTCGAGCGGGTTGGTCGCCCCGATCACCTGGCGCGCGGCGGCAACCGCCTCATGCCCCTCGAGCACGGCGGCCACCAGCGGCCCCCCGGTGATGAACTCGACCAGCTCGCCGAAGAACGGCTTCTCGGCGTGCTCGGCGTAGTGGCGGCCGGCGAACTCCTCGTCGATCCGCAGCTGCCGCAGGGCGACGATCCGCAGGCCCTTGCGCTCGAACCGCGCCAGCACCTCGCCGGTGAGGCCGCGCTCGAAGGCGTCGGGCTTGATCAGGACCAGCGTTCTTGACTGTTGGACTCGGCGCTCACGGCGCGGGAAGGCTACCGGTGTGCACGGGCGCCGACTACGACGCCGGGGCCGGCCTGGGACGCTCCTCGCCGGGCGCCTCGCGGCTCGGCGGAGCGGATGCGGTGGAGCGCTCAGATGCTCGCTTGCGCTTGCCGGCGGCGGTGGATGCCTGCCGCGAGGCGGCCGGGCGTGCTGAGCGCGGTTGCCCGGAGCGGCTCTGCTGGGCGGGCGGACGGCGGGTCGTCGGCCGCGGGGTGCGCTTCTTGAGCGCCCCGCGCTTTCCGGCCGGCTCGCCTTCTGAAGCGCGCCGCGCCGGCTCGGCGCGGCGCGGCTGGGGAGCGGCACGTCGCTGCGGCGTCTCGCAGTAGGGGCAGATCGTCCAGCGCGGGTCGATCGGCTTCTGGCACGACTCGCACGGGTCGTTTACCCGGGTCCTGCAGTCCGGACAGCGCAGGTAGGTGCGCTCGATCGGGTAGCCGCAGTTCGGGCAGGACTGCTCCTCGAGCTGTCTGACGCGCAGCTCCGCGGCGCGGATCTCCAGCTCGACGCTCTCGGGCGTCCTCGAGGAACTCCGGCGGACGGAGGATCGCGTAGACGATCGTCCCCACGAAGGGGAACAGCGAGGCGCCGGTGGCGCAGGCCACCAGCACGGGGTCCTGGATGCGGCGCCGGGCGTCCAGGAACGTCCAGGCAACCAGCGCGATCCAGACGACCACGAGGAAGAGCAGGACGAGGTTCACGAACAGGTTGAGGCCCTCGTCCGTGATGCCGAACAGCGCTACGAGCATGGCAAATGGCGCATGAGCAGAGGCTGAGTGTACTTCGTTACCCGCGGGGCAAACCCTGGTTCTGGCACGCCTATCTATACCTCGCCTACAGGAAGAGCCTTCCGAACAGATAGCCGAGCCCGAAGAAGACCAGGATCACGATCGCCACCACGGCGGCCACCAGTCCCATCATCTGGAGGAGCTCTGAGCGCGCCTCGCGGTTCATGGGGCGCGTACGGCAGAAGGTAGTGCGAACCGGTGACGAGCGCAACGCCGCCCCGCTCGCGCGCCAGCGCGCGAGCGCGCCCAACCGCCGCCTTCGGATCAGGGACGGCCTCCGTCGCGGCGACCCCGGCGGCAGCGGCCAGCTCGCCGAGCCGTGACGCCTCCAGCGCCCGGGCGCCAGGGCGACCGGCTCGCGCCAGACGCTCCGCCGGGATCTCCGTGCAGACAGCGACCTCGAGGCGCGGAGCGAGCGCCGCCAGGACGCCGGCCGCGTCCTTGTCGGCGAGCATCGCGAGGCAGGCGACCAGCGGCGCCTCGCCGACCGCCTCGCCGAGCGCCTCGGCGAGCGCGCGGGCGCCGTCCGGGTTGTGGGCGGCATCGAGGACCAGCGGCGGGTCGCCCTTCAGGACCTGGACACGGCCCGGCAGCTGGAGTCCCTCCGCGACGGCCCGCGTCAGGTCGCGGTCGAGCTCGCCGAGTGCGGCCTCAGCCGCGGCCGCGGCGACCGCGAAGTTGCGCCGCTGGTATGCCCCGGGAACCGATAGCCGCAGCTCCGGGTCGGGATCGCCGGCGACAACCAGGCGGGCGCTTCGCTCGGCTGCGGTCCGCTCGGCCAGCTCGCGGACCTCCGGACCGACGCGCCCCAGCACCAGCGTGGAGTGGTCGCGCAGCACGGCGAGCTTCTCGGCGGCGATCGCCTCCTCCGTATCGCCCAGCCACTCCGTGTGCTCGAGGCCAACCGAGGTGAGCGCCGTCGCCGCGGAGGGCAGCACGTTGGTGGCGTCGAGCCGGCCGCCGAGCCCGGCCTCGATCACGCCGAGCTCGACCTGGGCGGAGGCCAGGGCGACGAAGGCGGTCGCCGTGACCGCCTCGAACTGAGTCACGGCCTCGCCGTCGGCCAGCGTCCGGTTGACGACCTCGATCGACTGGGCGACCCGCTCCGCAGCCGCCGCGAACTCGCCGGCATCGATCTCGGCGCCCGCGATGCGAATCCGTTCGGACCACCGCTCGGTATGCGGGGAGAGGTAGACCCCCGTGCGCCTGCCGTGCGCCTCGAGCAGCGCCCCCGCCATCTCCGCCACCGACGACTTGCCGTTGGTGCCGACGACGTGGATCGAGGCAAAGCGGTGCTGCGGCATGCCCAGCACCGAGACCAGGCGCCGGATCCGCTCCAGGCCCGAAGCTCCAGCCGAGCGGCTCCAGCGAGACCAGGTAGCCCTCGGCGTCGAAGCTAGTGGTCACGTCCGTGAGTACTAGCCTTCGAGCTCCTCGAGCTCGGCCCGGTAGCCGGTCAGCTTCTCGCGCTCGGCCTCCACGACCTCGGCGGGAGCGTTGCTCACGAATCCCTGGTTTGACAGCTTGCGCTCGGCGCGCTCCACCTCCCCGCGCAGCGCCTGGCGCCTCTCCTCGACTCGGCGGCGGACCTCGGCCGCATCCACCTGCCCCGAGGTGAGGATCTCGACCTGGCCGAACGACGCCAGCGCCTCGCCCTCGGCGCCGTCGAAGGAAAGCCGCGCCAGCCGTGCGACCAGCTCGTGGGGGGGCTCGCCGTCCTGGTCGGCGACCCGCGCTGGGAGCACGTCGCCCGGGGCGACCCCGACCAGATCGCGCCAGCGCCGAACGCTGCGGGTGAGCTCGATCGACGCCTCCACCTGCCGCTCCGCGGCCTCGTCGCGGAGCGCGCCGTCGACCTCCGGGAACGGGTGGACGACGAGCATCGCGGGCCCCTCCGCGCCGGTCGCGGCGCGCAGGTAGGCGTAGATCTCCTCGGTCACGAACGGCGCCACGGGGTGCGCGAGGGCGAGCGTCTGCTCGAGGATCCACATCAGCGTTGCCGCCACCTCGGCGTCGTCTTCGTACAGGCGAGGCTTGGCGATCTCCAGGTACCAGTCGCAGAGCTCCGACCAGAAGAATCGGTACAGCTCGAGCGCCGCGTGGGCGAAGTCGTAGGAGTCGAGGTTGCGCGTCACGGCCTCGATCGCCACCTGAAGCCGGGAGAGGATCCAGCGGTCCTCGACCCGCACGGGGCGCGGGCCGGGCACGACCCCTCCAGCCGCCTCCCCCTCGAGGGCCTCCGTTGAGGCGTTGAGGAGGATCAGTCGCGATGCGTTCCAGAGCTTGTTCGCCAGGTCCTCTCCCTGCTGGATCCGATCGGCGGAGTAGCGCACGTCCTGGGCCGAGGACATGGCCAGCAGCCCGAAGCGAACGCCATCGGCTCCATGCGCCTGGATCTCGTCCAGCGGATCGATGCCGGTGCCGAGGCTCTTCGACATCCGCCGCCCGTCGGGCGCCTGGATCACGGAGGTGATGTAGACGTCCCCGAAGGGAGCCTCGCCGGTGAACTCGAGGCCCATCATCACCATCCGGGCGACCCAAAGGAAGATGATGTCCCGCGCCGTCACCAGCACGTCCGTGGGGTAGAAGGCGCGCAGCTCCGGCGTCTCGACGGGCCAGCCGAGGACCCCGAACGGCCACAGGCCGGAGCTGAACCAGGTATCGAGCACGTCCTCGTCCTGGCGCAGGCCGCCGCCGCAGGCCCCGCAGCGCTCGGGCGCGACCTCGGCGACATAGGTCTCCTCGCAGGCGTCGCAGTACCAGACCGGCAGCCGGTGCCCCCACCACAGCTGGCGAGAGACGCACCAGGGGCGCAGGCGGTCCATCCAGTCGAGATAGACCCGCTTCCAGCGCCCCGGGACGAAGCGCACCTGGTCGCGCTCGACCACCTCGATCGCCGGCTTCGCCAGCTCGTCCATGCGGCAGAACCACTGGAGCGAGATCAGGGGCTCGATTCGCTCGCCCGAGCGGTGCGAATGGGGCACCGAGTGCACGTACGGCTCCTCGCCACGGAGCAGTCCCTGCTCGCGGAGCGCCGCCAGCACCGCCTCCTTCGCCTCCTCGGTCGTCAGGCCCGCGAACCTCTCCCCCGCCTCGGCCGTCATCCGCCCGTCCTCGCCGATCACCGTCACCTCGTCCAGACCGTGCGCGCGACCGAGCTCGAAGTCGTTCGGGTCGTGGCCGGGGGTGACCTTCAGGGCGCCGGTGGCGAACTCGGGGTCCACGTAGTCGTCGGCGATCACCGGCAGGCGGCGGCCCACCAGCGGCAGGACGCAGTGCTGGCCGATCAGCTCCCGGTAGCGCTCATCGGCCGGGTTCACCGCAACGGCCGTGTCGGCCAGCATCGTCTCCGGCCGCACCGTGGCCACCGTCAGCACGGTGTCCGCGCCCTCGACCGGATAGTCGATCGCGTAAAGCGTGTCCTCGACCTCGCGATTCTCGACCTCGAGCTCGGAGATCACCGAGCGCGAGCCGACGTCCCAGTTGACCATGTAGTTGTCGCGGTAGATGTAGCCCTTCTCGTGGAGGCGGACGAAGACGCGGTAGACGGCGCGCACGTAGTCCTCGTCGAGGGTGAAGCGCTCGCGCTCGTAGTCGCAGGAGGCGCCAAGCCGCTTCAGCTGCTCGACGATCTGTGAGCCGTACTTCTCCTTCCACGCCCAGGCTCGCTCCAGGAATGCCTCGCGGCCGAGCTCGTGCCGCGACGTTCCCTCGGCCCGCAGCTCCTTCTCCAGCACAGCGTGGACCGCGATGCTGGCGTGGTCGGTGCCCAGCGCCCACAGGGCGTTGCGGCCCCGCATCCGGTTGAGCCGGATCAAGGCGTCCTGGATCGTGCCGTTGAGGGCATGGCCCATGTGCAGGGCGCCGGTCACGTTCGGCGGCGGGATCGACGACCGAGAAGTTGCCGGCGGGCGTTCCCTCGGCGGGCGGATGGAAGTAGCCCCCCTCCAGCCAGCGCTCCAGGATCCGCCCCTCGACCTCTGAGGGGTCGTAGCGAGTGGTTGCCTCGAGCCTTGCGCGGCGCTCCGCGTCCATCGCGGGCGAGTTTAGTTTCGGGGCGCGCCGGCGCGCGGGATCAGGCCGACTCTTCCTTCAGCTCGTCCAGCTCGCCGGGCTCGTCCGGGGCGGCCTCGGTGACCAGCGTGGGCTTCAGTCCCCGCTGGATCGTCTCCTTGGTGACCACGCACTTGCGCACGTCACGGCGCGAGGGCAGCTCGAACTGCACGTCGAGCAGCGTCTCCTCGAGGATCGAGCGCAGTCCGCGGGCGCCGACCTCGCGCTCGAGCGCCTTGTCGGAGATCGCGGCAAGCGAGTCCGACGCGAACACGAGCTCGATCTCGTCGAACTCGAAGAAGCGCTCGAACTGCTTGGTCAGCGCGTTGCGCGGCTCGGTCAGGATCGTGATCAGGTCGTCGCGGGTCAGCTGGTGGATCGCCGCGACCACCGGCAGGCGGCCGATGAACTCGGGGATCAGGCCGTACTCCATCAGGTCCTCGGGCAGGACCTGCTCGAACAGCTCCCCGGTGTCCTTTTGGTCGCGGGAGCGAATCGAGGCGCCGAAGCCGACGCCCTTGTGCCCGATTCGCCGCTCGATCAGCTTGTCGAGGTTGGCGAAGGAGCCGCCGCAGATGAACAGGATGTTCGTGGTGTCGATGGTCAGGAACTCCTGGTGGGGGTGCTTGCGCCCGCCCTGCGGCGGCACCGAGGCGGAGGTCCCCTCGAGGATCTTCAGCAGCGCCTGCTGAACGCCCTCGCCGGAGACATCACGGGTGATCGAGGGGTTGTCCGCCTTGCGGGCGATCTTGTCCACCTCGTCGATGTAGATGATTCCCGTCTCGGCCTTCTTGACGTCGAAGTCGGCCGCCTGGATCAGCTTCAGGAGGATGTTCTCGACGTCCTCGCCGACGTAGCCGGCCTCGGTCAGGGCGGTGGCGTCGGCGATCGCGAAGGGGACGTTGAGGATCCGGGCCAGGGTCTGGGCGAGCAGCGTCTTGCCGCAGCCGGTCGGGCCGAGCAGCAGGATGTTGGACTTCTGAAGCTCGACCTCCTCGTCGCCGTTCTGCGACATCTGGACGCGCTTGTAGTGGTTGTAGACGGCAACCGACAGCGCCCGCTTGGCGGTCTCCTGGCCGACCACGTACTCGTTCAGGACGGCGTGGATCTCCTTCGGCTTCGGCAGGCTTTCGAGCTCGAAGCTGGGCGGGGCGGCGAGCTCCTCGTCGATGATCTCGTTGCAGAGATCGATGCACTCGTCGCAGATGTAGACGCCGGGCCCGGCGATCAGCTTCTTGACTTGGCGCTGGGACTTCCCGCAGAAGCTGCAGAGAAGCTGCTCGTTGGAGTCGGTTGGGCGTGCCACCGCTGTTCTCCCTTCAACGACTGCGCCGGACCGTCACCACGGAGGTTACGACACGGGTGACGCCGGCCTGGACCCCTGGTTGTTACTCGGTGGAGACGCCCGTCCCTGCAAGGCGCGGGCGGCCTTGCAGGGCGGGGAGCGGCGCGATCGCACCCACCGCGCGACCGGCGTGGGCGGTAAGGTGCCGCCCAGAGGTTCGGGGGAGGCTCGGGCCGGGGCAAAGGAGGACCTGTGAAGCGCATTGTCATCGGCGCAACCTTGATCGTCGCGTTAGCGCTTGCGGCCGTTGCCGTCGCCGGCATTCGCCACTACCACGGTGCCGTCAACGAGGGTGGAAACCTCAGGTTCAAGACCAAGGTCCACGACGGCGAGACGATCAAGGTGAAGAAGTTCATCTTCAACCGCGTGCCGATGGAATGCGACAACGGCGCCTCGACCGTGGGCGACACCGGCACTCCCCCGCCGCCGATGCGGGTGAACCGGAGGCACAGGTTCCACGGCGACTTCACCACCCCGAACGGCCGCAAGCGCATGCGCATCCGGGGCCGGTTCAGGGACGACGATCAGAAGGCCCGGGGCACCCTGCGCGTCACCGGCGACTTCCGAGGCGGCGCGACCAACTGCGACACGGGCAGGGTCCACTGGCACGCGAAGCACGGCCGCTGACCCCTGCAGCGGCGCCGCGAGGGCGCCTGCTCGTCTGCGCCGGCCTGCTGGCGGCGCTGGCCCTGCCCGCTTCAGGCACGGCGGGAAACCGCGCGACCTCGGCCGGCACGCGCAGCTTCCACGGCACGGCGAATCCAGACGGAACGGTTCACTTCAGGGCCAAGTTCAGGGACGGGAGGCCGGTCAAGGTGATGGGATCGCGCAACCGCCGGGGATTCGCGTGGGAGGACGTCCCGATCGAATGCGACACGGGCAATGTCCCCGGAGGCGAGGTGTCGGGCTACTTCGGGCTCCCGATCAAGGTCAGGCACCGGAGGTTCCGTGCAAGGGGCTCGGACGGCTACACGACCGCCAGGGTGAGAGGAAGGTTCAGAAGGCACGGCAGACGGGCCAGGGGCACCGTGCGGCTGCATGGCGATTTCCCCAGGTTCGGTGCCTCGGGCTGCGACACGGGCAGGGCCCATTGGCGCGCCCACCGCCTCCCCGCCTGAGCCCGCGGGTCGGCGCGCTCGGCCGTCCCGGTTACCGTCAGTGGTGCTCGATGACCCGGTCGACGAGGTTGTACGCCTTGGCGTCCTCGGCGCTCATGAAATAGTCGCGTTCCGTGTCCTTGGCGACCTTCTCGACCGGGTGCTCGGTGTGCTTGGCGATGATCTCGTCGAGGCGGCGGCGGACGTCGATGATCTCCCTGGCATGAATCTCGATGTCGGCCGCCGGGCCCTGGAAGCCGCCTGAAACCTGATGGATGAGGATCTTCGAGTTCGGCAGCGCCATCCGCTTGCCGCTGGCGCCGCCGCCCAGCAGCAGCGCCCCCATGCTCATCGCCACCCCGACGCAAATCGTCTGAAGGTCCGGCTTTATGTACTGCATCGTGTCGTAGATCGCGAGGCCGGCGTACACCGACCCGCCGGGCGAGTTGATGTACATCGAGATGTCCTTGTCGGGATCCTCGGACTCGAGGTGGATCAGCTGGGCGACGACCAGGTTGGCGATCTCCTCGGTCACCGGCGTGCCCAGAAAGACGATCCGCTCGTTCAGCAGACGCGAGTAGATGTCAAACGCGCGCTCGCCGCGCGACGTCTGCTCCACGACCATGGGCACGAGGGGGCTCATCGCGCGAGCAGTCTATAAAAGTGGGCCAGGCGCTAACGCTCGTCGCCCGGGGTCCAGAGGCCGGACTCGCCCGCCTCCGCCTTCTCCTTCTCCGGCGTCCAGAGCTTGTCGCGGGCCGCGGCCTGCTCCTGGGGGATCGGCCGCGCCGAGCCCGCGATCACCTCAGCCGCCTTTCGCAGCCGAAGCTCGGAGCGAAGCAGCGCATCGCGGCCAGTGGCGCGAAGACGCTCCAGCAGCTGCTCGGGTGTCTCCCCTTCCTCTCCCGGCTGGAGCGCCTCCAGCAGCTCCTCGTCCGAGACATCGATTCCCTCGGACTCAGCGACCGCCGCCAGGGTGGCCTCGCGGCGCAGCGCCCGCTCGGAGTCGGGCTCCAGGTCGGTGACCGCTTCCTCGCGGGTCTTGCCCTGCATCTGAAGGAAGGCCTCAGGGCTGGCGCCCCGCGCGGCCAGCGAGCGCTCGAGCCGCTCCCACATCTCGTGGGCGCGTGCGTGGATCAGGTCCTTGGGCAGCTCGATCTGCGCCTGGTCGGCCGCGGCGTCGACGGCGGCCTCGCGGAACTCCGCTTCGATCCGGCTCTCGAGCGCGGCGGCGATCCGCTGCCGGAGCTCGTCGCGAAGCTCGTCGAGCGTCTCGAACTCCGACGCCTCGGAGGCGAACTCGTCGTCGAGCTCGGGCAGCTTCTTCTCCCTGACCTCCTTCACCGTGACCGTGAAGGTCGCCTGCTTGCCGGCCAGGCTCTCGGGCTGGTGATCGTCGTCGAACCGGACCTCGACCGACACCTGGTCCCCCGCGGACGCGCCGACGAGGGCCCGGTCGAACTCGGGCAGCAGGCCCTCCGCACCAAGCTCGACCATCAGGTCGGTGGCGTCCGAGCCCTCAAACGGCTCGCCGTCGATCGTCCCCGAATAGTCGATGACGACCAGGTCGCCCGCGGCGGCGGGGCGATCCACGGGGTCGAGGCTCGCGAACCCCTCGCGCAGCCGATCGAGCTCGGCCTGAACCGCGTCGGCGGGGACCTCGACCTCCGCCCTGCCAACCTCAAGGCCCCTGTAGTCGCCGAGCTTCGCCCCGGGCCGGACCGCCACCTCGATCGAGAAGGCGAGCTCCTCGCCGGCACCCGGAAGCGAGGAAACGTTCAACTCCGGGTCGCCGACGGGGGTGATGCCGGTGTCCAGCAGCGCCCGCTCGTACCACTCCGGAAGCGAGTCGCGGAGCGCCTGCTCCAGCACGGCCTCGCGGCCGACGCGCTGGATCACGAGCTGCGCCGGGACCTTTCCCTTGCGGAAGCCGGGCATGCGCATGTCGCGAGCGAGCTCGTGCGCGGCGCGCTCGACCCGATCCTGGATGGCCTCGGGCTCGATTCCCACCTCGACCCGAACGCGCGAGTCGCCAAGCTCGGTGACGGAGGTCCTCATCGCCGCCTGAGCCTATTGGTTGCCCCGCGGACCAAGACGGCGGCGAAGTCGAGAAAGAAGGCGACGAAGCGACCGACCGGTCCCGTGACGAGCCAGGCGAGGAGGCGATCCCGGGCGGCCAAGCTCCGCACCCTACTCCGCCCCAGCAGCGATCCGCTCACGGAGCCGCTCGCCCTGGCCGGCCGCCACCGCTCGCGCCGCGCGGGCCTCGTCGAGCGGCACGCCGCGCTCCGCCGCCAGGTCGAGGAGCGCCTGGCGCTCGTCGCTCTGCCTCGCGGCGCGGAAGAAGAGCCAGGCGAACAGGCCCATGGTCACCAGGCCCTGCTCGACCATCATCACGACGCCGGCGGCGCCCTGGTCTGCCAGCGGCGAGATCCCGTGGGCCGCCTCGCCAGCCGCGTAGTCGGGATACAGCGGCGATCCCGCCCACAGCAACACGTTGGCCAGCACGGCGCCGCCGAAGCGGACCACGATCACGTAGATCAGGCGGGCGCCGTTCCCGAACCAGTCGGGCTTCGGCAGGGGGCCCAGGAGAGCCATCCACATGGCGATCCCGAAGCCGACGAAGCAGGCGTGCTCGAGGGTGTGCACCGCCTGACTCGAGATCGCAGCCTGGTAGAGGCCGGGGATGTGCCACACATACAGGTCGGCGAGCCAGAGCGGCAGCGCGACGGCCGGGCTGGCTCAGCGTGCGCAGCCAGCCAAGGCCCCGGGTGGCGAGCAGCGGCTGCAGCAGCGGCCCGGTGAGCCCGAGCACGACCAACAGCGCGCCGAGGTCGGCGAGCAGGAGGTGCTGGGACATGTGGACCCAGACCAGCTCGTAGTCGAGCGCCGCCAGCGGCGAGACCAGGGCGACGAGGATCAGCAGCATCCCGGAGGCGAAGCTGACCTGGCGCCACGCCGGCACCGGCCGGCCACGCAGCGCCAGCGAGCGGGCGCGGACCGCATACAGCACCGCCACCGCCAGCACGGGCGCGACCTGCAGCGGCTCGAACGCCCCCTCCAGGTGGGCGACCGGGAGTTGCACGCAGCTAGGTTAGAGCCAGTTGATCCGCTTGAAGAAGCGATGGAGCACCAGCGTCGAGGAGAAGCATCACGAGCAGGGCCAGGGGATAGCCGAACACCAGCCGAAGCTCGGGCATGTGCTCGAAGTTCATCCCCCAGATGCTGGCGAGGAAGGTCGGCACGGCGACGATTGCCGCCCAGGCCGAGATCTGCTGTACGGCCTGGTTCTGCTGCACGCCGATCAGCGACAGGTTGGCCTCCAGGATGCTGGTCAAGAGCTCTCGCTGCGAGTGGATTTGCTCGTCGACCCGCCGGGCATGGTCGGCCACGTCGCGAAAGTAGCGGCGGAGCCCGTCGGGCATCAGCGGGTAGGCGCCGTGCTCGAGCGCCTCCAGCGGCGCCATCAGCGGGAAGACGGAACGGTGGAACTCGATCACCTCGCGCTTCAGGAAGTAGATGCGCTGGCTCGGAGTCACCCTTGCTCGTGAACACGTCCTCCTCCACCTCCTCGATGTCGTCATCGATTCCGGCGGTGACGGGCTCGTAGTCGTCCACCACCTGGTCGAGCACCGCCCAGGCGACCGCGGCGGGTCCCGAGTCGAGGAGCTCCGCGTACTGTCCCTCGAGCCGCTGGCGGGCGGGCTGCAGATTGCTCGCCTCGCCGTGACGGACCGTGATCGCGTAGCCGCGTCCGAGGAAGATGTGGATCTCGCCGAAGTGGACCCGCTCCTGGGCCTCGTCGTAGCGGGCGGTCTTCAGGACGATGAAGAAGTGGCCCTCGTACTGCTCGAGCTTCGGACGCTGATGCGCATGGACGGTGTCCTCCACGGCCAGCTTGGGAAGGTCGAAGGCGCGGCCCGCCGCGGCCAGCTCGTCCTCGGTCGGCTCGAGCAGCCCGAGCCAGACGAACCCGTCGTCGCTCTTCACGCAGTCCACGGCCCGCTCCAGGTCGATCGGTCCCTCGTCCTGGCGCTGGCGGTCCTTGTAGTAGGCGCAATCGACGATCATGGCGTTGTTAGCCGGATTCACCGCTCACCCCCGATTTCCTGGTCAACTGCAGGTTCGCCGCCCGCAGGCCGATAATCGGAGCGTGAGGTTCTTCCAGCGCACGCGCCGCCTGTGGATCGGGGCGGTGAGCGTCGCCCTCTGCGGCCTGGGGCTCGGAACGGCGCCCGCGCAGGCCGCGGAGCCACCGAAGGTCGGCGGCTGCCGGGTGTTTCCCGCCTTCCAGGGGCCCGCCACAGCCCGCTCGGCTGCGAACCAGACGGCCTGGAACCAGGACGTCTCCAGGGCTCCGATCGACTCACGCTCGAGCGGATACATCGATCGGATCACCGGCCTGGGCGGAAACCAGGTCGTGCACCCGGACTTCGGCGGCAACGGCGCCTACGGGATCCCGTACGCGACCGTCGGGCGAGATCAGCGCAGGGTGCGGGTGAACGTGACCAGCTATCCCGGATCAGAGCGACTTCGGGCTGGCCCCGATTCCACCCTGGGCGCCAATCGAGGGTGGCTCCGACCGCCACGTCCTCGTCGTCCAGCGCCATCGCTGCGACCTGTTCGAGATGTTCGCCGCCCACTACCTCGGCGGCGACGGGCACCGCTGGCGGGCGGCCTCGACGGCACGCTTCGACCTACGCTCGACCGGGCTCCGCGATGACGGCTGGACCTCGGCCGACGCGGCGGGCCTGCCGATCCTTCCCGGGCTGGTGCGCTACGGCGAGGTCAACCGGGGCCACGTCCGCCATGCGATCCGGGCCACCTTCGCCGAGACCCGGCGCGCCTACATCCATCCCGCCACCCACTACGCCTCGAGCCAATGCGACGCCCAGCTGCCGCCGATGGGCCTGCGCCTGCGGCTCCGCCAGCGCTACTTCCGAGACAACCTGCACCGGTTTCCCGGCGGCAGCCAGTCGCGGGTCATCTTCAAGGCCCTCTACCACTACGGGATCATCAACGCCGACAACGGCGGCTCCGGCTCCAACTGGTTCATCACCGGCGCCCGCTCGAAACGCTGGAACGACGGCGACCTGAACCGCCTCAAGACGGTCCCCGGCACGGCCTTCGCGGTGGTCGATTCGCGGGCCGGGATCAGAACGCCGTGCTAGCCGCCGTTCCGGGACGACCCACCTGATGGCTGATTCCGAGTCCCGTATTGACCCCGGACAGCTCCCGGAATGTGACCACATTTGTGGTCACATTCCGGGAGGCGCTTGAAGGGGCACCATGCTCCTGTCTGAGAACCGACGACTGGAGAGTTGTGTGTCTATGCGACACACAACCGTTCACTCGACGGGAAACGCTGTCCATCGGCGCCCCTCGCGCCCCCCTTACCCAGCCCTGAGCGGCCCCGCGAGGCCGCGAGGTCCGGAGCTGGAAATCGAACCGCCTAGCTGAAGCTGACCTTGGCCGGCTCGCGCTCGGCGGCGTCCGTGATCTCGAAGAACTCCCGCTCCTCGAAGTTCCGCGTGGAGGCGATGATCGAGTTCGGGAACACCTGGATCTTCGTGTTGTAGCTCTGCACGTTCGAGTTGTAGATCCGGCGCGCGGCCTGGATCTCGTCCTCGAGCTCCGTCAGCTCGCGCGAAAGCTGCTGAAAGTTCTCCGTGGCGCGCAGCTCGGGATAGGCCTCGGCGATCGCGCGGAGATCCCCGAGCATGGCGCCCAGCCGGCCCTCGGCAGCGCTCGCCTGGGCGGGACCCTGGGCCTTCATCGCGTCCGCCCGCGCCTCGGTCACCTTCTGAAAGGTCTCGCGCTCGTGGGTCGCGTAGCCCTTCACGGTCTCGACCAGGTTGGGCACCAGGTCGTGGCGGCGCTTCAGCTGCACGTCGATCCCGGACCAGGCCTCGTCGACGCTGTTGCGCGCCCCGATCATCGAGTTGTTGATCCCGATGAAGATCAGGACCAAGAGGACAACGACGGCGACGATGATGATGACCGCGATCATGGCCGCAGCTTACAGGGCGCCCTCCAGCTTCAGCAGGAAGCGCTTCATCTCCGGGCCGCCGCCGTAGTTGCCGATCTCGCCGCCGGCCCGGACGACCCGGTGGCAGGGGACGACGATCGGGATCGGGTTCGAGCCCAGCGCGGTGCCCGCCGCCCGGAAGGCGCGGGGGTTGCCGGCCCGCTGGGCCGCTTCGCCGTAGGTGATCACGTCGCCGAACGGCACCCGCGCGGTGGCGCGCAGCACCCGCCGGTAGAACCCCGGGTGGCTGAGTCGCCAGTCGAGCGGCAGCTCGAACCGGTCCCGCCTGCCCTCGAAGTATTCGTCCAGCTCGCGGCGCGCCTCGTCGAGGCGGGCGGGAAACTCGAGCACCCGCGGCGAGACGTCCTCCGCCAGGCGGGCGAGCACCTCCTCGATCCGCTCGTTGGGAAGCGCGAGGCGAACCAGTCCCTTGGGCGTCGCCGCAACCAGGCCCGTGCCGAGCGGCGTGTCCACGGTCGCGTAGGCGATGTCCACCAGGCCCTCCTCGTTGGCCCGTGCCGCAAGCCGGTCGACGAAGTCGCTCATCTCGCCATCTCCTTCAGCTCCGCCGCGTTTGCGCGCAGCTTCTTCAGTGCTTCGTGGACGCTCTGGCGCGCCGCCTCCTCCGACGTCCCCAGGGCCTCGCCGACGTCCCGATAGCGGAGGTCGACGGCGAACCGCAGCACCACGGCGGCCCGCTGGCCAGGGGGAAGCTCAGCCACCGCTGACCAAATCTCGCTGTGCCGGGGGCTCATGCCGAGCGCTGCGTCCGCGGAGCCTGCCCGCATCCGGCCGGACCTGACGGTCGATCAGCTCCTGCGGCTCGGCCACGGGCGCAGCGCGGCCGGCCCTGGAGCGGTGGTGGTCGATCGCCTTGCGACGCGCGATGGTCAGCACCCAGGCTCGCAGGTTCCGCGGCTCGGCGCGGGGATAGGCCCGCAGCGCCGCCAGGAAGGTCTCCTGCAGGCAGTCCTCGGCATCGTTCGGGCCCACCATCCCGCGAAGGAAGGCGCCGACGGCCTCCAGGTGCTCGTCGAGAAAGGCCTGAAACGGCGGCAATGCGTGCGCCATGACGTTCATCCAACTAAAGAAACGGATCGGGCACGGCAAACGTGAGGTGAGCGGTCCTCAGTCCGCCTCGCGGACGAACGCCTCGATCCCCTGGACCCGGACGCGGTCTCCCTCGGGGAGGCTGACGTACACGCCGCCCTCGCTCTCGAGCTGCTGGCGCGGGTTCATGAGGATGATCCCGGAGAACCGGCCCATGCCATCGAAGCGCAGGTAGTGGGACTCGGGCGTCTGCTCCCGGCTGCCCGGCTGGGGAGCGCCGATCGCCGCGTAGAGCACGTCGCTCGGCGGGTCGTAGGCGACGTGAGAGAACGTGTAGCGCCCTGCCCTGAGGCTCACCAGACCAGGCTAACGACTGCTACTTGCGTACAAGCGCTGGTGGCCCCGCAGCGGCGTCGTCGATCGCGAACCAGCAGAGCTCCATGTCGACGCGCTCACCTCGAAACGGGGTTCCCTCGGCTTCGAGCAGCCTGCGCTGAGGTCCCCCCTTTGCCAGCGACCCGTCGGCGCGCACGACGCGCTGCCACGGGACGCCTGGATCCTCGCACGCCGCCATCACCGCGCCGGCAAAGCGGGGAGCTGCGGGACACAGATCGCCATAGGTGGTTACGAAGCCGGCGGGAACCGAACGGGCGCGATGCAGCACGTCACGGGCGCGGGCGGAGTCGAGCGCCGTGCTCATGGATGGCTACCCGGCCTCTGAGTAGGCCGGCTCCGCCCCACCCCGCTCGGACTCCGTCGCCATCTCCGCCTCGGCCTGCTCCTCCGGCTGGAGGATCGTCACGGCCACCACGATCGCGGCCAATACGAGCGCGGCGCCGATCCAAAACGCCAGGTGGTAGCCGCTGGTCAGCGCGGAGGCTCTGGCCTCCCCGCCCGCGATCAGGCTGTCGCTTCGCGACGCCGACAGGGTCGCAAGGACGGCAAGTCCCAGCGCGCCGCCCACCTGCGCCGAGGTGTTGACGAGGCCGGAGGCAAGGCCAGCGTCCTCCTTGGTGGCGCCGGACATCGCCAGGGTCATCAGCGCCGGAAAGGAGAGGCCGGCACCAAGACCGAAGAGGAGCATCGGCGGCAGGACATGCTCCACGTAGCTGCCATCCACCGAGGCGCGCGTGAAGAGGACAAGTCCGACGGCTATTAGGGCCATGCCTGGGACCAGCGTCGTCCTGGCGCCGAAGTGCATGATCAGCGGCTCCGCATACCTGATGGAAAGGGTGCCCATGACCAGCGTCACAGGCAGGAACGCGAGGCCGATCTCCAGGGCGTCGTAGCCGAGCACCCGCTGCATGTAGAGGGACCCGAGGAAGAACATCCCGAACATCCCGGCGACTGACAGCGCCTGGATGAGGTTGGCTCCCGAGACGTTTCGCGAGCGGAAGATCCGGAGCGGCATCAGCGGGTTGCGGAGTCCGCGCCTCGCGCACGACGAAGGCGACGAGCAGCGCCAGCGAGACCGCGCCGAGCCCAAGCGCCCGGCCCGAGCCCCAGCCGTAGTCGGCCGCCGGCGAGACGATGGTGTAGACCCCGAGCATCAGGGAGCTGGTGATCAGCACCGCTCCCGCGACATCCGCCCCATCGCCGAAGCCGATGCCCTCGTCGCGATCCAGCAGCCGCGCAGCCAGGACCGCCGTGACGATGGCGATCGGGATGTTCACGAAGAAGATCCAATGCCAGTTGATCGACTCGGTAAGCACCCCGCCGGCCAGCAGCCCGACCGAGCCGCCACCGGAGGCGACGAACGCATAGACGCCGATCGCCTTCGCCCGCTTTCGCGGCTCAGGGAACATCGTCACGATCATGCCGAGGACGACCGCCGAGGTCATCGCGCCGCCGACTCCCTGGACGAAGCGAGCCGCGACGAGCAGGCCCGGGCTCTGCGCCACCCCGCAGAGGAACGAGGCCACCGTGAAGACGCCGAGGCCGGCCAGGAAGATGCTCTTGCGCCCGATGATGTCGCCGAAGCGCCCAGAGAGCAGCAGCAGGCCGCCGAAGGCGATCAGGTAGGCGTTGACGACCCAGGCGAGGCTTGACTGCGAGAAGCCCAGGTCGTCCTGGATCGAAGGGAGCGCCACGTTCACGATCGTGATGTCGAGGACGATCATCAGCATCCCGGCGCAGAGCACGTAGAGGGCGACCCACCGGTTCCTGTCGGTCATTTGCTCTGCCGATCTCATCGCTGATGCTCCTTTGGCTGCCAGAAGGCGATCTCCGCGCCGGCGGGCGTGGCGACGACGCTGCGCCACCCAGCCGGGCCTTCGCGCGGCTCAAGCAGTACCGTCGCGCCCAGCGCGCGCGCCAGGTGCGTCGCGCCGCCAATCTCGGGGACCTCGACGTACGGTAGCCAAAGCGGGCGGCTGGTCTCGCACTCGACGACGCCCCCGCCGATTCCGCCGCCCAGCTCGAGCGCCAGGTACGAGCCGCAGCCGGCATCAATCCGTTCCGCCCGCCAGCCGCAAAGCTGTGCGTAGAGCGCTTTGGCCTGGGGCAGATCGCCCGTGTGCAGCTCCAGGTGGACAACTGGGTGTGAAGGCGCTCGCATGATTCCCTGCCCTCTCTGACCGCCGCAGGCCCGCCGATTAATCGGTCGGGGCGATGACTCTTGCCCGCTTCACCGGTCTAATCTCCCAGCGGATGAGCGCCGCCCCCACAAACCCGACCGCCGCGGAGGCAGGGCTGCTCGAAGCTGCCCGTGGCGGCAACGAGGGCGCCTACGACCGCCTCGTCGAGCCCCATCGAGGCGAGCTCCACGCGCACTGTTACCGAATGCTGGGCTCCGTTCACGACGCCGAGGACGCGCTCCAGGAGGCGCTGCTGCGGGCCTGGCGCGGCTTGCCGAAGTTCGAGGAGCGAAGCTCGCTTCGCTCCTGGCTGTATCGAATCGCGACGAACACCTGCCTGGACGTGATCTCGAAGCGCCCCAAGCGCGTGCTGCCGGTCGACTACGGGCCGCCGATCGACCCCCACGACGGCCCTCACCTACCCCTGACCGAGTCGGTCTGGGTCGAGCCTTACCCGGACGAGACGCTCGGGCTCGAGGACGGCTATGCGGCGCCCGAGGTGCGCTACGAGCAGCGGGAGGCCGTGGAGCTTGCCTTCATTGCCGCGCTTCAGCACCTGCCGGCCACGCAGCGCGCCGTCTTGATCCTGCGCGAGGTGCTCGGCTTCTCGGCCAGGGAGGTCGCGGAGACGCTCGAGACGAGCACCGCATCGGTGAACAGCGCCCTGCAGCGCGCCCGCAAGGCCGTCGACGAGCGCACGCCCGAGCTGAGCCAACAGGCGACGCTGCGCTCGCTCGGGGACGAAGGCATGCGCGGGATCGTGCAGGGCTACGTGGACGCGTGGGACCGTGGCGACATCGACGCTGTCGTCGCGATGCTCACCGACGACGCCTGCTTCTCGATGCCGCCGGCACCGAGCTGGCACAAGGGCCACGAGCAGCTCACCAAGTTCTTCGGCGCCGGACCGCTGTCTGGCGATTGGCGCTGGCGCCACATCTACGTCCCCGCCAGCGGTCAGCCGGCCCTCGCCTTCTACTGCTGGGACGAGGCGGAGGGAACCCACCTCCCGTTCGCGCTCAACGTGCTCACCGTTCGCGATCGGTTGATCAGCGACGTCACCGCATTCATCTGCCGGGCGACGGACTCTCGCGACCTCGATGCCTACCGGCGCTGGCCGGAGGAGCCCATCGTCCCCGAGCGGTTCGTGGACTTCTTCGAGCGCTTCGGCCTGCCCGATCGCGTCGACTGACTGGAAGCAAACGACAAGCAGAGGAGCTGGCCATGTTCGCGAACACCAAGGCATACAGCGGCTTCGCCGTTGACGACCTCGCGCAAGGCCCGTGAGTTCTACGGCGAGACGCTCGGGCTGAAGACGTCAGACGTGTCCGAGGAAGGCGGCCTGATTTCGCTGGACCTCGCCGGTGATCGGCCGACCTTGGTCTACGAGCAGCCGGACTGCACGCCTGCCAGCTACACGATCCTGAACTTCCCCGTGGACGACATCGACGAGGCCGTCGACGAGCTCACCGCGCGCGGGGTGCGCTTCGAGCGCTACGACGCCTTCGAGCAGGACGAAAAGGGCATCGCGCGCGGCCAGGGGCCGAACATCGCCTGGTTCAAGGACCCGGCTGGCAACGTGCTGTCCGTGCTTCAGGAGAACTAGACCGATCCTCCTGAAGACACGGGATCGGGCGCGCCGTCAAGGCGCCTCGTGGGGACGGATCCGCTGCCTGCTGCCGATCCCCGTGCGCCGAGCCGCCCCGACCGTGATTAGCAGCAGCGCCGCCGCCAGCAGGCAGGGCAGCGCGTCTCCCGCCCCACTGGCCGCGGCGCCGCCACCGGCGCCGCCGAGCACCTGTCCCGATGCCCAGGCCACGTTGATCATCCCGGCGGCGAGCCCCTGGTGCAGGCCGGTCGCTTCGGCGGTGTCGCTCAGCATCGCCAGCGCCGGCGCGAAGCAGAGGCCCGCCCCCAGGGAACAGGCGATCAGGACGGCCAGGATCACGCCGAGCCCCCCGGCGGCGGGGACAAGCGCGATCGCGGCGGCGCAGATCAGCATCCCCACCGTGTAGGGCCGAAGCCTGCCGACGCGGTCGGAGAGGCGACCGACCATCGGCGCGAGCATCGCCTCGAGGCCGGCTCCCGCCATGAAGCCGACAGCGACCAGGCCAGCCCCGCCGCCGAACTCGTCGATCCGCAGCGGGATCAGCACCTCGATCACGCCGAACATCGCAGACGGCGCCGCCACGTACCAGGTCGCGCGGAGCACCGAGGGGCTGACGATCGCGGCCCGGACCTCGCGAAGGCTGTGCTGCTCGCCGCGGTCCGGCTCCGGCATGCGCAGCGCGGCGAGCGACAGCGCCACGGTCAGCACCAGCACCGACGAGAAGACGAGCTCGGTGCCAACCTCCGCAGCAAGCGCTCCGAGGGCAGGGCCGAGCAGCGCTCCCGCGATGGCGATGCCGAGGACGTCTCCGATCATCGAGCCGCGCCGGTTCTCCGGGGTGGCGAGGATCAGCCAGGTCAGCGCGCCAGCCCAGGCCAGGGCGCCCGCCACCCCCTGGACGAAGCGGGCGGCGTCCAGGAGCACCACGTTTTCCCCGAAGCCGAAGACGAGGCTCGCCACGCCGAGCAGCAGCAGCCCCGAAATCAGCGTTCGCCGCGGGCCGACCCGCGCCGCCATCAACCCGGCCGGCAGCGACGCGGCCAGGGTGCCCGCCGCGTAGGCGGCGGACAGCACGCCGGCGGCCCCCTTGGAAAGCCCCAGGTCGTCGGCGTAGTCGGGCAGCAGCGGGGTGATCGCCGTGTAGAAGACGACGTCGAGGAAGACGACGGTCGACCCGAGCAGCAGCAGGCGGCGCATCGATCCATCCTGCCAGCCTCGCCGCCGGCTCAGGGGCGTCTGGCGGCGTTTAGCCGAGGTCCACGGTGGCCGGACGGCCGACGTTGCCCTGCTCGTCGACGGCGCGAATCGCGACGTAGCGCCTCGCGCCGCCTGGGCAGCGCATAGGTTTGCGTGGTGCCGGGGGCGGCCGGCGCGGGGGTGCCGGTCAGGGGAACGGCCGCCCCGAAGTTGGTCTCGTCGATCGGGCTGTTCGAGGTCGCCACCTGGTAGTGGTCAGCCGTGCCGCACAGCAGGTCGTCGCCCGGCGCCTTGAAGGTGATCTGCGCAGCGGTCGAGTTGAGGCCGAACGGCTTGCCGGGCAGCGTCGCGTCGCGGGCATAGTCGCCCGAGTTGGCGTTGTCGTGGTGGAAGCGGGGCCAAGTCGAGGGCGAGCACGCCGGCGCGCTGGTCGAGAACGCGTTGATGTAGCCGGAGCGCGTTTCCGAGATGACCGCCTTGCGAGCCGAGGAGGCCGTGTCGAGCGTTCCGAAGGAGCCGATCGTCGGATTGGCGACGGTCCAGTCGGTGGTCAGCTTCGGCCAGCCCGCCAGCTCGGTGCCGGCGGCGCTGAACGCGTTCAGGTCCATGCTCGCGGTTCCCGCGACGATCTCCTGACCAGGCACCCCGTTGAGATCGGCCACCGAGGGGCCAGTCAGGAACTGGAGGTCGTTGACCGCCTGCGGGAAGCCCGGGCGCAGCTGACCCCCTCCCGGCACGCTCCAGGCGGCGATGAAGTCCTGACCGGTGGGCTGGTAGTCGGGTAGGGCGACGTCGAGCGCCCGGCCGAGCCCGGCGGCAGGGGCGACGAAGCTGAGCCCGGTCCCGTCTAGGTCGGCGAACGCCGGCAGGCCCGACAGCCGGGACCAGCGGGTGATCGGGTTGGTTGGCGTAGCCGTCGGTCTGGAGCGGGATGTCGGCCCCGCTCGACTGGCCGTAGCAGGACTCGCCGTTGGTGTCGAAGACGTACGCGAGGCCGTTGTTGGCCATTACGCCGACCTTCGGGCCGCCGCCGCTGCCGCAATTGACGGCGCCCACGATCGGGTATCCGGTGATCCCCTCCCCCACGACCGGAAGCAGCTCCGCGGAGACGATCGCCACCCTCGCAGGCCAGCCCGGCAGGAAGGGATTACCGCTCGGGTGCGCGTTGCCGCCGGGGTGGATCGCGTAGACGCGCGAGTTGGCAGGTTTCAGCGGCGGGCCCGGGATGTCGTCGCAGTCCTCGCCGCACTCCGACTTGAACTCGTCGATCCCCTGCCCGAGCTGGTCGAGGAGCGTGAACGAGGCGCTGTTCGCGGGCGCCGCGTTCCAGCCGCCGTCCTGGTCGGCGGCGTACTCCTCGTTCGTCCCGAGGACGATCTCGGGATCTCCGCCGCCGGTCAGCTCGGCCACGCGGGCGTATCGACGATCGCGCCCTGCTGGTAGGAGCCGGAGCTCGCCGGAACGTGACCTGGTGGGTCTGCGGGATCGATGGACTGCACCTTGCTCTGGTCGACGACGAGCACCGGGAAGCCGGCCACCGGACTGCCGTTCGATGCCACGCGTAGAGATGGCGGTCCATTCCCGCGGCGACGATCTCCAGCCGGTCGTCGCCGCCGATGTCGGCGAGGACCGGCGAGGCGAGGAACCCGTGCTGGGTGCGGTTGGCCTCCCCGTGGCGGGAATTGACGAACGGCTGCAGGGGCTTGCCGGAGAAGCTCGGGGTTGGCCTCGACCGTGAAGATGCGCTGGCCGAGGTGGCGTCCATCCGTAGACCTTGCCCTCGAGATCGGCGGCGTAGACCTCGGGGGCCCCGTTGCGGTTCGCGTCCGCGACCGCGACGGAGCCCAGAATCGGCTCCACCGACGTCGCTGGACACCTCGCCCGAGGTGAACGCTCGCTCGCCGGTGTGCAGCGGCGGCCGGTCGCCGCGCACCGGCCATCCCGGCAGCTCCGTTCCGTCGGGCCGCAGCGCGTGGACGAAGCCGTCCGAGCCGGCGACGATCAGCTCGTTGCGGTTGTCGCCGTTCAGGTCCGCGAGCGCCGGCGAGGACTCGCCGTCGCTGGTGGGAGTCCCGGCGGTGATCGCGCCCCGGTGATCGCCTTGGGGAAGCCGGGCAGCATGTCCTGGTCGCGCTCCAGGTAGGCGGCGCGCCGGTCCTTGCCGTTCAGGCTGTGGCCGCCGCGGGTCGCGTGGACGATCGAGTCGGATGGTGAACGAGTGCGGGGCGGCGTTCGGCCGCCCGTTGTCGTTGGCGGGGCTGGCCTGCGGCTCGGGTCCGTTGAAGGTCGTGCCCGGTGGGAAGCGGGACTTCAGCTGGCTGATCGAGATCTGTGCCAGCACCCCCGAGTGGTTAGCCGAGTGCCTGGTGTGACCGTCGCACCAGCGGTTGTCGAGCGGCGCGAAGTCGCCCGGTGGAGAGTCGGAGGTGCGGCGGTTGTTGGGGTACTGGCCGGGAGCCACGAGAACTGAGCAGGTGTAGGTGGAGCCGCGCGCGAACACCTGGCCCTCGACGTCGAGCGTCGCCTTGGAGGGATTCACCTGCTCGTACCACTGAGGTGAGGTGAGCTCGGCCTCGGGCAGGATCTTGGAGGCCGGCGGGTTCGCGCCGTGGCCCGCCAGGATGGCCTTGAGCGCCCTCCGCATGTTCACCCGCCCGTAGCCGTAGAACTGGTCCGGCCCCCAGCGCGCGGGGTAGCTCTCGAACAGCCCCGGCGGCCCGATCGGGACCTGGCGGTTGGCGTCGACCTGGGCCTGGAGGGCGTTTCCCGGACCGCCCGGGTCCGTGCAGCCGGGCGCCGGGACGGGAGAGCAGGAGGGCTCGGCCGGCGGGCGATCGGCGAAATTCACGTCGTCGGCCTGCGGCGTGTCGTCGATCGCGCCCGTGGCCATCAGCTGGCGAACCTCGTTCGGGGTGATCACACACCGGGTGCCGTTGGTGCGCTTGCAGTGGGCGGTGTCGGGATGGCTCTCGAGCGCACCCGCTGCCTTGGCGTCGCGGGCCGCCGAGTAGATGAGGCCGGCCATCCCGGCCGCGAGGCCGGTCGCGTTGGAGGAGCAGCTCGTGGAGGGGATCGCCAGGGTGATCTTGGCGTTGAAGTTGGTGCAGCCGTTGAACGACAGGTAGGACTGGTCCGGGGGCGGCACCAGCCCGGGCGTCACCGAGTTGACGAGGATCACGTGCGGGAGGCTGGAGGGCCAGTTGTTGTGCTGGGCCGCCTCGTCGGCGGCGGAGGCGATCACGGTGACCCCATGGCGGTAGGCGTACTGGACCGCCTGGAGAGCGAGCGAGGAGTTGTTGAGGGTCCCAAGCGCCTCTTGCACCACGTCGGCCCCCATGTCGGTCGCGTAGAGGGTGGCCTGCGCGAAACGGTTGTCGTCGGCGATGAAGCTGTCGCCGACCCGCAGCGGCAGGAACATGCAGTTCGGGCAGCTCCCCAGCCTGGTCGCCGTTGTCCGCCTCTGCGCTCGAGTCCTTCGCCTCGCCGGTGCCGTGCCCGTACTGGACGTCGTCGAAGGGGTCGTTGTCGTTGTCCAGGAAGTCCCAGCCCGCGATGTCGTCGCGGAAGCCGTTCGCGTCGCCGTCGGTGCCGTCGGAGAAGGCGATGATCAGGTCCTGGGGGGTGAGGACGCCGGGAGGCCCGGCGCGCCGGGGGTCACCCAGGTCGACTCGCGGGTCGGCGGCGTAGTCGGCTACGTTGAAGACCGCGTCGTCGTTGCAGTCGTAGGCGCCGCACGACGAGGCGTTGGCCTGCTGGGGGATCGGGAGCTCGCCCCTCGAGAGCCGGACCTTGAGGCGAAGGTCGTTCATCGCGCCGGCGTCGTTCCACTTGATCCCCGAGTCGAGGACGGCGATCGCAACGTCGGGGCGGCCGGTGGTCGTCATCCAGGCGGTCTGGACCGCCGGGCTCGAGTCGTTCACGTGCGCGCCGCGCACCCCGAACAGCTCGATCGGGTTCTGGTTGATCTGCGGGCCGTTGGCCGGATCAGGCGTCGCCGCGAACTTGAAGTCGTTCCCGTCGCCGGAGAGGTCGCCCGGCGTCTGCCCCGCGCCCAGGTAGAGGTCGGTGAAGTCGCTGGGATCGCCTCCGGGCCGCGTGTAGGGAAAGGCCGCGAACGCCGGCGCTGCGACTGTCGTCAGCCCCGAGGTGGCAACGAGTGCGCAGATCCAGAGGAGACGCCTCCTCCGGAGGCTCATGGGCCGGCGGGACCCGTGATTCGCGCGCTCTTCAACAGCCCCCAGTTCTTGGCGGTGTCGCGGTAGAGCACCGCCACGTGCCGGGCCGCTCTGGCCGCGGGCCGGACGAGCGTCCTCGAGACGCTCTGGCCCGCGGGGGCCGACGGCTTCGTAGATGATCACGTCACCGTCGTCGGGGTCGTCGATGCGGCCGGTCGAGACGATCACCCGATAGCGGGCCGGCCTCCCGCAGAGCCAGTCGTCTCCCGGCTGCTTCCAGCTCACGGCCACCGGCCCGCCCGCGGCGTTGCGCGTGGCCACGAGGTCCTCCGGCGAGCCCGGCGGGCGCGCGTCGACGCCGTGCTTGGAGGTGTTGCGCTCGTCGTGGTGGAAGGTCCACCACTCGTTGTTGGAGCCGCCGCACGCGGAGACGCCCGTTCTCCACAGGAACGACCAGCCCTCGCGGGTGACCGCCGCGACATCCAGCTTCCCGTCGCCGTCGGCGTCGCCCACCGCGGGCGTCGACTGGATCCACCCGCCCGTGAACTTCGGCCAGCCCGGCGCCTCCGCCCCGGTGGGGCCGTAGGCGTGAAGCTGGTACAGGCCGGTGCCGACGAGCGCCTGGCGCTGCGGTCCGCTCCCCGCCACGCGGGCGATCGAGGCCTGCGAGAGGAGCTGGAAGTCGTCGGTGGCGCGCGGATAGCCGGGGAGGGCGGCGCCCGTGCGCCGGGTCCCAGGCCTGCTCGACGTGGCAGAAGGGGAGGTTCTGGTTCACGGCGAGGAGGTTCGCGACCCCGTTCAGGGTCAGCCCGCCCTTGACGACGTCCGGCGTGCCGTCGCCGGAGAGGTCGCCGATCGACGGGTAGTCGGCGAGGTTGACCACCTCGCCCTGGTCGGGGCAGTTCGCGGCCGCGTCCTCGTAGGTGCTGATCGTCGAGCCGTCGCCGTCGACGAGCTTCGGTCCCTGGCCGGAGAGCGAGGTCGCCGCGGACACCGAGACCTCGTCGTTGCCGTCGCCGTCGACGTCGAGGACGGCGGAGTCGTTGCCCGGGGAGGACCATCGGCAACAGGTCGCCGGCCAGCACCCCGACCTGGACCGGCCAGCCGCTGACCATGCTCCCGTCGCCGTGCACCGCGTAGACGGGGTTGGAGCCGGTGCTCGAGCCGAGGAAGGCGTTGAAGATGTCGAAGATGCTCCCGGGAGGCTGGGGGTCGCCGGGGATGACCTCGTTGGTGGCCACGATCACCTCGGGCGGGCCCTGCCCGTCGAGCTGCGGCGATCGCCGGCGTGGTGACGATCTCGGCGCCGTCCGCGCCGGCGCTCGACAGCTTCACGGGGAACCCGGGCAGCGGGTCGCCGTTGCCGTCCCAGGCATAGAGGTGCTGGTCGAGGGCCCCCGCGACGATGTCGCGCCGCCCGTCGCCGTCGAGATCGGCCAGCGCCGGCGAGCCGAGGAAGCCGCGCTTCAGGTGATTGTCGATCGTGAGGTGACGGTCGGCGGCGTCGAAGCAGGGATGGGGAGCGCCCGGATTGCAGGGATCGGAGAGCGACGGGTCGACGCGCACGGGGAAGCCCGGCGACGCGTGAGCCGTCCAGGCTCCAGGCGTACACGTGCTCGCCCGCGGTGGCGACGATCTCCGAGTCGAGATCGTGGTTGATGTCGCCGATCGCCGGGACCCGAAGCGATTCGCGCGGCTTCGGCAGCGAGGCGTCGATCGGATGGTCCTGCGCCAGCGCGATCGGGTCGGTCCTCACCGGCTGCCCGCCGTTGAAGCTCTGCACCGGGGTGCCGTCGCGGTGAAGCGCGTAGAGCTCGCCGCTCGAGGTCGCCAGCAGGACGTCGAGCTCGTTGTCGCCGTCGACGTCGTAGAGGCGGGGCGAGGTCTCGCCGCCCGATCCCGTGACGTGCCCGGCGGCGGAGGCCCCGGGGCCGATCGGCTTCGGCCAGCCCGGCGAGGTTGCCGTCGTCGCGGTAGGCGAAGAGCGTCTTGCGGTAGCGGCCGATGTTGGCCGGGTGAGCCGCCTCGTGGACGGTGAGGCGGATCTGGAAGGCGTGGCGCTCGGGGTCGGGATTCGGGTAGGGATCGGCGGGCCAGGCGCCGTCGGCGGCCGCGCCGGCGGGCCGCCCGGCGTCGTTGGCGACCTCGCCGTTGCAGTTGTCGGCGAGGCTGGTGAGCAGCGACTTCGAAAGCGTTCCCAGGACGCCGTTGACGGGGCCGGTCCCGCTCGCCCCCGGGATGTTCTGGAAGCTCGAGTCGGTGGCGTCCTGGCCGCATGCGTACTGGACCCTCCAGGCCCCGACGTCACCCTCGTGCGGGGCGGCGGCGCGGCCTCGGATCTCGAGGCCGGACGCCGGCACCCGGGCGACGTCGATCGGCGAGAACCAGTCCGGCGCGTCGATCTGCGCCTCGGGCGGGATGCAGGTGCGCCGGGTTCCGCACGGCCAGCCCGCGGGGATCGGCTGGCCCGGCCTCAGGTGGATCCGGGCCATCGCCGCGGCCATGTTGACCCTGCCGTAGCCGAAGTGCGAGATCCCAGCCGGAGTTCGCCTTGTCGGGCAGGCCGATCGAGCCGGTGTTGGCGGGCAGCACGTCCTCGGCGGTCATGGTCAGGAGCTGGCGGGTCTCGTTGCCGCGCAGCCCTGCCGGGAACCCGGTGCCGGCGAAGGTGCTGCGCGCGTACGACTCCAGGAGCGCCCGCGACCCCGGCCGCCTGGCCGGTGTTCTCGGAGCCCGTCGAGCCCATCAGGACGATGTCGGCCTTGCCCCCGTACTGGGTCAGGTTGGAGTTGCGGAAGAAGCTCGTGGTGAACGGCTGCGCGGTCGGGGTGACGCCGATGCCCGCCAGGCTCGCCAGGAGTTGCGCGCAGCCGTCCTCGAACTCGCCGCGGCGGGTCGCCGGCAGGTCGGGCGAGCCCCGGCAGGCCGCCCGGCCCGGAGCAGGTGTTGTTGGGCGCGGTGTCGGGGAAGGAGCCGGCGACGTAGACGGCCTCGTTGTAGTTGGTGGGGTAGTTGTGGTTGGCGCTGTTGATGTCGCTGGAGACGAGCATCAGCGCCATGCCCTTGCTGTCCGCGTAGCGCACGGCGCTGCGCGCGAAGCGCGTGTTGGTCAGCCCGCCGATCGCTCCCTCGGCCACGCTCGACGCCGTTGTCGGCGGCGTAGGTCACGGCGAGCGCCCAGTTGTCGGTGGGCGGAACGAACGAGTCCCAGATCCGCAGCGGCACGAGCTGGCACTTCGGGCACAGCCCCGTCTCGCCGGCCGCGTTGTCGGTCTCGGCCAGCGCCTCCAGGGCGCGCCCGGTCCCGTGGCCGTTGGCGCTGCAGCAGCTCGACGCGTCGAAGGGGTCGTTGTCGTCGTCGAAGAAGTCCCAGCCGGCGATGTCGTCGACGTAGCCGTTGGCGTCGCCGTCGGTGCCCTCGGAGAAGGTGGCGATCAGGTCGGAGGCGTCGAGGAACGCGTCCGCGTTCGAGCCGCCTGTGCCCGAGGTGTCGTCGCCGGCGCTCACCGACACCCGCGGGTCGTCGGCGTAGTCCTCGACGTTGAAGGCGCCGTCACCGTTGCAGTCGTAGCCGGCGCAGTCCGATCGCCGTTCGCGTGCTGGGGCAGCGGCAGCTCATCCCTGTTGAGGCGGACCTTGTTCACCAGCTCGGTGTTCTGCCAGCGAATCCCGGTGTCCAGGATCGCGACCGACACGGCGGGGGCCCCGGTGGAGTACTTCCAGGCGGTGTCGGCGCGGACCCCCGAGATCTGCGAGCACTGCGGGGTCTCCGGCGGCCGCGTTGGCGTCGCGGCCCTGCTGGTCGAGCTGCGCGCAGTTGTCGTACTGCGGTCTCCACGCCCGGCGCCTCCTGCGCCGAGTCGGGCCGGAAGCCGAACGATCCGAACTGCTCCTCGAAGTAGCTGTCGCAGTCCGCCGGAGGCGTGTCGGGGTCGTCGGCCTCGCAGCGGTCGAAGTCGGGATCGTTGGGCGTGTTGACCCGCGGGCTCTCGGTCGGGTCGGCGCCGGGAAAGGCCGCCAGGGCAGCGCACGGCAGGGCAAGCGCGACGAGCGCGGCGCCCAGCGCCGCAGTCCTCCTTCCGGCCCCCATGGGAGCAGTAAAGCTACCACCCGGGTTCGAGCCCGGCGCCAGGGTGGCGCTCAGCGCGCGGGCCCGTCGCTTACGTTCAGATCGTCCGCGTAGTCCGTTGGTCGCGGATCCGTTGGTCGCGGCCCGCTGAGCCGGTCGATCGTCGTCGTGCTCTCCGCTGTCGTCGTGCGCCCGCTCGACGATGCCGCAGAAGAGCTCGGCCAGCTGCGGGTCGAACTGGGTGCCGGCCTTGTTGCGAATCTCGGCCAGAGCGCCCTGCCGATCAAGCGGGGTCGCATAGGGACGCTCCCTGCGCATCGCATCGAAGGCGTCGCAGATCAGGATGATCCGGGCCCCGACTGGGATCTCCTGGCCCGCCAGGCGATCCGGGTAGCCGTAGCCATCCCAGCGCTCGTGTGAGGAGCGAACCAGGCGGGCAACCGGGGCCAGCGACGGGGTGGCGCCGATGATCCGCTCGCCGACCAGCGTGTGCTTTCGCATCAGCTCCCATTCGATGTCGTCAAGCGGCCCGGGCTTGCGGAGGATCTCGTCGGGGATGGCGATGCTGCCGATGTCGTGGAGCTCGGCGGCGCGGCGCAGGACGTCGACCTCCTCGGCGTCGAGGCCCAGCTCGCGGCCGAGCGCAACCGCCAAGCGCGAGACGTTCTCATGCTGCTCGGTCAGCTCCGGCTCGCGATCGCGCTGGATGCTGACCAGCAACTCGTGGGTCCGGCGTTCGAGGCCGCCACTGCGAACGCTCTTCTCCGCGTACATGCGGCGGTCGGCGAGCCGCAAGGCCTCGCTGGCGGCGGTCACCTCATCTGCGAGCAGGACGGCGCCCGCCGAGGCGCTGACGCGAAATCCCTCACCCCGTTCGGTCAGCGCGGCCCGTCCGGCTTCGACGATCGGCCCGGTCCGCCGGCCACGCCGCCGGGCGAGGATGCAGAACTCGTCGCCGCCCAGGCGGTAGGCGCAGCCATCCGGCTCGGCGGTCGCGGCCAAATTCGCTCCCAGCCGGCGGAGCAGGCTGTCGCCCGCCGGGTGGCCGTAGCTGTCGTTGTAGACCTTGAAGCCGTCGAGGTCGTAGAGAGCGAAGACGTGGCCGTCCTCGGCACCTGGCGCCAAGTCGAGCGCCGATTCGAGGTCGTCGATCAGCTTGCGGCGGTTGCCGAGCTCGGTCAGCGAGTCGGTGACCGCGTCTGTCGTGAAGCGCCGCCATCAGGCCGATGTTCTCGCGGAAGCTGATCCCCATGCGGACGATCACCGCGGCCAGCGTCGCGGCCGAGAGCCAGATCGAGACCTCGTGCAGGCGGCTGAAGTGATCCCAGGTGAGGACCCCCACCGCAACCGCGGCGAAGACGGCGGGGAACACCATCGGGGAGCTGTAGACCTGCCGCCGCTGCGACCGATGCGTGAGCGAGAGCACCGCGCCGCCCGCGATCAGCAGGCCGCCGATCAGCCACGCCTCATCGAGCCAGCCCTCCTCATAAGCGGAGGTCGCCTCCTGGTAGAGGTAGATCCCGTCGCCCAGGGTCCAGGCGATCAGCCCGGCGGCGATCGCCAGGAACTCACGGGCGCCACGGAAACCGCTGACCACCAGCGCGCCGACTATGAAGCTGATCAGGAGGATGTCGCCCAGCGGATAGGCGAGGTTCGTCAGCACCGCCGCCGGGTCGCCGCTGGTCAGGCCGACCAGCGCGGGCGCAAGCACCGCGGTGCCGACCGCCGCCGCGGCCAGCCCGCCGATCGCCCCGTCGAGCCAGCTCGCGGCGGTGAAGTGGCCGATTCGCCGCTTGATCAACAGCGCGATCCCCACGTAGAAGCACGGCAGGGCTGCGAGGAAGCCGGCATCGGCTGCCGACGGATACGGAACCTTGTCCAGGTCGGTGAACGCCAGGGTCCAGTAGACGTCGGCAGCGGTCCAGGACAAGAGCCCGAGGCCGAACGCGACCCAGGCGACTCGCAGCTCGCGCACCAGCGCGGCGCGCACGAAGCAGGTGAGGCTGGCGAGGACCAGCGCCGCGTGGTAGACCCAAAGCCCTGCGGCATCGCTGAGGGCTGCCGGCTCCGCCAGGGCGATCAGCCCCGCGTAGGCGAGAACGCTGGCGGCGGTCGCCGCCAGCAAGGCCCAGAGCAGGATCCGCGCTGGGCGCGATTGAGTCGCGAGCGCCATCTCGATTCTTCATCGGCAGGAGTGGCGCGACGGGTAAGTCAGCCTGGACGGCCCCGGCCGCCCCCGCCCATGCACCGGCGCAACTCTGGCGGCCACGACGTTATCTTCAGTTGCATCACAGGCGAGGGAGAACATCGGCTGGGGTCGCCCAGAACAGCGCGGCAGGCACCGTCCGCCGGCCTGCGGCGCCTCGCGTGCGCCGGCTTGGCGGCGGCGTCCGGCGCGCTGCTTTGGCCTGCGTCCCCGGCCTCGGCGGCCCCGTGGGTGCATCCCACCCTCGTCCAGACGATTCGCACCTCGGCGTTTGCGCCGTCGAGCCCCGACCCCTCGGGCATCGCCTACAGGCCTGGCCAAGACCGCTTCTTGATCAGCGACTCCGAGGTCGATGAGACGCCGCACTATCTCGGCTCCAACCTGTTCACAGCGACGCGCACGGGCCTGGGATTCGGCAGCGGCACCACGCTGCCCAACAACAAGGAGCCCACGGGAATCGGATTCAACCCGACGAACGGCACGCTCTTCGTCTCGAACGACGACAAGGACAGGATCTCGCGGGTCCAGCCGGGGAGCGACGGCATCCACGGCACCGCCGACGACACGGTGTCCAACTTCAGCACCTCGGCGTTCGGCAGCACCGATCCCGAAGGGGTCGAGGTCGACCCGGCAACCGGCCGCGTTTTCGTCTGCGACGGCCTTGGCCGCGAGGTCTATGCCGTGCGGCCGGTGAACGGCACCTTCGGCGACGGGGATGACGTGGTCACCCACTTCGACCTCGCCCGGTACGGCGCCCGCGACTGCGAGGGCCTGGGACTCGACCGCCGTGGCAACGACAAGCTCCTCGCGATCGATTGGCAGACCATGACGATCTATGAGCTTGGCATGGGCGGGGGGCTGCTGCGGAAGCTCAAGCTCTCGGCGATCCGGACCGCCAGCTCGAAGGTGGCGGGCGTGACCATGGCGCCCACCTCCAACCCCAACGACAGCCCGTCCGCCCGGAACTACTGGATCGTCGACCGACACGTCGACAACAAGGACGACCCGAACGAGAACGACGGCCTCCTCTATGAGATGCGGGTGGGCGCCGGGTAAGAGGGCCTGATGCCTTGGTTGCGCCTCTGGCGCTTCAGCCGAACTGGCCCTCCGGCGCCCAGCTCTCGCCGCGCCGCACCCGCTCGAACCCGATCCAGAGTGTGTTGATCGCGGTGGCGACGATCCGCTCGCGCGGGACCTGGGGGTGCTCGCTCCACCAGATGGCCAGCCCGGTGAGGCCGGAGCGGATCACCTCGGCGGCCATCTCGAGCGCCTCCGCGTCGGCCGAGCCGACGATCCGCTCGGCACCCGGCTCGCCGCCCAGGATCGCCCCAAGCGCCGCGACCGCCTCGGCCTGGACCTCCCTGTGGACCGCGCGTATCTCGGGGTCGCCGGTGGTCTCGTGGAAGAACATCCGGGGCGCGTAGGGATGCTCCTCCACGTAGCGGGCCCACGCGTCGAGGGCGCGGGGGATTCGCTGCTCGGCGGGATCGTCGCCCCCAGCTGCTCGCTCCACATCTGAAGCAGCTCGTCCCGAGTCCGCTCCAAGAGCCGCCTGTGGAGGGCGAGCTTGGACGCGAAGTGGTCGTAGATCACCGGCGCCGTGACGCCCGAGCGCCTGGCGACCTCGTCGATGGAGGCGCCGTGATATCCGCGCTCGGCGAAGACCTCCAGCGCAGCGCGCTCGATCACCTCGCGGCGCGCCTCCGCCGTCATCCGCCTGCGGGGTTGCGTTTGGCTCTTCTCCGCTGCCAACCTAACGCTCCTTAGGTAGTATCCTAATCGCAATTAGGTTACGCGACGAAGGAGACGGCAATGGCATACCAGCGGCCACTCTCCCCCGTGCAATGGTCGGCGATCCTGGGCTCCATCGCGGTGCTCGTCTGGAGCGTCCCCGGCCTGATCGTCAACCCGGACTTCGCCACCGGGGACGCGGCGAGCGCGGAGCGCGTCCTGGCCGTTGACATGAACGGCTGGCACGCGCTCTCCGGCTTTCTGATCGCCATCCCGGGCCTGTTCGCCGCCACCCGCCCTCGCCTTGCGGCACCCTTCGTCGTGGCCGCGGCCGGAAGCCTGATCGTCACCGGGGTGTGGGCCCTGCTCGACGATCAGGTCGCGGCTGGGCTCTTCTACTTCCCCAACAACGAGGCGGACGCCCTGCTTCACTTCGGCACCTCGGCGATCTTCCTCGCCGGCGCCGCCCACTATTACCTGGCCGGCCGCCCGGAAACGCCCTGAGAGCGTGGCGCGCGTCCTCCTAGGGCGTGCCCGCCTCCAGCTTCCCGGCCCGCAGCAGGACGGCGCTGGCCGCGAGGATCCACGCGAAGAACGTCGCGGGCACCCAGACGATCACGGAGCCTTCCAGCGAGAGGACGTCGCCGTGGCTCATGAACGATGCCGCGATGAAGACGTGCGTCAGCGCACCCAGAATTGCGAGCCAGGCAGTCCACGCGGGAAGCGATCTGTATCGCAGGACAAGCGCGGCGTACGCTCCCAGACAGACGGCGGTGGGGATCCCCGAGAGCGCGAGCAGGCCGAACGTCAGGTCGGCCAGCATCCCGGCCAAATCCGGGTCGTAGGGGCGGTAGGCCGCCACCGCAATCGGGACGAAGCCGGCCAGGATGAGCACCGCGAGCGCGACCGCGCCGAAGGCGAAGATGGCCGACAGCGGCTGGGGCTCCGGCTCGGTCTGGCGCAGCCATTGCCACAGCCCGGCAGCGAAGCAGAGGAAGAGGCCCATCGCGAGGCTGTAGATGTAGAGCGCCGCGACGCTCCGTTCGTCGTTCTCCTGGAGGTAGGCGGCGAAGTCCGCCGCCGAGGTGCTCGTCCCGGGCCCGTCCCAGAGCGGAGGCGCAACGAGCGAGGCTACGATGATGAGCACGAAGCTGGCCAGGCCGGCCAGCGCGATCGGGCGAGTTCCCACTTGCACCCCTCGGTCGGTCGGTGGTCGTTGACGCGACCAAGATGACAGCCCGAGGGAAGCCTGTCGATTACCTCCGAGGTAGGTTCCGCAGAGCCTGGGCGGTCGCCGCGTCGGCGGGGAAGAAGGACTCGATCGAAAGCTCCGAGGTCGTCACCTCGAGCGCGGTGCCGAAGGTGGCGACCGTGCCGAACAGCGACAGCTCGCCGCCATCGGGGGCGCGCAGCCGCAGCGGCATCAGGATCCCACTCGCGGCCGCCTCGGAGGCGGGATCGCGCTCGCGCTCCGGCGCCCGGTAGCCGGCCAGCCCCTCCAACAGCGCGGCCATCTCCTCGTCGCCGGTGATCGCGACCTGATGCTGGAGCCGCTCGACGAAGTACGACAGCACCTCGTCCAAGTTGACGATCCGGGGCGCCAACTCGCTCATGATCCGCTGCATGTTGGTCGGCGGCTCCAGCAGCGCAGGGTCGAACCACTCGGCCAGCGCCAGGGTCGCGGAGTTGGCGGCGACGATGTTCCAGCGCCGGTCGATGACGAGCGCCGGGTAGGGCTCGTGCTCGGAGAGGACCAGATCGAGCGCCTCCCGCACCGGCGCCAGCTCGGGATCCTCCAGGGAGCGCTCCGGGAAGGCCGGGGCATGACCGGCGGCGAGCAGCAGCTGGTTGCGCTCCCGGAACGGGACCTCGAGCTGCTCGGCGAGCAGCATCACCATCCCGGGGCTTGGGGTCGAGCGGCCGGTCTCGACGAAACTGAGATGCCGGGCCGAGATGCCGGCATCGAGTGCCAGGTCGAGCTGGGTGCGCCGCCGCCGCTTTCGCCACTCGCGCAGCAGCGGCCCGACCCCGGGCTGGGAGCTCACGGTCGCCATGTCGTGGCGGCGACTCTAGGGTGAATGACCGGACTACCCGGTTGCGCTCGGCTTCGGCTGCGGCGGCATGCCGCCGCCCCCGCCGCCACCGGAGGTGCACCCGCGCAGGTCAACGCTCACGGCCTCGCCGCGATCGACCGTCACCGCCGCGCTGCCCGTCTTGCCGGTCGGGGTCGTGCAGCGCAAGCTCCAGGCTTCGTGCGTCCCCGGCACCGGCTCGGTGGGAGGCCCGAACGAGAGCGTCGCGGTCCAGTTCTTGGCCGCCTCGTTGGTCGCGTACCAGTTCTCGACCCGGATCCTGTAGGCGCCGGGTGGTGGATCGACGACGGTGAGGTCCTCCGGCCCGCCGGCGTTGGTCGAGCTCGCGATTTGCTCGTAGGTGCCGAGCTCGTTCTGGCGGTACAGGCGCAGGTCGAGATCGTCGGGGCCGAGCTCGGTCTCGCCGGCCGGCCACTCGAGGTGGAGGTCGAGGCGCCCGTTGTCTTCGGTGGGGGCGATCGTGAAGTCCCGCTCCTCGTAGGAGCCCGGCACCGGGGCGCCGGCAGCGGGCACGAACTGGGCGTCGGGGTCGTGCTCGAAGCTCTGCGGCGGGCTCGTCGGGCCGGTCGGCTCGCGACCCGGCAGGCCGCGGAGCACGTCCGGACGCGTCGAGGGGTTCGTGTGCCACACAAACCGGCCGGATGCGGGCACCACCATCTGGGTCCGGAGCCAGTCCGTGAACAGTCTCGGGGTTCCCGCCGGATCGTAGATCGGCAGCCCGTTCGCATCCGCCCCCTGCGGCGAGGTCGCCGTCTGGAATGCCTTCGAGAGGGTCAGCACGGTACCCGGCACCGCCTTGCCCTTGATCACCGAGTGCTTGCCGGCGTCGAGCGTGGATTCGAGCGCGACGTAGTAGGCCTCACGGTTGCCCTTGCCGGCGTGCGCGCCCTTGCCGTGTCCACTCGGAGACGACCCCGAGCGGGTACGGGGGGTGGAACCCGACGCCCGCGTAGGAGCCGGCGAGGTCGATCACCAGGTCGGAGTTGGGCTCGCCGGTGCCGATGTCGTTGGTCAGGCTCTGCGCAGCGCGTCCGATCTCGAACGTGAACCCGAACCCGGCGGTGGCGAAGTAGCTCCAGTCTTCGGTGGTGCCGGTGGTGTCGTAGAGCTGGTAGCCCTTCCAGTTCGAGTAGCCGTTCTGCGCCGCCATCTCGGCGCCGAACTCCCGGTACTGGTCCTCGTCGATCACGTCGCCGTGCGCCGCGACGCCGGGCGGGCGGAGGATCAGGTCCGAGTAGGTGTGGTTGGTGATCAGGGTCGTCACCTGGCGGCGGGAGACCAGCCACTTCACGTTCCGGGTCTCGGGCTCCGAGAACGGCCCCTTGCCCCAGAAGGTGTCGCTGGTCGGGTCGGGGCTCGCCCCGGGCCCGCCCCAGAAACCCCCGTAGTTACGGTTCGGGTCGACGCCGTAGGCGCGGTTCGACGTCTTAAAGCAGGCGCCCGGGCGTTTCTCGTAGCCGCTGCTGCTCGCGTTGAGCTGGGACATGCGGCAATTGCGCCGCTTGTAGGCGAAGCCGGCGTCGACCACCGGCTGCCCGGAGTCGATCGGCCCCGTGCTGGCGGTCGGATCGAGGGTCTCGTTCGCGAACGGAACCTCGCGCGTCAGATTGAATCCGTCCGGGTTCACTACCGGGACGACGATCGTCCGCGTCCGGTTGACGAGATCGGTGGTGCGCTGGTCCTGGCCGTAGTTGTTGACCAGCTCGTAGGCCCACTCCATGGCGTGCTCGCCCGAGGGCCACTCGCGGGCGTGGTGGAGGCCCATCTGCAGGAACACCGGCTTGCCGTCAAGCGCCTGCGGGTTGCGGGTGATCTCGATTCCCTCGACGGGACGTCCCGCGATGGTGAGGTAGGGCAGCGTGATCGGGCGCACCAGACCAGGGTGGCCCTCGGCGAGCTGCTTCATGTCGGCTGAGTAGTCCGGCAGGCGGCGATAGTTCGTGCGCCCGCTCGGCATCGCCGGGCTCGGGCCGGCGCTCGAGTGGCTCAGCCGGAGTGCCGCCCGGTCGTGCCTGACGAGGTCGGGGATCACAACCCGATGGGTGAAGCCGTTCGCGGTCAGGGTCTGCACGTCGTCGGCCCCGTGGAGCACGACGTCGAGGTAGGTCGCGGAGCCGTGCTCGGTGAGGTCGAGCCCGGTCCCTGCGAGGCGGTTCTTGTCCGCCGGGGTCGGCGTCGAAACGCGGACCAGCTGGACCCGGTTGTCTCCGGTCGCCTTCGGCAATGCCCAGCCCTCGACGCGGAGCTGGACGGTCCCGACGGACCCCGAGCGACGACACGCCTGGACGGTCAGGCGCTGGCCCTTGACGGCGATCCCCTCGGCGAGCTCGACGTTGCCGAAGTGGGCCGAGCCGGCGACGGTGCGCCCGCTCGCGTCGAAGACGCCGAGGTCCCAGTCGCCCCCCGGTTGGCCGTTGAGCCACGCGCTGATCACGCCGGTCGCCGGGGCGGTCACCTGGCGCTGGACATACCCCGCCCCGCCGGTCAAGAGCTTTGCGTGGCAGGTCCGCTTCTGGGCCGACGTCGTCGAGAGATCGGTGGACAAGACCTCAGCGCCGGAGGCGGGCGCTGCGAGCAGCGCCATTCCCGCGGCCGCCAGGAGGACAGAGCGACGAAGCATCAAGTTCCCGAACCCTTTCCGTGTCCCGTTTCCCTCGGCCGCCCAACACGGCCCGAAACCATGTCCCCCATGCTTCCCGGGAACGGCGGGATTCAAACATCCCGACGAACGGCGTGCGCCGGTTCGATCGCGTGCGACTGTTCGACACAACGCGCGCGCGACTACTGCACAAACGCCATCAGGGCCCGGCTGACCTCCGCTGCGCTGAGCGGGCCGAAACGGATCGTCCAGGCCCCTCCGAGCTCCTGATGGAAGCGAGTGCTTCACCCCGGCCTCGCCGAGCGCGCCGACATGCCAGTCGGCGCGCTCGTAGCCGCTCGCGCCTCCTGGAAATTCGTCGCGTCCAGTCCGTAGCTCCCGTCATCGAGAGGCCAGACGGAGATGCGATCTGGAACAGGCCCGGCCTGCGTTGGCAGCGGTCGAGCGTTCCACGCCAAGGGCATCGGATCACGGCCGCGATCACTTGAAGTTGAGCGGGGGCGGGTTCTTGCCGCATACCGGCAATAACCCGCCCACCGGGCGAATCAGCCCGCCGTCGAATCCCGGCTCGCGTGCCGGCCGATGAGCAGGATCACGACCACGGCGCCGACGGTCATCAGCAGATCCGACCACGAACATCCCCAGGCCGACCCAGATCACCCAGCCGAGCTTGACCCCGGCATCGGCCTCGACGTCGATGCCCCGGGCCGCGTCGGCATTCATCACGACCGCGGTCCAGCGACCGAACTCGGCATCCCAGGTGAGCGCCTGCTCGCCCGAGCCCTCGGACTCGGCGACCCAGAAGGCCTGTTCGCCGGGTGGCGTCCGCGGCGCTCTGCCCTGGTGCAGGTCGAGCTCGGGGTCGCCGCCGTGGAAGTCGACCAGCTCGTCGTGGGCGACGCCGCCCAGGTAGCGATCGACGTCGACGTCGGACCCGATGCCGACGAATACCGGCTTGGTCGCCCTCGATCTGAACCCGGACCTTGCCGAGGATCTCGTCCGGCGCCCAGTCGGTCTCGTCTGCGCCGAGGTCGATTTCCTCCGTGGTGATCGCGTAGGTGGCGCTTTCGAGCTGCTTGCGATCCGAGTTGAAGTAGCCGTCGTCATCGCGGCCGAACGCGTACGCGGCCAGCACGGCGATGCCGCCGACCAGCAGCGCCAGGCCGATCAGCCCGCCGATGCTCGAGAAGACCATCCCGATCACGCGGCTTCGCGGTCCAGTTCGATCGCGGACGAGTGGCCGGCCGAACGCCTTCTTGCGAGGGCGAGCGGATGCTCCGCACCTACTTCGTGGACAACCGCGGCGACGAGGCGATGGGCAGCACCTGGACCTACCTCGACCTCACGGCCCTCGGGCGCCAGGAGGGTGGGAGGACTCGCCGGAGGGCTATCCACAGACTCCGCCTTATGCGTGGTGGAACCGCCACGACGAGTACGACGAGGCGCCGTGATCGCTCATGCCTGAGGCGCCACGCGGTACGTCGGTGCGACACTCCGGTCGCCTGACCGCTCGGACGCCGAGCTTCGGTCGGGGCCACGCCTCCTCGGTGATTCAAGCCTCGCCAGCCCGGGCGACGGCCGGTAGCACTAGCGGCCCGCGTTGCGGCGGTGCGGCTCGCAGAGTAGGGTCGAGCTGTTGGAGGTCGACCGGCACTGAGCAGGTTGAGGGCTTCCCGAGGAGGTCGGGATGGCTGATCAGCAGAAGGGCTCCGCCAGGGCATTGCCCGAGGAGGTCAGGGCCGCGGTGCGCACGATGTGGGCGCTCGGCGACTACAACCGCTTCACGACCGAGCTGGACTCGCAGCTCGGCCGCGACCTCGTCGAGGCCTGCGAAATCGGCGCGGGCCAACGTGTGCTCGACGTCGCCGCCGGAAGCGGCAACGTCGCGATCCGCGCCGCCGAGGCTGGCGCCGACGTGGTTGCTTCAGACATCACGGTCGAGAACATGAAGGCCGGCGAGCGCGAGGCGAGCAAGCGAGGAGTCGAGCTCGAGTGGGTCGAGGGTGACGCCCAGGCGTTGCCGTTCGGCGACGGGGAGTTCGACGTCGTCACCTCGTCGGCCGGGGCGATGTTCGCGCCCGACCAGCAGGCGGTTGCCGATGAGTTGCTCCGGGTCTGCCGACCCGCCGGCACCATCGGGATGGCCAACTTCACCCCGAGCGGCCTCGCGGCCGAGTTCTTCGGCGTGCTCGGGCCCTACCTGCCGCCGCCGCCCCCCGACGCGGCGTCGCCGCTCCTGTGGGGAGACGAGGCCCATGTGCGAGAGCTGTTCGGGATCCGGGTGTCCTCGCTCGAAGCGAGCGAGCGGGAGCTGGTCGAGACGGTGCCCGGGCGCCGCTCGAGTACTGCGCGTTCTACAAGCAGACCTTCGGACCGGTGATCGCGGCCTTCGCGAGCGTCAAGGACGAGCCGGAGCGAAGCGCGGCCCTCGACCGCCAGTTCCTCGACTTTGCCACGAGTGCGAACGCGGGCCCACCCGAGGGGCCCACGGAGCTCCGGTTCGAGTACCTGTTGGTGCTGGCGCGCAAACGAGCCTAAGCAGG
>CAVUXC010000010.1:0-187127 GCA_963745365.1 uncultured Actinomycetes bacterium
GGCCACCCGCGACCCGTATCGCCCCTATCGCACGGTTGTCGCCTGGTACTGCTGGCGCGCCGTGGAGCTTTACGCAGCCAGCGCCGAGAGCGCTCTCACCCGATAGGCGCTTCGCGCCCGGCCGACGACGCTTGCGCGCCGGGAGGAGCCACGCGGTCGCGCAGGAGATGTTCACCCCGATGGGCGCAAAGCCGAGCACGGGCACGCAGGTCGACTTGGGTGCTCCCCCGAGGGAGTGAGCGCGGTCGTACCGGGTGGGTGGGACCGGAGCGCCGGGACTAGGGGTTCTCCGATGCGAACACCGCCCTAGCCCGCCGACACTGTCACCCACAGTTCAAATACAGACGGAGGCAGACATGACCGCAAGAAACGGCAGCGCCGAGTGGCACGGCAGTGTGGAGAGTGGTTCGGGAACGATCACCGTCGGCGACAGGGTCTTCGAAGGCGCCTACTCGTACGAGTCACGGTTCGGAGAGGCGGCTGGGACCAATCCAGAGCAGCTGCTCGCGGCAGCCCACTCCGGCTGCTTCACGATGGCGCTGGCAAACGCCCTGAGCGCGGCGGGAAACCCGCCGGAGTCGCTCCGCACAAACGCCCGGGTCCAACTCCGCAATCGCGACGGCGCGATCACGCTGGCGCGCATCGATCTCGAAACCGAGGGAGACGTGCCCGGCATCGACGAGCGGCAGTTCGAGGCGTACGCCGAAGCGGCGAAAAGCGACTGTCCCGTGTCGCGCGCGCTGGCCGGGATCCCCGAGATCATCTTGACCGCGAAGCTGCTCACCACCGACCCCGTCGACGTACCGGCGCGGAGCGACCGATGAGCACGAACGACGAACGGGTCGCCCGTTCCGGCCGGGCGCGCGCAGTGTCATCGGCCGTTGCACGGCGTTCTCAACGGTTGCGCCTCGTCCTCGAGTAAGGAGATCAACGGATGCGCACGCGCAACGAAACACGACTCGTCGACAGGATGGTCGGCGCATACGTCGACTGGCGGGAGGCATCCCGCCTCGTACATGACGCGTATCGCGCGTGGGCGAGCGCGACGGGGCCCGGCGCCCGCGTCGCGTACTGGCGTTACACATCGGCGCTCGACGCGGAGGAGTGGGCGGCGGAGGTCTACGCAAGCCTGGTCCGGCGCGTCGGGCACCCGGCGACGAGCGACGACGATCTTTCCGGGCCGCTCGCGGCATGAGCCGCTTGATCGAGGTTCCCGAGTACGAGGTCCAGGCGGACGTCCACGTCGACCCGGCACGGACCGCGCTGGTCGTCGTCGACATGCAGAACGACTTCGTCCGCGAGGGCGGCGGCCTGCTCGTCCCCGACGCCGAGGCGACGATCCCCGCGATCAGAGCACTGCTCGAGCTCGCCCGGGCGCACGGGATGCGCGTCGTCTACAGCCAGGACACTCACCGCGACGGTGATCCCGAGTGGCGGACCTGGCCCGAGCATGCTCGCGAGGGCAGCTGGGGGTGGGAGATCGTCGACGAGCTCGCGCCGGCGCCGGACGATTTCGTCCTACGCAAACTTCGCTACGACGCGTTCTACGGCACGCCCCTCGATCACCTGCTGCGGCTCTGGGGCGTCGACACGCTCGTGATCTGCGGCACCGTCGCGAACATCTGCGTCCACTACACGGCCGCGAGCGCCGCGCTGCGCTGGTACGAGGTCGTGATCCCACGCGACGCGGTCTCCGCGCTGGACCCCTTCGACCTCGAGTCATCGCTGCGCCAGACCGCATTCCTCTTCGCCGGACGGATAACTACCGCGGCAGCGCTGATCTACGGGCCGCGGCGCGAGGTGTCCCGGCTGAGGGGCAACCCCGAGCTGCTGCGATGACGGGGGCCAGCAGCGGAGCCGACCGCGGGGTGCCGAAGGTGGGCGTGCTGCTAGGAACCGAGCGGTTCTCGAGCCAGCACAGTTGGAGCGAGCTCACCGCTCTAATGCCCGGCTCGCTACAAGCCACGGTTGACGTGCAGTGGTGCCCGCCTGGGGCATTTGCCGAGCGGGCCCGCAGCGAGTCGATCAACGTCGTCGTTCCGCTCTGGGCCGAGCTGGACGCCGAAACCATCCGCGCCGGAGAGTTCGGCCTCATCCAGCAGTTCGGCGCGGGCGTCGAGAACATCGACATCGCGGCTGCAACCTCGGCGGGGGTCTGGGTCGCCAACATGCCGGGGCTAAACGCCGTCGACGTCGCCGAGCACGCGGTGCTGCTGCTGCTCGCCCTCCTGCGACGGCTTCCCGAATCCCCGTCCGGGTTCGATCCCGGGCACTGGGGAGACCCGCCCGGTGAGGCACTCGCCGGAAGCACCGTCTGCATCGTCGGGCTCGGAGCAGTCGGGTCACAGGTGGCCCGACGGCTCGACCCGTTCGAAGTTCGGCTAATCGGCGTGCGGCGGGACGTCCGCCGCGGGGCCCCGCCGAACACACCCGATATCGAGGTCGTGGGCGCCGACCGGATCCACGAAGCGCTTATGGCGGCTGACGCGGTGATCCTGACCGCGAGCCACGAACCGGGACGACCGCCGCTGATCGACCCCGCCGCGCTCGCGGCGATGCGCCCCGGCGCGCGACTCGTGAACGTCGCTCGAGGCGCGCTGATCGACGAGGCCGCGCTCCTCGAGGCGCTCGACCAAGGACGCCTCGCGGGCGCCGGCCTCGACGTGTTCGCGCACGAGCCCTACCCGGCTTCCTCGCCGCTCGCACACCATCCGAAGGTCATCGCCACGGCGCACAACGCCGCCCTAACGACGAGCTACTTCCGCCGCGCTGCGCGAGCGCTCGGCGAGGCCCTGGCAGCCCAGCTTGACGGTCGCCAGCCTCCCAACGCGCTCAATGCCCCCACCCAGCCTCGGCAGATCCGGCCGGAGCATCGCGCCGACGTCGCCGTCAGCTCGACGGCACGGCCCCGAGGCGCGATCAGAGGTGGCACGCCCACACCTGGCCCAGACCGTACCGCCTGAGCTTTCGTTCCCCGACCGGCGCCGGCGGCGATCGCCCTAATCACCCGCACAGCGCGAGTTCGTACTCGCGCCAGGTGCCCGCTCCCGGCCTACCCTTGAAGCCAGCACGACGCAGCATCGCGATCGACCGGCTATTGGCGGCCAGGACGCTCGCACGGAGGGCCGAGTGGCCCTCATCGCAGGCGCGCTGCATGAGTCCGGCCAGCAGAGCGCTCCCCAGTCCGATTCCCTGCCAGTCGTCCGCGACCGTAGCGGCGAGCTCAACCACACCGGGCTCACCGGGTAGTTGGATGTAGCGCACGACGGCGACTCCCCGGCCCGTGAGCGGATCGATCGCGAGCAATGCTTCATGGGCGTGGTGATCGATGTCCACCAAGCGGTCGAGCTCACGCTCGGTCATGCGGGGTTTGGGAGTGCCGAACCGCAGGTACCGCGACTCGTCCGAAAGTCGTCCGATCGCGGCCTCGAGCAATGGGCGATCGCGCCGCTCGAGTGGGCGCACGTCGACGACCCGGCCATCGCGGAGCTTGAGTCGCTCGGGTGGTCCCCCGATCATGCCTTCGGTCCGAGACCTTCCAGTCGATTCAGCGAAGAGCTCGCCAACTCGGAGCGCCGGCGGGTTGCGGTCGACCCGGAACGGAAACTGAACATCTGATCCCATGAGCTGGCTCCTCGCTCTGCCTCGGTGGTTCGTCTGGGCGTCACGAGCGTGGCTCGACTAGGGCGCTCGTCGCATCCGGGCTCCCCTAGTACTGGCGCACAGCGTCCTCGCGGACCGCCAACGCGATCCTCCCCGAGCACGAAACGGGAGGGTCCGACATCCCGCTGGTGCGCCTGTACGCAGCAGCGGGCAGTGAGGTCGAGCCCTGCAAACCGATCCCCTCGACAGCGATGCTCGCGGGGGGCGTGGCCGTTGGTGGCAAGTCTTCACCCGAGGACTCGCAGTCGCCCCACATCGGCGACTAGGGCGCCCCGGATGCGAACGCCACCCTAGTTCGCTGACACTCCGCTTACGCGCCTGCCGCTACGGCGTGTGTCCCCGCCACAGCCACTGATGCAGCAATCGAAAAGCAAACGCCCCTAGAAAGGAGCACCTGATGTCAACGGATCAAAATGAACTGCGCGCTCGGCCGAACATCGTTCTTGTTCACGGTGCCTGGGCGGATGGTTCCAGCTGGAGCTCGGTTATCGAGGGCTTGCAGGCCGACGGCTACCACGTCACGGCACCCCAGTTTCCCCTGACGTCGCTGGCAGATGATGTCGCCAGGCTCCGCCACGTGCTGGCCCTCCAGGACGGTCCGACCGTCATCGCCGGCCATTCCTACGGCGGCCAGGTCATGACCGCGCTCGGCCCGGACGCACCGAACGTCGTCGGGCTGGTCTACATCGCGGCCTTCGGGATCGACGAGGGCGAATCGCTCGGGGGACTGCTATCGCAGGGACCTCCGACCCCGGCACTGGCCCACCAGTTCGTCGATGAGGTGGGCTTTGTCTGGTTGACGGAGGACGACTTCGTCAACCACTTCGCAGGTGACGTGGACCCGGTCAAGGCAAAGGTGTTGTACGCCGTGCAGCAACCCCTGGCGGCGAGCGCCTTCAACGACGTGATGACTGTCCCTGCGTGGAAGGTCCTGCCCTCGTGGTACCTGGTCGCGCAAGATGATCAGGCGCTCCCGCCTGACGCCCAGCGAATGTTCGCCAACCGCATGGGTGCCACCACCGTCGAAGTCCCCTCAGGCCACTTGGCGATGGTCTCCCACCCGGCCGAGGTCGCAAAGCTCACTGAGACGGCAGCCGAAGCTGCACTCGCCGCAGACGCGGTCAACTGAACCCGACGCCAACTCCCCGGCCGGCCTCGTCCTCGCAGACTGGCCGGCCGGGGAGCGCGCGCCGAGCCTCTCGCCGGTCGTTAGGCATCAAGCGTCCACCTAGTTGCCGTCGCCGCGCATGCTTCGCAGCACTCAGCATGTCGCGCGAATGGCCCCTACGACGCGAAACCAGGACTCACGCCCGTACGTGGCGCTCGCTCCCTGCTCGCCAATGGCAGGACGCGACGCCTGCTTTACCTGGGCGAGCAGCAGCCTTCGTCCCCTGGCTGATCTCGTCGCTGCTTAGGACGAAGAGGAGCAGTGATGGCGCGCGATGCGCGGACGCCTCCTCCTGCGTGCGAGCAGCAGCGGTGTCACGCCAGTCGTATCAATGCGGCGGCGACCAGCAGGATGGCCACCTGCTACCAGTCCCGGTAGCCGTCGGCGCGCCCGAAACTGGTAGCACCGCTGGTAGCAAGGCGCCTACGGATCGCATGAACAAGCCAAATGGCGGGGATCTTCAACACGTCAGCCGCTCTTTTCAGCGCCCGTTGTGAGTGCCGCGACAGGCATGAGTTGCCACCACGAGCCGCGATTCAGGCTGCGAGTGGTAGCTCAGCTGGTAGCAGAGTCGACTACGCCCTGACGGTTCTACCGGTCGCTTCCGCTCCTCGCGCGAAGCAGAAGGCAAGGCAGCGGTGCTGCCCCAACAACTTCGGGTCCTAGGGGCTTGATCGGCTCCCATCGGTGGGCTGCTGGCCGAACTGGCGACCGAGTCCGGAACGCCGCCGATCGTGGAGTGGCGCGCTGATCGGCGGGCGAGACGCGGGGGGGCGAGGTCGCTTGGTCTGTAAGGCGGTAAATGTGTCAGGCGCTGTCGAGCGTGGCGAGAAAGTCCTGAAAGGCCTGGTGGGTGCGTGCAGCGTCGCCGGTAGCGTTGAGGTCCATCAGCAGGCCGCGGATGACGGCGAGCACGACGGTCGCCAGCTCGGGGCGACCGAGGCTGCGCATGCCGTCTTCGAGGGGTGCGAGCCAGTCGGTGGTCGCGGTGCGCCGAAACCCGGGCCATAGTGGTTCGCCCGCGGTGTCGTGCAGCCGGCCGAACATGCGGAGGTAGGGCTGCCCGGTCGGTCCGGACATCGCGGACCATGCGCGAGCCAGGGTCTCCGGGTACGGCTCGTTTTGTCGTACGCGCATGAGGTCGGTGAACATCTCGACCTGACGCTGCCGAGCCTGTCCGAGGATCTCGCGCAGCAGTCCGTCACGGGTTCCGAAGTGGTAGATCAGCATCCGGGTCGAGGTGCCCGCGGCGGCAGCCAGCGGGGCAAGCCGGTCGGGGAGCCCCTGCTCGAGCGCGTAGTCGGTGCACGCATCGAGAAGGCGCTGCCTGATCTGTGGTTGCCGCTGCCTGCCCATGGCGCCATATTTTCACGTAACGCACGGTACGTCTACTGTTCATCGACGGCAGGGTGAACAAGGACGAGGAGGTCGTGATGCGGGTCATTTTCGTGCACGGGGCATGTGTCAAGGATGGATCGTGGTGGTGGCATCGGACCGGTGAGCTGCTCGCCGAGGGGGGTATCGCCAGCGAGACGCCCGCCCTGCCAAGCTGCGGCGAGACGGGCGAAGCGACGGGCACGGAAGGACCGGGGCTGGCCGAGGACGTCGCCGCGGTCCGGCGATCGCTGACGGCGACGGACGAGCCGACGGTCCTGGTCGCCCACAGCTACGGCGGGATCGTCGTCGCGGAGGCAGCTGCGGGCGTGGACGCCGTGCGCCACCTGCTGCTCGTGTCGAGCTACCTGCCCGAGGTCGGGCAGAGCCTCTCCTCGTTCGGCGACGGCGAGCCCGCACCGTTCCTCGACATCGACCCGGAGGGCGGCACGTTCACTGTCCGACCGGAAAGCCTGGCCGACACGTTCCTGCAGGACTGCGATCCGGAGATCCAGCGGCAGGCCACCGACAAGACGGCCCGCCAGAGCCTGCACGTGCTCGAACAGCCCGTGCAGGCAGTGGCCTGGCAGCATGTGCCCTCGACGTACCTCGTCTGCGCCCAGGACAGGGGCACCTCCGCCGAGTTGCAACGCGAATGGGCCCGCAGGGCGGGAAGCGTCGTGGAGCTCGAAGCCGGCCACCACCCTTTCCTGTCCCAGCCGGCCGCCGTTCGCGACCTGGTCCTCGGGCTGTGACCGTGACCGCAACCGGTGACGTGTCGGCGGCTCGCCGAGAACGCCGGAGTCTTCGAGGCGACCCTTTGCGCGGCTGGCGGGAGATTCGCAAACGAACGCTCCGCAGTGAGCGCAACGTTCAGCTCCCCCGTGTGCAGCTACTAAACTCGGCGCCCGGAATGCTCGCGGGACTTCCCGATGTGGTGCGCCGCTATTTCGAGCTCGACCCACGCGACGTCGACGGGTTCGTCGCGCTGTTCGGCGATGACGCGACCGTCGTGGATGAGGGCGAGACCTTTCAGGGGCTGGGCGAGATCCGCGCGTGGCGAACTGGACCGGCGATCAAGTACACCTACACGACCGAGGTCCTCGACCAAGAGGGCCGGAGCGGCGGCCGGTATCTGGTGACGGCGAGGCTGACGGGGGATTTCCCCGGCGAGACCGTGGACCTCAGATGCGACTTCGCGGTCACGAGCGACCTGATCAGCCGTCTTGTGATCGCGCCCTAACGACCCGAGGCCGGGGAGGCTCGGATTCTTGCTCGCGCGCGTGCGGCTTTGCGCCGCGGCCTCCGCGAAAAGCAGAAGCGCAGCCGGCTTCGGACGATCGCCATCCCGGGGAGCTGTCCAGACGACACGTCCCGAGCGCTTGCTTGCTGTTGCCTAAGCGGACGCTGTTCAAATCCCTCGGTCAGGGAGAGGCGCCCGGAAGAAACCGCCGCTTGTGCCTTCAGGCGCAAACCGTGCCGTGCTTTTCGCTTACCCTCGCATCGAATGACCCGCGCTGATCCATCATCGAGCTTCCAGGCCATCGAGAACCTCATTGCGACCTATGCCGAACGGGTGGACGACGGCGATTTCGCGGGGGTCGCCGAGCTGCTAGCGGACGCCACCTTCACGGGCGGCGCCGGTTCGGTAAGCGGTCGAGACGCGGTCGAGAAGATGCTCCGGGAGAGCCTGATCGTGTACGACGACGGCACGCCACGCACCAAGCACGTCACTACCAATGTCGTCATCGAAGTCGACGAGGAGGCGGGCATGGCGGTCTCGCGTTCGTACTTCACCGTGCTCCAGGCGCTGCCTGACTTGGCGCTGCAACCGATCGTTAGCGGTCGCTATCAGGACCGCTTCGAGCGGCGCGAGGGGCACTGGCGCTTCGTGGAGAGGCATGTCCGAACCGATCTCGTCGGTGACGCGAGCCGCCACCTGCACCGCCCTTCCACCGACCGGTAGTCATCCGCTCACGGAGGCCGCGCAGCTGGGTCAGGGAGAGGACGATTCGCGACTGCACCGACTTCTGTCCTGAAAGCGGCTTCACGCGAAGGGAGTAGCGGCGTGCCGGACTCGCTCGAGCGCGAGGACCTTCAGCGCCGGGCGGCGTTCATCGCGAACTGAGGCGCGTTCGCCCGGGAACCGTGCGAGGTGACCGCCCGCACCACCCGAGGATCGGCAGCGCCACCGGAAGGCGCTGCGTTCCGAATGGTTCACCGACCGAGCCGAGGCCCTCGAAGCCGCCGGGCTTCGGGAGTAGTCGATGGTTCTGGCCTCTCCGTCGAGCCTGGGCAGGACGCTCGCCCCTGCTACCAGTCCCCTCAGCCATCGACGCGCCAGAAACTGGTAGCAACGCTGGTAGCAGGCTGCTTGCGCACCGCATGTTCAAGCCAGATGGCGGGGATTTTCAACACATCAGCCGCTCTTTTCAGCGCCCTTATCGGTCTCGTGGCAAGCCCGAGGCAGCCGCTGGGACGCGCCCGTCGGGGGCAAGCGGTAGCTCAGCTGGTAGCAGCGAAGAGCGCGGCCGCGGGCGTCTTCCTGCCGCTGCCGCTCATCGCGAGAAAGGGCAGTTGAATTGAGCCCACCACGGGAAGCCCGGTGGCGTGTAGGGTCGCAGCGGCACCGATAGGAGGTAGGAGAAAACATGACAGCAGACGAAAACGTGGCGATCATGCAGCGCGCTTACGACGCTTTCAACGCGGCCGATATCGACACCCTGACCGAACTGTTCGACGAGAGCGCCGTGTGGCACTTGCCGGGGCGGAGCTCAATGGCCAAGGACTACGAGGGTCGCGACGCGACACTCGCCTACTTCGGCCAGATTGGGCAGGAGACCGACGGCACCTTCAAGGCCGAGCTGCAGCAATTGTTCGCAGGTGACGACGGCCGCGTGATCGGCCTCCAGCGCAGCACCGCCGAGCGAGACGGAAAGCGCCTGGACGTCGGCAACTGCATCGTCTTCGAGCTCAAGGACGGCAAGGTCATCGACGGCCGGGAGCACTTCAACGACCTCTACGCCTGGGACGAGTTCTGGTCGTAAGCCCTGGCCGCTCTTCGAAGTGCCTCCGGTCAGCCACTACCAGGCGTGATTCGTCGCGTCGGAGCGCCCGAACTGGGGAAACTGGTAGCACGGCTGGTAGCGGGGCCGGACGAGACCTGAGCCTCCGGGGACCCGGCGGGGGCCGACGCTCGATTGGGCGACCGCCGCTCGGCCGACAGGTGCCGAGGATCGGGCACGGCCTCTGTTAATAATGGCATCGATCATGCGGGGCGTCAGGGGTCTTGCGGTGCTGTTCTCGGCCGCGCTTGCGCTCGCAATCGCGACGACTGCGAACGCCGATGTCGTCTGGCTCTGCAAGCCGCGCGCTGAGCCGAATCCGTGTGTCGGCGACCTGACCACGACGATCCAGCGGCCCGACGGAACCGACAAGGTGCTGCCGGGGACGATCCCCAGGGCGCCGCCGCATCGACTGCTTCTACGTCTATCCGACCGTCTCTGAGGACCCCGGGACGAACTCCGACAAGTCGATCGATCCGGAGATGGAGGCGATCGCGCGCTTCCAGGCGCAGCGCTTTTCGCGCCACTGCCGAGTCTACGCGCCGGTCTACCGGCAGCGGACGGTGGCGGCGCTCTTGTCGGGCAGCAGCTCTCCCGAGCCGTACAACGTCGCCTTCGCCGACGTCGTCGAGGCGTGGAAGGACTATCGCGCCAACTACAACCACGGCCGCGGCTTCGCCCTGATCGGCCATTCGCAGGGCACGCGCATGCTGCGCGGCCTGATCCGCAACTACATAGACGATCGGCCCTCGGTGCGAAGGCGGCTGGTCGGCGCCTTCATCCTCGGCGGGAACGTCCTCGTGCGCAAGGGCAAGAACGCCCACGGCGACTTCGACAACGTCCCCGGCTGCCGGCGGCCGGGGCAGTTTCGCTGCGTCGTCGCCTGGTCGGCGTTCAACGAGCCGCCGCCGGCGGACTCACGCTTCGGCCGTTCACCGGCGACTCCGGACACGAGCGACCTCGGCCTGCCGAGCGGGCCTGACTACGAGGTCCTCTGCACCGCCCCGGAACGATTGACGGGCGGCAGCGGCCAGCTGACCACGCTGACGCGCTCCGATCCGCACCCGGGCCTCATCGGCCTCGCGATCAGGCACACCTACGGCGGCTTCCCGCCGACGGCGTCGACGCCGTGGCTCCGCGCGCGCGAGCGCTACACCGGCCGCTGCACCTCCGCAAACGGCGCGAACTACCTCAACGTGCAGCCGATCGGCAACGCACGCCACCTCAATCCGTCACCCGACGCCACCTGGGGCCTGCACGTCCTCGACGTGAACATCGCCTACGGCGAGCTCGAGCAGATCCTCGCCGCGCAGACCGCGACCTACCTCGCCGCCCGGGGCTACTGAAGGCGCCTGCGGGACCTAAACGGGGCCTGACCCCGGGGCCTGACCGCCGGCGCTCGCCTTTATTGCAGTCGGCGCAGCTCAGGTCTGCATCGAAGGGCGTGTGACCCGTTCAAGTACGCGGGCGGCGAACGGCATGTCGCCAGAGCGCCATACGTGTCGCTCCTCAAACGGCCAGGCGTAGATCGGGCTCCCGTCGCGAACCAGCTCGAGCAGGCGCGGTTCGGCGAGTTCCCCGGCGGACCACTCGTAGAGGAGTTGCAGCCGCGGAACGATCACCGCGTAGTCGAGCATCCGGCCGAGGCGCTGCTCTTGGGCGATATAGCGCTCGACGTCGCGGTCGAGCGGATAGCGGTTCGGGAGCACCCGTCTGAGTGACAGGAAGACGCCGGCCATCCCGAGTCGTGGATCGCCCAGCAGACGGCCAAGCGGAGCGAACCGTCCGAGCGCCAGGCGCGGCGCCGCGACCAGTGCGTGCGCGTACAGCACGCGCGCCAGCGCGACGTTCATGAAGAAGCGCTCCGGTGCGCCCTCCGCTTCGGCGAGTCCCCGATGCTCCAGGTATCCGGCCACGATGCTCGCATTGTGCGCTCGGTACCAGTTGTGCCCGGTCGGTCTCGCGCCGAACTCCAGCCAGAGCCGCACGGCCTGCGACGACGGCTCTCCGGGCAGCCCACCGAGGAGCGCGACGGTTTCGCATCCGTCCCGCAGCAGTCGCTCGTTGACCGCCCGCCACCACACGCTGCCGGGCGGCGACGCGTCGAGCGGATTGAGCACACCGCGGCGCGCCTGCCAACGCATGAACGACAACGCCGCCCGCCGGAACGGGAGGTGCCGGGGTGCGCGGCCCGTCGGCCCGTGAAACACTCGCGCCATCAAGGCGAGACGCGCCGCAGGATCGTCGCGCACGGCCGCGACCTGCGCCTCAGCTCGAACGAGCGCGCCTGCATGCTGGCTCATCCCGGTGAAGTGATAGCCGTACGGCGACACTTCAGGGCCGCTCGTGCGTGAGGCGAGGATGTCGACTGTCGATTTGGACGACGAGGAGGCGCCTCGGGGGCGATAGGTTGTGAACCCGTGCCGAATCGCCGTGAGACGAAGCGGAGGCTTGCCAGCGGGACGGCGAAGTACGTGTTCAATCCCGTCGTCCGCGGGCTGTTTCGTCTCGGGCTTCCGGCCCCGGGGACTGCGATCCTGGAGACGACCGGCCGCAAGTCCGGGCGGCCGAGACGCAACCCGGTTACCAACGGCCTCGACGACGGCGTCTTCTGGATCGTCGCTGAGCACGGGCGCCGGGCGAGCTATGTCAGGAACATCGAGGCGAATCCCCATGTCCGGCTTCGCATCGGCCGACGATGGCGCAAGGGCACCGCCCGGCTTGTCCCCGACGATGATCCACGAGAGCGACTGCGCTACATCGCCTCGAGGCGCCCGATCGCGAGGCTGAGTACGGCGACCGTAGGCCTTTTGCAGACGGATCTATTGACGATCCGCATTGAGCTGAATGGTGAGGAGCGGTAGCCCCGAATCGCGCCTGCACGTCCCGCGGGAGTAGAACAGCCATAGCACGGCTGGTAGCAGGCCGCCCGCGGGCCGCATGAACAAGCCACATGGCGGGGGTTTCAACACATCAGCCGCTCTCCGCGTATCCCGCTTGTAGACAGGGGAATCGACCACCCCGGTGGCGCAACGTCGCGGGGGTTGGGGTCACGTCAGCCCCCGGCAGTGCCCATTGGTGCCCATTGGACGCGTGTCGCAGCCAGCGCGAGATACTGCGCGGGCGATGTCGCAGGAGAACGTCGAGATCGTGCGTCGGTCTACCGATGCCTACAACCGCCGTGACCTCGACGGATGCTGGAGAGCTGGGCGCCCGACGCCGTGTTGGACTGGTCCAACGCTCGCACATTCGATGCAGGGGTCTATCGGGGGCACGGCGCGATCCGAGCGTTCACGGAAGAGTTCCTCGAGACTTGGGACGAAGTTCGGCTCGAGATCGTCGATGGCCCAGTAGAGGTCGAGGACGGCCGCTTGGTCACAGAGAACGTCGCATACCTTCGAGGACGCGACGGCATCGAAGTCCAAGCTCGAAGCGCGTGGCTGCACACGATTCGGGACGGCGAGCAGACCTCGCTCACCCTCTACCAGACGAAGCAGGAAGCCCTCGAAGCCGCTGGGCTGCGGGAGTAGGGCGCTCACGACCCACTCCAAGGCTCGTCGTCACTCACACCTGCCCCCTGTTCGCGGATCTGCGCGCGCCGCGAGCCACCTCGGCGATCCCGAAACGGAAGCCGCGAAACGGGTTGGGCCCCCACCCGCAGCGCGAGATACCGCCGCTGCTGTCGACTTCGTGGACTCGATGGGCAGGGCTGGTCAACCCCCTGACTACCCAGAAGCGGTAGGCCAGGAGTGGTTGGCGCCCCAAGGTCCAGGGTAGGAGATAGTCGTCGACCGGGCTCCGAGTGGTCCGATGATGGCTATTGAGTGACGAGGAGGAACGACGATGAGACGAGTTGCAGTTGTGATGGCGTTGGCCGCGATTGGGGTGGTCCTGTCTGCCGGAACAGCCCAGGCGCACCGGGCTGCCTGCACCGAGACCACCAATCCACACGGCCAAAATACGCCGCCAGCCGGGTCCACGACTCTGCCTGGCCCGAATGGTGGTCAAAACGAGGACGGGTTCTACAAGCTGACGACGGACACCGGGGTCAATGTCGTGCTCAGGGACTCCGGGAGCGGGACCCTCTTCGGACCGTTCCCCAGCGGGACGAAGATCAAGTACACGCAGGCTCCGGGCGCGACCCCTTCTCAGAAGAAGATCGGCAGCACCAACGGCCAGGCCGGCGCGGTCAAGTACCACATCACCGGCACCGGGGATGCCTTTGTCTTCCCCGTGGGAGAGCCCAACCGCGCGGTGCCCTGCCTCGTCCCCCCGCCGCCAAAGTAGACAGACATAGGCTCTAGGGGGGTCGCAGGGCCCCCCTTTGCCTGTGCTGCTTGATACTGCGCGGGCGATGCCGCAGGAGAACGTGGAGATCGTGCGAGCCCTCTTCGACGCGTGGAACGCGGCGGACATCGATGCATTTCGTGAGCATTACGACCCCATGTCATCGTGCGGATCGTGGGGGATTGGCCGGAGCCGGGGCCCTACGTAGGTCGCGAGGTCGTCGGGTGGATGGAGGCATGGCCTACACCCTGGGTTTCGAGCGCTTCAACGGATCGATCGCCGGGCGCCCCGTGGAGCCCGTATTGGTTCGCGTGACGCACATCTACCGGCGCGAGGACGGCGCCTGGAAGATCGTCCACCGCCACGCCGACAACCCGGGTCCCGACACCCGCCTGCGAGAGCGTCACGATGCCCGGGGAGGGCCCGCCCTTTCACAAGCACGCGAACGAGGACGAGGTCATGTACTTCGTCGACGGAGCGTTTCGCCTACGGATCGAAGATGAGGTCATGGACATGGCGCCGGGCTCGTTCGCGTTCGTCCCGCGGGATACACCCCACAGCTGGCAGAACGTGAGCGAGGGTCAGGCCCACATGCTCTTCGTCTTCACCCCCGCATCGCCGGGGATGGAGCGATTCTTCGAGCGCTTCGCGGAGGTGGCCGGCGAGGGATCGGCCGTGCGGGAGGCCTTCGCGGCGCTCGCGGAGGACGCGGGCATGACGGTCCTCGGCCCGCCGCTGGCGCAGTCCCACCCGCTTCCCTGAGCCCGGTTTCCGTCGCCCGTGCAACGCGAGCCGACGACCGGCCGGCGGCGGGCGAACGCGAAGGAGCTCCGACCACTACGGGGCAGGATGCCACTGCTCCTCATCGCGCGAAGCAGGAGTCTGCTACCCGCCAGGCGCTGGGCCGGGACGGCGTTGCGATAGCCCGCCACGGCAACAGTAACTTGTGGGCTATGGACCAGCGAACGCTCGGACGCACCGGCGTCCATGTAAGCCCGCTCTGCCTCGGCGCGATGATGTTCGGCGCATGGGGGGAACCCGACCATGACGCGGGGATCCGCATCATTCACCGGGCGCTGGATGCCGGGATCAACTTCATCGACACCGCCGACGTGTATTCGCGCGGGGAGTCCGAGGAGATCGTCGGCAAGGCACTCAGAGGCGGGCGGCGTGACAACGTCGTGCTCGCAACGAAGTTCCATGGCGCGATGGGCGACGACGCCAATCAGGCGGGCAACTCGCGGCGCTGGATCATCCGGGAGGTTGAAGCCTCGCTAAAGCGCCTGCAGACCGATTGGATCGACCTCTACCAGGTGCACCGCTGGGACCCCTGGACCGATCACGAGGAGACGCTTGGCGCCCTCTCTGACCTCGTGGCGCAAGGCAAGGTGCGGTACATCGGCTCCTCGACCTATCCGGCGGCGCAGATCGTCAAGGCCCAGTGGGTCGCCCGTGACCGGGGCCACCAGCGCTTCGTGTGCGAGCAGCCGCCTTATTCGATCCTCGCTCGCGGCATCGAGGCCGACGTGCTGCCGACCTGCCAGGACTTCGGAATGGGCGTCATCCCGTGGAGCCCGCTGGCGGGCGGCTGGCTGTCGGGGCGTTGGCGCAAGGGCGCCGAGGATCTAACCTCTCGGCGCTCGGCGATGATCCCTCAGCGGTACGACCTTTCGATTCCGGCCAATCAGGCCAAGCTCGAGGCCGCGGACGCGCTTGCGCAGCTGGCAGACGAGTCGGGCATGTCATTGATCCACATGGCGCTCGCGTTCGTCATCCGCCATCCGGCCGTGACGGCGGCGATCATCGGTCCGCGGACGATGGAGCAGCTCGAGTCCCAGCTTGGCGCCGCGGACGTACGGCTCGACACCGCGCTCCTGGACCGCATCGACGAGGTCGTGGCGCCCGGGACGACCATCAACCCGACGGACGCCGGGTGGACGAATCCCGCGCTGGCCCCGGCCGCCCGCCGCAGGTAGGACAGGGCCACCTGCTACCAGTCGCCTCGCTGTCAACGCCCCAGAAACTGGTAGCAGCAGTGGTAGCAACGCACTGGTGCGCCGCATGAACAAGCCAGATGGCGGGGATTTCCGCTCACATCAGCCGCTCTTTTCCGGACCTCCGACGCCGTAGCGATGATTTTCACCGTCGCCGCGTGTCATAGGTGGTGTACGCGGGTACCGTCCATCCGGTCGCCCGTGGGTGGCGTAGGCACAACCGAGGAGATGACAATGCCCGAGCACAAAATGGGAACCCGCGAGGAATGGCAGGCAGCACGCGACGAGCTGACGAAGCTCGAGGCCCAGCACGCCGAGCTGAACGAGGAGATCAAGCGGAAGCGGCTCGAGCTCCCTTGGGTCCCGGTCGAGAAGGAGTACGAGTTCGACACCGAGGACGGGAAGAAGTCCTTGGCCGAGCTCTTCGACGGCCGCTCGCAGCTCCTCGCCTACAACATCATGTACGGGCCCGACTACTCGATCGGCGCCTGCCCCGGATGCACGAGCCTAGGCGATGAGTTCTCCGGCGGGCTGATCCACATGAACAAGCGGGACGTGACGTTCCTCTGCTTCTCGCGCGCGCCGATCGATCGGCTCGCCGCCTACAAGCAGCGGATGGGCTGGCAATTCCCCTATGTCTCGACCTACGACACCGACTTCCCATGGGACTTCGGGCTCGCGCTGACCGAGGAGCAGGCGAACGAGATCCCCGAGGTGAGGGAGATGATCGACAACCCGCCCGAGTGGCTTCGGGAATGGGGCGAGCAGGTCGGGGCGGAGCTCAAGGACGGCCTGCGCGAGGGCCCGGGCTACATCGCGTTCGCTCGCGAGAACGGGACCGTCTACCACACGTACACCGTGATGGCGCCCGATCCGTTCGTTCAGCCCCACTTCACCATGCTGCTCGAGCGGACCCCGAAGCCCCAGCCCGAGGAGCCGCGCTCGTGGCGCAAGGACGAGTACCCGGACTGAGCGGCGTGTCCTCGCTGCGGACCGCCCACGCGCATCGCCCGGACCAGCCCGCGTTGCTCGGGGGGCTGCTGGCGCTCGCGGTCGTGGCTTGGCTGGTCACCGGTGACCGGATGGGGAGCATGGAGTCGATGCCCGGGATGGCGCTCGGGGGCCTCGGCTTCTACGTCACGGTCTGGGTGGTGATGATGGCGGCAATGATGTTCCCGTCGGTGGCTCCGACGGTGCTGATGTACGACCGCCTTCGAGCGGAGAACCTCGGTCGCGGGGACCGAGCCCCGGTTGACGCGACCGCCCTGTTCGTCTGCGGCTACCTCCTGGTGTGGACCGCGGCGGGCCTCGTCGCCTACGCTCTGTACGAGCTCGTCCGTGCCCTCGACCCGGCGTTCCTGGCCTGGGACGAGGCGGGTCGGTACGTCACCGCCGGCGTGATCGTGGCCGCGGCCGCATACCAGCTGACGCCAGCCAAGGAGACCTGCTTGGCCGCTTGCCGCAACCCGACGACGGTCCTCGCCGAGCGCTGGCGGGACGGCCGGGCAGGCGCGATCGAGCTGGGCATCCGATATGGCGCCTGGTGCCTCGGCTGCTGCTGGGCGCTGATGGCCGCGCTGTTCGCCGTGGGCGTCATGAGCCTTGGCTGGATGGCAGTGATCGCGGCGTTCATCGCGGCAGAGAGGCTGCTGCCGTGGCCGACCGCGGCCCGGAGGGGTGTGGCCTTGTCTCTGCTCGTGCTTGGGCTGGGCGTGGCGTCCTTCCCGGCTGACGTCCCGGGGTTCGCCGAGCCGGACGGCGGAATGCACGGGGGCAGCGGCCATGGCGAGTCCATGCAGATGATGCGCTGACCGGCGGCGCGCGCCGGGCCGGCTCGCTGTTCGCAACCGCTCGTGCTACCAGCTCCCCAGCGTGAATGGGCCTCGAAATGAATTAGGCTCGAACCTGCAGGAAAGCCATCGGAGAACCGGAGGGCAGCATGAGCAGCGTCACGTCACCAGCAAGCGCCGCGCGCCAGGAGATTGCCAGCTTCGAGGGGCGGCTGATCGGACCTGAAGACGCCGACTACGATGAGGCGCGCAAGGTCTACAACGCGATGATCGACAAGCGGCCGGCGTTGATTGCGCGGTGCGCGGGCCCCGACGACGTCGCCAAGACCGTCACCTTCGCCCGTGATCACGACTTGCTCGTGGCCGTCCGGGGCGGTGGGCATAACGGCGCCGGACTGGGGACGTGTGACGACGGGGTGGTGATCGACCTCGCGCCGCTCAAAGGCGTCGAAGTCGATCCGCAGGCCCGCACCGTTCGTGTCGGCGGCGGCTGTACCTGGGGCGAGGTCGACCGCGCGACGAACGAGCACGGGCTCGCGACGCCGAGCGGGATCATCTCGACGACCGGGGTAGGAGGCCTCACCCTCGGCGGCGGCCTCGGCCACCTGACCCGCAAGTGCGGACTCGCGATCGACAACCTGCTCGAAGCTGAGCTCGTTCTCGCCAGCGGCGAGCGCGTCCGCGCCAGCGAGGACGAGAACCCCGATCTGTACTGGGCGATCAGAGGCGGCGGCGGCAACTTCGGCGTCGTCACCTCCTTCCTCTTCCGGCTGCACGAGGTCGGCACGGTCGTCGGCGGCCCGACGTTCTGGCCGGTCGAGGCGGGTGCCGAGGTCCTCTCGGTCTACCGTGAGTTCCTGCCGAGCGCGCCGCGCGACTTGAACGGGTTCTTCGCCTTTGCGACCGTGCCCCCGGGACCACCGTTCCCGGAGGAGATCCACCTGCGCAAGGTGTGCGGAGTCGTCTGGTGCTACGTCGGCGGCGAGGAGGACGCGGCGAAGGCGATGGCTCCGCTGCTCGAGCGCCTGCCCGAGCCGCTCCTTCACGGCGTGCAACCGATGCCGCACGCGGCGCTGCAGAGCGCGTTCGACGAGGTCTATCCGAAGGGAGACCAGTGGTATTGGCGTGCCGACTTCGTCAAGGAGATCCCCGACGAGGCCGTCGAGGCCCACGCGCGTTTCGGCGCCGAGATGCCGACATGGAAGTCGACCATGCACCTGTACCCGATCGATGGCGCCGCCCACGACCTTGGGCCGTCCGATACGCCATGGAGCTATCGCGACGCGCGATGGGGCTCCGTCTTCGCCGGCGTCGACCCAGACCCGGCGAACGTGGACGTGATCCGGCGGTGGACCATCGACTACTTCGAGGCACTGCACCCGCATTCCGCCGGTGGCGCATACGTGAACATGATGATGGACGAAGGGCAGGAGCGGGTTCGCGCCAGTTACCGCGACAACTACGATCGTCTCGCGCAGACGAAGGCGAAATACGACGGAGACAACTTCTTCCGCGTCAATCAGAACATCGAGCCGAGCGGATAATGGGGTGAGCTACCGCCCCGAGGTTGGGTAGCTGACGCCGGTCAGCTCTTCCGAGACCTCGCCACAGGCGCTCACCGATCTCGGGATCGTAGGCGTCCGGGATCGCCTCGACCTTCTGCGGGAAGCCTCGCATCTCGGCGATGCCGTCCGGACCGTAGTAGCTCGCCGCCCTCCACCCCGGGCGCCGTCGCCGCGTAGAGGGTCGGCAGGGCGCCTCGCTCCGGGCTCTGGGCGAGCACCCGGTTGCTGACCGCGAGCAATGCCTTGGTCACCCCGGTCGGGCCGCTTGACTGCAGGTTGGTGGCCGAGTACCCCGGGTGGGCGAAGACGCTGATCGCCGAGCGACCCAGCGGCTCGTAGGCGACGGTCGAGCTCGATCGCGAAGACGGCGTTGGCGAGCTTCGAGCGCTGGTAGGAGCCGCGCGGGCTGTAGTCACGCTCCATCTGGAGGTCGTCGAAGTCGATCCGCCCGCCCTTGTGCTCGTTGCTGCTCAGCGTGACGATGCGCCCCGAATCGGATCGCTCGAGCGGCCTCGAGCAGCAGCCCCGTCAGCGCGAAATGCCCCAGATGGTTGGTACCCAGCTGGAGCTCGAAGCCGTCGCGCGGTTGCCCGCTGCGGGGTCATCATCACCCCGGCGTTGTTGATCAGCAGATCGACGCGCTGGCCGGAGAACTCCTCGGCGAAGCTGCGAACCGAGTCGAGGCTGCCGAGGTCCAGCCGGGCGACCCTGGCCCTCGGGCCACCCGCGTCGGTTTCGATCTCCTCGGCGGCGGCTTCGCCCTTCTCGACGCTGCGGCATGCCACCACGACCTCAGCCCCGTGGCGTGCCAGCTCGCGCGCCGTGATGCGACCGAGCCCGCTGTTGGCTCCGGTCACGATCGCGATCCTCCCGCTTTGATCGGGGATCTCGTCAGCGGTCCACTTGCGGCTCATCGCAGGCCCCGATCATGGCAACTCAGCGGGCTGCGCGGGTACGGGGCCGTCCGACCAGAACTCTCGCGCCAGCCCACGGCGCTGCTGCCAGAGGCTGCCCTTGTCGGTGAAACCCGCGATGCCCTGGCCGGCGTCCGCGTCGGGCACCTCCCAGCCTCCGTTGACGGCACCGGTGAGCCCGGCCGAAAGCGCCTCGAAGCCCTGCGCGGTATAGAGGTCGGCCTCGACGCCCCGGTTGATGATGAACTTGAGCTGGCGCACCGCCTGCTGGTTCTTCGACAGCAGGACCTCGACCAGCGCGTCCACCTCGGCCCCGAGTCGATCGTCGGGGACGACGCGGTTCCAGAGCCCAAGCTGCACCGCCCGGGCCGCCGGGTGCAGCGCGCCGAGCAGATTCACCTCCTTGGTCATCCGCCGGCCGATCAGGCGGGCCATGCGGGTGGTGCCTCCCCAGCCCGGGGTGATGCCGACGTCGACCTCCGGCATTCCCCAGACCGCCCGCCGGGTCGCAACGACGAAGTCGCAGGCCATCGTGATCTCGAGCCCGCCGCCGACGGCGAAGCCGTCGACCGCGGCGATCGTGACCTTGTCGAGCTCCTCGAGCGCGTTGGCCATCGACTGGTAGATGTCGGACCCGGCGCATGACGCCGTTGGCGTCGCCCCAGGTGTGCATCTCGGTGATGTCGTCGCCGGCGCAGAACGTCTCGCCGGCACCGTCGATGACCGACCACCTTGACGGTCGTCGAGTCGCCGAACGCGATCGATCGCCGCGATCAGCTCGTCGCTGAGGGCGATCGAGAGGGCGTTGCGCTTCTCGGGCCGGTCGAGCGTGATCCGGGCGACCGGGCCGTCCTCGGTGTAGTTGAGGAACTTGAAATCGGGTGAGGCGTTGTCGGTGTCGTTCATGACGGAAGTAGTAGCATTTCGCAACTAGTTTCTCAATGAATCCAGCGAGCGACGAAAACCAGTTTCTCACGGCGAACCAGACCCAACGTCGGCCCGACTCGATCGAGCGGGCAGCCGACGTGCTCGGCGACCGCTGGCGGATCCTGATCCTGCGCGAAGCCTTCTACGGAGTGCGTCGCTACGGCGAGCTGGTCCGAAACCTGGGCATCGCCCGCAACGTGCTCGCGGCACGGCTCAAGGCCCTGGTGGCGGATGGCCTGCTCGAGCGGCGTCGCTACCGCACCGACCCCGATTGGTACGAGTACGTGCTCAGCGACGCCGGCCGCGATCTCTACGGAGCGATCCTCGCCCTGCTGCACTGGGCCGACGCCCACCTTCCAGCCGGCGGTGAGCAGGAGCTTCGCCTGCGTCACCGGCCCTGCGGGCACCTGACTCACGCCAAGGTCGTCTGCGCACGCTGCGGCATCGAGCTCGATCCGCGTGAGGTCGAGGTTGAGCTTTCGGAGTAGGCGATGTCGCAGCAGAACATCGAGATCGTGCAGCGCTTCTATGACGCCTGGGCTCGCGACGAGCTCCCCGGACCCATCGAGCTCATGGACACGGAGATCGAGTACGTCAATCCCGCCGGGGCCGTGGAACCGGGAACCCGGCGTGGCCTCGATGCGTTCAGGGGGGCGATTGAAAAGGTCTTCGAGGGGTGGGAGACCTGGCAGATGGCCCCGGAGGAGTTCACGGCGGTTGGTGACCAGGTGGCGGTGGTGGTGCGGTATCGGGCCCGTGGGCGCGGAAGCGGTGTCGAAGTGGAGGGCCACGAGTCGGCCCTGTGGACCCTCCGCGGTGGCCGGGTCGTGCGCTATGCGTGGTTTCACCAGCCGGCAGATGCTTTCGAGGCCGCCGGGGTGCGGGGCCAGGACTAAAGGAACCGACCACGGCGGGCGATCAATGATGCATGGCGCTGAAGGCACGCCTCGCCTCCTCGGTGGTGCGGCATCTGTTCGAACGAGGCGATTTCATCGCCACGGCCCCGGAGGCGCGGCTCGAGGACTACCGGCTGGACGATCCCGAGCGTGTTCGCTATGTCGCCACCGGCCGCTTCGTCGTGCCGCGGGTGCTGCGCCGGATCGGGGTCGGGCCAGACGACGTCTTCATCGACTTTGGCTCCGGCAAGGGGCGGGTTGTGTACCAGGCGGCGCAGTTCCCCTTCAAGCGGGTGATCGGGGTGGAGATAGCCGAGGAGCTGAACCGCATCGCCCGCTACAACATCGATCACAACCGGGATCGCCTCGTCTGCAGGGACGTGGAGCTGGTGACCGAGGATGCCGTCAGCTACCAGGTCCCGGACGACGTCACGGTCGCCTACTTCTACCATCCGTTCGAGGGCCAGATCTTCGCCCGCGTGGTCGACAACCTGGTCGCCTCACTGGACCGAAGCCCGCGCCAGCTCCGGGTCATCTATGTGTACCCGATGGGCGCGGACTACCTACTCGAGACCGGCCGGTTCGAGCTGGAACGCAAGATGAGGGCCCCGCGGCCGGCGCTGAGCCAGTGGCACGAAGTGCTGGTCTTTCGAAGCCCGCTTCCTCAGACGCCGCTCTCGGCGAGGAAGTCGGACACCTCCCGAGCGCTGCGCCGCGGCTCGTCCGCGTAGACGAAATGGCCGGCGCCCTCGATCACGACCAGCTTCGCCCCCGGGATCTCGCGCTTGAAGCGGTGCGCGCCGGCGACCGGGGCGAAGAGGTCGTTCTCGCCCCATAGAAGGAGGGTGGGAACGCCCAGCGCGGCCAGCCTGCCCTCGTATGGCTCGAGCTTCTCGAAGTCGCCCGAGCGATAGAGCTCCAGGATGCCTTGCCTGCCGCCCTCGGTCTGGAAGGTCTTCCAGTACTCGTCGGCGACTGCCTCGTTCATTCCCCCAGAGACCGCCGCCAGCATCTGGCCGAAGCCGTCGCGAGTCATCGCCGCCACCATTCCCTCGCCCTCACCCGCCGTGCGGAGCGCCCGCGCCATCCCGTGCCACTTCCCGTCCGGGAAGAACCCGCTGTTGGAGATCACGAGGGCGGCGACCGCCTCGGGATGCTCGCACGCCCAGCGCAGGCCGATCAGGCCCCCCCAGTCGTGGACCACGAGCGCCAATCGCTCGAGGCCGAGCCCCAGCCGGAAGCGCTCGACCGCATCGACCTGGCGCTCCCAGGTGCCCGGCGGGTCCGGCTGCGAGTCGCCGAAGCCGGGGAGGTCGGGGGCGACGGCGCGCCGCCCAGACTCCGCGAGGGCGGCGATCACGTCTCGCCACATGAACGAGGTCTCCGGAAACCCGTGCACGCAGAGCGCCGGGACCAGGTCGGACGGTTGGGCCGGCACGGCCTCGCGATAGGCGATCCCGTTGACGCGAGCCGGCTCCACCACGACCACGAGAGCGGACCCTATCGAGCCCGTCGCAGCCCTGGCGGGTTCGCCACGACGCTCGCTACGCTAGCCCTGCACGGCGCCTTGGCGGAGTGGCTACGCAGCGGCCTGCAAAGCCGTTTACACCGGTTCGACTCCGGTAGGCGCCTCTGAGCCGAAAGCCCCGCTACGGCGGGTTCTCGCTAGCTCTTCACAGAATGAAACATGTAGCGGGCGTGTAACGGAATCGAGCGGCGAGAGGCTTCAACCGGGGCGGCGACGCGCGGCGGACCTCATTGCGAGACGTCGCCAGCGGCGCGATCTGCCCGGCGCCGAGGGCGCGGCACGAGGCATTCCGGCGATATCGAGGCCGTCCTGGCCAGCTGCGATCCCCAGATCGAATGGCGAGAGGCGGAGAGCAACCCGTATGAGCCGGAGGGCAAGCCCTGGATCGGACCGGATGCGATCACGGAGAACCTGTTCATAAAGCTCGGTCAGGAGTGGGACTCATTCACGGTCTCCCCCCGGGAGTTCTATGACGCGGGCGAGACCGTAATCGTCGAGGGCCGCTACAGCGGGAGCTACAAGGCCACCGGCAAGAGCATCGACGCCCAGTTCTGTCATGTATTCAAGCTGCGCGAGGGCAAGGTCACGAGCTTCCAGCAGTATCTGGACACGGCGCGCATGCAGGACGTAATGGGCGCACGCTTGGAGACGCCGCAGGCGGTTCAGGCGTAGCGGGTCTTTACATGGATCAAGCTCGGGCCCTCGAAGCCGCCGGGCTGCGGGAGTAGGCGCGGGACTAAGCGGCGGACTCGGCCAGAGCTTCGAGGCGGGCGATCAGCGCGTCCTTGCGGGCTTCTGAGGGCCGGGGCTGAGGACCGGGCGCGGATTACCTCAGGAGGGATAGAGAGGGGCTTGACAGGCGACTCCTCACGCTCCCGGTCCTGGCGCTGTCCCCGACGGTCGTTGCACCGCGGGCCTCCGCAAGCCCGGCCGTTAGGGTCAGGACGCGCCGCGCAGCTGCTCGGCGACCACGAGCGCGGCCAGCAGCGCGGTGAGCACTCCCGACGCGACCAGCCCGTCGGCGCCGGCGGCGAGCGGCACGGCGGCGAGGAGCGCGATGACCACCACGGCTCGGGGCAGGCTCTGGGAGTGGCCAAGCCTGGCGCCGCTGGCCATCAGCCCGGCGAGGAAGAGGGCCGGACCGCCGAGGCTGACGAGCGCGCCCGAGGCGTGCAGGGGGTCCGTCGGGTGCGCGATCACGAGCTCATAGCCGACCGCGACGAGGACGATCCCGGCCACGATCGGGAGGTGTAGGTAGGTATAGATGTCGCGGCCGATCTTGCCCCGCTGCTCGGCCGTTGCGGCACGAATCCCATCCAGCACCCTGCTGGCAACCTGGCCGAAGTACAGCCACCAGAGCGCCGTCGAGGAGAGGAAGGCGAGCAGGAGCGCGGCGACGACCTCGAGGCTCAGTCCCGTATCCGAGGCGGTGGCGCCTGCGAGAACGATGCTCTCGCCGAGCACGATGATCACGAACAGCTGGAAGCGCTCGCCGAAATGGGCCCCCTCGATCTGCCATTGGCTCATGGGGGTAGCGCCCACGCCCGGCAGCCAGTACGTCACGAGCGGCGCGGCGAGGTCAAGCGCGAGAGCACCGAGCCACAGAACCCAGCGCAACGCCTCCGAGTCGACGATGCCGCCCGCGACCCACAGCGGCGCCGAGAGGACGCTCCAGGCCAGGATCTGGCGGAAGTTCTGCTGGAACCGACCGCGTGGCGTAACCGCGACGACGAACGCGTTGCGCCCGATCTGCAGGCCCGAGTAGGCACACGCGAACAGCAGCGCGTGCTCACCGAATCCGTGGGGGATCGCCACCGCCATCAGCAGGCTCGCGAGCATCACGAAGACCAGCACGAGCCGGACCGGCACCGTGTCCGGGTCGAACCAGTTGGTCATCCACGTCGTGTAGTTCCACGCCCAGTACAGGGCGACGAGCATGAACGCCGTCTCGGCCGCCCTCGACCAGCTGATGTCCGCGAGCAGATGGTGCGACAGCTGGGTGACAGCGAAGACGTAGACGAGGTCGAAGAAGAGTTCGAAGAACGTCGCGCGCTGCTCGCCCTCCCCATGAGCGCGGATGATCGGCAGCTCGGGGATGATCGGGCTCGTAGTGGCCGCCACGCCGCGAGCATAGGCGAGCGGTCGCGGATAGCACGCGGTTTGCGTTCAGGCTCCCGGTCGTCGTCCACTCGTTGCCCGGTAGGGTTGACTGACTGTCCACTGCGACTGAGGGGAGTTCCCATGGCGTCGATCTCCGAGCGGGAGCAGGGACAGATCGAGGCTGCCAACAAGTCGGGGAGCACGCCCGTGGTCTTCATCCACGGGCTCTGGCTCTTGCCGAGCAGCTGGGACCGGTGGGCCGACTTCTTCAAGGAGGCGGGCTACGCGCCGTTGACGCCCGACTGGCCCGACGATCCCGAGACCGTCGAGGAGGCGAGGGCGAACCCCGAGGTGTTCGCCGGAAAGAGGCTCGGGGAGGTCGCCGACCACACCGCCGAAGTTATCGATGCCCTGGAGAAGAAGCCCGTCGTCATTGGCCATTCCACCGGGGGGCTGCTGGCCGAGATCCTCGCCGGCCGCGGACTCTCCGTCGCGACGGTGGCGATCGACCCGGGTCCGTTCCGCGGTGTCCTGCCCCTGCCCATTTCCACGCTCAGAGTCTCGGCGCCGATCCTGATCAATCCGCTCAACCGCGGCCGCGCGATAACCCTCAGCTTCGACCAGTTCAGATACGGCTGGACGAACGCGATCGAGTCAGATGACGAGGCGAAGCGGCTCTACGACGAGTTTCACGTGGCCGCGCCAGGGGTCGCCCTGATGCAGATGGCGAACGCCAACCTGAACCCCTGGACCGAAGCCAAGGTGGACACGAAGAATCCCGACCGCGGCCCGCTCCTGATCATCGACGGCGAGAAGGACCACACGGTCCCGTTGGCGATCGCGAATGCCTCCTACAAGAGGCAGAAGCGCAATCCGGGCGTCACCGAGATCAAGAAAATCCCGAACCGGGGACACTCGCTGACGATCGACAGCGGCTGGCGCGAGGTCGCCCAGACGGCACTCGACTTCGTCAAGCGGTTCGCCTAGCCAGGGCGGTGACTTTGTAGCCGTCGGCCTGCAGGCGCTCGATTACGTCGCTCCAGCAAGAGCCGTCTGCCGACCCGACAGCGCCATTGCGCGCTCGATGCGCCGCGTCATCAGATAGGCGTACTGCGACTCGCCGAGCGGTCGCTGCTCAGAAAGCGTTTGCGGCCGACTCCCACTCCCGGAGGCGCTGCGCGATGAGCTCGGCCCGCTCCTCGTCGCTCCCGTCCTCCAGCACTTGGAGGTCTGAGGGGTCGGCTCGAAGGTAGGTGCCGGCGGTTCGGGCATTCAGCTCGGGGTCGCGATCCGACCGTGTCGTCCAGTACCCGGTGGCGCGGTCGGCGGTCTCCACTGTGATCTCGCTGGTGCCTTCGAGCTGCGGGGCATTCGGGTCCCGAGGGCGCTCCCCCTTCCAGAAGTAGAGGATGCCGGCCGGATCCCTGCGCTCCTTCGCGGCCTCGCTCCAGTAGCGGGACGACAGGGTGCCGTCCTCCTGCCAGCCCCGGCCGGTCACGTTCAGGTCACCGTCACGGTCCCGCGAGATGCTAAGGAAGCCCACCGCAGACGGTTCGAACTCGCTACGCGCGGTCAGCGAGAGCTGCCACCACAGCCCCTCGACCGGTCCGCGGCGACCCTCGGTCTCGATCGCCTTGCGGAGCTTCTGGTTGATCGCTCGAACCTCCGCCGCGCCGACGGCCGGGTCGTAGCGGACGGAGGTCAGCCCGAGCAGGTCGCTCGGCAGCTTCGAACCGTTCGCGTGGAGGATGAACGTGCGCCGGATGCCGAGCGCGCCGCCGAACAGCCCGGCCTCGAACACCACGTTGTCGCGCGGCGACGCCTGGCCGGACTGGGACGCATCCGCCGTCGTCCAGTCGTCCTGGGCGAACACGAACGCGGCGAAATCGACCCCTTGGGAGAGCTCGACGAGCCGGTCGAGGGTGGACCGCCCAGGGTTAAACGTGGTCGTCCAGGGCTCGACGTCGGCGACATCCTCGAGCCCGCGCGTGATCGCCTGGAGCAGTTTGGCCTGCTTGCCCGACGACCCGAGGAAGATGCGCGGCTTGTTCATGCGCGATTCATGATGACGGAGGCAGCAAGAACCTTCACGGCGCCCGGCCTCTGCGCGGTTGTCTCCTTGAATTCGAGCGTTTGCCCCTCCCCGCCGGTGACAATCGTCCGGATCGCGTTCGCGGTCATCGACGGACTATCCTGCAGAGCGGCGCGCATGAGCCCGCTGCTCAGCGCGCGCAGCGAGGGCACGTTCTCTCGGCCCGGTAGGTGTGGGCGTGTCAGGCAAAGACACACAATGAAGAGGAGAGGAGCCACGATGGCGAAGAGCGTTCGCAACGCGATGACCGAGGATCCCCGCTCGATCGGCGCATCGGCGTCGGTGGTCGAGGCCGCGCAACTGATGCGAGAGGAGCACATCGGCGCGCTCCCGATAACCGACGACGAGCAGCTTCTCGGGATGATCACCGACCGAGACATCACCACGAGAGTGGTCTCCGAGGCCGCAGACCCTAAGACGACGTCCGTCGGGGACGTCTGCTCTCGGGACGTCATCACTGTTGAGGCCGACAAAGACCACGAAGAGGCGCTCGCACTCATGGCCCGCCACCAAGTTCGGCGGCTGCCCGTTGTCGAGAACGGCAGGCTCGTCGGCATCGTTGCCCAGGCCGACATCGCCCTCACGGAGGACGAGAAGAAGACCGGTGAGCTCGTCGAGGCGATCTCTGAACCGTCAGAGGGAGAGCGCAGGTAGCGTCACCCGGAGCCGACCTCGTGTGGGGCCGAGGATCACCTGAGCCTCAAGCGGGCCCGGCGCGGCTGAGGGACAGTGCGGACACCAATTCAACCCGTTCCAGATAGGAGCTCATATGGCCACCACAGCAACCACCGTCGTCCTCGAGCCCGCCGCACAGGAGTTCGCGGACGCGACCGCCAACCCGCCGTTTCTCGCCGACCTCGGCCCCGTCGAGGGCCGCAAGACCGTCGACGAGGTCCAGAGCGGCGACATCGCCAAGCCCGACGTCGACATCGAGGACACCTCGGTGCCGGGCGGGCCTTCCGGTGAGGTCTCGGTCCGGATCATCCGGCCCAAGGGCACCACGGGAACGCTCCCGGTAATCGTCTACATGCACGGTGCCGGCTGGGTGTTCGGGAACAACGCCACCCACGACCGGCTCATCCGCGAGCTCGCGGACGGCGCTGGCGCCGCGCTGGTGTTCCCGAACTACGGCCTCTCGCCCGAGGTCCACTACCCGCACGCTCTCGAGGAGGGCTACGCGGTTCTCCGCTGGATCGCCGACCACGGCGCTGAGAAGAATCTCGACGGCAGCCGGATCGCGATCGCCGGCGACTCGGTCGGAGGAAACATGAGCGCCGCGCTCACGCTGATCGCCAAGGAGCGATCCGGCCCGGAGCTGGCAGCACAGGCACTGTTTTACCCGGTCACCGACGCCAGCTTCGACACCGACTCGTATGACCAGTTCGCCGAGGGTTACTTCCTCCGTCGCGACGCGATGCAGTGGTTCTGGGACCAGTACGCCCCCGACGAGGACCAGCGCGACGAGATCACCGCCTCGCCGCTACGGGCGACGACAGATCAGCTGGCGGGCCTCCCGCCGGCGCTCGTGATCACCGCCGAGGCCGACGTGCTGCGCGACGAGGGCGAGGCCTACGGGCGCAAGCTCCGAGAGGCCGGCGTGGACGTGACCGCCACCAGATATGAAGGCGTGATCCACGACTTCATGATGCTCAACGCGCTGCGTGAGACCAATGGGGCGAAGGCCGCGATCAGCCAGGCCATCGCATACCTCAAGGACGCGCTCGCCTGACCAAGCCGAGAGGCACGCGAGAGCCCCGCTGGAACGGTGCTCTCGCAAGCCCTTGGCCTCCCTGCCCCTGATGCGTTCGGGTTATAGCTCCCCTGGCCAGACCCCGCTGAATGGACGCCAAGCGGTCGGGCTTGTGAGTTAAGCCGGACCTCGGTCACGCCTGGCTGGGGACGGTGGCGTGCTCGACCGCCCACTGCAGGGCGTAGTCGGCCACCTCCTCCCAGCCTTCCTGGGCGGGTATCAAGTGGGCCATGCCCTCGTACTCCTTGACCTCGGTGATCGTGTCGGACTTGTAGTGCTTGGCGTTTGACTGCTGGATCTTGGGCGGCATGAGATGGTCCTCACTGCCTGAGACGAACAGCAGCGGCGCACGGCTGTCGTTGTGATAGTCGACCCAGGTTTCCTGGTGGCCCGGCTGTAAGTTCGCCAGGACGCTGTCCCAGAAGATCCTGCCTGATGCTGGGATGTGGTAGCGCTCGTAGAGTCGTCGGGCCTCATCCTCCGGGAAGGTATTCGTGAAGGCGTAGCGCCACTGATCGAAGGTGAAGCCGACGGCCTTGTGGTGGTTCGCCGGATTTTTCAGAACCGGCAGGGTCGCCTTGAGCTGTGCGGGTGGGACCGCCCGCACGCCTTCGGTCGGAGCGGAATTGAGCGCTACTCCCGCAGCTCCATGTCCGTGGTCGAGAAGGATCTGGGTGAACGCACCGCCCGCCGAGTGGCCAATGAGGATCGGGGGCGAATCGAGCTCGCCGATTACCTGCTCGAACCGGCCGATGATCTCGGGGACAGTCAGAGCCTCAATCGGCGAAGGGTCGGCGTTCAGCGCCTCGACTTCGACCTCGAAGCCGGGATATGCCGGCGCCAGAACCTTGTATCCGGCTTCCTCATAACGGTCGATCCATTGCTCCCAGCTTCGGGGCGTAACCCAGAAACCGTGGACGAGGACGATCGTGTCCGGCGTGCTGGCCGTCATCGGTGTCTCTTCAGCGTCTTCCTTGGCTGCCATCACTCCTCCTATCGGCCCTAACGTGTCTTGGCGACCCTACACCCATCGATTGTGTGCCTCTTAGCAGCGACGGGCTCACTCCTCCTTCGCGCGAAAAGCAGAAGCGTCCGCTCATGCTGCGGCCCTCCGCGTCGCGCGAGGTCGGCTCCGACAAACGGTGTAACGAACCGTGTAACGAACGGAGCTGATTCGAGTGCAACTGAGCGCAACTCAGGGCACCTAATCGTGCCTGAGACACCTGAGCAGGCCGGAACCTAGAAGCCTGCAAGGCCGTTTACACCGGTTCGATTCCGGTAGGCGCCTCTGGAGGGCCCGCGGGCGAGCTGCAGCCGGTGGATCCGGACGACGTCGCGGACGCGCGTCTCGACCGGCCACCGGCGGCGCGCCTGCTCGAGGAACGCGCCGGCCGCCTGCCGGCCCGGGTCGGCGAGCCAGACCTGCGGCGCGAGCCGCGGCAAGAGCGACAGCAGCGGGGCGATGCTGGCGCGCTCGTAGAGAACGTCGGCGGCGAGCACGAGGTCGAAGGGCGCCCGCCTGACGAGCTCGTCGGGCTCCGCCCAGTCGACCGTCGCCGTCTCGATGCGCACCTCGTTCGCGCGCCCGTTGCGAGCGGCCAGCGTGAGCGCCTCGGCGCATGCGTCCGTGGCGAGCACAGAGGCGCCCGCGCGCGCGGCGGCGATGCTCGGCACGGCGAGCCCGCAGCCGAGCTCGACGATGCGCAGGCCGCGGAGCGCCACGCCGTCGAGCTCGCACGCGAGCGCCACTCCGCTGCGCCACAGCACGGACCAGTACGGCGCGATCGGCGCCCATTCGACGGCGCCCGCGTCCGGCAGCTCGGCTGAGTTCTGCGGCTGGAGCAGGCGGAGCTCACCGCTCGGCAGCTCGATCGACTGGCTGACGAGCTCCTCGGGCACGCTCCGACTGTACGCGCGGCGCGACCCGGGGGCGCTCGGTCAGGGGTTGAGGCGGAAGATGTTCGTCGCCGTGCTGAAGTAGATCGGCCCACCGTCGACCGGCGTCTCGACCGAGAGCACGCCCGTGGGATGGTCGTAGAACAGTGCGTCCGAGGCGATGCCCGTGCGCGCGGAGGTCAGCCTGGCGCGGCGAATCGTGCCGTTGTTGTAGGCGCCGAAGAAGAGCCGGCCGCTGCTCGAAAGCCCGCATAGGCGGCAGAAGGCGGCCCCGGTCAGCGCGGGCGGCGTGGCGAAGAAGCGCTTCGGCAGCACCGGGTTGAGCCCGTCGCGGTTGGTGTTGAGGGGCGCCGGCGGAGGCGAGCTGCAGGTCTGCGACGGTCCCCAGCCGTAGTTCCTGAGCGTCAGCCGGGTGCCGAGGTTGATCTCGTCGTTGCACTGCGGGCCGTTCTCCGTCTCCCAGAGGCGCCCCGTCTGCGGATCGAAGGTGAACCCGAAGGAGTTGCGAATGCCGTAGCCGACGATCGGGCTGCCCGCGCGCGGGTTGTCGGAGGGCACCGAGCCGTTCACGTTCAGCCGCAGCATCTTCCCGGCCAGGGTGGCCAGGCTCTGGGCCCGTGCGGGGTTGCCGTTCTCGCCAATGACGACGTAGAGCTTGCCGTCAGGCCCGAACATGATCCGCCCGCCATTGTGGTTCTCGCCGGTTGGGAAGCTGCGCAGGACGGTGAAGCCGCTGCCGTCGGCGCGGACACGAACGAGCTGGTTCGTCGCGGTACCGGACACGGAACGGGTGACGAATGCCCACACGCGAGAGTCACGCGGGTAGCTCGGACGTAGGGCCAGGCCAAGCAGTCCCTGCTCGCCGGTGCTCGCCACGTTGGGAATCGTGAAGAAACGCGTGCGTGTACCGGTGCCAGGGCTGAGCCGCATGATGCGGCCCGAGTAGCGCTCGCCGTAGAGGATGCGGCTGCCGTTCGGCGTCACGGTGAAGGCCGCCGGAGAGGCGAGCGTGGACGGGGAGAGGCGCTGTGCGCTCGCCGCCACCGCGTTCGCGGGCACGGCGAGGACGGCGAAGGCGCCGGCGAGGGCCGCCAGCAGCCGCAGACGCTGCATCTTGACTCCTTCCTACCTGGTCCCTAGGAGGCTGCCGACCCTAGCAGGGCTGCGATCCGACAACCGGCCGCGTGATCCTGGTCGTCTGCCCGTGTCACAGGTTTGTAAGGCGTGCACACAGACGGAAAAGGAGTGGCAATGACGATCTTCAGGCTCAGCGCCCGCTATATCCCACCGGTGGCGGTGGTGGCCGTTGCGCTCGCGTTCACGGCGGCGGCTGTGGCCGCGGTGATCACGGGCACGAACGGCCCCGACCAGATCCGCGGAACGAACCAGGCTGATCAGATCTCGGCTCTGGCAGGCAACGACTTCGTTGAGGCCGAGCGGGGCGACGACCAGGTGGACGGCGGCGCCGGTAACGACAAGCTCGAGGGCAACCGCGGCGCCGACCAGCTCGCTGGCGGCGACGGCCGCGACGAACTCAGGGGCGGCCCGCAGAACGACACCCTGAACGGCGAGAACGGACGCGACAACGTCGACGGCCAGGACGGCGACGACACCCTGAACGGCAACGCCGGGGCCGACGACCTCAGGGACAACAAGGGAGCCGACACCTTCGCCGGAGGCGCCGATGCCGATCGGGTCGACGCTCGCGACAGCGGGGGCCAGCCGGTTGCGGCCTCTCGCGACACCGTGATTTGTGAGGGCGGCGACGAGGTTCGCGTCGACCGCAACGACACGATCGCCAACCGCGCCCAGTGCGCAAGCGTCGAGCGGGACGGCGGCGGATCCGGCGGCAGCGGCAGCAGCGGTTAAGCCCTCCCACAGAATCGGGTCGCGTCCTGCCGCGGCTCGATGGATTCGAGAAGAAACGCCCGGCCTGATGCCGGGCGTTTCCGTCCACGCCTCCGGTCCGGCTCGGCTCGGGTACCCTCGCCTCGACCAGGATCGTCCCGGTCTGAACATGGACTGTCCAAACTGCGGCCATTCCAACCCCTCGGAGGCGCGATTCTGCGGCAGCTGCGCAACGCCGCTCGCCGCGCGCGTTCCCATGCCCTAGCTGCGGCGCCTCGAACCCCGCGGGCCAGAGGTTCTGCAACGCCTGCGGCGAGGAGCTGAGTGCGGCGGCGGGGGAGGACGCCCCGCCGGTCGGCACGCCTGCCGCTGCGCCCGAGCGCCCCACCCACGTCCCCGAGCACCTCGCCGAGAAGATCCGCGCCGGCCGCGGCGCCCTGGAGGGCGAGCGCAAGCAGGTGACGGTGCTGTTCGCCGACGTGATGGGCTCGATGGAGCTCGCCGAGCAAAGCGACCCGGAGGAGTGGCGGCGGATCATGGAGCGCTTCTTCGCGATCCTCTGCGAGGGCGTCCACCGCTTCGAGGGCACGGTCGACAAGTTCACCGGCGACGGCATCATGGCCCTGTTCGGCGCGCCGATCGCCCACGAGGACCACGCCCAGCGCGCCTGCTACGCGGCGCTTCACCTCCAGCGAGGAGCTCGCCGACTACGCGGCGGAGCTGCGCCGCGAGCAGGGGCTCAGCTTCTCGGTGCGCATGGGCCTCAACTCCGGCGAGGTGGTGGTGGGCGCGATCGGCGAGGACCTGGGCATGGAGTACACGGCGATCGGCCACACCGTCGGCCTGGCGCAGCGGATGGAGCAGCTCGCCGAGCCGGGGAAGGCCTATCTCACCGAGCACACGGCGTCGCTCGTGCGAGGGCTACCTCGCGCTCACCGACCTGGGCGAGTTCCAGGTCAAGGGCGCCAGCCGGCCGCTGCGCGTCCACGAGCTGACCGGCGTCGGCGCCGCCCGCGGGCGGCTCGACGTCTCACGCGCGCGCGGCTTCTCGCGGTTCGTCGGCCGCGACGACGAGCTGCGGGTGCTCGAGGGCGCCCTGGAGCAGGCCCTCGCCGGCCAGGGGCAGGTGATCGGCATCGTCGGCGAGGCCGGCGTCGGCAAGAGCCGCCTCTGTCACGAGTTCGCCGAGCGGTACCGGGCGAAGGGCATGCCCGTGTATCACGTCGCCGGCCAGGCGCACGCCAAGTCCGTTCCGCTGATGCCGGTGCTCGAGCTCCTGCGCGCGTACTTCGACATCACCGAGCAGGACTCCGACCAGACGGCGCGCGAGCGGATCGCCGGCAAGCTGCTGCTCCTCGACGAGAGCTTCGGCGACGACCTGCCGCTGATCTTCGACTTCCTCGCCGTGCCCGACCCCGAGCAGCCCGGCGCCGCGCATGGACCCGGAGGCGCGCCAGCGCCAGCTGCTCGGCGCTGATCAAGCGCCTGACCCGCGCCCAGAGCGCGCGCGAGCCGGGCGTCAACCTGTTCGAGGACCTGCACTGGCTCGACCCGGCGAGCGAGGCGTTCCTGGCCAACCAGGTCGAGGCCGGCCAGGGGACGCGCAGCCTCACCGTCCTCAACTTCCGGCCCGAGTACCACGCCCCGTGGATGTCGAAGTCCTACTACCGCCAGATCGCCCTCGCCCCGCTCGGCCCCGAGGCGATCGAGGAGATGCTGCGGCGACCTGCTCGGCTCCGACCCCTCGCTCGACGGGCTGCCGGAGCTGGTCCGCGAGCGGACCGCCGGGCAACCCGTTCTTCATCGAGGAGGTCGTGCAGTCGCTGGTCGAGGCCGGGAACCTCGAGGGCGAGCGCGGCGCCTACAGGCTCGCGCGCCCGGTCGAGGACGCGGCGGTGCCGGCGAGCGTGCAGGCGGTGCTCGTCGGCGCGCATCGACCGGCTCGCGCAGCGGGAGAAGGCGGTGCTCCAGGCGGCGGCGGTGATCGGCAAGGAGTTCCCCGAGCCGGTGCTGACGCGGGTCGTCGAGCCTGGAGCCCGCGGAGCTCGAGGAGGCGCTTCGCGAGCTGGTCGCGGGCGAGTTCGTCTACGAGCAGGAGCTCTACCCCGAGGCGCTCTACGCGTTCAAGCACCCGCTGACCCAGGAGGTGGCCTACGGCTCGCAGCTCGGCGAGCGCCGCGCCGCCGTCCACGCCGCGGTCGCTCGGGCGATCGCCGAGCAGTACCCGGAGCGGCTCGACGAGCGCGCGGCGCTGCTCGCCCAGCACTGGGAGGCCGCCGGCGAGACGCTCGAGGCGGCGCGCTGGCACGCGCGCGCGGCGGCCTGGGCCGGGACCAGCGACCCGACGCCAGGCGCTGACGCACTGGCGCAAGGTGCGCGAGCTCGCCGACTCGCTGCCCGGAGTCGGCGGAGACCACGGCGCTGGGCCTGACCGCGAGGATCTTCTTGCTCCAGTACGGCTGGCGCCTCGGCATCTCGCACGAGGAGGCGGAGGCGCTGTTCAGCGAGGCGGAGCGGATGGCCTCGAAGGCGGGCGACATCCGCTCGCGGGCGCTGCTGCTCTCCGGCTACGGCCAGATCAAGGGCGTCAGCGACGGCGACCTGCGCGAGTACGCCGAGCTCGCCCGCCAGGCGATCGCGCTGGCCGAGGAGTCCGGCGACCCGGCGCTCTACATCGTCGTCGCCACCAGCGCCTACTCCCTCTTCTGCATCGGCGAGTACCGCGAGGCCGTGGCGATGCTCGATCGCGCGATCGAGCTGGCGGACGGCGATCCCACCGTGGGGGCCGGGATCACCGTCGGCTGCCCGTACGCGTTCTGCCACGGCTTCAAGGGGGGCGTCCTCGCGAACCTGGGCGAGCTCGAGGAGGCGACGTCACCTGATCGAGCAGGGGAGGAAGCTCGCCCGCGAGCAGGGGGACATCGAGACGGTCGGCTGGAGCCACAGCTGTCCAGCCTGGCTCGCGTACTTCCAGCGGAGAGCCCGAGGCCGCGCTCGGCCACGCCCAGCAGTCGCTGGAGATCGCCGAGCGGATCGGGGACTCGTTCTCCCGCGTCCTGGGCGTGGCTCTGGCTCGGCCTGGCGGAGCGGATGCGGGGCGAGTGGCGGCAGGCGATCGAGGCGCTCGAGCGCTCGCTCGCGATCTCGCAGAGAGCGCCGCAGCGGCGGTCGAGGGAGACGCTCTGCGCCTCGCGCTGCTCGGCCGAGTCATACCTCGGCCTCGGCGATGCGGAGCGGGCGCGCGGCCCTGGCCGAGGAGGGGCTCGCGATCGCCCGCGACCGCGCCAGGTCCACGTGATGCAGGCGGAGCCTGGCGCTGGCGCGGGTCCTGCTCGGCTCGGCCGGGCCCGGCGCGCGTGCGGAGATCGAGGCGGCGCTCGCGCGGGCGCTGGAGCTGGCGCGCGACACGGGCGTCGAAGGCGTACGAGCCGCTGGTCCACGTCGAGCTCGCCGAGCTGGCGCACCAGAGCGGCGACGAGGAGGGGCGCGAGCGAGAGCTCCGCGAGGCGCACCGCCTGTTCACGGAGATCGGCGCCACCGGCCACGCCGAGCGCCTGGCCGGCGAGCTGGCGACAGCGGCGGGCTAGCTGCGCTGGAAGCGCTTCAAGATCGGGCGGCCTCGCTGCCACGCGATCCTGTTGACGGCGCCGCCGATGTTCGGCGCGAAGGCCTGGAACCGCTGCTTGACGTGCACCGCGTCCGTCCAATCCAGCTTGTGTCGGCTCGTCCCCCCCGAGGAACTCGAATCGCTTCAGGGGGGTGGTGAACGCATGGCGGATCCGTTCCTCCATCAGCAGGACGCCGGGGCCGAATCGCGCGTAGCCCGGATCGAAGCCGAGCTTGAGGTCCCAATAGACCCCGTCGTGCTCCAGCCCGTACGCGAAGGCGATCGGCATTCCGTCGAGCCGCAGGAACGAGAGACGCAGCCAGCCCCGCGCGGCGGCCCACTCGGCCACCTCGCTGTAGAACCGCGTGGTCTCAGGGCGGTCCAGGATCGCCTCGCCGCGCCTGCCCTCCAGGCCAGCGGCCTCGACCTTGAGGCCCTCCTGGAGCAGCTCTTCGAGCCGTTCCCCGCCGTCCACGGCCTCGATCGTGACCTGCCCCTGCTCGTCGAGTCGCCTGCGAAAGCGACGGTACTTGCTGGTCTTCCGGGACGGCAGCCCTGACCTGAAGGTGTCCCAGTCGTCCGTGGTCTCCAGGTACGGGGATCGCTGAATCTCTCGGGCGAGGAGGCGGAAGCCGGCCCCGCGGCCAAGGCGCGCACAGGTCTCCGCGATGGCCGAGCCCTCGTAGAGGAAGGAGAGGTCCAACCGCACTGTGGCGCGCGCCAGCGCCGCCTCGACCAACTCGGCAAGCGCGTCCTCGTCCTCGGCTATCGGGGCGAACTCGGGCGTGTGCCAGTTGGTCGTGGACGCCATCGCGCCTCGACGGCTCGCGAGCTGGCAGGACCCCCGCCAGGCGACCCTGGCGACGGAGGACCAGGACCGCGAGCCGGCCGGCGCCGAACGCCCGCCACCACGCGCCGATCCAGCCGGGGCGCATGAACGGCGAGGCGCCGATCCGCGATGCCAGCTCGTCCCACTCACGCTCGAGCGGCGCCAGATCCGACGCGGTGTCCACATTCTCGGTTCCCGTGGACGGCGACATACCGTCCCTAAGCCTAGGCTGCCCGCAGGTCAACAGACTCTAAGCTCCGACCCCCTTGAACTTCGAGCTGAGCGACGAGCAGAGGCTGCTGCGCGACACGGTACGCGACTTCGCGCGCCAGGAGGTGGCGCCGGTCGCCGCGGAGCTCGACCGCGAGAAGCGCTTCCCCTACGAGCTCGTTGCGAAGCTGGGGGAGCTGGGCATGATGGGGATCCCACTCCCACCCGAGTACGGGGGCGGCGGCGCCGACGCCCTTTCCTACGCGATGGCGATCGAGGAGCTGGGGCGCGTTGACGCCTCCCTTGCGATCACGGTCGCGGCCCATACCTCTCTTGGCACGGTGCCGATCGCGCTGTGGGGAACCGACGAGCAGAAGTCGCAATGGCTGCCGGAGCTCTGCAGCGGGCGAAAGCTGGCGGCGTTCGGGCTGACCGAGCCGGAGGCCGGCTCCGACGCCGGCAACACCCGCACCACCGCCCAACTGGTCGGACGGCGAGTTCTCGATCAACGGCTCCAAGCAGTTCATCACCAACGCGGGCACGGACATAACGGGTTGCGTGACGATCACGGCGCTGACCGGTCAACCAAATGGCGGGCGCGAGATCTCCAACATCATCGTCCCCAACGGAACGCCCGGCTACGAGGTCGGCGAGCCTTACCGCAAGATGGGTTGGAACGCCTCCGACACCCGCCCGCTCAGCTTCGAGGACTGCCGCGTGCCGGAGTCCAACCTCCTGGGCGAGCGGGGCGGGGGATTCAAGCAGTTCATGCACACGCTCGAGGGTGGGCGGGTCGGGGTAGCCGCCCTGGGGGTTGGCCTCGCCCAGGGTGCGTTGGATGAGGCGATCGCCTACGCCAAGGAACGCCGGACCTGGGGCAAGCCAATCTCCTCCTATCAAGCGATCCAGGCGAAGATCGCGGACATCTCGTCCCAGATCGAGGCCACCCGGCTTCTCACCTACAGGGCCGCGGTGCAGAAGGAGCGCGGCGAGCCGTTCGGGCTCGCGGCCGCTCAGGCAAAGCTGATCAGCGGCCGACTCGCGGTGCGGGCCACCGAGGAGGCCGTTCAGATCCATGGCGGGTACGGGTACATCGAGGAGTACCCGGTGTGCCGCTTCTACCGCGATGCGAAGATCCTCACGATCGGGGAGGGCACCGACGAGGTGCAGCAGATGCTGATCGCTCGCCAGCTGGGGTGCTGACCGCCGCTGGGGTCGGCGCGGGGAAGCCCCCGCGCGTCCTGCTGCTGGCGGACGAGTGCACGGGTTGCCTGGCGGCGGTGCGCGGCCTGCGCGCCGGTGGGTATGAGCCGTGGGTCGGCGTCTGGAGGCCGGGCGCGTACGCGGCCCGATCGCGCGCCGCGGCGGGCGTCCTTCAGCTGCCCGAGCCGGACCCTGCCGAGGGCTATGCGGAGCGCGTGGCCGAGCTGGCGCGCGGCCTGGGCGCCGTGGCCGTGCTCCCGGGAACGACCGGGAGCCTGGTCGCGCTTACCGGGCGAGAGCATCTCTTCGGCGAGGTCGCCGTCGGTACGTGCGGCGACGAGGCGCTGAGGCGCGCCACCGACCGCGACGAGCTCGCGCGCCTAGCGGCCGAGGCGGGCGCGCAAACGCTCACCTCGAGCCTCCGGGAGACGCTGGCGAGCGCGCGGCGCGGCACGGATGGCGGGGCGGAGCTTTGCGCCGTCAGCGGCGTGGCCTCCGAGGGCAGGCTGCGGAGCGTCCTGCACCAGAACGCGGCCCGCGTCTGGGCGACGCGAACCGGCACCGCCGCCTTCTGCGAGACCCTGCCGCCGAATCCCGAGCGCGAGGCAGTGGCCGCCGGGATCCTGGGGGCGATCGGCTGGAGCGGGATCTTCCACTTCCCGCTAGTCGACACCCCGCAGGGGCTGCGGCTGGTCGGCTTCACCCCGCATGTGTGGGGCTCGTTCGCCCTGGCGCAGTTCGCCGGCCACAACCTCGCCGCCGCCTGGGTCGACCTGCTGCTCGGGCGCGAGTTGAAGCTGGGCTCATACCGCGTCGGCATCGCGCTGCGCATCGAGGAACGCGACTACCTCGCCCTGCTTGCCGAGGCGCTGGGCGGGGCGCCCTGGCAGGCCCTCTCCAAGCTGCGCCCCCGGCGCGACATCCACAACGCCGTGCTGTCCCTGGCGGATCCTGCGCCGGCCTTCGTCCTTGCCCGGAACCTCGCCGGGACGGCCGCTCGCCGCGCCCGCAGGCGCTGAGCCGCTAGTCCTGGTCAGGCGGCGGGTGCGAGGCGAATCTCGCGGCCGCGGTCATCCGTGGTCCCCAGCCTGCGCGCCGCTCCCGGCCAGGTCGTCGAGGCACAGCTCGGGCGTTCCGCCGCCCGGCCCCCATTCGAGGCTCAGCCGCGCGAGCGGTGCCCCCTTGGACGCCCGCCGTCCCGCCGCCTCGACGAGCGGCCTCGAACCGTGCCCGCCGCTTCTCGTCGAGGAAGTGGATGAACAGCGAGTGGAAGACGACGGTGGCCACGTCGGGGGCCGGCTCCGCCAGCGTCGCCTCGAGCCAGTCGCACGCGTCGGCCTCCTCGACGGCGACGGGGACGCGCTGGGCGATGTCGAGCGCGGCCCTCAGAAGCTCGAATCGCCAGGCCTCGTCCGCCCACACGTAGGACATCAGCGTCAGCCGATCCTCGACGGAGCTCGGGTCGAGCGGCGCGGCGTCGCAGCCGCGACGCTCGGCGACCGTGGCGGCGACGTCGAACGGCGGGCGACCGGCGGCATAGGCGCCCTCGAGATGGACCGGCGAGTCCGGGTCGCCCCAAGTCCGATCGCCCTCGACGTAGTGGTACTCGGGCCAGCGAAGCAGAAGACCCGCGCTCGACCCAACCTCCAGCAGACGCAGGGGGAGCCCCGTCTCTCGCGCGACCACCAGGAAGCCATTCAGCAGCGCGGAGCAGCGGGCGACCTCGTTCGTCTGCACGGGGTGGTCGATCAGCTCCGACGAGGCGCTCGCGGTGCTCCTCGACCGTCTCGACGAACGCGGGCCACGGGTCGCCTGCGTCGGTTCCTCCCGCCGAGGGGTAGAAGCGGGCCAGCTCGGGCGCCGCACCCTCGAGCACGAGCCTGTGCACCGCGCCCATCAGCCGCACCGACACCGGGTCGGTCTCGCCGGGGCGCGTCGGCGGACGGTCGCGCCAGCAGCCGCCAGCACGGACCCTGCGCCTGGACGTCGTCGCCCACCCGCTCGAGCAGCATGCCGTAGAGGGGTGACCCCAGGCGTCTGCTCGCTGCGCCCTGCCGGCGGAGCTTGCTCGGCCAGCAGGGCCCGCCGCCGCCCGGGCCCCAGCGCCCGGTAGTACGTGCGCTTGGCGGCGGGGCGCAGCTTCGCGGGGACGACGCCCTTCAGCAGGGATCTGGGGCGAAGGCGCTTCGGCTGGCGGGCGATGAGGCGAGCGGCGCTCGACGCGCGATCGCGCACGAAGGCGGCGAGCGGGCCGGGGTCTCTGAGGCTGAGGCCGCTCACGTTGCGCACGCTTCCGTACGAGCCCAGGATCTGGCGCAGCGACAGGTCCCCCTCCCGGACGTACGCGACCGCCGCCCGCACCTCGAGGCTGGGGACGACCACGCGCACGCCGTCGCGCTGTGGCCGCTGGGGCTGGGAGCGGGATGCCCGCGAGCGTTGCGTAGATGCGCCATGACGCATCGACCCCGGCGGCCTCCCCGAGGCCGATGTTCTGGGGGATCCGGACGTTGATCTCCATCAGGACGTGCTCGCCCGTCTCGGCGTGCCGCTTGGCCTCCAGGCTGGAGATGCCGACGAAGCCCGCGGTGTCGAGCAGCCGCCGGGCCATGGCGGTCACCTCCGGCGCCGGCACGGTCTCCAGCACCGAGCCGGCGCCGAAGTACGGCGGGTACTGCCGCAGCTTGCGCCGCGTGTAGTCGAGCGCGAGCGAGCCGTCCGCAAGCCGCACGGTCACCGCGCCCTCGAGGTTGGTCTCGGGTCCCGGGACGAACTCGGTCACGAGCCACTCGAGCCCCGCGTCGAGCGCCGGGCCGGCAGCGGCCCGGAGCTCGTCCGGATCGTGAACGAGGATGTTGCGCCGGTCTCCGAACAGATCGCGGTACACGTGCGAGAGCACCGGCTTCAGCAGCGACGGATAGGCGGCGCGCGCCGCCACGGCGTCGATCTCGGCGCGACTGGGGAGAAGCTCGCACCACGGGCGCTCGCACACCCGCCTCCGCCGCGAGCGAATACAGGGACGCCTTGTCCATGAGCTTGAGGTGTGCGCTGTCGGGGCCCTCGAAGGAGCGCAGCGCCGGCGGAATCTGCTCCCGCTGCTTCGAGACGAACTCGACAGCGCGATCGGAGGCGGGGATCAGCACCCCCGGCCCCTGCGAGGCGAGCTCGTCGAGCTCGCCGACCCACTCGTCGCTCGTCGTCGCGAGCCGCCCGTCGACCCCGCGGGCTCGCGTCACCCAGCGGTAGCTTGGAACGGCGATCACGGTCACGGGGACGCCGCGCCGCAGGAGCGCGCGCGCGACCGCGAGCCCGCCGTCGGCGCCGTCGAGGATGATGGCGCGCGCCCTGGGCGCGGTTATGTGATTGATGGCGCCACCGTCCGTAGCCCTTCCTCGGCCGGGCGGCGGCCGTCTCGTACACGCAGATTCATGCTCTTGATCTGATCCCCTCCCGCATCTACCCTGGGTTTGGACCCGCGGATATATCAAACGCGACGGGCCCCGACATGTTGCGGCCGGCGTCGAGATACTCGAGCCGCCGAGCGGTCCGGTTCCGGGGCGATGCAGGCTGGCTTGGGGACAGCACCCGCGGGTAAGCATCATGACCGCATTCAGAGTTCACTACCGCAAACCCGGGACCAAACTCCCCTCCGCTCCACACTCCGCCCGGCATCCGAGTAGGCTCGGTCGCACTACCCAACCAGCAAATTGGGGGGCCCAACGGTGCCAAGGGGAGGCGCGCTGGGCGGGAAGCGGTGCTTAGGTCAACTTAAGGGAGTCGGGGTGGGGCTGGTCCTCCTATGCGCGATTCCGGGGATCGCCCAAGTAGCCGCCGCCGAAGGCCCCACGGCCACCTGCGACAAGTTCGCCTCCGTGAGCGGCTCCGACGCCGGCGCCGGCACGCTGGCGGATCCCTATGCCACGCCGCTGAAGCTCGTCAGTTCGGTGACCCCGGGACAGACGGGCTGCTTTCGGGCCGGCGCCTACGTGTTCTCCCAGCTGGAAATGGCCACAGCCGACGTCACCCTGGCCGCTTACGGCTCGGAGGCGGTGACCCTCAAGGGGGCGATCAAGGTGAAGCCCGGCGGCCACCACTTGACGATCGAGGGGATGAAGCTGAACGGCGCCGGCGGCGCCACCGAGATCGGCCCGAAGATCTACGCCGACGGGGTGGTGCTGCGGGAGAACGAGATCACCAACGACCACAGATCGACCTGCGTCCACGTGGGGAGCTGGTACGACGGCCCCGCGCCGCAGGGCGTGGTGATCGAGCGCAATCGCATCCACGATTGCGGCGAGCTCCCGTCGACCAACAAGGAGCACGGCGTCTACCTCTCCGAGGCCCGGGACGTGATCGTCCGCGACAACTGGATCTACGACAACGTCGACCGGGGAGTGCAGCAGTACTTCGAGGTTGACGGCGCCCGGATCACCGGGAACGTGATCTTCAACAACGGCCAGGGCGTCAACTTCTCCGGCGGCTCAGACCAGATCGTGGAGGGCAACATCATCGCCAACTCGAACCTCCGCTGGAACGTCTACGCCGGGTCCACCGGAGGCCCCGGCGATGGGATGTTGCGCAACAACTGCCTCTACGCCACGAAGCCCGGTTTCACCGCGAACGGCGGCGTCGAGTCGTCCAACGTCTTCAGCGAATCCGGCAACCTGATCGCCCAGGCGAGCTTCGTCAATGCGGCGGCCGGTGACTTCCGCCTGGCGGCGGGCAACGCCTGCCTGGCCAAGTACACCGGCACGATGTCACTGCCCGTTCCGCCGCCTCCACCGTTGCCCCAGCGCACCCTCACGGTCCAGGTCCAGGGCGCGGGAACCGGCACCGTCACGGGGCCGGGGATCGCCTGCCCCGGCGACTGCACCGAGACCTACAACCAGGGCCAGCAGGTCTCCCTCAGCGCCGGCCCGGGCGCCGGCTCGAGCTTCGCCGGCTGGGGCGGCGCCTGCTCGGGCACGGGCGCCTGCCAGCTGACCATGGACGCCGACCAGCAGGCGAGCGCCAGCTTCGACCCGCTGCCCCAGCGCACCCTCACGGTCGAGGTCCAGGGCGCGGGAACCGGCACCGTCACGGGGCCGGGGATCGCCTGCCCCGGCGACTGCACCGAGACCTACAACCAGGGCCAGCAGGTCTCCCTCAGCGCCGGCCCGGGCGCCGGCTCGAGCTTCGCCGGCTGGGGCGGCGCCTGCTCGGGCGCGGGCGCCTGCCAGCTGACCATGGACGCCGACCAGCAGGCGAGCGCCAGCTTCGACCCGCTGCCCCAGCGCACCTTGACGGTCGAGGTCCAGGGCGCGGGAACCGGCACCGTCACGGGGCCGGGGATCGCCTGCCCCGGCGACTGCACCGAGACCTACAACCAGGGCCAGCAGGTCTCCCTCAGCGCCGGCCCGGGCGCCGGCTCGAGCTTCGCCGGCTGGGGCGGCGCCTGCTCGGGCACGGGCGCCTGCCAGCTGACCATGGACGCCGACCAGCAGGCGAGCGCCAGCTTCGACCCGCTGCCCCAGCGCACCCTCACGGTCGAGGTCCAGGGCGCGGGAACCGGCACCGTCACGGGGCCGGGAATCGCCTGCCCCGGCGACTGCACCGAGACCTACAACCAGGGCCAGCAGGTCTCCCTCAGCGCCGGCCCGGGCGCCGGCTCGAGCTTCGCCGGCTGGGGCGGCGCCTGCTCGGGCACGGGCGCCTGCCAGCTGACCATGGACGCCGACCAGCAGGCCGCGGCGAGCTTCGCTGCGTCGCCGCCCCCGCCGCCGCCCCTGCCCACCGGCTCCTACACCCTGCGTCCGGACGTCGATCTGGCCTCCGCCTGGCGGGTCTTCGGAGCCAGTTCGGCTTGGGCCGCCCTCGACGACAACCTGCTCTTGCCCACGGCGCCGGGCTCCAGCGACTACATCCAGCCGTCGGCCAAGGGCCAGGTCACCACGGTCGGGCTTCAGACCCGAGCCCTGAACGGCGCCGTGCCCCAGAGCGCCATCGTCTTCTACTACGCGAGGACCTCCAGCTCGAACACGAAGCTCCAGCTGGACGTTCGCTGGGGCGGCGCCACCCGCGCTACCTACACGCTCCCGGGGGGGCGGGACTACGCTTGGCGCTGGATCTCCGTCGTGCCACCGAACCAGGCCGCCGTGGACGACCTCAACCTTCGCCTCACGGCCCTGGGAGGCACGAGCACGATCGTGCGCGCCGCGTACGCCAGGCTCACCGTCCTCTAGTCCGCCATCCTTCGACCGATGCTGGTCGTTCTGGCGATCGTCGGCCTGTTCCTGCTTCCGCCGCCGTGGGGAGTCGTCGCAGTGGGGGCGGCGGTGGCAGTGGAGGTGCTCGAGCTTCTGTTCTGGAAAAGGTTCCTGCGCCGCTACCGGCTGCGAGTCGGACCGGAGGCGCTGATCGGGATGCGGGCGGAGGTGGTCCGGCCCTGCTCGCCGGTCGGGCTCGTACGGGTGCGGGGCGAGCTGTGGAGCGCTCGCGCGAGCGCCCCGGTGGACTCCGGCCAGACCGTGACCGTTTCGGGGATGGACGGCCTCACCTTGCGGGTGGACCCCGACCACTGAGGGGCCGGCGGGGCCCGGGAACGGAAAAGGGCCCCGTTGAAGGGGCCCTTGGTTTCCGAAGGACGTGCCGCCAGCGAAACCCCGCCGCTGGCCCGTCGGTCCTTGCTTGACCTAACTTAACACCAAATTTCGCCAAAGGTTGCACCAAACCTCCGTCTCGGCCCGCGGCCAATCTCTCGTTCATTTGCAGCGATGTTCCCGAATGGCCAAGCTGGCAGCAGCCGCTGCTGCACTGCGGACAACGCTGGCGCACCGGCCCGCGGAGCAATAGGATGCGCGCCGTGCGGTACCTGATCACCGGTGGCTCCGGCTACATCGGCTCGCGTCTGACCGAGATCCTTGCGGCGCGAGAGGATGTCGATGAGATCGTCAACCTCGACGTCCGCCCGCCGGCAAGGCCGCACGCCAAGGCCACCTTCGTTCGCGGCGACGTGCGCGACTTCGCGGCGGTTCGGGACCTGCTCCAGCGCAACCAGCCCGAGGCGCTCGTCCACCTCGCCTTCCTGCTCAATCCCATCCGGGACGAGGCGCGGATGTACGACATCGACGTCAACGGCACGGAGGCGGTGCTGCGCGCCGCGGCCGAGGCGGGCACCCAGCAGGTGCTCGTCACCTCCTCGGCGACCGCCTACGGCGCCTTCGCCGACAACCCCAGGCCGATCGCGGAGGACTGGCCGGTCCGCGGCCAGCCCGACTTCTCCTACGCCCGCCACAAGGCCGAGGCGGACCGCATCTGCCAGCTGTGGGCGCTCGAGCAGCCCGACCGGGTGATGACGATCGTCAGGCCCTGCATCGTGTTCGGGCCGAACGTCGACAACTACATCTCGCGAGCATGGGAGAAGTCGGCCTTCATGCCGATCATGGACGGCGTCGACGAGGAGTTCCAGCTGGTCCACGAGGACGACGTGGTGAGCGCGATCACGGGCCTGCTCGAGGCCAAGGCGGGCGGCGCGTTCAACGTCGCCGGCGACGGCGGCCTGAGATGGGGGGAGTCGGCGCAGATGATCGGGCAGAGGACGCGGGAGATGTCGTTCAGGGCCGTGCACCGCATCTACTCGGTGGCCTGGGCGCTCCACGCCCCGAGGGTGGAGGCGCCGCCGGGCAACCTGCACTTCATCCGCTATCCGTGGGTGGTCTCGAACGAGAAGCTCAAGGCGGAGATCGGCTGGGAGCCCTCGGCCGACACGCGCGAGGTCTTCATCGAGACAATGCACGCCAAGGGGCTGGTGCCGACGCCGCCGTCCCGGACGCCGGGCACCCCGGCGGCCGCCTGAGCCCCCTGCGGGAATGAAGCGGCGCGCCCATATGGGCGCGCCGCCATTCCGTCACTCGCTCTGAGTTGCTCAGGTGGTGCAGGTGATGGGTACGCGCACGGACCTCGAGCCGATAGTCACCTGGAGATAGCCGTCCGACGTGCAGCCATACAGCCCTGCCGCCGTCCAGTTCTCTCCGGTGACCGCCACCCCAGCGCCCGCACCGGGATTCACCCCGCCGCCGCCGGACACCGTGCCGACAGCTGAATCGGCGCGGTCGCCCTCGATCTGGAATAGGCAGGTCGGAAGCGAGCTGCCACAGGTGAGGCCGCTGGCGCTCGTTACCCGCAGTTCGTCGTCGCCCGGGCCGCCGCCGGGCCCACCGGCCTTGACCCTGACCCTGTCGCACTTCTTCAGCCGGGGCAGATCCGCCTGGTCGATCGTGCAAACGTCCCTGCCCGATCCACCGTTGATGCGACGGTCCTTCCTGTCATCGAAGGCGTTCAGGCGGTCCCTGCCCTTTCCACCCCAGAGCCGATCCTTGCCAAGGCCGCCCTTGAGCCGGTCCTTGCCTTTAGACCCCTTGAGCCGGTCGCCACCGGCGCGGCCCTTGACCCGGTCGTTGCCGCCCCGGGCCTTGATCCGGTCGGGCTTCTTGGTGCCGACGATTCTGTCGGCGCCGTTGGTTCCGACCATCCGCTTCGCAAGCACGGGCTCAGCCGCCACGACGACGAGCGCCGCCAGGGCGCTGATCGCCACAAGCCTCGATAGGAACCTCGTCTTGCCGCCCACCACGGCAGATCGGGCTCGATCCATTTCCCTGCCTCCTTTGAATGGAATCTGATGCCTAGGTGTCATCGGCACCAGCCCGCAACCCGCCATCGGTCAGCCACGCGGCCTGGACATGGGTACGACGATCCATGGTGCACATGCCGGTCGACGCTGAACCCCAGCCGCATTTGTCGCGTATCCCTGGGCAGCATGAGTTGTCAAAAGCAACAAAAAGCGGCAAAACCCTCCAGCCGCATTGCTGTCTACACTCGCCCGCCAGTGCTCGCGGATCCCTCCCGCCACGTCGCTCCCAGCCGCCGCAACCCGACCCCGGTCGACCGAATCGAGTGGATCGACCGAGCCGGGGCGGTTCGCGGAGCTTTCCGAGCAGTGGGACTGGCTGGCCACCAGGCAGCCGACGCCGTTCGGCCGCCACGCCTGGTTCTCGGCCTGGTGGGAAGCCTTCGGGGCGGGGGGCCAGCTGAGCGTCTGCGCCGTTTGGCGCGGCAGGCGGCTGGTGGCCGGCGCTGCCGCTTTGGCGCCGCGGCGGCGCCCTGCGGGTGATGGCCAACGTCCACACCCCGGTCTTCCAGGTGCCGGCCTGCGATCACCGGGCCCGCGAGGCGGCCTTCAGCGCCGCGCTTCGGGCGGCGCCGGGGGCGCTTGAGGTCGAGGCGCTGGCCTCCACGGACTCGGCCCTGCCGGCCCTGGCCCGGGACTCCCGCGGCGCCGGGCAAGTGGCGCTGGTGGAGTCGCTTCACACCTCCCCGATCATCGACCTGCAAGACGACTTCGCGGCCTACCGGCGGCTTCACCCGAGCCGCTGTCGAAAGCTCGCCAAGCTGGGGCGAAAGATGGGGCGAGACCACGAGGCCGAGGTTCGCCTGCTCGAGGCCCCCGCGGAGCTTCAGCGAGAGCTCGACCGCTGCTTTCGAGCTCGAGGCCGCGGGCTGGAAGGGGGCGGCCGGGACGGCGATCGCCTCGGCCGAGGACACCGCTCGCTTTTATCGCTCGGTGGCCGACGCCTATCAGCGTCTCGGAGAGCTTCGACTGTCGACCATCACCCTCGACGGCGAGCTGGCGGCCTTCGACCTGTGCCTGCTTCACGCCAACCGCCTCTGGACCCTGAAGGGCGCCTACGACGAGAGCCACCGGCGCCTCTCGCCCGGGATGGTGCTGCTCTTGTGGGAGATCGAGCGCTCCTTCGAGCTCGGCCTCGAGGCCGTGGAGCTCCTCGGAGGGATCGAGGAGTACAAGCTCGCCTTCGCCACCAGCGAGCGCGAGCACCGCCGCTTCCGGGCCTACCGCCGCCGCCCGGCCCCCCTGGCCAGGTTCGCCTACCGGCGCTGGGCGCGGCCGGCCCTGCGAACCGGCTACCGGCAGCTCTCCGGGCGCTCCCGCGGGGGTGGGGGGGCCGTCCGCCGGCCTCGGCCGTTGCCCGGCAGCGCGGCCAGGACCTAGTCCCTCTCGTCGCCCTGCGCCGGCGAGGCGCCGCGGCGCCCTCGAAGCCGATCGACGGCCCTGCGCGAGCGCAGATAGCCTCCTCGCAGCCACGGTACGACCAACCGCCGCGCGCCGTAGCGGGCGGCGGCAGCGGGGCGGCGACGATAGGCGCGCAGAACGTTGGTGTCCCGCGACTCGGTCGCGTAGCGCTCCTTCCAGCGGAGCATCGGACCTAGTAGCTCCTGCGTGTCGATCTCCTGCTCGAAGCAGCGTTGGATCATCTCCAGGCGGAGCACGTGCCCCGGGGCGAAGTAGGCATATCGCTCGTCATAGCTCGTCTTCAGCGTGTACAGGCAGGCGTTGTGGACGATCCCGATGCAGAAGGCGACCAGCGCGCCGTCGAGTCTGAGCTCGGAGAATCGAAGGCCTCCGAGCCGCTGATAGCGCTCGAACAGCGACCGCCAGAACTCAGCCATGCGCGCGGAGGAGAGGATGGCGCTCTTCGAGCGCCCCTTCCACCCCGCCGCCTCCAGCGCGAAGCTCTCGGCGAGCACCGGCGCGAGCTCGTCGATGGGCTCGATTACCCTCAGCTCGACGTGTCCCTCCCGCTCCAATCGCCGCCGGGCCTTGGCGACGTGGCGGCGCGCATTGGAGCTCAGGTTTTGGCTATAGGCGTCGAACGTTCCGCTGGTGTCGATGATCGGACAGCTCTCGCGAAACACCTCGTGCACCAGCCAGCCCCGGGCCCGCAGCGTCTCGCGCAGCCGCTCGGTGGCGGGATCGTCAGCCGGGACGGCCGGCAGCGTGATCCGCGACCACGGCCCCTCGGCGACAGCCCGAAGAATCGGGTCCAGGTCCTGGCTGGATCGGGTCACGGGGCGGTAGAGGTCGGTTTGCTGGTCGGCCATCGCCCACAGGTGGCGACCCCGTAGGCCAAAGGCCATCCCTCCGGCGAGCTTCGACCGATCCCAGCTCACGTGCACCCGCATCTCCGCGGCTTGGCCGAACGCTTGCCACCAGCAGTCCAGCCAGTCCCAGGTCAGGAACAGGTTGTCCGTGGCGAGCTCGTTCCAGGGATCTCGAAGCTCGGCGAAGCGGCGGGTGTCGGTGATCCACTCCTCACGCCGGGCCGCGGTCCGTTCCTCTACGGCAGCTGGACGATCCATGTCAGAAGCCAAGCGGCGATTATGAACGCCGAGCGACTTACGTACGAGCCGCTAGCGGCGGCGGCGCAGCGTCATCTCGTACAGAAGGCCGTCGTTCTCGAGCGGGTTCCCCTTGTTGTCGACGTGCCGGTCGACGATCCAGTAGTTCATGGCGGACGGCTTGTCGTTGCGCCTGGAGGAGGGGGCCACCGCTACGTCCGCCACGATCGACCTGCGGGTCGGGATCGCGGCGAGGTTGAACCTACGCAGGAGGCGGCCACCTGTGCTGAGCTCGTAGATTCTGTCGGTCATCCAATCGACCGCCAGCAGCGTGTTGCGCCCCCGGTGGTCGATTCCAAGGCCCTCGCAGTCGCGAGCGCCGTACCGGGCGATGTCGAAGTGGGTGACCCGATCGTTTCCGTCGCCGAACCTGCCGTTGACCGGATTGACCTTGTAGATCTCGCGGTCGAGGCCGTCGCAGACGAACAATGCATGGGTTACCGGGTCGTAGTCGACTCCCTCGGGGTCGGTGCTGCCGAACGCCGAGGTGCTGAAGACGCTGGTGCGCCCCCGCCGCACGAGCGAGATCCTGTCCTTGTCGTCGTTCGGGATGAACAGCGTGCCCCTTCTCGGGTTGAATCCGAGGTCCGTGGGCTCCTTGTTGCCGGGCAGCGTGGTGCCGCTGCCCCATCCTCTGCCTCGGCGCTTCGCCGTGAACAGGTTGGAGCCCTGGTAGCGCGGCGTCTCGTCGACCTCGGAGTCGCTGATCAGGAACCGGTCTCGGCCGGGCCTGTAGACGATGCCCGAAGGGTCGGGGCTCGCCGGGCTGAACGCGGAGGTGTGGATCGTCTGGACCAGGCGCGGGCGCACCACGTCGGCCGACGCCGGGGGCGCAGGCAAAAGCAGCACGCCGCACGCCGCCCCCAGGACGGCGCACGCGAGGCGCCGGCTGTTGGCGGACGACGCCTGCCGCGCGAGACTGGGCAAGCCCACCCGATGTTCCCTACCGGTGATGCAGCCGAGGATAGGTCTCGCCGGCCGGGTACGCGCCGGTAAAAAGGGAGGGGCAGGGCCTCACATGCGCCAGCCGCCAGCCGCACCGGCAAGCTATAACTCAGAGCACCCGGGCGCTTAGCTCAGTAGGGAGAGCGCCAGCTCGACAAGCTGGAGGTCGCTGGTTCGAGCCCAGCAGCGCCCATGGCTTGGCTGGCCGGATGCGGCGGGTCAATTGCCGAGGAGGAGGCGCGTTGAGCACCGAGATCGAGCTGCTCCGCCGCTATGCGGAAACTGGCGACGCGGCGGTGAAGGAGGAGCTGGTTCACCGCTTTCTGCCCCTGGCGCGCTCCCTGGCGCTGCGCTACCGCGGGTCGAGCGAGGACATCGAGGACCTGATCCAGGTCGCCAGCCTGGGGCTCGTCAAGGCGCTCGACGGGTTCGACCTCGAGCGCGGAGGGTCGTTCATCGCCTACGCGGCGCCGACCATCCTGGGCGAGCTTCGGCGCCACTTTCGCGACCGCGTCTGGGAGGTTCGCCTGCCGAGAGGGCTCCAAGAGCGGACGATGGCGGTCAACGAGGCGGCCGGACAGCTCAGCGACGAGGAGGGCCACACGCCCACGGTCTCCCAGATCGCCAAGCGTCTCGACCTCGACGACGAGGAGGTCTCCGAGGCCCTGCAGGCCGACCAGGCGCGTCGCACCCTGTCGCTCGAGGTGCCGAGAAGCAGAGAGGACACGGGGTCGGCGACGATCCAGGAGACGCTGGGCGAGACCGAGCCCGGCTATGACGCGGTGGAGGCCCAGCTGGCCGCCGACGACGCCCAACTCGACGAGCGCGAGCGCCGCGTTCTGCGGCTTCGCTTCGAGCAGGACCTGAACCAGTACGAGATCGGCCGCCGCCTCGGCGTCTCCCAGATGCAGGTCTCGCGGATCATGCGGAAGGCGCTCCGCAAGCTGCTCGCGGCGGTGCAGGCGGAGCCCGCCGGCGAAACCGAAGCTGACCGCCCGTCTTGACCACCGGGCGGGACTGACTGGGCGACTGGCCCGTGTATCGTGGCGGTCAATCGAGATGGTGTCACTCGACGTAACCACCGAACAGCATCCTGGGCAGACCCGGGTCGTCCTGATGGGCGAGCTCGACATCGCGAGCACCGACGCGCTCGAGCAGCAGTTGGCTGCGATCGAGGTCGATTCGCCGGGAACGCTCGTGCTGGATTTGCGTCAGGTGGACTTCATCGATTCCACCGGGCTTCGGGCGCTGATCGCCGCTGACCAGCGCGCTCGGTCCGAGGGCCGGCGCCTGGTGGTGGTTCGCGGCCCGGACGCCGTCGCGCACCTGCTGGCGGTCACCCAGCTCGATCAGCGCTTCGACATGGTGGACGACCCGGACGCTGTGGGCGCCTGACGCCGCCAGAGCTGCTCAGCGAGCGCCGAGAACCAGGCAGAGCAGCTCGCCGTCAGCGGAGCTCTCAACCCGGTGGTGCTCGGTGAGCCGCTCGAGCACCGGCGGCAGGTCGTCAAGCGCCGAGGCCTGGAGGACGCGCGTGGCCCCGCCTTCCCCGAGGGGTCCGACACGGAGGACGAGCTGCCCGTCAGGACGATCGATCCCGAGCTGGATGGTGTTGCCGACGATCGCTCGTGGCGCGTGCGCCGCGACCGCGTCGGTGACCAGCTCCGCCTCCGAGATGCCCTCCAGCGAGAATTCCGCCCGCGCCGCGAGCATCGCGATCACGCGACCCAGCACCGGTGCCGCCAAAGGGCCCGACGAGACGGCGATTGAGAGCTCGCCGGGGGGTGCAGTGACCTCGGGCTCGTTCGCGCGATCCCCGTCGGGCGCCTCCTCCGAGCCGTCATCGTAGGCGAAGCTCATCCGGACCCTCGTGCCCTCTTCCTTGCCGCCGAGGAACTCGACGCGGTCGGTCAGCGCCTGGATCAGCGACAGCCCGAGGCCCTGAACCTCGAGGCCGGGCTCCGGGACGTTCGGCCGGATGCCCACTCCGTGGTCGTTGACGATCACCTCGAGCTCGGTCGGCTGGATCCACAGGGACACCTCCATCGGCCCTTCCGCCCCCTCATACGCATGGACCACGACGTTGTTGCAGGCCTCGCTGACGGCGGCGTTGATGTCGAGCAAGCGCGCGTCGCCGAGCTCCAGAAGGTCCACGACCCCGCTCAGCGCTCGGCGAACCAGCGCGACGTTCTCGGCTCGGCCGGGTAGGACGAGGCGGAGCTCGGGCTCGGCGCTCGTCATGGTGCGCTCCATTGGGGGGGTGGTCAGAGTCCTCATTCCGCGGTCCGCGCGTGGGCGGCCTTATGGTGCTCTCGCAACGGCACTACCCTGCCGCGCCTCGCCCAAACCGATCTGGTGCCCACTATGGTGGGATGCACTAGTCGTTGCCGGTCGGGGTTGCGGCTGGGGCCCGCGCCCGGCTGGACGTCGTGGGAACCGGTGTCTGCGGGCGCAGCACGACCAGCATCGCCGCGTCGTCCTGCGGTGGGCCGACCAAAAACGAGTCGAGGGCGGATTCGATCCGGGTCACCGTTTGTGTCGGATTACTGACATCGGCCAGGCTGGCGTGCAGGCGGTCATCCCCGAAGCGATCGCTCGCGCCGCGGGCCTCGGTGACCCCGTCGGTGTAGAGGACGAGCTGATCGCCCCGCGACAACTCCACCGACGTGACCTGCCAGCGCGGCCTCTCGAGCGTGCCCACCAGCGGTCCCGGCTGTCCGACGGGCTCCACCTTTCCCGCTCGAACCAGCAACGGCAGGGGATGCCCGGCGACGAGCAGCGACACCGGCACGGGATCGTCGTCGGTGTCGGGAAGCACCAGGACGATTGCGCTGCACAGCAACAGGTCCGTCCTCTGCTTGAGGTTCTCGTCGAGCATCGACGCGGCCGCACGGGGGTCGCCTGTCAGCTTGCCCGCGGTGCGGATCGTGTAGCGGGCAAGAGCCGTCACCGAGGCTGCCGTGGCCCCACGTCCCACCACGTCCCCGATCGCCAGCATCCATCCGCCTTCGATCTCGAACGCCTCGTAGAAGTCGCCGCCGACCTCGTTGACCTCTCCGGCGGGGCGATACATGGTCGCCGCCTCGAACCCGCGCATCGCCGGCAGCTCAGGCGGCCGCAGGCCATGTTGCAGGACTCGCGCGACCTCGGCCTGCTCGCCGGCCAAACGCGCGTTCTCCACCGCGATTCCGGCACGGCGAGCGATCTCGACCGCGATCTCCAGGTCGTTCTCGTCGAACGAGCGCGAGCCCGAATCGTTGCCGAACACCAGCACCCCCACCGCCTTGGTGCCCGCCGCCATCGGGACCGCGATCGCCGAGCCCGGGCCCCCGCTCTGTATCAGCCGCGCACCGTCGTCCATGCGCACCGGGTAACGCTCGCCCACCTGCTGGGCCTGGGCGACCTTGGCCGGATCGCTGTGAGCGATGGCGACCTGCTGCAGCGCCCCGCTCTGATCCGGGATCCTGACCGAGCACCAGTCGGCGAACTGCGGGACCGCCACCCGCGCCACGGCCTGCACCGTGTGCTGGTAGTCGATCGAAGCACCCAGCAGCTCGCCGGAGCGCGCGAGCAGCTGTTGGGCGAACTCGGAGCGCTTCAGCTCGGTCACGTCCTCGATCGTGGTCACCGTGTACAGCAGGTTTCCGTCGGGGGCGCGGATCGGCTCCGAGTTGACCACCGCCCAGCGCTCCTCGCCGCTGGCCTTGAGCGCCAGGCGAACCTGCTCCCCCCGCGGCGGACTGCCGGCTCGAAAGCGCTCCGCGATCAGCTCGTGTTCGAGGCGCGTCCCTTGCTCGGTCCAGATCTCCAACCGTGCCATCAGCTCACGCTCCGTGGCCTCCACGACCTCCCTGGGGCTCGTGAACCCAAGCCAGCGGGCGGCTGCGTGATTCGCGAAGACCAGCTCGCCGCCGGCATCGTGAACGACGATCGCCTCGTTGAGCATCGACATCACCGTGTCGAGCCGCCTTTCCACGCTCTCCAGGTCTGAGAACAGGCCGGCGCTGTCGAGGGCGAGCCCGATGCGCCTGGCCAGCACCTGAGCGAAGTTGACGTCGTCGGCGGTGTAGCGCCGCTTGGACCAGGTGGTGACCAGCGTCAGGGTGCCGAGGCTTCGGCCGCGGGCGGTCATCGCCGCGATGATGGACGACCGCGGCCGCAGCGATTCGAGGAACGCGAGGTCTTCGGGGTCAGCCGCCATCCGCCGCAGATCCTCGGAGTCCATGCGAGGCCGGAAGTGCGCGATGTGAGTCCACGCTGGCTCCGAGGTCACGAACCGTCCCGGAATCGACGGCGTCCGGCGCCGAAGCCGGTCCTCGATCTCGGCGACGTGGGGCACCCCCTGCACGCGGACCGCCGCGCGCACCACCCGGCCCTCGTGGACCACGTCGATCATGCACATGTCGGCCGCTTCGGGGACCACCAAGTCGGTCGCTCGGCTCAAGGTCTCGGCGAGCGGCAGCGAGCCGTCGGCGAACTCGCTGATCGCGTCGAGCAGTCGCAGACGGCGGGCGTTGACGCGCCACCTCTCGCGCGCGTAAGCGCCCGCCACCGCAAAGGCCCCTGAGGCGACGATCGCGGCCAGGCGGACCACATAGGCGATGCCGCCATCGGCCTGCCAGAGGGGGCTCCCAGCGCCGAGCAGGATCGCCAGGCCGGCCACCAGGGCCGTCCCCCGCGGTCCGCCGAACAGGGCACAGACGAAAGGGGCCATGAGGAAGGTCCCGGTGACGATCGGCAGGGGGCCCAGGATCAAGTCGACCATGACCAGGGCGGCCAGCACGGCGAGCCCCAAGGGCACTCCCCAGCGGTTTGGGTCGCCCGGACTAGGCCCGCGCGCGAGAGCCGCTGGGAGGCGCCGCGGGCGTTTCATCGGCCAAGCCTAGTGGGCCATCCGGCAACGATGCACCCGGCAGCTCCCTCCAGCCCTTGCGCCGGCCCTGCAGCAGATCCTGGACGAGCCACCCCAGGATTCGGACGTTCCGCCGAACGTCCGGGATGCGGTAGGGGAGCGTCGCGTGGCCATACGGCACGTAGATCCGAACCGGCACCGAGAGCTCGTCGGCGGCGTGGGCGGCCGGCGCCGCCGGCAGTCCGAACAGCAGCTCGAGCTCGCAGGGGGTCCCGGCCGCGCGCAGCACCCCAAGTGCCTGGCGGGCGAGCGGCTCGTCGTGTGTGGCCACGGCGACCCGGCGGGCACGTCCGGCCAGCCGCTCGACGAGGGCCAGGAAGCTCGCGCGCAGGTCCCGATCCGGCGCGCCAAGGTCGGGCCATCGCCCCTTCACGACCCGAACGCCGAGCCCGAGCTCCACGGCCGCCGCCGCGTCGCCGAGGCTGCGGCGCCATCGCGCGGGGAGGGTGATTCCAAGCTGGTCGTGGTGCGGCGCCGGCTCGGCGATCAGCGCCAGCGTCCGCTCAGCGGACTCCCGGGACAGCGAGTCGAAGTCAACGTGGACACCCGCGGAGCGGGCTTGCTCCAAGAGCCTGTGCGAGCAGCTCAGCGGAGAACCCGAGCGCCGGCGCCTTGATGGACAGGTGGGCGCCAAGGCCGCTTCGCGACAGGGCCTCCACGGCTGCCAGGTTGGTGCGCAGGACCTGGCTGGGCTCGTCGCTCCCCCGATTCCAGAACCCCAGCGTGCTCGCTCTCCCGCGTCCTTGAAGCGTGCGGCAGGCGAGCAGAGCATCATCGAGTCGCGGCCCGGCAACGTAGGCCGAAGCGGCTCGCCGAAGGACGGGCGCGAGCGAGAGCCTCAGCGCCGCCTTCGGACGTTCCCTCACTACCTGCTCTGGACGACGCTTCTCAGCCGCCGGCCGGCCGCGGCCGCGGCATCGGTCGCCAGCACGCCCACGCCCCGCGTCTCCAACGGGTATGCGTCCAGGCGTACGCAGGGGTGCGCCTCCTCGGTCCACGGTCGAGTCCACGCTTCCGCGTCTCCAAGGAGCTCATACGAGCGTAGACCCCGTGTCGTTGCGTACCGGATGGTCTCCAGCAACAGCAGCGAGCCCGGTGAGCAGCGCGCGAACCGCTCGTCGTAGCCCACCTTGAGCAGCCAGAACCGATCGCCGGTCTCGACCGCGAGCTGCATGGCGGCGGCCCGGCCGTCGATCCGCAGGAAGCAGAGCCGAAGGATGCCCTTCGAGGAGGCAGCGGCGGCGTAGCGACGGAAGAAGGACCGGCGGGTCGGGTCGCGGTTCAGCGCTGTGCGCGCCCTCTCCTTCCAGCCAGCCGCCTCGACTGCCGAAGGCCTCTTCGAGCAGCGGATCGAGCTCCGCCGGCGTTGGGGACCGCACTTCGCAGTTCACCTCGCCGAGCCTGTCCGCTCTCCGTTGGGCGCGCCGAAGGTCGGACCGCCGGCGGGCGCTGAGCTCCTGCTCGGGCTCCGTGTGGGGCCCGCCGAGAGGGATGTAGGGGCAGGCGCCGGCTTCGCGATTGAGCACGAGGCCGCGTTTTCGGTAGGCGTCGTCGACCGCTGCCAGGGCCAGCGAGCCCGCCGGGAAGCGCTTCAGGCTCAACGGGCCCGGCAGGCTGGCGAGGGCTCGAACCAGGGCGGCCGCGGCCGGGGCATCCGCGTAGAGGAAATCCATGGGCTCGCGGAGCTCGTGGACGCCGAGCAGCTCAAGAGGCGCCAGGGGCCGCCGCCGCCTGGCCAGTGGCGCTATCGCGATCGGTCGTTCGCGCGGGCCGAGTGCTACGACGTCGAGGCTGTACCGGTCGCCCAGGGCTTCGGCGCAGGCCCGGGCCCAGATGTACTGCCCGATTGGGCTGCCGGACCTGCTCGCGAGCCGATCCCACGCACCGGCAAGCGAGTCGAGGTCGCTCAGCTCGACGATGTGGTGCACCTGGGCCTCGCCAGGGTGATGCAAGCCCGTTGCCATCTACCTCCTAGTGATAGCGGTTTGGACCGCGACGGGACGCAGTACGACCGCCTAGGTGTGCCATTACCCCCTTTCCGTGGGCGATAAGCCCTGTCCCTCTTGCGGGGACTGAGCGGGGCGAGGTCGCCCCCGCTCTCTATGCTCGCCGGCGATGCTGGCGACGTACGGGTCGCTCCTCACCATCCTCGCCGCCTCGTGTCTCGTCGGCCAGGCGCTGTTCGCGCTCTGCGGCAGGCACCGGTGGTCCTGGCTCGCGCCGGCCGTCGGCCTCGCGGTGCTGACCGCGGTCGCCTGGGGAGCGGTTCGGCTGCCCGGCGAAGGGGTTGCGTCGTTGATAGCGATCGGGGCGCTGGCGGCGGGGTCGCTGGGCTTTCTCCGCGGCCGGGTGGCAGGGCTCGGCCGCGCGGCCTCGATTGGGGTTCCCGTGGCGGTGGCGGCGCTGCTGGCCGCGTCGGCGCCATTCCTGGTCGAGGGCCGCTTCGGGATTCTCGGCACGGGGCTCAACCCAGACATGTCGCAACATCTGTTCGCCGCCGACCGGCTCGCCCAGGGGGCGGGGGGAGGCTGCTCGACCAGGGCTACCCGCTGGGGCCGCACGCCCTGGCTCTCGCGGCCTCAGAGGCAACCGGGGCCAGCCTCGTCCACGCCTTCGGCGGGCTGACCCTGGCGATCGGAGTGATCGCTGCGCTGGCGTCCCTGGCCCTGACCGAGCGGCTGGCCGCCTGGAGCCGGATCTTGGGCGCGCTGCTGGTCGGGCTCCCCTACCTGGTGGCCTCGTACCTGATCCAGGGGGCCTTCAAGGAGACGATGGAGGCGCTGTTCGTGCTCGGCTTCGCGATCGGTCTGCACGAGCTGGCGCGAGGGGCGCTGGGCCGCCGAGGCAAGGCGAGCCACGCGCTCGCCGCGATCCCCCTCGCGGCCCTCGCGGCCGGGGCCGTCTACTCCTACAGCTTCACGGGGCTCTTGTGGCCGCTGGGCGCCGCAGGGCTCTGGGCCATCTGGGAGCTGGCGCTTGCCGCGCGGCGCGACTCCCCGGTGACGCCGCTTGCGCTTGCCCGGCGCGCGGCACCCGCGACCGTCGTCGCGCTCGCCGCCCTGGCAGTCGCCGTTGCCCCGGAGCTCGGGCGGATGATCGCCTTCGCCAGCTTCGAGACCTTCGACCCCGCGGGGCCCGGGCTCGGCAACCTCTTCAACCCCATCTCGCCCCTGGAGGGGCTTGGCATCTGGCCGTCCGGCGACTTTCGCCTCGACCCGGGGGACGGCGCCATGCCGGCGGCCGGCTTCTACCTCGGCGAGGCGCTTGGCTTGGCAGCGCTGGCTTACGGTCTCGCCTGGTGGCTTCGCCGTGGCGAGCGCCCCGTCCCTGCGGCGCTCACGGCAGCGACTGCCCTGTTCGCCTACGCCCACTTCGCCGGTACGCCATATCAGGAGGCCAAGGCGATCGTAGTCGCCTCGCCGCTCGCGATGTTGATCGCCGCCCGGGCGCTGCTCAGCGCCGAGCCCCTGGTCGAGCTCGGCGTGCTGCGGGGCGCGGTCGCACGGAGGCGAGGGGGGGCCACCGGCATCCTGGCGCGCCACCAGCGCCCGTTGCGGCTCGGCCTGGGGGTCGCATTCCTGGGCGCCGCCGCGGGCTCCAGCCTGCTGGCGCTCGTCAACGGCCCGGTCGGCCCGGCCGCCTACTCACCCGCGCTCACCGAGCTGCGCACGGAGCTCGGCCGGGGCTCGACCCTGGTGCTGGCGCCCCAGGAGATGCTTGCTTCCGAGCACGGTCGCGATTACCTCGTCTGGGAGCTTCGCGGCGGGCGGGTCTGCGTCGAAGCCGCCCGCGCGTCGCCCTCCTCGCGGCGTGCCCCGCACGGGGCTTCGCAGGTCATCACCCAGGGCTCCGCCCAGCGGCCGCCGTTCGCCGGCCTGCGGCTCGCTCGACGCGCCGGGCCCTACACGCTGTGGCGAGCCCAGCCGGCCCCGAGCGGACATGGAACCTGTCCGCTGATCTCCGTCGGCCAGCGTGCCGACCCGGGGGCCGAGAAACAGGGCAAGTAGGGGAGTGTCTCGGACCCTCCCTCTACCCAGCCCCGGACGTCTCCGCGTAACCGCGACGGCGGGATCGACTAGCGCGCGGCCTCAGGGGTGACGAACGTTCGTGGTCGTATTGACCACCAACGTGCGACACCGTGTGGGCCGCCCAACTAGCGCGCCACGAACCTGGGACGCCCGCGGAACACGCGCCTTGCGACCCCGCGGCGGTAGGCGCCTTTGGCCCGCGCCGAGGAGTCGACGTGCAGGTCGGACACCGATCCGTTGCCGTTTCGCCACCGCTCGTGCCAGTAGGAGAGGGCTCGGACGCGCGGCCAGCGGCGAGCGGCGATGTCGCGGATCGCGCGCCGGATCCAGCGGGCCTTGCGTCCCGGCTTGCCCTCCTCGTCCGCGGCGCCGTACTCGAGCACGGCGATCGGCTTGGCCGCCGACAGTGCCGCGATCTGATCGTAGGAGCGGTCGAGCCGCCGCCGGAATCCGACCCATGGCTCCCCCGGCTTCAGCGGTCCGTAGTCGCTGATCCCGATCCAATAAGTAGCATGGCCGGCGATGGCGAAGCTGACCGTGAAGCTGCCCGACGAGTCGGCTCTCGAGCTCGAGCTGGGCGCGACGGGCGCCGACGCGGCGGCCGCGATCGGCCCCCGGCTGGCCAAGGACGCGCTTGCCGTCAGGGTGGACGGGCAGGTCCGAGATCTCGCGGCGCCGCTGGCCGACGGCGAGCGGATCGAGATCCTGACCCCGGGCCGGCCCGGGGCCCTCGAGGTCCTGCGCCACGACTGCGCCCATGTGCTGGCCACCGCGGTGCTGGACCTGTGGCCGGGCACCAAGGTCTCGATCGGCCCCCCGATCGAGACCGGCTTCTACTACGACTTCGAGTTCCCGGATGGGTTCCGGCCCTCCGAGGCGGACCTGGAGCGAATCGAGGAGCGGATGGCCGCTCACATCGAGGCCGACGAGGCCTTCGAGCGGACCGAGATCGGGGCGGGCGAGGCGATCGAGCACTTCCGGGCCGCCGAACAGCCGTACAAGGTCGAGCTGATCGAGGACCTGGTGCGCGACGAGGGGGTGGAGGCGGTGTCGCTGTATCGGAACGGGCCGTTCGTGGACCTCTGCCGCGGCCCGCACGGCCCCTCGACGGGCCGGATCGAGGCCTTCAAGCTGAGCTCGATCGCGGGCGCCTATTGGCGTGGCGACGAGAGCCGCCAGATGCTCACCCGCATCTACGGCACTGCCTTCTTCAACAAGCGGGAGCTCGACGAGCATCTGGAGCGGCTGGAGCAGGCGCGGGCGCGCGACCATCGCCGGTTGGGCCCCCAGCTCGGCCTCTTCCTGCTTTCAAGCGAAGCCCCCGGGATGCCCTTCTGGCTGCCGCGGGGGACGGTGCTCCTGCGCCTGATCGAACGCCAGGTCCGCGCCCAGCTCGAGCGCCGCGGATACCTCGAGATCAAGACCCCGCAGGTCCTCGACGAGGAGCTGTGGCGTCGCTCGGGCCACTGGGACAACTACCGCGAGAACATGTTCTTCACCTCGGTGGAGGACCGCCGGTTCGCGCTGCGGCCGATGAACTGCCCGGGCGCCTGCCTGGTCTACGCCTCAGACCGGCGCTCCTACCGCGACCTGCCGCTGCGCCTGGCCGAGTTCGGGCTCGTCTCGCGCAACGAGCGCGAAGGGGTGCTGCACGGGCTCCTGCGCGTGCGGGCATTCACCCAGGACGACGCGCACGTGTACTGCGCCCCGGACCAGATCACCGACGAGGTGGACTCGATCTGCCAGGCGATCGACGAGCTGTACGCGCGGTTCGGCTTCGACCAGGTGCGGGTCGAGCTCTCGACCCGGCCCGAGAAGCACATCGGCACCGACGAGCAGTGGCAGCGGGCCGAGGGCGCCCTGCGGGAGGCGCTCGAGCGCCAGGGCCGTGAGTATGAGGTCAGCCCCGGGGAGGGAACGTTCTACGGCCCCAAGATCGACTTCCACATCACCGACGCCCTGGGCCGCTCATGGCAGTGCGGCACCTGCCAGCTCGACTTCCAGATGCCCGAGCGCTTCGATCTCAGCTACCAGGGGGCCGACAACGCCGAGCACCGCCCGGTGATGATCCACCGAGCGCTGCTGGGCTCGATGGAGCGGTTCGTCGGCATCCTGATCGAGCATCACGCGGGCCGGTTCCCGGTCTGGCTGGCTCCGGTGCAGGTCGCGATCCTGCCAGTCGCAGACCGTCACCTGGCGTACGCGTTCCAGGTCGCGGCGCAGCTGGGCGAGGGGGGTGTGCGGGTGCGGGTGGACGAGCGGTCCGAGTCGGTGGGCAAGAAGGTTCACGACGCCGAGACGGCCAAGCTCCCCTACATGCTGGTGCTCGGCGACCGAGAGCAGGAGGCAGGCGCGATCTCCGTCCGCTCGCATGAGGAGGGGGACCTGGGCCAGATGACGGTCGCGGAGCTCGCGGGCCGGGTGAGCGCCGATGTCTAGTTTCGTCCAGCTTGGCCGCTGAGCGCGGGAAACTCTGGTCGCCCGGCAAGCGGGCACTCGCTCTCGGCGGAGAGCGTGTAGTCATGGGCGTCGCGATCCACATAGAGCGGATCGACCACCGAGTTCGCCTGTGAGGTGAAGTCCGGCGACGACGGTTCCACGCCGCCGTCGCCCTCGAAGTCGGGCATGGCGTCGCCCGCCCAGAGGCAGTTGCCCCGCAGCACGTTGCCGGTGGCGGGTGGGCCGGGGGTGTTGGCATAGACGTTCCAGCCGAGAGTCGAATTGGAGATCACGTTGCCGGTCACGAGGTTGTCGCTGGAGACGTTCGGACCGGTGCCGGCGAAGACGATCCCCTCGCCGTTCGAGTCGAGCACGTTGCCGGTGATCGTCGAGCCATCCGCGTCGGGATAGAGCTGGATGCCTCGGTCGGCGTTGTCGTAGATCCAGTTGTCGCGAACGACCGTCTCCCTGGCCTCCGAGATGTAGACCCCATGCTCCTTGTTGGTCGAGGGCAGCTCCCCGCAGTCGTGGATCCGGTTGCCCTCGATCACTACGCCCCGGGGGGCCGGCTCCGAGTAGTAGCGGGTGACATGGACGCAGGTCGACGTGTGCTCGTTGGTGATCTCGTTGTCACGCAGCGTGACCTCGTCGGCGTAGATCCTGGGGCCGATCTGGTCGTCGTCTCCGGCGCCGTTCAGCTTCAGGCCCTCGATCGTGGAGCCCGCCCCGCGGGGCAGCACCTTGATCTCTCCCTCGAGGGTCACCGCCTCGTCCCTGTACGCGGTGAGCGTGACGTCCGGCGTGGTGAGCTCGAGGAGAGAGAACGCGAAGGTGCCGCCACGGAAGCAGCCTGTCTGTCCAGAGTCGAGGGCGCTGGCCAGACGCTGCGCGGTTCGAAGCGGCTTCGCGCGGCTGCCCGGCGCGGAGTCCGAGCCCCCGGTCGCCGCGTACAGGTCGCAAGAAGTGCGCGTTGGCGGGCCGACTCCGCCGAGATGGGGCGCGGGCTCCGTCTCGCCGCACCCCAGCGCCAGCCCCGCGACCAGCAGCGCCGGCCCGAGCAGTCCCCGGGCCGGCTTCACGCCCAGCCTGGTCCATAGCAACCTAGCCCGCCAACGCATCGCCCCTATTCTGGCTGACCGCCGTCTTCGCCCGAAAGGCTCGAGCGTCCCGTCTATACTGGCCGGCGATGAAGGGCACCGCCAAGACCAGGACGCGCCGCCGCTGCTGAGCGCCCGTGCCCTTGCTCGCTTGCCGTCTCGTCTCCCCAATCCCGTCAGAGCGTCGCTAGCTTGACGAGCCCTGTGAACTCCTAGTGGGCCGTCCGGCAACGATGCACCCGAAACGGCGGGCCCACTAGTGGCGAACCCGCGCTTCGACCGGTCGCCTCCCGAGCGTGACCCGACGCGGATCAACGAGCGCATTCGCGTCCCTGAGGTCCGTCTGATCGACGAGGATGGAAACCAGGTGGGGATCGTCCCCACCGACCAGGCACTTGCGCTCGCCTCCGAGCGCGACCTCGACCTGGTGGAGGTCGCGCCTGAGGCGAAGCCCCCCGTCGCACGACTGCTGGATTACTCGAAGTACAAGTACGAGCAGGAGCAGAAGGCGAAGGCGGCTCGCAAGCACCAGCAGCAGGTCAATGTCCGCGAGATCAAGCTACGACCGAAGATCGCCACCCACGACTACGAGACCAAGAAGGGACACGTCGAGCGCTTCCTGCGCCAGCAGGACAAGGTCAAGGTGACGATCATGTTTCGCGGCCGCGAGCAGGCACATCCGGAGCGCGGCCGGGCCCTGCTTCAGCGCCTCTACGACGACATCGAGGATCTGGCGACAATCGAGCAGGAGCCCGAGCAGGAGGGGCGCAACATGAGCATGCTGCTAGCCCCGGTGAGGGCCAAGGGGCGCGACGCCGAGCGTCCCGCGGCCTAACACGTCAGTTCCCATAGTGCATCAACCCCTCGCTCTCGGGGCCGTCGTCCGGATCCCGGTCGAAGGCGCTCAATGGATCGGCCTCCTCCTCTGTTCGCAGGGGGCGCTTGATGAACCACCAGCGGGAGAGCCGAGATAGGCCGGCGAAGGACGCGGCGATGCCGGGTAGCCCCTGCGCCGAGTGCGCCATGCGAGAGGCGCCCTGCGCCAGGGCCGACCCGTGGGCGAAGAAAGGCACGTCGCGGTCAGGCGGCGACACGGCTGCGACGGTACATCCGGAGCGGTGCGCGGATGTAACGAAATGGTTGCCGAGCGCAGTTTCCGCACTTTCCGCGCGCTGGCGGGTCGAGGCGTCGAACGGCTCGTTGTCTGCTTCAATAGCCGTCCGATGCCGAAGATGAAGACCCATTCCGGCACCAAGAAGCGGTTTCGGGCGACCGCGACGGGCAAGCTGCGCGGGCGGCGGGCCTACTCGAGTCACATACTCGAGAAGAAGTCGCCGAAGCGCAAGCGCCGCATGGGGTTGCCGACCGAGGTGTCGGGCCCCGATCGCAAGCGGGTCCGGACCCTGCTGGCTCCGAGGAAGCGCTGAGGTGAGCCGGACGACGAACGCCGTCGCCAGGCGCAGGCGGCGCAAGAAGGTGCTCTCCGAGGCGAAGGGCTACTGGGGGCGCAAGCACTCGAGCTACCGGCTCGCCAACGAGCAGGTGATGCGCTCGGGCCGCTACGCCTACCGCGATCGGCGTGCCCGCAAGCGGGAGTTTCGCCGCCTCTGGATCGTCCGGATCAACGCAGCCGCGCGGCGTGAGGGAATGAGCTACTCGGAGCTGATCCACGGCCTCGGCAAGGCCGGGGTCGAGGTCAACCGCAAGATGCTGGCCGACATCGCCGTCCGCGACCCGGAGGCGTTTCGCCGATTTGCCGAGCGAGCCCGGGAGGCCGCCGCGACCTAAACGCGACGGCACACACCCACTGACTCCCGGGCGGCTCACCATGTGACCGCCCTTTTTATTGCGAGCAAACGGCAGCGAGCAACCGAAGCAACAAATGATCACCTCCCCCCACAACGAGAAGCTGAAGCGGATTCGGAGGCTCCGCTCCCGTCGCGAGCGCGAGCGCACAGGCCTGTTCGTGGTGGAGGGCGAGGACCTGGTTGCGGCCGCGGCGGCCGCCCGCGTCGCGCCCGAGCTGGTCCTGGTTGCGGGAGAGGACGTCGAGCCCCGGCTGCTGGCCGAGGTGAGCACCCTCGGCTCCGGGACGCGGGTGATCGGGGTCTATCGCCAACGCTGGTCGCGAATCCCTAGCCAAGCCGACCCCGCATCCGAGCAAGCTCGGACGACCGGTCGCCCTGCGGGCTCCCTCGAAGAGGAGGAGGCGGCGCAGTTGTGTGTTTACCTGCACGGGGTCGCCGACCCGGGCAACGTCGGCACCATCGTCCGCGCCGCGCACGCGCTCGCCGACGGCCCTGTGGTGCTCGGGCCGGGCTGCGCCGACCCCTATTCGGCGAAGGCGGCGCGGGCCAGCATGGGATCGGTGTTCGCCCGTCCGCCCGCCCGGGCGGAGCTCTCCGGGCTGACCGGGACGAAGCTGGCGCTGGACGGTGGCGCGTCCACGTCGCTGGCCGACCTCGAGCTGCCGCCGCCGGTCGTGATCTGCGTCGGTGCCGAGCGCCAGGGCCTGCCGGCGGAGATCGAGTCGGAGGCCGACGCCCGCGCTCGGATCCCGATGCGGCCGGACGCCCCGGACTCGCTCAACGTGGCAATGGCGGCCACCGTGGCGCTGTACGAGCTGGGTCATAGGATGGCCGCTCATGCCTGACGTCCAGGGAAGAATCGGTGAGCTTCGCCGCGAGGCGGAGGCGGCGATCGGCGCCGCCTCGGACGTCGCCGAGCTGGAGGAGCTGCGGGTTCGCTACCTGGGGCGCAAGGCAGAGCTGACCGGGATCCTGCGGGGGATCGCGCTGCTCGCAGCGGAAGAGCGGGGGCCGGTCGGCGCCGCCGGAAATGAGGCGAGGGAGGCGCTGGAGGGGCTGCTGGCACGCAGGCTGTCCGAGCTCCAGGCGGCCGAGCTCGCAGACGGGCTCGCCGCCGACGCGGTCGACGTGACCCTGCCCGGCAGCCCGGCGGTGCCGATCGGCTCTCGCAGCCTGCTGGTTCGGACCCAGCGTGAGATCGAGGACGTTTTCGTCGGGCTCGGCTACCGAGTCATGGAGGGGCCCGAGGTCGAGCTCGACTACTACAACTTCACCGCACTCAACCACCCGCCCGGACACCCTGCGCGGCTGGCCCAGGACACGTTCTACGTCGATCCGGGAAGCCTGGACCCCGACCTTCGCATCGAGCCGTCGCCGCCCCTGCCTCAAGGGCAGGTCGCGGGCTCCCCGGTGCCGCCCGGGCCCGAGGACGTGGTCCTGCGCACCCATACCTCGCCGATGCAGATCAGGGCAATGGAGGCGCAGGAGCCCCCGATCTTCATCGTCGTCCCCGGTCGCTGCTATCGCAGCGACCCCTTCGACGCGACCCACAGCCCCATCTTCCACCAGGTCGAGGGCCTCGCCGTGGCGGACGGCATCACCCTCGCCGACCTCAAGGGGACCCTCGACGAGTTCGCCAGGGCGCTGTTCGGGCCGGAGCGCTCCACGCGCTTTCGTCCCGGGTTCTTCCCCTTTACCGAGCCCAGCGTCGAGGTGGACGTCTCCTGCTTCCGATGCGGGGGCTCGGGGGAGCTCGCCGATGGCTCCCGCGACTCCATTTGCAAGGGCACCGGCTGGATCGAGATCCTCGGCTCGGGAATGGTGGATCCGAACGTATTCGGCTTCGTGAGGGCCAACGGCTACGACCCGGATCGGATCCAGGGCTTCGCATTCGGAATGGGGATCGAGCGGATCGCGATGCTGAAGCACGGCGTCCCCGACCTGCGCAAGTTGTTCGAGAACGACGTCCGAGTCCTGGAGCAGTTCCGTTGAGAATCCCCTACTTCTGGCTGCGCGAGCATTGCGATCCCGACCTGACCGTCGACGAGCTGGGCGAGCTGCTGGCGCTCCGGACCACCGAGGTCGAGCGGATCTCCCGCCTGGGGCCTCCCTCCAGCGACGGCTTCGTGGTGGGAAGGGTCGTCTCCGTCCAGCAGCACCCCGACGCCGACCGGCTGACCGTCTGCGAGGTGGAAACCGGCGACGCGACGCGCACCATCGTGTGCGGCGCTCCCAACGTCGCCGCCGGGCAGACCGTCCCGGTGGCACTTCCCGGCGCGGTGATGCCCGGGGGCGAGAGGCTCGGTCGCGCCGAGCTGCGCGGCGTCACCTCCGACGGAATGATCCTCTCGGAGGCCGAGCTTCAGATCGGCGACGACCAGGATGGAGTAATCGTGCTGTCGGGCGCTCATCCCACCACCAACCCCGCCGCCCCCGGAGTAATCCGAGCAAGCTCGGATCATCGGTCGCCTTCGGCTCCCTGCGAGGAGGCGGCGGGCCTTATTCCTGGTACTCCGCTCGATCGAGGTCCTGCCGATTGCCGAGCCGGTGTTCGAGCTCGAGGTCAACTCGAACCGGGTGGACTGCCTTGGCGTCTACGGGGTGGCGCGGGAAGTGCACGCGTTCAGCGGCGCTCCGCTGGCCGAGGCGCCGTGGGAGGGCGACGCGGAGGCCGCCGGCGAGGGCATGGCGTCGGACTACGCGTCGGTCACCGTGGAGGTCCCCGAGCTCTGTCCGCGCTTCACGGCCCGGGTGTTCACCGAGGTGACGCTTGGCCCCTCGCCGCTGTGGCTGAAGGCGCGGCTGGCCGCGGCCGGCCAGCGGCCGATCAACAACGTGGTCGACATCACCAACTACGTGATGCTGCTCACCGCGCAGCCGCTGCACGCGTTCGACCTCGATCGGGTTCCGGACGGCGCCTTGATCATCCGCACCGCGGCCGACGGGGAGAGCATGACCACGCTCGACGGGGTGGACCGTACCTTCGACGCCGAGGCGGTCCTGGTCTGCGACCGTGACGGGCCCTCGGGCATTGCCGGGATCATGGGCGGTCAGGCGTCGGAGGTCTCCGAGTCGACCTCCCGGGTCCTGCTCGAGGTGGCGACCTGGAACGGGGTCAACATCCTGCGCACCTCCCGAAAGCTCGGCCTGCGATCGGAGGCGTCCAACCGGTTCTCGAAGCAGCTTCATCCAGAGCTGGCGATGCGCGCCCAGCGCATCGCCTCGCGGCTGATCGTGGAGCTGTGCGGAGCAAAGCTCGTGCCCGGGACGATTGACGTGGCGGCGGCGATACCGCCCGTGCGCCGGGCACGGCTGCGCGCGGACCGCGCCGAGTCCCTGCTTGGGATGCGGATCGAGCCGGAGCGCTGCGCCACCTACCTGGAGCGGCTGGGGTTCGCGGTGGAGCGAGAAGGGGAAGACCTGATCGCCGAGGTTCCCTTCCACCGCCACTACGACGTCAGCCGGGAGGTCGACCTGGTGGAGGAGGTGGGGCGCGTCCATGGCTACGACGAGCACCTCCCCGCCACCCTGCCGCAGGCGAGAGCCCAGGGGGGGCGATTGACCCGCGAGCAGGCCCTGCGTCGCCGCGCCGAGGACGTGATGCGGGATCTTGGCTTCGACGCCGTCGTCAACCTGAGCCTGGCCGACCCGGGCCTTCCGGGGCGACTGCGCCTGGGGAACGGCGATCGAAGGGCGGCGCCCATCCGTGTCTCCAATCCGCTTTCGGTGGACCAGTCGGAGCTGCGGACCACGCTGCTCGGCTCGCTGCTCGACGCGGCGCGCTACAACGTGGCGCGCGGCGCCGAGCGGGTCGCCCTGTTCGAGTCGGGCCGCGCCTACCTGGCCAAGGGAAAATCGGATGCGGGAGGCGTGCTCGGTGGCGAGTTCGCTGGCGAGCGCAGTCCGCCCGCGTTCGAGCCGCACTGCATCGCCGCCCTCGCCCTGGGGCCGCTGGCCGCGCCGAGCTGGGGCGCGGACGACCGGCCGACCGACTTCTTCGCGCTCAAGGGCGTCCTGGAGGCGCTGGCCGGCCAGCTCGGCACGGAAATCGTCATCGAGCCGGGGGCCCAGCCCTTTCTGCATCCCGGCCGGGCGGCCACGGTGCTCCTCGGCGGCCTCGAAGCGGGATGGCTCGGCGACGTTCACCCGGTCGTCTGCCGCCAATGGGATCTCGATCCAGCGGTTGGGTTTCAGGTTGGCCTTGCGGAGCTGGTGGCCGGATCGTCCGTCGGCCTGGAGCAGTACGAGGACGTCACCACCCACCCAGCCGTTCACGAGGACCTGGCGATCGTGGTCGACGACGGGTTGCCGGCCGCGAGAGTGCGCGAGGCGGTGGTCGCGGGTGCTGGCGAGCTCCTGCGCAGCGCGACGGTCTTCGACCTCTATCGCGGCAAGCAGGTTCCGGAGGGGCGAAAGAGCCTCGCGCTGCGGCTCGAGTTCCGCGCTCCCGATCGCACGCTCACCGACGCCGAGGTCGCCGAGCGGCGCGAGGCGATCAAGGCGGCGCTTGGCGGAGATCGGCGGGTCGCTCCGTGAGTGAGGCGCGAGTGCTGGTTGCCGGGGCGTCCGGCTACGCCGGCGCGCTGGCGGCGTGCCTGGTCTGGAGGCACCCACGCCTCGAGCTTGCCGCGGCCACCTCGCGAGCCGAGGTCGGCACGCGGCTCGATCGCCTCTACCCGCGCCACCGCGTCCCGGTCGAGCTGGAGCAGCTCGATCTCGAGCAAGCGGCCGGATACGACGCCGCTCTGGTCGCCTATCCCCACGGCGCCGCCGCGAAGCTCGTCAGCGAGCTCCGCGAAGCGGGCATGCCGGTGGTCGACATCTCCGCCGACTTCCGTCTGCACGACCTGTCGACGTATGAGCGCGCCTACGGCGATCACGGTGCTCCGCAGCTGCTGCGCGAGGCCGTGTACGGGCTCACGGAGCTTCACCGCGAGCCGATTCGAGAGGCGAAGCTGGTCGCCAACCCGGGCTGCTATCCGACCGCCGCCATGCTCGCTCTCGCGCCGCTTGCCGAGGCGGGGCTGGCGGACGACGTCGTGATCAGCGCCGCCTCGGGAGTCTCGGGGGCTGGGCGGGGCGGGGGGGAGCGGCTTGCATTCGTCACGGTGGATGGGAACTTCAGCCCCTACGCGGTCGAGGGCCACCGCCACGCGCCCGAGATCATTCAGGAGCTCGGGGAGCTGGGCAGCTCGGCGCCGGTGTCCTTCGTTCCGCATCTGTTGCCGCTCGACCAGGGGTTGCTGGCCAGCTGCTACGTCCGGCTCGCTCGGGATGTGGGGGAGGAGGAGCTTCGGTCGCTGTATGAGGAGCGCTACGACGACGAGCCGTTCGTGGAGCTGGTCGACGAGCCGCCCGGGGTTCGCGACGTTCGCGACACGAACCTCTGTCGAGTTCACGTCTCGCTCGACGGGGCTGGCCGGGCGCTCGCCTTCGCCGCGATCGACAACCTCTGGAAGGGTGCAGCCGGGCAGGCGATCCAGAACCTGAATCTGATGCTGGGGTTGCCCGAGACGGAGGGACTTGGATGACGTTCTTTCGCTCACGCTGGGTGGATGCGCCGGCGGGGGTCGAGGAGCTCGACCCCGCCGAGCTGGCGCCGGGATTCAGGGCGGCGGGCGTGGCCTGCGGCCTCAAGGACGGTGGCACCACCGATCTCGGCCTGCTCGCCTGCGACGCCGACCAGGTGGCCTCCGCCCTGCTGTTGACCCGGAACGCCGCCGCGGCCGCTCCGGTGCGGGTATGCAGGGAGCAATGCGACCGCGCCGAAATTCGGGCCGCGGTTGTCAACTCGGGCAACGCGAACGCCGCCGTCGGCGAGCGCGGCTACCGGGATGCCCTGGCGATGCGCGGTGCCGCGGCGCAGGCGCTTGGGCTGGACGCCCAGTCGGTGGCGATCGCCGAGACGGGACCGATCGGCGTTCCGCTCGCGATCGAGGCGGTTCGGCGCGGCGTGACCGACGCGGCCGGCGCCCTGTCTGCGCGCGGCGGGGACGACTTCGCGCGGGCGATCATGACCACCGATCGCGGCCCGAAGCGCTGCACCGTGCGAGGCGACGGCGTCACCATCTCCGCCCAGGCCAAGGGCGCCGGGATGATCGAGCCGCGCTTCGCGACCATGCTGTGCTTCATCCAGACCGACGCCCAGGTGCCCGATCCCGCCGCGGCTTTGCGAACGGCCGTCGCCGATTCCTTCGAGCGAATCACCGTCGACGGCCAGATGAGCACCAACGACACGGTGCTGCTCCAGGCGACGGGGTCGTCAGGCCGGCCGTTGCCCGCCGGGCTCCTGGACGGCGTCCTGCTGCAGCTCGCGCTCGAGATCGTCGCCGACGGAGAGGGCGCAACCCGGGTCGGCCGGATCGAGGTGACCGGAGGCGCTTCGAGCGAGGAGGCGGAGCGGGTCGCGCGGGCGATCGCCAACTCGCCGCTCGTCAAGACCGCCCTCTACGGACGCGACCCCAACTGGGGCCGGATCGCCCAGGCGGCAGGCATGGCGCTGGCGGGGGAGGAGCTTGGTGAGCTTGGCCCGAACGAGATCGAGGCGGAGGAGCTGGGCTCGAATGCGGCGGAGGCCGAGATCGGCCTTCGTCTGGACCGCGGCGACGGCGGAGCTCAGATCTACTTCTCCGACCTCACGCCTGGCTACATCGAGCTGAATTCGGAGTACACGACATGAGCGGCGAACCCGCAACCAGGGCCGAGCGGCACGAGCCGGGCGAAAGCGTCCAGATCCTGCTGGAGGCCCTGCCTTACATCCGGGACTTTCACGGCAGCACCGTGGTGATCAAGTACGGCGGGGCCGCGATGCGCGACGAGGAGCTCCGCGAGGGCTTCGCCACCGACGTCGTGCTGCTCAAGTACGTGGGCTTGAACCCGGTGATCGTCCATGGCGGGGGACCGGACATCACCAGCTACATGGAGCGGCTCGGGATGGAGGTGCGGTTCGTGGAGGGGGTGCGCGTCTCCGATCCTGAGACGGTCGAGGTGGCAAAGATGGTTCTGCTCGGCAAGGTGAACTCCGACATCGTCAGCCGGCTCAACCGGCATGGCCAGCCGGCGGTGGGGCTCTCGGGTGAGGACGGGAGCCTGTTCGAGGTGCGGCCGCATCCCAACGCGGACCAGGTCGGGTTCGTGGGCGAGGTCGAGCGCGTCGATGTCGACGTCCTCACCCACATCGCGGAGGACTACATCCCCGTGATCGCCTCCGCCGGCACCGACCGCGACGGCAACTCCTACAACCTCAACGCCGACACCGCCGCGGGCAAGGTCGCCGCGGCCCTGCGCGCCTACAAGGCGATCTTCCTCACCGACGTTCCCGGGTGGCTCGCCGACCCGGATGATCCCGGCTCGCTTGTCTCGCGAGCCACCGTGAGCGAGGTGGCGACAGCGCTCGGGGAGGTCCAGGGCGGCATGCGGCCGAAGCTCGGAGCCTGCATGGAGGCGATCGGCGGCGGCGTGCAGTCGGCGCACATCATCGACGGCTCCAAGCCCCACTCCCTGCTCCTGGAGCTCTTCACCGACGCGGGTATCGGCACCATGGTCACGCCATGAGCCTGGTCGAGCTGCAGGCTTTGGAGGGGCGGTATGTGATGCCGACCTATGCGCGGGCGCCGGTCGAGTTCGTGCGTGGCTCCGGCGCACGGCTTTGGGACGCCGACGGCAAGGAGTACCTCGACTTCTTCGCTGGGCTCTCGGTCCACAACGCGGGCCATTGCCACCCGCGGATCGCCGCAGCGATCGCGGGCCAGGCGGAACGGCTGGGAGGCGTCTCCAACCTCTACTACACGGAGCCGGGGATGCGGCTCTGCGAGCGGCTGGCGGAGTCGAGCCTGGGTGGCAGGGCCTTTCTCTGCAACTCGGGCGCCGAGGCGAACGAGTGCGCGATCAAGCTGGTCCGCAAGCATGCGCACGGACGCGGGGTTGCCGCCCCCGAGATCGTCGTCCTCGAGAACGCCTTCCACGGGCGCACGCTCGGGACGCTGGCGGCAACGCCTCGGCTCGCTCGCGAGGACCTCTTCGGACCGCTGCCGGCTGGCTTCGAAGCGGTGCCCCGCGACGACCCCGGCGCGCTCCGCGCCGCGGTCGGCGACCAAACCGCGGCGGTGATCATCGAGCCCATCCAGGGCGAGGCGGGGATCTTCCCGATCGCCGACGAGGTGCTGCTGGCCGCGCGCGAGGCCTGCGACGCCTCGGGGGCGTTGCTGGTGCTCGACGAGATCCAGTCCGGGATGGGGAGGACCGGATCGCTGTGGGCCTACGAGCAGCTCCCGGTTCGCCCCGACCTGATCACCGCGGCGAAGGCGCTCGGGGGCGGGCTGCCGGTGGGCGCCTGCGTGACCACCCCCGAGCTTGGCGAGGTGCTGGGGCGCGGCGACCACGGCTCCACCTTCGCCGGCGCGCCCATCACCGCCGCCGCCGCGCTCGCGGCGCTCGAGGTGATCGACGATCCCGCGTTGCTTCGCAGCGTCCGTGAGCTGGGCGCCCGCTTCATGCGGGCCCTTGCGGCGCTCGGCGGGGTCGCCCAGATTCGGGGCCGCGGCCTCATGGTCGGCGCCTCGCTGGACGACGGCCTGGACGCCGGCGAGCTTGCCGCTCGCGCCCTCGACGACGGCCTGGTGATCAACGTTCCCGCCCCGGGAATGCTTCGCTTCCTGCCGCCGCTCGTCATCGGTGAGGCGGAGATCGATGAGGCCGCCGGGATCCTGGCGCGCGTTCTCAGCTGAGCAACCTGTCACGGCCAGTGACGTCGTAGTCTGAAGCGGTGCGCGCAGAGGTCCTGGCGCTCGACGATCTGGAGGCGCAAGACATCGAGAGATGGAGGGGGCTCGCCGCCGAGGCGGCAGAGCCGAATCCCTTCTTCGAGCCCGAATACGTGCTTCCCGCAGCGGAGTTGCTCGGTGGGCGCCGGGTGGCGCTGCTGGTCGTCCGGGCGGCCGACGGATGGTCGGCGTGCCTGCCGATCCACCGACCGCGAAGGTGGCATCGCATGCCCCTGAGCTGCGTGGCCACGTGGCAGCACAAGTACTGCTTCCTTGGCACGCCGCTGGTACGTCCGGATCTCCAGGAGCCGGCCGTCGCCACGATGACACAAGAGCTGATGCGCAGGGCGGCGTTCGTGGGCTTCGACTCGTTCGCCGGCGAGGGCCCGGTGCGAGATGCTCTGCGGGCCGCGATCTCAGACGCAGGGGGGGAGGAGGTGTGGGTCGATGGACAGGAGCGCGCCGTGCTCCGGCGCCGAGCAACCGCGGACGGCTACGTGACCCTGAAGGCGAAGCACAGGCGCGAGATGGAGCGCAAGCGCAGGCGGCTCGAGGACGAGCTGGGGGCCGCGCTTGAAACGGTGGATCGAGCCGCGGACTGTGAGGCCGTCGAAGAGTTCCTGAGGCTGGAGGCGTCCGGATGGAAGGGGCGAACGGGCACCGCCGTCGCCTCCCTGGAGCGCGATGCTCAGTTCTTTCGCACCATCTGCCGGTCCTTCCGCGAGCTCGGGCGCCTTCACCTGCTCTCGCTCCAGGCGAATGGCCAGCTCGTCGCGATGGCCTGCAACGTGCGTGCCGGGGAGGGCGTTTTCTGCGTCAAGATCGCCTTCGATGAGCGCTGGCGGCGCTCCTCTCCCGGCGCTCTGCTGATGCTCGACCACGTGTCCTGGTTCCACCGGGAGGCCGGCGCGACCTGGATGGACTCCTGTGTCCAGCCCGGCAACGAGCTGGTCAACCGGCTGTGGCCGGACCGCAGGGGGATCGTCACCCTGGCGCTACCGGCCAAGTCGCCAGGCGGCCGCCTGGCGCGAGCTGTGATCACCGGCGCCGTGCGCTTGCGGAATCGGCGGGCCGGCGCCAAGCGGGGCGCCCCGTCGCATCGCTCGGTCTGAGCCTGAGCGCAACTCTCGATTCGCATCCTTGTTCTACCTGTACGCAGTACGCAATTCTGCCATGGCCTCCTCATTGACATCGGCTGGCGTCGCAGAGGCGCCAACGGCCTTCCGCCGGGCACCGCACCAGGTGATGCGCTGGGCGGCGCCCCGCCAGGGCGACCGTCGTCCTCACGCGGTCGACCGAATCGAGTGGATCACCGAGCCGGGGCGGTTCGCGGAGCTTTCCGAGCAGTGGGACTGGCTGGCCGCCAGGCAGCCGACCCCCTTCGGCCGCCACGCCTGGTTCTCGGCCTGGTGGGAAGCCTTCGGGGCAGGGGGGCAGCTGAGCGTCTGCGCCGTTTGGCGCGGCAGGCGGCTGGTGGCCGGGCTGCCGCTTTGGCGCCGCGGCGGCGCCCTGCGGGTGATGGCCAACGTCCACACCCCGGTCTTCCAGGTGCCGGCCTGCGATCACCGGGCCCGCGAGGCGGCCTTCAGCGCCGCGCTTCGGGCGGCGCCGGGGGCGCTTGAGGTCGAGGCGCTGGCCTCCACGGACTCGGCCCTGCCGGCGCTGGCCAGGGACTCGCGCGGCGCCAGGCGCGTGGCGCTGGTGGAGTCGCTTCACACCTCCCCGATCATCGACCTGCAAGACGACTTCGCGGCCTACCGGCGGCTTCACCCGAGCCGCTGTCGAAAGCTCGCCAAGCTGGGGCGAAAGATGCGGCGAGACCACGAGGCCGAGGTTCGCCTGCTCGAGGCCCCCGCGGAGCTTCAGCGAGAGCTCGACCGCTGCTTTGAGCTCGAGGCCGCGGGCTGGAAGGGGGCGGCCGGGACGGCGATCGCCTCGGCCGAGGACACCGCTCGCTTTTATCGCTCGGTGGCCGACGCCTATCAGCGTCTCGGAGAGCTTCGGCTGTCGACGATCACCCTCGACGGCGAGCTGGCGGCCTTCGACCTCTGCCTGCTTCACGCCAACCGCCTCTGGACCCTGAAGGGCGCCTACGACGAGAGCCACCGGCGCCTCTCGCCCGGGATGGTGCTGCTCTTGTGGGAGATCGAGCGCTCCTTCGAGCTCGGCCTCGAGGCCGTGGAGCTCCTCGGAGGGATCGAGGAGTACAAGCTCGCCTTCGCCACCAGCGAGCGCGAGCACCGCCGCTTCCGGGCCTACCGCCGCCGCCCGGCGCCTCTGGCCCGCTTCGCCTACCGGCGCTGGGCGCGGCCGGCGCTGCAGAACGGGCTACCGGCAGCTATCCGGGCGCTCGCGCAGGGGTGGGGCAGGCGTCCCTGGTCCCACGCTGGGGCCCGCGGTCTCGCACCAGTCGTCCCCGGCCTGAGGCCGCAACGCTCTGAACGCCGGCTCGCCGCCGCGTCGCCATCTAGACTCGCCCGCCAGTGCACGAGGATCCGACCCGCCACATGGGCCAGCCCGAACCGCCTGGGGGCTCGTCGCCTCCGCCACCCGCGGGCGGCATGAGCCGCGGCGCCAAGTGGGCCATCGCCCTGCTGGTGGCGGCGGTGCTCGGCCTGGGCGTCGCGCTGGCGGTGATCGCGGCCGACGACGGCGGGGACGGGACGACGACGGTCACGAGCGCGCCCACCACTGAACCGACGACCGCCCCCACCACGACGACGCCCACGACCACGACGGATGACACCACGACCACGACGGATGACACGACGACGACCGACACCACCACGACCACCACGACCACGCAGACGGACGACGGCGGGGGCGGCGGGACGGGCGCTCCCTGAGAGCACCTAACGGACGCTGAGGACTGCCTGCGCGATGCCCTCGCCCGAGGGACCCCCGCCACCGCCGGACCCGCGCCGCGTGCTCGGGGAGCGGTCGTCGCTCCCCACGCCGCCCGCTGGGTCGCCAACTCCGCCCGGATGACGCCGGAGGCAGGCGCCTCAGGATCGCCCTCGCCCTGCTGGCGGCGCTCGCCCTGGGGCTCGGCGTGGCGGTCGCCGTGATCGTCGCCGAGGGCCCGCGGGAAGTGGTGAAGACGCGCACCCAGACCGCGACCAGCACCACGCGCGTGCCGACGACGATCACGGAAACCGTCACTTCCCCCCGTCCACCACCACCACGACCGAGACGAAGACTGCCACCGAGACCACGACCACCACGGCGACCCAGAGCGGCCCCCCGTCAGGCGGCGATTCCGGCTAGCCTCGGGGCCGGGGCGACTCGGGGCGTCAGGCTGTGGGCTCTGCCGCTGCCCGCTCGATGTAGGGCGCCATGCGATCGGCGACGCGTTCCCAGGTGTGCTCCGTGAGCACCTCCGCGTGACCGTGGCGCCCCATCAGCTCCGCTCGCTCGGGGTCGCCGAGCAGGGAGATAAGCGCCTCCGCGAGCGGCGCGGGCTCGCCCGCGGGAACGAGCAGCCCGTCGACCCCGTCGTCGATGCTCTCCCGGAAGCTGCCTCGATCGGTGCCTATGCACGCCAGCCCGTGACCTCTCGCCTCCAGCAGCACCGAGCCCAAGGGCTCGAACAGCGAGGGCAGCACGAAGAGCGTCGCCCGCTCGTACAGGCCGGCGAGCTCTCGCCGGTCGGAGACGAAGCCATGCCAGCGCACCCCCGGCTGCTCGGCGGCGGCCGGCCGGCGCTTGGGCCCAACCACCCACAGCTCGGCGCCGGGCAGGCGCTCGCGGACCGCGCTCCACGCTTCCAGCAGGACAGGGCCTCCCTTGCGCTCGAAGTCGATCCCAACGAACAGCGCCACCTGCCCGTCGTAGCGCTTTCCGTCGAGCGAGTGGACCATGATGTTCGAGCCGCTGCCGACGTTGACCACGCGCTCCGGCTCGCAGCCGTAGTCCTCCACCAGCGCGTCGCGCAGGAAATCGGATTTCGCGAACACGTAGCGGGCCGCCCGGCAGGTCGCCTGCTCGAGCCGAATGCGCTTGGCCCGATCTCGGCGGCCGAGTGGCGCCCAGGCCGGGAAGTAGCGCGCCGTCAGGACATGGATGTTGTCGGTGTAGACGGCGTAGCGGCGGTTCTTCGACGGCAGGCCGGGGGCAAACAGGGTCTGCACGAGCATGATCAGGTCGTGCCGGCCGTCCCACGGCCGAAGCTCCTCCTCAGCGATCTCCGTCAGGCGACGGAAGGTCCACGGGCTCAGCCCGGCCCGCGAGCGCCACGCGTCGCGCTTCGGATGCACGTAGCGAAGCCTGATCGCGTATTCGTCCAGCCGGGGCAGATGCGGCTCGATGGTCCCCGCGATCCCGTAGCGGTCGTCGAGAACGGCGAACAGGCCCGAGTTCCGCGAGGGCCGCTCGCGAAAGTCCTCGACCGACTGGCCGACGAGCAAGATGCGAGCATGTTGCGACCCATCGGTCATGTTTGAACGCCGGTCCCCGGCCGCTGGGCGGCATGGATCACCGCGATCGGCGCGAGCATTTTAGGTGTCCTGCGGCCGTTACCATGGGCAGATGGACGTCGTGACACGGACGTCGAGCGCTTAGAACAGGCGATGCATCGCGGCCTCAAGCGCGTCTTGGCTCCGGTCGGCCGCCCGGTCATGCGCCGCTTGCGCGCGGGTGGCTGGGTCGGACCCGATTGGCGGCCGCCGCCCTGGCCCCGCGACTGGGTCATCGGCCCGCCGGACTTCGTGGGGGTGGGCGCGCAGCGCGCTGGGACAACCCGGTGGTACCGGCTGCTCTGTGACCATCCGCGGATCCAGCGCGCCCGCGGGAAGGAAGCCCACTTCTTTGACGGCTACTTCGGACGCGAGTTCACCGACGCGGACGTGGATGCCTACCACAGGCTGTTTCCTCGACCGGAGGGATCCCTGATCGGGGAGTGGTCGCCGGAGTACCTGCGCGACTTCTGGACTCCCACCCTGCTGCGCAAGGCTGCGCCTGACGCCAAGATCCTCGTCCTGCTCAGGGACCCCCTGCTGCGGTTCCAGTCCGGGCTCAGGCTCGACCTGGCCATAGTCGATCGATCGGTGCGGCGGGGGCGGCGTCGACATTTCGGAGCCATGGCCGCGAACGAGTCACTCGGTCGCAGCCTCTACAGCCGCCAGCTCGAGACCCTGCTGGAGCAGTTCGACCGGGATCAGGTGCTGGTGCTCCAGTTCGAGCGCTGCGTCGAGGACCCGGCCGCTGAGCTGCGACGAACGTACGAGTTCCTGGGTGCGGACCCGGTCGACCACGCGCCGGCGGGGCTCACGGAACGCGTCGGTGGCGCGCACCCCCGGGTGGACCTCCCCGTCGCGGTGACGGAAGCGGCCCGGCAGATGATTCTGCGCGACGCGGTGAAGCTGAAGGCCCTGGTTCCCGAGATCGACCTGGAGCTGTGGCCTTCGTGCCGCGAGCTCGACCATGCCCCCGATCGTCGGCCGCAGGAGACGCTCCCGCGGTCCAGCACCTCGCCTGCCGCGGTGACGAACGAGTAGTCCGCGCGTTGAGGGCGCAACTCGAGGCGCAAGGCGCCGTACCTCCTTGAATGCTGCGTAGATGAATCGCGACGCTCGCAACAGCGAGTCGTCCCGGCGGGGCGACACGATCAGCCGCAACGCCGTCTTCGCATTCGCCGCTCAGATGAGCACGGCGGCGTTCACGGCGGTGCTCACGATCTTCCTGACCCGGCAGCTCGGGCCGGCCGGGTTCGGGACCTTCGCGCTCGCCGTCAGCGTCACGGGGGTGGTGTTGCGGCCGGCGGCCGGGGGGACCTCCCAGGCTGCCGCGCGGTTCATCGCCGAGCGGCACGGCGACATGCCGGCGATCACCGGCGTCCTCGGCATGGCGCTGAGGACGAGGCTGTTGACGGCGTCGGCCATCGCGGCCGCGTTGTTCGCGCTCGCTGGGCCGATCGCCGATCTCTACAACGCGCCGGAGCTGGCCTGGCCGCTGAGGGCGGCGGCAATCGCGTTCTTCGGACAGAGCCTGATGCTCTTCTCGCGTGGCACCTTCACCGCCTTGCGTCAGACGTCCCGGACCTTCGGCCTGGTGATCTCGGAGTCGGCGATGGAGTTCACCGCCTCGGTCGCTCTCGTCCTACTCGGCGGCGGCGCGACGGGCGCCGCCTTCGGGAGGGCCGTGGGCTACGTGTTCGGTGCCGTCCTCGGCATCCTCCTGCTCGGCAGGCTCCTCGGCCGGTCGCCGCTCCGTCGCACTGGACGGAGCCCCGTCGCCCGGCGGGAGTTCATGAACTACGCGGGGGCGATGCTGATCGTCAGCGGGGCGGGCTCGCTGTTCAGCTACCTCGACACCCTGCTGATCGGCGCCTTTCTCACCACGGCCGCTGTCGGCGTCTACAACGCCCCGCTGCGCCTGATCGCGCTCGTCGGGTATCCCGCCCTGGCCCTCGCGCAGGGAGTGGCGCCGCGATTGGCGCGCCACCCCGACGATCCTCCCAACGTCGCCGCGCTCGAGCGGGCGATTGGCTACATCGTGATCCTCCAGGCCGGGGTGGTCGCCTTTCTCGCCCTCTGGGCGGACCCGATCGTGCGGCTGACCCTCGGATCGGAGTTCGGAGAGTCCGCGGAGGTCATCAGGGCCCTGACGCCGTTCGTCCTGCTGGCCAGCGTCACCTCCCTGCTGTCCGCTCCGCTCAACTATGCGGGCGAGGGAAGGCGGCGAATCCCGATCACGATCGCGGCCGTCGTCCTGAACGCGGCGATCGACGTGGTCTTGATCCCGGAGATGGGGATCCTCGGCGCCGCCATCGGAACGGACATCGCATACACCGTCTACGCCGGGTCCCATCTGTGGGTGTGCCACCGGGTGCTCGGCCTCCCGCTGAAGCCGCTTGCGGCGACCGCCGGCCGAGCGCTGGTCGCTGCCGTAGTGATGGCCGCGGTCCTCTTCCTGGTCGGCACCGAGAGCCTCTCGGCGCTCGAGTGGCTCGTGGGCCTGCCCATCGCCGGCGCTGCGTTCGTGGGCACCCTGCTGGTCACTGGGGAGCTCTCGCCGCGCGAGATCCGAGCGCTGGTCAGATTGCCCGTCAGGGCTCTTCGCGGCGGGTGACGCGTCAACTACCCTGATCGGCTGATGTCGGTGTTGATCACAGGCGTTGCGGGCTTCATCGGCTCGCATCTGGCGGAACGGCTGGTCGCCTCCGGGGCGAGCGTGGTCGGAATGGACGGGTTCACGACCTACTACGACCCGGCCCTGAAGCGGAGGAACATCCATGGCTTGGAGGGCTCCGAGCGCTTCCGGCTGGTCGAGGGAAACCTCCGCGACCTGGAGCTGAGCGATCTGCTCGCTGGAGTCGACGTCGTGTATCACCTCGCGGCCCAGCCCGGGGTTCGGCGAAGCTGGGGGCGGGAGTTCGAGATCTACCTGAACGAGAACCTCCTGGCCACCCAGTTGCTGCTCGAGGCGGTCCGGGAGGCCGACGTGCGGCGATTCGTGTTCGCTTCGTCCTCGTCGGTGTACGGCGATGCCGAGCGCCTGCCGACGCGCGAGTCCGACACGCCCCGGCCGGTCTCGCCGTACGGTGTCACCAAGCTCGCCGGCGAGCACCTGTGCCACCTGTATCACTCGCGCTTCGACGTGCCGACGGTGCCGCTGCGGTACTTCACGGTCTTCGGGCCGCGCCAGCGACCCGACATGGCGTTCACCCGCTTCGTCGAAGCCGCCACGGGGGCTGGGGAGATCGAGGTCTTCGGCGACGGGCTCCAGAGCCGCGACTTCACCTATGTCGACGACGCGGTCAGCGCGACGATCGCGGCGGGCGAGAAGGGACGTCCCGGCGAGGCGTACAACGTCGCCGGAGGCGCCCAGGCGACCGTCCTCGAGGTCATCGAGATCCTCGGCGAGCTGCTTGGCCGCGGCGTCCCCGTGCGGCACCTTCCGCCCGTGCCGGGAGACGCCCGCCACACCGGCGCGGACGTCGAGAAGGCGCGCGGGGATCTCGGGTACGCGCCGCTTACGGGGCTGAGGGATGGCCTGTCCCGGCAGATCGCGGCGCAAACGGCGCTGCCGCCGGGGGCGGAGCCTGGATGAGGCGGTTGGTCACGAGGTATCTGGAGAGCAGCTCTCGCGGCTTCCGGCGGCGGATCCCCGGGCTGCTCCGGATCGCGTATCAGCGGGGCCGGGAGCCGATTCCAATCGACCACCTCGTCAGCCCCTTGAGGTACGACATCCTCGTGCGGGAGCGGTATCTCGCGGTCGTTCGCGAGCGACGGGCGCTGGCCGAGGAGGATTTCGGCGCTTTCATGGAGCTCTCGCGCCAGCAGCCCTACTTCACCTGGTTCACCCAGGTCGTCATTCCCAACAGCAATCACCCGGAGATCCTCGATGACGATGAGCGCCTCAACGCGGCATACGAGCTCCGGGTCCGGCGGTCCATAGCGCTCATCGACGCCTTCAAGGCGACGGGCTACGACAGACGACGACCGATCATCCTGCGAACCGGCCATCAGATCGCACCCACATCCACCGGCAAGCAACTGGATCAGCGGATATACGCGGGCGACGGCTGCCATCGCCTTGCCTTGCTGCGCCTGTCGGGGGCCGACGTGCTCGAGCCCGACATGTACCGGCTCCACGTCGTGCCGGCCTTCACCCCGGGTGACCACACCGGGGCGCTCCTCGGCGCGATGGCGATCAGCCGACGCGAGTACTTCTCGTTTCTCTCGCTCTCCTACGCCGACAGGGAGTTGGACGGCGAGGAGGCGCTGCTCGATCACGTCCGTTCAACCGACCCCGATCGCTTGCCAGAGGTGCAGAAGGTGATCACCGTCGATTCGCCCCTGCTGGCGGCCGCTCACTAAACGCACCCGCCGGCAGTTGGCTCCACGCAACGAAATCGCGATCTACGCCCCGTTTGCGTTCACGTTCTACGAGGATCCGTCCAAGCGCGGGGACGGGGTGCCTCGGGGCGGTGGCGGGGCGGAGTTGCAGGCCACGCTGCTCGCGCAGTCGCTGGCGCGGAACGGCCTCCGGGTAGCGCACATCATCTACGAGCGCGACCGCCCCACGGAGACGCCCGTGCCGTCGTTGGAGCTGATCAAGCGCAAGCCGTGGGTGGGCCGCAGGAGCTTGGCCGGCAAGCTTTCGGAGGCGCTCCGAGTGTGGCGGTCGCTTTCCGATGCGAACGCCCGCCTGTACCTGTTCCGCGGGGGCGGCACCCACCTGATAATCGGGGCGGCGTTCTGCCTGCTCCACCGCCGTGGGCTGGTCGTCTCGGCCTCCAACGATCTGGACTTCATCTTCGATCGTCCTGATCGCAGCCGCTGGGGCCAGGCGCTCTACCGAGCGGCGCTGCGGCGCTCCCAAACCGTTGTGGTGCAGACCACCCAGCAGCAGGAGCTCGCCCGCAGGAGCCTTGGGGGCGGCACGCGCGTAGAGCAGATCCCGAGCTTCGCCGAGCCCAGCAACAACCGCGGAGAAGCCGAAGAGGCGGCGGGCATTGTTTCGGCGCCCGAGCCCGAGGCGTTCCTGTGGGCGGCGCGTCTGGTCGAGTACAAGCTGCCGATGCAATACGTCGAGCTGGCGCGCGCGCTTCCCGAGGCCCGTTTCTGGATGGTTGCGCCGTGGACATCGGAAACCCCGGAAGGGCTTCTCGAGCAGTTGACGGAGGCGGCCGCCGACACTCCGAACCTGGAGCTGCTGCCGCCCCAATGGCGCGAGAAGGTCCTCGAGTACATCGACCGCTCGGCAGCGGTCGTGGTCACGTCCCGCCACGAGGGCATGCCCAACGTCTTCCTCGAGGCGTGGGCCAGGGGGGTGCCGGTGATCTCGCTGCACTTCGACCCGGACCGCAAGCTGGCGGGCGACGGATTGGGGCTCTTTGCCGGCGGCTCCTGGGATGAGTTCGTGGCTGCGGCGCGGAAGCTGTGGACGGAGCCGGAGGTTCGCCATCAAATTGGCGACCGGGGCCGTGAGTACGTGGCCGCGGTGCACTCTCCCGACGTCGTCGGAGAGCGATGGACCGCCGCGATGCGCGAAGCACTCGGCTGATCTGACATGAACATCCGTCCAGGTCAGGCGGCTCGCCTGAGGATCGCGGCAGGCTTGGTCGAGGAAACCCGCAATGGGGGTAAGGCGGGGGTCGCTCGGTTTCGTTCTTGGCGCGTTGGCGCTGCTTGGCGCGGTGATGATGGCCGGAGCGCCTGCGGGCGCTGCCGTGAGCTGCGACAAGTTCACCGCCGTGGACGGCTCCGACGGCGGCGCCGGCACGCTGGCCAGCCCCTTCAGCACGCCCCAGAAGCTGATCAACTCGCTGGCGCCAGGGCAGACGGGCTGCTTTCGGGCCGGCACCTACACCTTCTCGCAGACCGACGTGACCGAGGCCAGCATCACCCTGTCCCCCTACGGCGATGAAGCCGTCACCCTCAAGGGCGCGATCAAGGTGAAGCCGGACGGTCACGACTCGACCATCGAGGGGATGACGCTCAACGGCACCGGCGACATCGGGCCGAAGATCTACGCCGACCGCGTGGTTCTGCGCGACAACGAGATCACCAACGACCACACCTCGACCTGCGTCCACGTCGGGAGCTGGTACGACGACCCGGCGCCCGAGGGCGTGGTGATCGAGGGAAACCGCATCCACGACTGCGGCGAGCTCCCGTCGACCAACAAGGAGCACGGCGTCTATCTGTCCGAGGCCCGGGACGCGATCGTCCGCGACAACTGGATCTACGACAACGTCGACCGGGGAGTGCAGCAGTACTTCCAGGTTGAGGGCGCCCGGATCACCGGCAACGTGATCGTCGGCAACGGCCAAGGCGTCAACTTCTCTGGCGGCAGCGACCAGATCGTCGAGGGCAACATCATCGCCTCCTCGAACCTCCGCTGGAACGTCTACGCCGGGTCCACGGGAACCCCCGGCGAAGGGGTGCTGCGCGACAACTGCGTCTACGCCGACAACTCCGGCTACACGCGGAACGGCGGCATCGACTCGTCCGACGTCTTCAGCGAGGCCGGCAACCTGGTCGCCGAGCCCGGCTTCGTCGATCCGGCGGCCGGGGACTTCCACCTGGAGGCGGGCGACGCCTGCCTGGCCAAGTACACGGGCACGATGTCGCTGCCGAGCGGCACTCCGCCACCGCCACCGGCCCTCCGCCGCCTCCGGTCGGCGGCTCCGGGACCGTGACGCTTCGCGCCAGCGACCCCTCCGTCCCGCGGGGCGGCACGTTGAAGCTGAGCGGCAGCGCACTGGGCGCGCATTCGGCGGGGCGCGCTGTGATCCGAAAGCGCCAGGGCGACCACTGGCAGCGGGTCAGCGCGCCCAGGATCCACAACGGACACTTCGCGGTTCGCCTGCGTGCGCGAACGCGCCAGCGCGCGCTCAAGTTCCGCGCCCTGGTGGGGCGCGTCGGGCACTCACGCACCGTCCTCGTCAGAGTCCAGCGCTGAGCGGCAACGGCTGACCCGCTCGCCGGGTCGATCATCCGTCCAGGAATCCCGGCACGGCTGAGGGCCGCTGGGGCCTGCGCCGACGTCGCCTGTGGTGCGAACCACACGGCTTTCAGTCGCCCTCGTCCTCGCCTCGTCGCTGGTCATCTTGGCGGCAGGATCGCCTGCCGCTGCCGGGGCGAGCTGCGACCGCTTCGCCGCGCCGAGTGGCTCCGACGGCGGCTCGGGCTCGCTCCTGACCCCGTACAGGACGCCGGAGAAGCTCGCCGACTCGCTGTCCCGCGGGCAGACCGGTTGCTTTCGCGCCGGGACCTACAGGTTCTCCGAGCTGGCCGTGGACAGGGCCAACATCACCCTGGCGCCGTACGAATCGGAGGCGGTGACGCTCCGGGGGTCGATCAAGGTGAGGCCCAGCGGCCGCGGCTCGACGATCAGGGGCATGAAGCTCGACGGTCGCGGCGGCGAGAGCCCGATCGGCCCCAGGATCTACGCCAACCGTTTCGTGCTGAGCGGCAACGAGATCACCAACGGGCACACGTCGATCTGCGTCCAGATCTCGCGCTACTACTCGGGCCCGGCTCCCCGGCGCGTGGTGATCAAGCGCAACCGCATCCACGACTGCGGCGAGCTGCCGTCGAACAACAAGAACCACGGCATCTACGTCTCCGAGGCCAAGAACACCGTGATCCGCGACAACTGGATCTACGACAACGCGGACCGAGGCATTCAGCTCTACCACGACGCCGATCGCTCCAGGGTCACGGGCAACGTGATCTACCACAACGGCGACGGCATGGTGATCAACGGGGAAGGGTCCAGCGTCTCCGAGCACAACGTCATCAAGGGCAACATCATCGCCCGCTCCTACCGTGGCTACAACGTGTACTCCGGGGACAACGGACCGGTGGGCCGTCACAACGTCCTGCGGAAGAACTGCGTTTGGGCCGGCAAGGGAGGCTCGCCCTACCACAGGCGTGGCGGCGTGATGGCCCCGGCCCGCAACTACAAGGCGAGGCGGAACGTCGTCGCCCGGCCCCGGTTCGCAAACGCCAAGAGCGGCAACCTGCGCCTCAAGGGAGGCGGCCGCTGCGTGGCCAGGTACCGGGGCACGATGTCGCGCCGCTAGAGGCCCCGCTAGCTTCAATCGCGCTGGTGCGCGCACGCGTCCCGGGCCGCGCTACCTGGCTGGCTGGCCAGGGGTTCCAACTTGCGCCCCACCCGTCATCTGCGCTAAAAGGCTCACCCTGACGGCTGGCCGCCGCAGGGAATTGGCGGCAGACGCGTACCAGGGACGGGCGGGGTGGATGTGTTCGGCGGGTTCGGAACCCAGAGGACGATCGTTTCGTTGACGTTGCTGGCTGCCATCGTGGTCGCCGGGTGGCAGCCGATGCCCTGGGCCTCGGCTGCCGGCACGGCAGGACCCTGTGACCGCTTCGCCGCGCCGAGGGGCTCTGACGGCGCCCCCGGATCCTTCTCGAACCCGTACGGGACACCGCAGAAGCTCGCCGGATCGCTGCAGCCCGGGCAGACGGGTTGCTTCCGCGGTGGCACCTACAGGTTCTCCGAGGTGGTGGTGACCAAGCCCAATATCACGCTGCGCCCCTACCTCTCCAAGCGCGTGAGGCTCCGGGGGGCGATCAAGGTGAAGCCCTCCGGCCACGACTCGACGATCCGGGGCATGACGCTCGACGGCGGCGGCGGCGACCGTCCGATCAGCCCCAAGATCTACGCCCATCGCACGGTGCTGCGCGGCAATGAGATCACCAACGGGCACACGTCGACCTGCGTCCATGTCTCGCGCTTCTACTCGGACCCGGTTCCCCGGGGCGTGGTGATCAAGCGCAACCGGATTCACAACTGCGGCGAGCTGCCGTCGAACAACAAGAACCACGGCATCTACATCGCCGAGGCCCGCGGCACGATCGTCCGCGACAACTGGATCTACGACAACGCCGACCGAGGCATTCAGCTCTATCACGACGCCGATGGCTCGCAGGTCATCGGCAACGTGATCGTGGGTAACGGCGACGGCATGGTGATCAACGGATCCGGGTCCAAGGTCTCGGAGAGGAACGTGATCACGGGGAACGTCATCGCCCGCTCCTACCGCGGCTACAACGTGTACTCGGGGGATGGGGGGCCGGTCGGTCGCGGCAATGTGCTGCGGGACAACTGCGTCTGGGCCATCGGCGGCGCAGAGTCGCCATATGACGAAATGGGCGGCGTGATGACGCCGGCTCGCAATTTCACCGCGAGCGCCAACCTGATTGCCAATCCCCAGTTCGTGGACGCCGCGAAGGACAACTACGGCCTCCAGGACAGCAGCCGCTGCAGGGCGAAGCACGCGGGAACGACGCCGCCACCCGGCCCGGGTTGAGGATCAGGGTCGGCCGCGCCGCGCCGCGTGCAACAAGCTCCAGGCCCCAGTCGTCCTGGCCTCGCGGGCGAGGCGTGAGACCTTCAGTCGGAAGCGGCGCGCGTCGTCGGCGTGGGTGACGACGATCCGAGGCCAGTCCAGCGGCCCGGGGCGCCGCGTCAGCCTCGCGGGCAGGGTTCCGGCGGTCTCATAGCCCGCCTGCCTGGCCGCCTCGACGACGCGGGCGTCGTGGTCCCCATAGGGATAGGCAACGGAGGGACACGGCCGTGCCAGGTGACGCTCGATCTCGCGCCGCGATCTCACCAGCTCGTCCTCGAGCGCGCCGTCGGCGAGGGTGGGAAGCCGCGGATGGGAATGGGTATGGGAGCCGATCTCCCAGCCGGCCTCGGCGAGGCGTCCCAGCTCCTGCCATGACATCGGCACCAGCTCCTCCGCGTATTCGGTCTCGCGCCAGTGGTCGATCCCCGGCCAGGCCATCGGCTCCTCGGTGCCCACGAAGGCGGTGGGCGCAAACACGGTGCCCACGAATCCCAGCCCGCGAGAGGATCGGAAGCGCGAGCTCGATCACCGAGCGGTAGGCGTCGTCGAACGTGATCGCCAGCGTCTTCGCGCTCGGCGGTCGAAGGACGGCCTCGCCGAAGGTGACGCCCCGGAAGCCCCGGTCGGCCAGCATCCGCACGTGGGCGTCCAGATGCCCCGGCGCGATCGACAGCGACGCGGGCCAGCGCTCGCTGACCGCGTGGTAGCCGAGGGCGAGTACGTCCGTCAAGGGCTGGCCGGGCCCTCGCGGGACCGCGCGATGGCCAGCAGTGCAGGCGCGAGTCCCAGCAGGAGCCAGACCTCCTTGTTGGCCAGCCTCGATCCGAAGAAGTCGGCGGCAAGGAGGCCGGCCAGGGCGACGAAGAGGGCGCGAGCGACGATCTCCATCTGAGCGTCTCCCTGGCGGGCGAAGGAGCGCGCCGCCTTGAGGGCCGAATAGAGACAGAAGCTCACCATCAGTACGAAAAGAATCAGCCCGACGAGCCCGAGCTCCGTCCACAGCTGGAGGTAGGTGTTGTGAACGACCTTCGGTGCGCCGACGATGTAGTCGGCTCGCTCGATCGCCCCGGGCTGAAGCAGGTAGTGCACCGAGGAGACCGGAAAGTTGCCCGCGCCCACGCCCTGGAGGGGTTCGTCCTCCACCATCCGCCAGCCGACCGTCCACAGGTCCAGACGGCCTGTGCCGCTGCCCACGCTCGAGACGTGGGACCTGATCTCCGACGAGGCGACGTAGTTGAAGTACCCGACCCCGGCGATCACCACGGCCACCACGACGAGGGCCAGGCGGCCGCGCCAGCGGGCGCCGACTACCAGGAAGGCGGCCAGGGCCACGGCCAGGGCCACCAGGCCTCCCCGCGAGCCGGTGAGGAAGATGCCGGCGGTGCACAGGGCGCCCGCGCACAGCGCTCCCAGGCGGGCCAGCGGCACGTCTTTCAGGGCCGCCGCGAGGCCGAAGCTCAGCACGAGGGCGGCCACGAGCACGGACGCCAGCTCGTTGGGATTGGTGATCGAGCTCGAGAGGCGCGATGCGGTCTCGGGGTCGGAGGGGGCGAACAGGATCCCGTAGAGCGCGTTGAGTGTCGCTCCCGCGACGAACGCGGCCACGAACCCGATCGCCTGGGAGGGCTTGCGAATGGCCGTGAAGATGATCAGGAACAGCACCGCGTTCAGCGCCAGCCGGGAGAACGCCAACAGCGCCTCTCCGGAGTCCTCCGCCCAGAGCTGGCTGACCGCGGCCCAGCTCAAGAACAGCACCACGAGATAGGTGAGCCCCGGGTGCGCCGACATGAAGTCCGACTTCGCGTCGTGCCTGGTGGCCAGGGTCGCGACCCAGGAGATCGCCAGCAGCAGCCCTGCGATCTTCGCGAAGCTCAGCCCAGGCCCGGCGACGGTCGGCACCTGGGCGAGGAAGGTCAGCAGCGTGAACAGAACGAGGCCGACGTAGAGGTCGCCGAGCACCAGGAGCAGGAACCCAAGGCTGAGCGCCGCCGCGATCGCGAAACGCGGATCGATACCGGCCAGCAGGCCGACCGCCGCCGCGGTCGCGCCGAAGCTGGCCGACAGCCCCCATCTGCCAAGACGCGACTCTGCTGGCACGGTGGAATTCTCGCAGGCCGAGCGGCTCCAGCGGGGAGGTGGATGGGCACCGGGATATGCTCGTCTCGTGGCGCGGTCAGCGACGAGGGATGCTCGCGGTGGGACCGCGGAGGTGATCACCGACCCCGACCGCCTCCGCGAGATCGAGGGGGACTGGCGGTCCCTCGCCGAGCGGCGCGGCAATGCGTTCCTGACGCCGGAGTGGTACTTCGCCTGGCTGCGGAGCTACGGTGCGGACGCCGATCCGGCGGTGATCGCCGTGCGTGACCCAGCCGGGGAATTGCAGGGCATCATGCCCATGGCTCGGGATCGGGCGTCGCGGCCGCGCTCGCTCCGGTTCGGCGGCGCCAACGTCGCAGATCACCTTCATCCGGTTGCCGCCAGCCTCGAGGAGGAGGGGGCGGTGGCGGCGGCCGCTGGCGCCAGGCTCGGCGCTGAGATCTCGGGCTGGAGCGCGATCATCCTCGACAACGTCGATGTCGATGCCGGGTGGTGGCGAGCGATGATGTCCGCCGCCCCGCTTTCGCTGGCGGCGGTTTCCTACCGGCAGACGACCCTGCCGTGCATCCAGCTGCCGGCGAGCTGGGAGGCCTACCTGGCGAGCCGCAGCCGCAACTTCCGCAGCCAGCTCGGCAGGAAGCTGCGGGCGCTGGAGCGCGATCACGAGGTCCGCTTTCGCCGCACGCAGGGCGCCCCGGAATTGGTGAGCGACCTGGAGACTTTCTTCCGCTTGCATGACGCGCGCTGGGAGGATCGGGGAGGCTCGACCTCCGCAAGCGAGCGGACACGCAAGTTCCACACGGACTTCACTGCCGCGGCGCTCGAGCGAGGATGGCTGCGCCTTTGGCTGATGGAGGTCGACGGCGACCCGGTCGCCGCCTGGTACGGGTGGCGGTTGGGCCCGCGCTACTCCTACTACCTCGCCGGCTTCGAGCCAAGCTGGTCGGATGCCAGCGTTGGCCTGGTGCTTCTCGCCCACACCGTGCGGGAGGCAATCGATGAATCCGCCTCGGAGTACGACCTGCTGCTCGGCGAGGAGGCCTACAAGCAGCGATTCGCCACGGGCACGCGCCCGGTGGAGACGGTGGTCCTGGCCCGTTCCTTCCACCCGACGCGCCTGCTGGTCGGCGCCGAGGCCGCGCTATGGCGAGCCCACCGGCGGCTTCCGCCCCGGCTCCAGGAGCGATTCCGATCGGTCGCCGGGGGCGTCAGGAAGCTGCTTCCCTCCTTCCGCCGGCGGTAGCGACCCGCGATGGGCCGGGACCGTTGACTCGGTCACTCGGATCGAGCATCCTTCATGGTGTACTCGTGGAGCTCGCGCAAGAAGGGATCTCGTCGCGGCCGCGCGTTTCCGTGATCCTCCCTGCGCGGAACGAGGCTGACTACATCGGCCCCTGCGTCCGATCGATCATGACGCAGCAGGTCTCGGGCGGCCTCGAGGTGATCGTCGCCGACGGGCGCTCGTCGGACGAAACGGCGCGTCTCGCGCGTGAGGCGGGCGCAACCGTGGTTGACAACCCGCTGCGGATCACGCCGGCTGGCCTGAACGCCGCGCTCGCCGCGGCGCGAGGCGATGTCGTCGTGCGTTTCGATGCCCACGCCGTGATGCCGCCTGGCTACGTCGAGGCTTCCGTCCAGGCGCTGGACGAGGAGCCTGGCGCGGTTGGTGCAGGGGGCTGGCGTCAAATCGATGCCAGCGGGCCCTGGGGCCGCGCGATCGCCGCGGCGCTCGCGTCCCGCTTCGGCATCGGGAATCCGCGCCTTTGGCGCCGACCGGGGCCGGAAGGGGGCCGGGTGGATGTGGATACGTTCAATCTCGGCTCCTGGCGAACCGAGGACCTTCGCGCCCAGGGCGGCTGGAGCACGCGCTTCGTCCGCAACCAGGACTTCGAGCTCAACTACCGGCTCCGCAGCGCCGGCGGGCGGATCGTCTTCGACCCGGCTATCTGGTCGATCTACCACCCGCGGGAATCGCTGCGTGCGATCGCCCGCCAGTACTGGGACTACGGCCGCTTCAAGGCGCTGATGATCTCCTCCCACCCACGCTCACTCAAGCCGCGTCAGCTCGGGCCGGTGGGATTGCTCACCGCGGCCATCGCGGCCGCCGCGCCTTCGCGGCTGGCGGGCCCGGCTCGCGCGGCACTCGCGGCGTATTGCGGAGTCTTGGCGATCGTTTCGGCGCGGGCGGGCGGCGGCTGGCGGACGTTCCCGGTCCTGGCGACCATTCACGCGGCCTGGGGGGCCGGGGTGCTTGCCGGGCTCGCCACGCGGCTCGCGGCGAGGGGGTCAGGAAAGCGGGGCAGCGCCGGCGCCGCGACCAACGGCTGCGAGGGGGCCGACTAGCGCTCCAACGGTTGCCGCTCGGCCGCCCCTGGGCGGTCTCGCTGCGGCTTGGGCGGAACTCGCGGCTGACGCCCGGCGAAGTAGTGATAGTCGGAGCGGCTCGGCTTCGGAGTTCCGACCACCGCGAACCCGGCTGGCCTGATGCCGTGCTCGGCAAGCAGCTCGCCCAGCTGGCCGAGCTTTCCGAGGTGGGTCTTGCCAACCCCCGCGACGAGCACGACATCGTCGACGTAATCCACCAGCGGCAGGGCATCGATGACGTCGGTGAGGGGTGGGGAGTCGACGATCACGAAGTCGGCCAATCGCCGCGCCTGGGTGACCAGATCGCGGGCCGCCGGCAGAGCGAACAGGTCGCTGATCCAGCCCCCCTCGTAGTCGGCCAGCAGGATGCCGAGGTTCGATCCGAAGGTGGGCGTGGTCACCAGCGCCTCCTCGAGCGCGATGCTCTCGACCAGCACGCTCGCGACGCCGTACTTTGACTGGAGGTTGAGCGCCGCCCCGATCCCCGGCCGTCGCAGGTCGGCCTCGATCAGGATCACGTTGTGGCCCGCGGTCGCCAGGGAGGAGGACAGGTTGACCGCGGTCGTGGTCTTGCCCTCGGAGGGAGACGATCCCGTGACCAGGATCGCGTGCGATTCAGAGCCTGAAGCTCGACGCGAGACCGCCAGCGTCCCACGAAGCGTGCGGTACGCCTCGGACGTCGCGGGGGAGAGCTCCAGCGGGCCCAGCGGCCGGTCGGTCCGGGCTCGGGATTCGCGCGGGATCCGGGCCAGGATCGGGAGCCGGTAGAGCCGTCTCAGCTGCTCCTCGCGACGCAAGCGGGGATCCAGGATCTGGAAGGCAAACGCCCCGCCGATGCCGAGCACCAGGCCGGCGACCAGCCCCCCGGCGATGCTGAGCACGGGGCGCGGCGAGGCCTGGCTCGACGGGGGAGTGGCCTCGGTCTCCACGCTCATGCTCGGATTGGGCCCGCGTCGCAGCGGCTCCAGCACCACTATCGAGGCCCGGATCGCCGTCGGATCACCGGCTCCGCTCCGCAGCTGCACCTGGAGCCCGGCAAGCGTCTGGTCGACCGCGTCGTGGAGCTCGCGGGTCAGCTCGGCGACCGCCTGGGTGGCGAAGGCGTTGGCGAGCTCCGCGGCCTCCTCCGGCGAGCCCGCCTCCGCCGTGACGGCGACGATGTTGCTCGAGGCGACCGGTTCGGCGGTCACCTTCCCGAGCAGCTCTTGGGGGCTCTCGGGGGAGTTGAGCTCGGCCTTGACGCGTTCGGCCACGTCCACGTTGCTCACCAGGCGGGAGGCGGTCTCCACGTCGCGGGTGGGATCGGAGGACTCGGGGATCAACCCCCGCGAGGGGTACGGGACCGCTTCGGAGCTGGACACGGGGGAGATCAGCAGGTCGGCCTCGGCCTCGTAGACCTTGTCGGCCGTCAGCACGTAGGCGACCGCGATCGCGGTGGCGATCACCACCGCGGCGACCACGATCCAGATCCGCTCGCGCAGGGTCTGGAGGTAGCGCGTCAGGCCCGCCTCCTCCTGGGGTGGCTGGATCCAGTCGGCAGCGTGCGCGCGGCGCTGCTGAGGGCTTAGCCCGTCCTCCATGAAGCCCGCATTGTTGCATTGGCGCCGGGCGCCGCGCGTGACCTGGCGAATGATCTGATCTAGGCTCGCCGCGTGCGGCTGGCCGTATATACCGACTACGCCTACCACCGGGTGGGCGACGAGATCTTCGCCGAGCGCGCCTTCGCGCTCTTCTTGGGCCGGCTGGCGGGAGAGCTGGACCGCCTCGTCCTGGTCGGGCGCGAGGCTCCCGCGACGAGCCGGGCCCGCTACGCGGTTGGTGCGGGGGTCGAGCTGGTGGCGCTTCCCTACTACCGCAGCCTCACCGAGCCATGGGCAGTGTTGCGTTCCTCGCTCCAGTCGGTGACCAGGTTCTGGCGAGCCCTGCCCGGCGTCGATGGCGTCTGGCTTCTCGGCCCGCATCCGCTGGCGATCGCCTTCGCTGTGCTGGCGGCGCTCCGGCGAAAGCGGGTCGTGCTAGGGGTGCGCCAGGACACCCGCTCCTACGTCGAGTCCCGCCATCCGGGCCGGCGGTCGTTCCGGCTCGTGGCGGCGGTCCTCGACGCGGCCTGGCACGGCCTGGCCCGCCGGTTCCCGGTGGTGGTGGTCGGCCACGAGATCGCCGCTCAGTACGCCCGCGCCAGGGCGCTGTTGGAGATCACCGTCTCCCTGGTCGAGGAGCGCGACCTGGTCCCTGCCGAGGTGGCGCTGGCCCGCTCCTATGGGGAGGAGCTCCGGGTGATCAGCGTCGGCCGGCTGGAGACGGAGAAGAACCCGCTGCTGCTCGCCGACGTGCTGGCGCGACTGCTCTCCGACGGCGATCGCTGGCGGCTCACGGTCTGCGGCGAGGGCGCCATGCAGCCGGTGCTCGAGGATCGCCTCCGCGAGCTGAGGGTGGCCGAGCGAGCGGAGCTGCTGGGCTACGTCCCCTACGGGCCCGAGCTCCTTGCCCGCTATCGCGACAGTCACGCGCTGCTGCACGTGTCGTGGACCGAGGGCGTCCCCCAGGTCCTGGTGGAGGCGTTCGCCGCCGGGCTGCCGGTCGTCGCGACGGACGTCGGGGGGGTGGCGGCGGCGGTTGGGGACGCGGCCCGCCTCATCCCGGCGGGGGATGCCGCTGCGGCCGCCTCCGAGCTGCAGGCGATCGCCGCGGATCGGGCGCTGCGAGAGCGCCTGGTTCGCGCCGGTCACGAGCGCGCCGTGGCCCGAACCGCGACCGCCGAGGTGAAGCGGGTGGCCGACTTCCTTCGCCGCGCCTAGCGGTTCGAAACCTCACTCCCGGCCATCGCGGCTCCGCGGAGCCGTCTTTGGCTGGTGGAAGGAAGGGAGCCGCATGCACGGCGCCGACGGCGCTTGCCTCGAATGGAGGATTGTGTGTCGCATGGACACAAAACCCTCCAGTCGTCGGTTCGCCCCGCCACCGCGGTCGGCGGCTCGATCCCGGGCCGCCCGCCCCACTTGCCCTGAGGCGCACGCGGCGTCGTTCGCTATCGGGTGAGGCTGGATCACGGGTCGTTCCACCTCCGGTTACCGAGCGCGAAGAAGCTGACCTCGCTGAGCTTCGCGAAGGCAGCGATCCGCTGAGCGGCGCTGTACAGCGGGTGGCAGGCCGTGAGCACGAGCCGCTCGTAGCCCACCTTGTGGATGATGTTGACGGCGGAGTCGTCCACCACCCTCGTGGTCTGGACCCGGTAGGCGAAGTTGGCGTAGGGCATCTCGATCTCGATCTCGTCACCCGGCTTCAACTGGTCGAGATGGCGAAACGGGGCCAGGTAGGTGGTGCGGTGTCCGGCCACCGCGGAGGTTCCGCCCTGGCCCGGGAATGGCGTCTCGGGGTAGTGGCCCGGGCCCTTCTGGAGGCTGGCGGTGTCCGTGCCCTGGACTACGACCACGTCGAGGTCGATGTCCGGGATCCGGAGGCGGCCGATCGCCTCGCCCGTGCGGGCGCGCTTCGCGAACAGGCCGGCGAGGATCTCGACCTTGCTACGGATCCCGGCAACGTGCTCGACCTCGCGCAGGTCAGCCCTGGCCGGGAACTCGCTCTCCAGGTCGGCGAGCTCGTCTTCGGCCTTGCCCTGCTGGATCGACCCGTAGACGGTCGACACCGGCTCCTTCCAGGCCAGGGTCGTGGCCACGTCCGCCAGCACCACCAGGCCTGCGGTCATCAGTGCCACCGAGAGGATGCGAAGCGCTCGCCCCACGGCGCCAATGATTGCGGACCCGCAGGCGCGGGGCGCTTCTGTGCTGCGTTGGGGCGTGCGAGACTTCGCGCCCCGTGAGCGATCGTGCCGTGCAGCGCACCGCCTCCTACGAGGCCGACCCCGAGCAGGTGGGTCGCGTCCTGCTGCTCTATTCCGGGGGCCTCGACACCTCGGTCATGTTGCACTGGATTCAGGAGCGCTATGGGGCCGAGGTCGTCACCCTCACCGTCAACCTCGGCCAGCCCGGGGAGGACTGGGAGGTGGTGGTGGGCAAGGCGCGCGATCTCGGCGCCCTCGACGCGATCGTGGTCGATGCCCGGGAGGAGTTCGCGCGCGACTATGTGCTGCGGGCCATCAAGGCCAACGCGCTCTACGGCGGGGGCTATCCGCTGTTCACGGCGCTCGGGCGGCCGCTGATCGCCAAGCTCGCCGTGGAGCAGGCGCGCAGCGCGGGCTGCGACACGGTCGCCCACGGCTGCACGGGAAAGGGAAACGACCAGGTGCGAATCGAGGCGACCGTGGCGACGCTCGACCCCGAGCTGGGAGTGATCGCCCCGGTGCGCGAGTGGCGCATGGGGCGTGAGGAGGAGGTCGCGTACGCTCGCCAGCACGGGATCCCCGTCAAGGGTGGCACCGAGGCGCCGCCCTATTCGATCGACGACAACCTCTGGGGACGCTCCTCGGAAGGGGGCGCTATCGAGGACCTCGACGAGCCGCCGGGCGACGACGTCTTCAAGCTGGTGGCCAGCCCTCAGGACGCCCCGGACCAGCCTGAGCTGGTCCGGGTCGGCTTCGATGGCGGCTGTCCCGTGTCGCTCGACGGCCGGCCGCTCGGCCTCGTCGAGCTGCTCGAGCGCGCCGGCGAGCTGGGGCGACGGCACGGGGTCGGGATCGTCGACCAGATCGAGGATCGGGTGGTCGGTCTCAAGGTTCGGGACCTCTACGAGGTGCCGGCGGCGGCGATCGTCCTCACCGCCCACCGGGAGCTCGAGGGGCTCGTCTCGACCATCCACCAGAACACCTTCAAGCGGGCGCTCGAGGACAAGTGGGCGTACCTGTGCTACGCGGGGCTGTGGCACGAGCCGCTGCGCTCCGATCTCGACGCGTACATGAGCTCGGCGAACGAGCTGGTCACGGGCGAGGTCACGGTGCGGCTCTACAAGGGTTCGGCGACGCCGGTCGCGCGTCGCTCGCCCCACGCGCTGTATGACCGCTCGCTGGCCTCGTTCGGCGAATCGGGGGGCGAGTTCAGCCAGGCGGCAAGCCCCGGGTTCATCGAGCTGTTCACCCTTCAGAGCCGGATGGCGCACCGGATCCGGGCCCGCGCCAGCGAGCTGCGAGACCAGGGGGGAGGGGAGTGATGGCAACGATCTACGAGCTGATCGGTCGCCTGGTCGTGCGGTCCATACGGGTCCACTACGGGCGGCAGATCCGCGTCGCGCTGGGCGTCGGCGTCGCGGCGGTCTTGGCAGGCGGATACCTGGCGGCGACGCGACAGCCACCCGAGGGCTAGTGGTCCCTCTCTCAGAACCGCTGGGCAGATGAGAATCGGATGCGCAGGCGCGGGACCCGCCGGTCTCTACTTCGCGATCTCGATGAAGCGGCGGGACTCGAGCCACGAAGTCACGGTCTTCGAAAGGGATCCTCCCGGATTGACCTACGGCTGGGGAGTGACGCTGTGGGCCGATCTGCTCGAAAAGCTCCACGAAACCGATCCCCAGAGCGCGCGCGAGATCCGTGAGGGCTGCTTTCGCTGGGAGGACCAGGTGGTGCACGTTCAGGGTAAGGGCACGGTCCACCTGAGCGGCGCCTCCGGCTTCAGCATCAGCCGCCAACGGCTGCTCGACATCCTCACCAAGCGGGCGCTCGACCTTGGGGCCCAGGTGCATTTCGAGCGTGAGCTCGAGGACCTCGCCGAGCTCGCTGACAGCGACTTGATCGTGGCCTGCGACGGCGTCAACAGCCGGCTGCGGCGGCCACATGTGGATCGGTTCCAGACGAATGTCGATGTGGGCCGCAACAAGTACATCTGGCTGGGCACGAGCAGGGTGTTCGACACCTTCACCTATGCCTTTGTGGAGACGGACGCAGGGTGGATCTGGTTTTACGCCTACGGCTTCGACAGCTCCACAAGCACCTGCATCGTCGAGTGCTCCCCCGGGACCTGGGCAGGGCTCGGCCTGGACAGGCTCGGGGCGGACGACAGCGTCGCGCTCCTGCAGAGAACCTTCGAGCGGTACCTCGATGGTCATCCCCTCATGGTCCAAAGCAGGGATCCGGATGGGACGCCGTGGCTCAACTTTCGAACGGTCACCAACCGCAGCTGGCACAGCGACAGCATCGTGCTGATGGGCGATGCCGCGCACACCACGCATTTCTCGATCGGGTCGGGTACGAGGCTGGCGATCGAGGATGCGATCGGGCTGGCCGCGCAGCTGCACGAGCACGAGGATTTGAGATCGGCCCTCGACGCGTACGGAAGGGAGCGCCAGGCCGCTCTGCTCGAGCCCCGTCGCAGGGCACGCCACAGCGCCCGGTGGTTCGAGAACATCGCCCGCTACATCGCGCTCGAGGCCCCGCAATTCGCGACCTTGCTCGCCCGCCGTGACCGATTCTCCCGGCTGCTGGCCCAGATGCCCCCCAGGGTGCATTGGGGGCTTTACCGAGCCGCCAGGAAGGCGCCGCTTTGGCGAAGCGTCCGCGGATGGCTGAGCCCCAAGCCACGGGGCGCGGAGCGTGGCGCTCGTTGAGCGGGGGACCAAGGGATCGAACCTCGGGCTTCGGCTTTGGAAACCGACGTGTTGCCAGCTACACCAATCCCCCCGACGATCAGGGCATTCGACCTGGCTCGCTGATCGTACGCGGCCCGCGCCCGCGCTGCAAGATCCCTTGCAGCGGCGGCCTCGCCGGCGCTGGCTTCATAACTTCCTAATGATTCGCTAGGATGCCGCGCTTGAAACCGCCGAGCTTCCCGGGGTCTCTCCGGGAGGGCGGGGGAACCACTGAGGCGGCCGGATGGGCCGCTTCGGGGCGAGTCGCGGCGACCGCCGCGTAGCGCCAGTCCTTCGGCGCGAGCCCGTCAGCTAACCCCGCAGGCAGCGAAGGATGGACCGTAGACAGCTGACAGCAGCCGCAAGCTCGAGCGCCGGCTCACGGCGTCGTCGCCGGCGTGGTGGCGCGGTCGCGGCCGTCGTTGGGATGGCAATCGCGCTGCCCGCTGCCCATTCGGGGGCCCAGAGCGTCGACGAGCTGAACGCCCAGATCGCCTCCGCCCAGTCGCAGGCGGAGAGCCTCGGCGCCGAGATCGACGCCAGCGCCTCCCAGCTCGCCGGCGCCCGCTCTGAGGCGGCCGCTGCCGCGGCGCGGGAGGCCGAGCTCTCCACCGTCCTCGCGCAAGGCCAGGAGCGCCAAGCACAGCTCGAGGTTCGAGTCCTAGAGACCGCGGCGCAGCTCGCCAAGGCTCGCGCCCGCCTGCGCGGCGCCCTCGGGGCGCTCTCGGCCCGCCTCGTGTCGATCTACAAGGGCGACGCGCCGGACACGACCGAGCTGCTGCTCGACGCGAGCGGCTTCGACGATCTCGCCAACCGCGCTGAGCTTCTCGGCCGAATCGAGGACGCTGACGCAGCGCTGGCCGCTCGCGTGCGCCAGCTCCGCAACCTGGTGGCGGCGCAGCTCGCCGAGGTGAAGCAGGCTCGCGCGCAGGCGATTGCCTTCAATCAGCAGATCTCCGCCGCCCGCGACGCGATCGCCGGCGTCCGCGCTAAGGCCGAGGCCCAGGCGGCGCAGCTCGAGCAGGCGCGCGCAGAACAGGCGTCGGCGCTCTCCAGCCTTCGCTCCCAGGTCGCAGGCTGGGAGCAGCAGGTCCAGCAGGCGCAGCAGGTCTCCGCGGCGCAGGCGCAGCAGACGGTCTCCGGATGGTTCGGCGACTGGGCGATCCCGCAGGCGATCGTGATGTGCGAGTCGGGCGGCAACTTCGGCGCCGTGAACCCGTCCTCGGGCGCGGGCGGTGCCTACCAGATCCTGCCCTCGACCTGGAGCCTCTATGGCGGCAGCGGCGCGCCCCAGAGCGCCTCGCCGCAACAGCAGAGCGCAATCGCTTCGCAGATCTGGGCGGACTCCGGGCCCAGCGCCTGGGTGTGCGCTCAGTAGCCGCCGTGCCATTTCGCTGACGGGTCGTGTCTGTGTAGGGCGCGGGACCGCGTGCGTCTGGAGGCAAGTAGGACAGCGGCCGCGTAGGGTGTCGCACGTTGGTGGTCAATACGACCACGGATGTTCGTCACCCCCTGCAGAGGGTAGTCGCGGCCGATGTCGGCCGGGCTGCTGCCCTACTTGCCCTGGCCGGGGCGCCGAAACGGCCGGTTCGACCAAACGAACGGTGCCGAGCTACCGTCCGGCCTAGCGCGACGCCGGATCCGGCGACTCGAACTCGGGCCCCCCGGGCGTTCTGGCCGCCGCCGCACCCGGCAGCACGGCCTCCGCCGTGACCGCGAGGTCCTCGACCGGCTCGCCGCGCCAACTTCGCCCGGGAGAGCGCCACGAAGGCGACGGCCAGCACGGCCAAGCACGCCCGCGCCCGCGACGGCGAAGCTCGTGCGGGGGCTGAAGATCGCGGCCACGGCGCCCCCGATCACGAATCCCAGCCCCGGCATCGCTGCGGCCAGCGACTCCAGCAGCGAGATCACGCGAGCCTGGTAGTCGGCGCGGGTCAGCTGCTGGACGGCGGTTATCAGCGCCACCCACTGGATGCCGTTTCCGGCGCCTCCGACGGCCGACGCGACGCAGGCGGCGAGCAGGGTGGGTGCCGCGCCGGTGGCCAGATAGGCGCAGCCGATCGCCAGGGTGCTGGCCGGCAGCAGGATGCGAAGCTGGGTGCGCCGCAGGGCGGCGAAGGCGAGCCCGCCGACGACCATGCCGGCGCCCCAGCTCGCCAGCAGCGCGCCATAGCCGGCGTCACCGGCGTCCAGGGTCTCCGTTGCGAACACCACCTCGATCGGGATCACGATCGGCGAAGAAGACGAACGCCATCGCCTGGGCCGTGAGCAGCAGCCGAAGCTGCCGATGCGACCTGACGTAGCTCAGCCCCATCCGCAGCCGCGTGGTCCATCCGACAGCTTCCGGCTTGGCTCGGGGCAGGCTGGAGGCGGTGGCGAGCAGAAGCGCCACGACGGCGAAGGAGACGGCGTCGGCGAATAGCGCCGTGCGCGGCCCGGCGGTGGCGATCACCACTCCGGCCAGCGCGGGTCCGGCGGCCGCCGCCGACCGTGAACCCGATGTTGAGCAGCGCGTTTCCCTCGCGCAGCAGCCCATGCGGCGTCAGCGACGGTCGCCGCCGCCGCCCTGGTGAGTGTGCGCCCGCAGGCAGCGAGAGTGCCGGCGAGCGCCGCCAGTGCGATCACCGGCGTCAGGGAGAAGTCGGTGGACAGCACCGCGAGGCCCGCGAAGGCCGCCGCCTGCATGGCGCTCAGGGCGGGCAGGCTGACGCGGCTGTGGAGCGACTCGAGGCGGGCGACCAGCGGCGGCGTCGCCAGCGCCGGCACGAACTGGAGCGCCAGGAACAGGGCCGCGGTCGCCATCGGGCTCCCGGTCCGGTCGAAGACGAGCACCGCCAGCGCGATCTCTCCCAGCCAATCGCCCAGCTCGTCGACGAAGCGGACCAGGGCGAGGCGGCGGAAGGCCGGCAGGCGAAGGGGGCGGAGGGCGGCGCGCACCGAGCTACCTTAAAGAGGGTAATGACAAGTTTCCGCCGATTTCGGTAATGTTTCGCAGGTAAGCAAGGGACCTCTCAGGAATGGGGTCCTTTCACGGACGGAAGGGATTGGTTCATGGGTTACCGCGGTCGCTAGGCAACGAACGTCAGAGGAGAATCTAGTTGCGGGCCCGGTCGGGGTCCGTAGCACGCTGTGCGGCGAAGCTCTATCCGACCCTGGCGGCGCCGGCGAAAGCGTCGGGCGACGTCAGAGAGCCAAACGCCAGTCTCCGAGCGGCCAACGCGCAGGTCAGCGAGCCGCTCAGATCGGGAGCCGCGGGCCGTTTGTCGTGCCGGCCGTCGCGTATTCGTGGATTCGCCGGTCGAGCGCCAGCTCGGTTTCGAAGTCCGCGTCCTCGCCGTGGCGATAGGGAAGGTCCTTGTCGACCAGGAGCTCGGCGAGGATCTCGACGAAGGTGGGGTCGAGTTGGGTGCCAGCCGAACGGCGTAGCTCGCCGATTGCCTCGTACGTGCTCACCGGTCGCCGGTAGGAGTCACGTGCGGTGAGCACGTCGTAGGTGTCGGCGACGGCGATCACCTTCGACAGCGCCGGGATCTCGTCGTCACGGAGGCTCAGCGGGTAGCCGAGGCCGTCGGGGCGCTCGTGGTGGGCGAGGATGATCTCGCCAACGGGCTGATAGCCGTCGATCTGGGAGACGATTCGGGCGCCCTCGTAAGGGTGCTTGCGGATCTCCACCCAGTCGGCCTCGGTCAGCTCCACGTTCCCCTTCAGGATCCGGTCGGGGAGGATGAACTTGCCGATGTCGTGGAGCAGGCCGGCGGTGTGCGCCAGCTCCTGCTCCTCCTCGGAGAGCCCAGCTGCCGCCGCGATCTCCCTCGAGTAGCGTGCGACCGCGGCGCTGTGCCGCGCCGTCATCCGGTCGCGGAGGTCAAGGGTGCGCAGCAAGGCACTCAGCAGCGCGACCTGGAAGCCAGCCAGCTGCTTGGCGCGCAGCTCGAGCTCGTCGGCGCGTTGCTGGGAGACCAGCAGGGCTCCGATCAGATACTGGAAGACGATCACCACCACCGCGAACAGGGCAACGGCGGGAAGGCCCAGCTGGACGTACAGGTAGGCGACCCCGACCGCCAGCAGGGCGGAGGCGAGCTCGGAGGGAAGCAGCGGAGCGAGTGCTCGGCGCGCCTTGGCCCAGAGCGAGGTCCTCTCGACGTAGCTGAAGTAGCCCGCGATCAGGATGAAGTCGATCGCCAGGGCGACGACGAAGAGGCCGAACACGAACAGGTAGAAGAGCACGTCCATCTGCCCGACCCCGGCTCCTTGGAGGGCTGCCTCGAAGGCGATCCCGGAGAGCAGCGGGAACCAGGCGTAGGTGACCAGGTTGATCAGCAGGGTCGTCGGCGCGTAGCGGAACCGGAGCCACCCGGCTGCGATCGTGGCGACGCCGATCACCGCCGCCGGGGCCTCGCCCAGGAACACCGTCGCGGTGACGATGGTCAGGAAGCTCGACGAGATCGCCATCCGGCTGGCCGGGGTGTCGACCGCCGTCAGGTCGCCGACGACGGAGGTGGCGAGCAGAATGGCGAACAGCGCCAGGTCCCAGTTCGAGTCGCCGTTGCGCCAGACCGCGACGACGACCGCCGCGGCCAGCGCGGCCAGTTGGAGGGCTACGACCCTCTTGCTTGGGCGACCTGGCATACCGGTTTGTCTAGCCGCGCATCGTGGCGACGGACTCGCCGTTCGCCGACGGCTCACGCATCGAGCGAATGAATCCGTCGAGGTCCGCGGTCGAGAAGCGTCGCTGCCCGCCAGGCGTCCTGTAAACGGGGACCAACCCCTGGTTCGACCAGCTGCGCAGCGAGGCGGCGCTGACGCCCAGATAGGCGGCCGCCTGGCCAACGTTCAGTAGTCGCATCTGCCCTCCCATCAGTATTAGCTCCTGACAATCAATGCCTAAATCCCATTAAGGGGCCGTTTGGTGCGGTTTCTCCGAAACTTTTTCGCAGTTTTCGCAGGCTTTTGCAAGTTCTCCATCGTTTGAAAGCCTTTGATCGCGAGCTGATGATGGCCGATCGCCCGCTCGCATGCGCCGATTGCAAGCGTGCGACCGCGGGCGGTGAGTCCGGTCAGCCGCGGGTTACACTCGCAAGCCAGGTGGTGGATCCGGAGCGAGAAGACGCCGCTGCGGAGGCGCGGGCGGACCCGGAATCGCCGGCCTCGGCTGGCGAGTGGGCGGGACGCGCGGCGGAGCCCGGCGATCCAGACCCGATCCTCGGGGCGACCCTGGATGCGCTGAAGCGAGCAGCGCAGGGCGTCGAGATCGAGCGGCGAGTCGCCGAGACCCTTCAGCGAAGCCTCTTGCCCCGGCTGCCGGCCGTGCCCGGCTTGCGGCTGGCGGCCCGCTACCGGCCCGGTAGCACAGAGACCAGGATCGGGGGAGACTGGTACGACGCGATCCCGCTGCGGGGTGGGAAGGTCGGGATCGCGATCGGAGACGTGGTTGGTCGCGGCGTCAAGGCGGCGGCCCGCATGGCGCACCTGCAAAGCGCCCTGCGAGCCTATGCGCTCGAGGCGCTCCGACCCGCCTTGGTGCTGGAACGGATGAACGGCTTCGTGCTCGAAGGAGAGCAGGGCGGCATGCTCACGCTGCTGTACGCAATCGTCGACCCGGATGGGCACACCGTGCAGGTCGCGAGCGCGGGCCATCCGCCGCCGCTGGTGCTCGATCCGGGTGGCAGGTCGACCTTCGTGGAGGCGCCGCCGGGCAGCCCGCTCGGGGTGGCGCGCTACGCCGCCTATGAAGAGAGCATGACCATCCTCGACCCCTGGTCAACCCTGCTCCTCTACACGGACGGCCTCGTCGAGGGTCCTGAGCTCCCCCTCGGAGAGGGGATGGAGGGGTTGCGCTCCGCCATGGAGGGCGGGCCGCGCGAGCCCGACGCGCTTTGCCACGCCGTGCTCGACTCGCTCGACGTGCGCGTGGGCTTCCGTGACGACCTGGCGCTCCTTGCCCTTCAGCTCACGCCGCCCGGCAAGACGCTCGCCCTGGTGTTTCCGGCCCGGCCCGGCTCCCTCGCCTCGATGCGGCGGGCCGTGGCCCAATGGCTGCGGCTTGCCGGGGCGGGGGAGGACGAGATCTACGAGGTGCTCGTTGCCTGCGGCGAGGCCTGCGCAAACACGATCGCGCACGCCCACCCCGCGCTCTCCGATTCGTCGTTCGAGCTCCGTGCCGGGCGCGAGGGGCCGCAGGTCGAGATCGCCGTTCGCGATACCGGCCGCTGGCGACCCCCCGCCGAGGAGAGCAGAGGGCGCGGGCTCGCGGTGATGCGGGAGCTGATGGACGACGTGGAGATCGAGCCCTCGGAGAGCGGCACGACCGTCAAGCTGCGGCGCCGGTTGCGCGACGACGTTGCGAAATGAGAGATCCCCTGGCAGAGCTGAGCTTCGAGGTGGCCGGCAACGTGATCGTGGGGCGCGTCGCAGGCGAGATCGAGAGCGTCAACGCCGAGGAGATGAGCACGGCACTCGCCGGGCAGTTGACGAGTGACAGAGCCGGGCTGGTCATCGACCTGTCGCGCGTCACCTACCTCGACAGCGCCGGAATCGAGCTCCTCTTCGATCTGGCGCGAAGACTGCGGACCCACCGCCAGCGGTTGCGACTGGTGGTGCCGGTGGATGCCCCCACCCGTCGCGTCCTCGAGCTTTGCGATATCGATCGGGCCGCCCCGATCGACGCGACCGTCGAGGGTGCGCTCGAGAGCCTGGGCGAACCGTCCGCGTAGGACCTTCTCTGCGAGCCAGTGCTCTAGGCGCGCCCGCGCCCGACCAGGAGGCGCGGAAACGCTCCAGCGCTTCCTTCAGCCTGCTCGGCGGATCGCCGCTTACAGATGCCAGGATCTCGCCGACCCGGTTCGCGAATGCTTGGAGCAGCAGCAGCTCCCTTCGCCCCGTGAGCCTGCTCGGCCGCGTCGTCAGGCAGATCACGCCCACGAGCCTTCCCGACGAGACCATCGGTGCGTAGATGGTCGACCGACCGCGGGCGTCGCTGGGGGAGCCCGAGCCCTGAACCAGTTGCGCGCGGCGTTCGAGCGCCGCGCGGCCAAGCGTTCCCTGTCCGAGCGAGACCCGCTCGGGATGGTGATGGTCGCCGTTCTCGTCGCCGTCGCCCTGGATCGCGGCGCGGCGCAGCGAGAGCCCGTCGTCCTCGGCGAGGAAGACCGTGCCCCCGTCGACGTCGTACAGGGACACCAGCCCCGCGAGCAGGACGGTCAGGGTCGCGTCGGACTTCCCGGCCGCCAGGTCTGCCCTGGCGCGCGTCCGGCTGACGCGCGCGGTCGTCGTCGACCCCGATTCGGGCTCCGCGGGCGCGGTCGCGGCCATCCGCAGCCGTGTCTGCCTGATCGCCGATCTCGTTGCGCTGGAAGGCGAGCGCGACCGCCTGAGCGCGGCTGGAGGCGCCGAGCTTGGACATCGCGTTGCGGATGTGCGTGCGCACCGTCTCCGGCGACAGCACCAGCGCCTCGGCTATCTGGGCTCCGCTGTCCCCACCGGCGATCAGCCCGAGGATCTCCCGCTCACGCACGGAGAGAGGCGCCCCCTGGCCGTCGCCGCGAGCGGATCGGTTCCTGTCTTCGGTCAACAGTCCTCCGTCTCGCGGGCCCGCCGTCGTGCTCCACGGCGAACCTTAGCTTCTGAGGAGGCTAACACTAACCGCATTGCGGTAATCCGAGCAGCCTATTTCTAGGTAATTGATGCCCAATCCGTTGACTACGCCCCCCTTTTTGGGGAATCCTGAACATGTCCCGAAAATCCAGGTGGGGTGGATCCCAGGCAGGGTTGCCCCCGTCCCTCGTTGGATCCGCAGTCATTGATTGCGGGGACTCCGGGGGGTGAAGCGTCGTCATTGACGGCAGGAGATAAGCATGTTGAATCGATACGTAGGCCAGGTCACGGCCTCGGTGGGGAATGTGGATTGTCATCGCGCTAGCCATCGGCGCACTCGCGGGTCCGTCCGCTGCGCTGGCTGGTTCCCCCAGCGACTCCGAGTACGACACGACCAATCATCAGATCGCGGCCGCCGGCGGTAGCGGTGGGCCCTCGGGCTCCGGCCCCTCGGGCGGTGGTGGCGGCAACGACGCCGTGATCAGCGGTCTTCCGTTCACCGGCTTCGATGTCGGAGTCCTCGCACTCGCGTCGGTCGCCCTGTTGGGCTCCGGCTTGATGCTGCGACGGCTGTCGGATCCGTCCAGGCGATCCTCCTCCTAGGCGCGGGGAGCAGGACAGGAGGCGAGAGGGAAGCCGCGGAGCGAGCGGAGGACGAAGAGATGCTGAATTCAGCTAGCAACACACGCGTGTTCTTCCCTGTCGCGCTCCGCGCCCTCGAAGCCCAACGGCTGGTCAACCTGATCGCCTTCAAGGCGAACCCGGCCATGGCGGCGGGGCTGATCGCCTACGTGCACATGGGCGAGGCAGGCTCCGCGCTCTTGGTCGCGGCCAGCGATGCTCGGTGCCCTGCAGCTCGTCGAGCGGTCCACGCTGCCGCTCGGGTTGATGCCCGCGGCGCGGCTCGGGTTGGCCCTCTGCGCGCCGGTGCTTGGCGCCGGCGCCGCCGCGGCGCTCGCCTTGGCGGCGGGCCAGCCGATGGCGTTCGCGGAGCTTCAGGCGCCGGTGGCCGGCGCCTGGCTGATCATGGCGCTGGGGGCCTGGGTGACCAGCCGGTTCGACGACGACCGGCGCGCGAGGGTCGCCGTGATCGGGTCGCCGGGCTTCACCTCGGATCTCGCGGAGGAGCTCGACGCGGCCGGTATCCGCGCCTACGAGGTGATCGGCTGGTTCGGACGCCAGGCTCCCGGACCGGATACGCCCGGCGTGCTCACCGGCCGGCTCGACTATCTCGGCGACCTCGGCGAGGTTCGCTCGGCTGTTCTGGAGCGGCGGATCGAGCTGCTCGTCTGCGGGCGGCCGGACCCGGTCGATGCCGACCACGACGACGATCCGGATGGCGACCCCTACGCGCTGATCGCCGATTCCTGTCTCGACCTGCCGGTGCGGATGCTCGAGGCGAATCAGCTCTACGAGGACCTGCTGGGGCACGTGCCGCTCGGGACCACGGACTCGGCCTGGTTCCGGTACATCATGCATCCGCGCTTCCGGCCGACGTCGCCGCTCTGGAAGCGGTGCTTCGACCTCGCCAACACGGCCTGGATGGCCGTCTTCGTCCTGCCGCTGATCGGGATCGCGGGGGTCGCGATCAAGCTGGCCGACGGCGGGCCGGTGTTCTACCGGCAGCGGCGCGTCGGCGAGCGCGGCAAGGAGTTCGAGATCGTGAAGCTGCGGACGATGGTGCCGGACGCGGAGGCGAGCGGCCCGCAATGGTGTGAGCCCGGCGACGGGCGCGTCACGCGCCTGGGCAGGTTCCTGCGCCGGACCCACCTCGACGAGCTGCCGCAGCTGTGGAACGTCGTGCGAGGCGAGATGACGCTGGTCGGCCCGCGGCCCGAGCGCCCGGAGATCTGCGCCGAGCTCGAGAACCGGTTCCCGCACTACATCCGCCGGCACCTCGTGAAGCCGGGGATCACGGGCTGGGCCCAGCTTCGCTGCGGCTACGCCGGCTCGGAGCTGGGCACCGCGTGGAAGCTCTGCCACGACCTCTTCTACATCAAGCGACGCTCGATCCTGGCCGACTGGCTGATCATCGTCGAGACCGTGTTCCAGGCGGGCCGGGACGCCCATCGGGCGCTGCGCGCTCCACGACAGCGGTTCATTGTGGGTGAGGTCCGTGAGTAGCTCCAGCCCGGAGTTGACCGGCATCAGCGGGCCAGACCACCGTTCCGGCGCAGCTCGCGATCCTGGTCGTCGACGACGAGCGCCGCTGTCTGGAGGCCAATCTGGCCGCCTGCCGGCTGCTGGGCCTGCCACGCAGCGCCGCGATCGGCAGGGCGGTGGACGACTTCCTCACCTCCGGTATGCGCAAGCGGCTCGACCACGTCTGGCGCGCCTTCCGCGAGGGGGGCGGCCACGCCGGGCCGTTCGAGCTGAGCTCCCAGGCCGCCGAGGCGCACGAGGTCAACCTCAGCGTGGTGGCCAATGTCCTGCCCGGCCGCCACCTGCTGATCCTTTCGGCGACCGACGCGCGTCCCAACGAGGTCGAGGCCGCCCAGCGGACCCAGCCCGCTGTGCAGGCCCGCTCTCACCGCGTGAACAGCGATGCCCGCTTCGGCCGGGGCGGGCCGACCCCGCGCGAGCGGGAGGTGCTCGCGCTGCTGGCGGCGGGGGCCACCGACGAGCAGATCGCGGAGATGCTCGAGCTCTCCCCGGCGACCGTGCAGACTCACGTGCGAAACGCCAAGGCCAAGCTTGGGGCCCGAACGAGGGCCCAGGCCGTGGCCATGGCGCTCCAGCACGGAATGATCAGCGTCAGCTGACCGCTCGGTCGCCGGCCAGGGATCCGCGCGACTCAGTCCCGGCCGCGTCGCCGCTCGCTCGGCGAGGCGTTCCTCCAGGGCCAACACCTCGGGATCGTAGGGGTTCAGGCGCTTCGCGATCGCCAGCTCCAGGCGGGCGAGCCGAGGCGAGCTCCGGGCGTAGATCTCCGCCAGGTTGTAGTGCGTCGCCCATTCCTCGGGGCGCATGTCGCCGCCCGGCGGAATGCGTCGATCGCTCGGGCGCGATCTCCGTTGGCCCGGGCGATGGCGCCCTCGGCGAGCACCGGATCGGCGCTCAGCGGGTTCAGGGCTCGCGGCCCGGTCGAGGTCGTCGTAAGCGCGAGAGGCGTCGGATGCGCCACTCGTCGTAGGCGTCGTCGACGTAGCGGTGGCTGAGAAACGGAGGGACCGCGGAGATCGCCAGCGCCACGGCGCCGGCGGTCAGCCAGCGCCGACCGTGACCCCGGGGCGCGTCGCCCGCGCTCCGCAGCGCCGGTGCGCAGGCCGAGCCGAGCAGGGCGAAGACGGGGGCGGTGAGCGCCGGGTAGGGCCAGAACCAGTCCAGCGAGGCGTGGGCGAGCCAGTAGGCGCCGGCCGTCAGGGCGAAGATCGATAACCACGCCGGCTCGGGGCCCAGCCGGCGGGCGCGCATCGCCCCGAAACCCGCCGCCCCGATCGCGCCGCCGAACAGCAGCAGCCCCGGGACGCCGAATTCGGACAGGATCTCGAGCTCGACGCTGTGCGCATCGCGAACGGACTCGGGAGTATCCGGATTCCGTTCGCGCAGATAGCTGTAGAGAAAGCCGCCGCCCCCTTCGCCGAGCAGGGGATGCTCGCGGGCGTCGAGGAGCGCCACTCGCCAGATCCCGGGGCGTTGAGTTTCGGCGTTCACGGCGGCGAAGCGGCTCGACTGCCCCCTTAGGTCGGGTTCCCGTCCGCTGCCCAGCTGGGAGACGCGCTTGTCGATCCAGTCGACGGGATTGCCGACCGCCGCGACGAAGGCGACCGAGCCGGCGAGCACCACCGCCACCAGCCCGGCGAGGGCGGCGCGATCGGCGATCTGGACGCGCCGCTGCGACGGAGAGACACGCCTGCCCAGCAGGACGGCCACGGCGCCGATCGCCAGCGACCCGGCGCAGGTGAGCGCGACCGCCCGCCCCGCCCCGCGCAGCTCGCCGAGCGCGGAGCTGCAGTGGGCCATCCGCGTTTCCAGCACGGTAGAGATCGATCAGAGCGGGGAGGATCAAGAGCGCCGGCAGGGCGGCGAGCGCCAGCCACCCCAGCCTGCGGGCCCGGCCCTCCGAGAGCAGCACAAAGACGCACAGCGCCGCCGCGCCGCCGGCCAGCGATACCCGGCTCTGGCTCAGCATCGCCAGCTCGAGGCAGAGGGTCGCGGTCGCAAGCGCGGCGGCGCGCACGGGCCAGGCGCTGGGGCGGTGCGAGGCCAGGCCCAGCGCCGGCCACAGGGCGATCGCGAAGAACGCCGCGTTCGCGTTCCGGTAGCCGAGCGGGAACTCGAGCGTTCCCTCGTGCAGGTAGCGACCTACGTCGTCCCCGCTGAGCATGCCCACCACGGCGACGATGCCCGCGAACGCGCCGGCGATCGTGAGCGGCACCAGCGCCAGGTGCAGGCGGCCGGCCAACAGGCTGCAGAGCCAGATTCCGAGCCCGAACGCGAGCGCGTAGGTGAGGATCCGTTGGCCATCCTCGATCGCGATCGTCCGGGGTCGGGCTCCAGAGCGCCGACAGCGCCGCCCAGGCGCCGAGCCCGGCGAGCGAGGCGAGCGCGATGGTCGCCGGCCGCGAGGACCGGAGGCTGCCACGCCAGGGGGCGCCCCAGGCGAGCAGGACGGCGGTGGCGCAGAGCAGGATCGTTCCCGGGAGCAGCACCGTCCCGAAGAACGCGCCGTCCTTCGCGGCCCACCACGACCAGACCAGCGTCAGCACCGCGAGCAGCAGCAGCGCCGCCGGCTCCAGCCGCCGGCCCCCAGCCGGGGTCAGGGGGCGGTCGGCGGGCGCGGCGGGAGCATGCGGGCCGGCCAGCATCGTGGGCAAGCTACTGGTCGGCTGGGCCGGACCGGGGGGTCGGCCAGCGAATCGGCGGCCATGCGGCTACGCGAAGGAAACCGCGGTCGCCCGCAGGCCCTGCTCGAGGGTGGTCTGGGGCCGCCAGCCCAGCTCGCTCTCGGCGAGCGCGCTGTCGATCGCGATCCGCTGGACCTCCCCCGGCCGCGATGGAGCCATCTGGGGATCGAACTCTCGGTCGCAGACGCCGCGCCAGCAGCCGGCCCAGCTCGAGCACGCTCGTCTCGTTCCCCGGTGCCGATGTTGTACGTGCCCTGCGCTTCGGATCGCGCCCCCGCCAGGAACGCCTCGACCACGTCCCCGACGTACACGTAGTCGCGCGTCTGGTTTCCGTCGCCGAACACCCGCGGGGTGCCGCCGCCGAGCAGCGCCCCGCAGAAGATCGCCACCACGCCCGCCTCCCCGAGCGGGTCCTGCCGCGATCCGTAGACGTTGCCGAGCCGCAGGGCAACGGCAGAGAGGCCATAGAGGCGCCCGTACAGCGACAGATAGCCCTCGGCCGCGAACTTGCTCTGGCCGTAGGGGGCATCCGGCCTGCATTCGGCCTGCTCGTCGAGGGGGAGCGGGCGCCCGGCGCCCTCGCCGTAGATCGCCCCTCCGGTCGAGGCAAGGACGAAGCGCCTCGCTTCAGTCTGCCGGGCTGCCTCGAGCAGGTTCAGGGTCCCTGCGACATTGACGCCGAGGTCGAAGACCGGGTCGGAGACGGAGCGGCGCACGTCGATCTGGGCCGCGAGGTGAAAGACGACCTCGGGGCGGTGGGCATCGAAGGCCTCGGCGACCGCGGCGGCATCGCTTACCTCAGCCTCCAGCAGCCGAGCGCCCTTGGCAAGGGCCCGCTCGAGGTTCTCGCGCCGCCCGGTCGACAGGTCGTCGATCACGATGACGCGGTCGCCGCGCTCGACCAGAGCGTCGACCAGGTGGGAGCCGATGAAGCCCGCCCCGCCAGTTACCAGCGCCTCCATGGAAGGGGGCAGCTTAGAGCGAGTCAATCACGCCCGCACCCGGACGCGGCCCGGCGCCGTAGCCACGCCATTGCAATCGCAGCAGGTGGGCGGCGCAAAATGCGCGAACACGGGGCGGTGGCATCTGGGCCGATTGAAATGATCACTCCGTGAGCGGGGAAGCGGTACACCTGCACGTCCACAGCGAGTACTCGCTGCTCGACGGCGCCTGCAAGATCGCCACGAAGGACGCGGACGGCACCGACCGCGGGCTGGCAGCCCGCGCGGCGGAGCTGGGGATGCCGGCGCTCGGGCTCACCGATCACGGGGTCATGAACGGGGCGGTCGAGCACTACAAGGCCTGCAAGGCGAACGGGATCAAGCCCATCGTCGGCCTCGAGGCCTACCTGGTGGACGATCGCCGCCGCGCCGATCGGCGCGGTGAGCGCAACCACCTCACCCTGCTGGCGTCCACCGACGCCGGCTTTCGCAACCTGGTCACGCTCACCTCGGCGGGCTTCCTTGAGGGCTTCGGGCGCGGCAAGCCGAGCGTCGACATGGAGCTCCTGGACCGCCATTCCGAAGGGGTGATCGCGCTCACGGGCTGCCTACAGTCGCGCCTGGCACGTCGCCTGGTCGAGGAGCGGCCGGCGGACGCCCGGGCCCACCTGGACGAGCTGCTCGGCGTCTTCGGGCCCCAGAACGTCTACTTCGAGATCCAGAACAACGGGCTGGCGGAGCAGGAGAAGGCGAACGAGGGCATCGTCCGGGCGGCGAGGGAGCTGGGCCGGCCGCTGGTGGCGACGGCCGACGTCCACTACCTGCGCCGCGAGGACTATTCGAACCACGCTGCGCTTCTCTGCGTGCAGACGAAGTCCACCATCCAGCAACCGAAGCTGCGCTTCGAGACCAACGAGTTCTTCCTCAAGAGCCCCGCGGAGATGGCCGAGTCGTTCTCGCGCTGGCCGGAGGCGGTGGCGACGACGCTCGAGATCGCCGAGCGCTGCGAGGTCGAGATCGAGCTCGGGCAGCTGCTCTTGCCCCGGTTCCCGACTCCCGACGGCGAGGAGCCCGCCGCGATGCTGCGCCGGCTGGCCACCGAGGGCCTGCGCCGCCGCTACGGAGACCCCGCTCCGGCGGAGGCCCGCGAGCGGCTCGAGTTCGAGCTCTCGGTGATCGCGGAGATGGGGTTCGACTCCTACTTCCTGATCGTCTGGGACTTCGTCAGGTACGCGAAGGACAGCGGCATCGCCGTCGGCCCGGGCCGCGGCTCCGCGGCGGGCTCGATCGTCGCCTACTGCCTCAACATCACCGACCTCGACCCGCTCGCCAACCAGCTGCTCTTCGAGCGCTTCCTCAACCCGGCGCGCAAGTCGATGCCGGACATCGACATCGACTTCTCGGTCCGCGGTCGCGAGCGGGTGATCCGCTACGTGGCGGAGAAGTACGGGCGCGAGTCGGTGGCGCAGATCATCACCTTCGGCAAGATGGCGCCGCGGGCGGCCACCCGCGACGCGGCCCGCGTGCTCGGCTTCGACTACGCCACGGGCGACAGGATCGCCAAGCAGATCCCCGAGCCGGTCCTGGGTCGCAACCCGAGCTTCGAAAGCTGCCTCGCCGATGGCGAGGAGCTCAAGCACACATACGACTCCGACCCTGACGCGCGGCGCATCCTCGACGTGGCCCGCGGGCTCGAGGGGATCGTCCGCAACAACTCGATTCACGCCGCTGCGGTTGTGATCGCCGACCGGCCGCTGGCCGAGATCGTGCCGCTTCAGCTGGCGGAGGATCGCGGCGCCCCCGCCGACCGGGACGCGAACGGGTTCGGCGCTCAGAACGGCGGCCGAGCGGAGCGCTCGTACAAGATCGTCACCCAATACTCGATGGGACCGATCGAGGAGATGGGCCTCTTGAAGATGGACTTCCTGGGGCTTCGCAACCTGGACGTGATCGAGGACGCGGTCGAGATCATCAAGCGCTCGCGCGAGGTGGAGATCGAGATCGAGGCGATCCCGCTCGACGACGCCAAGACCTTCGAGATGCTCTCCCGGGGGGAGTCGATCGGCGTCTTCCAGCTCGAGTCCGACGGGATGCGCGACGCGCTGCGCCGGGTGCGTCCGACCGACTTCAACGACATCGTCGCGCTGGTCTCGCTCTACAGGCCGGGCGCGATGCGTTTCATCGACGACTACGCGAGCGGCAAGCTCGACCCTTCGTCCGTTCGCTACGCGGACCCCCGGCTGCGTTCGATCACCGAGTCCACCTACGGCTGCTGCATCTACCAGGAGCAGCTGATGGAGATCGCCAAGCGGATGGCCGGGTTCAGCCCCGCCGAGGCTGACGACCTGCGCAAGGCCGTGGGGAAGAAGAAGCGTGACCTGATGGCGCAGATGAGGGACAAGTTCCTGGCCGGCCTCGCCGAGTCGGGCACGGATCGGCGGGTCGCCCAGGACCTGTGGTCGCTGATGACGGCCGCGGCTGACTACAGCTTCAATCGAAGCCACGCCGCCTGCTACGCGCTGATCGCCTACCGGACCGCCTTCCTGCGCGCCAACTACCCGGCCGAGTACATGGCGGCTGTGATCTCCTCGGTGATGTCGACCAAGGACAAGGTGCCCTTCTTCGTCAATCGCTGCGAGGAGATGGGGATCGACGTGCTGCCTCCCGACGTCAACTCGTCCGATCACGGATTCGTGGTCAGCGGCAAGTCGATTCGCTTCGGGCTCGACGCGGTCAAGAACGTCGGCCACCAGGCGGTGGAGGCGATCATCGCGGCGCGCGAGGGTGGCGGCGGCGCGTTCTCGTCGATCTGGGACTTCTGCGACCGGGTTGACGCCCGGGCTGTCAACAAGCGAGCGGTCGAGTGCCTGATCAAGTGCGGGGCGCTCGACTCGACCGGCGGCACCCGCAAGGGGATGCTCGAGGTGCTGTCGCAGGCGCAGGCGAGCGCCTCGAAGTCGCAGGAGGACGCGCGGCGCGGCCAGGGCTCGATCTTCGACCTCGGCGGCGAGCCCGCCGGCGGTGCGGGGCCGCCGGCCAGCGGGGGACCGGGCGAGCAGCGGCCCCCGGTCCCGGCCGACGAGTTCGACCAGCGCGAGCTACTGCGGCTCGAGAAGGAGACCCTCGGGACCTTCCTCTCCGCGCACCCGCTGGCCGAGGTTCGCGACGCGCTTCGCGAACGGGTCGACTGCTCGCTGGAGGAGGTGGCCCGCAAGGAGGACGGCGCCTGGGTAACCGTGGGCGGGATCGTCAGCGAGCGCAAGCGCGTGCGCACACGCAGCGGCGCCTATGTGATGTTCGCGACCCTCGACGACCTGGAGGGCCGCGTCGACCTGTTCGTCCGCGACGCCGCGTCAGAGGCGGCGGACCGCATCGAGCTCGATCGTGTGGTCCTGGTGAGGGGTCGAGTGGACCACAAGGGCCGCGGGGAGATGAGCCTCGTGGTGGCTGAGGCGGAGCCGTTCGAGCCCGGCGAGGACGAGCTGGCGGCTGCGCGCGCGAAGGCGAAGGCTGGCCAGCCGGAGCGGATCCTGCTGCGAGTCAGCGCCGCCGAGTTCGGGGCCCAGCTGGTGGAGGAGCTGAAGTCGGTCTTCCAGAGCTTCCCGGGCGACTGCGAGGTGGTGCTCGAGATGGAGACGCGGGAGGGCGCCCGGCGGCTCCGCTTCGGCCCGGAGTATTCCGTCACCCCATCCCAGGCCCTCCGCGCCGAGCTCGACCATCTACTGGGCCCACGGGCCCTGGCGGCCTAAATAATCCCAGCGCGGGTCTAGACTTCGGACATGCCGCTGAAGCAGCGAGACGGGGATGGCGTCCGGGCCGGCGAGTGCCGCCAGTGCCGAACCTTCTGCGACCGGCTCGTGGACCCTCGCGGTTGCCTCGAGCTTCGCTGCCGGTATCTCTACAGCTACGTCGACCCGCTGAGCGGCGGTCACTACATGGGCTGCATGCGCAAGGTCTTCGGGGCCGAGATCGACCTGGCCATGTTCGAGGCGGCGGAGCGAAACGGCGGCTACGGCGGCATCAAGATGACGGGTGAGCCGCTGCCTCAGTGCCAGATCCGGGTCGAGCCGTCCTATGAGCACGTCGGCCCCGACCACGAGTGCGTCAACCCGGGCTTCTTCGACGCCGGCGCCGGCGAGCAGCGCGCCTTCGACCTCCGCGACGCCCTGGCCTGAACCTAGCCCCGGTTGGCCAGGCCCTCCTTGCGCAGGCGCTTCGCGAGCCGCACCTCCTTGCGGTCCGGGCCCTTGCCGTCGGGCCCCGGGGTCTCGATCAGCGCCGGCAGCTCCTCGAATCGGGGCTCGGAGAGGAAGGGGCGAAGGCCGCCGCGCCCCAGCTCCCCCTCCCCGAGGTTGGCGTGCCGGTCGCGGTTCGACCCCAGCGGCACCTTGGAGTCGTTGACGTGCAGGCAGCGCAGCCGGTCGAGCCCCACCTTGGCGTCGAAGTCGTCCACCACCTCGGCAAGCGCAGCCGGCGAACGGATCTCGAACCCCGAGGCCAGCAGGTGGCAGCAGTCGAGACAGGCGCCCAGGCGCTTGCCGCCTCCGGCGGCGTCGATCAGCTCGGCGAGCTCGTCGAAGTTGCGGCCGAGCGGGCCCTGGGTGCCGGCGGTGTTCTCGAGCAGCAGCGGAGCAGCGCTCCGAGCTGTCCAAGCGCCTCACGGATCGCCTTGCCCGCGCGCCGCACAGATGGCCCCTGAGGCTCACCCTTGCGTGCCCCGGCGTGCAGGACAACTCCGGCTGCGCCGATTCCATCGCCGATCCGAAGCGCGTGCTGGAGCGAGGTCAGCGACTTGCGCCGGATCTCGCGCTCCTTGCTGGCGCAGTTGATCAAGTAGACGGCGTGGATCACGACAGCCCCCAGAGGCGAGTCGGCAAACGCCTCGCGAAACGCCACGAGGTCGTCCTCGCTGTATGCGGTCGGCCGCCACATCCGCGGGCTCTGATGGAAGATCTGGATCGCGTCGCAATCGCGCTCGACCCCGCGCTCGACGGCGTTCGCCAGCCCACCCGCCGTCGAAACGTGCGCGCCGATCAGCATCGCGGGCCGCCATTCGTGCCTGTCAGTGCAACGTGCGCCCGCTTCGGGCCGGGTGCCAGAGCCAACTCCCGCTGAAGTTTCGCAACTGATCACGTTCTGATGGGTTACATGGCCCACGTACCTGAAATCGATGAGCTTGGAGGCCCACATTGGACAAGCTGAATTCACCAGGCGCCGCACGACAGGATCGCCCGCGCCTTCTCGCCGGAGGCAGAAGGCTGATCGTGTCGGCAGTTGTGGCCGCCGCGGTGCTGGTCGCGCTTCCGGCGGCGGCGGCGGCGCAGGGCTCCAGCCCCTCATCGGCCCAGTACGACGACCAGGTGCAGCTTGCACAGCAGCAGGTCCACCAGGCCGGGGCCGCAAGCGCCGACCCTCGGGTCGTCGACGCCCTTCCGTTCACCGGCGTCGATCTCGTACTCCTGAGCATCGTGGCCCTGGCGCTCGTCAGCGCGGGGATCGCCCTTCAGAGAATGAGCAGGAACGCCCAGTCCGATGAGCGCACCTGAGCAGTCTCGCTTGTTCGACTTGGGTCCCCTGAACGCACGTCGCCTGCTGGATCTGGTGGCGCTCGGGGTTGCGCCTGCCGCCGCGGCTGGGCTGGTCGCCTTCGTGCACACCAACCGCCCCTCCTGGGGGGTGCTGGTCGCGATCTCGATCATGGGCGTGCGCCAGCTCGTCAGCCGAACGAGGTATCCGCTTCACCTGTTGCCGGTCGCAAGGCTCGCCACATGCGGCCTGACGACCATGCTGGGGGCGCTGGTGGCGTGGGCTGCTTCTCTCTTCGTTGGGGTGGGCTCGCTGGGCGACTCCTTGATCCCCGCGGTCATGGGCGCTCTGCCGGTGGCGGCGCTCGGGTGCTGGGTCAAAGCCCGCTTCGACAGCCGCGTGGCCGTGCAGATCGCGGTCATCGGCGACCCCGAGGTGGCGGAGGGGCTGAGCACGGAGATCGCCACGGCCAGGATTCGCGGCTACCGACTCTGCGGATGGGTCTCGGTTGGTGACCCACCCCCGAGCGAGCTAGCCCCTGACGTCCCCTACCTCGGGTCGATCGAGGAGTTGCGCCGGATCGTCAGCACCAGCGGGATCGAATTGCTCGTTCACACGCAGGGCACTTCCGGGGAGGTCTCTCGCCTCGACATCTTCGAGGGCGTGGGCGCCGCCTGCCTCGATCTCCCGGTGAAGCTGATCGAGGCAAGCCAGTTCTACGAGGAGCTGTTCGGTCACGTTCCGGTCGGCCAGATCAACGCGGCCTGGTTCCAGTACCTGATGCACCCCCGCTACCGACGTACCCCGGCGATCTCGAAGCGGCTCTTCGACATCGCGATCGGCGGCCTGGCCCTGGTCGTGGCGGCGCCGGTGATCGGCCTCCTGGCGATGGCGATCAAGCTCTCGGACGGCGGGGCCGTGTTCTACCGCCAGCGACGGGTGGGCGAGGGTGGTCGGGAGTTCGAGATGATCAAGCTGCGCTCGATGCGTCCCGAGGCACAGGCGCAAGGCGCGCAGTGGTCCAGCCGCGACGACGATCGCGTTCTGCCCGTCGGCCGGTTGATGCGCAAGCTGCACGTCGACGAGCTCCCCCAGCTTTGGAACGTGCTGCGTGGCGACATGACGCTGGTCGGTCCGCGGCCCGAGCAGCCGGAGCTCGTCTCGGAGCTCGAGCGCCGCTTCACCCACTACGAGCGCCGCAGCCTGGTGAAGCCCGGGATCACCGGCTGGGCCCAGGTGCGGTGCGGCTACGCGGGGACGAAGGAAGGCTGCGCGTGGAAGCTCTGTCACGACCTCTACTACCTCAAGCATCGCTCCCTGCTCGCGGACCTGATGATCATCTGCGAGACCTCGCGGGCGATCGGACAGCGGGCCCAGTTCGACGTGGAGCCGCCGAGCGAGCGGTTCATCCTCCTGGGCGAGCCCGTTCCAGCCGTGGCCGCGGCGGCCCCCGCGGCCCACGGGCTGCACTCCTAGCACTGGCGGCGCCTCCAACCGCCAGCCCGCGTGGAAACATGCGCGCCGATCAGCATGAGCAGCCCTTCGCCGCCTCGCCTTCGCTTCGCGCCCTCGCCGACGGGCGCGCTGCACATCGGCGGCGCCCGCACGGCGCTCTACAACTGGCTTCTCGCCAGGCGCTCGGGCGGCACCCTCGTGCTGCGGATCGAGGACACCGACCGCGAGCGCTCGGTGCCGGAGAACGTCGAGCAGATCCTGGACGCACTGCGATGGCTGGAGCTCGACTGGGATGAGGGCCCGCTGAGCCAGTACGAACGTCGCCAGCGCCACCGCGAGCGAGTGGCGGGAGTTGGTCGAGGGCGGTCACGCCTATCCGCGACCCGGCCACCGCCGAGGACGTTCGCTCCTGGAAGCAGGCGCACGGCGGCGCCGGATACCGCGGCGAGCCCGGGATGAGCCCGGGCGCGGCGGTCCGCCTGCGCGTCCCGGACGACGGGGTGACCGTGGTCGAGGACCTGATCCGCGGGCCGGTGCGGTTCGAGAACCGGACCCAGGACGACTTCGTGATCGCACGGGGCGACGGCACCCCGCTGTACAACCTCGCGGTTGCCGTCGACGACGCCGAGATGGAGATCACCGACGTCGTTCGCGGCGACGACCACCTCTCGAACACGCCGAAGCAGCTGCTGGTCCTGAGCGCGCTCGACGCCGCTCCGCCGCGCTACGCGCACCTGCCGCTCCTGCACGGGCCGGACGGGCGCAAGCTGTCGAAGCGACACGGCGCCGCCTCGGTGCAGGAGCTGCGTCAGCACGGCTACCTGCCGGCCGCTGTCCGCAACTACCTCGCTCTGCTCGGGTGGGGCACCGAGGACGACGCGACGATCCTCGGCACCGACGAGCTGATCGAGCGCTTCTCGATCGAGCGGGTGGGACGCTCGTCGGCGATCTTCGACGAGCGCAAGCTGCGCTGGCTGAACGGCCGCTTCATGCGCGAGCTGCCGCTGGAGGAGTACGAGCAGCGACTGGCCGCTCACCTGCGACTCGGCCGGCGAGGCGGACGCGGAGGCTTTCCTTGCCGCCGAGCCCGAGCGGCGGCGTGCCGCATGCGAGATCGTCCGGGACAAGGCCCAGACGCTCGACGAGGTATGGCCCTTGATCCGGTTCCTGTTCGCGGAACCGGCCGACGACGCAGCCGCCTGGGAGCGGGTGATGACGCCGGAGGTGCGCCCCGCCCTGGTCGACGCCCTCGAGGCTCTCCGCTCGACGGACGACTTCGACCCGGCCTCGATCGAGGCGGCACTGAGCCCGGTCGTGGAGCGCTCGGGCCGCAGCGCGAAGGCCGTCTATCAGCCGCTTCGGGTTGCGATCACCGGGACCACGGTCTCGCCGGGGATCTTCGACTCGCTCGCCGCCCTCGGACGCGACGAATCCCTGCGCAGGATCGAGGAGGCGCTGAAGAGGCTCGATGAGCGCGAGCCCCGCTAGGGGCTCGACCCGTGCGAATCAGGGCGCGATTCCGAGTCGGGCTAAACATGCGTGGCCGCCGTGCCGATCATGGAAACGGGTAACGATGCCCACGACTCAGGTCGCCACCAAGCAGCGGCGCGCGCGAGCGCCGCAGAAGAGGGCCGCGAAGCCCCTCCGGCAAGCCCGCGGGCCAGCAGACTGACGCCAAGCGCCCGGAGGCCAAGGCGCCGAAGACGAACGGCGCCGCGTCCAAGCCGGCCGCGGCAACGAGCGCGGAGCCGGACAGGGCGGTCGCCGCCTGGCCACGGCGTTCGACGCCGCGTCGCGGCTGCCCGCGCTCGCCGAGTCCCGCCGGCGCCTGCTTCGGCGCTGCCGAGCGCGAGGGCGCATCGCCCGGCGAGTTCGCCGAGACGATCGAGTCGGACGTCGCGCTGACGATCGCCGTCATGCGCGCGGCGGGCGACGCCGCGGCGACAGGGCAGGACGGCGGCGTGCGGCAGGCGATCGAGGCGCTGCCGCACCGGGCGTGCGCGAGGTCGTCGCCTCGATCGACATCTACGACCCGTTCGATTCGCCGGGCCCCGCGGCGGCACGGCACGAGCGGTTCCGGCGACACGCGGTGGCCACCCGCCATGCCGCCGACCGGATCGCCGAGCTGGCGCGACCTCGGGGAGCGTGACGAGCTGGCGGTCGCGGCCCTCGTTCACGACCTCGGGCATCTCGTGCTGGCGGAGATGTACGGGCAGTTCGAGCGGCTGGACGCCGGAGGATGGCGCCCGAGGCGCGGGTGCGCTGCGAGCGCCGCGAGCTTGGGATCGACCATGCCCTGGTCGGCGCGGTGCTGGTTCGCCGCTGGGGCTTCCCGCCGGGCGTCGCCGCCGCCGTCGAGCGACACCACACACCGCGAGGCGAGCGGGCACGCGGCGGCGATCCGGCTCGCCGACTTGATCGTCCATCACGCCCAGGGCGACGCTGCTCCCGCCGACGCGATGATCGATGCGGCCTCGCAGCTTGGGCTCGACGAGCGCGAGCGGCTCGCGCGCTCCTGTACGAGTTTCCGCACTCGGGCGAGGCACGCCGCGCGCGCCTCCGATCCGTGCCCGCTGTCCGTTCGCGAGGTCGACGCCCTGCGCGGGCTCGCCGAGGGCAAGGTCTACAAGCAGATCGCCCAGCGAGCTGTCGCTGTCGGTGAGCACGATTCGCACCCACCTGCACAACGTGTATCGCAAGATCGGCGCCGTCGATCGCGCGCAGGCGGTGCTGATCGCCCGCGACCGCGGCTGGATCTAGGATAAGCGGCGCTACTCGATCAGGCGAGCTGCGCAGGGCGATCGCCACCGCGTGGGTGCGGTCGCGGGCGCCGAGCCGCGACAGGATCGCCTTCGTGTGCGTGCGGATCGTCTCGGCGCTGAGGCCGAGGCGCTTCGCGACCTGCGCGGTCGACTGACCGTCGGCGTAGAGCTGAAGGATCTGTCGCTGGCGGCGGGTCAGCGCCGGACCTGCGCGCCGGAGCGCCGGCCGCAGGGTCGACGAACCGCTCGGACTCCGCCGCCGCGTCGACGGCCCGGTTCAGCTCCTCGACCGGCGAGCTCTTGACGACGTAGGCGGTGGCGCCCGCCCTGATCGCCTCGGTCGCGGCGTGATGCTCGGCCTGGGGCCCGTGAGCGACGATCCCGAGGTCCGGCTGCGCCTTGCGAAGCGCGCGGATCGCGGCGGTTCCGGAGAGATCGTCGCTTCGCTCCCCGCCGTTGGCCGCGGCCCAGGTCGACGATCGCGACGTCGAAGTCACCGATCGAGGTCAGCAGCTCGAGGGCGCCGTCTCCGTCCTCGGCCTCCTCGACCTCGTACCGGCGTCCGAGCACCTCGCGCACCCCCAGGCGGACGATGGGCTGGGCGTCTATGACCATGCAGCGTCGATCCTCGCTCACGACTCTCACTCCGGCCAATCCGCGGCTAAGCCGCGGTCGCTAGGTCCCCGAGAGCACCGCACCGACCGTCCGGCCCGTGTCCAGCATCCTAGCGGCGGCTAAACGGCCGTCGTCGAGGACGACGTCGGAAACAGCGGCTTTTTCGACGCCGTCACATTCCGATACAAAGGCCTGCGCGATGATCTCGGTCACCTCGAAGTCTCGCTACGCGGTGGTCGCCATGGCCGAGCTGGCTCGCTCGGGGAGCGGCCGGTGCCGATCGCCCAGATCGCCGAGCGCCGGGGGATGCCGGTCCAGTTCCTCGAGCAGCTCTTCACGACCCTGCGTCGCGACGGGCTGCTGCAGAGCCATCGCGGCGTCAAGGGCGGCTACACGCTCGCCCGGCCCGCGGAGGAGATCACCGTGCTCGAGGTCGTGCAGTCGCTCGACGGCAGGGTGGGGCAGGAGGGCAAGGAGGCCGGCGGGATCTGGGAGCGAGGGGGTCGAGGCGCTTCGCGACGTCTTCCGAAGCACGACGATCGCCGACATCGCCCGCCGCGAGGCCGAGGAGGCCGGCGCGGGCATGTACCACATCTAGCTGCGCTCGGCGACCCATCGACGGAAGCGCCCGGCTTCACGCCGGGCGCTTCCTGGAACCATCGTCGCGATCTGCTCGAAGGAGAGCGTCTAGTCTCGTTCTACGCTCCCGCACTGGCCGGGGTTGACGATGGTGTCGTTGGGATCCGCGCGGACCTCGTCGCCGCCCACGCAGATCACGGTGTCGGGGGCGGCACCCGGCTCGCCTCCCTCGTCGCGAGCGTCGACCCGATCGGCCTCGGCCCCTCCGCGAAACGTGTCGGCTCCCTGGTTGTCCCTGAGGTCGTCGGCCCCGGCGTTGCCGTTCAGGGTGTCGGCGCCCTCTTGACCGTCCACGTTGTCGCGTCCATTCTGGCCGTTCAGGGTGTCGTTCTGGTCTCCGCCTCGAGGCTCGTCGCGGCCATCCCCGCCGTTGATCTCGTCGGCACCGCGGTTGCCGTCGAGGTTGTCGCTGCCGGTGCCGCCGTTGATCTCGTCGTTGCCCCGCTCGCCCTGGACGAAGTCGTTGCCGGCGAGGGCCGAGATCTGATCGGCCTGGTTCGTTCCGCGGATCACATCGTTGCCGTTTGTGCCCGTGATCACCGCGGCCACGGCCACGGCGGCGAACGCGAGGGTGGCGGCCCCAGCGGCCACAGGCGGGATAACGCGAGCACCGTTCTTGCTGCCCCTCAAGCGTTGGGGTCTGCGTTCATTGATCATCGATCGTGTCACTCCTTTGGTCTATGTCCGCGCATCTCGTCGCGCTGCCGATTTGGCCCTTCAGAACCCTTGGTACGGGCGAGGGAAGCGGGACGTTCATCCATTTCGGCCTTTCTGATCACTTGACCCGAGCGAGCGGCCAGGATCACGCGGCCGGGTGTCAGATTCCAACCACCCGCGTCCAGCCGCGTGCACCTGTCCGACCGCCAGCGATGCCAATCGGGCCCGAGCGCCGCCTTTCCGGGTACTTTGGCTGCGAGCGTGGGTGGAGAGCCGCGAACAGCAGACGGAGTTGCCGCGATCGCGCGGGAGGCGTCGAGCACGGTCGGCAACACGCCGCTCGTCGTCCTGGGGCGGATGGGGGAGGGACTCGGGGCCGAGGTGGTCGCCAAGCTCGAGTACCTGAACCCGGGCGGATCGGTCAAGGACCGGATCGGGGTGGCGATGATCGACGCCGCCGAGCGTGAGGGGCTGATCGAGCCGGGACGTTCGGTGATCATCGAGCCAACCAGCGGCAACACCGGGATCGCGCTGGCGATGGTTTGCGCGGCTCGCGGCTACGAGCTGGTGCTGACCCTCCCCGAGGGGATGACTCGCGAGCGGACCGCGCTGCTTCGCACCTACGGCGCCGAGGTCCACGAGACCCCGTCGCTCGGCGGCATGAACGAGGCGGTGGAGCTCGCGGAGCGGATCGCGAGCGAGCGCAGCGCGTTCATGCCCCAGCAGTTCCGAAACCCCGCCAATCCCGAGATTCACCGGCGCACGACCGCCGAGGAGATCTGGCGCGATCTCGACGGTGAGGTCGACGCGCTCGTCTGCGGCGTTGGCACCGGCGGCACGATCACGGGCGTCGGGCAGGCGCTCAAGGAGCGCCGCCCCTCGGTCCAGGTGGTCGCGGTGGAGCCCGCCACTTCGGCGGTGCTCTCGGGCGGGCTCCCGGGCCCGCACAAGATCCAGGGGATCGGCGCCGGCTTCGTCCCCGAGGTGCTGGACCGCTCCGTGATCGACGAGGTGATCCCGGTCGACGACGAGACTGCGCTTCGGCGGGCCCGGGAGGCCGCCCAGCGCGAGGGTCTTCTGGTCGGGATCTCGGCCGGCGCCGCGTTCGACGCGGCGCTGGAGCTGGCTGCCCGCCCCGAGCTGTCGGGGAAGCGGGTCGTGGTCATCGTCCCCGACGGCGGCGAGCGCTACATGTCACTGCCCTTCTTCGCGCCGGAACCATGAACCGGCCCGCGGCTACGGCCTAACCTGTTCCAATGCTCGGCCTCGGCACACTCCAGCGCGTGGTCAAGGAGATCAGGGCCGACGTCGCCTCGGCTCGCGACCGTGACCCCGCGGCGCGGGGCGCCGGCACGGCCGAGATCCTCTTGAACTGGGCAGGGGTGCAGGCGATCCTCGTCCACCGTGCGGCCCATGCGCTGCACGATTCCGGGGTGCCGCTGGTGCCCATGGCCCTCTCCTACGCCAGCCGGTCGGTGACCGGCGTCGAGATCCATCCGGCCGCGCGCATTGGCGCCGATCTGTTCATCGACCACGGGTCCGGGGTGGTGATCGGCGAGACGGCCGAGATCGGCAACCGGGTGACGCTCTACCAGGGCGTCACCCTGGGCGGCACCGGGTTCGCGCGCGGCAAGCGCCACCCGACGGTGGAGGACGACGTCTCGATCGGCTCCGGCGCCAAGCTGCTGGGGCCGATCACGGTCGGCCATTGCGCGAAGGTCGGCGCCAATACCGTCGTGATCGAGGACGTGCCGCCCAACTCCACCGTGGTCGGCAATCCCGGCCACCCGGTTCGGGTCGAGGGCCGCAGGGTCGAGGGACCCGACGCCGACTGGATCCACCTCCCGGACCCGGTCGCCGACGCGATCAAGGGCCTCGCGGAGCGGCTCGGCGAGCTCGAGCGGCGGCTCGGCGAGCTCGACGGAAAGCCGGTGGAGGGTGAGGTGCGGGAGCTGAACCCCAAGCGCGGGCCCTCCACCGCGGGCGGCTGAGAGCGGCTGAGCGCGCCGCGGTCGTAGCTATGCTCGCTTGGTGGCCACCGAGACCGAGCTGAGGCCGACCGAGCCGGGCGCGAGCCCCCTCGAGCGCCTGCTCGCCGAGCTGAACCCGCCGCAGCGCCAGGCGGTCACGCACGGCGAGGGGCCGCTGCTGGTGCTGGCCGGTGCCGGCTCCGGGAAGACGAGGGTCCTCACTCACCGGATCGCCTATCTGCTCGCCACCGGGCAGGCGCAGCCGTCAGAGATCCTCGCGATCACCTTCACCAACAAGGCGGCCGGTGAGATGCGCGAGCGGGTCGAGCAGCTGGTCGGCCGGGTCTCGCGGCTGATGTGGGTGATGACCTTCCACTCGGCATGCGCGCGGATCCTCCGCGCCGACGCCCAGCGCCTGGGCTACAAGCGCGCCTTCACGATCTACGACGAGGCGGACTCGCTGCGGATGATGAAGCGGTGCCTCGGGGAGCTGGACATCGACCCCAAGCGCTTTCCGCCCCGCGCCGTGCGCTCCCAGATCTCGGCGGCCAAGGGCCAGCTGATCGACGCCGAGGAATATGGCGCGGCCCAGGGCTCTTTTTTCGAGCGCACCGTCGCCGACGTCTACGGGCTGTACGAGCGGCGGATGCTGGAGGCGAACGCGATGGACTTCGACGACCTTCTCGTGCGCACCGTCAACCTCCTGGAGCTGTTCGAGGATGTCCGCGAGCGCTACCGCCGCGCCTTCCGCTGGGTGCTGGTCGACGAGTACCAGGACACCAACCACGTTCAGTACCGGCTCCTGCAGCTCCTCTGCACCGAGCACGGCAACCTGTTCGTGGTTGGCGACGAAGACCAGTCGGTCTACGGGTTCCGCGGAGCCGACATCCGCAACATCCTGGAGTTCGAGCGAGACTTCGCCGAGACCACGGTCGTGCGGCTGGAGGAGAACTATCGCTCGACCCAGGTCATCCTCGACGCCGCCAACTCGATCGTCGCCAACAATCAGGGTCGGCTGGGCAAACGGCTTTGGACCGGGCTGGGACGCGGCGATCCCGTGACGATCGTCGAGCTCGACGACGAGCACGCCGAGGCTCGCTATGTGGCCTCGGAGGTGGAACGGCTGGTGACCGACGAGGGCGTGCGGCGCGATGAGATCGCGGTCTTCTATCGGGTCAACGCGCAGAGCCGGGTGCTCGAGGACACGCTGGTGCGCTTCGAGATCCCCTATCAGGTGATCGGGGGGACGAAGTTCTACGAGCGGGCCGAGATCAAGGACGCGATCGCCTACCTGAGCCTGCTCGCGAATCCCGCCGACGCGGTCTCGTTCGCGCGGATCGTCAACTCGCCCCGGCGCGGGATCGGCCAGACGACCGAAGGGCGGCTGCTGTCGCACGCCAACACCACCGGGCAGGACATCTGGGAGGTGTTCTCGACGCCGGAGCGAACGCCCGGCCTCGGCGCGGCGGCGCTCAAGGCGGTGCGCCGGTTCGCCGAGACGATGCGCGGCCTGCGCGAGCGGATGGGGGGCCTGGCCCCCCTCGGCGCCGCCTCCGGCGGCGCCTCCCCCACCGGTGACGGGGCCGGCTCGGTGGCGGAGCTGCTCGAGGCGGTGCTCGCGGACAGCGGCTACCTCGACGCGCTCCAGGCCGAGCGGACGATTGAGGCGGAGGGGCGAGTCGAGAACCTCCAGGAGCTGGTCGGCGTGGCCGGCGAGTTCGACGCCAACCGTAAGCTGGAGGGGGAGAGCGAGGTGGGGCCGCTGGAGGAGTTCCTGGCCCAGATCTCCCTATACACCGATCAGGACGCCCTCAAGACGGAGGAGAGCCTGTGCACGCTGATGACTCTCCACAACGCCAAGGGCCTGGAGTACGAGGCGGTGTTCATGATCGGCTGTGAGGAAGGGGTCTTCCCGCATATGCGCTCGCTCGAGGAGGGCAACCTCGAGGAGGAGCGCCGGCTCTGCTACGTGGGGGTGACACGGGCCAGGCAGCGGCTGTGGATGACCTTCGCGCGCCGGCGAAGCCTGCACGGCGGCCGGGGGCACAACCTGCGCTCTCGGTTCCTGGGCGAAATCCCGGACGAGCTGGTGGAGCGCCAGGGGGCGGCGTCGCCGACCGGCTGGGCTGGGGCCGCCGGCCTCGGTGCACCGATGGGGATCGGCACGCCCGGCCACCGCCAGCCCCAGCCCTCACCGCTCGAGTTCCGGGTCGGCGATGACATCGTCCACGCCACCTTCGGGGAGGGTGTGGTCACCGCCGTGGAGCCGGGAGGCGTGATCGTGGTTCGCTTCGCGGCTGACGCAACCGAGCGCAAGCTGATGGCGGACTACGCCCCGTTGAAGAAGGCCTGAGGTCAGGCGTGACCGCGACGGTGATAGACGGCAAGGCCGTCGCGGCGGAGGTTCGCGCTCGGGTCGCCGCGTCGGTGAAGGAGTTCGCCGCTGCGACGGGTGGCCGGGTCCCGGGCCTGGCCACCGTGCTGGTCGGCGAGGACTCCGCTTCGCAGGTCTATGTCACCAACAAGCGCAGGCAGACCGAGGAGGCCGGGATGCGCTCGGTCCATCACGGTCTGGAGGCCTCGACCTCCCAGGACGAGCTGCTCGCCCTGGTCGACGAGTTGAACGCCGACCGCGACGTGGACGGGATCCTGGTCCAGCTACCGCTCCCGGGGCATATCGACCAGGACGCCGTGATCGCTGCGATCGATCCCGCGAAGGACGTGGACGGGTTGACGGCCGCAAGCGCCGGCCTGCTCGCCCAGGGCCGCCCGGGCCTGGTGCCATGCACGGCGCAGGGCGTGATGGAGCTGCTTCGACACGCCGGGGTCGGCCCGGAGGGGGCGGAGGCGGTGGTCCTCGGACGCTCGATCCTGGTCGGCAGGCCGCTCGCCAGCCTGCTCCTGAACGCGAACGCCACGGTCACCGTCTGCCACTCGCGGACCCGGGACCTGGCCGGCGTCTGCGGCCGTGCCGACATCCTGGTCGCCGCCGTCGGCTCGCCTCGCCTGGTGAAGGCGGACTGGGTGAAGCCGGGCGCCACGGTGATCGACGTGGGCGTGAATCGCACCGAGGACGGCCTGGTCGGCGACGTCGACTACGAGGCCGCTCTCCAGGTGGCCGGCGCGATCACGCCGGTGCCCGGCGGGGTCGGCCCGATGACCATCGCGATGCTGCTTCAGAACACGGTTTTGGCCGCCAAGGCCCGCTCTGGCTGAACGTCCATCTGCCTGTTTATCCGACTGACGCGCGGTATAGCCTCGGTGCCCGCTGCCCAAGCCCGAGGCTGGGAGGATCAAACCGCCTCGGGTTGAATGAAGCAGAGGTCACCCACCAGAGGAGACTCAATGGACTTCACCAGACTTACTCAGGGCGAGAAGATCGCCGGCGTATCGGGCATTGCGCTGATCCTGATCATGTTCATCTTCAAGTGGTTCGGCCTTGAATTCAGCGGCAGCGTGGAGGGATTTGCGTTTTCGGCCGGGGGGTCCGAAAATGCATGGGGCTCGTACGGCTTCATAGACATCGTGCTGTTCATCACGGTGGCGGCTGCGATCGGGCTGGCGCTGATCAGCGCCTCGCAGACCGAGGTGGGCCTCCCAGTCGCGGCGAGCGCGATCGTTGCCGGCCTGGGGATCCTCTCGGTCGTTCTGATCATCTTCAGCATCATCAACCCGCCGGACTTCGGCGAGGATCTCTCGGGGACCGGCATCGATCAGACCCGGAAGATCGGCGTTTGGCTGGGGTTGATCGCGGCCGTTGGTGTGGCCTACGGTGGCTGGCGCGCAATGCAGGAAGAGGGCACCTCATTTGGCGAGGAAGCGGACCGCTTCCGTGGGCCAGACGAGGGTCCGGGCGCGGCCCCGCCTCCTCCGCCTTCGTCTGCGCCGCCTCCCCCGCCGGGTCAGGCTCCGTAGCTCAGAGCTTCGGGACGAGCGTCAGCCGGCAACTCGCTCAGCGAGCCGCCGGCTGACGCGGGACGCCATCGCGATGATCGTCATCATCGGGTTGACGCCGATCGAGCTGGGCAGCAGGCTGCCGTCGGCCACGTACAGGGCCTCAGCGCCGTGGACGGCGCCGTCCGTGGCCACGACGCCGGCCCCGGAGTCTGCGTCCATTCGCGCCGTGCCCATCGGATGGAAAGCCTCGAGGCGCAGGTCGCCGGCGGCCGGCGGCGAGGCCTCGAGGTCGCCGATCCGACCCTTCGGGATCGTCGCGATGCCGGCGATCTGCGGATAGACCTCGCGGGCCCCGGCGGCGTAGAAGAGCTCCGCGGCACGGGCGATCCCGAACACCAGCCGGGCGGCGTCGTCGTCCGTGAGGCGGTAGGTAATCCGCAGCGAGCCGTCAGCCGCCAGCCCCACCCGCCCGGTCGACCGATCCGACAGATGGACGCCGGTCGATGCGATCCGGTCATAGGCGAGCACCCGCTCGGAGTGCTCGACCCCGGTGCCCGGCAGCCATTGGGCGCCGAAGGCGAGTGGCGTGAAGGTGGCCTCGAGCAGGACGCCGCGATCCTCCCATTCGTTCACCGCGTAGCTCTGCATCACCCCATCCCAGCCGCGCACCTCCTCGGTGAAACGGGCACCGACCCAGCAGGCGGGATGGATCCGCAGGTTGCGGCCCAGCTCGCCGCTCGGGGAGCGGAACCCCGACCGCAGCAGGAGCTCCGGGGTCCCGAAGGCGCCGCCTGCCAGCACGACTGCCCGCCGGGCGCGGAGCTTGAAAGGGCGCGCTCTCCCATTGGCGCCGCGCGACGCAGTCGACCCCCGTGGCCCGGCCGTGCTCGAAGACCACCCGCCGGGCCTCGACCTGCGCCCGCACCCGCGCCCCCGCGGCGACGGCGCGCGGCAGGTAGGACACGTGCATCGCCTGCTTGGCGTCCAAGCGGCAGCCGGTCGGACACGAGCTGCACTGAAAGCAGGAGCCGGCGTTGCGCTTCAAGGGCTCGTGGCGGACCCCGAGCGCTTCGGCGCCCTCACGCAAGAGCTGGCCGTTTCTGCCCATCCGCTCCGGGTCGACCGCGCGCACGCGGAGCATCTCCTCGGCCGCCTCGTATTCGGGGGCCAGATCGGCTGCCCACTCGATCCCGTGCTCGGTGACCCAGCCGGCGAGCACCCTGTCCGGCGCTCGGAAGCAGGTGCCCGAGTTGATCACGGTCGTCCCGCCGACGGCCCGGCCCACGGGCGTCGGGATCGCCGGGCGGCCCTCGGCGATCGTCAGGCCGCCATCGCGGTAGAGAGCGGCGAGCGCGGCGAGCGGCTCGTCGGGGTAGGTGCGTCGATCCATGTAAGGGCCGGCCTCCAGCACCACGACCTCAAGCCCGGCCTCGGCGAGGATGGCCGCCGCGACCGCGCCGCCGGCGCCGGAGCCGACGATCGCCACGTCGCATTCCTCGCCGCCCGCGGGCGGGGTCAGCTCGCCGAGGCCCGACTTGGGATCGGAGCCGGCGGTGCCGTCGGCAACCTCGCAGCGCATCTCGTAGCCAACGGCCGCCTGCACCCGCGCGTCGTTGCCGTAGCCCAGGCCGGTGAGGACCTTCAGGAACAGCAGCAGGTCTGCGGCGCGCGGAATGCTCGAATCCTCGAGATGGCGCAGGAAGTCCTGACGCGCCTCGAGGCTGGCGCGGCTGAACCGCCACGGGAAGGAGAGCCATTCGAGGACGCGGAGGGCGAGCTTGACCTGCCTTACGCTGCGCCCGGGCATGCTGGCGAGGTAGCGGTTTATCGGCTCGGCGACCTCCACCGCGTCCCTGCGCCGGGAATGCGGCAAGCCGCCCGCGCTGGCGGCCGGGGGAAGGGCCCCAAAGCCCGGCGCCATCGCTTCCGCGAACGCCCGCAGGGTTCGCAGCTCGGCGGCGCCCAGCCCCGGCCGGCGCCTTCAGGAAGGAGCGGCGGGCTCTCCAATCCGGCCGGCCACCGACCACAGCAGCAGCGCCACAGCGGCCAGGAAGCCGTCGACGAGGAAGTTGAGCAGGTAGATGAAGACGTCCTGGTCGAAGAGGTAGAAGCCGAGCGCGGCAAGCGACGAAGCGGTCTTGCCCGCCGCCAGCACCAAAAGCAGGGGCCGGTAGCGAACCACGTCGGCCTGAACCACGAGGCAGATCCCCGTGATCACCACCATGTATGCGAAGCCGAGCGCCAGCCAGAACTGCTCGGTGGTCTCCGGCGCGGGGGTGAACTCACCGAGCGGCAGCCAATCGCCGAGGTCGGTGATCACATCGAGGACGCCGTCGGGCGCGACTATGAACAGGGTCCCGACGACCGCGAAGCTCGCCGCCAGCAGGCGCAGGTTGAGGACGACGAATCGCTCCGCCCGCTCTCCGGTCATGAGCGGGGCGCGGCTCAGTTCGCCAACGGGTTCCCGCGACCGCAGACGAAAGCGGCCAAGCTGCGGGCCGCGATCGACAAGCGCGCGAACGGCAACCAATGGAGCGCCGTCCTCGGTGGTGCCGAGAAGCGCGCCCGGGATCTGGAGCACGAGCTCAGCCGGCGAACGGCTGCCAAAGCCGATGCCCTCGCCCTTGCCGAGTATCGAGGCCGGGGAACGGACAACGCCGAGAAGTGGCGGCGGATCGCCGCCCTGATCCTCGAGGCCGAGTCCGAGTACCGGGCCTCGACCAACGCCCACCGGGAGATCGTCATCAGCGTCACCGGCCTGGACGGCCAGGACATCATCTCCGACCCCACCGTGGCTGAGGCCCGCGAGCTGGCCGAGAGGCTGGCCGAGGTCCAGCCGCCGCGCGCGGTGAGCTTGGCGCCGCTGACGACCGAGGACCCGCTGCGGGTCAAGGGCAACGGCGGCGGATACATCTCGGCGGGAGCGAACGCCGCCGACACGCTGAGGACCAGCCCGAGCGCGCGGAGCGGGTCTGATGGGCGAACGCGAAGGAACACCCGAGGACTTCGCCCGCCTGGCCGCAGAGCTGCGAGGGCAAGACGCATCGACCAAGCGGGGCGTTTGGCCTGAGATCGGGCGCAGCGAGACCCCCTCCGGTGAGGGTGTCGTTGCGCACGTCGGCGCTATAGACCTGGTCGTTGACGATGTCGTCCGTGAAGACGGTGTTCGAGCCCGAAAGAGCCGCAGCGGTGCCGCCAAGCGACACGAACAGGGCAATCAGGGCGATCACCATCGCCGGAGACGGACGAAGCCTGGAATGCATTGGAACCCTCTCTGGATTGCCCGATTGGGGCGGAGGCCAAGCGCGTCGGCTAGTCCGTTAGGGCCGGTCGGCGAATCCAGCGACCACCGTGATTCGCGCCCACCCTATTCGGCTGGCCGAGGCCCGGGTGTGCGAGTCGTCACGCAGCCTCGAAGCGCAAAGCGCCACCTCCAAGTTCTCCTGCGACATCGCCTACTCCCGCAGCCCAGCGGCTTCGAGGGCCTGCTGGCGATCCGTGAAGGTCTGCAGCAGGACGACCTTTCCGTTCCGGAACCGGTGCAGCCAGGTCGCCTGCTGGAAATCGAGCAGCACGCCGCCTCCCCGTCCTTGCGCACGCCATGTGCCCATGGCCAGTACCCGGTCGTCGCCGAGGTCCACGAAACGCTCCGGCCTGACCTCGTAGGTGGTCCAATCCTGCTTCATGCCCTCCATCCATTGCCGCACTCCGTCGTGGCCGTGGTAGCGGGTTCCCTCCAGGAGCGCCGACATGGGAACGTACTCGACCTCCGGATCGAGCAGCTCCCAGTAATCAGGGGTCCCTTCATTGAACGTCCGGTTGAACGCCTCGAAGGCCCGGCGGCAAATTTCCACGTTCTCCTGCGACATCGCCCGCGCAGTATCTCCCCTATGGGGGAGGGGGGCAACCCGGCGAAGCGCATCTCATCTAGGCCCGCCGAGGTGGCTCGCCGCGCGCGCCAAACCGACTCTGAGGGGTGAGGGGTGAGCCGGAAGACCACCACCTACACCTCCGAGGCCCGCCAGGCGCTGATGGCGGGGATCGCCGCTCGGGTCGAGCACGGCGTCTCGCTGCCTGAGGCGGCGACCGCTGAGGGCGTCCGCCCGGAGACGGTGCGCACCTGGCTTCGCCGGGGCCGGCGCGAGGACTCAGGGCCATATGCTGACTTCGTCCGCTACAGGCCCTCTATGGCTGGGCGATTCCGCGAGGCATGGCACACATCAATCCCTGCACAAACCTGCGGCTGCCGAGCGGCGAGAAGGCCCGCGACCGGATCGCCACCCCGAGCGAAGCGGCCACGCTGATCGCCGCCCTGCCCGCGAAGGATCAGGCGGCGCTTGGCCTGAGCGTGTACGCAGGGCTGAGGCTGGGCGAGATTTTGGCCCTCGACTGGTCCGCCATCGACCTCGAACGGCAGACGCTTCGCGTCGTGCGGGCCTGGGACCCGAAGGCGCGCGTGTTCATCGACGCCAAGACCGAGGCCGGGCAGAACCGCACGGTGCCGATTGTGGACAGGCTGGGCGTGCTGCTCGCCGATCACCGCGTCCTCCATGACCATCCCGAGTCCGGCCTCTTGTTCCCCGGCTCCTGGGATTCGAGCCGCCCGGCATCGCCTGCGGGATTCCGCAGCCGCGCTGCCGATGCTTGGAGCGAGGCGGCGCTGAAGCCGCTCGGCTTCCACGAGGGTCGCCACACCTTCGCGTCGCTGATGATCGCGGCTGGCGTCAACGCCAAGGCCCTCTCGACCTACATGGGACACGCGAACATCTCCATCACCCTCGACCGCTACGGTCACCTTATGCCCGGAAACGAAGCCGAGGCAAGGGCGCTGCTCGACGCCTACCTGGAGCGGGAGGGAGGCTAAGCCGTAGCCATGGCCGTAGCCATCAATGAAAAAAGGCGCGGTTTAGCAGGCCTTTCCGCGAGCGTTCGGCGGTCATCCTACCCGGCCTAGAATCCGCTTCATGATCGATCGGGAGCAGGTCCTGCACGTGGCTCGGCTGGCTCGGCTGGAGCTGACCGACGACGAGGTCGAGCGGATGTCGGGCGAGCTGACCACGATCCTTGATCACGTCGAGCGGATGAACGAGCTCGACCTGGATGGGGTGGAGCCGACCTCGCACGTGGTCGCGCTGGAGAACGTCCTGCGGGCCGACGAGCCGCGGCCCAGCTGGCCGCGGGAGCAGGTCCTGGAGCCGGCGCCCGACCCCGCCGAGGGGGCGTTCCGCGTGCCCTCGCCGCAGGCGTGAGCGCCGACCTCCTCGAGTTGAGCGTCGCCGAGGCTCTGCGGCGGATCGCGGCCGGTGACCTCGCCGCCGACGAGTACTTCGACACCTACGCGCGGCGGGCGGCCGCCGAGGAGCTCGGCGCCTACCTGTGGCGAGCGGAGCCCGGATCCGTCGCCCGCGCCGGGGGTGAGCTTGGCGGGGTGCCGATCGCGGTCAAGGACATCTTCTGCACCGAAGGAATCGAGACCACCGCCGGCTCGCGGATCCTGGAGGGCTACCGGCCGCCGTACACCGCCACCGCGGTGCGAAGGCTCGCCGACGCCGGCGCCACGCTGCTCGGCAAGACGAACATGGACGAGTTCGCGATGGGCTCGTCGAACGAGAACTCCGGCTACGGCCCGGTGCTCAATCCGTGGGACCGCGAGCGGGTTCCCGGAGGATCGTCGGGGGGCTCGGCGGCAGCGGTGGCCGGCCGGGCGGCACCGTGGGCGATCGGCACCGACACCGGAGGCTCGATCCGCCAGCCCGCCTCGTTCTGCGGGATCGTCGGCCTGAAGCCCACCTATGGAGCCGTCTCCCGCTACGGGATGATCGCCTTCGCATCGTCGCTCGACCAGTGCGGGCCGCTGACCCGTGACGTCACCGACGCGGCGCTCCTGCTGCGGGCGACCGAGGGCCGCGATCCGTGCGACTCGACCTCGGTCGGGATCGAGGGTGGGGTGGAGCTGCCATCGCGCGAGAGCCTCGAGGGCCTTCGCTTCGGAGTGCCGCGGGAGCTGTCGGCGGAGGCCGAAGGCATCGAGTCGGGCGTCTCGGAGGTCTTCGAGCGCACCCTGGGCCTGATCCGCGAGCTGGGCGGCGAGGTGGACGAGTGCGCTCTTCCTCACGCCGCCCACGGTCTCGCCGCCTATTACGTGCTCGCACCGGCCGAGGCCTCGGCGAACCTGGCTCGCTACGACGGGGTGCGCTTCGGCCCGCGGGCGGACGCGGACGGAGACCTGATCGCGATGTACGAGCGCACCCGCGCGCGGGGATTCGGAGCCGAGGTGAAGCGGCGGATCATGCTCGGCACCTACGCGCTCTCGTCGGGCTACTACGAGGCCTACTACGGCCGCGCCCAGCGCGTTCGCACCAAGATCGCCGACGACTTCCGGGCCGCATTCGAGCGCTTCGACTACCTGGTCACGCCCACCTCGCCGACGGTGGCGTTCGGGCTTGGGGAGCGGACCGCCAGCCCGCTGGCCATGTACTTGGCGGACTTCTGCACCGTGCCGATGTCGCTGGCCGGCATTCCCGCGATCTCGATCCCGGCTGGGCTCGCCGAGCCGGATGGCGGTGGCCCGGAGCTGCCCGTTGGCTTCCAGATCGCCGCACCCGCCTTCGGCGAGTCGGGACTGCTCGACGCGGCTCACGCGCTGGAGCGAGCGATCGAGTTCGACACCAGGCCGCCGGCGGTCGGGCCGTGATCGACGAGGACGAGTGCCGGGAGGCCGCGCGCGAAGCGCTCGACTCGCTGCCCGAGTGGGTGCGCGAGAGGATCGGTGAGGTCGCGGTGGTCGTCGAGGACTCGCATCCCGACGACCTGATGGGCATCTACGACCCGGTCGGCGGCGTCCAGCGGATCGTCATCTTTCGCGACGCGAACCCCACCGCCGAGGAGGTCCGCAAGACCGTGCTGCACGAGGTGGGGCACTACTTCGGGATGGGGGAGGACCAGCTGGAGGAGCTGGGCTTCGGATGAGCTTGCCGGAGGGATACGAGGCGGTGATCGGGCTCGAGATTCACGTCCAGCTGTCGACGCGCACGAAGATGTTCTGCGGTTGCGAGCTCTCGTTCGGCGAACAGCCGAACGTCCACACCTGCCCGGTCTGCCTCGCCCATCCCGGCGTTCTGCCGACGGTCAACGAGCAGGCGGTCCGCTACGCGATTCAGATCGCGCTGGCGCTCGAATCGGAGGTGGCGCCGCGGTCGATCTTCCACCGCAAGAACTACTTCTATCCGGACAATCCGAAGGGCTACCAGATCAGCCAGTACGACATTCCGCTGGCCCGCGGTGGCCGGCTGGGGGAGGTCCGCATACATCGCGTGCACCTCGAGGAGGACGCCGCGAAGCTGACGCACGTCGGCGAGTCGGGGCGCATTCACGGCTCAGCGACCTCGCTGGTCGACTTCAACCGCGGGGGCACCCCGCTGGTCGAGATCGTCACCGAGCCCGACCTGCGTGACCCGGCCCAGGTACGGGAGTGGGCACAGCTCCTGCGAACCACCGTGAAGCAGCTCGGCGTCTCCGACGTGAACATGGAGGAGGGGAGCCTGCGCTGCGACGCCAACGTCTCGGTGCGGCGGGCCGGGGTCGAGGAGCTGGGGACGAAGACCGAGCTCAAGAACATGAACAGCTTTCGCTTCCTCGAGCGTGGAATCGCAGCCGAGCTGGAGCGCCAGGGCGGCCTGCTCGAGGCGGGGGAGCAGGTCGAGCAGGAGACCTTTCACTTCGACCCGAAGACGGGGTCGCTGACGCCGCTCCGCTCCAAGGAGTACGCGCACGACTACCGCTACCTCCCCGAGCCCGACCTGGTGCCGCTGGCGCCCACCGAGGAGATGCTGCGCACTGCAAGCGAGGCGCTCCCCGAGCTGCCGAGCGCGCGACGCGAGCGCTACGAGACCGAGCTTGGGCTGCCCGAGGTGACGGCACGCCAGCTCGCCTTCGACGCGGAGCTTGGCGCCTATTTCGAACGCGCTCTTGACGCTTCGCGCAAGAGCGCGGCTGCGGCGGGTTCCACCCCCGAGAAGATCGCCAACTGGGTCACCGGCGAGCTGGTGGGCCGGTTGCGCGAGGCCGGGGATGGGGAGGTGGACCCCGCGAGCTCCAAGGTCTCGCCGGAGGCCCTGGCGGCGCTGGCCGGCATGGTCGAGTCGAAGCAGGTGACGACGGGCGCCGCGCGGCAGGTGCTCGCCACGCTGGTCGCCGAGGGTGGCGATCCTGCGGAGATCGTGGAGCGAGAGGGCCTCGCCCAGATGTCCGACACCGGCGAGCTCGAGGCCATCGTCGACCGCGCGATCGCGGCCGAGCCCGGGGCCGCGGAGAAGGTCAGGGCCGGGAACCCGAAGGCGATCGGCCCCCTCGTCGGCGCCGTCATGCGCGAGACCAAAGGCGCGGCGGACGGGGGAGAGATCACGCGCCTGATCCGGGAGAAGCTCGGGGTTGGCTAGCGCCGATCAGCACTTGTAACAACTTGTTACAAGGTGGTAGGCTCGGTGCATGGCCTGGAACGTCGTAATCGCCGGCGGTGGATTCGGGGGCGCGCATGCCGCCCGTCAGCTCGAGCGCCTGCTTCCCAAGCAGTCCGCCCGGCTGATGCTGGTCAACGACGTCAACTTCCTGCTCTACACGCCATTTCTTCCCGAGGCCGCGGCGGGCACCCTGGAGCCCCGCCACGTGGTGACGCCGCTTCGCGACATGCTGAAGCGAACGTTTCTGCGGCTCGGCGCGGTGACCGCGCACGATCCGGCTGCTCGTACGGTCCAGATCCGCACCCACGATGGCGAGACGGAGGAGCAGCGCTACGACCAGCTCGTCCTGGCGCTGGGCTCCGTGTCGCGCCTGCTGCCCGTCCCCGGCCTGGAGAACGCGATCGGGTTCAAGAGCCTGGCCGACGCGATCTGGCTGCGAAACCACGTGATCGAGACGCTCGAGGCCGCCAACGCCAGCGAGGACCCCGAGCGCCGCGAGGAGCTATTGACCTACGTCTTCGTCGGCGGCGGGTACGCCGGCCTCGAGGCTCTCGCCGAGCTCCAGGACTTCGCCGCGGACGCGATGGACTCCTACCCGCGGGCGCGCCTTCAGGGAATGCGCTGGATTCTGGTCGAGGCCACCGACCGGGTCCTGCCGGAGGTCGACCTGAAGCTGGCCGAGTACGCGGCGCGAGAGCTTCGCGGTCGCGGGATCGACATCCGCCTCGGCACTCGCCTCGAATCCGCCGAGCCCGGCGCGGTGACTCTCAGCACCGGCGAGCGGATTCCAACTCGGACGGTGGTCTGGACGACCGGCGTCGCGCCGCACCCCAGCCTCGCGGAACTGAGCGTGCCGCTGGACGCTCACGGCAGGGTGGTGGTGGACCGGTACATGCGGGTCGACGGCATGGACGGTGTCTGGGCAATCGGCGACTGCGCCGCGGTTCCCGATCCCTCGGCCGGCATGACCAGGCCGTCTCCGCCGACCGCTCAGCATGCGATCCGCCAGGGCCGGACGGTGGCCCGGAACGTGGCCGCCGAGCTCGGCGTCGGCGAGCCCGAGCCGTTTCGCGTATCGCAGCAGGGGAGCGTTCGTCAACCTGGGTCGCTACAAGGCGGTCGGCCGGCTGGGCCGGCTTCACGTTCTCGGGATTCCCGGCCTGGTGGATGGCCCGCACGTACCACCTGAGCCAGATCCCCGGCACGGCGCGCAAGATCCGCGCCGCGGTCGACTGGACCGTCGGCCTGCCTTTCCGCCGGGACGTCGCCGAGGTCGGCTCGATCGGCCACCCGCGCCCGCTTCGCGTCGAAGAGTACGCGCGCGGCGGCAGCCATCGCCCGGTTTCCTAGCTCGTCTCGTCCCAGACCGCGCCAGAATCCAGACATGGCGGCGCCATACCTGATCATCGCCCTCTCGTTCGGCATCGCCACGGCGGTCATCGGGCGCGCCAAGGGCAGCTCGTTCTTCATCTGGCTGATCGTCGGCTCGGTGCTGCCGGTCCTCGGGCTGATCGCGGTGGTCCTCTACCGGCCGGAGGTCGACGAGCCCGAGCGCCGCTGCCCGCGCTGCGGCAAGGTCCACAAGCTCTACGTTCAGGTCTGCACCCGCTGCGGTGCCGAGCTGTACCTGCCGGATCCCTCGGAGGTCCGGCACCCGGGCGCCAGCCGCCCGGGCTAGCGCAACCAGGTCCTGACGATCGCGTTCGCGAAGCCGAGCCCGTAGCGGACGACGGCCGGCTTCTTCGAGTGACCGTGCATGCGGCGGGCGACCGTCACCGGCACCTCCTTGGCGGGAATGCCGCGCCTCAGCGCCTCGATCAGGAACTCGGAGGTGTGGAACTGCTCTTGGCGCAGAACGAGCTGGGGAAGGACATCTGAGCGCACCGCGCGGTAGCCGTTGGAGCAGTCGCTCACCTTGGTGCGGGTGATCAGCGAGACCATTCGGTTGAAGAACACGATCCCCAGCTCGCGCGCGTAGTGGTTCGGCTCTGCCCTGCCGAGCACGCGCGAGCCGTGCGCCACGGCGACCTCGCCGGAGACGACCGGCTCGACCAGGCGCTCCATCTCAGATGGCAGGTGCTGCCCGTCGGCGTCCAGCGTGACGACGATGGTGGCGCCCGAGTCGGCGAGCAGCCGGTAGCCCGTGCGAAGGGCAGCGCCGCCTCCGCGGTTGATCAGGTGGCGGGCGACCGCCGCACCGTGCTCGGCGGCGATCTCCCCGGTGCCGTCCCGGGAGCCGTCGTCAACGACCAGGACGGCGGTCTCGAGCCCGCAGACCTGTTTCGGGATTCGGTCGAGGACGTAGCCGATGCCGTCGACCTCGTTGTAGGCGGGGACCAGCACGCCGATCTTGTCCCGGAAGCGCTCCGGATGGCCGGCGGCGACGAACTGCTCCCAGGCATGCCCCTCGAGCACCGCGGAGAGCTCGCGCGTGATCCGCGATCCCTGGGACAGCGCCCGCACCACGAGCCCGAACAGGATCAGGATGGCGATCACGGCGACCCCGACGATCCGGGTCCCGTTCTCGCGCTTGAACGAGAAGGCGCCGAGGATCGCGTCGAGAAGCTGCGTGCCGGCGACGATCGCCAGGCCGAGCGCCACCAGCAGGAGGATCAGGACATCGACGTTGCGCAGCGAGCGCCGCCGCCAGATCGCGAACGCGGCCAGCAGCCCGGCGATCACCAGTCCCGCGGCGCGCAGCGCCGTCAGCTCGGGCGGGAACAGGGCGGAGAGTGTTGCGTAGACAGGCGACACGAGCGGAATGAGGATAGATGCGCGACCGGGCGCGGTTTGCGCCGCGCTGCGCACCGGCTCTCCTCGCGCCTGGCGCTGGGCGGTCCGCTACCCTCGCGCGATCATGCGAATCCTGATCCTGGGCGGTGACGGATACCTCGGATGGCCCACCGCGATGCGGCTCGCGGCGCGCGGCCACGAGGTCTCCGTGGTCGACAACTTCTCGCGGCGCCGCTGGCACGTCCAGCACTCGACCGGCTCGCTGACCCCGATTCGCTCCCTCGTCGACCGGGTCGAGGCCTGGCACCAGGTCAGCGGCCAGGAGATCGGCGTCTTCGTGGGGTCGATCGAGGACGGCGACTTTCTCGACCGGGTGATCGCCGAGACCCTGCCCGAGGCGATCGTCCACTACGGCGAGCAGCCCTCGGCGCCCTACTCGATGAAGTCCCGCGCGACCGCCGTCGAGACCCAGTACACGAACGTGATCGGGACCCTCGAGCTCTTGTTCTCGATTCGCGACCGGGTGCCCGACTGCCACCTGGTCAAGCTCGGCACCATGGGTGAGTACGGCACCCCGAACATCGACATCGAGGAGGGGTTCATCGAGATCGAGCACAAGGGCCGCCGGGACACGCTTCCGTTTCCGAAGATGCCCGGCTCGCTCTACCACCTGTCGAAGGTCCACGACTCGCACAACATCCACTTTGCGTGCCGGATCTGGGGCCTGCGCGCCACCGACCTCAACCAGGGAGTGGTCTACGGGATCGAGACCGAGGAGTCCGCCCGCGACGAGCGCCTGATCACCCGCTTCGACTACGACGAGTACTTCGGCACCGTGCTCAACCGCTTCTGCGTCCAGGCGGTGATCGGTCACCCGCTCACCGTCTACGGCGAGGGCGGGCAAACGCGTGGCTTCCTCAACATCCGCGACACGCTTCAGTGCGTCGAGCTCGCGGTCACCCATCCCGCCGAGCTCGGCGAGTTCCGCGTCTTCAACCAGTTCACGGAGCAGTTCTCGGTTTCCGAGCTGGCCGAGCTGGTGAAGCGCAGCGGCGAGGAGCTGGGCTACGGGGTCGAGGTGCGCAGGTTCCCGAACCCGCGGATCGAGGCCGAGCGGCACTACTACAACGCCACCAACACGAAGCTGATCGACCTCGGGCTGAAGCCCCATCACCTCGGCGAGGAGCTGGTGCGCTCGATGCTGCGGATCATCGAGCGGCACAAGGGCCGCGTGATCGAGCGCGCGATCCTGCCGACCACCAGCTGGAAGCCGGGAGAGCTGATGGGAGAGGTCGAACCCGCCGAGCGGCCGTCCTGAGGACGATGGCGGAGTTCCAGTCCGCGAGCGAGTTCCGCGAGGTCATGGACAGGGTCTTCACCCTGATGAGCACCCACCCCGAGATGGGGCCAAAGCTCCGGGACGCCCGCGTGCCGCAGCGGTTCGAGTTCCCCGACCAGGACGCGGTGGTGAACGTCACCTACGACGAGGGGGGCGGCGAGCAGAACCTTCGCTGGGAGTGGTCCGACGATGTCGACTGGGAGCCGAAGGTGATGATGTCGATGAGCTCGGAGATCGCCAATAAGTACTTCCAGGGCAAGGAAAACGTGCCGCTGGCCCTGGCGAGGCGCCGCATCAAGAGCTCCGGCGACATCAAGTTGGCGCTGAAGCTGATCCCGATCACCAAGCCCGTGTACGCGATGTACCGCGAGATGGTGGAGCGCGACTACCCGCACCTCGTCGTCTGAGCCAGGCGTTGGGTTGTTCTACACTCGGCTGCCCATGAGGGCAGCGGATGCAATGTGTGAGGCGCTCAAGGCCGAAGGGGTCGAGCACGTCTTCGGCATCCCGGGCGGCGCCAACCTACCCACCTACGACGCCCTGTACGACGCCGAGCTGATCCACATCCAATCGCGCCACGAGCAGGGGGCCGGGCACGCGGCGGAGGGCTACGCGAAGGCGTCCGGCCGGGTCGGTGTTGCCTTCGCAACCTCGGGCCCGGGAGCGACCAACCTGGTGACCGCGATCGCCGACGCGATGATGGACTCGGTGCCGACCGTGTTCATCACGGGCCAGGTGCGCACCGACCTGATCGGCACCGACGGCTTCCAGGAGGCCGACGTCACCGGGATCACGATGCCGGTCGTCAAGCACTCCTTCCTGGTCACCGATCCGCGCCAGATCCCCCAGTACATCCACCAGGCCTTCCACATCGCCTCCACCGGCCGCCCGGGCCCGGTGCTGGTCGACGTCCCTCAAGACCTGTCGCGGGCGGACATCGAGTACGAGCCGGCGCAGGGCGCGCCGGACCTGCCCGGCTACAAGCCGCCGACCGAGGGCAACATCAAGCAGATCCGGCTTGCGGCCAAGGCGCTGGCCAATGCCCGGCGACCGGTGATCTACGGCGGCGGCGGGATCGTCAACGCGGACGCCTCAGAGGAGTTCCGCGAGTTCTGCCTCTCTGACCGGCTTCCGGTGACCCTCACCGTGATGGGCCTGGGCGCCTTCCCTGCGCCGCACGAGCAGTGGCTGGGAATGCTCGGCATGCACGGCACGCGAACCGCTAACTACGCGATGGACAACGCCGACCTGATCGTCGCCGTGGGCGCCCGATTCGACGACCGGATCACGGGCAAGCTCGCCGAGTTCGCGCCGCGGGCCAAGTTCGTCCACATCGACATCGACCCTGCCGAGATCTCCAAGAACGTCCCCGCCCACATCCCGATCGTCGGCGACGCCGGCGACGTGCTGCCGAAGCTGGTCAAGGAGTACGAGCGCCTGGAGGCCGATCCCGAGCGGCTCGATGCGTGGTGGAAGCAGATCGGCGCCTGGCAGGAGGAGTACCCGCTTGGCTACGAGGACTCCGAGGACTCGGAGATCAAGCCGCAGCGGATGATCGAGGCCCTCTACAAGGTCACCGAGGGCGACGCGATCATCACCTCCGATGTGGGCCAGCACCAGATGTGGTGCGCGCAGTACTACAACTTCTCGAGTCCGCGGCGGTGGATCAACTCGGGTGGCCTCGGCACGATGGGCTTCGGCCTGCCGGCGGCGATCGGCGCCAAGGTGGCGAAGCCGGACGAGACGGTGGTCTGCCTGGCCGGGGACGGCAGCCTGGTGATGGTCTGCCAGGAGTTCGCCACCGCCGCCGTACACGACATCCCGGTCAAGGTCTTCCTGATGAACAACGGCTACATGGGGATGGTCCGCCAGTGGCAGGAGCTGTTCTGGGACGGCCGCTACAAGTCGGTCGAGATGGGCGACAGCCCCGACTGGGTGAAGCTGGCCGAGGCATTCGGCTGGACCGGGATGCGCTGCACCGACAAGAACGAGGTCGAGGATGCGATGCAGTCGGCGCTCGAGGCCGAGGGGCCGGTGCTGCTCGATGTTCAGGTGACGAAGACGGAGAACTGCTACCCGATGATCCCGGCCGGCGCTGCGGCGCGGGACATGGTGGGGTAGCGGGCAGGTAGCCGGAGATGGAAGCCGGAACACCAGACCTCATCAAGCTCGAGGACCTCGAGGTTGGCAGCGGCCTCACCGGGCGCAAGCACATCCTCTCTCTCCTGGTCGAGAACAAGCCGGGCGTCCTGGCGCGGATCGCGGGGCTGTTCGCACGCCGCGGGTTCAACATCGACACCCTCGCCGTCGGTCCCACCGAGGACCCCGACGTCTCGCGCATCACGCTGACCCTGGACGGCGCCGTTCACCCGATCGACCAGGTCACCAAACAGCTCCACAAGCTTGTCAACGTGATCAAGATCCGGGACATGGAGCCGGATCAGGCGATCTCCAGGGAGATGGCGCTGTTCCGGGTTCAGGCGGCGGTCGAAAGCCGCGCTGAGATCATCCAGTTCGCGGAAATCTTCAGGGCCAAGATCGTCGACGTCTCGCGCCGCGCCTTGACCATCGAGGTGACCGGGTCGAACGAGAAGATCGACGCCTTCGAACGCATGGTCAGGCCTCACGGCCTGCTTGAGATGGCCCGGACCGGCGAGGTTGCAATCACGCGTTCCCGTCCCGAGTAAGGGACGCCTTGACCGCGGCGACCGCCGCCCTCGAGTCGCTGGAGGCGCTGCTCGCTGAGGCGGGGGAGAGGCGACGGCTCGTCAGCGTCACCGTGCCCGTGGAGCTCGAGGACCCGAGTGGCGCGGTGTTCGCTTCGCGGCTCGCCGGCGATCGCTGGTTCTGCTGGGAGCAGCCCGATCGCGACGGGTTCGCGCTCGCTGCGCTCGGCAGCGCGCACGAGGTCGTCTCCCGAGGCCCCGAGCGCTTCGGCGACCTGGTGACGGCCTGCGCGGAGGTGGCGCGCGGGCGTGACAGCGACGAGCCCGATCGCCTGCCGGCCGGCGCTGGGCCGGTCTGGGTCGGGGGGTTCGCGTTCGGGCACGACGGCGGGCGGGCGGCCCAATGGTCCTCGTTTCCCCCCGCGCTCCTGGTGATGCCCGAGCTGGCGCTCCACCGGGCAGGCGGGCGAACGCATCTGACCCTCTGCGCGCTGTCCGGCCCCGGCGTCGACCGCCGCGCCATTTCGCGGCGCCTGAGCGCCCGGCTCGCCGCCCTGGGCGAGGCACCCCTGCCGCTCACCGACCCTCACCCGACGGGCGAGGCCCGGATCGCGAGCGTGCTTGCGCCGGGGCGGTTCGAGGAGTCGGTGGCGCAGGCGGTGGAGCGAATCCGAGCCGGCGAGCTGGAGAAGGTGGTGCTCGCCCGGGAGGTGGTGGTCGAGGCGCCGCGAGCCCACGACCCAGCGGCGCTTTATGGCGCGCTCCGGGAGCTGTTTGCGTCCTGCTTCTGCTTCTGTTGCGGCTCGCCCGAGGCCGCCTTCCTGGGCGCCAGCCCGGAGCTGCTCGTGCGGCGCAGCGGGGCGGGCGCGGCAACGGTGGCCCTCGCCGGCTCGACCCGGCGCAGCGCGGACCCCTCCGTCGACGATCACCTGGGCGAGCAGCTCTTGCGCTCCGCGAAGGACCGTCGCGAGCACGAGATCGTCGTGCGGCGGATCGAGCGCGCGCTGCGCAGCAGGTCGGTCTGGGTCGAGGCGGGTCCCGAGCCGGGCCTGGTCAAGGTGGCCAACATCCAGCACCTGGCGACGCCGATCCGCGCCCAGCTCTCCGATCTGCGCTCCGCGGTCGAGCTGGCGGGATTGCTGCACCCGACGCCGGCCGTGGGCGGAGAGCCTCGCGATCGAGCGCTCGCCGCGATCGCCGAGCTCGAGGAGCTCGACCGCGGCTGGTACGCGGGGCCCGTGGGCTGGATGGACGCCGCGGAGGACGGCGAGTTCTGCGTCGCGATTCGTTCCGCGCTCTTGCGTGACCGCATCGCCCACCTGTTCGCGGGCAACGGAATCGTCACCGACTCCGACCCCGAGGCCGAGCTCGCCGAGACCGAGGTGAAGCTGGGGGCGCTGCTGCCGCTGCTCGCCGGTTAGGCACCGAGTCGACCGCGGTTTCAGGCACCCCGGCGGGCGCCAAGCGCTTCGCCCACGCGCTCCGCGATCCGCTGGTGAAGCTCCACGTTTCGCCGCCGGTCGACCGGGATCTCGATCAGGGCCGTCCCCTGGGCAGCGGCGTCGGCCAGCCGGTCCAGCCGCTCCACGCGCACGTGAGGCAGGTCGTACACGGCGGCGATCCGTGCTGGGTCCAGGCCCAGCGGCGTCCCGAGCAGCACCTCGAACTCGTCGCGGTCGAGCTGCTCGGCCTGCGGCAGGAACTCGAAGATCCCGCCGCCGTCGTTGTTGAGCACCACGATCCGTACCGGGACGCTCGCATGGCGAAGCGCGGCGAGGCCGTTCATGTCGTGGTGGAGGCCGAGGTCCCCGGTGATGATCCAGGCGGGGCGGCCACTGGCGGCAGCGGCCCCGATTCCCGAGGAGATCAGGCCGTCGATTCCGTTCGCCCCCCGGTTGCAGAGGAACCTCGCCTTTGTGGCGGCCGACGGTACGAACGCCTCCTGGTCGCGGATCGGCATCGAGGAGGCGGTGTAGACGAGATCCCCGTCGGCGTACAGGCGGGCCAGGGCGGCGTGCACGCCGGGCTCGGTCGGCTCCTCGAGCGACTCCAGCTCGGTCTCGATGGCCGCGGCCGCCTGTCGCCCAGCGTCCAGCCAGGCCGACTCCCAGTCCCGCGAGGCTCCCGCGAGGCGTTCGGCCAGCCCGCTGGCCAAGGACCGCGCCTCCGCCCGCACGATCGTCTCCGCCTGGCTCGAGGGCTCGTTCCAGCCGAACGCCGGGTCGACGACAACCTGCCGCAACTCGGGGAGCGAGGCAAGCCACTGGCGAAGGGCCTTGCTGGTGGGCAGGTCGCCGAAGCGGATCAGCAGCTCGGGCGCCAGCTCGGAGGGCCGCAGGCGGGCGATCGCGTCGTATGGCCAGACGACTCGCTCGCGATCATGGCCTCCGAGGCGAAGCTGCGAGGTGGGCTCGGCCAGGATCGGGTAGCCGGCCCGCTCGGCCAGCCGGGCCACGGGCCCGGCGAGCCTCTCGTCCAGCTGCCGCCCGGCGACGATCAGGCCTCGCGGCGAGGCCGACACCCGCTCGGCGAGCTCGTCGATCAGCGCCTCGTCGGCCAGCGGCGGGTCGGAGGCGACCGCGGTCAGGGGCCGTTCGCCACGACCCCTCAGGGCGAGCGGCGAGGTCGCGGTCACGTCCTCCGGGCGCGGCTCGGGTCCGAGTGGGTCGCGCCAGGCCAGGTTGAGGTGAACCGGTCCCGGGCGCGGCTCCCCGCGTGCCGCGGCGTAGGCGCGGCAGGCCACGGAGCGAAAGTGGAGCAGGCCGGCGTCGTCGGCCTCGTGGTTGCCGACCTCGCAGAACCACCGCACGGCGGATCCGTAGAGCTTCAACTGGTCGATCGTCTGTCCGGCGCCGATTCCGCGAAGCTCGGCCGGCCGGTCCGCGGTGAGGACGAGCAGCGGGACGCCCGCCTCGTCGGCCTCGGACACCGCCGGGTGCAGGTTGGCCGCCGCGGTGCCCGAGGTGCAAAGGACGGCGGCCGGCCGGCCGGAGGCCTGGGCGGCTCCAAGCGCGAAGTAGCCCGCCGAGCGCTCGTCGACGATCACGGCCACCTCGATCGCCGGCTGGCGCCACAGTGCCAGCCCAAGGGGGGTGGACCGGGAGCCGGGGGCCAGCGCCGCCCGGCGGACCCCGCAGCGGGCCAGCTCCTCGACCAGCGCCGAGGCGAGCGCGGTGTTGCGATTGGTCGAGTCCACCGTCGGCGAACGGTACCCGCTAAAGACGGTGCCGCTCGAGCGCCGCTTCGTCGATCTCGACCCCGAGGCCCGGCCCTTCGGGCAGGTGCAGGAACCCCTGCCGCACCTCGCACTCGACCGAGGCGATCGTGCCGGCGAACAGCTCCTGCGTGGCGAGCCCGTGCGCCAGCCCCGGATCCTCGTGGTCGAGGTAAAGGGCCTGGGCGGCGTGCGCCGCGGCGGCGATTCCCACCGGCCCGTCCAGAGAGCTGGAGAGGTAGATGGGCAGCTCGGCGGCGATCCCGGCCGCGGTCCCGATCCCGCCCACCTTCGACAGCTTCACCGTGGCCAGACGGCAGGCGCCCGCCCGCGCCGCCCTCTGCGCCTCCTTGGCGCTGGTCACGCTCTCGTCGGCGGCGATCGGGATCGCGGTCGCCCCGGCCACCGCGGCCATCTCCCGCAGGGTCGCGGTGGGTTGCTCGACCAGCTCGATCCCCAGCGGCTCGATTTCGTTCAAAATCGCCACCGCCTGTTCGGCGCTCCAGGCGCCGTTTGCGTCCACCCGTATGCGCGCCTGCGGCCCCACCGCCTCGCGAACCGCTCGCGTCCGTTCGGCGTCGTCGCCGATCCCGAGCTTCAGCTTGAAGGTCTCGAAGCCGCGTTCCCTCCAGGCGGCGGACTCGGCGGCGAGGCGGTCCGGCGAGTCGGCGGCCAGTGTGGCGTTGCAGCGCAGGGGCGCCGAGTTCTCGGCCCGCAGCATCCGCCACAGGGGCGTCCCCGAGAGCCGACCGGCGAGGTCGAAGAGGACCATCTCCACCGCCGCCTTGGCGGGTGCGGGCAGCCGCCGCCCGGCCGCGACTTGGATCACCGCGTCCACCGCGGCGGCCAGCGGCTGGTCTGAGGCCATCAACGCCACATCCAGCCTGGCCAGACGCCTCGCGATGCGGACCAGCGACCGCTCGACCCGGGCCGGCGTGTCGCCGCCGCGCAGCGACAGCGGCACCGCCTCGCCGAGGCCGACGATGCCCGCCTCGGTTCGCAGCCGTAGCAGGACCATCTCCCGCCGCTCGAGCGTGCCGCGGGCGGTCACGTAAGGGCGCTCGAGTGGAAGCGCGTAGGGAATGACCTCGACCTCGGCGATCCGCATGGCTAAGCCGCGATCAGGAAGCCAACCGAGAGCAGGATGCTGAACGCCGCGAGCAGGGCGCCCGTGCCCGCGAGGGCCCCGTTCAGCGAGGGCCCATCCGTTCGCGTCATCACCGCGCTGAGCGGGCGCGGGACCAGCGGCGCCGCCAGCAGAGCCAGCAGGCCCCAGGCGGGCCCCTCCGCGGCGAGCAGCGTGATCGGCACCGTCGCGAAGGCGGCGGCGATCAGCAGTCCGTACAAGCGGCGGGTTCGCTCACGGCCCAAGCGCACCGCGAGGGTCATCTTTCCGGCCCGGCGGTCTGTCTCCAGGTCTCGCACGTTGTTGACGACCAGGATCGCGGTGGCCAGGAAGCCGACGGCGAGCGAGAGGCCGAAGGGCAGCCAGTCGAGCCGCTCGAGCTGGACGTAGTAGGAGCCGTTGACGGCCACCAGGCCGAAGAACAGGAATACGAACAGCTCGCCGAGGCCCTCGTAGCCGTAGGGACGGGGGCCGCCCGTGTAGAGGACCCCGGCCAGGATCGAGACGGCGCCGACGATCAGGATCACCACGCCCGCGACCGTGGCCAGGTAGATGCCCGCCGCCACCGCGACCGCGAACGCCACCCAGGTCGCGACCAGCACCCGCCGCGGCGCGACCAGCCCGGAGGAGGTGACCCTCACGGGGCCGAGCCGGTCGGCCGTGTCGGCGCCTCGCCTGGCGTCCGAGTAGTCGTTGGCCAGGTTGGTCCCGATCTGGATGAAGATGCTGCCGATCAGGGCAGCGATGAAGGCGCCGACGCGGATCTCGCCACGGACCTCGATCGCGGCCGCCGTGCCAACGAGCACCGGCGCGATCGCCGCCGGCAGCGTTCGCGGCCTGGCGGCCATAACCCACAACCTCACCGGCGACATGCTCAGCTACGCCTCCGCTGTCGCCGGGTCAGTCAGGGTTCAGGGACGCTTCGGGAACTTCGAGAAGTCGGGCCGGCGGCCCTCGACGTAGGCGTTTCGGCCCTCCTGCCCCTCCTCGGTCATGTAGAAGAGCAGGGTCGCGTCGTGGGAGAGCTGCTGAAGGCCGGTGAGCCCGTCCTCGGCGGCGTTGAAGCTGGCCTTCAGCAGCCGCAGGGCAAGCGGCGAGAGGCCGGACATCTCGCGGCACCAGGCGACTGTCTCGCGCTCCAGCTCGGCGAGGGGCACGATGGCGTTGACGAGGCCCATCTGGAGCGCCTCCTCGGCCGTGTAGAGGCGGCACAGGAACCAGATCTCCTTGGCCCGCTTGACGCCGACGTTGCGCGCCAGGAGCGCCGCCCCGAAGCCGCCGTCGAAGCTGCCCACCCGGGGGCCGGTCTGGCCGAAGCGGGCGTTGTCGGCGGCGATCGTCAGGTCGCAGACGAGATGAAGGATGTGGCCCCCGCCGACCGCGTAGCCGGCGACCATCGCCACCACTGGCTTTGGCGTGCGGCGAATCTGGACGTGCAGGTCGCCGACGTCGAGACGACCGACGCCGTGCTGGGCGACTTCGTCGTCGCCGATGTAGCCGTCGTCGCCGCGGATGCGCTGGTCGCCGCCCGAGCAGAAAGCTTCGTCGCCGGCGCCGGTGAGGATGATCGCCCCGACCTCGAGGTCGTCGCGGGCGCGGGCGAAGGCCTCGCGCAGCTCGGCCAGCGTCTGGGGGCGGAAGGCGTTTCGGAGCTCCGGCCGGTTGATGGTGAGCTTGGCGATCCCGTCGGCTGTCTCGTAGACGATGTCCTCGAACTCGGCCGCCGGCCGCCACTCGATCGGCGCGTACAGCTCGTCGGCGGAGGGTGCATCCTTGTGGGGAATCGGCACGTAGGGGATTATCCCTGGCGATGTTCCTCGACAACTGGCTGGCCCAGCGGGCGCAGACCTGCCCCGATCGCACGGCGCTGGTCGCCGAAGGCCGCAGCCTCACCTATGAGGAGCTCGAGGCGGAAGCGGCCGCGGCCGCCCGCCGGCTCGCCGCGCACGGCGTCCGGCGCGGCGCGACGGTGACCCTGGAGCTCCCGGTGGGGGCCGACTACGTGATCCTGCTCCACGCGCTGATGAAGCTTGGCGCGATCGCCGAGCCGTTGAACACCCGGCTGGCGCCCACCGAGCGAGAGGCCGCACTCGCGCGCGCCGGGCCGGTGCTTGCCGTCTCGCAGGCCGGCGACGCGGGCGGGCCCGAGGCCGACCTGCCCCTGCTCGGCGAGCACGATCTCGACGCCATCCACTGTCGCGTCCTGACCAGCGGCACGTCCGGGCATCCACGTCCGATCGGGCTGACCTACGGAAACCACCTGTGGAGCGCGGTCGGCTCCGCCTTCAAGGTGGGCGTGGACCCGTCCGACCGGTGGCTCTGCTGCCTGCCGCTCTACCACGTGTCCGGGCTGGCGATCGTGATGCGCTCGGTCATCTACGGGACTCGGCGCGGTGGTGCACGACGGCTTCGCGGTCGAGAGCGTCGCGGAGGCGCTGGAGCGCGACGGGGTGACGCTGATGTCGGTCGTCACCACGCAGCTCACCCGCCTGCTCGAGACCGGGGTGGACCTCTCGGGGCCACGCGCGATCTTGGTCGGGCGGCGGGCCCGTGCCGCTCGAGGTGCTGGAGGAGGCGATCGGCCGCGACGCCGCCGTGGTCCAGACCTACGGCCTGACCGAGACCGCCTCGCAGGTGACGACCCTTGCGCCGCAGGAGGCGCGACGCAAGCTGGGCTCGGCCGGGCGGCCGCTGCTCACCACGCACCTGCGGATTCAGGACGGCGAGATCCACGTCCAGGGGCCCGTCGTCGCGCCAGGCTGTGCCGACGAGGACGGCTGGCTCCATACCGGTGACCTGGGGCGAATCGACAACGAGGGCTTCCTCTACGTCGAGGACCGGCTCGGCGACGTGATCGTGAGCGGCGGCGAGAACGTGCTGCCCGCCGAGGTCGAGGAGGTCCTGTTACGCCACCCGGATGTCGCCGACGCCGCGGCGGTCGGCCGCGCCGACGCCGAGTGGCAGGAGGCCGTGGAGGCAGTGGTTGTGCTGCGGGACGGCGCCACGGCGGGGGCAGCCGAGCTTCGCAAGCACTGCGCCGGGTCGTTGGCCGGCTACAAGGTGCCGAAGCGCTTCGAGTTCGTCTCCGAGCTGCCCCGCACGGATTCGGGCAAGCTGCTGCGCCAGGCGCTGCGGTGAAGCCGATGGATGCTGCCGCCGTCGCCGCCTGGCTTGCCGCCTACGTGGAGGCCTGGAAGTCGTACGACCGCGAGGCAATCGGCGCCCTGTTCACCGACGATGTCACCTACCGCTACCACCCGTATGACGAGCCCGTGGTGGGACGTCAGGCGGTGGTCGAATCGTGGCTCGGGGAGGGAGGCCACGAGGGTGCCTCGGAACGAGACGCGGAGGGAACCTACGACGCCTCATATCGGCCCGTGGCGGTGGATGGGGATGTCGCCGTGGCTACCGGGACCAGCACCTACCTGAAGGAGCCGGGCGGGCCGGTCGACCGGATCTACGACAACTGCATCGTGATGCGCTTCGACGGCGACGGCCGCTGCCAGGAGTACGCGGAGTGGTACATGAAGCGTCCCGACACGTAGAGTCCCGCAGGTGAGCGCCGAAGACGGGATCTACTACGACGCCGACGCCGACCTCGAGCACCTCCGGGGCAAGACGATCGCGATCCTCGGCTACGGCTCGCAGGGGCACGCGCACGCGCTCAACCTGAGGGACTCGGGCTGCGAGGTGGTGGTCGGCCTTCGCCCCGGCTCAGCCAGTCGGGCCGAGGCACAGGGCGAGGGGCTGACCGTGCTGGACGTGGGCGAAGCCGCGAGCCGGGGTGAGGTGGTGATGATCCTGCTCCCCGACGAGAGGCAGGCGGAGGCCTGGGAGGCCGAGATCCGCGACGGGATCGCGCCCGGCAACCTGCTGATGTTCGCCCACGGGTTCTCGATCCACTTCGGCCAGATCGAGCCGCCGCCCGGGGTCGACGTCGGCATGGTCGCCCCCAAGGGCCCCGGCCACCTGGTGCGACGCCAGTTCGCCGAGGGTCGCGGCGTCCCCTGCCTGATGGCGGTCCACCAGGACACGACCGGCAACGCCAGGGACCTCGTGCTCGCCTACGCCAGCGGCATCGGCGGTGGCCGCGCCGGCGTGATCGAGACCACCTTCAAGGACGAGTGCGAGACCGACCTGTTCGGGGAGCAGGCGGTCCTTTGCGGCGGCGCCACGGAGCTGGCCCGCGCGGGCTTCGAGACCCTGGTGGAGGCGGGCTACGACCCGCGGCTCGCCTACTTCGAGTGCCTGCACGAGCTGAAGCTGATCGTCGACCTGATGTATGAGAAGGGCATCCAGGGCATGCGCGACTCGATCTCCAACACGGCCGAGTACGGCGACATGACCCGCGGCAAGGAGGTGATCACCGCCCAGACGCGAGAGGCGATGCGCAAGCTGCTCGCCGACATCCAGTCGGGTGAGTTCGCGAAGGAATGGATCGCCGAGAACCGCGCCGGGGCCGAGAACTTCCAGCGCATGCGCGAGGAGGCCGCCGGCCATCAGGTCGAGCAGGTCGGCAGGGAGCTTCGCAAGATGATGCCCTGGATCGAGGCCGAGCCCGGTCAATAGCCGGCCGGCGTGCGATCATGCGCCCGCTTCGTAACCGAAGGGAGAAGCCATGACCGAGACGCCAGAGACGCCGACGGGCCCAACCGGCGGAGCCGAGCCACCGGCACCACCACCGCCCCCACCTCCGCCGCCGGAGACTGCGGCTGAGGAATATCCGCTTCACGCGGATATCGCGCACCAGGCCGAGTACAGCCGGTTCATGCCACTCGTCAAGTGGCTGCTCCTGATCCCTCACTTCATCGTGCTGATCCTGCTGGCGATCGGGGCGTTGTTCGCGATCCTCATCTCGTTCTTCGCGGTGATCTTCACGCGCCGGTACCCGCGCGGGCTGTTCGACTACGTGGTCGGCGTCTCTCGTTGGGCCTGGCGGGTGCAGGCCTACCTGTTGCTGATGGTGGACCCGTACCCGCCGTTCTCGCTCGAGGACGACCCGAACTATCCGGCCCGCTTCGAGATCGAATATCCGGAGGATGGCGTGGATAGGTGGCGCCCGCTCTTCGCCTGGATCCTCGCGATCCCCTACCTGATCATCGCGTCGATCCTGTTCTATCTGGCGGAGATCCTCACCTTCTTCGCCTTCTTCACGATCCTGTTCACGAAGAAGTACCCGGAGGGGATGTTCAAGATCGCCCTGGTGGGGCTGCGGTGGCAGGCGCGCGCCAACGCGTATGCCTACTGGCTGACCACCAAGTACCCGCCGTTCGTCTGGGCGTAGCGCCAATCGCGAATCCGTCGTCCTGGGCGGCTTTCTGCCGCTATCCGGCATTAAGCCGCCCACTCCGGCGATTTGCCTGGTGCTTACACCTACCTTCTTGTCCGTCCCCGTAGCGGCCATCGAGGTGTCGGACACATCGACGATATAGCCAACCGTCACTCGCAGCCGAGGCCAGTTCGGCGAGCTGAACCGCCACGGTTGCCAATCTGCGGCGGGTCAGCGCGCCAGCCATCGCAGGCAGCGCGACGGTGACGACCTTGCGGCCGAATCCGCCAACCCCGCTTTAGACCCATTCCTCGGAACGCTCGCGTGCTCAATGGCGAGATACTGCGCGGGCGATGTCGCAGGAGAACGTCGAGGCTTTCAAGCGCGGACTTGAGGCGGGCAACCGCGGAGACGTCGAAACGCTGCTGGAGGAGCTCGACCCCGAGGTGGAGTGGCACTCGGCGCTCCACGCGTTGCTGGGAGGGGAACAGACGGTGTTTCGGGGACACGACGGCGTCCGCGAGCTGTTCCGAGACCTCAACGAAGCCTTCGGCGAGATGCACATCGAGATCTCGGAGATCCGGGATCTGGGAGACCGACTCGTCGCGATCGGCCGCACCCGCACACGTGGCAAGGCAAGCGGCGCCGAGACCGAGACGCCCTTGGCCATGGTGACCGAGCTCAAGAATGGCAGGACGATTTCGATTCGGGGCTACCTCGATCCCAAGGAGGCCCTCAAAGCCGCCGGGCTCGTAGGAGTAGGCGATGTCGCAGGAGAACGTGGAGCGGGTACGGCAGATCATCGAGGACTTCCGCGCCGGTAAGTCCGAGTTCGACGCCGAGGGGATGCTCACCAAGGTCGCCGGTGAGGACCTGATGCACCCGGATATCGAATGGGACGCCTCCGAGGCCCCGTTCGATCTCAGCGGGACCTACCGGGGAGTTGAGGGCGTTCGCCAATTCTGGCGAGAGTGGCTCGCCGCCTGGGAGACGCTCGAATTCGAGTACGAGCTGGTTGACGCCGGGGACCAGGTCGTGGTGCTGCTCGACCAGCGCATGCGAGGGCTCAGCACGGGCATCCAGGTCCCCCTGGGGAAGTACGCCCACGTCTACACCTTGCGGGACGGCCTGATCGTCCACTGGAAAGTGTATGCGAGCCAGTCGAAGGCCCTCGAAGCCGCCGGGCTGTCGGAGTAGGCGATGTCGCAGGAGAACGTGGAGATGGTTCGGGGGCTGTGGGAGCCGTTCAAGGGAGTGGACTGCACGGCGATCGACTGGGATGGCGAGGCGATCCGGGAGATGACTGAGCGGTCTTGGTCGCCGGAGGTCGAGCTGAGATGGTCTGGGGCAATCCCGAGGCCCGCGTATATCGGGGCAGGGAAGGCGTGATCGAGGCGTTTCGGAGTGGGTAGAGCCATTCAGCGAGTACTACGTCGAGCCGCTCGACTTCGTCGAGCAGGGGGATCTCGTCATCGTCCCGCAGCGGCAGTGGGGCGTCGGAAGCACCAGCGGTATCCCGGTCGAGGTCGAGGTCACTTACGTCTATGAAATCCGGGATAACCAGATGACGAGGGTCGATGAGTACGACACCCTCGAAGAAGCCCTCGAAGCCGCCGGGCTGCGGGAGTAGCTGCGGAACCTGGGTACGGCCTCCTAGACGCCGGTGCCGGCCCGGTATAGGGTCGCCACAGCCGTCCAACCTAGGGAGGAACCATGCGCCGCATCCGCCGCCATTTGACCTTCGCCAACGTCGCTTCTGCGATCGCGCTCTTTGTCGCGCTCACCGGGTACAGCCATCGCGCTGGGTGGCGCGAACACGGTCTTCACCGACGACATCGCGAATGACACCCAGCCGGCGGGCGGGGGAAATCCGGCGGGCGGGCTCGTAGCCGCCGACCTGCGCCCCAACTCCGTCGGCAGCAGGGAGGTGGCCAACGGCTCGGTCCCGCAAATGGCGACCTCGCGCCTGCGGCGCGGGGCGCACGTGCTTACGGGAACGTCTCGGCCGGCGTTTTCCTGTCCAAGAGCAAGAACGTCACCGGAGTCAGCAGTCCGTCGAGCGGAATCTTCTGCATCACGTTCGCCAGCAACATCAGTCTGGCTGGCGCGGTAGTTGTCGTGTCGCCGGATTTCGCCAGCACCGGCACTTCGGCCGGGAGCGCCAACCCCGCAGTCGCTGAGTGGTATAGCGGGTCCCCTGGAGTGTCGCTCGGCTGCCCCAGCGGGACAGTCCCGGTTCTGACCTTCACCTACAACGGCGATGAGACCGATGACGACGATGGGGGCGGAAACACAACGGGCGACAACCTCGTGTCGAGCAACCAGGGCTTCTCGTTCGTCGTCCCCTAGGTGCGCGGATTGCGGGAGTAGGGCGCTCACGTTCTGCTCCTGCCCTCGTCGCCACTCACCCCTACCCCCCTGTTCGCCGAACTGGCGCGCGCCGTCAGCCACCTCGGCGGGCCTAGATGGACGCGCCTCGGAAGGGGTTGCCCCCCACCGCCTCTGGCGCGAGATACTGCGCGGGCGATGTCGCAGGAGAACGTGGAGATGGCCCGCCACTGCTATGAGGCCTTCAACCGCGGCGACTTTGACGCTGCGTTCGAAGCTTTGCGCCAGATTTCGAGCTGGACATGTCGCGAGCGATCGGCATAGACCGAGGCATGTACAACCTCGCCCAGTTCCGACGCCTCGCCGAGAGCTTTGCTGACACCTTGGAAACCGTTCGGCTTGAGGCGGATTACATCGATGCCGGGGAGCACGTGGTCATGCCGTTCGCGAACCGCTTCCGGGGCCGGGACGAGATCGAGGTACAGGCTCGCGGGACCTGGCTCTGCACGATCCGCGGCGGGTTGATCGTGCGGATCTGCCTCTATCAAGAGGTTCAGGAAGCCCTCGAAGTCGCCGGGCTGTCGGAGTAGACGATGTCGGAGGAGAACGTGGAGATCGTTCGGGAGGCCTATGCCGCGTTCAACCGACGCGACCTGGATCACTGGATCGAGTTTTTCGACCCCGAGGTCGAGTACCACGACACGCCCGGATTTCCCAGTGGCGGTATGCACCTGGGCCGTGAGGCTTTTCGCCGCCATGCAGAGAGTTATCTCGACGCTTGGTCCGATGCGAGCGCGGAAATCGACGCTCGCGCGGTCGGAAAACAGGTGGTTGGCCGGATTCGGTACACCGGAGAGGGGAGGGCGACCGGCATCGAGGTCGAGACTCCGGAGTTCGGGGCGCTCTACGACTTCCGCGCCGGGCGCATCCGTCGCGTCCGCCAGTTCGCAACTTACGCCGAAGCCCTCGAAGCCGCCGGACTTCGGAGTAGGCGATGTCGCAGGAGAACGTGGAGATCGTGCGCCGGATGTGGGATGCGTTTCTCGTCGCGGACTTCCGGACCGCTTTGTCTTTCTATGCCCAGATGTGGAATGGGACGGGACCAACCTTCCCGATGGACAGATTGGCCGAGGCCACGAGGCGATCCTCGACCACGTCATGCGCTGGGCTGACGCCTGGGATGACTGGACCGTCGAAGTCGAGCGCGTCGTTGAGGGCGGAACCGATCAGGTCGTCCTCTTCACGCGGGAACGGGGGCGGAGCGATAGCGGGCTGGCGATGGATGAACGCCACGCTGAGCTCTACACCCTCAAAGACGGCAAGATCGTGCGCCGGCAGGGCTTCTCCGACCCACGTCAGGCCGTCAAAGCCGCCGGGCTGCGGGAGTAGGCGCTCACTCAGCCCCCACACAACCCATGAGGGGCGCATCTTGTGGATGCGTAGACGCGCCAGGCAGCTTCCCCGCGGTCCCACGATGAAATGCGGGGACGGGGGTCATGCCCCGGGCTCTCGCTATGGGCTCTTGGTGCGCAGGCGATCGACGATCGAGCCGAAGAGCACCGAGACCACCGCGATCGCCGCGAAGTCCGTTGCAACAGCAGAGCACGCCCTCCGGTCGTGATCGGGTTCCGTAGCGATGACGACACCGTGGTGATTTGGGAGCTTGTCCGAAACAGCGCGTCCCCGTAGCTGGTGATCTACCGTTCCCGCCGCGCCACGCTCCAGTCGGTGAAGGCGAACGCGAGCAAGAGATCGATTGCAACGGTGGCAATCGCCGACGCGGCCAGTCGAGCCATCAACCGCTCGTTGGAGGACTTGGGTGACGCAACCTTTGGATCAGATGATTTGTGTGCAGTGCCAACGCTATCTGCGAACCACCGGACGATCGTGCGCCGCCCCACCGAAGCGCGAGATACTGCGCGGGCGATGTCGAAGGAGAACGTCGAGGTTGCCCGCAGGGCCTTCGAGGCGTTCAACCGGACGTTCGCGGAGGCGACCGACGATCTTTATGCACTGCTCGACCCGGATGTTGAGTTCATTCCGATCATGGCCATCCTCGAGGGAATCACCTATAAGGGCCACGAAGGGGTGCGGCAATGGATCGAGGACGTGAAGCGGGATACGGCAGACTTCGAGCCCAGACCGGAGCATTTCCTGGACCTGGACGATGACCGGGTTCTGGTCCTGGGCAGTTGGCGTGCGCGGGGCCGGGGAGGAGACGTGCTGCTCGATATCCCGCAAGCGGCCTGGCTGACGCAGTACCGGAAGGGAAAGCTCGTCCGGCTGCAGACCTTCACCGAGCGCAACGAAGGCCCTCGAAGCGGCCGGGCTGCGGGAGTAGGCGATGTCGCAGGAGAACGTGGAGGTTGTGCGCCAGCCCTTCGCGGTGAAGGCCCGCTCGCGCCGGGGCGTGGAAGAGCGCGTTTACTTGCGCTTCCCGTCGGTGGTGGCGTTCGCGACCCGAGCGGTGTGGCGGCTGCCTCCCGGTCCCGGCCCCGACGGGCGCTCCTCCTTCGCGTCTCGCAGCTCGGCTTCGATGCGCTGAATCGCGGAGATTTCGCGTCGAGCTTCATCCTCTACCACCACGCGTCGCGTTCATAACCCCTCCCAGCTTCGTCGCGCTCGGCTTCGACCGGGTGTATCGCGGCCGCGAGGGGCGCAGCGAGTTCCAACGGGGGTGGACCGCCGAATGGGGCGTGATGCGCTTCGAGCCCGAAGAGATGCTCGACCTGGGTGACCGCGTGCTGTTCGTCGGCCGTGTCACGGGCAGCGGGATCAGTAGCGGCGCTGGATTCGAGAGTGACTGGGCGGTTGTCCTCACCATCTCGGCTGGACGGGTGATCCGCGAGCAGCCCTTCTTCGATCGACGCGAGGCCCTCGAAGCCGCCGGACTCAAGGAGTAGGCGATGTCGCGACCCAAGATCGGCAAGCAGCGGGCGGTCTTTCCCCCTGGCTACGTCGTGCCGTCTCCCCTGAGGGCACTGTTCTCTGTCCGGAGCGCCCGGCTGCGGGCGTTCGTATTCGGACTCGTATTCGGACTCCGGCCCAGCCGGTTTCGGACCTACTTGATGGCCCATGGCGCCCACTGGGCCTACGGAGAGTTGTCTGCCGGTCGCCTCGATCGAGCGCTCGACACCACGGCCGAGGAATTCGAGTGGGTCACCCTCGGCGCTCTGGAGACTTTTCGAGGCCGTGACGGCTGGCGCGAGGGCTGGCGTTGGTTTAGCGAAGCGTTCCCTGGCCTTCAACTCGAGCTCCGCGAGTACATCGATGCGCCCGGAGGACGTTTCGTCTGCCTCCACAGCTTCGAGGGCGAGGGGGCCACAAGCGGCATACGCACAGCGGAGCTTGGGCCTGGCGTCCCAATCCAGTGCGTGTACACCGTCCGCCACGGCATGATCATTCGTATCGAGACTTTCACCAGCAAGGCCGAAGCCCTCGAAGCCGCCGGGCTGCGGGAGTAGGCGATGTCGCAGGAGAACGTCGACGTGTTCAAGCGTGCAGTCGAGGCGGCCAATCGCTCGGACACGGAAGCATTCCTGGAGTTGGTGCACCCAGATGTGGAATGGCACACCGTCTTGCCGATGGTCGGTGGCGACGCCGTGTATCGGCCGCCTTTAGTCCCCGGATTCGGTGGGTACGGGATGGGTACGGGATGGGTACGGGACTGACCCTGAGTGACCCTGAGTGACCTACTCGCCGAGCACTTTGATGACCAGCCGCTTCGCACGGCGGCCGTCGAACTCGGTGTAGAAGACCTGCTGCCAGGGCCCCAGGTCGAGCCGCCCGTCGGTGACCGGGACGATCGCCTGGTGGTGGACGAGCAGGTTCTTGAGGTGGGCGTCGCCGTTGTCCTCGCCGCCGCGCGTGGTGGCGGTAGTCGCCGGGGTCGGGGGAGAGCTCCCGCGCCACCTCGTTCGCCGGCTCCTGCCAGCTCGGCGGCGCCAGCTTGTCGAGCCACTCCAGCGTGTCCGCGTGGAGGCCCGGCTCGTCGTCGTTCACCCAGACACCGGCGGTGATGTGCATGGCGGATACGAGCGCCATGCCCTCGGCGATCCCGGCCTCGTCGACGGCCGCCTGCACGTCGTCGGTGATGCGGATGAAGCTGCGGCGCTCCGGGACTTCGAATGTCTTGTAGACGGTGTGTGACTTCATCCGCGCCGCACGCTAACGAGAAGCGCGCGAGCGCGGCCCCGCGGGGCCGCTATGCGGTTGCGGCCCCGCCGTCGAGCCGGTCGATCAGCTTGAAGATCGCCTGGGTCTGGGCGCGGATCTCCCCGATCAGCTCACCGAGGGCGGTGGCTCCCTGCCGGAAGGCAAGCTCGTTGCGGCGAATCACCTCGCGGTTGAGTCGTATTTCGTCCCGGGTGAGTTGCACTTCCTCCCGGGTCAGCCGGACTTCCTCCCGGGTCAGCCGGACTTCCTCCCGGATCTCGTCCACGAGCTCGTCGGCTCGCCGCTGATGCTCCCGGCTCTCCAGGCGGAGCTCCTTGATCTCAGCGAGGAGCTTGCGCGAGGTCATGCCGACATTCTGGCACCGCAATCCGCGCGAGTGATTCGCGCAATGCCGACACGGTGGGTCAAGCGCGGCGTCAGGACGCGCCAGGTGAGCCATCGCTCTCGCCCGGCGGCGGCGGGCCGGCTCCCGGCGGGCCGGAGAAGCCTGCGCCCCTGGGACTCTCCTCGCCCTCTGGCATCCGTCCGTCGCGCCCGACGTAGCCGTCCTTGCCACCGACGACCACGTAGGCGGCGTCCTCGTCGCCAACGTTCCTTATCTTGCGCACCGTGGAGGCGTCCACGCGGGCCGCGCTCCCTGGCTCGAGGACGTGAGTCGAGCCGTCCCCGAACTCGATCTCGATCCGGCCGCTGTGGCAGAAGTAGAGCTCCTCCTGCTCGTCGTGGAAGTGGCGCCCGGTGTCGTATCCCGGCGGCAGCACGATGGCATTGACCCCGAAGGCGGTCACCCCGAGCGTCCGGCGAATCTTCCGGAAACCGTAAGGGTCGCCCATTTGGTCGATGTGGCCGACGGCGTAGCCGTCGCCCTCGGTGATGCCCTCGCTCACGACGCCGATGGTATGCGGCCTGGGCCTGGGACGCATCCCGGGGTCCGCGTGCCTCCGTATCCTGAGCGAATGGCCGAGGCGCCGGACATCTTCGCCAAGCAGTACATGCTGACCGCGGGGCCGACCCCGCTGCCGCCGCGCGTCTCGCAGGTGATGGCGGAGCCGATCCTCTACCACCGCGCCCCGGCGTTCGTCGAGATCTACGCGCGTGTCCTGGAGCGGCTGCCCCAGGTCTTCCAGACGCGAAACGAGGTCCTCTGCTTCGCGGGCACGGGAACCGCCGCGATGGAGTCGGCGGTCGCCAACCTCATTGGTCCCGGCGACCCTGCCGTGGTTGCCTCATGCGGCAAGTTCGGGCAGCGCTGGGCCGAGATCTGTGACGCCTACGGCGCCGACACCCTGCACCTGGAGTTCGAGTGGGGCGAAAGGGTGGACCCCGCGCGGCTCGACCAGGCGCTCGCCGGGCTGGGGCGCCCGGCGCGGGCTGTGTTCACGACCCAGTCGGAGACCTCGACCGGCGTCGTCAACGACATCCAGGCGCTCAACCAGCTGACCAAGGCGCACGGCTCGGTGCTCTGCGTCGACGCCGTCTCGGGTATCGGCGCGGTGAGCCTGCCGCAGGACGAGTGGGGGGTGGACGTGGTCGTCGCGGGCTCGCAGAAGTCGTTGATGTGCCCGCCCGGGCTGGGATTCGCCTCGGTCTCCGAGCGGGCGATGGCGCTGGCCGCCGAGAATCCTGGCCGCCGCTACTACCTCGACTGGGAGCGCACGGCCGCCGGTCAGAAGGAGGATCCGCCCAACTCGGCGTTCACGCCGGCCGTGACCCTGTTCCGGGCCCTCGACGTTGCCCTGGACCTCCTGTTCGAGGAAGGCCTGGAGGGGGTCTTCGCCCGCCACGCGCTGCTCGCCCGCGCGGCGCGGGCCGGGGTGGAGGCGCTGGGACTGGAGCGGTTCGGCCCCGACGACGAGAACGCGAACGTGGTCACAGTGGCGGCGCTCCCCGAGGAGATCGACGGCGCCAAGGTGCCGAAGCTGATGCGCGACCGCTACGGGGTAACGATCGCCGGCGGCCAGGCTCATCTGAAGGGCAAGATCGCGCGCATCGCCCACTGCGGCTACTACGGGGCCTTCGACATCGTGGTCGCCCTGACCGCGCTCGAGATGGCGCTGCGCGACCTCGGCCACGACGCCGAACCCGGCGCAGGCGCTGCCGCGGCTCAGCGGGTGTTCGCGGTCGCTGGCACTGCCCCGACACCGGTCGCCTAGTGACGGATCGAAAGGTCGGCTGGTGACCGACGGCAAGCCGAAGGTCCTGGTCAAGGAGAAGATCGCCGAGTCCGGCGTCGAGCTGCTGCGCGGCGACTTCGAGGTCGAGCTCGGCCTCGAGATGTCCGACGACGAGCTGGGCGAGCGAATCGGCGAGTTCGACGGGATCGTGGTCCGCTCTCAGACCCTGCTGACCGCGGAGCTGATCGAGCGGGGCACGAGGCTGAAGGTGATCGGCCGCGCCGGGACGGGGGTCGACAACGTCGACGTGAGCGCGGCCACCAAGCGAGGCATCGTGGTCGTCAACGCCCCCGAATCGAACTCGGTCGCCGCCGCCGAGCACACGCTCGCCCTGGCGCTCGCCCTGTGCCGAAACGTCCCTCAGGCGCACGCCTCGCTGGTCGGGGGCGACTGGGCGCGGGCGCGGTTCGCCGGCAACGAGCTGTACGGCAAGACGCTGGGCGTGATCGGCTTCGGGCGGATCGGCCAGCTGGTCGCCCACCGGGCGCAGGCCTTCGCGATGGAGGTGGTCGCCTTCGACAAGTTCGTCGCCGCCGAGCGCTTCCGCGAGCTCGGCGCCGAGCGTGCCGAGACAAGCGAGGACCTGTACGCGAAGGCTGACATCGTCACCATCCATCTGCCGAAGACGCCCGACACCGTCAACTGGATCGACGCCGAGGCGATCGCGAAGATGAAGGACGGGGTGCGGATCGTCAACTGCGCCCGGGGCGAGCTGGTCGACCTCGAGGCGCTCGAGGCGGCGCTCGACTCGGGCAAGGTCGCCGGTGCGGCGCTCGATGTCTTCCCCTCCGAGCCCTTCACCGATCACCCGCTGTTCGGGCGCGACAACGTCGTGGTCACCCCGCACCTGGGAGCGGCCACGGCGGAGGCGCAGGACCGCGCCGGCACCATCACCGCCGACCAGGTGCGCCGCGCGCTGTCTGGCGGCGTGGTCACCAACGCGGTCAACATCGCCGCCGTCCGGCCCGAGGAGATGGAGGCGCTGGCGCCGTTCGTGCCGCTGTGCCAGAAGCTCGGCCGGCTGGCGCAGGGCCTCGGCAACGGCTCGGTCGACCGGGTGGTGGCGGAGTTCCGGGGCCGGATCGCCGAGCACGACACCCGGCTGCTCGGCATCGCCGTCCTGGTGGGGATCCTCTCCGGCCACACCGAGGAGCAGGTCAACCTCGTCAACGCCCCCGCCCTGGCCGAGGAACGCGGCATCGAGCTGACCGAGCTCAAGGACACCGCCTCGGACGAGTTCACCGAGCTGGTCACCGTGCGGATCGAGTCCGGGGACGAGGCGGTCGAGGTCGCGGGCACCGCGGTCGGGCCGAGGAACCTTCCTCATCTGGTCCGGGTCTGGGGCGAGAGCTTCTACATGCCGTTTGCCGACCACCTGGTCGTGTTCCGCTACGAGGACCAGCCGGGGATGATCGGGCGCATCGGAACGATCTTCGGCCAGCACAGCGTCAACATCGCCTCCGCCGCGGTTGGGGCGGAGGAGTCGGGCGACCAAGCCGTTCTGGCGCTGACCACCGACGCGCCCCTCCCGGAAGGGGTTCTCGACGAGATCCTGCGGCTGGACGGCTTTCACGCCGGCCGCGCTGTCGACCTCTGAACAACTCCGCCGCCTCCTCGTCTTCGACTCCGGGGGCGGCGGGTCGGGTGCAAGCGTGGTGGACCCGGGCAACTCGCATCTACCGCGACTTCGTCGCTAGCCCGGGCCAGGCCGGTATAGGGTCATATACGTGCGCGCGGTTGTGATCACCCGGCACGGGCCCCCCGAGGTCTTGCAGGTTCAGGAGCGGCCCGACCCGCCGGTCGGGCCCGGCGAGGTGCGGATTGCGGTCAAGGCCGCCGGGATCAACTTCGCCGACACGCTGGCCCGGATCGGCCTGTATCCCGATGCGCCAAAGCTCCCCTGCGTGGTCGGCTACGAGGTCGCGGGCGAGATCGAGTCGGTGGGGGAGGGGGTGGACTCGCACCAGGTCGGCGACCGGGTGATCGCGGGCACCCGCTTCAACGGCCAGGCCGAGCTGGTCACGGTCGCCGCGGACATGGCGTTCCCCCTGCCCGAGAAGCTGTCGTTCGAGGAGGGCGCCGCCTTCCCCGTCAACTACGCCACCGCCTACGCGGCCCTGGTGATCATGGGTGGCCTGAAGGAGGGCGAGCGGGTATTGATCCACGCTGCGGCCGGCGGCGTGGGAACGGCCGCGACGCAGATCGCCAAGGGAATCGGCGCGGAGATCTTCGGCACCGCGTCGGCCTCGAAGCACGACGCGATCCGCGAGCAGGGGGTCGATCACGCCATCGACTACCGAAGCACTGACTTCGAGGAGGAGGTGCGGAGGATCACCGGCGAAGGCGGGCTGGACGTGATCATGGACGCCCTCGGCCCGACCTCGTTCCGCAAGGACTACAGGCTGCTGCGCTCGGGCGGGCGGCTGATCATGTACGGGCTCTCCGAGGTGCAGAGCGGCAGCGGCAAGCGGGACATCCCGGCCGCCCTGCGGAGCCTCGCCCGAATGCCGCTGGCGACCATGCCGTGGTGGAAGAGCCTCGGGGTGATGAACGAGAACAAGGGAGTCTTCGGTCTCAACATGCTCTCCTGGTGGGATCGGGAGGGCAACATCGACCGGGCGCTCGAGCCGCTGCAAGAGGGCCTGGTGAAGGGCGACCTGAAGCCGGTGGTGGCCGAGGCGTTCCCCTTCGACCGCGCCCCGGACGCGCACCGCATGATCGAGGAGCGGCGCAACATCGGCAAGGTCGTTCTGGTCCCCTGATTGCTTGTTCGTGCTCGCCAGCATCGGCAGCCTGTATGAGCGGGCGATCGTCGACACCGATCGGCAGCCCGAGTTCCTGTTCTTCGTCGCCTTCCTGCTCACCTTCGGCTTCATCCGCACCAGCGCCCATCTGATCCGCGCCCAGGTGAGCTGGTGGCCGGGCAACGTGGAGGTCGGCGGAACCCACATCCATCACCTGGTCTGGGGAATCCTCCTGCTGCTGATCGCCGGCTATGCGGGCGTGGTGATTGCGCCGCCCTCGCCCTGGCATGAGATCGTCACGGTGCTGTTCGGGGTTGGCACCGGGCTGACCCTCGACGAGTTCGCCCTCTGGCTCAACCTCAAGGACGTCTACTGGTCGCAGCAGGGGAGGCGCTCGATCGACGCGGTGATCGTCGCCGCCACGGTGACCGGCATGGTGCTGGTGGGCTTCACCGCCTGGGTGGACGTGGCGACCGAGGTCGAGGGCGCCGTATTCGCGGTGGTGGGCGCCTTCGGCGTGATCACGATCCTGCTGGCGGTGGTCAATCTCGCCAAGGAGAAGTTCGGGATGGCGGTGGTCGGCCTATTCATCCCCCCGGTGGGCCTGGTGGGCGCGCTGCGCCTGGGAAGGCCGGGCTCGCTGTGGGCGCGGCTATATCGGGAGCGCAAGCGGGCGCGGGCGCGGGCGCGGTTCGGCGAGCCGGCTCCCCCGCCGGCCCCGAGTCAGTCAGCCGCGGGCTCGGGCTGAGCCTGCGCGGTCTCGCGCCGCCACAGCAATGCCTCGTCGATCAGGACCCCGATCGTGGCGGCGATCGGGATCGCCAGCAGGGCGCCGAGGATGCCCGCAAGCTGGCCGCCGACCAGGATCGCGACGATCGCCACCGCCGGGTGGACCCGGACCGCATTCTTGTAGAGGAGCGGCTGGATCACGCGGTCCTGCACCTGCTGGTAGACGAGGAAGAAGATCAGCCAGGCGATCATCGCGCCGGGGAAGTCGTGGAAGGCGGCAACGACCGCTACGAACAGGCCGCCCACGGTGAAGCCGATCAGCGGCACCAGGTCGAGGAAGCCGACGATCACGCCCATGGTGACCGCCAGCTCGACGCCCAGCAACTCGAGGACCAGCCAGGTGAAGACCCCGGCGGCGACCGCGAGCAGCAGGTTGACGGAGACGTAGGACTTGACGACGCCGGCGATGCGAGTCGCGATCCGGCGAAGCCGGGTGGCCGTGTCGGGCTGCATCCGGGACAGAAGGCGCTCTCCCTGCTGGCGGCCGTCGAGCAGCAGGAAGAAGGCCAGGGCGAGGATCGTGATCGCGGCCAGCAGGTGCTCGAGGATGCTCACCGTCAGGCTTCGGATTTCCCCCGCGGCGCCGCCCAGCTTGGCGGGGATCGACGACGCCTGCTGCGTGAGCGCCTGGGTGATGTCGTACTTGCGATTCAGGTCCTGGAACTCCTGGTTTTGGTTCGCCCACTGCCGGAAGTCGTGGACGTAGCCGGAGCCTTCGACCCAGGCTCTCGAACTCGCGGATGATCGGCGGCACCACCTGGAGGACCAGGAAGACGAAGAACGCGGAGCAGGACGACGTAGACGACCAGGATCGCCAGCCAGCGTGGAAGCACCCTGCGGCCGCGAACCCGCAGGCTCTCAACCCGATCCACCGCCGGGAGCAGGGCGAGCGCTCCGAACAGAGCAGCGAACACCCACCTGATCTCGGTGCGCACTGGAGGACGACGATCGTGAGCAGCATCGCCGCCGCGATCACGGCGAGCGAGATCGCGACTACCTTGACTACGGCTTGGGCCTGGATCCGGGTGGCCTCCACGGCATGCGCTCCTGAGCAGCAAGGTTCCGCGCGTGCGCTAGAGTCCCTGCCCGATGACGCGGTTCCCCAGCCTGGCGCTTCTCCTTCTCCTCCCCCCGCGGGGGGAGTAACGCTGGGCGGCGCGAGAGCCGCAAGTTCAGAAGGTCATCGAGGTTTCAAGGAGAAGGAGGAAAGGCCAATGAGCGGCCCCGGATCGGTACCCGAGCAGGATCGGGTCCACATCTTCGACACCACATTGAGGGACGGCGAGCAGTCGCCGGGCATCTCGCTCAACACCCACGAGAAGGTGGAGATCGCGCACCAGCTCGCCCGCCTCGGCGTCGATGTGATCGAGGCCGGCTTCCCGATCACCTCCCCCGGCGACGCGGAGGCCGTCGACGCCATCGCCCGCGAGGTGGAGGGCCCGGTGATCTGCGGTCTGGCCCGCACCCACAAGGCCGACATCGATGCGGCATGGGCGGCGATCAAGGACTCCGCGCGCCCCCGGATCCACACCTTCATCTCCACCTCCGACATCCACATCGAGCATCAGCTCCAAACCACGCGTGACGACGTGAAGGGTCAGGCCAAGGCGGCGGTGACGCTGGCCAAGTCGTACACGGAGGACGTCGAGTTCTCGCCCATGGACGCGACTCGCGCCGAGGTCGAGTTCACGGCCGAGGTGTGCGCGATCGCGGTCGCGGAGGGCGCGACCGTGGTCAACATCCCCGACACCGTGGGCTATACGACGCCTGAGGAGTACCGGCGTTACTTCGAGCGGCTCTACGAGTTGGCGCCCGAGCTGCGCAACGTTCGCCTCTCCGTCCACTGCCACGACGACCTGGGGATGGCGGTCGCCAACTCATACGTCGGCGTGCTGGCGGGCGCCCGCCAGGTGGAGTGCGCCGTGAACGGGATCGGCGAGCGGGCCGGGAACTGCTCGCTGGAGGAGATCGTGATGCTGCTGCGGACCCGCCGCGACGTCCACGGGCTCGATACCGGGGTCAACTCCCGCGAGCTGGCGCGGACCAGCCGCATGGTCTCGCGCTTCACGGGATACCCGGTGCAGCCGAACAAGGCCGTGGTCGGTCGCAACGCGTTCGCCCACGAGTCCGGCATCCACCAGGACGGAGTGCTGAAGGAGCGCACCACCTACGAGATCATGGATGCGCGCGAGGTCGGCCTGGAGTCGAACTCGATCGTGCTGGGAAAGCACTCGGGGCGGCACGCGCTACACAATGCTCTCGCCGAGCTCGGCTTCAAGCTCGAGGGCAACGCGCTGAACCAGGCGTTCGCGCGGTTCAAGGAGGTCGCCGACAAGAAGAAGCAGATCACCGCGCTCGACCTCGAGGCGATCGTCTCCGAGGAGATGCGGGAGTCGGCGGAGCGCTACACGCTCGAGTCGTTCGAGGTCGCGGCCGGCTCTCACCGCCCCCCGCGCGCCAAGGTGGCCGTGAAGCGCCCCTCGGGCGAGACGGTGGACGCAGAGGCCACCGGCGACGGCCCCGTGGACGCGATCTTCGTCGCCATCCGGCAGGCGGCCGGGGTGGACTCGGAGCTTCGCTCCTACACGGTGTCGGCCGTCACCGAGGGTGAGGACGCCTTGGGTGAGGTGACCGTGATGCTTCGCGCCCACGGCCGCCTGGCCAGCGGCCAGGGGGTCGCCACCGACATCCTCGAGGCCTCTGCCCGCGCCTACGTCCGGGCGCTTTCGAACGCGCTGGAGGGCGCCGCGGTGCGCGAGGCCGAGGAGGTCGCCGCGGAGGCGGCGGCCGAGCCGGCCACGCCGGGGCCGTAGCCGCCATATAGTGCGGCGATGGCCGGTTCGCTCGAAGGGCGCAGGGCGCTGATAACGGGCGCCTCGTCGGGGATCGGCGAGGCGACCGCGGAGGCGATGGTCGCCGAGGGCGCCGCAGTCGCGCTCGGAGCGCGGCGCAAGGACCGCCTCGACGAGCTCGCCTCGCGGATCGAGGCCGGCGGCGGCAAGGCGGTTGCGATCGAGGCCGACATCGCCGACGAGGCGCAGGCCAAGTCGCTGGTCGAGACCGCCCACACCGAGCTCGGCGGCCTCGACGCCCTGGTCAACAACGCCGGCGTGATGCTGCTCGGCCCGCTCCAGGGCGCGGACCCGGCCGAGTGGCGAACGATGATCGAGGTCAACTGCCTCGGGCTGCTGTATTGCACCCACTACGCGCTGCCCCTGATGCGCGACGGCGGGGGAGGGGACGTGGTCAACGTCTCCTCGGTGGCCGGGCGGGTGGCCGCGCTTGGCTCCGGCGTCTACAACATGACCAAGTGGGGGGTGGTCGGGTTCTCGGAGTCGCTGCGCCAGGAGGGCGCCTACATCGGCGTCCGGGTGACCTGCGTCGAGCCGGGCTTCGTCGACACCGAGCTTCAGGGCCACAACGAGAACCCGATTGTGGTCGAGCAGATCGAGAAGATGCGCGATGCAACCGGCAAGGTGCTCGAAGCGGCGGACATCGCCAACGCGGTCGTGTACGCCGTTGCGCAGCCCAAGCATGTGAGCGTCAACGAGGTGCTCGTCCGCCCCTCGGGCCAGACGCGCTGACGCGCGTACAAACGTACGTGATAACGTACGATCGTCGTGAAGGTGGCGGCGAACCAGCGAGCCAACGGTGGGCAGCCGACCGGCGAGGCCGGATTCGGCGGCATCGGCGCCCGCGTCAAGTCGCTGCGGGAGGCGATGGACCTCTCGCTGCGCGACCTGGCGGAGCGCAGCGGCGTCAGCGCTCCGATGCTGTCGCAGGTCGAGCGTGGGGAGACCAGCCCAACCCTGGCCGTTGCGGCCCGGATCGCCGCCGGCCTCGACCTGAGCTTGTCGCAGCTTCTGCGCCTCGACGAGCACGGTCACGTCGTCATCGTGCGCCGGGGCCAGCGCCGCAGCCGCAGGCACGGTGGCCATCGCGTGGAGGAGTTGACGCCGCCGCTTCCGGGCCAGCGCGCCGACGTGTCGCTTCACCGGCTCGGCCCCGGGGCGGTCACGGGTGGCGCGGACGACCCGCCGATCCACGAGCCCGGTAGCCGGGAGACCGCGGTGGTCGTGGCCGGCACGGCCACGCTGGTCGTCGACGGGGAGCGTCACGAGCTGCGAACCGGCGACAGCGTCACGTTCGACGCCGACCTCCCACACCACTTCGAGAACAATGCGGAACAACCGGCCGAGCTCCTCGCCGTAGTGGCGGCAGGCCTTCGCAGAAGCTGACGATGAAGAAGACCATGTTCGACAAGATCTGGGATGCCCACGAGGTCGCTGATGGCCTGATCTACATCGACCTGCACCTGGTGCACGAGATCACCTCGGCCGCAGGCATTCGACGGGCTGCGGCTCGAAGGGCGACAGGTGCGCCGGCCCGACAAGACCCTGGCGACCGCCGACCACAACGTGCCCACCGACGGCACGCCGGCCGCGCGCCTGATCGCCGACGAGATGTCCCGCAAGCAGGTGGAGACGCTGGAACGCAACTGCGCGCAGTTCGGGGTCCCGGTTTACTCGCTGGGCTCGAATCGGCGTGGGATCGTGCACGTGATCGGCCCCGAGCTGGGACTCACGCAGCCGGGCACTGACGATCGTCTGCGGCGACTCGCACACGTCCACACACGGCGCCTTCGGAGCGTTGGCGTTCGGCATCGGCACCTCGGAGGTCGAGCACGTGCTCGCCACCCAGTGCCTGTCGCAGAGGCGTCCCGAAGACGATGCGGATCGAGTACGTCGGCGAGCTGCGGCCCGGGCGTGACGCCGAAGGATCTGATCCTGGCCACGATCGGACGCCTCGGGACGCACGGGATGATCGGCTACGCGGTCGAGTACGCCGGCGAGCGATCCAGACGCCTCTCGATGGAGGGGCGCATGACGATGTGCAACATGACCATCGAGGGCGGTGGTCGGGCCGGCATGGTGGCGCCGGACGACACCACCTTCGCCTACGTGGAGGGCCGCCCAGGCGCCCCGGAGGACTTCGACAGGGCGGTGGAGGGCTGGCGCGAGCTTCAACACGGACGAGGGCGCCGAGTTCGACTCGAGGGTCGAGATCGACGCCTCGGCGATCTCACCGATGGTCACCTGGGGAACCCAGCCCGCGCAGGTGGTCGAGGTGACCGACCGCGGTACCCGATCCCGACGCCATCGACGCCTCGGCCGATCGCGAAGCAGCGGAGCGCGCACTCGCCTACATGGCGCTGGAGCCGGGCACGCCGATGACGGGAGATCCCTCTCGACCGGGTCTTCATCGGTTCCTGCGTGAACTCGCGGATCGAGGACCTGCGCGAGGCGGCGGCGGCGGTTGAGGGGCGCAGGGTGGCCGACACGGTGCGTGCGATGGTCGTTCCGGGCTCCGAGCGGGTGAAGGCCGACGCCGAGGCGGAGGGGCTCGACGAGATCCTTCGCTCGGCCGGCTTCGAGTGGCGCACGTCCGGCTGCTCGATGTGCCTGGGAATGAACCCAGACGTGCTGGCCGAAGGGGAGCGTTGCGCTTCGACCTCGAACCGGAACTTACGAGGGTCGCCAGGGCAAGGGTGGGCGCACGCACTTGGTCTCGCCGCGGATGGCGGCCGCCGCGGCCATCGAGGGCCACTTCGTGGACATCAGGGAGTGGGCATGAGGCCGATAGACGTGATCGAAGGGCGGCGTGTCGGTCCTCGACCGGGCCGACGTCGACACCGACCAGATCATCCCCAAGCAGTTCTTGAAGCGGCTTGAGCGCACCGGCTTCGGCGAGTTCCTCTTCTACGACTGGATCCGCTCGGGAGAGATCGAGCTGGAGCGCAACCCGATCCTGGTCACCGGACGCAACTTCGGCTGCGGCTCCTCGCGCGAGCACGCGCCCGTGGGCGCTTCAGGACTTCGGGTTCGAAGCGATCGTCGCGCCCTCGTTCGCTGACATCTTCTACGTCAACTGCACCAAGGTCGGTCTGCTGCCGGTGGTCCTGGACGAGCGGCACTGCACGGCGATCGCCGACGCCGGCGAGGCACGGATCGACGTCGACGATCAGACCGTGAGCCTTCAGCGGCGGCGTGGTCGAGTTCGAGATCGACCCCGACGTCAAGCACCGCCTGCTCCACGGGCTCGACGAGATCGGCCTGACGCTTCGCGACGAGGCGGCGATCGACGACTTCGAGTCCTCCGGCGGCGCCGATCGCGGCCCGGTGACCACCGCGCTGTGAGCGAGGGCAGAGCCGACCCCGGGCGGCACCGTCGACTGGGACGCGGCCAGCTATGACAGCCTGGCCGATCCGCAGGAGGACTGGGGCCGCGAGGTGCTGGAGCGGCTCGAGCTTCGCGGCGACGAGACCGTGCTGGACGCCGGCTGCGGCAGCGGCCGGGTGACCCGGCTTTTGGTCGAGCGGCTTCCGCAGGGGCAGGGTGATCGCGGTGGACGGCTCGCCGTCGATGGTCGACATGGTGCGCGACGTGTTGCGGCCCTCCGACCAGGCGCTGCTCGCCAACCTCACCGAGCTCGAGCTGGACGAGCCGGTCGACGCGATCTTCTCCAACGCCACCTTCCACTGGGTGCTCGATCACGACCGGCTGTTTCAGCGACTCCACGCGGCGCTCCGTCCCGGCGGGCGCCTCGAGGCGCAGTGCGGCGGCGAGGGCAACGTGGCCGAGTTCGAGCGGGCGATCGACGCGCTCAGCGGCGACGAGCGCTTCGCGCCCTATCTGCGCGGCACCCTGCTGCCCTGGAAGTTCGCCGGGGTCGGGGAAACGGAGGTGCGGCTGGAGCGAGCGGGATTCGTGGCCACCCGCCTGTGGCTCGAGCGAAAGCGCTTTCAGCCTCGCGATCCGCGCGGCTACCTGCGCGCCTCCGGCCTCGCGTCCCACCTCCAGCGACTGCCCGAGGACCTGCACGAGGAGTTCGTGGACGCGGTCACGGGCTCGATGCCGCGCCCGCTGGTGCTCGACTACGTGCGCCTCAACATCTCGGCACAGCGGCCGTTCACGGCTCCGTAACCGGCACGCGCGCCGCGGGCTGGGAATATGCTCGCTGCGGTGAAGGTGTCTTCGATCAGGACTCTGAGCGGCTCGCGGGCTCTAGTCGTCGCGGTGGTTGTGCTGGCTGGTGGTGGAATCGCCGCCGCCGCGGCGATCGACGCCGGGGAAGTCGGTCCCCAGAGCGGCATCCAACCCAACGGTCGGCAGCTCGATCCAGTCGGCAAGCTGACCAAGCTGGGAAACGCCCCCGCGGGCGGCGCGCTGACCCGGAGAGGCGGCTACCTCTGGACTCTGTCGGCCGGCCGCGGGGAAAACGACATCCGGATCGTGAAGGTGCGCGGGCGGCGACCCGAGGGACCGTTGTGCAGAGGATCGTCATGCCCGGCCTCTCCGGCGGGATAGCGATGGATCCCTCCAGCAACAGGGCCTACGTGTCGGGCGTCGCCGAGTCGGACGACCCGGAGCTCGAGGTCCCGGAGAGCGTGCCAGGCCAGCAGGGCGACGTGATCCACGTGCTCAAGTACGACCCGAGGACCGGGCAGGCGACACGCAACGGGGTGATCCGGGTGCCCCCGCCGCCGGGGGCGGAGCCGTACCAGGACTTTCCGCCGAACACGAGCGAGAAGCGCTCCTGGCCTCGCGACCTGGCGATCAGCCCTGATGGGAAGACCCTGCTCGCGGCGCTCAACCTGGCCGACCACGCGGCGGTGATCAACACCGCGACGCGGGACGTTCGCTACGTCGAGGTCGGCCACTACCCCTACGGCGCGGCGATCACGCGCCACGGCAACGGACTGGTGACCAGCGAGACAGAGGGCACGGTCTCGGTGATCGACCTGGCGTCCGCGTCGGTGGAGAAGCAGATCCAGGTGGGCCCGCACCTCTCGCACCCGCAGGGCATGGCGACCAATCCCAAGACGCCCCGCGCCTACGTGGCGCTTGCCAACGAGGACCAGATCGTCGTCATCGGCACCCGCAGGATGGTGGTCAAGCGAACCCTCTCGGTTGCTCGCCAGAGGGGGAACGGAACCACGCCGGCCCACGTCACGGTCACGAACGACGGCTGCTACCTGATCTCCTCGGACGCGGGCGAAGATGCCCTGGCGGTCTTCGCGCTGCCCGACGCCCGCCATCGGACCTGCAACGACCCCGGCAAGCGGCGACCGCCTCCGTACACGCTGCTCGGCAGGATCCCCACGGCCGCCTACCCGGTGGCCGCGGCTGCGACCCCCGGCGGCACCAAGCTCACCTGGATCTCCTCCAAGGGGCTCGGGGTGGGGCCAAACAACGTCGGCGACGACCCCGAGGCCTTCAGATACCTGCCCAAGCAGGTGTTCGGCCAGTCGGGCATTCTGCCCTTCCCCAGCCAGCAGCGGATCCGCCAGCTGACGCCGCGCGCCGACCGCGAGATCGTTCCCGTGAACAGCCAGCGTCCGCCCGAGGGCACGCCGATCCGAGCGAACGGGCCGATCGAGCATGTCTTCTACATCGTCAAGGAGAACCGCACCTACGACCAGGTGCTCGGCGACGACCCGCGCGGCGAGGGCGCCCCCGAGCTGACCCTCTTCGGCGAGGAGATCACCCCGAACTTGCACGCGCTGGCTCGGCGCTTTCCGCTCCTCGACCACGTCTACGCGAATTCGGAGGCCTCGATCGACGGCCACTACTGGACCGCCGCCGGCGCCGTCTCCGACAACGTGATCAAGAACTGGCCCCAGAACTACGCGGGGCGGGGGCGACCGTACGACTTCGGCGCGTACGAGGTCACCGCGCCTCCCAAGGGCTACATCTTCGAGCGCATGCTGGACGCCGAGATCTCGTTCTTCAACTACGGGGAAGCCCTGGCCGGGCTCTCGCCCCTTCCCGACAAGGACAGGACCGAGGAGCAGCGGCAGCGCAACGCCCAGGTGCTGGCCAACTCCGACATCGGGACGCCTCAGCCCGGGTGCTACGACTCAGACCTCTCCAACAGCACGGTTCTGGGCCAGGGCCAGATTCAGGTCTATGACTCCTCGCTTCCTCCCGGGGCCCCGGCCACGGCGCACTCCCGCTTCGACTGCTTCCAGACTCGCTTCAACGCGCAGGTGCTGAACGGAAACGTACCCGCGTTCAACTACCTGGTCCTGCCCAACAACCACACCGAGGGGACCACTCCCGGGCGGCGAACGCCGAATGCGCAGCTCGCCTCCAACGACTGGGGGTTGGGTCAGATCGTCGATCTGATCTCTCACTCCCCGATCTGGGGCAGCTCCCTGATCCTGGTGATCGAGGACGACTCCCAAGACGGCGCCGACCACGTCGACGCCCACCGGATCCCGGCGCTGGCGATCAGCCCCTACGCGAAGGAGGGCCGCGTGATCCCCAACCGCTACGACTTTCTCTCCTTCCTGCGCACCGCCGAGATCGTGATCGGGCTGAAGGCCGGCATATCTCGCTGAGGCGCTCGCGGTGCCGCTCTACCGCGCGTTTACGTCGGAGCCGCTGAACGACGAGCCTTACGACGCGATCGTGCCCGACGTTGACATGACGGAGACCAACACGGCGTCGAGCCCGGCGGCCAAGCTCTCGGCGGAGCTACCGCTCAACGCTCCGGACCGGGTCCCGCAGCGCGAGCTGGACCGGATCCTCTGGAAGTACGTACACGGCCAGCACGCGGTGCCGCCGCCGCCCGGCCCGAACGCCTCGGGCGAAGACGAGGAAGAGCACGAGGACATCCCGCTACCACGCGTCGGCGGCGACTAGTAACGGCCCACTAGCCTCCACGGAGTGAGCACGGCGAGCATTGCGCTGCTGCCCGGTGACGGGATTGGCCCGGAGATCATTGCCGCGGCGCGCCGCTTGCTGGAGGCGATCGACGGGTTCGAGCTCACCGAGCACCTGGTCGGCGGCGCCTCCATCGACGCCCACGGGACCGCGCTCACCGACGAGGTGCTGGAGGCGTGCGGGCGCTCCGACGCCGTCCTGCTCGGCGCCGTCGGCGGGCCGAAGTGGGACACGACCGACCCGGATGCGCCGCGGCCCGAGCAGGGCCTGCTCGGCCTGCGCAAGGGCCTGGGCCTCTACGCGAACCTGCGCCCAGTGCATCCCAGCCCCGCGCTGGTCGATTCCAGCCCCCTGCGCTCCGACCGGATTGCGGGCACCGACCTGCTGGTGGTCCGCGAGCTGACCGGCGGCATCTATTTCGGCGACAGCGGGCGCGACGGAGATCGCGCACATGACACCTGCGAGTACTCGGCCGGGGAGATCGAGCGCATCGCACGCGTGGCCTTCGAGGCGGCGCGCCGCAGGGCGGCGGACGGGACGAGGGCGCCGCGAGTGAGCTCGGTGGACAAGGCCAACGTGCTGGAGACCTCCCGCCTGTGGCGCGAGACTGTCGAGCGCGTCGCGGGCGGCTACCCCGAGATCGAGCTGGAGCACATGCTGGTCGACAACGCCGCCATGCAGCTGGTCGCCGAGCCGGCCCGGTTCGACGTCATCCTGACCGAGAACATGTTCGGCGACATCCTCTCGGACGAGTCGGCGATGCTCACCGGCTCGCTTGGGATGCTGCCCTCGGCGAGCCTCGGCGCCGACGGTCCCGGGCCTGTTCGAGCCCGTACACGGCTCGGCCCCCGACATCGCCGGCCAGGGGATCGCCAACCCGCTCGCCACCTTCCTCTCGGTGGCGATGATGCTTCGCCACGGGCTCGACAGGGCCGCTGACGCGGCGGCGATCGAGGCGGCCGTGGACACCGTGCTCGCAGCGCGGCCTCCGCACCCCGGACCTCGCGGGGGAGCGGTCCGCTGCGCGGCCCCGGACGAGATCGAGGTCGGCACCGAGGAGATCACCGACGCCATGCTCGAGGAGCTGCAAGCTTGAAGTCGGCGGCGAGTCGGGCATACTTGGCGCTCTGTCGTAACCCCTAGACGGAGGGCACCGTGGAGAAGTCAGAGTGGATCTGGATGAACGGCGATTTCGTCCCCTGGGACGACGCCAAGGTCCACGTGCTCAGCCACGGTCTCCACTATGGAAGCGGGGTGTTCGAGGGCATCCGCTGCTACGAGACCCAGCAGGGACCGGCGGTCTTTCGGCACACCGAGCACCTCGAGCGCCTCGGCAAGTCGGCGGCGCTCTACTACCTCGAGCTGCCCTACGCGCTCGAGGAGCTGCGCGACGCCACCCACGAGCTGATCCGGCGCAACGGGTTGGTGAGCTGCTACATCCGCCCGATCGCCTTCCGCGGCTACGGCGAGATGGGGCTGTACGCCAACAGCGCGCCGGTGGACGTGATCATCGCCGTCTGGCCCTGGGGGGTCTATCTCGGCGAGGAGGGAAAGCGCCACGGGGTGCGGGCCAAGGTGTCCTCGTGGCGGCGAATCTCCCCGGACAGCCTGATTCCGCACTCCAAGGCGAGCGGCCAGTACCTGAACTCGATCCTGGCCAAGACCGAGTCGGCCAAGGCCGGCTATGAGGAGGCGATCCTGCTCGACCAGCGGGGCTTCGTGTGCGAGGGCTCGGGGGAGAACATCTTCGTCGTCCGCGACGGCCAAATCCTGACCCCGCCGCACGCCGCCTCGATCCTGGACGGGATCAATCGCAAGTCGATCATCCAGATCGCGCGAGACCTCGGCTATACGGTCGTCGAGCGAGACATCGCGCGCGCCGAGCTCTACCTGGCGGAGGAGGTCTTCCTCACCGGTACCGCGGCCGAGCTGGTCCCGGTGCGTGAGGTCGACGACCACGAGCTGGGCGAGCCCGGCGAGATCACCCGCGTGGTGCAGGCGAAGTTCGAGGACGCCCTGCACGGGCGCGCGCAGGAGTACCTCGAATGGCTGGACGTCGTCGAGCAACCGAGTAAAGTCACCACCTGATGCGCGCTCTCTTCGAGGCACCCGGACGAATTAGCGGCGCCGCAGCCGCCTAGCGGCTCGCGGCTCGCGCGGCATGCGCCGCGCGCTATCCCGGCCCCAAGGGGCCCCGTCCGGCCTTCGAACCAGAAAGGCATCGACTTGACACAGGTGAAGCTCTACGACACGACCTTGCGCGACGGCATGCAGGGGCAGGGGATGTCGCTTTCGGCCGCCGAGAAGGTGCGGGTGGTCGAAGCGCTGGACCGCCTCGGGATCCACTACATCGAAGCCGGGTTCCCAAGCTCGAATCCGAAGGAGGCAGAGCTCTTCCGGCTGCTCGCCGGGGTCGATCTCCAGACCGCGCAGACGTGCGCCTTCGGCATGACCCGCAGGCGCGGGCTCGCGGCCGAGGACGATCCGGCGCTGGGTGAGCTGGCTGCATGTCTGGCGCCGGTGTGCACCCTGGTCGGCAAGACCTGGGCCCTCCACCTGGACAAGGTGACCAAGGCCTCCCCCGACGAGAACCTCGGCATGATCACCGATTCCGTTTGCTTCCTGGTGGCGCACGGCAAGCACGTCGTCTACGACGCCGAGCACTTCTTCGACGCCTGGCGCGAGGATTCGGCCTACGCGCTCGACTGCCTGCGAGCGGCGGTCGCGGCCGGCGCCGAGAACGTCACCCTCTGCGATACCAATGGCTCCAGCCTGCCGGCCCAGGTTGCCGAAGCGACCGCGGCGGTGGTCGAGGCATTGGGGGATCGGACGGAGGTCGGCATCCACACCCACAACGACGCCGAGTGCGCGGTGGCCAACTCGCTCGCCGCAGTGGACGCCGGGGCGCGGCTGGTGCAGGGGACGATGAACGGCTACGGCGAGCGGTGCGGCAACGCGAACCTGGTCTCGATCCTCCCGGCCCTACAGCTGAAGATGGGTTACGACTGCGTCCCGGCGGATCGCCTGCGGCGGCTGACGGAGACCTCACACCTGGTCGACGAGCTCTGCAACCTGGCACCCGACCCCGATCGGCCCTACGTCGGTCGAAACGCCTTCGCCCACAAGGGCGGCATGCACGCGGCGGGGGTGAAGGCGGACGCTCGCACCTTCGAGCACACGGACCCCGGGCTGGTCGGCAACAGCCGCGATGTCTTGATCTCCGAGCTCTCCGGCAAGGGCTCGGTCATGAGCCGCGCCGAGGGCGCCGGCATCGACCTCGACGCCGACGCGGCGAAGCGCGCCGTGGAGCGGCTCAAGGAACGCGAGCACCGCGGCTACCAGTACGAGGCGGCCGACGCCTCCTTCGAGCTGCTCCTGAGGCGCGAGACGGGTCAGTACGAGCCCCTGTTCCGGCTCGAGGGCTTCCGGGTCATCACCGAGAAGCGCGCCGACGGCAAGGTCGAGACGGAGGCGACGATCAAGATCTGGGTGGATGGCCGGCGCCACGTTCGCACCGCCGAGGGCAAGGGGCCGGTGAACGCGCTCGACACGGCGCTGCGCGACGCGATCACCGAGCTCCATCCGCACCTGGCCGAGATCGAGCTGGTCAACTACAAGGTCAGGATCCTCGATGCGCACCACGGCACCGGCGCGGTGACGCGCGTGCTCCTGGACTCCTCCGACGGACGAGATTCCTGGGGCTCGATCGGCGTCTCGGAGAACATCATCGAGGCGTCGTGGGAGGCGCTCGTGGACTCGCTCGAGTACGCCTTCCAGCCGCGACAGATGGCGGAGAGCGGGGAGCAGGCGGCCGCGCCCGCTGCCCAGCGGGCTCCAACGCCTTCGTGAGCGGCGACGAGCCGATTCCCCTCGCGCGGCCGGACCTCGGCGCGCGCGAGGAGGAGCTGGCCCTCGAGGTGCTGCGCTCCGGGCGGCTCTCGCTGGGACCGGTGCTGGAGCGCTTCGAGCGTGAGTTCGCCGCCTGGCTGGGGGTCGAGGACGCCGTCGCCGTGTCCTCCGGCACCGCCGCGCTCCATCTCGGCGTCCGGGCGCTCGGCTGGGGGCCAGGCGACCAGGTGATCACGACCCCGCTCAGCTTCGTCGCCTCCGCCAACTGCCTGCTGTACGAGGGCGTCACCCCAATCTTCTGCGACATCGACCCCCTGACCCTCAACCTCGACCCTTCCGCAGCCCGCGCCGCGGTGACCGACCGCGCCGTTGGGTTGCTGCCGGTTCACGTCTTCGGCTATCCGGCTGCCCTGCCGGAGCTCGACGCGGTGGCGGGCGAATCCGGCCTGGGCGTGCTGGAGGATGCCTGCGAGGCGGCCGGCGCCACGGACGCCGAGGGCGTCCGGGTCGGCGCGCGCGGCCATCTGGCCACCTTTGCCTTCTACGCCAACAAGCAGCTGACCATGGGCGAAGGCGGCGCGATCGTCCCCTCGGGGCCGGAGATCGCGGCGCGCCTTCGCAGCGAGCGCAACCAGGGGCGAGCCGAGGACATGAGCTGGCTCTCGCACGATCGGCTGGGGTTCAACTACCGGCTGACCGAGCTACAGGCGGCGCTCGGCATCGGCCAGCTCGAGCGGGCCGACGCCCTGCTCGGCGAGCGCGCCCGCCTGGCCGCGCTCTATGGGGAGCGCCTGGCCACGATCGGCGGCAGGGCCGCCGGCGACGGCGATCCCGCGGGCCTCGTGCTGCCCTGCACGGACCGTGGGGCCGAGCGGCGGAGCTGGTTCGTGTACGTGGTCCAGCTTCCGGCGGATGCCGACCGCGAGGTGGTGGTCGCGACGCTGGATGAGCGCGGCGTGGCCGCCAAGGCCTATCTGCCCTGCATCCACCTGATGGGGCACTACCGGGAGCGCTTCGGGCTCCGCGAGGGACAGTTCCCGGTCGCCGAGCGGGTGTCGGAGCGCTCGCTGGCGCTGCCGTTCTTCACCGGGATGGGGGAGGCGGAGGTGGAGCGGGTGACCGCTGCGCTGGCCGTCGCGCTGGGCCTTCGCGCGCCGGCCTGACCCCCACTGGTGGGGTGGGAGGACCCATTAGAGCCCGTGATTGGGCCACTCGGGGTCCCGGCCCTCCTTGAAGGCTCGGGCGCCGATTGCGTGGGAGTCGCGGCGAAGCCACATCGAGATCGTCGCCTCAGCCTCGCCGCGGAGCTGCTCCTCGAGCGTTCTGCCGACGTTCCGGATCATCGTCTCCTTGTCGGTGCGGATCGCTCCCTGGGGAAGCGCGGCGATCTCGTGGGCGAGGTCGAGCGCCCGCTCGAGGGCTCGGCCCTCGGGGACGACCTCGTTGGCCAGTCCGATGCGCAGCGCCTCCTGGGCGTCGACCGGGCGGCCGGTGATGATCAGCTCCATCGCCTTCGCATAGCCAACCGCCAGGGGCAGGCGCACGGTCATGCCGTCGCCGGCGACGATGTTCCAGCGTCGCTCCAGCGCCCCGAACACGGCGTTCTCGGCAACGATCCGGATGTCGGCCAGCAGCGCCGTCTCGAGGCCGGCCGCCACGGCCCAGCCGTTGACCGCCGCGATCACCGGCTTGAACACGTCGACCTTGCGCGTGTAGCCGCAGGCCCCGGGGAGCTCGTAGACGCTGCGGCGAAACTCGTCCCACTCGGGCATCGGCCACTCGGCCGCGTCGGCCAGGTCCCACCCCGCGCAGAACGCGCTGCCCGCGCCAGTGAGCACGAGGACGAACGCATCGTCGTCATCGCGAAAGCGCCGCCAGGCATCATGGAGCTCGACATTCATCTGCCGGCTGACCGCGTTCCGCTGCTCGGGACGGTCCAGGGTCAGGACCACGACCCGTTCGGTGAGCTCGTACTGCAGGGTCTCGTAGGCCACGAGCGGTGCCGCTACACCTTGCCCTCGTCGATCATCCAGCGCACCGTGCTGCGGATCCCCTCCTGCCAGGGCCGGAACTCGACGCCGAGCTCGGCGCGTGCCTTGGAGCTGTCGGCCCGCGCCTGCCAGAGCAGGAAGTGGAGCTGGCCTGCGCCCAGCAGGGGCGGCCGCCGGATCAGCCGGGAGACGGCTTCGCCCGTGGCCGCCATCGCCTTCGCGAGCGGGACCGGGAGGGTCGGCGGGACCCAACCTCGGCCGGCCTCATCGACCGCCACCGACAGCATCTCCCGCAACGGCGCGTAGCCGTCGGCGAGCACGTAGCGCTCGCCCGGCTGGCCGCGATCGAACGCCGCCAGGTGGCCCGCCGCCACGTCGTCCACGTGGACAAAGGTCATTCCCCCCGGCGGGACCGCAGGCAGGCGACGGCGGATCGCGTCGCGGATTGCCCGGTCGAGCCCCGTTCCCTGCCACGGGCCCGGGCCGTAGACGCTCGACGGGTTCGCGATCACCAGCTCGATTCCGTCCGCCGCCTGCTCGAGCACCAGCTCCTCGGCCCGCTGCTTGGAGCGCTCGTACGCGGTGCCCTTCGGATAGTCGGCGACAGCCTTCTCCGACACCGTGCCGCCCGTCGCGGCGTGGAAGACGTCGAAGGTGGAGGTGTGGACCAGCCGCTTGGCGCCCGCTTCGCGGGCTGCCGCGACGACGTTGCCCGCTCCCTCGGCGTTCACCCGGTTGAAGATGCCCGGGTCGGCGAGCCATTGCTCGAACAGCCCCATGCAGTTGAAGACGCCGTCCGCGCCCTCGACCGCCTTGCGGACCGAGTCCGGGTCGGTGACGTCGCCGTGCGCGAGCTCCACTCCAGGCGGAAGCAGTTCACGGGCCCTGGCCGGGTTGCGGACCAGCGCCACAACCTCGTCGTCACGGTCGGCCAGCCGCCGGGCGACCGCGTTGCCGATCTTGCCGGTGGCGCCCGTGATCAGGAACCTCATCGGCGCGCCAGCCTACCCTGTTCATACACTGGCGCGATGGCCCGTTTCCGCGATCCGCCCGACCCGCTGTTCGAGCGCCTCAACGCCTCGATCGGCTTCGACCGGCGCTTGGCCCCGTACGACCTGGAGCAGTCGAGGGCGCACGCCCGCGCCCTGCATGCGGCCGGGATCCTGGACCGCGACGAGCTGGGCCGGATGGAGCAGGGTCTGTCGACTGTCGGGGAAGAGCTGGAGGCCGGCTCCTTCCCGATCGAGGGGAGCGACGAGGACATCCACATGGCGATCGAGCGGCGCCTGATCGAGGTCATCGGCCCGCTCGGAGGCAAGCTCCACACCGGTCGCTCGCGAAACGACCAGGTGGCGACCGACGTCGCCCTCTACGTGCGCGACCATGCGGGGCTGGCGAGGGAGCTCGCCGGCTCGCTGATGGGGCGCCTGCTGGAGCTGGCCACGCGCCACGTCGACTGGCCGATGCCCGGCTACACGCACCTCCAGCGCGCCCAGCCCGTCTACTTGGGGCACCACCTGCTGGCCTACTTCTGGATGCTGAGGCGCGACGCCAGGCGGTTCGCCCAGGTTCGCGAATCCACCGCCGAGCTGCCGCTCGGCTCAGGAGCGCTGGCGGGGCTGAACTGGGACCTCGATCGCGAAGCGCTCGCGGGCGACCTTGGCTTCGACTCGCCCGCGCCCAACTCGATCGACGCGGTCTCCAACCGCGATTTCGTTCTGGACTACCTGTCCGCGGCATCGATCTGCGCGATGCACCTCTCGCGCCTCGGAGCCGAGCTCGTGCTCTGGTCGAGCGACGAGTTCTCCTTCTGCGAGCTGGCGGAGGACTTCTCGTCGGGCTCGAGCATCATGCCGCAGAAGAAGAACCCCGACGCGGCGGAGCTGCTGCGCGCCAAGGCGCCCCGGATCGGCTCGGGGTTCCTGGTCCTCACCGGCGTCATGCACGGCCTGCCGCTCGCCTACTCGAAGGACCTCCAGGAGGACAAGGAGGCGCTATTCGACGCGGTCGACAGCCTCGAGCTGTGCCTCGAGGCGGCGGAGCGGATGCTCGGCGGCCTGAGCTTCGATCGCGAGCGGCTTGCGGAGGCGGCGGCCGACGAGTTCGGGGCGGCGACCGACATCGCGGACCTCCTGGTCCGCAAGGGGGTGCCGTTCAGGGAGGCCCACGGCGTGGTTGGCGGACTGGTGCGCGAGGCGCTCGAGAAAGGCAAGGCGCTGTCCGAGTTGACCCCGGAGGAGCTGGGTCGCCACTCGGAGCTGCTCGACGACTCCTTCTACGAGGCGCTGCGCGCGGAGCGATGGCTGGAGTCGAAGGTCTCGGCTGGCGGCACCGCGTCGGCGCGGCTCGCCGAGCAGCTCGAGGCGGCCAGGGCCGCCCTGGAGGAGATCCGGCGGTGAGCACGCAACTGCTCGCTTCGGGCCGGCTCGAGGCTGAGTTCTTCGATCGCTCGGTGCACGACGTTGCTCGCGACCTGATCGGCTGCGCGCTGCTGTTCGACGGGGTCGGTGGGGTGATCGTGGAGTGCGAGAGCTATGAGCGCGACGATCCCGCCTGCCACGCCCACGTCGGGCTGACGGGGCGGACCGAGCCCCTGTTCGGGCCATCCGGCCGCGCCTACGTGTACCTGTGCTACGGGATCCACTCCTGCCTCAACTTCGTCTGCGAGCCCGAGGGTGCGGCGGCGGCGGTGCTGATTCGGGCGCTGGAGCCGCGGTGGGGGATCGAGGAGATGACGCGGCGTCGTGGCCGTGGTGACGCGCGCGAGCTGTGCTCCGGGCCCGGCAAGCTGACCGAGGCGCTGGGAATCGGGCTGGAGATGAACCGGACGCCGCTCGCCGAGCCCCCATTCGAGCTGCGCGCTCGCGACGACGGTTGGCGCCAGGTTGAGGTCGCGACGGGCCCCCGAATCGGCATCACCCGCGCCGCCGAGCTTCCCTGGCGCTTCTGCGCCGCCGGCAGCGAGTACCTCTCGCGGCCGCTGCGCTAGCCGGCGCGCGCGTCCGCTAGCCCGGCGAGATGCCGCCGCCGGTGCCGCCCGAGGCCGCGCCGCCGGTCGCGCCGCCACCGGTGGAGGGCGAGGATTCGGCTGGCGCCTGCTGCTGGGTGTCCCCTTGGGCCTCGGACGGCGCCTGCGTCGACGGCGCGGGCGTGGACTGTGTGGATGGCGGGGTGGTCGTCTCCTCCGTGGTCGATTCGTCCTCGTCGGCGGCTTGGTTGGAGTTCGACTGTTCGAAGGCGAGCACGACGTCGTGGAAGATCAGCGCGGGAATCGTGCCGCCGTCCACGGGCGCGCCGCCGAACTCGGTCAGCATCGGCTTCACGGAGTTGGCGTGCCCGACCCAGACGGCCACCGTGACGTCCTCGGTGGCGCCGACGAACCAGGCGTCGCCATTGTTTTCGGTGGTGCCGGTCTTGCCCCACTCGGGGGAGGCGCCCGTCGAGGCGTTCGTGCCTGTGCCCTGGGAGACCACGGTCTCGAGGATCGACCGGGCGGTGGCGGCGACCTCGGGGGCCACGACCTGCTCGGTCTCCACGTAGTCCTGGCCTGGATCGCCGGTGTTTGTCTCGACCACGTCGCCGCCCAGGTCGGGCGGCTCGTCGGTGACCTTCTGGATCCCGATCGGGGCGCCGTCGGAGGTGGCCATCGTGCCGCTGACCCGCTGGCCGTCGTGGGCCAGGGTCTGGAAGGCGTGCGCCATGTTGAGTGGGGTGACCCCCTGCTCGAGGCCGCCGAGGATCATCGCGGGGTTGGTGGAGATCGGCGTCTCGATCCCCATTGCCTCGGCCGTCTTGGCGATGTTCTCAGTGCCGATCTGAAGGCCCAGCTCCGCATAGACCGAGTTGTCGGAGTAGGTGGTCGCGGTGGCGATCGAGGCGCTCCCCAGGTAGGTGTCTTCGTAGTTGTTGACCTCGAACTCTTGTGGCGCCTTGACCCCCGGCACCTGGAAGGGGAGCGTCTTCGGCTGCGAGGAATAGACCGCATCGGGCGAGATGCCCTGCTCGAGCGCCGTCACCAGCGTGAACGGCTTGAAGGCCGAGCCCGGCTGTCGCTGGCCCTGGGTGGCGAGGTTGAAGGGCTGCTCTCGATAGTCGTAGCCGCCCACCATCGCCCGCACCCCGCCGGTGTCGTTGTGGAGCACCACCACGGCCGAGCTCAAGCCGACCCCGGCGGTGCGGCTGTAGGCGATCTGCTCCGCCTCCTCCTGAAGCGAGAGGTCGAGGGTGGAGGTGACGTGGAGCCCGCCACCGAACGCCTCTCCGGCGCCGTACTTGTCGACCAATTGCTGGCGAAGCCAGGAGCTGAAGTAGGGGGCCCTGGAGTCCTCCTCCGGCGTCCTGATCTGCGAGGGAGTGGGTGCTTCCTCACGCGAGTACTGCTCGGCCTCCTCCTGAGTCAGGTAGCCCTGGTCGGCCATGTTCTGGAGCACGAGGTTTCTTCGCGCGGTGGCGGCCTCGGGGGCGATCTTGGGGTCGAAGCCGCTGGGGTTCGAGATCAGGCCGGCGATCATCGCCGCCTCCCAGGGGAGAAGCTGCGACGCGCACCGGTCTCCTGGGGTGCCGCAACCCGGGTGGTTCCAGCCGAAGTAGGTCTTCGCCGCCGCCTCGATGCCGTAGGCGCCCTGGCCGAAATAGATCACGTTCAGGTACTCGGTAAGGATCTTGTCCTTGTCCCAATTGCGCTCGAGCTGATAGGCGAGGCCCGCCTCGCGCAGCTTCTCGAACACCGTGCGGTTGCGCTGATTGCGAAGCGCGTTCTTGACGAACTGCTGGGTGATCGTGGACCCGCCCTGGGTGGCGCCTCGCTGCAGGATGTCCTGGAACACGGCGCGGCCGATGCCCTGGTAGTCGATGCCGCGGTGCTCGTAGAAGCGCTGGTCCTCGACCGCGACCGTGGCCTCCTTCATCACGGGGGCG
>CAVUXC010000011.1:0-107101 GCA_963745365.1 uncultured Actinomycetes bacterium
CGCTCTCCGCCGGCCGCGTCCGCCGGCTCCGCTCGGCGTGCTCAACGGCCGCCGCTTCGCGTTCAACGCCGGCGTCGGGCTCGACGCCGACATCGTGCGGCGGGTCGACGCGCGCGGGCGCGGCAAGGGGCGCCGGCCGCGCGACGCGATCTTCGCGCTGGAGGTCACGCGCGCGGTGGCTACGGGGCGCTACGGCGGTCCGAAGGCGACGCTGCGCCACGACGGCCGGGAGCTCCGCTGCGCCTTCGTGGCGGCCGCCAACCTCAACCCGTGGTCGTACGTCGTCCCCTGGCGCTGCGCCTCGCGCCGAAGGCCGCCAACGAGCGCGGCCTCGACCTCGTGGCGCCGGTCGCGCTGCGGCGCCGCGACGTCCCGGCCTACCTGCGCTACGTGCTCTTCACCGGCGGCCACGTGCGGGAGGCGGAGCGTCGGATCGCGTACCTCCACGACGTCTCCGAGGCCGTGGTGGAGTGCGACCGCCCGCTGCCGGCGCAGGTCGACGGCGACGACATCGGCGACGTCCGGACGGCGACCTTCGGGCTGGAGCCCGAAGGCATGCTGCTGCTCGTCTGAGCCGATTCCTGCGCAAAGGCCCCGCAAGGGGCCGAGAGCGGACGTCCTCGTGGTCGTAAGATCGCGGCTCGCATGCCCAGCTAGGGAAGGAGGCACTCGTGATCGAGGAGTTCAAGCAGTTCCTGCTGCGGGGGAACGTGATCGACCTGGCGGTCGCCGTCGTGCTCGGCGCGGCGTTCGGCATGGTCGTGACGTCGCTCGTCGCGGACATCATCACGCCGATCATCGCGGCGATCTTCGGGAAGCCGGACTTCTCCGGCCTGACGTTCGAGATCAACGGCTCCGTGTTCCGCTACGGCTCGTTCTTCAACGCCGTGCTCTCGTTCGTGCTCATCGCGGCGGCGATCTTCTTCGTCGTCGTGAAGCCGTACAACGTGTACATGGCGCGGCGCCACGCCGCCCTGGAGGCAGAGCCGCCGGCCGCCAAGAGCGACGAGGTCGTCGTGCTCGAGGAGATCCGCGACCTCATGCGGACGCGCTAGGCGCAGGCACCTCCGCGTCCGTGGGGGCGGGCGGCGCGACCGGCAGCGTCGCCCGCACCCGCGTGCCGCCGCCGCGAGGGCTGGCCACCTCGAACCGGCCGTCCATCGCCTCCACGCGGTCGCGCAGGCCCGAGAGGCCCGAGCCCTGGTCCGGATCGGCGCCGCCCCGGCCGTCGTCGGCGATGTCGATCGTCACGGCATCCGCCTCGGCCCACACGCGGACCGACGCCGGTGCCGCCGGCGTACTTCGCGACGTTCGCCAGCGCCTCGGACGCCACGAAGTAGAGGGCGGCCTCGTGCGCCGGCGGCAGGCCGAGGTCGTCCTGCACGTCGACGTCGACGGGCACGGGCGCGCGGTCGGCGAGCGCGGCCAGCGCCGGCTCCAGCCCGCGGTCGGTGAGGATCGCGGGGTGGATGCCGCGGGCCAGCTCGCGCAGCTCCGCGAGGGCCGCCGCGAGCTCCGTCGACGCGCCGTCCACCAGCTCCGCAGCCGCCTCGTCGCCACCGACCCGGCTGCGGATCATGCGCAGGGTCAGCGACAGGGCCACGAGGCGCTGCTGGGCGCCGTCGTGCAGGTCGCGCTCCAGCCGGCGGCGGGCGTGGTACGCCGTCTCGACGATGCGCGCACGAGACGCCCGCAGCTCGTCGAGGCGCGCGCGCAGCTCGGCCTCCAGGCGCGCCCGCTCCAGCCCGATGGCGGCCGCTGCGGCGACGGCCTCGAGCAGGACGGGGTCCTCGTCCAGTGCGGGGTCGTGGACGAGGCGCGCGATGGGCTCCCCGTCGCGCTCGACGATCGTCACCCCCTGCTCCGGCACCTCCACCGGCTGGCCGCGCTGGTCGACGTACGTCTGCCGCTCGGAGAACCAGAACGCGATGGTCAGGTCCGGGTCGCGCAGCGCCTCGGCCAGGATCGAGCGCAGGTGCTCGTGGTCGGTCGCGCCCGCGAGGCGGATCACGAGGCCCTGGATCGACGACGTGCGCTGCAGGCGGTCGCGCAGCAGGCCGACGAGGAACGCCACCGGCACGAGCGTCATCACGGTCACGAAGCAGATGCCGACCGCGATCTGCAGCCAGTCGGCGATCAGCGAGGCCGGGATGCTGACGAGGAACAGCACGCCGGCGAGCGAGGCGGTGCCGACGAGCGGGCCCATCGTCCGGCGCAGCGCCGGGGTCGCCCGGCGGAAGCGCCGCCACGTGATGACGAGGAGCGCGATCACGCACAGGCCGATGGCGACGTTGGCGAGGCCGATGACGATCGCGGTCACGGTGTCGTTGGGCGCCGCCGCGAGCGGGTTGTCCGCGCACCCGTCGCAGTCGACCTCGTTCGGCTGCACGAACGGCACCGCCAGCGCCACGACGACGACGACGGCGTAGGCCACGCCGACCACCCAGCGGTCCGGGACGTGATCGATGCGGCCGGCCGGGAAGGCCAGGATCAGGTGCAGGAAGGTCGCGACCGCGGCCAGCGAGGCGAGCGCGCCCGCGATCAGCAGCCAGCCGTCGTCGACCGTCTGCCAGGACCCGGCCGCGAAGAGGATGCCGGTGCCGGCCATGAGGCGGCCGGTGCTGTTGTCGGGGCGGCTCCACCACGCCACCAGCCCGCCGAGGACGAACGCGGTGCCGAACAGCACCTGCGAGATCGCGTCCGCCACCTCGACGTTGTCCGCGCCGGCGCCGTCGGACGCGATGGCGCCCCAGACGCCGACCGTCCCGACCGCCGCGGTGACGGCCACGACGAGCGCGATGACGGCGATGCGGCCCGCCTGCTCACCGGTACGGACGGCCAGCATCCGGCAATCCTCGCACGTCGCACCCGTGCCGCGGACGGGTCTACCATCCCGGCCGTGGATCTCGCGATCTCCCTCGGCCAGGCCCTCGGGCTCGCCGTCGCATGCGGCCTCGTGCCGCTCCTGCCCATCGCCATCGGCTCGCTCGCCGCGGTGTTCGGTGGCACCCCCGGGGCCCTCGACGCCTACGACGACTCGCCCGTGGTGGCGATCTCCTGCGTCATCGGCGTGCTGGGCGCCGCCGCCGCCGCGTGGCTTCCGCAGATCGGCCGCATCATCCTGGGCGGCGCGGGCGGCGGAGCGGCCGCCGAGCTGGCCGGCGGCGACGAGGTGCCGTTCGCGCTGATCGCCGCGGGCGCGGTGCTCGGCGCCCTGAGCGCGTGGGTCGTCGGCCGCCTCGTGGAGGGCGCGCTGAAGGGCGAGGGCACCCGCTTCGGCCTCGCGGCCATCACCGGCATCGCCGGGCTGGTCGCCGCGCTCCTGGCCCTGGTGCCGTTCGTCGGCTACGCCCTCGTGGTCGCGCTGGGCTGGTTCCTCTACCGCAGCCGCCGCCGCGACCAGGGGCAGTACGCGGGGCTGCGCAGCCTGCGTTGACCGCCCGCAACGGGCGGCGGCGGAAGCTGGTGCTCGTCGTCATCGACGGGCTCGGGCGGCCGCTCTTCGACCGCGCCCTGGCGGAGGGCCGCGCGCCGACGATCGCCGCGCTCGTGGCGCAGGGCACGGAGCACGCGTCGGCCGTCTCCTGCTTCCCGTCCCTGACCCCGGTCTGCCTCTCGGCGCTCGCCACGGGCCGCGGCCCGGACGGGTCGTTCATCCCCGGGCTCGTCTGGTACCGCCGCGGCGAGGGACGCTTCGTGGAGTACGGCTCCTCGTTCCGCGCGACCCTGGTCGAGGGCGCGCTGGCGTCCATCAACGACTCGATGATGAACCTCAACACGCTGCACCTCTCGCAGCGCGAGCGCACGGTGTTCGAGCTCGTCGAGGACGCGGGGCTCGTGGCGGGGTCGATCAACTTCTTCGTCTTCCGCGGCCGGGTGCGCCACCCGCTGTCGCGCCCGCGCGCCGTGAAGATGGCCCGGCGCATCGGCATGTTCGACGCCGCCTACGGGCCGACCCGCTTCTTCTTCGGCGAGCTGTTCGCGTCGGACATGACCGGCGCGCCGCGCAACCTGGGCATGCACGGGCGCAACGACGAGCACGCCGCCGCGGTCGGCCGCTGGCTGGTGGCCCGCGACGGCTTCGACTTCCTCCTCTACTACCTGCCCGAGGTCGACATGGCGCAGCACCGCGTCGGCCCGGACGCCGCGCTCGACGCGGTGGGGCGCGCCGACGAGGCGGTCAGCGCGCTGGTGCAGGCCGCCGGGGGGCTGGAGCGGTTCCTCGAGCGGTACGCGGTCATCCTCGTCGCCGACCACGGACAGTCGCAGGTGCGCACCGCGTTCGAGCTGCGGACGGCGTTCCCGGACCTGCCGCAGTTCGTGTCCTCGCTGCGCTCGAAGCCCGCCGACAGCGCCATCGCCGTCGCCGCGTCGAACCGCGCCGCGATGATCTACCGCCTGACCGACGCGCCGCCGGCCCGCGAGCTCGCCGCGCGCGTGGAGGGCCTGGCCGAGATCGACGTCGTCGCGTTCCGCGAGGACGAGTGGGGCGTCGTGCGGCGGGACGGCCTGGAGCTGAGGTTCCGGCGCGACCCCGACGGCGACCCGGACCGCCGTGGCAGCCGCTGGCGCCTGGCGGGCGAGCCGGGCGCGCTCGCGTTGGAGCAGGCGGGCGGCGCCCTCGCCTCGGAGGCCTACCCGAACGCCCTCGAGCGCGTCGACCAGATCCTCCACTGCGTCAACGCCGGCGAGGTCGTGATCTCGGCCGCGCGCGGCGTCGAGTTCACCGACGCCGGCGGCTCGCACCACCTCGGCGGCGGCTCGCACGGTGCGCTCGGCGCCGAGGAGTCGCTGGTGCCGCTGGTCACGGTCGGCGTGGACCGGGTTTCCCTGCCCGACGAGCCGTCCATCACCGACGTGTATGGGCTCGTCGCCAGGCACTTCGGCCTCTGAGCGGGGTCCCGCTCGTCTAGGGTGAGCAGGCGGTGACCGAGTCCAAGCCGCCCGTCTCTGCGCGCGTCGTGCGCACCAACCGCAGCGCCGCCTCGACCGCGGCCGCGCCGCCGTCCGTGCCCGTGCCGCCGCCGCCTCCGGCCGAGCCGCCGCGCGACACGCCGCCCGAGCCCGTCGCGACCGCGAACGCGAGCGCCGGCCAGCCGACCCGGACGACTTCGCCGCCGCCCGCGGGCAGATGGTCGAGCGGCAGCTGCGCGGCCGCGGGATCGCCGACGAGCGGGTGCTGGCGGCGATGGCGGCCGTGCCGCGCGAGCGCTTCGTGCTGCCGGAGGACCGGGCGCAGGCGTACGAGGACACGCCGCTCGCCATCGGCCACGGGCAGACGATCTCGCAGCCCTACATCGTGGCGCTGCAGCTCGAGCAGCTCGGACTCCGCGGCGACGAGCGGCTGCTCGAGGTCGGCGCCGGATCGGGCTACGCCGCCGCCGTCGCCTCGCACCTGGTGCGCGAGGTGATCGCCACGGAGCGCATCGGCGGGCTCGCCGCCCGTGCCGCGCGGGCGCTCGCCGCCGTCGGCGCGACCAACGTGCGGGTGCTCGCGGTGGACGGCCAGCGCGGCGTCCCGGGCGCCGGGCCGTTCGACGCGATCCTCGTCTCCGCCGCGGCCCAGCGCTTCCCCGAGCGCCTGTACCACGAGCTCGTCGTGGAGGGCCGGATCGTCGTTCCCGTGGGCGACGACCGGGGCCAGCGCCTCGAGCTCGTGCGTCGTGGACTGCACGGTCCGGAGGTCACGCATGGTGTGCCGTGCCGCTTCGTGCCGCTGCTCGAGGGTGCGTCCTGACAGCCCGCGCCACCGGGCCGCTGCTAGCATCCTCCGCCACGGAGCGGGGCGGCGGTCGCCCCGCCGCGCCCGCCGACGTTGAACCCTGACACCAGCACCGAAGCGGCACCCCTGCCGCGGCCCGTCTCCAGGGCGCGCGTCGCGCGGGGTCTGCGCAAGCCCGAGAACTGGCTCCAGCTCATCAAGTTCGGGCTGGTCGGGCTCTCCGGGTTCGTCGTCAACTTCGCGGTCTACGCCTTCGCCCTGCACGTGCTGAACGTGCACTACATCGGCGCCGCGACGCTCGCGTTCTGCGTGGCCGTCGCGAACAACTTCCTGTGGAACCGCCACTGGACGTTCCGCTCGCAGCGGCACTCCAGCCACGCGGCGTTCCAGGCGGCGCGCTTCCTCACGGTCGCCGTCTCCGCGCTGATCCCGAACCTGATCCTGCTCAGCCTCTTCGTGGAGCAGTTCGGGATGGGCAAGATCCAGGCGCAGGTGCTGGCGGTGTGCCTCGTGACGCCGATCTCGTTCCTCGGCAACAAGTACTGGTCGTTCCGCTGAGGCCGATGGTCCGGCGCGTCCTGCTCGCGACCGCGCTCGTCGCACTCGGCGTGCTGGTCGCGCCCGCCGCCCAGGCAGCCGACGTCGGGACGTCCCCGACAGCGTCGACCCCGTCGACCGCCACCGGCTCCAACCCGTACTCGGCGCCCGGCCCGCCGCTCGCCGAGGCGCCCGCGCACCTGCGACTCGAGGCCGTCACGGGCATCGCGAACGTGGAGAAGCGCGTGCAGACGGCGGTCAACGGCCACCCGCTGGCGAAGTGGACGGCGACGTACGACGCTGCGAAGCGGCAGTGGGTGGCCAGGTTGCGCGACCCGAAGTCGACGCCAAGGACCTGGCCGTCGTGACCATCGACGACACGAACGGCAACGTCGTCAAGGCCGACCTGCAGGAGGACCTGCACCCGAAGGCGCGGCTGACCGAGAAGGAAGCCCGCGGCTACATGGAGGCGGACGACAGGTCCCAGGACTGGGTGCAGCGCTATCGCGACGACGGCCAGCGCGTCTCGTCCTCGCTGAAGTACGACAACGACATCTGGACCCTGTCGTGGTTCGCGAGCGGCAAGGAGGTCGCGCGCGTCCGCCTCTGGGACAAGACGCACAAGATCCTGTCGTCGTGGACGGGCCCGCAGGTGGCGTGGTCGATGGCCCGCGGCCGCAAGTGGTCGTTCGGCAAGCGCATCAACGACCCGCGCATCTTCATCCCGCTGATGGCGCTGTTCGTCGTCGGCCTGTTCGACTGGCGCCGGCCGCTCTCGGTGCGCAACGTCGACGTGCTGATGCTCGCGGCCTTCGGCGCGTCCCTCTACTTCTTCAACGCCGGCGAGATCTTCTGGAGCGTGCCGCTGGCGTACCCGCCGTTATTCTGGCTCTTCGGCCGCCTGCTCTGGCTCGGCTTCGGCAAGGGGGCCAGACCGGGCTACGCGACGCGCTGGCCGATCTGGCTCGTCGCCGGCCTGGCCGTGTTCGCGCTCGGCTTCCGGGCCGGGCTCAACGTGTGGGGCTCGAACGTCATCGACGTCGGCTACGCGAGCGTGGTCGGCGCCGATCGCCTGCTCGACGCGCGCAGCCCGTTCGGCAACATGCCGCAGAGCACCGGCAAGCCGTGCGGCACCAAGTACTCGGACGGCACCTACGCCGCGTACGTGCAGACCAACGGGGCGTGCGAGTCCGCCGTCGGCCGCGGCGACACGTACGGGCCGGTCACCTACTACTCGTACATGCCGATGACCGCGGTGCTCGGCTGGAGCGGCCGCTGGGACGACCTGCCGGCGGCGCACGGGACCTCGATCCTGTTCGACTTCCTCGCCGCGGCGGGGCTCGCGCTGACGGGCTGGAAGCTCGGCGGCAGACGGCTGGCCGTCGCAGCGCTGTTCCTGTGGGCGACGTTCCCGTTCACGGTCTACTCCATGAGCTCGAACACGAACGACGCGATACCCGCGGCGTTCCTGGCCTGGGGGCTCGCCCTCTTCACGATGCCGCGACTGCGCGGGTTCATGCTGGGCCTCGCGACGGCGGCGAAGTTCTCGCCGGTGCTGCTCGTGCCGCTCTGGATCCGCGCGACCGCAGGCCGCGCCAGGAGCCGCTGGAGTGGGAGTACACGGAGGGCGGCCCGCCGCTCGTGCCGCGGCCGGGGCTGCTCGGACGCGCCTGGGACCGGCTGCCCCAGGTCCCGACCGGGCTCAAGGTCGCGTTCGGGTTCCTGCTCGCGATCGTCCTCTCCTTCGTGCCGCTGATGCTCGTGGACGGCCCGTGGGACGGCCTCGTCAACTTCTGGGACCGCACCTTCGGCTGGCAGCTCGACCGGCCGTCGCCGTTCTCGATCTGGGACTGGGGCGAGTACCCGGGCTTCCCCGACCTGTCCGTCGAGCAGAAGGCGCTCAAGGCGGGGCTGGTCCTGCTCGCCGCGGGGCTCTTCCTGCTGCCGCGCCGGCTCGACCTGTACCGCGTCGCAGCCTTCTCGGGGGCGCTGATCGTCGGGTTCCAGATCTGCCTCACGCACTGGCACTACCTGTACATCCCGTGGTTCATGCCGTTCGTCGCGCTGGCGCTGCTCGCGCCGCGCACGTCGACCGCCGACGAGGCCGTGGCGCTCGCCGAGGAGCCGGTAGCGGAGCCGGCCGCCGGACGGCGGCGACGGCTCGCGTGGGGCGGGCGGAGCCTCCGGCCGTCGCGGCCGCAGGCGCTGCCTACGCCGCCTCGCGCTCCAGCAGGTTGACGGCCTCCCAGGCCCGGTCGCGCGCAGCCCGGCGACGTTCGACGGCACGCATCTCGGCGACCGTCCGGCGACGCCAGGCCTCGATGTTCGCGAGCGCCACGAGCGCGAGGAGGATGCAGACCGTTGCGGCAAGCACCATCGTGCGGCCGGTATACGCGACGGCGCACGGGACTCCTTCACCGGATCGACACCGGCGCCGCGGGATGTCGGCGGGATCGCCGTAACGCCTGGCCGCCAGGTGCGACGATCGGGTGGTGCAACCCTCGCTTCGCCGGATCCGACTGGCCGCCATCGGCACGCTCGCCGCGGCGGGACTGGCTGCCGCCGGCAGCGACGGGCTCGGCGGCGAGCCCGCGCCGGCCCGCGCGGCGCGCGACCTGCCGACGGTCCGTGACGTCGCGGGCTATACGCGCTGGCTGAAGCTCCGCACGGCCTACGCCGGTGGATCGGCCGCGCACGGCGGCACCAAGACGATCTACGTCTCCAACGCCGCGGCGGCGCGTGCGTCGCGCGGCAAGCGCAGCTTCCTGTACCCGCGCGGCACCACGATCGTCAAGACGGGCACCGAGCGCACCGCGGACGGCCGCCGCTTCCTCGCGCTGGTCGCGATCATGGAGAAGACGCGCCGCACCGACCGCCGGCTCGGGCCGCGGCCGGAGGACTGGACGTGGGCCGAGTACACCCGCGACGCGCCCGGGGAGCCCCTGCGGCTCGTGGCCGGCGGCTCGCAGGGCGTGTGCACGGGCTGCCACGAGGCCGCGCTGCGCACCGACTCCGCGTTCACGCGGCTCCGCTGACGCGCCGCTCGCGGGACGGAGTCGCTAGCCGGCCTGGCGCCGGGGCAGCAGCAGGACGATGCCCTGCTCGATGTGGTCGCGGACGGCGTGATCGGCGAGCGCCTCGTCGCCGCCGTCGAGCGCCAGCGCGATCGCGTCGTGTTCCGGCGGCAGCGCCGCGAGGTCCTGGTAGTAGCCGTCGGCGAGCGTGGTGAACGAGCGCACCTGCGCCTCGATGGTCTTGTACGCGGCGACCAGGTACGAGTTCCCGGACGACTCGCAGAGCGCGCGGTGGAAGGCCAGGTCGAGCGCCACCACCTCGGGCTCGTCGCCGCGCTCCGCGGCCCGGGTGAGTCTCGCGACCAGCGCGTGCAGGGGCTTCGTCGACGCGCCGCGGCGCACCGCGAGCCGCGCGGCCATGGTCTCGATGGCGATGCGGAAGTCCGCGATGGCCTGGATCTCGTCGTCGGTCAGCTCGCGCACGACGGCGCTACGGCGCGGCAGGATGTCCGCGAGCCCCTCGTCCGACAGCCGGCGCAGCGCCTCGCGCACGGGACCGCGGCTGGTGCCGAGGTCGCGCGCCAGCTGCGCCTCCACCAGGCGCTCGCCGCCACGCAGCCGCCGGACACGATCTCCTCGCGGATCGCCGCGTAGGCGAGGTCGGCGAGCGACTGGTGGGCGGTGATCTGCGGAACCTTCAAGGTGTAAACGGTCGACAGTTGACTCGATCTGGGCGCGGACTGTACCGTCGCCGCGTCGCCGTTAGCAACCGCTCCAGGAAGGGACCCGATGTCGACGCTCAGCCCCCACGCGAGCGAGCGCGCCGCAGGCGACGAGCCGCAGGTGCGCGAGACGCGGCTCTGGCACGCCCAGGCCCACATGCCGACGGTCAAGTCGCGCGAGATCGTGATCGCCCGCGGCGAGGGCGCCTACGTCTGGGACGAGAGCGGCCATCGCATGCTCGATGCGCCCGCCGCCCTCTGGTACTGCAACGTCGGGCACGGACGCGCCGAGATCGCGGACGCCGCCGCAGCCCAGATGCGCCAGCTGGCCGCCTACTCGTCGTTCCAGGAGTACGCCACCCGGCCGGCGCTCGAGCTGGCGGAGCGCCTCGCCGCGATGGTGCCGATCGAGAACCCCAAGATCTTCCTGACCAGCGGCGGCGGCGACGCGGTCGACGCCACCGCCAAGCTGATCCGCCGCTACTGGAGCGCCATCGGCCGGCCGGAGAAGAGCCTGCTGGTCACGCGTTCCGCGAGCTATCACGGGCTGCACGGCCACGGCACGAGCATCGTCGGCATCGAGATCCACAAGGAGGGCCTGCCGCACCTCGACCCGGGCACGCTCCGCATCCCGACCAACGACGCCGCGGCGCTGGAGCAGTTGATCGCCGAGCGCGGCCACGAGATCGCCGCCGTCTTCTGCGAGCCCGTCGTCGGCTCCGGCGGCATCATCCCGCCGGCTCCGGGCTACCTGCAGCGCGTGCAGGAGCTGTGCCGCGCCAACGACATCATCTTCGTGGCCGACGAGGTGATCACCGGCTTCGGCCGTACCGGCGCGATGTTCGCCAGCGAGCGCTTCGGGCTGCGGCCCGACGTGATGATCATGGCCAAGGGCATGACCTCGGGCTACCTGCCGATGGGCGCCGCCGTCGTCGGCGAGCGGGTCTGGGAGCCGTTCTGGAAGGACGGCAGCGACCTCGTGTTCCGCCACGGGCTGACCTACTCGGGCCACGCGACGGTCTGCGCGGCAGCCCACGCGAACCTCGACATCCTCGAGCGCGAGGGGCTCGTCGATCGCGTCCGGCGCCTGGAGACCGTGCTCCACGACGCGGTGCAGCCGCTGGCCTCGCATGGGCTGGTGCGGGAGGTGCGCTCCGGGGTCGGCCTGCTGGCCGCCGTCGAGCTGAACGACTACGCGACCGCCCAGCGGGTGTGCGGGCCGATCACCGAGCGCGGCGTGCTGATGCGGCTGATCACCGGCCCGACCCTGCACATCTCGCCGCCGTTCGTGCTGGACGAGAACGACATCGCGCTGATCGCCTCGACGATCCGCGAGGTGCTGGACGAGGTCGCGGCCGAGTGAGCGCTGCGGCGCGGCGCAGCCGTTGGCGATCGGCGTCGACACGGGCGGCACCTTCACCGACCTGGTCGCGGTCGACACGCGGGAGGTCCGCCTGCGCAAGGTCAAGGGCCGTCCACCCCGCGCGATCCTCCGCCGCGGTGCTGGAGGGCGTGGGCCGCCTCGGCACCCTGGACGAGGTGGGCTACTTCGTCCTGGGCACCACCATCGCGACCAACGCGGTCCTCCAGCGCCGGGGCCCGGACGCTCTTCGTGACCACGGCCGGCTTCGAGGACATCCTGTACATCCAGCGTATCGACCGCAAGGGCCTGTACGACCTCCAGTGGGTCAAGCCGACGCCGTACGTGCTGCGCCACGACACCTTCGGGGTCGCGAGCGCGTCCTCTCCGACGGCAGCGTGCGGCGGCCGCTGCGGAGGAGGACGAGGCGTCGCGGTGCGTCGTCCGCCGGCGCGACGCCGAGGCTCCGGGCGGCGCCGTGGCCATCAGCTTCCTGTTCTCGTACGTCGACGGCGCCCGAGCAGCGCCTGGCCGATGCGCTGCGGCGCGAGCTCCCGGACGTCCCCGTCTCCGTCTCCAGCGAGGTCGCGCCCATCTGGCGCGAGTACGAGCGCGCTCCACCACGGTCATGGACGCGTACGTCAAGCCCATCGTCGGCATTTCGCCGACGACCTCGAGGCGGGCCTCGATGCCCGCATGAGCGGCTGGCACGCGCTCATGAAGTCCAACGGCGGCCAGGTGCCGGTGGGCCATGCCGCCGACCGGCCGTGCGAGATGGTGCTCTCCGGCCTGGCCGGGGGCTGATCGCCGGCAACCACTTGCGGCGCGCCACCGGCAGCGACAAGGCCGTCACCCTGGACATGGGCGGCACCTCCGCGGACGTCGGCGTGGTCGTGGACGGTCGAGTCCGGTTCTCCGGACTGTTCGAGGTCGAGTTCGGCATCCCCATCGCGCTGCCCATCATCGACGTCACGACCATCGGAGCCGGCGGCAGCTCGATCGCGTCCATCGACTACGGCGGCATGCTCCGGGTCGGCCGGAGAGCGCGGCGCCGACCCCGGCCCCGCCTGCTATGGGCTCGGCGGCACCGGCCCACCATCACCGACGCCAACCTCGTCATCGGCCGGCTCGACCCCGACTACTTCCTGGGCGGCGAGATCGGCCTGCGACGTCCAGCGCCCGGACGCGCCATCGCCCGGTCGCCGACGCAGCTGGGCCTGAGCGCCGCCGACGCCGCCGACGCCATCATCAGCGTGTCCATCGAGAACATGGCCGGCGCCGTGCGCCTGGTGACCGTCGACCGGGGCCTCGACTACCGCGACTTCGACCTGGTCGCGTTCGGTGGCGCCGGGCCGCTCCACGCCGCCGAGATCGCCCGGCGCGTCGGCCTGACGAGGGTCGTGATCCGACCCAGCCCGGGCTCGGGTCGGCGTTCGGGGCGCTGGCCGGCGACCTGCGGGTCGACACGTCACCTGACGCGCATGCACCCTCGACCCATTCCTACGTGCAGACGGGCGGCCTCGACTCGAAGTTCGGATTTGGGCTCGAGGATGGCCTGGCGGCGCGTGCGATCGCCGAGGTCCGGTCCTCCAGGCATCTGCGGCTGGTCGGTCTGCACGCCCACATTGGCTCGCAGATCTTCGAGCTGGAGCCCTACGCGGCGGCGATCGAGGCCCTGGCCGAGCTCGCGGACGGCGAATGGGACTGCCGCATCCTCAACGTCGGCGGCGGCTTGGGGATCGCCTACACGTCCGCCGATCAGCCGCCCTCGATCGCCAGCTACGTCGAGGTCAAGGTCCGCGGCGTGCAGCGCGTGTTCGACCCGGTGCCGCGCGTCCTGATCGAGCCCGGGCGCTCGCTGGTCGGCAACGCCGGGGTCACCGCCTATGAGATCGGCACGGTGAAGGAGATCCCGGGCGTTCGAACCTACCTCTCGGTCGACGGAGGGATGTCCGACAACCTGCGCCCGATGCTGTATGGCTCGCGCTACGAGGCGATCGTCGCCAACCGGGCCGGCGACGCGCCCAACACCCTGGCGACGGTGGCCGGCATGCACTGCGAGTCCGGCGACATCCTGATCACGGACGCGATGCTCGCCGACCCGCGCCCCGGCGACATCCTCGTCACCCCCGCCACCGGCGCCTACGGGCACGCGATGGCGAGCAACTACAACGGCGTCCCTCGCCCCCCGGTGGTGTTCTGCAAGGACGGCGACGCGAGGCTGGTGGTGCGCCGGGAGACATATGACGATCTGACCGCGCGGGACGTCGAGTGAGCGAGCCGGTTCGCATCGGGCTGCTCGGGCGTGGCACCGTGGGGGATGCGTTCCACGAGCTGATCGACCAGCGCGCGGACGCGATCGCCGCCGCCGCCGGGCGGCGGCCGGAGATCGCGGGCGTGCTGCGCCGCTCCGAGGGGGACTTCGAGGCCATCCTCGAGGAGTCGGAGATCGTCGTCGAGCTGATCGGCGGCACCGAGCCGGCGCTGGAGTACGTGCTGCTGGCCCTGCGGGCGGGCCGCCACGTGGTGACGGCCAACAAGCAGCTGATCGCGCAGTTCGGCGACCAGCTGTTCGAGGCCGCCCGCATGGCCGGCGTCCAGCTGCGTTTCGAGGCGGCGGTGGCGGGGGTGGTGCCGGTGATCCGGGTGATCCAGGAGAGCCTCGCGGCGATCGAGATCACCAAGGTCTTCGGGATCGTCAACGGGACCACCAACTTCATCCTCTCCGAGATGGCCGGCACCGGCGCCTCCTACGCCGACTGCCTGCAGCGCGCCCAGGAGCTCGGCTACGCCGAGGCGGACCCCTCCGACGACGTGGGAGGGGCGGACGCGGCAGCGAAGATGGCGATCCTGGCGCGGCTCGCCTTCGGGTCGCCGGTGGCGCTCGCCGACGTCTCTTATGAGGGAATCACCGAGATCCAGCCCGACGACATCGCCTACGCAAAGGAGCTGGGGCTGTCGCTGAAGCTGCTCGGGGTCGCCGAGCGGCGCGAGGGCGGGATCAGCGTTCGGGTGTTTCCCTGCTTCCTCTACTCACATCATCCGCTGGCGCCCGTCGAGGGGCCGTTCAACGCGGTCATGGTGCAGGCGCCGACGATCACCGAGATCACCATGTCCGGGCCGGGAGCGGGCGGGGTCGAGACCGCCGCCGCGGTGCTGGGCGACGTCGTCTCGATCGTCTCAGGCAGGGCGCCCGTGCACGTGGCTCGCAAGTCGCTCGAGATCGTGCGCGACATCAGCTCCTCCTTCTACCTCCATCTCGAGGTCGCCGACCGGCCCGGGGTGCTGGCGGGGGTCGCGGACGTCCTGGGACGCAACGAGGTCTCGGTGCAGAGCGTCGTTCAGCGGGGGCTGGGGGACGAGGCGCGACTGGTGATGGTGATGCACGAGTGCCCGGAGTCTCGGTTCTTCAAGGCGCTCGCAGAGATCGCGACCCTCGAGTTTCTCCGCGGCCAACCCCGCGCGATCCGGGTGATCGAGGAAGAGTTCGTATGAGGAAGAACCGCGACTGCGTCGCTAGCCCATGCCCTTACCCCTGATCGAGAGGTATCGGGAGCGGCTGCCGCTCGAGCCGGGGGATCCCGTCGTCAGTCTGAACGAGGGCTCGACGCCCCTGATCGAGGCTCCGGTGATCTCCGAGTTGGTCGGAGTGAGCGTTTTCCTGAAGCTCGAGGGCACCAACCCCACAGGGAGCTTCAAGGACCGGGGGATGACGCTCGCGGTGTCGCGGGCGAAGGGAGCGGGCGCCGAGGCGATCATCTGCGCCTCCACCGGAAACACTGCGGCGAGCGCCGCCGCCTACGCGGCGCGGGCGGGCCTGCGCGGGGCGGTGATCGTCCCGGAGGGGAAGATCGCGATCGGCAAGCTCGCCCAGGCGCTGATGCACGGCGCGCGCGTGATCGCATTGCGCGGCAACTTCGACCAGGCGCTCGAGATCGTGCGCGAGCTGGCAAGGCGCCACCCGGTGGAGCTCGTCAACTCGATCAACCCCTACCGGATCGAGGGCCAGAAGACGGCGGCCTTCGAGGCCTGCGACGAGCTCGGCGGGCCACCGGACGCGCTGGCGATCCCGGTCGGCAACGCGGGCAACATCACCGCCTGGTGGCGGGGCTTCCAGGAGTACGGGGCGTCGCCGGTTCTGTACGGCTTCCAGGCGGAGGGGGCCGCGCCCCTGGTCCACGGCAAGCCGGTCGCCGAGCCGGAGACGATCGCCTCGGCGATCCGAATCGGCAACCCGGCGCGCTGGGAGGAGGCGATGGATGCCGTCACCGGCTCGCGGGGGCGGATCGCGGCGGTCTCCGACGAGCAGATCCTCGACGCTTACCGGCTGCTCGCCTCGCGCGAGGGCGTCTTCTGCGAGCCGGCCTCGGCGGCGTCCGTGGCCGGGATCCTGGCGCACGGGCTGCCGGCGCCGGAGGGCGGCGAGCCGCCGACGTCGGTCCTCTGCGTGCTCACCGGCCACGGCCTCAAGGACCCGGACACGGCGCTCGGCAAGGCGCCCGGGGTGATCGGCTGCGAGGCCGAGGTCGCGGCGGTGGAGCGGGCGGTCTTCGACTAGGGCGCGACAACGGCCGCCCGTGATTCTTAACTCGGGCGACGAACGCTTTGCCGGTCTCGCCTGCGATACCGGTCAGGAGGATCTTGCCGCTGGACTGCATCGCGGCGTCGGTGAGAAAGAAACGGTCGCGCGAGATCCTCTTCACGGTCGTCCTGCCGTCGCCTGAGAACGAGTCGTCAAGATGACCGTTCCGCCGCAGGCGCGCGACGATCACGCCGTGGCTCGAGGGGCCGTTCTCGAACGTTGCCGCAATGATTGGCTTTCCGTTTCGTTGAAGCATCACGTCCTCGGCGCGCACGTGTCCGCGATCGCCGAGGCCGGTCAACCGGACACCGTCGCCGGCGAAAGAGCGGTCGAAGGCGCCCGAGCCCTTCACCCTGGCGACCAGCGCGTTCGCGTACGTGTGGCCGGCGCTCACCAGTCGGCCGTGCGGAGCCGCTGCGATCGAGCCAAATCCGCTGTACCTGCCCAGCAGCTTCATCCAGCCATTGCCGGAGAAGGACGGGTCGTAGTCGCCGTTCGACCTGAGGCGGACGATCACGGCGCGGACGTAATCCAAATCGAATTTGCTGACAACGACCGGGGTCACCGCCGCCGCGATTCGGCCACGACGGTCGACGATCACCTGGTTGACGGAGGTCTCACCGAAGTCGTTGCCGGGCGTCAGATCGATCGTCTTCAGGCCGCCTTCGGCGAACGACGGGTCGAGCTCGCCGTCGGGCTCCAACCGGGCCACGAATCCCGGGCTGTCGACGGGCCCGGACGTCGTTCCGCCGACGACAATGTCTCCACCGGGCCCGAGGGCCAGGCTGAGCTCCTCCCAGGTATCCGTGGAAGGATCGAACGGGTCCACGATCTGCTTGCCCCCGGTTCCGAACGACGGATCGAGGTCGCCGCTTGGCCTCAGGCGCGCGATGCCGATCACCGTTCGGTTTCCGACGGGGGCATGGCCCACGACCACGATCCGGCCGTCGCGCCGGACGGCGACATCCTCGGCCGCTTGGGCCGTTCCCCCCTCCGAAGTCGATCCGCACGGTGCCCCCGTCTCCGAACGAGCGGTCGAGCTTGCCGTTCGGCCAAAATCGCGCGAGGCCGAAGTCCCCGGACTTGCTGCCGCCGGCGATCACGACGCGGTCGTTGGGCTGAACGGCGAGCGCCCATGACAAGCCAGACCCGCGCCCTCCCGGCCCAAACCCGGTCTTGGCGATTCCATCCCGCGAGAAGCTGCGGTCGGGATCGCCCGATGCCGCCAGGGCCAGTTCCGCTCCGACGAAGGCCAGGCAGCTCATACCGGCCAGCACAACGGTGAGCCTGAGGGAGCGAAATCGAGTGCGGCGTCGTTCGATGATCAAGTCGAGGTCCCTTGCGTCGTGACCATTCCCATCACCAGTATGGGCTCGCACGGGGCGCTAACACCCACACCTAGGGTTAAATTTGCCCACCCTGCCGAAGCGCTTCCGGCAGCTCCTTCCGTGAGGAGATATCGAGCTTTCGGTAGACGTGGCCGAGGTGGGTCTCGACCGTTTTGGGGGTCACGAACAGCGCCTGGGCGATCTCCTTGTTCACCATTCCCTCGGCCGCCATCCGTGCGACGCGAAGCTCCGACGGCGTCAGAGACTCGACCCCGGTGAGCATCACCCGCCGGGGCTTTGCTCCGGTGGCGGCCAGCTCCTCGCGCGCCCGCCGCTCGATCGCCAGCGCTCCACAGCGATGTGCCAGATCTACGGCTTCCCTGAGCACCTCGCGGGCTTCGGACCGGTGCTTCGCCCGCCGAAGCGCCGCGCCCAAGTCGGCCAGCGCCCGAGCGTGCTCGAGCCTCGCGGGCGAGGACTCCAGCGTCGCCACGGCCTCGCGCAGAAACTCGATCCCCTGCTCGCCGCCCTCGATGAGCCCCAGGGCACGAAGCACCACGCCGACCGCCCGGGGCGTGTCCCAGTCCCGCGCCCTCTCCATCTCCCACTCGGCCAGGCGGCGGGCCTCCTTCGGGTCCTCATTGCGCGAGGCGAGAGCGATCGTCGAGGCGATCGGATAGATCGCCGGCCAGGTGTCGCCGGTGAACCGAAGCAGCGCTCGCAGATCCGCCAGCGCGTCAACCGGTCCTGCCTTGAGCGAGACGAAGCCGCGCGCGGCTGAAACGGACCGGCGTCATCCAGTAGTGGTCGGGGAGCTCCCCGGCCAGGCCGCCTGCCGTGAGCTGCTCGTCGGCCTCGGTGAGCTCCCCGCGCTCGATCAGCGCGTCCACGAGCCACGCGGTGTAGACGGGAACGACGATCGTCAATCCATGCTCCCGGCTCATCTCCAGATGCGTTCTGGCCTCCGCGCTCGCCGCGGCCATGTCGCCGCGCTGATAGGCGAGCTGCGCGACCGTGCTCCCCGCACCGATGAAGCTCGTAATCGAGCCGCGAAGGCGAGCATCGTCGAGGACCCGGTCGATCCAGCGCTCCGACTCGTCGAGCTGGTCGGCTCGAAGCAGCACGAGGATCGCCTGGCCGACCAGAGGCGCCTCGGGCTGCTCTTGCAGCAGCCGGCCGCCTTGGAGCGCTCGCCGGGCGAGCTCGGCGCATTCGCTCGCCGGGCCCGCCGGCGAAGTGGCGCCACCAAGCGCGCATCGCCAGCCAGGTGCGCTCCTCCGGCCCTCCCGGCTCGATCCGGTCCGCGTAGCGCTCCAATCGCCCGAGCGCCTCGTCCGGCGTGATCTGAACGACCGACAGGAGCTGCAGCTCGAGCTGAATGGCCAGGCGATGGTCCCCCGCCTCGTTGGCGACGGCGATTGTGCGTTTGGCGAGGTCAGTGGCCTCGTCCAGTGGCACCGTGGCCGCAAGCCACGGTCCAAGAAGCGGGGCCGACGCCATCATGCTTGCCGGGTCCCGGGTCAGCTCGCCGACCGGGTCCTCGGATATCTCCTCGAAGACCGACACGTCGGCGGCGCGAATGCCGGCATCGAGCAGCTCTCGGAGCAGGTCCGTTCGAAGCTCCGGTGGAGGAGGCTCCAGCAGCGCACGACGCAGGTAGCCCACGGCGGCGTCGGGCGTGCCCCGCGCAGTCGCGTCGGCGGCGGCTCCTCGAAGCACTCCGACGACCCAGTCCTGGGCGGCGGGCTCGGCGTGGAGCAGCTGGGCTGCCACCTCGTCGGCCGGCGCCCCGTCGTCGCTGAGCACCTTCGCCGCCCGTGCGTGCGCCAAGGCACGCTCGGCCTCCGGGATCTGGTCGTAGACCGCGCTCCGAAGCAGCGGATGGGCGAAGCGAAGTGGCCGCCCGGCGGCGAGGATCGAGATGGCTCGCAGGGCGTCCGCGACCTGGGCGGCGGTGCTCTCGTCCAGCGCCGGCCAGCGCCGCGGCGTGACGCGGCTCGGCCTGGGAGCCCAGGATCGCGACGCTGCGGGCAAGCGGCTCCGCGCCCGCAGGTAGGCGTGCGAGACGCAGCATGATCGAGATCGAGATCGCCTCGGGCCCCAGCTCCTCGATCCGTTGGATCGAATCCGGCGATCGGCGGGATCCCGTCGGCTGCAATTGCGTCGATCAATTCGCTGAGCAGGAACGGATTGCCGCCCGCAGCCCGATGGCAGGCGGCGCAGAAGGAGGGTTCGGCGTCGTCGCCGAGCCGTCCGCGAACCAGTTCCGAGCTGGCCGTGTCGCTCAACTCCGCCGGGCGCACAACGTCGCCTACGGCCTCGCTCCGGAGCGCGGCCAGCAGGATCGGGTCGATGCCCGGCTCGCCGTCACGCGAAGCGGCGATCACCAGCACTGGCAAGTCCTCCAGGCGACGCGCCACGTAGATCAGCCAGCGAACCGAGCTGGAATCGGCCCAGTGCAGGTCATCGATCGAGAGCAGAAGCGGCGAGCCCTCCGCGAGGTTCGCCGTCAACCAGTACAGCCCGTGATGGACCGAGGCAGCAGGGTTGCCAAGCGGCAGGGACGCCTGTGGGGGCCCTTGCGTGACGGGCTCGGAGCCAAGCGCAGAGGCGGCCAGCGAAGCGGCACCGCCGAGGAGCTTGCGACGTTCCGCAGCGGGCGAGGCCGCCAACCTTGCCTCGAAGAGCTGGCGAACGATTCCGAGCCCCAAGCTCCGTTCGAGCTCGCCGCCCCGAGCCGAGAGCACCTCCATGCCCGCGGCCACCGCTCGCTCCCGGGCGGCGTTCACGAGCGCCGTCTTGCCGATCCCCGCCGGGCCCTCGATCAAGAGCAGCGACCCTCGCGCCTCGATCGCGGCGCCGATCCGATCCTCTATCAGCGCCAGCTCCGACTCGCGCTCGAGCAATCTCGCGCTGCCGCTTGCCACCTGCGCATGCACCCTCGCCAAGCCTAGCTCCGGGCCCCCGCGCCGGCTCCCGCGGGCGAAAACTTCAGGGGCGATCCCCGATGCGAAGCGGCTTGCCGGGGTGGAGAATCGGTTCGATGAGCGATTCGCCCATCAGGCTGACCCTCGAGCTGGACTCCGTTGACGAGCCGATCCGCGGCCGCACGCTCCAGGACGATGGATCCAGTCGCCCCTTCGTGGGCTGGCTCGGCCTGGCTGCGGCGCTGGGAAGCGCTTTCGCAGATCATCCTCGAGTCCTGGCGACACAGCCGCCATCGACTGGAACAACCGGCGGACCTGGACGAGACACTTGAGCCCGAGTGTCTACGTGGCGGCGATGGCCGTCGCGCTCGTCTTCTGCATCGGCTCGGTGATCGTGTACAGCCCGCCGACGAGGCCGTGCCATCAGTGTGGGAGACGGCTGGCCGTCACGACCCGTCGCTGCCGGCACTGCGGCTACCGCTTCAGCGACTGACCGGTGCGACATTCGTAACGGTCTGCGCGCCACGCGCGCGAGGTCGGGACCGACGATCGTCGCCGATGCTGGCGGAGCTTCTCGGCCTGGTCGTGCCGCCGCGCTGCGCGGTCGTGCGCCCGGGAATCTGGCCTGCGCGAGCAGCTCTGCGAGGAGTGCGAGTCGGGGCTGGCCAGGCTCGCGCCGTGCTCGATGGCGGTTCCTGGGCTGGACGCCGCCTGGTCCGCCGCGCCCTATGAGGGCGTTGCCCGGGACCTGGTGGTCGCGCTCAAGTTCGGTGGGCGGCTGCGGCTCGCGAGGCGCGCGGGCGAGGAGATCGCCCAGCGAGCCCCGGCCGGGCTGCTCCAGGGGGCCATCGTCCCTGTGCCGCCCGCCCCGGTGCGGCGGCGATGGCGCGGGTTCGATGCGGCGGAGACGATCGCGGCGGCCCTCGCCGCCGAGACCGGACTCTCGCTGGCACGTTGCCTGCGACGCTCGCAGGGCAGGCGGCAGGTCGGCCGCCCGCGGTCGGAGCGGCTGGCCGCCCCGCCCCGGGTGCGCCTCGCCTGCCCGCCGCCCGCCATCGCCGTCCTGGTGGACGACGTGGTCACGACGGGGGCGACGATCGGCGCCTGCGCGCGGGCGCTGCGCTCCGGAGGCTCCAACCGGATCGTCTCTTTGACCTTCGCCCGCTCGTGAACACCGGATCCAAAGCCTTGCCGCACTTGCTTTTCGCTGCCCGAAGCGCGACCCTATGCAGACACGGCATTGGCAGTGCCTCACGGCCCGCACCCGAAGGAGAGGAGCAGCATGCGGATCGAGGTCAGGGGACGGAACACCGACGTCACGGATGAGCTTCGCGGCCACGTCGAGAAGCGGTTCGCGCGAATCGGCCGGCAGGTGTCCGAGCTCGCGGTGTTGGAGGTCGAGCTGAGCGAGGAGCGCAATCCATCGATCGCCGACAGCCAGGTGGCCGAGGCCACCCTGCACCTGAAGCGGGTGACGCTGCGCGCCCGCGAGGCATCGCCGGAGATGCTCCACTCCATCCACGCGCTGGCCGAGGACCTGCGCCGCCAGGTGAAGCGACACCGCGACAAGCGCCGCAAGCGCCACGAGACCCGCCGCCTGATGGCCCGGCTGCGCGACCGCGAGGCCTGTAGCGTCCGCCGACGCCGGCTTCGGCTAGCGACGGGGTCGGCGGGTTAGGGCGCGCACGATGTGACCCGGGTCCACAACATCGCGCCAAGCCCGCCGACTCCGTCGGCTAGCCCAGGACGGCGGGCTATGCTAGGGCTCGGTACCCTCAGGGTTCGTGGCTAAGGGCCTGATAGATCGCGCGCTGCGCTTGGGCGAGGCGCGCCAGTTCAAGGAGTACGAGCGGCGGGTGGCGGCGATCAATCGCGTCGAGCCCGAGATGGAGCTGCTCGCCGACGAGGAGATCCGCAAGGAGTCGGACGAGCTCCGCGAGCGGGCTCGCAACGACGAGCCGCTCGACGACCTGCTGCCCGAGGCGTTCGCGCTCTGTCGCGAGGCGGCGCGGCGGAATCTCGGCCAGCGTCACTTCGACGTCCAGCTGATCGGCGGCATGGTGCTGCACGACGGCGCGATCGCCGAGATGAAGACCGGCGAGGGCAAGACCCTGACAGCGACCCTGGCGGTGTTCCTCAACACGCTCGCCGGCGCGCCAGTCCACTTGGTCACCGTCAACGACTACCTGGCCCGTCGCGACGCCGATTGGATGCGGCCCATCTACGACGCGCTGGGGGTCAGCGTCGGCGTGATCCAGTCGCAGGACGACCCCGCCGTCCGCCAGCGGGCCTACGCGTGCGACGTCGTCTACGGCACCAACTCGGAGTTCGGCTTCGACTACCTGCGCGACAACATGGCGGCTTCGCTGGAGCATTGCGTCCAGCGCGAGCACGCCTACGCGATCGTCGACGAGGTCGACAACATCCTGATCGACGAGGCGCGCACGCCGCTGATCATCTCCGGCGCCCCCGAGGCCGCGGCCGACCTGTACTACACCTTCGCCCGCCTCGCCAAGCAGCTGGTCGGGGTGCCCGCGAAGCAGAAGCTGAAGTCCCTGGGCGAGGACAAAGACACCACCGGCGCGGACTACGACTACGAGTACGACGAGAAGCACAAGACGGTTGCCCCGACCGAGCCCGGGGTGGCGAAGGCGGAGCGGTTCCTGGGCGTCGACAACCTCTACGTGTCAGAGCACGGCACCCTGGTCAACCACCTGATCCAGTCGCTGAAGGCCGAGTCGCTGTTTCACCGCGACGACGACTACGGGGTGATCGACGGAGAGGTGAAGATCATCGACGAGTTCACCGGCCGCATCCTTGAGGGGCGCCGCTGGTCGGAGGGGCTGCACCAGGCGATCGAGGCGAAGGAGGGCGTCTCGATCCGGGAGGAAAACCAGACCCTGGCCACGATCACGCTCCAGAACTACTTCCGCCTCTACGACAAGCTCGCCGGGATGACCGGCACCGCGATGACCGAGGCGCAGGAGTTCATGAAGATCTACGAGATACCCGTGATCGACATCCCGACGAACGTGCCGATGATCCGCGATGACCACAACGATCAGATCTACAAGACCAAGAGCGGCAAGTGGAAGGCGGTCGCCTCGGAGATCGCCGAGCGCCACGAGGCCGGCCAGCCGATCCTCGTCGGGACGATCTCGGTCGAGGTCTCGGAGATGCTCTCCGGCGAGCTGACCCGCCAGGGCGTCGAGCACGTTGTCCTCAACGCGAAGCCCGAGCATGCCCAGCGCGAGGGCGAGACGATCGCCCAGGCGGGGCGCGTCGGTGCGGTGACGATTGCCACCAACATGGCGGGCCGCGGGGTCGACATCAAGCTTGGCGGCGATCCCGAGCAGGTCGCGAGGGCGGAGCTGCGAAAGCTCGGCGTCTCCCCCGACGACGCCAGCTATGAGCAGGAGCTGGCCGAGCTTCTGCCCCGGTTCCAAGAGAAGTGCGAGGCCGAGGGCGAAAAGGTGATCGAGGCGGGCGGGCTGTTCATCTGCGGCACCGAGCGCCACGAGTCGCGCCGGATCGACAACCAGCTCCGCGGGCGCTCCGGTCGCCAGGGAGACCCGGGCGAGTCACGCTTCTTCCTCTCCGCCGAGGACGAGCTGATCCGTCTCTTCGCCGGCGATCGGATCTACAAGATCCTCGACCGGCTGGGTCCCGTCGACGAGCATGGCGAGGAGTACCCGCTGGAGGCGAAGATGCTCAGCCGCACGGTCGAGAACGCCCAAAAGAAGGTCGAGCAGCAGAACTTCCTGATCCGCAAGCGCGTGCTCGAGTACGACGACGTGATGAACGAGCAGCGCCGGGTGATCTACAAGTACCGGCGCGAGATCCTCGAGGGGCGCGACATGTCCGATGTCTCCCGCGAGGAGCTCGGCGGGGTGGTTGCCCGGCTGGTCGAGGAGTACACGCCGGGCGAGGTGTTCGAAGACTGGGACCTGGCGGGCCTTCAGACCCAGGCGGCCCAGCTGTGGCCGCTCGGCGTCGACCTCGGACAGCTCGACGCGACGAGCTCGGACCGCGAGGAGATCGCCCACCTATTGAGCGAGGACGCCGCGGCCGCCTACGAGCGCCGCGAGCAGGAGCTCGGCCCGGAGCTGATGCGCTACCTGGAGCGCCAGATCCTGCTCCAGATCATCGACCTGCGCTGGCGCGAGCACCTGTACGAGATGGACTACCTGCGCGAGGGCATCCACCTGCGCGGCTTCGCCCAGATCGACCCGCTGGTCGCCTACAAGAACGAGGGCTTCACGATGTTCCGCGAGCTGATGAACTCGATCTGGGGAGAGTTCGCGCGGATCATCTACCACGTCGAGGTGAACGTGGAGCCGGCGGACTTCGAGCCGGAGCGTCAAGCGCAGCAGCAGGAGCTCCAGTACGCCGGTGGGGGCCCGGAGCAGCCCTCCGCCATCCAGCAGGCGGCGGGATCGGCGACCGCGGCAGCAGCGGCAACGGGCCTGGCTCCGGGGGCCGATCCCTCGGGGCTCGGAGGGGATGGAGTCGGGGACGGCCGGGCAAGCGACGAGAACCCGGCGACCGTGGTCAAGTCCGACCGGGACAAGGTCGGCCGCAACGATCCCTGCTGGTGCGGCTCGGGCAAGAAGTACAAGAAGTGCCACGGGGCCTGAGCGCGTGAAAGGCGCTCCACGCGCCGAGATCCGCGCCTGACGCCGTGTCCGATCGGGATCTCGAGGCCGTCCGCGCATTCATCGACGGCTTCAACGAGCAGGACTTCGACCTCTTCGTGTCGGTCCTCGACCCCGAGGTCGAGCTCCACACGCTGAAGCTCGGGTTGATCACGGGTCACGAGGAGGCGCGGCGCTGGGCGACCAAGCGGCCCGGCGGCCTACAGCAGCGGCTGGTGATCGACGACCTGCTGCGAAGCGGCGATCAGGTGGTGGCGCTGCTTCGCCAGCAGTGGCGCTGGGAGGACGGTGACGAGATCGCGGAGGAGAACGAGGCGGCGGCGTTGTTCACCCTGCGCGAGGGGCGGATCGTGCGCTGGCGGCCCTTCGCCGACCGCGCCGAGGCGCTACGGGCGGCCGGGATCGACGACGCCGAGGACGGTCGCTGAGCGTTGGCCGCTGAGCCGTCGCTGAGGCCAGGGGCCGACGGGCGCCGGCGTTGCTGGTGGGCAACCGCCTCGGCCGAGTACGTCGGCTACCACGACGGCGAATGGGGCCGCCCGGTGCTCGACGATCGAGGCCTGTATGAGCGCCTCTGCCTGGAGGCGTTCCAGTCCGGCCTCTCGTGGCTGACGATCCTTCGCAAGCGAGAGGCGTTCCGGACCGCTTTCGCCTCCTTCGAGATCGGCAGGGTCGCGGCCTTCGGCGAGGCGGACGTAAAGCGGCTGCTGGCCGACGAGGGGATCGTCCGCAATCGCGCCAAGATCCAGGCCACCATCGAAAACGCCCGCGCCGCGATGCGCCTCCGCGAGTCGGGCGAGTCGCTCTCGGGGCTGATCTGGTCCTTCCGCCCCCAGCGGCAGGTCACTCCCCGCTCGAGCTCGGACCTTCCGGCGACAACCACAGAGTCAGCTGCCCTGGCCGGCGAGCTCAAGCGGCGCGGCTTTCGCTTCGTCGGGCCGACGACCGCCTACGCGCTGATGCAGGCTTGCGGGCTCGTCAACGATCACCTCACGGGTTGCGCAATCCGGGACGAGGTCGAGGCGGAGCGCCGGCGGCTTACGCGCCCGGCGGCCAACTAAGCTCTGTGAGATGGCCGAAGCCGTTTCCCGAGAGAGCCTGCCCGCGCGGCTGGCGGAGGTCCGCGAGGGCCTGACGCTCCTCCGGGACTACCTTTGACCCCGCCAGGCTCGCGTCGGAGATAGCGGAGCTCGAGACTGAGATGCAGCGGCCGGGCTTCTGGGACGAACAGGAGCAGGCGGCCCGCACCTCGGCTGCGCACGCCGCGACCCAGCGCAGGCTCCAGACCTTCCGTTCGCTGGAGTCGGACCTGAGCGACTTGGAGGAGCTGGCCGAGCTGGCCGCCGACGACGCCGAGCTGGCCGGCGAGGTCGACTCCCAGCTTCAGACGCTCGAGCAGCGATTGGGGACGCTCGAGGAGGCGCGCCTCTTCAACGGCCGCTACGACGCGGGCGACGCGGTGGTCACCGTGCGGTCCGGGGCCGGGGGCACCGACTCCCAGGACTGGGCCGAGATGCTTCTGCGCATGTACCTGCGCTGGGCCGAGCGGCGCGGCATCCAGGTCGAGATGAAGGAGGCCTCACCCGGCGACGAGGCCGGCCTCAAGTCGGCCACCTTCATCGCTCGCGGTGAGAACGCCTACGGCCTGTTCGCCGCCGAGCGCGGCGTCCACCGCCTGGTGCGCCTGTCGCCGTTCGACGCCGCCCACCGCCGCCACACGAGTTTCGCCGAGGTGGACGTGGGGCCGCTGGTCGACGACGCGGTGGAGGTGGACCTCGACGAGGAGGACCTGCGCGTGGATACCTACCGCGCCTCGGGCGCCGGCGGACAGCACGTCAACAAGACCGACTCGGCGGTGCGGATAACACACCTGCCGAGCGGGATCGTCGTCCAGTGCCAGAACGAGCGCTCCCAGGCGCAGAACAAGGCGACCGCCATGCGCCTCCTGCGGGCCCGGCTGCTGGAGCTGGAGGAGCGAAAGAGGGCCGAGGAGCTGGCGGCCGAGCGCGGCGAGCAGAAGGACGTCGGCTGGGGCTCGCAGATCCGCAGCTACGTGCTGCATCCCTCCCAGCGGGTGAAGGACCACCGAACCGGACACGAGGTGGGCGACGCCCAGCGCGTGCTCGACGGCGACCTGGACGGGTTCGTGCGCGAGTACCTGCTGGCGAGCGCCGGCCCCGACTCCGAACCGAGCAACTGAGAGACGCCCGCGTTCGGGCGGCGCTACGTTTCATGCGTGGCTGTGAGGATCGCCGTGGGCCTCTCCGAGAGCTTCGACGCGGTCGAGGCGTTCTCGGAGGCGTCCCGGGATGCGGCCAGCAAGCTGGATGCTCCCTGTGATCTCTGCCTGCTGTTCGCCGGCGCCCCGCATCTGGGCCACGGGAAGTGGATCCTGTCCACCGTTCACGAGCACCTCGGGCCGCGCCATCTGATCGGCTGTGGGGCCGGCGGCGTGGTCGGCGCGGGCCGTGAGATCGAGGAGGGGCCGGCCGCCGTCGTCTGGGCGGCGTCGATGCCGGGCGCCGGGATCTCCACCCATCACTTCGAGGTCGAGCGCGACGACGAGGGCTTTCGGGTCCTGGGTCTCGAGTCGCTGAGCCAGAGCGACCCGCGGCGCGCAGGGAGCCCGCCGCCGCGGCGATTGCATGGTGGTGCTCGCCGACCCCTACAGCTTCGCGACCGAGGCCCTGCTGGATCGGCTCCACGCGCTGCGGCCGAGCCTGCCGGTGCTCGGCGGCCTCGCGAGCGCCTCGGCGGTCGGCTCCGCCTCGCTGTTTCGGAACGGCGAGGTTCTCAACGGCGGCGCCGTGGCCTGCTCGCTGTCCGGCGTGTCGATTCTGCCGTGCGTCTCTCAGGGAGCCGCGCCCGTCGGTCCCGAGATGACGATCACCGCCGCGCACGACAACGTGATCGAGGAGCTGGCATCGCGGCCGGCGATCGAGCGGCTCCGGGAGGCGCTCGGCGGCCTCGACGAGCGCGAGCAGCAGCTCGCCGCCTCCGGCCTGATGCTCGGCATCGTGATCGACGAGAACAAGCCGGAGTACGAGCGCGGCGACTTCCTGGTGCGTCCGATCATCGCCGCCGATGGCGAGGCGGGAACGATCGCGCTCGGCGAGCGGATTCGGGTCGGGCAGACGGTTCGCATGCACATCCGCGACGGCGCCTCGGCCGACGAGGACCTGCGCGCCGCGCTCGGCGCGCAGGCCGAGGCTCTCGGCTCCGCCGAGGCCGCTGGCGCCCTGCTGTTCACCTGCAATGGGCGCGGCTCGCACATGTTCGAGGTCCCCGACCACGACGCGGCGGCGGTTGAGGCCGCCCTGGGCATCCCGGCCGGTGGGTTCTTCTGCGCAGGCGAGATCGGCCCCGTCGGCGGGCGCAACTTCCTCCACGGCTTCACGGCGACGATGGCCGTGTTCGCGGCCGAGTAAGGCTGATGGCAGATCGCAGGGAGCTGCAAGATTTGGTCGCCCGCGCGCTGGCAGAGGACCTGGGGGCCGGCGACATCACCTCCGAGGCGGTGGTGCCGGCGGACGCGGATGCCACGGCGCGCATCGTGCAGAAGCAGCCCGGCGTCGTCTTCGGCCTCGACGCCGCCGCCGAGGCCTTCGCCCAGGCCGGGGCGGGGGGATTCGACGTGCTCCAGCCGGAAGGCGAGTGGCGCGACTCGGTGCCCGCGGACGTCGCGCTGGCCAGGGGCCCGGCGCGGGCGCTGCTGGCCGCCGAGCGCACGGCGCTCAACCTGCTGTGCCACCTGTCGGGGGTGGCGACCCTGACGGCAAGGTTCGTGGACGCCGTTCGCGGGAGCGGGGCGATCGTCCTCGACACGCGCAAGACGACCCCCGGGCTTCGGTTGCTCGAGAAGGCCGCGGTGGTCGCCGGCGGTGGGCGCAACCACCGCCTGGGCCTGTACGACGCGGTCCTGATCAAGGAGAACCACATCGCCCTTTCCGGCGGCCTGGCCGAGGCGGTGCGCCGCGCCCGGCAGGCCGAGCCGGAGCGCGAGCTCGAGGTCGAGTGCCAAAACGCCGAAGAGGTCGAGCAGGCGCTCGGCGCCGGCGCCGAGCGCCTGCTGCTGGACAACATGACCCCGGAGGAGCTGCGGGCGGCGGTCGCGGTTCGCGACGCGGCCGGAGGGGCAGACGGCCCCGCGGCGACGCTCGAGGCCTCCGGCGGGGTCGATCTCGACAACGTCGCCGAGGTCGCCGCGACCGGGGTCGACTTCATCTCGGTCGGCGCCCTCACCCACTCGGCCCCGGCGCTGGACCTGAGCATGGCGCTCGAGCCGGCTGACCAGGCGACGAGCTCGAGCGAGCCACCCCGATGACGGACGCCACGGCAACCGGGCCCGGGGCGGAGGGCAGCGACGCGCTCACGCCCGGCGCCACCTTCGCCGGCCACCGGATCGAGGAGGTGATCGGTCACGGGGGGATGGGCGTGGTCTACCGGGCACGGCATCTGGCGCTGGAGCTCGAGCGCGCGTTGAAGGTGGTCGCTCCGACCCTGTCGGCTGACCAGCGCTTTCGCGAGCGCTTCAAGCGCGAGTCCAGGCTCGCGGCTCAGGTCGAGCACCCGAACGTGATCACCGTCCACCACGCGGGCGAGGAGAGGGGACAGCTCTACCTGACGATGCGGCTCGTCGATGGGGTCGACCTGCGCAGCCTGGTGGAGGAGTCCGGCCCACTCGATCCCGCTCGCGCCGTCCGGGTGCTGACGGGCATCGCCGCAGGCCTCGATGCGGCACACGCCAGGGGCTTGGTCCATCGCGACGTCAAGCCCGCCAACGTCCTGATCGAGCGGGAGGGCGATACAGAGCACGTCTTCTTGACCGACTTCGGGATCAGCCGGCTCGCGGGAAGCGCGGAGAGCCTGACGACAACCGGGGAGTTCTTCGGCAGCGTCGACTACGTGGCGCCCGAGCAGATCGAGGGCGAGCCGCTCGACCCCCGCACCGACGTCTACGCGCTCGGCGGCATCCTCAATTTCGTGCTCACCGCACGGCCGCCCTTCCCGCGCGACAACGAGCTCGCGAAGCTGTTCGCGCACGCCAACGCCCAGCCGCCCCGGCCTTCCGAGGCCGTGCCCGGCCTGCCGCCGGCAATCGACGACGTGGTCGCGAAGGCGATGGCGAAGCGTCCCGAGGACCGCTACGGCTCGGCCGGGGAGCTGGCCGCGGCGGCAGCGGCTGCACTCGGAGAGCCCGCGCCGGATCTGGCGCCGGCGCCAGCGACCGTGCCACGGCCACCCGGCGCCGATGAGGCGCCGACCCGCAGCCTGCGCCGCGCCGGCCGCCGCCGCCTTCCGATCGCGATCGGGGCGCTGGCGGCGGCTCGCTGCGGCCGCGGTCGCCGGGGTCCTGCTGCTCTCGGGCGGGGGCGGCTCGGACGGGGGGGCGCCAGCCAGCCCGCAGCCGACGCTGGCCGCGACGATCGAGGTCGCGGACGGCCCCTTCGCAATCACCGTCGGTGGGGATGACGTCTGGGTGGCGAGCACGCGTGCGGAGGTCGTCGAGGCCATCGACCCCGCCAAGGACCGGCCGGCGGGCAATCCGATCCCGGTCCGCGGCCAGCCGAACTCGGTCGCGGTCGGCTTCGGCTCGATCTGGGTCGCCAATCAAAACGCCGACACGGTCATGCGGCTCGACCCCGGCGAGCGCCCGACGCCGATCAGCATCGCCGTCGGAGATCAGCCGACCGACGTCGCCGTCGACGACCGGTGGGTCTGGGTCACGAACGGGGGCGAGCACACCGTCTCGCGGGTGGATCCCAAGACCAACCGGGAGGACGAGGACGTTCAGGTGGGCGCCGGCCCCCGGTCGGTCGCTACCGGGGAGGGCGCGGTGTGGGTCGCCAACATCGACGGCAGGTCCGTGTCGAAGATCGATCCCCAGGAGGCGATCACGGTCGACGGGCCGATCGAGCTCGGCCAGCGGCCCAACGACCTGGCGGTCGGCTTCGGCTCTGTCTGGGTGATCGACAACTTCAACGCCACGCTGACGCGGATCGACCCCGACGCCCTCAGCGTGGAGGGCGACCCGATCGAGGGTCGGCTCCCACCCGCGGGGAGTCAAGACCGGCTTCGGCTACGTCTGGGTCGCCAACGGCGCCGACGGCACCGTGACGCGCATCGATCCCGAGGCCGCCGCTGTGGCCGGACCGCCGATCCGGGTCGGCAAGAACCCCGCCGACATCGCGGTCGGCGAGGGCGCCGTCTGGACCGCCGACTTCGACTCATCGACGGTCACCAAGATCAGGCCCTGAGGCCGCTCACCGCTCGCGGCGCCGCTCGAGGTGGATACCCGTCATCGCCCGGCCGGCCGCCCGTCGTTCTTGTAGCGGGCGAGGGCGAATTTGCTCCAATCGGACTCATCGAACTCCACGTAACCGGCGGCGACGATCTTCCCATTGGGTTGCAGAGCGACCCCGAGCGCAGAGAATGGACGGCGCTGAAACGTGGTCAGCGGTCCTCCCGTTTCCGGAGAAAGTGGAGTCGAGGCGGCCGCGTCGCGTGACCCGGAGAACCGCGAGCCTGTAGTCAATCGTGCCGGCGACGATGATCTTGCCGTCGGCTTGAAGGACGAGATCATTGGCCCGGTCAAGGGGGCTGAAGTCCATGGCCCGCCTACCGCGGCGCCCGAACGAGCGGCTCAGGGACCCATCAGGGCGAAGTCGGGCCAAGAACATGTCGAGTTCGTTGGGGCCCCTTCTGAATCGATAGTTCGTCCCGGCGACGACCACGCTCCCGCCCGGCCTCACCGCGATCCCGGACACCTCGTCGTAGTCACGCAGCCTCTTGAGGATCTTGCGGCCATTTCCGGAGAACGAACGGTCGAGGCGTCCCGAGGGCTTCAGACGCGCGAACGAGGCGTGACCGCTCGTGGCGGTCCCGCCCACCGTGATCCGGCCGAAGCGATCGATGTCCAGGCTGGAAGCGCCATCGCGGCGGCGGGTGCGGATCACCTTCACGCCGCGGTTGGCGAACCCTTGGTCGCGCTCGCCCTCGGGGGTGAGCTTCACGACGGCGAAATCCGCCTCTCCACCCCGGGAGGCCCCTCCTGCGAGGACGATTCCCCCGTCACGCTCGAGCTCAAGCGCGCTGGCCGCCGCGTAACTCCCGAGATCGAGCTTGCGTACACCGTCAATCGCAAAGCTGCCATCGAGCTCCCCGTTCGCCCTGAACCGGGCCACCACGATCTCCGCGGCGTCGCCGTCCAAGGTCTCGGACCTACCGACCACTGCGATCCGGCCGCGGGCGTCGATCGCCACATCCGAAAGCCAGTCGGTCGGGCCGAGGTCTGCCGTAACCCGCCCGCCATCGCCGAACGAGGGGTCGAGCGAGCCGTCGGGGAGGTAGCGAGCGAGCGCGGAGTCGTAGTTTGAGCGCCCTGCGACCCCCACCGCAACGATGCTTCCGTTCCGCTGCACCGCGACCGCGTGGGCGCCCTCGTCGCCGTGAGGGACGAACTGCGTGGTCACCCTGCCGTCGCGGGAGAAGGTCCGGTCGAGGTCCCCGGGCCTGGCCGGGCGGCGGAGGGGAGCGCGAGCGCGATCCCGCAGGCCGCCAGGGCAGGGAGGGCGCGGGCTGAGATTCCGATCCGCGGTCGTGCGCGCTTCATGGCAAGAAGGATCCCGGGCCAATAGCGGCGGCTCAACCCACCCTAGGGTGATTTCGGATCACCCTCCAGGTCCCGCGGCGAGATCACACCGCTGCGCAGGGCCAGCTCGGCGAGGCGGACGCGCTTCTGGTTTTGGGGCAGGTCGCCGACCTCGAAGGTCTCGAACAGGGCGCGAAGGTTCGCCTTCACCGCGTCGATGCTGAGAAAGACCTCGTCGGCGACCTGCTTGTTGGTCGCCGGGCTCGCGAACTCGCTCCCCTCGCGAAACGGCCGGCAGAGCGCGATCAGCACGCGCCGCTGCGTGTCGGTGACGCGACTGACGTTGGGACGGTCGGTCGCCGCGACGGTTTCCTCGCCGCCGGCCTGGGCGGGCGAGCGGAACAGGACCAGGGTGTCGCCGAAGCGCAGTGCGTCGCCGTCGCGCAGCCGTCGCCGGCCGACGACCCGATCGCCGTTCACGAACGACCCGTTTCGAGACAGGCCGTCGTCGGCAAGCGTCCAGTCGTCGCCGAGCCGCTCGAGCTCGGCGTGGACGCGGGACACCTCGGGGTCGGATTCGAGGCCGACGTCGGCCGCCTCGCTCCTCCCGACCGTCAGCCGGTCGCGGCCCCCGTCGAGCTCGCGGATCAGCTGCTGTCCCTCGGCGTCTCTGTAGACGAGGAACGGCGCCCCGCGGCGCTCGGCCTCGATCCGCGCCTTCAGCTCGCGCGCCGTCTCGGCTGGAACAGCGTCCCGTGACACGGGGGGCAGGATAGGCACGTATTCGGCGAACCCGCCTCTATCGTTTCGGTGGGATGAGCCGTCCGTCGTGCGTCCTTATCGGGATTACGGCGGTTGCCGCGCTCGTACGCTTCGCCTCGCTGGATCTTCAGAGCTTCGACCATGACGAAGCGGTCACGGCGGCACGGGTGATCCGCCCGAGCCTCTTCGACACGCTCTCGATCGTCGGCGACAGCGAGAGGAGCCCGCCGCTCTACTACCTCCTCGTCTGGGCCTGGTCGAAGCTCTTCGGCACGGGCGAGGTCGGCCTGCGTTCGCTCTCGGCCCTCTTCGGCACCCTCACCGTGCCCGTCGCTTATGCGGCCGCGGCCACGCTCGGCTCGTCGCGTCGGGTCGCGTTGCTCGCCGCCGCCTTCGTCGCACTCAACCCGTACCTGATCTGGTACTCGCAGGAGGCGCGTTCCTACGCCCTGATGGTTCTGTTCGCCGCCCTGGCCCTGGTCTACTTCGCTCGTTCCCTGGAGCGTTCCTCGCCCTCGTCCCTGGCCATGTGGGCCCTGGCCTCGGCCCTTGCTCTGTCGTCGCACTACTTCGCCGTCTTCCTCATCGTCCCCCAAGCGGTCTGGCTTCTGCTCGGCGACCAGTCGCGCCGCCGCGCCATTCTCGCCACCGCGGCGATCGTGGCCGTTGGCCTGGCGCTCACACCGCTCGCGATCAGCCAGGAGAGTGGCGACCGGCGCAATGTCTTCACCGAGACTCCGCTTGCTTCGCGGGCCGGCGAAACGGCGCTCAACCTCGTCGCCAGCGAGGAGCCGGCGCCATTTGCCGGCAACACTGAGATCGACCTGGTTCAGCTCGTGGCCAGCATGGGAGGCACGCTTCTGCTTGCCGCTGCGATCGCCCTGATCGCGACTCGGGCTTCGCGCGAGGAGCAGGGTGGGGCGATCGTCGCGGGGGTTGTGAGCGGAGGGGCGCTGGCGATTCCGCTGCTGCTGGCCGTGCTGGGGCTCGACTTCGTCAATCCCCGCAACCTGATCGGCGCCGTGGTTCCGCTTCTGATCGTGCTCGCCATCGGGTTCGGCAGCCGGGGCGCTGGCAACGTCGGTCTGGCGGCCGCCGCGGCCACCTGCGCGCTGTTCGCCGGAGTGCTTGTGGCGGTGGATGTCAGCGGGCAGATGCAGCGGCCGGATTGGCGCGGCGCCGGCGAGGCCCTCGCGTCGACGGGTGAGCCTCGAGTGCTCGTGGTTCCGCGCAGCGGCGACGATCCGCTGGCCTACTACCTGGACGCGCGAAGGCCGGCGCGCTTCGGGCAGAGACGCGTTCGAGCGCGCGAAATCGACGTCCTCAGCACGAACTATCGGGTCAAGCGACCACCGGCGCCGTTCGAGCTCGTCGAGAAGGAGCGGCGAGCTCCGTTCTTTCTGCTGTGGCGTTACCGGGCGCCACGGCCCCGGCCGGTTCGACTGCGGGACCTGGCCGGTCGGCGGGTGCTGAGCGAACGCTCGGCGGTGCTGGTCAAGCCCACCCCGCGACGGGCCGGTCGTCCGTTCCGCAAGCCGGCCGAGGCCGGATAGAGTCAGCCGATGGCCCTTACCGCCGGAGCTTCGTCGCCAGCGCGAGCAGCTCGTCATCGAGCACATGGAGACCGAGAACCGGTACGAGTTCGACGCCACGCTCGCGACCTTCGACCACCCGCGCTACGAGCTGATCGGCACCGGCGACGTCTACGACGGGCCGGAGGAGGTGGCGCGCTACTTCGAGGAGACACGCACCGCGTTCCCCGACCAGCGCAACGAGCTGATCGCCCTCCACCACGCCGACGATGCGGTGATCGTCGAGGCCAACCTGTACGGGACCCACGATGGCCCCTTCCGCGGCCTCCCCCCGACCGGACGGAAGTTCGAGATGCGCTTCTGCGCCATGTTCGTGTTCGAGGAGGACCGGCTGGTCTGCGAGCGCGTCTACTTCGACTCCAACACGGTGCTGCGCCAGCTCGGCATCGCCCGCGACCCACTCACGCTCGGGGGCAGGCTGGCGACGGTGATCAACCACCCGCTGACGGTCGGCCGCGCATTGCTCACGCAGGTGAGGCGACGGTGAGCCGCGACCAGGAGGTGGCCACGATCCAGCGCGCCTACGCGCTCTGGGCGCAGGGAGATTTCGAGGGTCTGCTGGCCCTCGCCACGCCCGACATCGAGTGGATTCCCCCCTCGTACACGCTCGAGCCCGGCCCGCTTCGCGGGCCCGAGGAGGTGCAGCGCGGAATCAACGCCTACTTCGAGGATTTCGAGGAGTTCTTGCCCGAGCCCGAGGAGATCGTCGACGCTTCGCGCCCCGGCGAGTACCTGGTGATGGTGCGAACCCGCGCCCGCGGGCGCGGCAGCGGCGCCGCGGTGACGATCGAGGTGGCGCACCTGATCCGATTCCGCGAGGGGCGCGTCTCGAGGGTCGAGATCTTCACCGACCGCGCCGACGGCCTGGCGGCGGCGGGCATCGAGCGTCACGCGGACGGATCAGCCGGATAGGAGCGCCCTCTACTTCAACAGCCGCGACAGACGGCGGTCCTTGAGCACCCGGCCGCCGGTTTGCTCCTCGGGGCAGTAGGTGGTGACGTGCTCCGCGAAGTGGACCGCGGCCAGGGTGGCGCCGCAGCGCGGGCAGGGCTCGCCCTGGCGCCGGTGGACCTGGAGCGGCATCGGCAGCTTGTCGGGCACCTGCTCCGAGATCACCTGCTCGTAGTGGTCGATCGCGTCGCCGAGCACGTGGAGGGCGGCGTGCAGGCGCTCCACCTCCTCGCCCTCGAGCTCCGATCCCTGCTTAAAGGGCGACAGGCCCGCCTCCCAGAGGATCTCGTCCACCCAGGAGCGGCCGATGCCGGCGATCACCCGCTGGTCGCGGAGCATCCGGTGCAGGTGGCGGGATTCGTCTATCCGCCTCGCGAGCTCCTCAAGCGGCGGCGCCGGCCAGGCCTCGGGCCCGAGCGTCGCGACCATTTCCTCGCCGCCGACGTCGCCCGCCCGCAGGAGCTTCGCCCAGGCGCGCTGCTTGGTGCCGAACTCGCGCAACCGAAGCTCGCGTCCGTCGGCGAGCCGGATCAACACCCGTGCCGTGCGATCGCGCAGCGAGGCACGCTTGTCGAACAGCTGCAGGCGGCCCGCCGACATCAAGTGGACGAGAAGCGAGAGCGGCTCCACGGCGCCGGCGCCGTCGTCAGCCGCCGGGGCGTGCTCGGGCGGCTCGAAGTCGACCACCGGCATCTTCCCGATCCGCCGCACGGCGCCGATCCGCCGGCCCGCGAGCACGCTCAAGCGGCGGCTCGACGCTCTTCAGCGCCACCATCCCCGGCGCCAGCGCCGACTCCACCGCCGTCCCCGTCAGGCCAGCGCTCAGCCGGCGCGCCGTGATCTCGACCTCGGGCAAGCTCGGGCATCTCCCTAAGCCTAGGGCCGGGCGCCAGCTAGACTTGTGACCAGTTCATTCGCCTGGTTCGAGGCTGGCCGCGAGGTCAGCCGAGCCGGCGAACATACGACGAAAGCTCCGGGGCGCCGGGGCGATTGGAGCACCGCGATGCAGGATCTCCAGGTAGTCCAGCCCAACCCGCTCGGCGATCTGTCGCCGGCCGAGGTGGAACGGCTCTCGGACGAGGTCAGGGCGCTGGCCGCGGAGCGAAACGCGGTCATCCTCGCCCACAACTACCAGCGGCCCGAGGTCCAGGACGTGGCCGACCGGATGGGCGACTCGCTCGGGCTCTCGCGCGAGGCGGCCGCCACCGGCGCCGACGTGATCGCCTTCTGCGGCGTCCACTTCATGGCCGAGACGGCCTCGATTCTCTCCCCCGAGAAGACCGTGCTGATCCCCGACCCGGACGCGGGCTGCTCGCTCGCGGAGTCGATCACCGCCCCCCAGCTCCGCGACTGGAAGGCGGAGCATCCGGGGGCGGTGGTGGTGATGTACGTCAACACGTCGGCCGAGGTGAAGGCCGAGACCGACTACTGCTGCACGTCGTCGAACGCCGTCCAGGTGGTCGAGCACATCTGGCGCGAGCACGGGCCCGAGACGGAGATCCTCTTCGGCCCCGACATGTGGCTGGGCTCGTTCGTCGCCCGCGAGACGGGGCTCACCGACGACCCCGAGCGCTACGCGCGCTTTCACGTCTGGGACGGCGAGTGCCACGTGCACGCCGGGATCCGCCCCGAGGACATCGACCGCACCCGGGCCGAGCATCCCGGCGCCGAGTTCCTGATCCATCCCGAGTGCGGCTGCTCGACCCAGGCGATGGAGTTCGTCGCCTCCGGCGACGTCGATGCCGAGGGCGTTCACATGCTCTCCACCTCGGGAATGCTCCGCCACGTCACCGAGCACCCCGAGGGCGAGTTCATCGTCGCCACCGAGACGGGCATGCTGTACCCGCTTCAGCAGGCGGCGCCGCGGGCGCGGCTGGTCGAGGCCAACCGGATGGCCTTCTGCAAGTACATGAAGATGATCACCCTGCCGAAGCTCCGCGACTCGCTCCGCGACCTGAAGGTCGAGGTCAAGGTCCCGCCCCGGATCGCCCAGCGCGCCCGGGTGCCGATCGAGCGCATGATTCAGATCGGTTAGCCGGTCAGGAGGCGGGCTGGGGCGTATGATTCTTGTGTGCATGAGGGCTCGTAGCACCCGAAGGCGCGGCGCGGTACCGGTCACGCAGGGCGCGGCCGCCCTCGTGCTTCTCTCCTGCCTGCTGCCATCGGCCGCCCTCGCGGCCTTTCCGGGTGACAACGGGCGGATCGCCTACGCCGGCCGCTCCCCCATGGCGACCTACAGCGACATCTTCACCGTCTTCCCGAACGGCTCCGGAGTCCAGCAGCTGACTGACAGCGGCGGGGTGAGCGAGCGCGACCCCTCCTGGTCGGCCGACGGCCGGCGCCTCGCCTACACCCGCTATACCCCTGAAAGCCGCAGCGACCAGGTGTTCACGATGAACGCGAGCGGGGAAAACCAGAGGCAGGTCACTCACGACGACCGCAAGGCCCGCTCACCGAGCTTCTCGCCGAGTGGGCGGCGGATCGTCTATCAGGGCAGAGCGTCGATCTTCACGATCCGCCGTGACGGGACGCGACAAGCGCCGCATCGCCCGCGACTACGCTACCGATCCGGAATACTCGCCGGACGGCAAGAGGATCGTCTTTGCCGGATCTCCCAACGGGCGCGAGGACGGCATCTGGACCGTCCGCCCGGATGGATCGCACCTGCGACGGCTCACCTATCCCGGGGGGCGCGGCAACTATGACCAGACCCCGACCTGGAGCCCCAACGGAAAGCACATCGTCTTCCTGCGCTGCGACACCGGCCCGACGCACGGCTGTGAGGGCGACGTGTATGTGATGCGGCCCGACGGCTCAGACGAGCATCCGCTCCGGCGGCTCGATGCCGATTATTTCCCGGCTTTCTCACCGAATGGGCGCAGGATCGCGCTGACGGACTTCCAAAACGAAACCTGCACCGACGTCTACACCATCACCCTGTGGGGCACCAAGCGCCGCGAGGTCACCCACAACTGCCCCAACCCCTGGGAGGAAGCCTTCGCGGTTGATCCCAGCTGGCAGCCGGTGCCCGGCGGTTAGCTTTCGGCGGACCCCGCGTCTTTGCGTTACCGCGACGCTCCTTGCTAGCTTGAGGGCGTGCTTGGGCTCGTCGCCCGTTTCGGGCTAGCTCTCGTGCTGGCGGGATCAGCGGTGCTGAAGCTGGCTAGTCCCGGCTCCAGCCGTGCGTCCCTGGGAACCTTCGGGATCGAGGGTGAGGTCACGCGCTGGGTTGCATGGGGGCTCTTGGTCGCGACCGAGCTCGGCCTGGCCGCCGGGATCGCCGCGGGCAGCGACCAGGCTGCCCTGCTCGCGGCCGCGCTGATGGCCATGTTCGCGGCGGCGCTCCTTGGGGCACTGCTGCGGGGGCGCGCCGGCGCGCCCTGCGCCTGCTTCGGCTCGCGGTCGACGGTCGGCTGGCGATCGGTGGCGCGCAACCTGGCCCTCGCCGGCTGCTTCGCCGCCCTGCCGCTGCTGCCCGAGCGCAGCCTGACCACCGACCAGTGGCTCGGATTGGGGCTTGCTGTCGCGTTGCTCTTGAGTGTCGGCTTGGCGGTCGCCGTCCTGGCGCTGGCCCGCGAGGTCGGGATGCTGCGGCTTCGGTTGGGCCCGGCCGCTGCCCTGGAGATCCCGGAGGAGGGCCCCGAGCTCGGCGCCCGGGTCGATCTGATCGACCGCTTCGAGCGACAGGCCGAGAACGAGCTGGCGCTCGCCGTGTTCACCTCGGAGGGCTGCCGCGTCTGTCGTGGGCTGGAGCCCGCGATCGCGACGCTGGCGGGCGATCCCGCCGTGGCGGTGGAGGTCTTTGACGAGGTCGCCGAGGCCGAGGCCTGGAGCGAGCTGGGGATCCCCGGCAGCCCGTTCGCGATCGCCCTGGACCCGGACGGCGTCGTCCTGGCCAAGGGGACCTTCAACAACCTGGCCCAGCTCGAGAGCGTGCTGGCGACCGCCGAGCAGCGCCGCACGGGAGCGGTAGCGGGGTTCGCGAGATGAGCGAGCGGGATCGGATCGGAGAGGCGCTTGACTCACTCGCCGGGGAGAGCTCGCGGCGGGGCTTCCTGGCGCGGGTAGGCGCCGGCCTGCTCGCGGCGACGGCGGGGGGCGTGGTCGCTAAGGCCGTGAAGCCGGGGGAGGCCGACGCCTTTCACTTCTGCGGCCACACCTACACCACCGGCTCCTGCATCCACCCGCTTGGGCTTCCCCGGCTCGATGCCCGCGGCTATCCGATCCGCCCCAGCGACGGCCGGCCAATCGACAACATCGGCCGGCTCGTCAACAGGAAGGGCTTGCCGATCCAAGAGGACGGCGACGTCAAGCGCGATCCGGATGGGCTGCCGCTGCCGTCGGCGCCCCGCACCAAGGTCTGCCAGGAGACAGCCAAGATCCATGGCATCGAGGCGCACCTCCAGGGGGCCTGGTACCGCTGCTGCGGGGGAAGGGTCCGAAAGCTCTGGGACTGCTGCTCCCACCACGACCAGCGGATCAACGGCGACGCCGCGCTTCACGGGTACTGCTACGGCAACCGCAAGGTCTTCTGCGTCACCTACTACCAGACCAACGTCCCATGCTGAGCGGCCTCGAGCTCAGCCTCGCGGGCGCCGCCCTGTTGATCGGCCTGACGGGCGCTTGGTCGCCCTGCGGGTTCTCAATGGTGGAGACGATCGGGCTCTCGGGAGACGGCGCCAGGCGCCGGACCACGATCGCGTCCTGCGCCACCTTCGCCCCGGGCGCGGTGCTGGGCGGCATCGCCACCTTCGGGTTGCTGTCCGGGCTGGGGGAGGTCGTTCACGGCGTCGGCGGGCGGGCGGCATACGCCGTGGCCGCGACGATCGCCGTCGCCGCGGCCGTGGCCGAGGCGCGCGGCACGCGAATCGTGCCGCAGATCCGGCGCCAGCTCCCGGAGGGCTGGCGATGGACGATGCCGATGCCGCTGGCAGCCGCGCTGTACGGCGTCCTGCTGGGGCTTGGGTTCACCACCTTCGTGCTCAGCTTCGGCGTCTGGGCGCTGGCCGGGATCTGCTTCGCGCTGGGCGACCCTCATGCGGGCCTCGTGATCGGCGCGGCGTTCGGGATCGGGCGCGCGATCCCGGTCGTCCTGGTGGCTCCCGTGGTGGACAGCTCGCTCGGGATCAGATGCGTGGAGCTGATGGCCGAGCGGCCCGCCCTGTACCGGATCTTCCGGCTCGGCGACGCGGTCACCCTCGGCCTGGTCGCCGTGGCGTTGACCACGACCGCCGGCGCCACCGCGGCCCGCACGGTCGCTCCCAATGGAGCCGACCCCTCCGCCGCCGGCAAGTCGCTGGCCTTCCAGCGGTGGGATCGAAGCGGGGTGCTGCGAACGGACGGCCAAACCTCGGCCCTTCCCGGCCGAGACCCGGCGATCGGCGGGCGCTTCGCAGCCGTGATCTCCGGCGGGGATCGGATCAGGATCCTGAATCGCTACACGGGGAACCAGGTGGGCTCCGTCGGCGCCCCCGGGGCCCAGGCGGTGGCGATCTCGGAGGGGTGGCTGGCCTACCTGAGGGTCGAGGACGGACGCTACCTGTTGAAGGGGCGGCGGATCAGGAATCCTGCGAATCCCGGCGAGCCGAAGCGGATCGCCGCCGTCTCCAGGCCGGCTCAGATCGGCCATCCGAGCGTGGACGGGGGTCGCGTGTTCTACGCGGTCTCGAGGCGACGCGCGAACTCGATCAAGCGGCGCAAGCTGCCCTCCGGCAAGCGCGGCACGGTGGTTCGCTCCCGCACCGCGGCGCTCTCGAACCCATCCGTGCTCGGAAAGCGCCTCCTCTACGTCCGGGTCAAACGCGCTCGGCAGGGCCCGCAGGCAACCAGGGCGCCCAAGCTTCGCCAGAGCCTGATGCTGAAGCGGATCGGCCGCAAGCGCAGCCACAAGATCTATTCGGTCGGCAGCCGTCGCCAGCTTTGGTCGACCTCGCTCTCCGCCAGGCGAGGCTTCGTGACCTTGCTGGGCGGCGGCGGACCGAAGATCGTCTCCGTCAAGCGCTAGGGGCCCCCCGGCAGCAGATAGTCCACACGCACGCTGCGCGAGTATCTACGCTCCAGGTTGGTGGTCCCGCTCAACCTGCCCAACGTGCTCACCCTGCTGCGCATCCTCGCAGTGCCGGTGATCGTGGTCGCCCTGCTCGGTGAGACGCCCAACGGTGACGCGCTGGCCGCCGGGGTTTTCGCGCTGGCCGCGCTCACGGACGGGCTCGACGGCTACATCGCCCGCCGTCGCCGGGACGTGACCACGTTCGGGAAGCTGATGGACCCGCTCGCCGACAAGGTGCTGATCATCGCTGCGCTTGTCTCGCTGGTCTCGCTCGGCCGGCTCGCGGCCTGGGTGGCGATGGTGATCATCGCCCGGGAGCTGGCGGTCACCGGCCTGCGCGCGGTCGCCGCCGAGCAGGGAGTGGTGATCGCGGCGAGCTGGCTTGGCAAGCTGAAGACGGCGCTCCAGATCGCCGCCGTGTTCGCGCTGATCATCTGGAATCCCGCTCCCCTGGCCGTCGACGTGCTCGTCTACGGTGCCGTCGCCGCCACGGTGATCAGCGGCGCGGACTACTTCTTCGGCCTTCGCCGGCGGATCGCTGAGGAGCGCGGCAGTCGCGCCCGCGCCCCGGCGCCGCCGGAGCGCGCGTAGGGGAGACGTCAGTCCGAGCAGGGCGCCTCGAGCCACTCGCGCTCGGTCATGTGATGCGGCGAGTGCTCGCCGCTCTGGACCTCGGCGAGGATCTCGGCCAGCAGGCCGGAGCGCTCGGCGAACACCGAGTGGCGGTGGATCGTCTCCAGGTTCTCCTGGCGGGCGAGCACGAACCCACCGTCGCGAAGGCGTGGATAGGCCTCGGCGACCCGGCGCACCATCTCCCGCACGCAGTCCTCGACGAAGCGGGGGTTGAGGTGGGCCTTCTCGACCACCGCGACCTCGTCGGAGCGCTTCATCAGCTCGTAGATCTCGGAGCTCATCGACTGCTCGACTATGTGCAGGAGGTCGCGGGCGTCGACGTCCAGCTCCACCCCCTCCGGACGGCCGAGGTGCAGGGATCCGATGCCGCGCTGGTTGTGGGTGGCGACCGGGACGGCCTTGAGCACGCGATCGATCTCGTCGTCGGTGAATCCCTCCGCGGCCAGCCGCTCCCGCGAGCGCCCACTGACCAGCTCCTGGGCGCAGGGGCAGGCCGTCATCCCCTGGGCCTCGACGCCGGTGAGGGTGCGGGTGCCGCGCTCGGAGACCACGGCGGTTCCGCACAGGGTGTAGATCTCCTGAGTGGGCAGGCGCGAGACCGGGGTCGCGACCGTCTCCGGATAGCGAGCGGTGATCGACACCTCGGCGCGCAGGCCCTCCTGCTGCTCGCGAACGCGAGCGGCGATCTGGGCGGCGAGCTCCTCCGCGCGCAGGGTCTCGCCGAGCACCACCTCGTCGATGGCCGCATTGACGACCTCTTCGAAGCGCGACATGTGGACGCCCGACTGGCGGGGGTTGAGGTCCACGAAGCACTCGAGCTCGGCGAAGAAGTGGTTGCCAGCGCGCTCGGCCTCGCCAGCCGTGGCCGGCGCCGCGCCGTCGATCCGGCCACCGTTCACCTGGATCACCTTCTCGACCCCCCGTACGCCAACCCGGGTGAGGCTGACCTCGGTCGCGGGTCGCGACGCCTGGACGTCGACGCTCGTGGCTACGCCGGGGAGAACCTCGCTCGTCTCGCTCATCTGAGTGTGGGAACCGCTGGGGAAGCTGGTGCGTTCAGGCCAGGTTAGCGGGCGCACGGCCGCGGCTCGCGGGGGACGCCAGGCCCATATACTTCGCGCCGCCCGGACCCCGAACGCAATGAAAGGACGGGGCGGGAGTGTCTGACAAGGGGAAGGTTCTGCTTACCGGCGCTCCTGGCGCCGGCGCCACGGGGCAAGAGACGGGGGTGGCGGCCGCCGGGCTCGAGGGCGATCCCCGGTTTCAGGACTCCGACGAGCTTCGCTCGCTGATCGGGGAGGGGCGCGAGCGCGGCTACCTGACCTTCGAGCAGATCGCCTCCACGCTCGAGGAGGTCGAGGTGACCAAGGAGCAGGTCCGGCACCTTCACGGCCATCTGATCGAGCACGGCGTCGACGTGATCGCGCAGGACGGCCTCACCGCCTACAAGGAGGCCAAGGAGGCGGCTCAGCCCGGCCAGGCCAAGAAGCCCGAGCTGGACCTGACGGTCGAGCCCAGCCTCGACTCGCTGCGGCTTTACCTGCGCTCGATCGGACGCGTCGAGCTGCTCACCGCGGATCTGGAGATCGAGCTGGCGAGGCGGATCGAGAAGGGCGACATCGGCGCCAAGCGCCACATGGTGGAGGCCAACCTGCGCTTGGTCGTCTCGATCGCGAAGGGGTACCTGGGCCGTGGCCTCGGCTTCCTCGACCTGATCCAGGAGGGGTCGCTGGGGCTGATTCGCGCGGTCGAAAAGTTCGACTACCGCCGCGGCTACAAGTTCTCCACCTACGCCACCTGGTGGATCCGCCAGGCGGTGACCAGGGCGATTGCCGACAAGGCGCGCACCATCCGCATTCCCGTTCACATGGTCGAGAAGCTGAACCGGGTCGTCCACGTGGAGCGCCAGCTCGTCCAGCGCCTCGGCCGCGAGCCCGAGCCGGTCGAGATCGCGACGGAGCTGAAGGTCACGGTGCGCGAGGTCAGGGACATCCTGCGGGTCGCCCAGATGCCGGTGTCACTGGAGAAGCCGGTCGGGGACGAGGAGGATTCCGAGCTGGGCGACTTCGTCGCCGACGAAGCCACCGAGGAGCCATTCGAGACCGCGACCGAGAACCTCCAGCGCGCGGACGTTCAGCGGGCGCTCGATGCCCTGCCGCAGCGCGAGCGCCAGGTGATCGAGCTGCGCTACGGGCTACGCGGGCACGAGCCGTTGACGCTCGAGGAGGTCGGTCGCGCCTTCGGCGTCACCCGCGAGCGGGTCCGCCAGATCGAGAACAGCACGCTGAAGAAGCTCAAGCAGCTGCCTGAGGCCCAGGGGCTTCGGGAGCTGGCGTAGCCCTACCGGGGACCGGCCTGCAGCATCTTCCGCATGTGCTCGAGCTCGAACTCGTAGGGCTCGGTCGTCTCGACGAACTCCGTGAGCTCGGCGACGAAGCGGTCCGGATCGTCGAGCTGGGGCCAGTGCCCGGCGCCTGGCATCTCGACCAGCCGGCTTTCGGGGATTCGCTCCCGTGCAGCGCGGCCGTGCTCAATCGGGATGATCGGATCGTCGGTGCCCCAGATCAGCAGGGTGGGCAGCCGCTCCGCCAGATACAGGCGGTCGGTCGCGCTCACCCGCTGGCCCTCGAGATCGATAACCGCGCGCAGCGTGTGCAGGAACGCCTCGCGCGCGCCGCGGTCGGCCAGCGAGGCGTAGCCGCGCGCGGCCTCGGCCAGGTCGGGCCCGGCCTTGAGCCCGAAGCGATCGACAAACCCGGCTACGGCCGAGCCTGCTTGTATCGCCCAATCTCGGGTGATCAGCGGCAGCACGAGCTCGGCGCCGGGAAGCGCCGCGGCGCGCAGCAAGGCGTGGACCTCTTTGCCGAGCCCGCCGCTGGAGACGAGCACCAGCCGCTCGCAGTGCTCCGGGAACTGGTAGGCGAACTGAAGGGCGATGCCGCCGCCCAGCGAGTGGCCCACCACCGTTCCCCTCTCGAAGCCGAGGACGCCCAGTAGATCCCGGCCACCGCTGGCGTAGGCGCCCAGCGAGTAATCGCCGCGGGGCTTCGCCGAGCGCCCGTGCCCCAACAGGTCGGGTGCAATGACCGTGTAGCGCTCGGCAAGCCTTGCCATCGCCTCGAGCCAGACGTCGGAGGTCGAGGTGATCCCGTGGAGGAGGACGATCAGCGGCCCCTCGCCGGCGATCCGGAAGCCGACCCGGTGGCCGTGCAGGCTGACCTCCTGGAGCGGGATCTCGCCGCTCGTGGGCGTCTCGTGACCCATCGTCAACGAGGACGCGCCGTGCGCGGGATGCGGACGCTGATCCGGCCGAGGCGCCCGGCAGTTCGCTGGATCGGGTGAATCGCGTCGCGCAGGTCGATCACGTCGACACCGATCGACTCGACTGCCTGGTGCATTGCGGCCACCTCGCCGTCGAGCGACTCGACGCGGCGCTCGATCGCGGCGAGCCGCTCGGAGACGTCCGGCAGGACCCGGGTTGAGTCGGCGATCGCCCGGATGTCGGCGAGCAGCGACAGCGGCCAGCCAACCGGCAGCGACGGTCGCGAGCTTGGCACGAGCCTCCCGATCACGAGCCCGGACCCCGGCCGCCGAAGGCACCGTCCATCATGCGGCGATCCTGACGTCGCGCTCGGTCGTCTTGACCGAGTTCTCCGAAGGCTTCACCGGGGGGACGGCGGGCGGCTCGGGCAGCGCCTTCCCGGTGAGACGCGCCCGGAGCGAGATCAGCTTCAAGACCGCGCTGCCGAGCTTGATCTCGCGCATCGTCTGGCCGACTCCGACGAGCATCCGGGAGCTGGGGCGACGCAGGCGCGCGAGGTCTTCGGCGAGCGGATGGCCGAGGCGCTCCTGGGCACGGATCATCTTCGTCAGCGCCTCGGCGCCGCGGGAGATCAGCGGCCCGGCGCCACCCCGAGGCTGAAGCAGCCCGAAGACGTAGAGGTTGGCGACGCCAGGCGCGAGCAGGCTTGCGACCCGGACCGGCACGCCGTCCTCCCAGCTGAACAGGTCGTGGTCGAGGAATGGGAAGCTGATCTCGAAGCCGGTCCCCCAGACGATCGTGTCGTAGCTGCGCGCGGTGCCGTCGACGAAGTGGACGGTGCGCCGGTCGAGACGCTCGATCCCGGGCCGTGCGCGTACGACGCCGTGCCGCAGGAAATAGAGCATCTCCTCGTTGACGATCGGGTGCTTGTCGAAGGGGCGGTAGTCCGGGTCCGGCAGGCCATAACGCGACCAGGAGCCGAACCGGACGCGGATCATCAGCGCGACGATCCGTCGCTGCGCCCAGACGGGCAGCCAGGGCTTGTCCCATTCCGCGGTCGGAATGCCGAGCATCGTCTTCGGGAAGAACCAGTTGCCGCGGCGCATCGAGATGTCGCACGGCCCGCGGGTGTGCGCCGTTTCGACCGCCACGTCGCAGGCGGAGTTCCCGGCGCCGACGACGAGCACCCGCTGGCCTTCCAGGTCCGAGGGCCGCCTGTAGTCCTTCGAGTGGAGCTGCCTGCCGGTGAACTCGCCCGGATAGTCGGGGTAGCGCTTTGCCCAGTGGTGGCCGTTGGCGACGACGACGCCGGCGTAGTGGCGGACCTCGCCCGAGCCGAGCTCAACCCGCCAGCCCGAAAGACCGCGCCCGTCGAGGGGGGTCAGGCGAACAACCTCGGAGCCAAACTCGATGCGCTCGCGAAGGCCGAACTGGTCGACGTAGGCGTTCAGGTAGGCGAGGACCTGCTGGCGGGAGGGAAAGTCGGGGTAGTCGCCGGGCATCGGAAAGTCGGCGTATTGGGTTGAGTCGCGGGAGCTGATGATGTGGGTGGAGTCGTAGACGCCGTGGGCCCAGTTGCCTCCCACGTGGTCGGTTTTCTCGAGGTGGTCGTAGGGAATGCCCGCATCGGTGAGCGCCTTCGCGACCCCGTTGCCGGCGTACCCGGCGCCGATGATGCACTGGCGCCGCTCGGTCACGGCCGCGCTCCAGTGGGGATCGAAGTCGGGCGCAACCGCGGCTCTCGCCGGGGCCGGGAAGGTGGCTCCGTGACGGTGCGCTGGGCGACGCGGCCGAGGCCCCAGGCCAGAGTCGTCAGGAAGCCGAGCGCGAGGACGAGCACGCCGAGGGGCGCCACGGTGGTCAGCCAGGCGGGTACGTCCTGCTTCCGCTCGCGCTGCAGAAGCTGGTGGTCGCTGACGAAGGCGCGCGTGAAGGATTGCTTCGCCGGCACCTTCGGCGCCGGGATGGCCGAGTCCCGGGGCATGTAGACGGGGAGGCCGAGGACCTCGCGGCCGCGCTGAAGCCGGATCGATGCCTTCCAGTCGCCGTGGACCGGGATCGGCTTCGTGGTGCGGTAGAGGCCGTCGCCCTGGGAGGCGAGGCGGTTGACGACCAGGCCGCCGCCCTGCCACGCGGTGACGTTGAGCCAGGCGTGATCCTCCGCGGCTTGAGGAGGATCGATGCGGACCGCGGCGCCGACTTCGCGTTCCGGGCCCGGTCGTAGGTCGTGGAGCGTCACCTGGGCCCGGACGTTTTCGGGAACCGTGGTCCACAGCCCGTTGGCGAAGGCGCCCGCGATCGCGAGCAGCGCCACGACGGGGACGGCTCGTGCCACCGTGGGGCGCGGCAGGCGGCCGCAAAGCGCGCAGCCCAGCAGCGCGCCGAGCAGGCCGCCGGCGATCGCGGCGACGATCGCTCCGATCAGGGCCTCGGGAAGGAGGTCCGAGGTCCAGGGGAACGGCATCGCGATCACCGACCAGCCCCATTCCGCGGCGAAGCCGACCGTGCCGATCCCAAGGCCCGAGGCCGCTCCGAGGGCCAGGGGCCGGCGGGCGAGCGCCAGGCCAGCGAGCTCGACGCAGGCCGCCTCGGCGAGGTAGAGCGGCAGGTGAGGGGCGGTCTGCCCGAACACGTCGCCGACGATCAGGCTGATCGCGCCGCGGATCACGATGAAGAAGGCGGCGGCGCCGAGGGCGCCTCCGCGCCCGATCCAGACGCGGGCGCAGACCAGCGCCACGGAGGCGGCGACGGCGAGCAGCACGGGCTCGAGCACGAAGCGGAACTGGGGCACGCCGAAGTCGAACTCCGCCTGGAAGGTCGACAGCCCGATCAGCAGGCCGCCCATCAGGCCGATGCGGCGCAGGCGGACGATCATGGCCGGCTCGGCGGGTGGGGCTCGGCGGCGGACCCCCGCGAGGCGCGCGCACGCATCCCCTCGACCAGCAGCACCGCTTGGCCGACGAGGGTCATGCCGGCGCCGCCGATCAGCATCAGGTGGGTTGGCCCCCAGAGGGTCACGTCCTGGCCGAACAGCCGGTGCCAGACGTCGTCGAGCGGGAAGCCGATCAGGGCGAAGGCGCCGCAGGCGGCGATCAGGAGCCCGCCGACGGGCGCGTACCAGTCGCCCGCGATGCGGACGGCGGCCGGGCCGGGGCGCTCCTTCGGCAGGCAGATGGCGAGGTAGCCGGCGGTGAAGACGCCGAACAGGCCGGCGAGGATCAGGTAGTGGGCGGGGTTGGCGAGCGGGCCCGCGTCGCGACCGGCGTCGATGTGGAGCGAGATGTCCCAATACATGCCGAGCAGCGCGACCAGGAGCGATGCCGCCGCCACCGCCGAGGGGAGGGCCGCCCAGCCGGGGAGGCCGGAGGCGCGCTCGGTGAAGTCGGCGGCCCGGCCGAGGTAGGGGACCTTGCCGCTGCGATGCCCCATCCCGAGCCAGGCGATCGCGGCGCTCAGCACCAGGGCGCCCCCGGTGGCGATCGCCACCTGGTCGAGGGCGGCGCCGCCGGCGGGCTCCCCCGTGGCGAGCAGGGCGTTGAGGCCGGGGATGGAGGTGATCGCGTTCATGGCTTCGCTTCCCAATAACCCATGCACGGGTCAATGTAACATCATTTGATGGAACATCGGGTGGATGTACGATGGTCGTGTGATGGAACTCACGGACGAGAAGGCTCGGGGGGACGGTGCCGCTGGCGCGGAGGCGTCGATGACGATCGACGAGCTGGCGCGCCGCAGCGGGATGACGGTGCGGAACATCCGCGCCCACCAGTCGCGCGGGCTGGTGCCGCCGCCGGAGGTCAGGGGGCGCACCGGCTACTACGGCGACGAGCACCTGGCCCGGATCGAGCTGATCAAGGAGCTTCAGGGCGACGGCTTCAATCTCGAGGCGATCCGGCGCCTGCTCGAAAGCGCGGGCGGGTCGAGCAGCGAGGTGCTCAACTTCTCGCGGGCGCTGCGGGCGCCGTTCGAGGACGAGGAGCCGGAGATCCTCGGCGCCGACGAGGTGGCGGAGAGGTGGGGAGGGGCGGACACGGAGCTCCTGAGGCGGGCCGAGAAGCTCGGGATGATGCGGCCGCTCGGCGAGGGACGGTTCGAGATCCTCAGCCCGCGCCTCCAGCGGGCTGGGATCGAGCTCGCGGCGCTGGGGATCCCGGCGGAGACGGCGCTGGAGATCGGCGAGAAGGTGCGCCGGCACGCGCGCGGCGTTGCTCGGGTCTTCGTCGAGGTCTTCGTGGAGAACGTGTGGAAGCCGTTCAACCGCGCCGGGCGCCCGGAGGAGGAGTGGCCGAAGGTGCGCGAGGCGCTTGAGCGGCTGCGCCCGCTTGCGTCGGAGGCCCTGCTGGCGATCTTCCAGCAGGTGATGAGCGAGGCGGTGGAGGAGGCCGCCGGCCGCGAGATCCGCCAGGAGCTGCGGGAGCCGGCCGAGCGGAAGAGATCGTCGCGTCGCGGGCGGCGGCGGCGCTAGCCGGTCTCCGAGGCGTCGAGCCGCTCCACGCGAACTGTCCGTCGGACCGAGCCCAGTCCGGCAATTCGATGCGCTCCAGCACCACACGGCCATAGCCGTCACAGGTCACCCGAACCCGGTCGCCGAGCTCGAACCCCGCCTCGAAGAACGGCTTCTGGGAGATGTTCACCCGCCGCTTCTGGTTGACGATTGCCTGGACATGCGGCCGAGCTTCCGCTCGTATTTGCTTGGCGTGAAGCCAGACTGCGGCGGGCGCATTGGAGAAGATGATGGGGGAGGCAGGATTCGAACCTACGCAGCTATCGAGGCACTGGATTTACAGTCCAGCCCGGCTCTGCCCACTCCGGCACTCCCCCGGGAGGGGCTGCCGATTCTAGAGGTCGTCTGCCAGGGGCCGGCCGGGCTCGATCTCGAATTCGGAATACTTCGAACAGGTAGTCGCTCCCCGTCGGACCCCGGTGGCCCGAGCCTCACGACCGGGGCAGCCCGTCCTCACCCGCTCAGCGGAGGGGCCCCCGGACGAAGACGTCGTTGTTGTACGTCCTTGTCGCGGCGGACCAGGTTGGAGGCGCCGGATGCGAAAGCAACGAACCGCGCATCCGCCGACAGGGAGGGCCAGAAGCTGGAGCCATTCGACTGCCGGCCGTTCGAGCTCCTGCTCACCAGCCTCGTCTTGCGCCTGGCCCGGTCGCGCACGAAGACGTCATAGGTGCGGTTCGTATCGTGGCGGACCAGGTTCGAGGACTCTGATTCGAAGGCGACAAAGCGCCCGTCGGCGGAAACCACGGTGGCCGGCGGTCCCTCGAACCCGCTTTCGCGGTTCCCCTGCCTTCCGGCCGAGTTCACGCTGACCCGCCTCGTCCGGTCCCTCTCCAGGTCGTGGACGAAGACGTCGGAATTCCCGTTGGTGTCGCCGGCGACCAGGTTCGTGGCCCGAGATTGGAAGGCGACGAAGCGCCCGTTGGCGGAGAGCGAAGGCAAAAGGCTCGAGCTGTCCGCCGGCGCCCCGGCCGAGCTCACGCTGACCTGCTCCGTCCGATGCGTCCTTCTGTCGTGGACGAAGACATCGTTACCGCTGAACCCCATGCCGCCGGCGACCAGGTTATGGGCGGCGGAGTCGAAGGCGACGAAGCGCCCGTTGGCGGAGATCGAGTTGAAATGGCTCGCGTGGTCCGCCTCCTCCCCGGCGGAGCTGATGCTGACCCGCCTCGTCGTGTGAGCCTTGCGGTTACGGACGTAGATGTCAGCGACCCCGTTCGCGTCGTCGGGGACCAGGTTGGTGGCGGAGGAGTTGAAGGCGACGAAGCGCCCGTCGGCGGAGATGGAGGCCCACGAGCTGGCGCGGTTTCCCTGCACCCCGGCGGAGCTGACGCTCACCCGCCGCGTCTTTCGCGTCTTCCGGTTGTAGACGAAGAAGTCTCGGAGGGTGCCGTTCGCGTCGGGGCGAACCAGGTTCGTGGCGGAGGAGTTGAAGAGGACGAAGCGCCCGTCGGCGGAGATCTGCGAGCGGCTGCTGCGGCCGTTCGCTTGCCTCCCGGCCGAGCTCACGCTGACGCGCCTCGTCCTTTGGGTCTTCCGATCGTGAAGGAAGACGTCGTCGGCCCCGTTGGTGTCGTGGTCGACCAGGTTTCGGGACGAGGAGCCGAAAACGACGAAGCGGCCGTTCGCGGAGATCGACGGGAAGCTGCTGGCGGCCGTCACCGGCCTGCCGTTCGAGGTCACGCTCACGAGTTCGGTAGTCGCGGCGTCACTCGGAGCGGTGACAACGCCCAGCGTCAGCAGGGCGCTCAGGGATGCCACGAGCACGCGAGGCGCGGCAGAACGGGAGCTGGGTTGCATGGCTTTCAGCGTAGACCTCGACAGGCAACGCTCAACCCACCCTAGGGTTCGATCTGCGACACCTTCGACCGAGCATGCTCCCCGTCCGCACGATGACTCGTCAGCGGCCTTCGGCCGCCCGCCCCACCAGCCGCGACAGCACCACCTGGGAGCGGGAGCGCACCACCAACCCGTTTCGCTGGAGGTCCATGATCAGGCGCTCCAGGGCGGCGTTGTCCTCGGTCCGCACCCGGGCGATCGCGTCCGCGTCCCCGGTGACGCTCCATGCTTCGACCACCTCGGGGTGCTCGCGCAGCGTCGCGGCCACCTCGTCGAGCGTCGTCCCCGGCCGGTAGAAGAGCTCGACCAGCGCCTCGGTGTTCCAGCCCATCGCCCCGTGGTCGACGACCGCCGTGAACCCCTGAAGCGCGCCCCGCTCCCGCAGCCGGTCGACGCGCCGCTTCACCGAGGGCGCCGAGAGGCTCACCTGGCGGGCGATGTCGTCGTAGGTGCGTCGCCCGTCCTCGATCAGCAGTGAAAGAATCTTGCGATCCAGGGCATCCATTCGTTTGATTATTGCGCGATCCGCCTCTGAATTGGCATTGACGGCCACGCTCCGAGCCCGTACCGTTGGGATATGCCCGTGCAGCCGAAGGTCGCCCGCGTCCTCTTCGACGAGTCCCACTCCGAGGCGTGGACGATCCGCCGCGAGCTCGCCAAGGAGATGCAGCCCTCCCACCCCGAGGACTCCTCCTACGCCGTCGCCGCCGAGACGCTCGCCAGCCGCGATTTCGAGGTCCTCCCCAACGCCGAGCGTTCCCTCACCCGCGAGACCCTCGCCGGCGCCGACGTCCTGGTCATCGCCCATCCCTCCGACCCCCAGTGGGAGGCGACCACCAACGCCCGCGCCCCCCGCCTCTCCGATCGCGAGCTCGACGCGATCGAGGAGTTCGTGCGCGGCGGCGGCGGCCTGATCGCGCTCGGCGAGACCGAGCAGGCGAAGTACGGAAACAACCTCAACGACCTGCTCTCCCGCTTCGGGATCCAGGTCGCCAACTCCACCGTCCAGGACTACGAGCACCACCTGTCGGCCCCGTCCTGGGTCCTGGCCGAGCTCGAGAACGGCTCCGACGGCGAGCTCGGGAAGGTGGACCTCCTCGCCCGGGTCCACCGGGCCTGCTTCTACCGCACCGGCACCCTGGCGCTCCACAACGGTGGCCGGGTGATCGCGCGAAGCTCGCCCAGCGCCTCGCCGCCGCGGGCGCCCCTCGCCGCGATCACCGAGCACGGCGCCGGCCGCGTCGTGGTCCTCGCCGACTCCGACCTGTTCGGCGACGACTGCATCGGCCAGCTCGACAACGAGTCGCTGTGGCTGAACCTCGTCTACTGGGCGGCGCAGCCGGCCTTCGCCGGCGTGCAGACCGTGATCGATTCGCCCGCCCGCGCCGACCAGAGCTGGGCGCAGCTGAAGCTCGCGGTCGAAGAGCTGCGCCTGACCCAGGATCCCGACGGCTCGGTCGACCTGTCCGCCCACGACGCCGGCCGTCTCACCGAGCTGGTCGGAACGATCTCGATCGCCGCCCAGAGCCTGGCGCGCCACTTCCCCCATCAGCGGGACTACATCGACGCCCTGCAAGGGGACCTGCGGGCCTGGGTCGACTCGGGCTTCGCCGCGCCCGACTTCGTCCGCTCCCTGGAGGCGTTCCGGCCGGAGCGCGACCGCCGCGACGGGATCGAGCACCTGGTGGTGTTCCCGATGTACAAGCAGAACGCCTCGCGCGACACCTGCTTCGAGGCGCTGATCGTGCGCGTCCCCTGGCCCGGCTTCGTCGCCGAGCTGGAGCGCTCCGGCTACGACAACCCCAAGTTCGTCCCGGTCAACTTCGTCGATTACACGGCCGGCTACGACTCCGAGTGCGCCGTCCTGTTCCCCGAGACCTTCTCCGCCGCGGAGCGGCCGCCGAGCCATTTCGGTGCCATCTTCTGCGACCGCGAGGCGGAGCGCTTTCGCCGTGTCTGCGGCCAGGCCGCCGAGCTCCTGCGGCTCAACCTGCCGCCCGACGCCGCCTGCCTTATGACCTCGCAGGAGCTGTCCGCGGACGCCTACGTCGTGTGGGACCTGATCCACGACCGCACCCACATGCACGGCGACCTGCCCTTTGACCCGTTCATGATCCGCCAGCGCAGCCCCTACTGGATGTACTCGCTGGAGGAGCTCCGCTGCGACCTGACGGCGTTCGGCGAGGCCGTCGAGCTGGAGCGAAAGGGCTTCGCCTTCGCCCGCTACGTGCAGTACGCGATCCTCTTCGACCGCCTGTTCCGCTTCCCGGTGACCGGCAGCAGGGTCCGCAACTACGACGGCCTCGGCGGCCAGCTGCTGTTCGCCTTCCTCCACGCCGAGGGCTACCTGCACTGGACCGACAACCGCCTGACGATCGATTGGGAGCGCGTCGCCGAGGGAGTCGGCGCCCTTCGCGAGCGCGTGCAGGAGCTCTACCACTCCGGGATCGACCGCTCGAAGCTCGGGCAATGGGTCGCCGCTCACGATCTGGTCGCCGCCTACGTCGCCCCCGCCACCGGCTCGCGCTGGGCGGCCGAGGGGCGCGACCTGCCGGAGGTCACCGAGCCGAAGGAGCTCGTCGACCTGGTCAGGGACGACGAGTTCCCGCTCAGCCTCTTCTACGCGCAGCTGAAGCAGAAGCTCGAACCGGTCCTGACGCGTCCCAAGGACGCGCTCTAGGCGGTTCCGGCAAGATCTCCGCGATGAACGAACGCGACGGCCGGGTGATCGCGATCGCCGGCGCCTCCGGCGGGCTCGGCCCCTCGGTGGCCAAGCGGCTTGCAGCCGGCGGCGCGACGATCGCCGGGGTCGACCGCTCCCAGGAGCACCTCGACGCCCTCCGTGCCGACCTCGATCTTCCCGACGACCGCTTCGACGGCCGCGTTGTCGACCTGCTCGACGAGCAGGCGGCGCGCCAGTGGGCGCTTGATCTGCGCGAGCGATTCGGCGGCGTCGACGCCCTGCTGCACCTGGTGGGCGGCTGGCGTGGCGGCCAGCCGCTCGCCGAGGCGCCGCTGTCCGACTACGAATGGCTGCACGACCTGTTGGTCCGCACCGTCCAGCACACGACGCGCGCCTTTCACGACGCCCTGGCCGCCAGCGAGCACGGGCGATTCGTGCTCGTCTCCTCCTCGCAGGCGCAGAGCCCGGAGGGCACGAACGCCGCTTACGCTGCCGCCAAGGCGGCCGCCGAGAGCTGGACGCTGGCCCTCGCCGACTCGTTCAAGGACACGGCCGCGACCGCGAACATCATCGTCGTCAACGCGATCTTGACGCCGCGGATGCGCGAGGAGAATCCGGACAAGCCCTTCCGCACCTTCACCTCGGCCGAGCAGATCGCCGAGGCGATCGCCTTCGTCTGCAGCGATGCGGCCGCGAAGATGAACGGCAAGCGTCTATCACTCCACCCTTGACGGCCCATCCGCGCGGCTTCGCGAGCGACAACAACTCAGGCGCCCATCCCGACGTCCTGGCCGCGATCGCCCGGGCCAACGAGGGGCACGTGGTCGCCTATGGCGACGACGACTACACGGCGGCGGCGCGACAGCGCTTCCGCGAGCACTTCGGTGAACAGGCCGAGGCGTTCCTGGCGTTCAACGGCACCGGCGCCAACGTCCTCGCGCTACAGGCGCTCGCCCGCCCCCATCGACGCGGTGATCTGCCCCGAGACCGCGCACCTGAACGTCGACGAATGCGGAGCGCCGGAGCGGATTGCGGGGGTGAAGCTCCTGCCCGCCCCGACGCCCGACGGCAAGCTCACCCCGGAGCTGGTCGCGGAGCGGATCACCGGGGTCGGTGACCAGCACGCATCCCAGCCCCGCGTCGTCTCGATTTCGGAGTCGACGGAGCTCGGCACCGTCTACACGGCGGAGGAGATTGGCGCCCTGGCCGAGCTCGCCCACCGGCACGAGATGCTCCTGCACCTGGACGGCGCACGGCTGGCGAACGCCGCCGCCGCCCTCGATCTGTCCCTTGCGGCGCTGACCACCGAGGTCGGCGTCGACGTCCTCTCCTTCGGGGGGACAAAGAACGGCCTGCTGCTCGGCGACGCGGTTGTCTTCTTGCGCCCCGGGCTTTCAGGCGACTTCCTGTTCATCCGCAAGCAATCGATGCAGCTCGCCTCCAAGATGAGGTTCCTGGCGGTGCAGTTCGAAGCCCTGCTCGGCGGCGACCTGTGGCGCCGAAACGCATCGCACGCCAACGCCATGGCTCGCCGCCTCGCCGACGCGGTCTCCGCTGTCGACGGCGTCCAGATCGCCTACCCGGTGGAGGCGAACGGCGTCTTCGTGACCCTGCCGGCGGCGGCGATCGAACGGCTGCACGGATCGCTTCCAGCCGAGCTCCCGTTTTACGTCTGGGACGAATCCGCGGGCACGATCCGGCTCATGTGCTCCTGGGACACGACCGAGGAGGACGTCGACGGCTTGGTGTCCACGCTGGCGGCGGCGCTATCGTGACCCTCGCGCCCGGATAGCTCAGTTGGTAGAGCACCTCCATGGTAAGGAGGGGGTCGTCGGTTCGAGTCCGACTCCGGGCTTGCACAGGGACGCCGTGCTGACGGAGCCCCGAACGAAGACACCGCGAGCGCGGCGCCCGCGGCTGCGCCGGCGCCATCGGCGATCAGGTCCGCGATCGTGTCGCCGATCCCCCCGGTGAGGTCGGTGCCGGTGAGCTCGTCGGTCGCCCATTCCCACAGCTCCCAGATAACGCCGACCGCGAGCGTCGCGAGCACCGCCGCCGCGAGCACCCTTCGCGCGCCGGCCCGAGCTCCCGGCGCCCGCAGGATCCCGTCTGCCAGCGCCCACCCCAAAAGCGCGCCCGCGATCGCGTGGGCGATGGCGCTCCGGACGCCCGGCTGTCCGATCGCCTCCACCACCACCAGCCAGACGATGCCCGCGACACCGAACCCGACGACCGTGACGGAACGACGGGGCCACCCCAAGAGCGCCGCTCCCGCAATCGCGGCGAAGGAGGCGCCGAACATTGCCGCCCCGGCCCGGCTTTCGAGGGCCAGCGCCGCGGCGGCGCTGAGACCAAGCACGGACAGCGCCGGCGCGGCCCCCGCGACGCCACTGTGAGTGCTCCGGTGCTCCGTCAAGCCCGGCCAGGGTAGCCTGCGCTGGCCGATGGACTTCTCGCTCAGCGACGAGCAGCGCGACTTCGTTGCGGCAATCCGCGACTTCTGCCGCCGGGAGTGCGGGACGCAGGAGCAGCGCGAGAATCTCACCAACGGCTACACCGAGGCCCACAACGACGGCCTCTATCGCAGGATGGCCGAGCTGGGCTGGCTCGGGGTGACGATCCCCGACGAGTTCGGCGGCTCGGGCGGCGGCATGCTCGAGGCCTGCCTGTTCATGGAGGAGAGCTCGCGCGGCCTGGCCCCGATCGGCGGCTACGCAACGACGCTGATCGTCGCCGGGGCCACCCAGCGGTTCGGCACCGACGACCAAAAGCGCGATCTGCTCGGCGGCATCGCCGGAGGCGAGGTCGAGGCGATCGCGATGACCGAGCCCGAGGCCGGCTCCGACGTCGGCTCGCTCGCCACCTCCGCGGAGCGAGTCAACGGCGGTTTCGTGATCCGCGGCCAGAAGGTGTTCTGCTCCAACGCCCGGATCGCGCGCCACATCCTCGTCGTCTGTCGCACCACCAAAGGGGAGGACAAGCACCAAGGCCTCTCGATGATCTGGATCCCAACCGAATCCCCGAACCTCCGCATCGACCCGATCGACACCATGGGCGGCCGCGAGACCGCCCATCTGTATCTGGACGAGGTCGAGGCCCCCGAGACCGCGGTGCTCGGCGAGGTCGACCAGGGCTGGACCCAGCTGATGGCGGGGCTCAACGTCGAGCGCCTGATCCTCGCCGCCACCATGCTGGGGATCGGCGAGCGGGCCCTCGACGATGTCCTCTCCTATGTCAAGGAGCGGCGCCAGTTCGGCCGCCCGATCGGCTCCTTCCAGGCACTCCAGCACCGGCTGGCCGACCTCGCCACCGAGCTGGAGGCAGCCCGCCTTTTGACCTATTGGGTGGCGACCAAGGTCGACCAGGACCCGGACCGCATGCTCCCGCGCGAGGCCTCGATGGTGAAGCTGTTCGTCACCGAGACGGCCCAGAAGGCGGCGCTCGAGGGCATGCAGATGATGGGCGGCTACGGCTACTCGTCCGAGTACGACATGGAGCGCCTCGTGCGCGCCACGCTGGTCTCGACGATCTACGGCGGCACCTCCGAGATCCAGCGCAACATCATCGCCAAGACCCTCGGGCTTTAGAGACCGTCCGAAAGGCGCACCGCCGGCCCGGCGGCGCGCGGTCGAGCCGCTATCCTTCGGCCACCTCGCGCCCCCTCGCCGCAAAGCGGGGGGCGGGGTCTTTTTTCTGAGAGGAGGGCGCGCGGCCCCTGAAAGCGCCGCCCGCCCGGACCGAAGAGGGGAATCACGACCAGCCAATGGCCCGCGGAGAAGTCCGAATCGCTGTGACGCTCGCCTGCGAGGAGTGCAAGCGACGCAATTACCAGAGCAACAAGTCGCGCCGCAACACTCCCGACCGGCTGGAGCTGCGCAAGTACTGCCACTGGTGCGGCCGGCACACCCCTCACAAGGAGACCCGCTGAGCGAGGGCTGGTGTAGCGGTGGCGAAGACTCGGGCGCAGCGGAAGGCAGAGCGGCGAGCGCGAGAGGCGCAGGCCGCTCGCGATGCGCAGGCGGCGCGGGGCTCCGACAGCCGTGCTCAGGCGCGGACCCAGGTGCCGGAGTCGGCCGAGGTGGTGGAGGCGGAGCTGGCCGAGCACGGAGCCGACCTGGAGGCTCTGAAGCAGAGCCCGCCCGAAGAGGCAGCCGCGCGGGAGGCGCCCGCGCCGGAAGAGGCGCCAGCCGCACCCGCCGACGAGCTGCCCGCCCCGGCGCCCTCGCGCGCGGACGTCGGCGTCCCCGCCGAGGCGGCCCCGGACCGGGTCAGCCGCCGGGAACGGCGCCGCGAGGAGAAGGAGCGGGAGCGGCGACGCAAGGAGTCCGAGAAGCGCCGGCAGGCCGCCTCCGAGCCTCAGGAGCGACAGCGCGGCGCCGTGAGCGGGTTCATCGTTTCCTGCTGGGCGGAGCTGAAGCGGGTCCAGTGGCCCGACCGCGAGACCTTGATCCAGGCCTCCGCGGTCACTCTGGTGTTCATCGCCATCGCGGCCACCTACCTGGGGGCGCTCGACGCGCTGTTCAACTTCCTCGTCCAGCGCCTCCTCTGACGCTGCCAACGGACCACGAGCAACGAGCAACGAGCCACTGATCCATGTTCCGCTGGTACGTCATCAACACCTACTCCGGGCACGAGAACAAGGTCAAGCAGAACCTCGAGCACCGAATCGAGTCGATGGACCAGCGCCAGCGGGTGCGCCAGGTCGTGGTCCCGACCGAGCAGGTATCGGAGCTCAAGGACGGCCAGCGCGTGCAGATCGAGAAGCGGACGATGCCTGGCTACGTGCTGGTCCAGATGGAGATGACCGACGAGGCCTGGAACCTGGTCAAGAACACTCCAGGTGTCACCGGCTTCGTCGGCTCGCGAAACAAGCCGATCCCGCTTTCGCAGCCCGAGGTCGACCGCCTGCTCCATCGCGAGACCGCCGAGCGGCCACGCAGCCGCGCTCAGTTCACCGTCGGCGAGACGGTCAAGGTGATTTCCGGTCCGCTGTCGGACTTCTCGGGCGAGATCGCCGAGATCAACGAGGACGCAGCCAAGCTCAAGGTGCTGGTCTCGATCTTCGGCCGCGAGACCCCCGTCGAGGTCGGCTACGACCAAGTGAAAAAAGTATGAGAGTGAGGGGCCTTAGCCCCGAAACTGGCTGGTCAGGTGCCGAAGCCACCGCAATTATTCAGAGCCCTCACTAACGTTTAAATCCCCATGGCAAAAAAGGTCCTCACGATGATCAAGCTGCAGATCCCGGCCGGCGCCGCCAACCCGGCGCCGCCCGTCGGCCCGGCGCTCGGCCAGCACGGAGTGAACATCATGGAGTTCTGCAAGGCGTTCAACGCCCAGACACAGCAGGACGCCGGCACGATCATCCCGGTTGAGATCACGGTCTACGAGGACCGCTCGTTCGACTTCATCACCAAGACCCCGCCGGCCGCGGTGCTGATCAAGGAGGCGGCCGCGATCGAGAAGGGCTCCGGAGAGCCGAACCGCGAGAAGGTCGGCCGGATCACCGCCGCTCAGGTGCGGCAGATCGCCGAGCGCAAGATGCCCGACCTGAACGCGAACGACCTCGATGCCGCCTCGCGGATCATCGCTGGCACCGCTCGATCGATGGGCGTGGAGGTCGTGGGGATGGAGGTGGAGTAGAGATGGCCCATCGCCGCGGGAAGCGCTTCCGTGCCGCCTACGAGAAGGTCGATCGTGACCACAACTACACGCCGGCCGAGGCGATCGCGCTGGTCAAGGAGACCGCCAGCACCAAGTTCGACGAGACCGTTGAGGTGCACCTGCGCCTCGGGGTCAACGTCCGTCACGCCGAGGAGCAGCTGCGCGGCACCCTGGCGCTGCCCAATGGCCTCGGCAAGGACGTGACGGTCGCAGTGTTCGCCGAGGGGGACGCGGCGAAGGCCGCCACCGAGGCGGGTGCCGACTACGTCGGCGGCCAAGACGTGGCCGATCGCGTCTCCGAAGGCTGGACCGACTTCGACGTCGCCATCGCCACCCCGGACTTGATGGGACCCGTGGTCTCGAAGCTGGGACGGATCCTCGGGCCGCAGGGCAAGATGCCCAATCCGAAGGTCGGCACGGTCACCAATGACGTTGCCAAGGCCGTCAACGAGGCCAAGGCCGGCAAGGTCGAGTACCGCACCGACCGTCAGGCGATCGTCCACCTGACGATCGGCAGGGCGAGCTTCGACGAGCGTGCGCTGCTGGAGAACTACGCCGCCGTGGTCGACGAGATCGTTCGCGCCAGGCCGGCCGCCGCCAAGGGGCGCTATCTGCTCACGATCACTCTGGCGACCACGATGGGCCCCGGCATCCGGGTGGATCCGGCCCGCACGCGAGAGGGCGAGATCCTGGCGGGCGCCACGTCCGGAAACGGCGCAGGCAGCGCCGACCCGGAGGCGGCGGAGGCGGCGGAGACCGCAGACGCGCCCGCCAGCGCCGAAGGCGCATAGAGGATTCGATTCGGCCACTCGCGACGATCGGCTACCATCGCGCCTCCAACCAGTACCTGCCGAAGACCGTCGGCTGGGCCGCTCCGAAGCGGCCCGAAAGACCGGCGCAGGTGAGGTCCAGGGTGCATGCCTGAGCCCGCCCGCGCGCGGGCTCTCGCGGTTCGGCGGCGGGGCTGAAGGCTGATCGAGAGAAGATGAGGAAGGAAGACAAGGCCGCCCTGGTCGACGAGATCGCCGATCGACTCGGCGACGCGGAGGCGATCTTCGCCGTCGACTACCGAGGCATCACGGTCCCGCAAGCCGCCGAGCTCCGGGCCAAGCTGAGGGACGCCGACACCACCTTCCGCGTGGTCAAGAACCGGCTCGCGAAGCGGGCCACCGAGCGGGCCGGCACCGCCGAGCTCGACCCGCTGTTCGAGGGCCCCACGGCGCTCGCTCTCGTCAAGGGGGACGCGGTGGCCGCGGCGAAGGCGATCTCGACGTTCGGCCGCCAGCACGACATCCTCGAGTACAAAGGCGGCCTGATGGACGGGGCGCCGCTCGACCCCGACCGGTTCAGGGTGATCGCCCGCCTGCCCGGACTGGACGTCCTGCGCGGCCAGCTGGTAGCCGTTGTGGCCAGCCCCCTCACCGGGCTCACCCGAGGCCTCGCCTCGATGCTCTCCGGCCTGGCCGTCGCCCTGGGCCAAATCCAAGAACAGGGCCTGGTGGGCGGGGAGGAAGGGGCGGCCGAGGAGGAGCCGGAGGAGACTGCAAAGGAGGAGCCCAAGGAGACTGCAAAGGAGGAGCCCGCCGGGGCTAGCGACGAAGTCGCGGTGCAGGACGCTGAACCTGCCGCCCCGGTCGCGCCCGAACCCGCCGCCTCCGCAGGCGAAGCCGAGGAAGGCGGCGGAGTGATGCCGGAGGCTTCCGGCGGCGATGTTGACGACGATGAAGAGTCCGGTGACGCCGGAGCTGAGGAGAACGATTGATGGCAACAAAGGCAATGTCAACCGATGAGTGGATCGAGGAGCTGAAGACGATCTCGGTGATCGAGCTCTCCGAGCGCATCAAGGCGCTCGAGGAGGAGTTCGGCGTTTCAGCGACCGCGATCGCCGCCCCAGCGGCCGGGGGCCCGGCCGCGGGCGAGGACGAGGGCGAGGAGGAGTCGACCACGGTCGACGTGGTGCTCACCGCCCCGGGAGACAAGAAGATTCAGGTGATCAAGGCGGTCCGGGCAGCCACCGGGCTAGGCCTCAAGGAGGCCAAGGCGCTCGTCGACAGCGCCCCGAAGGCCGTCAAGGAGGGCCTCGAGCGCGAGGAGGCCGAAAAGCTCAAGTCCGATCTCGAGGAGGCCGGCGGCGAGGTCGAGCTGAAGTAGCCCCACGCCCCCGGGAGCTCGCATCGGCACCTGCTAGGCTTGACCGAGCGTGCGTACGTATGGTATTTTGCGGGGTCGCGCGCCGTCGGCCCTGCTTGCTCCGGATCTCTTGCGCGGATTCGCTTTGCCCCGACCAACCGAGGAGTCGCCTAGTTGGCCAGATCTCATGCTGCCCCTGTCACCCGCAGATCCTTTTCACGTCTGGAGAACCCGCTTGAAGTCCCACATCTGATCGACATCCAGCGCCTCTCCTTCGAGAAGCTCACGAATCCGAAGGAGGGGTTGCTGCGGGAAACGATCGATGACATCTCCCCGATCGAGGACTACACCGGTAGCCTCGCGATCGTTTTCGGGGACTACGAGTTCGACGAGCCCGGACACTCGGTCGCCGAGTGCCGTGAGAAGGACATCACCTATTCGCGTCCCCTGAACGTCCAGGTCGCGTTTCAGAACCGCGAGACCGGCGAGATCCGCGAGCAGACCGTGTTCATGGGCGACTTCCCGTGGATGACGGAGCGCGGCACCTTCGTCATCAACGGCACCGAGAGGGTGGTGGTCACCCAGCTGGTGCGGTCCCCCGGCGCCTACGTGATGGAGCCGAAGGATCGCGAGAAGCAGGTCTTCATCGCCAACCTGATGCCGGCGCGGGGCTCCTGGCTCGAGCTCGAGATCGACAAGAAGGGGCGCGTCTACGCGCGCATCGACCGCAAGCGCAAGCTCCCGGTCAGCGTGCTGCTGCGGGCGATGGGCTTCAGCGACAAGGACATCCTGGAGATGTTCGATAACTCCATCTATATCCGCCACACACTCGACGCGGATGCAGATCCGCTGCTCGAGCATCCCCCGGAGCAGTTCTTCGAGCACCTCCGGAATATGCGCAAGGTCGTGGGGGCGGGAGAGGACTACCGGGGGACACCCCCGGGATCCTCCGCAATCGCCGAGATGAGATCGATGGTTCAGTGGGTCGAGGAGAAGGGCGGCCCGCCGAAGGAGGCGCAGCGCAAGGAGTTCGACGCGGCGAAGAAGGTGCTCAAGGAGGTTGAAGAGCAGATCGAACACCCGCCCCTGATCGAGCTGTTCAAAAAGCAGCGCCCGGGCGAGCCACCCTCGGTGGACGCGGCGCGTAACTTGATGGAGCAGCTCTTCTTCGACTCCAAGCGCTATGACCTGACCAGGGTCGGCCGGTACAAGCTCAACGCCCGCCTCGACCTCGACATCGATCTCGACACGCGGACGCTGACGCCGCTGGACATCATCGCCCTGATCAAGGAGCTGATCTCCGTCCCCCGGCTGCTGGGAATCCCAGAGGAGATCGACGAGGAGAACCCGATCAAGGACTACGCGGCCGAGGCACAGACCTACCCGCGCGACCCGATCCACGACCACCTGGACGAGTACGAGCATTTCGGCAACCGCCGCCTGCGGACGGTCGGCGAGTTGATCCAGGACGCCTTCCGCGTCGGCCTGTACCGGATGGAGCGCGTCGTCCGGGAGCGGCTGACGACCGAGGACTCGGACGCGATCACCCCGCAGACGATCATCAACATCCGTCCCGTGGTCGCGGCGCAGAAGGAGTTCTTCGGCTCCTCGCAGCTGTCGCAGTTCATGGATCAGACGAACTCACTCGCCGGCCTCACCCACCGGCGCCGCCTCTCGGCGCTGGGCGCCGGCGGCCTGACCCGCGAGCGGGCGCCGATCGAGGTTCGCGACGTCCATCCCACCCACTACGGCCGCATGTGCCCAATCGAGACCCCCGAGGGCCCGAACATCGGCCTGATCGGATCGCTGTCCTCCTACGCCCAGGTCTCCGAGCACGGGTTCGTGACCACCCCGTACCGGGTGGTCAAGGACGGCGTGGTCACCAACAAGATCGTCCACCTGGATGCCACCCAGGAGGAGGAGAAGACGATCGCCCAGGCCAACGCCGAGGTCGACCCGAAGACGAAGCGGCTCAAGGGGTCCCAGGTGCTGTGCCGCTCGGCCGACGGCGAGGTGGTTGCGGTGTCGCCAAAGCAGGTCGACTTGATGGACGTCTCGCCGACGCAGATCTGGTCGGTGGCCACGGCCCTGATCCCCTTCCTCGAGCACGACGACGCCAACCGCGCGCTGATGGGCTCGAACATGCAGCGCCAGGCGGTGCCGCTGCTGAAGCCCGAGGCGCCGCTGGTCGGCACCGGGATGGAGCGCCGTGCCGCCATCGACACCGGCGATGTGGTGCTGGCCGAAAGCGACGGCGAGGTGAGCTACGTGGACGCGGAGCGCATCGTGGTCACTCACGGCGCGAAGAAGGACGAGTACGAGCTGCTCAAGTTCATGCGCTCGAACCAGGGCACGATCATCCACCAGCGCCCGATCGTCTCGGTTGGCGACAAGGTGAAGGCCCGCGACGTCCTGGCCGACGGCTCCTCCACGGCTGGCGGCGAGATCGCGCTCGGCAAGAACGTCGTGGTCGCCTTCATGTCCTGGGAGGGCTACAACTTCGAGGACGCGATCATCATCTCCCAGCGACTGGTCAAGGACGACGAGCTGACCTCGATCCACATCGAGGAGTACGAGATCGACGCCCGGACGACCAAGCTCGGCGACGAGGAGATCACGCGGGACATCCCCAACCGGTCCGAGGAGAGCCTGCGCAACCTCGACGAGCGGGGGATCGTCCGGGTTGGCGCCGAGGTCGCTTCCGGCGAGCTGTTGGTCGGAAAGGTCACCCCGAAGGGCGAGACCGAGCTGACCGCCGAAGAGAAGCTGATCCGCGCGATCTTCAAGGAGAAGGCGCGCGAGGTCCGCGACACGTCCCTCAAGGTTCCGCACGGCGAGGGCGGCGTGGTCATCGACGTGATCACCTTCGACCGCGACGCGGGCGACGACCTGCCTCCCGGGGTCAACAACCTGGTGCGGGTCTACGTGGCAACGAAGCGCAAGATCGCCGAGGGCGACAAGCTCGCCGGCCGGCACGGCAACAAGGGAGTGATCTCGAGGATCGTCCCGGAGGAGGACATGCCGTTCCTCGAGGACGGCACGCACGTCGACGTGATCCTCAACCCCCTCGGCGTGCCGAGCCGGATGAACATCGGCCAGATCCTCGAGACACACATCGGCTGGGCGGCCGCCAACGGTTGGTACGACGATGGGACCCAGGCCTACAAGGAGGCGCAGCGCAACTCGATCGACGGCCACGGCGACCCGCGCGTCTACGTCGCTTGCCCGGTGTTCGACGGGGCCACGGTCAAGGACGTCGACCAGGCGCTGGTGCGTTGGCAGGAGGAGAACGCGGACCGGGGCATCGACCTGTCGATCGACACCAGGAGCCGCCCGGGCACTCAGGCGTTCGGGACGACCAAGCTGTTCAACGGCCGCACGGGCGAGCCCTACGAAGGCCGGGTGACGGTGGGCAACATGTACATCCTGAAGCTGCTCCACCTGGTCGACGACAAGATCCACGCGCGCTCGACCGGCCCCTATTCGCTGGTCACCCAGCAGCCGCTGGGCGGCAAGGCGCAGTTCGGCGGCCAGCGCTTCGGCGAGATGGAGGTGTGGGCTCTGGAGGCCTACGGGGCGGCCTACACGCTCCAGGAGATGCTGACCGTGAAATCCGACGACACCGTCGGCCGGGTGAAGGCCTACGAGGCGATCGTCAAGTCGGAGAACATCCCGGAGCCCTCGGTCCCCGAGTCCTTCAAGGTCCTGCTGAAGGAGATTCAGAGCCTCGGCCTCGATGTCAATCTGGTCGCCGAGGAGGGCGCCGTTGACCTGGGTGACGAGGACGACGAGCTCCTGCGCGCGGCCGAGGAGCTCGGCATCGACCTCTCCGGCGTGCGCGCTGAGGGGGCGGACGGCGCGGGGGCGGCCGACGAGCGCGAGGAGCAGGTGGTCGCCGAAGGAGAGGGCGGCAGCACGAATGGCGCTGGCGCCGAGGAAGAGACCAAGGTTGAGGAATAGGAACCAGAAAGGCAGATGGACATCAACAACTTCGACGCCATAGAGATCGGTCTCGCTTCCTCGAAGAAGATCCGCAGCTGGAGCCACGGCGAGGTCACGAAGCCGGAGACGATCAACTACCGCACGCTGAAGCCCGAGAAGGATGGGTTGTTCTGCGAGCGCATCTTCGGTCCGACCAAGGACTGGGAGTGCTACTGCGGCAAGTACAAGCGGGTCCGCTACAAGGGCATCGTCTGCGAGCGCTGCGGCGTCGAGGTGACCCGCTCCAAGGTCCGCCGCGAGCGCATGGGCCACATCGACCTGGCAGCCCCCGTCTCCCATATCTGGTTCTTCAAGGGCGTGCCCAGCCGGATCGGCTACCTGATCGACATGGCGCCGAAGGAGCTCGAGAAGGTTCTCTACTTTGCCGCATCGCTGGTCACCTGGATCGACGCCGAGGCGCGCGAGAAGGACCTGCCGGCGCTCAAGAAGAAGGTCGACAAGGAAATCGAAACGCTCGCGGCCCAGCGTGACGAACGGACCAAGGAGCTCGAGGCCTCGCTGGAGCGCCGGGTCGCTTGGCTCGAGGGCGTCCGGGCAAACGCGTCCTTCGACAATCAAGATCGTCAGTGGGCGCGCGGACTCGCGGAGGCGCCGGCACAGCTCAGCCAGGCAGCGTCAAAGCGCCTGACCAGCTCCACCCAGGAGAGCATCGAATCCGAGAAGGCGGCCGTTCAGAAGGAGATTCAGGCTCTGCGAAAGGACCGCAAGGATGGGAAGGGCAAGGGCCCGGAGGCGGAAGTCAAGAAGCTGGAGAAGAGCGTTGCCGAGCTTCAGACCCGCAGCGATCGACGTGTCGCATGGATCCAGGGAGAAGCGGTGCCGGCGGCGTTCGATGAGGAGGACCAGCTCTGGTTCGAGGCACTCGGTCCGGATCCGTCCGGCCTCGACGATCAGGAGTTCAAGCGGCTCATGAAGGAGACCAGGAAGACCCTGGAGACGGAGATCGACGACACCGAGGCCTACTTCAACGATGCGATCGCCCGGTTGGAGGAGGTCTGGGAGACGTTCCAGGCCATGAGCGTCAAGCAGGTGGTCAACGACGAGGGCGTCTTCCGCGAGCTCAAGGATCGCTTCGGCTCGCCATTCGGCTGGGGCGAGTACTTCCGCGGCGGGATGGGCGCCGAGTGGGTCCGCGACCTGCTCGAGCAGGTCGACCTCGAGGCCGAGTGCGAGGAGCTCGAGCAGACGATCAACACCTCCAAGGGCCAGAAGCAGTCCAGAGCCGTGAAGCGCCTCAAGGTGGCCTCGGCCTTCCTGAATTCGACCAACCGGCCGGAGTGGATGGTTCTCGACTGCGTCCCGGTCATCCCGCCGGAATTGCGCCCGATGGTCCAGCTGGACGGGGGGCGATTCGCCACCTCCGACCTAAACGATCTCTACCGGCGGGTGATCAACCGCAACAACCGCCTCAAGCGGCTGCTCGACCTGGGCGCGCCCGAGATCATCGTCAACAACGAGAAGCGGATGCTTCAGGAGGCGGTCGACGCGCTGTTCGACAACGGTCGTCGCGGCCGCCCGGTGACCGGCCCCGGCAACCGGGCGCTGAAGTCGCTGTCCGACATGCTCAAGGGCAAGCAGGGCCGGTTCCGCCAGAACCTGCTGGGCAAGCGGGTCGACTACTCCGGCCGCTCGGTGATCGTCTCCGGGCCGAGCCTGAAGCTGCACCAGTGCGGCCTGCCGAAGCTGATGGCGCTGGAGCTCTTCAAGCCGTTCATCATGGCTCGCCTCGTCGAGCGCAAGGCCGTCCAGAACATCAAGGCGGCGAAGAAGATGGTGGACTCGATGATCCCCGAGGTCTGGGACGTGCTCGAGGAGGTCATCCGCGAGCACCCGGTGCTGCTCAACCGCGCCCCCACCCTGCACCGCCTCGGCATCCAGGCGTTCGAGCCGGTGCTGGTCGAGGGCAAGGCGGTCCAGATCCACCCACTGGTGTGCCACGCCTTCAACGCCGACTTCGACGGCGACCAGATGGCGGTCCACGTACCGCTGTCTGCCGAGGCCCAGGCGGAGGCGCGGATCCTGATGCTGTCCTCGAACAACATCCTCTCGCCGGCGCACGGCGCTCCACTTGCAACGCCCACCCAGGACATGGTTCTGGGGCTCTACTACCTCACCTATGCCGACCAGCCGGCCGACGAGGTCGACGTCGGCAAGCTGAAGTCCAAGCCGCATCCGTTCCGGACCGCCCAGGAGGCGGAGCTGTCGTACGAGAACGCGATCGTCAAGCTCCACGACTGGGCCGAGTATCGGCGTGCCGGCCACGAGCACTTCCTGACCACGGTCGGCCGGATCATCTTCAACGACAAGGTCGAGCGGGCGCTCGCCGACGCGCTGGCCGACGAGTACGACCCCGAGCGCTACGCGTTCATCAACGACACGCTGAAGAAGAAGAACGTCAACCAGATGGTCTCCGACCTGGTCGAGGCCTACGGCGCCGCGGCGGTGGCCCAGGTGTTGGACGCGTTCAAGGACCTCGGCTTCCACTACGCCACCCAGGCCGGGATCACGATCTCGAAGAACGACATCGTGTCGCCGCCGAACAAGGAGGAGATCCTCGAGAAGTACGAGAAGCCCGCCGCGGCGATCATCCAGGGCAGTACGAGGAGGGCTATCTGACCGCCGAGGAGCGCCACGAGCAGGCGACGCGGAACTGGGACGAGGCCACCGAGGAGGTCGGCCAGGCGATGGAGGAGAACCTCCACGAGCTCAACCCGATTTTCATGATGGCCAACTCGGGAGCTCGGGGGTCGTTCAAGCAGATCCGCCAGCTGGCCGGGATGCGCGGCCTGATGGCGAATCCGAAGGGCGAGATCATCGAGCGGCCCGTGAAGGCCAGCTTCATGGAGGGGCTCGACGTGCTCGAGTACTTCATCTCCACGCACGGTGCCCGCAAGGGCCTCGCCGACACGGCGCTGCGAACCGCCGACTCCGGCTACCTGACGCGGCGGCTGGTCGATGTCGCCCAGGACGTGATCGTTCGCGCCGACGACTGCAAGACCAAGGAGTACATCGAGATGCCGCTCCGCGCCGAGGACGGCAAGCTGAACCAGAACCTGATCGGGCGCATAGCGGCGAAGAGGTTCGTCACCAAGCGCGGCCGCGAGCTCTTGAAGCGCGGCCATGACATCGATCTGCCCGAGCTGGAGCAGATCGCCGAGGCCTTCGAGGACGAGGAGGTGACGATCCCGACCCGGTCGGTGCTGAAGTGCGAGCTCGAGTCGGGCATCTGCCAGGCCTGTTACGGCCGCGGGATGGCGACCGGCACGACGGTCGAGCTGGGCGACGCTGTCGGGATCATCGCCGCCCAGTCGATCGGCGAGCCCGGCACGCAGCTGACCATGCGCACCTTCCACACCGGCGGCGTCGCCGGCCATGACATCACGCAGGGCCTGCCGCGCGTCGTCGAGCTGTTCGAGGCGCGAAAGCCGAAGGGCCTGGCACAGATGGCAACCGTCGCCGGCAAGGTCGCGGTGGAGGAGTCCGACAAGGCGGCGAAGGTGATCGTCACCGACTCGAAGGGGGAGGACGAGTCCTACACGTTCCCGTCGCGGACCCGCCTCTACGTCAAGCACGGCGAGCGGATCGAGGCGGGCACGCAGCTCAACGAGGGCTCGCTATATCCGGCCGACCTGCTCCAGATCCGCGGCCGCACCGAGACCGAGCTCTACCTGCTGGCCGAGGTCCAGAGGGTCTACAAGGTGCAGGGCGTCGACATCAACGACAAGCACATCGAGCTGATCGTCCGCCAGATGATGAAGAAGGTTCGGATTGAGTCGAAGGGCTCCACCACCCTGCTGCCCGGCCAGCTCGAGGATCGCCATCGCCTCAAGCGGCGCAACAAGGACGTGAAGGACGGGGGCGGCACGCCGGCGAAGGCGAAGGAGGAGATCCTGGGGATCACCAAGGCGTCGCTGGCAACCGAGTCCTTCCTCTCGGCGGCCTCGTTCCAGGAGACGACCAAGGTGCTCACGGACGCGGCGCTCGAGGGCAAGCGCGACCGCCTGGTCGGTTTGAAGGAGAACGTGATCATCGGCAAGCTGATCCCGGCCGCGACCGGGCTCAGGCACTACCGGAGCCTCGAGATCGAGCCGGTGGAGCCGGCTCAGCGGCCCGAGGAGGACATCCTCGACGAGGAGGAGCTCGCCGCCGAGCTCGGCCTCTCCGAGGACGGCGACGAGGTCACCGAGCTGGAGGGCTTCGGCCCCTCGTTCGCCGACGAGCTCGAGGAGCTCGCCCAGGACATCGAGAGCTCCGACGGCGACTCGGACTAGGTCAAGCCGCTAACGCCGACCGTTCGGGCGCCCGGGCCAGGGCAAGAGGGCAGCAGCCCGGCCAACATCGACCGCGACTGCCTCCCCAGGGGTGACGAACATTCGTGGTCGTATTGACCACTAACGTGCGACATCTGCGGCGTGCCGGCTCCGCCGAGCCGCGGGCGTGGGCGGCCGTGGCCCGAGTCGGGCACGGGCGGGGTGAGGACGCGGAAGCGCCCGCCGGGCGGGCACTCGGGCAAGGGCTGCGCGTCAGGCGCGTGCGGGCCGCGGCGCGGATCGCGCGGGCGGCGCGGGTCTCCTCGCCAGCGCCTGAACTGATGGTCGTCGGACCCTGGCGGCGCCTCCTCGATCGCGGGTGTCTGATGGATTGCCCACCAGACGAGGTAGAGCAGGCAGGCAACGGGGATCTTCAGGACCACCGCGAGGAAGAAGATCGGCCAAAACCCCTCCACTGCCTCAGGCAGTGTAGCCCGCCCGGACCCAGCTGAGCAGCGCGTCCACGTGCGTGTCGGTCAGGCCCCGATCCGACTCGGTACACACGAGCAGCGTGGGGGCCGTGCGCTCGACTGCCCAGGCCTGGCAGGTCTCGTCGATGCAGTCGTCCACCCAGGCGAGCGCGCGATCGCCTGCGTAGCTGTCGATGGCGTCGATCTTCCAGTGGGCGGAGCCGAAGCTTGCGCGGCCGTCAAAGGTCAGGAAGGGGAGCTCGCCGGGAAGTCCCAGGATGGCCGGCAGCCAGTCGTTGGCGCGGTCCTCCCAGCCGGTTGCCCAGACGATCTCGTAGTGGTCCGCGAGGCGACCGAGCCGCTCGCCGATGCCGTCGGGAATGCAGTGCGCCATCCCGTCGATCAGGTGGAAGCGCCCGGGAGCCTCGGCCAGCGGCGCCCTCGAAGCCGAACAGGCTGATTACGCCGTCGACATCCAGGGCGAGGATCGGCCGCTGATCGTCCATGTCCGCAGCGTAGAGAAGAGCCGTGCCGGACCACAGACGAAGCGGCCCGCACGCGGAGCCGAGGGGCCGTCGCTATATTGCTTCGCCGTGCCGACGACGAGCCAGCTGATCAGAAAGGGCCGCACGCGACCCCTGAAGAAGATCGCGACGCCCGGGTTGAAGTCCGGGCAGGGCCGCAAGCGGCGGATCGCGGCGCCGCAGCGGCGCGGCGTCTGCACCCGCGTCTACACGGCAACGCCGAAGAAGCCGAACTCGGCCCTTCGCAAGGTTGCCCGCGTGCGCCTGACCAACGGCATGGAGGTCACGACCTACATCCCCGGCGAGGGACACAACCTTCAGGAGCACTCCGTGGTGCTGGTGCGCGGAGGCCGCGTCAAGGACCTGCCGGGTGTTCGATACAAGGTTGTTCGAGGCACGCTGGACGCCTCCGGCGTCTCCGATCGCCGGCAGTCTCGCTCCCAGTACGGAGTGAAGCGCTAGTGGGCCAGTAGCCGTGCCGCGCCGCGCTCGCGCCCCCATCCGCCCGATCGAGCCCGATGCCATGCACCGGAGTCGGCTGGTGCAGCAGGTGATCAACAAGGTGATGACCGGCGGCAAGAAGTCGATTGCCGAGCGAGCCGTCTACGACTCCCTGGCGATCGTAGGGGAGCGAACCAGCCGCCCGCCGGTTGAGGTGCTGGACGAGGCGATCAAGGAGCTGACCCCGGTGCTCGAGGTTCGCTCCCGCCGGGTCGGGGGGGCTACCTACCAGGTGCCGGTTGAGGTTCAGGCTCGGCGCGCCCGCACGCTGGCCGTCCGCTGGCTGGTCCAGTTCGCCCGCAGCCGGCGCGAGAAGTCGATGGCCGAGCGCCTCGCCAACGAGGTCCTCGACGCCACCCAGCAGCAGGGCGGTGCCTGGAAGCGCAAGGACGACATCTACCGCATGGCGCAGGCCAACAAGGCCTTCGCGCATTACCGCTGGTAAAGGCCGCCGCAAACCTTCGCGGCCTTGGCTAGCCGGGCCCTTCGGCCCCCCCGAGCCACCGCGGGCGCAGGGTGGCGAGCTGGGCCGGGGTCAGGGTGGCGAGGATCGCGCCGCTGAACGCCAGCGCCAAGGCGCCGACCATCTCCAGCCAGAAGCCGGCCTGGGGCTCCGCCTTGGCGTCGAACTGGTTGGAGATCGACGTGCACTCCTCGCCGAGCGTGCCGACGCTGTTGGCGTCCGGCAGGTCGACGATCAGGAACAGCGCCAAGGCGGCCAGGCCCGCAATCGCGACCGAGATCGCCGCCGGCCTGGAGGCCCCCAGCACCGCGACGAGAACCGCGCCGATGGCGAACAACGCGATTACGCCGAGCGCGAGGGAATGGCGGTCGGCGGCCTGCTGTTCGCACTGCGCCTCACCCCCTGCGGGGACGAAGTGGAAGGTCGTCGTCAGCTCTGAAGCCAGCAGCGCAGCCGCCGCGGCGATGCACGCGAAGGGCAGCAGGCGCTCGGGATGAAAGCGGGTCCTGGGCGGCGGGCGGTCGGTGCTCACGTGGGGGCGCCCTCCGCGCCCGAGCTGCCGGCGGAAGCCGGAACCGCGCCCGCCGCGACCGTCCCTCCCAGCCCTCCCGCCGGCTGTGCGCGGCGGGGGGCGCGCTCTCCACGCAGGTGGACCGCGAGCAGATGGCCGCTGACAACCAGCGTGACCCCGGACCACAGCTGGGCCCAAAAGCCGCCGAGCAGGGTCGCCTGGGCGCCCTCGTAGGTGGTCGCGGCAAGGCCCTCGCGCAGCCCCTGGCGAGCGTCCACCAAGAGGCTGATCGCGATCACCGCCATCCCGAGCACGATCAGCAGGCGGGCGAGGCGCCAGTTGGCGGCAATCGCGAAGGCGGTCACGAAAAGCGCCGCGACAGCGATCACGAGCACCGTCACGCCATGGGCGGACCGGGGAGAGCGCCGGTCCCTCTGCGGTGCGGGCGCCACGCTCCCCACTCCCCCGTAGGAGGGGGCGCCGATCTCGACCGCGCGATAGTCCCTGAACTGCGAGGCGCCCAGGGTGATGCTCGCGGCGAGCGCGACCACGGCGAGGCCGCGCGCCGGGGTGACGTGGCGCTCGCCGAAGCGCAGCGCCGCGCGCAACGCACGGAGGGCGAGCTCCAGCGGGGGCAGCACCACCGCCTCCCAGGCACTGAGCACGATCTCACCCGCCACCTCCGCCGCGCGGAGCCAGAGTCGCCACAACGAGACGAGCAGCTCCCGGACGATCGCGACCAGATCGACCAGGCCGGAGAGTGCTCTTCGCGCGAGTGCCCGGGGGGCTCTTGTCAGCGAGCCCGTGGGCTGCGGCGCCGTCGTCCCGGTGGCCCGCGCAGGGCGGTGGCGCCGCCGACGTCTGAGCCTCATCCGCGCTGCCTGAGTGGCGTCATGCCTCTGATATATTCAGCCGTCGCTCGTGCGCAAGCGGAGCGCGGCGTGCGAGCGTGAATCCATTCCATGGAGAGCTGCACGATATAGGCGTTTCGGGCTGAGCTGGCAATGGCGCCCAGGCCCGTGTGGGCCTTTTTTGTGCGCGAATACCGATTTGGCCCCGACGTCTCCACCCAGAGTGGCGCCGCAGCGCCGGCTCGCCACCGCAACTACCAGGACACTCCACGCACAGAAAATGGCACGCACCTTCCCCCTAGAGAAGACACGCAACATCGGGATCATGGCGCACATCGACGCCGGCAAGACGACGACGACGGAGCGCATGCTCTTCTACACCGGTCGGACGCACAAGATGGGCGAGGTGCACGAGGGCGCCGCGGTCATGGACTGGATGGAGCAGGAGCAGGAGCGGGGCATCACGATCACCTCCGCCGCCACCGCCTGCGAGTGGGAGGGCCACCGCATCAACATCATCGACACGCCTGGCCACGTTGACTTCACGGTCGAGGTCGAGCGCTCGCTCCGCGTGCTCGACGGCGCGATCGCGATCTTCGACGCCGTCGCGGGCGTCGAGCCGCAGTCGGAGACCGTCTGGCGCCAGGCCGACAAGTACCGCGTTCCGCGGATCGCCTACGTCAACAAGATGGACCGCACCGGCGCCGACTTCGACAAGGCGGTCGAGACGATGCGGGAGCGGTTGGGCGCCAAGCCGCTCCCGATCCAGCTGCCGATTGGCGCTGAGGACGGGTTCGAGGGCGTCGTCGACCTGATCGAGAACAAGGCTCTGGTGTGGACCGACGAGCTGGGTGTCGAGTTCTCCTACGGGGAGATCCCCGAGCAGCTGGCCGAACAGGCTCACGAGGCGCGCACGCACCTGATCGAGGCGTGCGCCGACTACGACGACGAGCTGATGGAGGCGTACCTGAACGACGAGGAGATCCCCCATGAGCGGATCGCCACCTCGCTGCATCGGGCGACGCTGGACATCAAGGTGACCCCGGTGCTGTGCGGATCCTCGTTCAAGAACAAGGGCGTGCAGCCGCTGCTCGACGCGATCGTCGAGCTGCTTGCCGTCGCCGCTCGAGGTGCCGCCGGTCCAGGGGGTCGAGCCGCCCCGCAGGGGCGAGGACGGCCAGGGCAGCGAGGCGGAGCGCCCCGCCGACGAGGAGGCGCCGTTCGCCGCGCTGGCGTTCAAGGTGATGGCCGACCCCTACGTCGGCAAGCTCACCTATTTCCGCGTCTACTCCGGCAAGCTCTCCGCCGGTAGCCGCGTGCTCAACGCCTCCAGCGGACGCACCGAGCGGATCGGTCGGCTGCTGATGATGCACGCCAACCACCGTGAGGAGATCCAGGAATGCTTCGCGGGCGACATCTGCGCCGGCGTCGGCCTCAAGCAGACCGGCACCGGGGACACGCTCTGCGCGCCCGACGCCCCGATCGTGCTGGAGACGATCGAGTTCCCGGAGCCGGTGATCGCGGTGGCGATCGAGCCGAAGACGAAGGCCGACCAGGAGAAGCTGTCGGCCAGCCTCGTGCGGCTGACCGACGAGGACCCCACCTTCCAGGTGCAGTCGGACGAGGAGACCGGCCAGACGCTGATCCACGGCATGGGCGAGCTGCACCTGGAGGTGATCGTCGACCGCCTGCTGCGCGAGTTCAGCGTTGACGCCAACGTCGGCCGCCCCCAGGTCGCCTACCGGGAGACGATCCGGCGTCCGGCCCAGAAGGTCGAGGGCCGCTTCGTCCGCCAGACCGGCGGCCGGGGCCAGTACGGCCACGTCGTGGTCAATCTCGAGCCCGCCCCCGGAGAGGGCTTCGACTTCGTCAACAAGATCAAGGGCGGGGCGATCCCGAGCGAGTTCATTCCCGCGGTCGAGCAGGGAATCGAGGAGGCGCTGGCAAGCGGCATTCGCGCCGGCTATCCGATGGTCGACGTGCGAGTCGAGCTGATCGACGGCTCCTATCACGATGTCGACTCCTCCGAGATGGCCTTCAAGATCGCCGGCTCGATGGCCGTCCAGGAGGCCGCCCGCCGCGCGGACCCCGTCCTGCTCGAGCCCGTGATGGCGGTCGAGGTCGTCACCCCGGAGGAGTTCCTCGGCGACGTGATCGGCGACCTCTCGCGCCGGCGCGGCAAGGTCCAGGGCCAGGAGCCGCGCGGCAACGCAGTCGCCATCCAGGCCTTCGTGCCCCTCGGCGAGATGTTCGGATACGCCACCGACCTGCGCTCATCGACCCAGGGCCGGGCCACCTACACGATGCAGTTCGAGCGCTACGAGGAGGTTCCGGCGAGCATCGCCGAGCAGATCGTCGAGCACCGCAGCCCCGAACCGGTGGCTGCGGCGTAGCTTTCCTATGGTGGCGACCCAGTTTTCCTATATTTCCGGGGTTCGCCGGAGTGGCGAGCCGAGACCCGCATAGTTGAGCAGACAGACTTCGAGAGAAACCCGCGAGCACCAAAAGGAGCGAGATGGCCAAGGAGAAGTTCGAGCGCGATAAGCCGCACGTCAACGTCGGCACGATCGGTCACATCGACCACGGCAAGACGACGCTGACCGCGGCGATCACCAAGGTGCTCGCCGAACAGGGCTCCGACACCGAGGTGCGTTCGTTCGAGTCGATCGACAACGCCCCCGAGGAGAAGGAGCGCGGGATAACGATCGCGACCGCCCACGTCGAGTACCAAACCGAGAATCGCCACTACGCCCACGTGGACTGCCCCGGCCACGCCGACTACGTGAAGAACATGATCACGGGCGCGGCGCAGATGGACGGCGCGATTCTGGTGGTCTCGGCGGCCGACGGCCCGATGCCGCAGACGCGGGAGCACATCCTGCTCGCGCGGCAGGTGAACGTGCCCTACGTGGTCGTCTTCCTGAACAAGGTCGACATGGTCGACGACGACGAGATTCTCGAGCTGGTCGAGGAGGAGGTCCGCGACCTGCTCAAGGAGTACGAGTTCCCGGGCGACGAGACCCCGGTTATCAAGGGCTCGGCGCTGAAGGCTCTGGAGGGCGACGAGGAGGCCCAGAAGGCGATCCTGGAGCTCGCAGAGGCGCTCGACACCTACATCCCCGAGCCGGAGCGCGATCTCGACAAGCCGTTCCTGATGCCGGTCGAGGACATCTTCTCGATCACCGGCCGGGGCACCGTGGCCACGGGCCGCATCGAGCAGGGAATCGTCAACACCGGCGACGAGGTCGAGATCGTCGGCATCACGGACACGACCAAGACCGTGGTCACCGGGGTCGAGATGTTCCGCAAGATCCTCGATCAGGGGCAGGCCGGAGACAACGTCGGCTGCCTGCTTCGGGGGACGAAGCGCGAGGACATCGAGCGCGGCCAGGTGCTGTGCAAGCCCGGCTCGATCACCCCGCACACCAAGTTCAAGGCCGAGGTCTATTGCCTCAAGAAGGAGGAGGGCGGGCGCCACACTCCGTTCTTCTCCGGATACCGGCCGCAGTTCTACTTCCGGACCACCGACGTGACCGGGGTGGCCAACCTCCCCGAGGGCACCGAGATGGTGATGCCGGGAGACAACGTCCAGATGTCGATCGAGCTGATCCAGCCGATCGCCATGGACAAGGGCCTTCGGTTCGCGATCCGCGAGGGCGGCCGCACCGTGGGCTCGGGGGTTGTCACCGAGATCGTCGAGTGACGGCCGAGGGGCCGGCCGGCAGGCCGGCCCCTTTCATTGGGCCCGCGGCCTAGCCGCGGGAGAAGTGAAAGGACATACGACCGGGGCGGCGCCCCAAGACCGGGGCGGCGCCCCATCTGCGCGATAGGACAGATGACAGCGATAACGGCAAACAAGATCCGCATCCGCCTCAAGGCCTACGACCACGACGCCATCGACCGGGCGGCGCGGGAGATCGTGGAGACGGCACAACGGACCGGCGCACGCGTCGCCGGTCCCGTCCCCCTGCCCACCGACAAGAACGTCTATTGCGTGATTCGCTCGCCGTTCAAGGACAAGGACTCGCGCGAGCACTTCGAGATCCGCACCCACAAGCGGCTGATCGACATTCACCAGCCGACGCCGAAGACGATCGACTCCCTCCAGCGCCTCGACGCGCTGCCAGCCGGAGTCGACATCGAGATCAAGACGTAAGCGATGGCTGCGATCATCGGCAAGAAGCTCGGGATGACGCAGGTGTTCACCGATGACGGCACCCGGGTGCCCGTCACCGTGATCGAGGCCGGCCCCTGCCCGGTCATCGCGGTGCGCGACGCCGATCGCGACGGCTACGCGGCGGTGCAGCTCGCCTTCGGAGAGGTCCCGGAGCGCAAGCTGAGCAAAGCGGAGCTCGGACACCTGAAGAAGGCGGGCGCTCCGCCCGCCCGGACGCTGGTCGAGTTCCGTGATCAGGGAGAGCACCAGGTCGGCGAGACGCTCACCGTCGAGCAGTTCGAGCCGGGGCAGCAGGTGAAGGTCTCCGGGACTGCGATCGGCAAGGGGTTCGCGGGCACGATCCGTCGCCACAACTTCAGCCGCGGCCCGGTCACGCACGGCTCACACAACGTTCGCGCTCCCGGCTCGATCGGAGCCAGCGCCGACCCTGCGCGGGTCTTCAAGGGCGTCCGGATGCCCGGCCGTATGGGCGGCAAGCGAGTCACCCAGCGGCGCCTCGAGGTCGTCGAGGTGGATAGCGAGCGCAACCTGCTGCTGGTCAAGGGCGCGGTGCCCGGCCCCCGCAACGGCACCGTGGAGGTTCGGAGCGACTGATGGCACCGCAGGCGAAAGCCGCGGCGAGCCGTCGCAAGGCGACGGCTGAGCGGGGTACGTGCTCCGGTGCTGGGCAAGACCTCGAAGGCGGACCTGCCGGAGGCCGTGTTCGGCGAGGAGTTTCACGAGTCGCTCGTGCACGAGACGGCGCGCGCCGACCTCGCTGCCCGGCGCCGCGGCACGGCGTCTGCGCTCGGCCGGGGCGAGGTCTCGATGACCACCGCCAAGGCCTGGCGTCAGAAGGGCACCGGACGCGCCCGCGTCGGCGCGCTCAGCGTCCCGCACCGCCGGGGCGGGGGCGCGGCCTTCGGCCCGACGCCGCGAGCCTACGCCGTGAAGGTGAACCGCAAGGCTCGCCGCCGGGCGCTGCGCGCGGCCCTGTCGGTCCATGCCAGCCGCGGCAGCGTCGCCGTGCTCGAGGGCGCGAGCTTCGACCAGCCGGCCACCAAGCAGGCCGCCCAGGCCCTGCAGAAGTGGGGCGCCAGGAGTCCCACGCTGGTGGTCCTGGACGGTGAGGAGGTGGCGGCGCTGAAGAGCTTCCGGAACATCCCCCGCGTGACCGTCGTCAGCGCCACAGCGGTCGGCGTTGCCGACGTGATCGGCCACGCCTCGCTGGTGGTTTCGAAGCAGGCCCTGGAGGTCCTCGCGGCCCGGGCCCAGGACGTCAAGCGAAGCGAGGATTCGGAGGAATAACAGTGGAGGCCCGCCAGGTGATCATCGAGCCGGTCGTCTCTGAGAAGAGCTACGCGTTGATGGCGGACGGCAAGTACACGTTCCGCGTCGACGATCGGGCCCACAAGACCCAGATCGCCCGGGCGGTCGAAGAGGTCTTCGAAGTTCGCGTCAAGGCGGTGCGAACCGCCAAGGTGCGCTCGAAGCCAAAGCGCCGTGGCCTGAACAGCGGTCGCACCCGCTCATGGAAGAAGGCGGTCGTGCAGCTGGCCCCCGGGGAGCGGATCGAGCTGTTCGAGGGCGCCGCGGTGGCCGAGTGACGGGTCTCGAGCAATGAGGAACTGATCCATGCCGATTCGAAAGTCAAAGCCAACCAGCCCTGGGAGACGCTTCGCGACCTTCCAGCTTCGCGACGAGCTGACCGCAGAGCAGCCCCACAAGCCCCTGACCAAGGGCAAGTCGAAGAGCGGCGGGCGCAACTCCCGCGGCCGGATCACGTCGCGTCACCGCGGCGGCGGCGCCAAGCGCCGCTACCGTCGAATCGACTTCAAGCGCCGCAAGGACGGTGTGCAGGCCAGGGTGGCGACGATCGAGTACGACCCGAACCGCACCTGCTATATCGCCCTGGTGGAGTACACCGACGGCGAGAAGCGGTACATCCTCGCTCCGCAGGGGCTGCGGCCCGGCGACCGAGTTGAGTCGGGCGAGCGCGCCGACATCCGGCCCGGGAATGCGTTGCCGCTGCGCTCGATCCCCACCGGGACGATCGTGCACAACGTCGAGCTCGTCCCCGGTCAGGGAGGGCGTCTGGGGCGCGCCGCAGGCTCGGGCATCCAGGTGGCCGCCAAGGAGGGCCCCAGGGTGACCCTGCGCCTCCCCTCCACGGAGACGCGGATGGTGCGCGCGGACTGCCGCGCCACCGTCGGCACGCTCTCGAATGCCGAGCACCAGAACATCAAGCTGGGCAAGGCGGGTCGCTCCCGCCACAAGGGGCGCCGGCCGCAGACTCGGGGCGTGGCGATGAATCCCGTGGACCACCCGCACGGCGGCGGCGAGGCCCATCACACGCCGGGCGGCCATCCGGAGACCCCCTGGGGCAAGCCCACCCTCGGTTATCGGACGCGCAAGAAGGGCAAGAGATCCGACGCGATGATCGTGCGCGGCCGGCGACGCGGCAAGAAGAAGCGGTAATGGGACGCTCGACCAAGAAGGGCCCGTTCGTCGAGGAGCGCCTGCTGAGGCGGATCCAGCAGATGAACGAGAGCGGTCAGAAGCAGATGATCAAGACCTGGTCGAGACGCTCGACGATCTTCCCCGACATGGTCGGCCACACGATCGCCGTCCACGACGGGCGAAAGCACGTCCCGGTGTTCGTCTCCGAGTCGATGGTGGGGCACAAGCTGGGAGAGTTCGCGCCCACCCGCACCTTCCGGGCGCACTCGGGGACCAAGGCGGAGCGCTGAGCGGTGGCGGAACGCGAGAAGAGAGAGCCCGAGGGGCCCGTGGTGCGGGCAAGCGCGCGCTACATGCGGGTCGCGCCACGCAAGGCGCGCTTGGTGGCCGACCAGGTTCGCGGTCTCACCGTGCCCGAGGCGCGTACGCTGCTCGACTTCTCGGCCCGAGGCGCGGCCCGTGACATCGCAAAGTTGATCGCTTCCGCCGCCGCCAACGCGGAGAACAATCACGAGCTGGTGGCCGAGGACATGCAGATCGCGGAGATCCAGGTGAACGAGGGCCCGACGCTGAAGCGCTGGCGAGCTCGTGCCCGCGGCCGCGCTGCCAGGATCGAGAAACGAACGAGCCACGTGAGCGTCGCGTTGACGCCGACCGAGTAGGGGGAGGAACGATGGGACAGAAGATCCATCCCGAGGGCTTCAGGGTCGGCTACATCCACGACTGGAAGTCGACCTGGTTCAACCAGCGCGAGTTCGCGGACTACCTGTTCGAGGACATCGCGATCCGCGACCACATCCAGCGCAAGCTCTCGCACGCCGGGCTGTCCGACATCAGAATCGTCAAGCAGCGGGGCGAGGTCACGGTCGACATCCACACCGCCCGGCCGGGGATCGTGATCGGCAAGTCGGGGTCCGAGGTGGACGCCCTGCGCCGTGACCTGCACAAGCTCCTGAACAAGCCGGTGAAGGTCAACATTCGCGAGATCAAGCGCCCCGAGCTGGATGCCAAGCTGGTCGCCCAGTCAATCGCCGAGCAGCTCCAGAACCGGGTTGCGTTCCGGCGCGCGATGAAGCGCGCGCTCACCTCCGCCATGCGCTCCGGGGCCAAGGGCGTCAAGGTCCAGGTCTCCGGTCGCCTGGGCGGCGCCGAAATGGCGCGTACCGAGGGCTACTCCGACGGCCGGGTTCCGCTTCACACGCTGCGGGCCGACATCGACTACGGGTTCGTCGAGGCCCGCACCACCACCGGTCGGATTGGCGTTAAGTGCTGGATCAACAAGGGCGAGGTGATGCCCGAGGGCTACGGCTCCAGCCAGGGTGAGGAGGGCGCGGACACGCTGACGCCGCGTTCCGCGCGCCAGCGCCCGGGCCGTCCGGAGCGCCGCGAGCGGCCGCCGGCACGCGCCGCGCAGCCGGCTCCCGCCCGCCCCGAGGCGCCCGCCCCGGCCGCACCGGCGGCGGCTCAGGCTGCACCGGCTAAAGCTGAAGCGGCTGAAGGTGGACCGGCCGAAGCTGAAGCGGCCGAAGCTGGAGCGGCTGAAGCTGGAGCGGCTGAAGGTGGAGCGGCTGAAGGTGGAGCGGCTGAAGGTGGACCGGCTGAAGGTGGAGCGGCTCGGGCTAGCGACGAAGTCGCGGACGCTACGGCTGAACCTGCCGCCCCGTCCGAACCCGAACCCGCCGGAAACGACGGCGGAGCCGAAGCTGGCGAGGAGCTTCCGGCGGAGGTGATGACTGATGCTGATGCCGAAGCGCGTCAAGCACCGCAAGGTCCAGCGCGGGCGCATGCGGGGCAACTCGAAGGGAGGCCACCAGGTGGCCTTCGGCGAGTACGGGATGAAGGCGCTCGAGCGCGGCTGGATCACCAACCGCCAGATCGAGGCTGCGCGCGTTGCCATGACCCGGAAGATCAAGCGCGGCGGCAAGGTGTGGATCAACATCTTCCCGGACAAGCCCTACACGAAGAAGCCGGCCGAGACGCGGATGGGCTCCGGCAAGGGCAATCCGGAGGGCTGGGTCGCGGTCGTCAAGCCGGGGCGCGTGATGTTCGAGCTCGCCGGCGTGCCCGAGGACCTGGCGCGCGACGCGATCCGGCTCGCCGGTCACAAGCTGCCCATAAAGACCAAGTTCGTGAGGCGCGAGGGGGTGGCGGAGTGAAGAGCGCGGACGTTCACGCGCTCAACGACCACGACCTGGTCGAGCGGCTCAAGGAGGCGCGCCAGGAGGCTTTCAACCTGCGCTTCCGCCACGCGACCGGCGAGCTCGAGAACACGGCTGGTCTCCCGCAGGCCCGCCGCGACGTCGCCCGCCTGCTGACGGTGGCGCGACAGCGCGGCATCGACCTTCGAAAGGAGCTCAGGCGTTGATGGCCATGAAGAAGAGAAGAACGACGCTGGGGCTAGCGACGAAGTCGCGGAAGATGCGGCTGAACCTGCCGCCCCGTCCGAGCCCGAACCCGCCGGAAATGGAGGCGAAGCCGAGGCTTCCGGCGGAGATGGTCGCGGAAGATGCGGCTGAACCTGCCGCCCCGTCCGAGCCCGAACCCGACGGAAACGGAGGCGAAGCCGAGGCTTCCGGCGGAGATGTGGCCGCGGCCGAGCCTGCCCCTCCGTCCGAGCCCGAACCCGCCGAGGCAGCCGAAGCTCCTGATCTCGGTCCGAAGGCCAGGCGCAGGCAGGAGCGCTCACGCGCTTCCGGTCCGCCGGGTCCTGCCCGGACGCCGGAGGAGCGGGCGACGGAGCGCGCCGAGCAGCACCGTGCTTCGGGGGAGCGCCGCCGCCGCTACCGGGCCGCCCGCCGGCGCAAGCGCGGCGAGCCGGGCACCGGGACTCCGCCGGCCCCCCGCGAGGCGGGCCCGAAGAAGGTTCGCCAAGGCACGGTGGTCTCGGCTGGCGGCGACAAGACGATCACGGTCGAGATCGCGGTCGTCAGGCGCCACCGGACATACGAGAAGGTCGTTCGCCGGACCAGCAAGCTTCATGCCCACGACGAGGCAAACCAGGCGCAGGAGGGCGACGTCGTCCGCATCGTCGAGTCGCGGCCGCTGTCGCGCACCAAGCGCTGGCGGCTGCTCGAGATCCTGGAGAAGGCCCGGTGAGACCGTGATCCAGCAGGAGACGAAGCTGCGCGTGGCGGACAACTCGGGCGCCCGCGAGATCCTCTGCATCCGGGTCAAGGGTGGGCACCACCGGCGCTACGCAAGCGTCGGCGACGTGATCACGGCGACCGTCAAGCAGGCTGCGCCCCACGGCGGCGTTCGCAAGGGCGAGGTCGTGCAGGCCGTGGTCGTGCGCACCAAGAAGCAGCTCGGGCGTTCCGACGGCACCTACATCGCCTTCGACGAGAACGCCGCCGTGCTGATCGATCCGCAGCGCAACCCGCGCGGAACCCGGATCTTCGGCCCCGTCGCCCGGGAGCTGCGGGAGCGGAACTTCATGAAGATCGTCTCACTCGCCCCGAGGTGTCTGTAGATGGCCAAGGCGATGAGGATCCGCAAGGACGACACGGTGGTGGTCACCGGTGGCAAGGACCGCGGCAAGACCGGCCGCGTGCTGCGCACCGACCCCCAGAAGCGGCGCGTCTACGTCGAGGGGCTGAACATCGTCAAGCGCCACCAGCGCCCGCGCTCGGTGAAGGACACCCAGAAGGGCGCCCAGACCGGCGGCATCATCGAGAAGGAGGGGCCGATCCACGTCTCCAACGTGATGCTGCTCGATCCCACCGACAACAAGCCGACTCGCGTCGGCGTGCGCGCCACCGAGGCCGGCGAGCGCGAACGCTACGCAAAGCGCACAGGCAAGGCGATCGAGGCGCAGCGGTAGCGGCGATGGAAGCCACCGCCACAGAGGCTCAGCGCGCGGCCCCGCCGCCGCGGCTGCGCGATCGTTACGAGAGCGAGGTCGTCGAGCGGCTCACGGCCAGGTTCGGCTACGGCAATCGCATGGAGGTCCCGCGCCTCCAGAAGGTGACGGTCAACATGGGCGTCGGCGAGGCGAAGCAGACCGCGTCGGTGCTCGAGGCGGCTACCGAGCAGCTCGGCGTGATCTCCGGGCAGCGGCCGAACGTAAGGCGCGCCCGCAAGTCGATCGCCTCTTTCAAGATCCGCGCCGGGATGCCTGTCGGCGTCGCCGTGACGCTGCGAGGAGCGCGGATGTGGGAGTTCGTCGACCGGCTGACCTCGATCGCGATTCCGCGCATCCGAGACTTCCGCGGGCTGAACCCGCGCTCGTTCGACGGCCGTGGCAACTACTCGCTCGGCATCCGCGAGCAGCTCATCTTTCCCGAGATCGACTACGACTCGATCGACGAGGTTCGGGGGCTGGACGTGACGATCACGACCAGCGCCACAAGCGACGAGGAGGCCTTCGAGCTGCTGCTCGCCCTCGGATTCCCCTTCTCGGCGGAGGGGCGGCCCGGGCAGGTCGATCGCGAGGCCGAGGAGGAGGAGCGGCGCAGGGAGGAGGCGCGCAGGCGCGCAGAGGCCGAGGCGGCCGCCCTCGAGCAGCTCAAGGAGGAGAATCCCGAGGCCTACGCCAAGCGGGTGCGGCCCGAGGAGGGCGAGGAGGGCGAGGAGGGCGCCGAGGTGACCGAGGGAGCCGAAGGCGACCGGTCGTCCGGCGCAGCCGGACGCGACGAGCAAACCGAGAAGGAGGTGTCCGAGGAGTAGCTCGAGGCGAGAGCAGCGAGCAAACGAATTCCCATGGCCAAGACTTCGCAGACAGTCAGACAGCGGCGCAAGCCCAAGTACAGCTCGCGGGCCTATAACCGCTGCCGCCGTTGCGGGCGGTCGCGTGCCTACTACCGCAAGTTTGGCCTCTGCCGGCTATGCCTGCGGGAGCTCGCGCACCAGGGGTATATCCCCGGCATGACCAAGTCGAGCTGGTGATCAGGCCTGGACGACGCTGATGGTGACCGACCCCATATCCGACTATCTGACCCGCGTCCGCAACGCGATCGCCGCGCAGCACGCGGAGGTCGAGGTGCCGGCGTCGCGCCTCAAGAAGGAGATGAGCCGGATCCTCGCCGAGCAGGGCTACATCAGCGACTTCGTGGTGGAGCCGACCCGAGTGGGCGAAGCGATCCGGATCAGGCTCAAGTACACGGATGGGCGCGCGTCGGTGATCACCGGCCTGAAGCGGGTCTCCCGCCCGGGCCGGCGTCGCTACGTCAACCACGAGGAGATTCCGCGCGTCCTGGGCGGGATGGGCACGGCGATCCTCTCGACCTCCGTTGGCGTAATGACCGGCCATGAGGCGAGGCAGCGTGGCGTGGGCGGCGAGGTCGTCGCGTATGTGTGGTGAGGCTCCCTGAGCCGCATCGGAAGGAAACCCATAGCGATTCCGGACGGGGTCACCGTCGAGATCAAGCCTGGTCAGGTTCTGGTCAAGGGGCCTAAGGGAGCGCTGACTCAGGTCGTGAGCCCGGAGATGAAGATCACCCAGGGGGCGGGTTCCGCCGTGGGCGGAACGGACGGCGGCCAGGACGCCGCCGCCGCGCTGACGGTCGAGCGGCCGACCGACCGGGGCGAGCACCGCGCCCTCCACGGTCTGACTCGCAGCCTGGTCGCGAACATGGTCCAGGGCGTCACCGAGGGCTTCGAGAAGCGGCTGGAGATCCAGGGAGTCGGCTACCGGGCGCGCCTTCAGGGCAAGGCGCTCGAGCTGAGCCTGGGCTACTCGCACCCGATTTCGGTGAGCGCTCCGGAGGGCATCGAGTTCGAGGTGCCGATTCCCACCCAGGTCGTGGTCAGGGGAATCGACAAGCAGCTGGTCGGCGAGATCGCTGCGCGCATCCGCCGCTCCCGCCCGCCAGAGCCGTACAAGGGCAAGGGCATCCGCTATGTGGGCGAGCACGTCCGCCGCAAGGTCGGGAAGCGGGCATAGCGATGGCCGTCCTCACCAAGCCGCAGCAGAGATTGCGCCGGCGCCGGCGGGTCCGCGCCAAGGTGCGGGGCACCGCCGAGCGGCCGCGCCTGTCGGTATTTCGCTCCAACCGCGGCGTGTTCGCGCAGCTGATCGACGACGACGCGGCCCGCACCGTCGTCGCGGTGGCCTGGACCGAGGCCGAGCTGCGCGAGCTGGGTCCGATGGAGCAAGCGAAGCGGGCGGGCGCGCTGCTCGCCGAGCGGGCGAAGCAGGCGGGACTCGAAACCTGCGTCTTCGACCGCGGCGGCTACCGATACCACGGCCGCGTCAGGGCCCTCGCCGACGGTGCCCGCGAGGGTGGGTTGAGGTTCTAACCCGCTACCTTGCTTGATCGGCTTATGAACCACGAGATCGAGACAGTCAGTCCGCAGGGTTTGGACCTGCAAGAGCGGGTGATCGAGATCAATCGCGTCGCCAAGGTCGTCAAGGGCGGCCGGCGCTTCTCGTTCACCGCTTTGGTCGCGGTCGGCGATGAGAGCTCCGTGGTTGGGATCGGCTACGGAAAGGCGCGCGAAGTGCCGCTGGCGATTCAGAAGGCGGTCGAGAACGCGCGCAAGAGCCTGATTCGCGTGCCCATGTACGGGCAGACGATCCCGCACCGGATCATCGGGCGGTTCGGCGCCGGCCACGTCGTGCTGCGCCCAGCGAGCCCCGGCACCGGGGTAATCGCCGGCGGCGGCGTGAGGGCCGTGCTCGAGCTGGCGGGGATCCGCGACGTGCTCACGAAGAGCATCGGCACGCAGAACCCGATCAACCTCGTCAAAGCCACGATGCAGGGGTTGACCAGCCTCCGCCGCCCGGAGCAGGTCGCCAAGCTCCGTGGCCTGACCGTCAACCAGGTGCTCGGCATCCAGAAGAACGGCAAGAAGGGTGAGACCACGGGGGGCGAGGCGGCCCGAGGTGGAGTGGCTGAAGGTGGAGCGCCTGGGGCAGGAGCGGCTGAAGGTGGATCGGCCGAAGCTGGGCCCGCCCGGGCTAGCGACGAAGTCGCGGTAACTGCGAATGAACCTGCCGCCCCGGTGGCGCCCGAACCCGCCGGCAGCGGAGGCGAAGCCGAGCAGCCGGCGGAGTGACGATGTTGGTCATCAAGCAAACCCGCTCGGCCAACGGCGCCAACCCGAGGCAGCGCGAGACGCTTCGCTCGCTGCGGCTGGGCCGGATCGGCCGGGAGTCCCGGCGGGCCGACGGCCCCGAGCTGCGCGGCATGCTCAAGGTCGTGGACCACATGGTGGAGGTCCGGGAGGAAGGGCGATGACCAGCCGTTTGGTCCCGGAGGAGATCGGGCTCCATTCGCTGCGCCCGAAACCCGGCTCGCGTCGTCCTCGAAAGCGGGTTGGCCGTGGCCCCGGGTCGGGCCTGGGCAAGACCTCGGGCCGTGGCCACAAGGGCGCCGGTGCCCGCTCGGGCAACAGGCGCAAGCCGGGCTACGAGGGCGGGCAGAACCCCATCCACATGCGGACCCGGAAGCTGCGCGGCCCACATCGCAAGATGTCGATGCCCTTCGAGCAGTTCCGGACCCACACCCAGCCCGTCAACGTCTCTGACCTCGAGGCCCGCTTCGCCGTCGGCGACGAGGTCACGCCCCAGAGCCTGCGCGCCGCCGGGCTGGCCAAGCGCCGCCACCCGGTGAAGGTGCTGGGGCGAGGCGAGTTGACCAAGAAGCTCACGGTTCGCGCCCACGCCTTCAGCGCCTCCGCGAAGGAGAAGATCGAGAAGGCCGGCGGCGCCTGCGAGGTGGTGGAGAGCTAGTGCTTCAGACGATGGCAAACGCCTTCAAGGTGGCCGAGATTCGCAAGAAGCTCGCCTTCACCGCCGCCATGCTGCTGCTCTACCGGCTCGGCGCCTACATCCCGGCTCCCGGGATCGACATCAACACGGTCAAGGAGATCGAGGACAACTTCTCCGGCAACTCGATCCTCGGCTTCCTCAACCTGTTCAGCGGCGGCAGCCTCTCCAGGCTGTCGCTGTTCGCGCTGGGGATCATGCCCTACATCACGGCCTCGATCATCCTCCAGCTGATGACCGTGGTGGTGCCCTCGCTCGAGCGGCTCCAGAAGGAGGGCGAGGTCGGCCAGCAGAAGATCACCCAGTACACCCGCTACCTCACCGTCGCCCTCGCCTTCGCGCAGTCGCTGGGCTACGTGTTCCTGTTCCAGTCGTTCCAGGACCAGGCGGGAACCAGCGTCGTCGGCACGCTCACCTTCCCGAAGGTGTTCCTGATCGTGATCGCCCTGACCGCCGGCACCGTGCTGCTGATGTGGATGGGCGAGCTGATCACCCAGCGCGGGGTCGGGAACGGGATCTCGCTGATGATCTTCGCCTCGATCGTCGCCTCGCTCCCCACCGGGATCCAGGCGTGGTGGACCAACCCCGACGCCGTATTCAAGGTGATGATGCCGTTCATCGCGCTGGCTGTGATCGTGGGGATCGTCTTCGTCCAAGAGGGTCAGCGCCGCATCCCCGTCCAGTACGCGAAACGAGTCGTCGGCCGGCGAATGACCACCGGCGGCTCGACCTACCTGCCGCTGCGGGTCAACATGGCCGGCGTCATCCCGGTGATCTTCGCGGCCTCGATCATGGCCTTCCCGCCGACCATCGGACAGCTCCTCAACACCCCCGCGGCGCTCGATTTCGCCGCCTTCTTCAGCCCCGACGGCTGGGCGTACGTCGCCGGCGAGGTCTTCTTCATCGTCGTCTTCACCTACTTCTACACCGCGGTCACCTTCAACCCGGTGGACCAGGCGGACAACCTGAAGAAATACGGAGGCTTCATCCCGGGGGTGAGGCCGGGACGACCTACCGCCGAATACCTGGACCGGATCCTGTCCAGGCTCACCTTTCCAGGGGCCCTGTATCTGGGCGCGGTCGCTGCCTTGCCGACCATCCTGATCAGCCAGACATCGGCGAACTTCTTCTTCGGTGGCACCTCGATCCTGATCACTGTCGGCGTGGCTCTCGACACCGTCAAACAGCTGGAAGCCCAGCTCATGATGCGCAACTACGAGGGTTTCTTGAAGTAGCCGGTCCTCCGCGGGCGCCCTGCGGGTGGGAGCCGAAATGGGCTGGGTACGGGGGTGGCGTCGGCGGCTCGCCACCGTTTCGGCAAATTCAAACCTTCGCCTGCCGTTGTCCTCGGGTGATCGTCTCGCTCACGTACGTTTTCAGTACGCTCGCATCGCCGATCGCCCTGCGTCCTAGGCAGGCTCGGTTTTCGCGCCCGTTCGCCATGCGCGACTCGCCGACTGAAGCTTGCGGGCTACGAGGCGTTGGCGCTCACCTGGCGCCAGGTCGTGGACGAACCAGCGTGGGTGGCGGCGGCGATCCGGACATTGCTCGGCAGGGCGGGCCCGGACAGTGCATCGGAGACCCGGGCCCGGGTGCGGAGCGCCGACCGTTAGGCTCTTCCGCCGTGTCCGAGTTGAATTTAGTCCTACTAGGTCCGCCCGGGTCCGGCAAGGGGACACAGGGCGAGCGGTTGCAGGAGGACTTCCGGCTGCCGTACTACGCGACTGGCGACATCCTTCGCGCGGCGGTTCGCGAAAGCACCGAGCTCGGGGCAGCGGCCAAGGAGTACATGGACCGGGGCGACCTGGTGCCGGACGAGGTGATCGTGGGGGTGATCGCCGAGCGAGTAGCACGCGCCGAGGCGGGCGACGGCTTCATCCTCGACGGCTTTCCACGGACGATCGCCCAGGCCGAGGCGCTTGAATCCAAGATGGAGGAGCTGGGCCGCAAGCTGACCGCCGCCGTCCTGATCGAGGTTTCAGACGACGAGGTCGTGCGCCGCCTCGGCGGCCGCCGCACGTGCGTCAAGGAGGGGCACATCTTCCACCTCGAGTTCGATCCACCGAAGAACGAGGGCATTTGCGACATCTGCGGCGCCCGCTTGGAGATCCGCGATGACGACAAGCCCGAGGTCGTCCGTCACCGCCTTGAGGAGTACCACTCGAAGACGGAGCCGCTGGTGGCCCACTACGAGGGCGAGGGCTTGCTGCGGCGGGTCGACGGCTCGCTGGAGCCGGACGAGGTCAACGACCGGATCCGTGCCCTGCTCGCGACCCTGCGCATGGAGGAAGAGCTCTAATGATCTAGTGCGCGCATTGATAGTCCGCAAGACCCAGGAGCAGATCGAGCAAATGGCCGCGGCGGGCGCAATCCAGGCCCGCTGCCTGCGCATGCTGCGCTCGAAGTGCCATCCCGGGATCACCACGGCGGAGCTCGACGAGGCCGCACAGCGCTACATCGCCTCGCAGGGCGCCGAGGCCTCGTTCAAGGGCTACCGCGGCTTCCCGGGCTCGATCTGCACCTCGCCGAACTCGATGGTGGTCCACGGGATCCCGGGTGCGTATGAGCTGAAGCGGGGAGACATCATCTCGCTCGATGTGGGGGTGACCAAGGGCGGCTGGGTGGCGGATGCGGCGATCACCGTTCCGGTGGGACCCGTGAACCCGGAGGCGCGCAGGCTGCTCGAGGCCACCAGGGGCGCGCTGCTGGCTGGCGCCGCAGAGGCGCGGGCACAGAACCGGCTCGGCGACGTCTCCGCCGCAATCCAGCGCCAGGTCGAGCTGGAGGGCTTCTCGATCATCCGCTCGCTGGTGGGCCACGGAATCGGCCGTGACATGCACGAGGACCCGCAGATCCCCAACTATGGAGAGCCTGGTAGGGGCCCGGAGCTCGAGCCGGGCATGGTGCTGGCGATCGAGCCGATGGTCAACGCCGGCAGCCCCGAGGTCCGCGTGGGCGAGGACAACTGGGCGGTCTACTCCGCCGATGGCTCGCTGGCCGCCCACTTCGAGTTCACGGTCGCCGTCACCGAGGACGGCCCCCGCGTCCTGACTCCCTGGCACGAGGAGTAGTAGGACATCCAGCGCGGTCACTAGGAGGGTCATCGTCAGACCCTCCCGTGGCCAGCACGCGAACCTGTGCACTCTGGGCGGCCTATCTGGAACGAACTGACGAGGAGGGTTCTCGTCCACGATCTCCGTCAACCCGCCGAGCATCTCGTCGAACACCTGCTCGGTCCACACCGCAGCCGTCACCGGGATCGTCTCCGGGGAGGAAGGACCTCAACGCCGGATCGCGAAGGGTGTCGTCGGCCGCCCTGCCCCGGCCTGCAACCAGACCTGCACCAGAAACGCCCAGGAGACGTAGCTTGATCCGCTCAGGCGCCGCGGCTCCGTTCAAGTTCATCCCCGAATCAGCCGACAGGTCATCCGAGTCGTAAGCACAAGGCGGGTCTTTGATGAAAGCCAGGAGAGAGACCGAAAACCGCGTCACGGTGCCCGCCTTTGCGGGCCGGAGGCCGAGGCTGGCGGCGATGGTCGCCGTCCTGGTGCTCGTGATGAGCGGGACCGCGGGGGCGCTGGTGGGCAAGAACTCGGTCGACTCCCGCGACATCAAGAACGGCCAGGTGAGAACCGCGGACATCAGGACCGGCGCGGTTCGCACAGCCGACCTCGCAGACAGCGCGGTGACCTCGCGGAAGATCGCCACCGGGGGCGTCGGCTCCAGCGACATCCTCAATAACTCGATCACCGCGGCCGACATCGCGGACGGCAGCTTCACTGGCGCGGACATCCTCGACGACTCGATCACCGCGGCCGACATCGCGGACGGCAGCTTCAGCGGCGCGGACATCCTCGACGGCTCGCTTTCCTCCGCCGATCTGGGCGCAGACTCCGTCGCGGCCGGCGAGATCGCCGCCGGTGCCGTCGGCTCGAGCGAGCTCGGCACCGATGCCGCGGGCGCGGACGAGATCGCCGCCGGAGCCGTCGGCACCTCGGAGGTCGCCGACAACACCTTGACCGCGACCGATCTCGCCGCCGACTCGGTTGGCGCCTCGGAGCTCGCCGACGACTCGGTCGACGCCGCGGCGATTCAAGCGGACGCCGTGGGCTCCAGCGAGATCGCCACGGGCGCCGTCGGCTCAAGCGAGCTCGGCACCGATGCCGCGGGCGCGGACGAGATTGCGGCCGGAGCCGTCGGCACCTCGGAGGTCGCCGACGACACACTGACCGCGACCGATCTCGCCGCCGATTCGGTTGGCGCCTCGGAGCTCGCCGACGACTCGGTCGACGCCGCGGCGATCCAGGCCGGTGCGGTGGGCTCGGCTGAGATCGTTGACGATTCGATCACCTCGGCCGACATCGCCGACGGCAGCTTCACCGGCGCGGACATCCTCGATGACTCGCTTTCCTCGGACGATCTCGCGGCGGGCTCGGTCGCCGCCTCGGAGCTCGCCGACGACTCGGTCGACGCCGCGGCGATCCAGGCCGGTGCGGTGGGCTCGGCTGAGATCGTTGACGATTCGATCACCTCGGCCGACATCGCCGACGGCAGCTTCACTGGCGCGGACATCCTCGACGACTCGATCACCTCGGCCGACATCGCCGACGGCAGCTTCACCGGCGCGGACATCGTCGATGACTCGCTTTCCTCGGACGATCTCGCCGCGGACTCGGTGACCGCGTCGGAGCTCGCCGACGACTCGGTCGACGCCACGGCGATTCAGTCCGATGCCGTCGGCTCGGACGAGATCGGGGCCGACGCCGTCAGCTCGAGCGAGCTCGGCACCGACGCCGTCGGCTCGGACGAGATCGCCGCCGGGGCCGTCGGCACCTCGGAGGTCGCCGACAACACACTGACGGCGACCGATCTCGCCGCCGATTCGGTTGGCGCCAGCGAGATCGATCGCCTACCGCGGTCGGTGGGGATGAGATCGCCACCGACGCGGTTGGCTCGGCCGAGATCGGCGCCAACGCGGTCGGCGCCTCCGAGCTGGCCGACAACTCGGTAGACGCAGCGGCGATTCAGACCGATGCGGTCAACACCCCTGACATCGCGGCGGGCGCCGTCGGGTCGAGCGAGATCGGCACCGACGCCGTCGGCGCGGACGAGATCGCCGCCGGGGCGGTCGGCACCTCGGAGGTCGCCGACAACACCTTGACCGCGACCGATCTGGCCATCGACTCGGTTGGCGCCTCGGAGGTCGCCGACAACAGCTTGACCGCGACCGATCTGGCCATCGACTCGGTTGGCGCCTCGGAGGTCGCCGACGATTCAGTCGGACGCCGCGGCGATTCAGGCGAACGCCGTCGGCCTCAAGCGAAATCGCGACTGGCGCCGTGACGACCACGGAGGTCCTCGACGAAACCCTCGTGGCTGCTGACCTAGCGGCCAACGCGGTCACGGATTCGGAGCTGTCCGACGACTCGGTCGACGCCGCCGCGATCCAGACCGATGCGGTCGACGCCGACGAGATCGCGGCTGGCGCCGTCGGCTCGAGCGAGCTCGGCACCGACGCCGTCGGCGCGGACGAGATCGCCGCCGGCGCCGTCGGCACCTCGGAGGTCGCCGACAACACGCTTGACCGCGACCGATCTGGCCATCGACTCGGTCGGCGCCTCGGAGCTCGCCGACGACTCAGTGGACGCCGCGGCGATTCAGGCGAACGCCGTCGGCTCAGAGCGAAATCGCGACTGACGCCGTGACGACCACGGAGGTCCTCGACGACAGCCCTCGTGGCTGCTGACCTGAGCGGCCGACGCGGTCACGGCTTCGGAGCTCGCCGACGACGCGGTCGACGCCGCCGCGATCCAGACCGACGCGGTCGACGCCGACGAGATCGCGGCTGGCGCCGTCGGCTCGAGCGAGCTCGGCATCGACGCCGTCGGCTCGGACGAGATCGCTCTCGGGGCCGTGGGCACCTCGGAGGTCGCGGACAACACGCTGACCGCGACCGACCTAGCAATCGACTCGGTGACTGCGTCCGAGCTCGCCGACAACGCAGTCGACGCCGCCGCGATTCAGGCGGACGCCGTCGGCGCCGATCAAATCGCGGCGGACGCCGTGACCACGACCGAGGTCGTCGACGACACCCTCGTCGCCGCTGACCTCGCGGCCGACTCGGTGGGCGCCTCCGAGCTCGCCGACGACTCGGTCGACGCCGCGGCGATCCAGACCGATGCGGTCGCCTCGGATGAGATCGCGGACGACACGGTTTCCTCGGCCGACATCCTCGATGAGACGATCACCGCGGCCGATATCGCGGACGGCAGCTTCAGCGGCGCCGACATCACCGACGGCTCGCTTTCCGCTGCCGATCTGGGCGTCGACTCCGTCGGCGCCTCGGAGCTGGCTGATGACGCCGTGGACTCGGCCGCGATCCAGGCGGACGCGGTGACCAGCGGCAAGGTGGCCGCCAACACGCTCGACGCCACCGACCTCGCCGCCGACTCGGTGGCCGCCTCCGAGCTCGCGACCGATGCGGTCGACACCGGCGCGATCCAGGCGGACGCGGTGACCTGCGCGAAGGTCGCCACCGACACGCTCGACGCCACCGACCTCGCCGCCGACTCGGTGGCGCCTCCGAGCTCGCGAACGACTCGGTCGACGCCCTGGCGATCGAGACCGACGCGGTGGCCTCGGATGAGATCGCCGACGACACGGTTGCCTCGACCGACATTCTCGACGCGACGATCGCCGCCGTGGACATCGGCACCAGCGCGGTCGCCGCCGACGAGATCGCCCTCGACGCCGTCAACGCTGGCGAGATTGCCCTGGGCGCCGTCGGCACATCGGAGGTCGCCGACAACACGCTGGCTGCGACCGATCTCGCCGCCAATTCGGTCGCCTCCTCGGAGCTCGCGGACGACGCCGTCGACACCGCCGCGATCCAGGCGGACGCGGTGACCAGCGGCAAGGTGGCCGCCAACACGCTCGACGCCACCGACCTCGCCGCCGACTCGGTGGCCACCTCCGAGCTCGCCGATAACGCGGTCGACACCGCCGCGATCCAGGCGGACGCGGTGACCGGCGCCAAGGTCGCCACCGACACGCTCGACGCCACCGACCTCGCCGCCAACTCGGTGGCCGCATCCGAGCTGGCGACCGATGCGGTCGACACCGCCGCGATCCAGGCGGACGCCGTGACCTCGGCGAAGATCCCCGCCGGCGGGATCGCCGCATCCGACATCCGCCCGAGCGGGATGGCGGGCACGGCCTCGATCGACCCGCCGAGCCTGACGTCGAACACGTGCGCGGTCGACAACACCTCCGTCACGGGTATTGCCTCCGGGGACATCGTGGTCCTGAACACCTCGACCTCGCTGGAGTCCGGTCTTGTGGCCACGGCGGCCAACCAGGACACCGCCGGCCAGCTTCGGGTCCGCTTCTGCAACATGACCGCCGGCACCCTCGACGGCACGGCGCGCACCTACAACTTCCTCGTCATCCGCTAGGCACCGGATCCGTCCCCAGCCCTGGCTAACGTGTTCCCGATGGATCGCAGACGCTTTTTCGCTGTCGCGCTTGGCGTGCTCGCAGTCGGCGTGGGCGCGTACTTCGTGGCCAAGGCGGTCTTCGATGACGACGGTGGCGGCGGCACCGTCGACGCCGCCGAGGAGGGCTTCACGCTCGAGTACCCGGACGCCTGGACGCCGATTTCCAACAAGAAGCTGGCGCTGTTCCCCGGCTCGCCCCTGCTCGTGCTCGAGCGCGAAGGGAACTCGGGGCTGTTCGTGGTTCGCAGGGAGGAGAAGGCCGCCCCCACCAAGCAGAGCTTCGGCGACGATCTCGACAAGGAGATCAGCGACCGGGTGCCGGACTACGAGCCGGGCACCGTGCAGACCGTGAAAACGGCCGCGGGCGACGCCTTCTACTTCTCCTACGCGCGCACCGACGCGGGTACGGCGAACAGCATCGTCGTGGTCCCCGATGGCAGCGCGAGCTTCGTGTTGGAGAGCGCCTCGGCGGCCAACGACCGCGACGCGGCCGACGACATTGCCGAGATGATCAATTCGTTCGGCATCTAGTGGGCCCCCACTAGCCGGCGCGGCAGCGCCGGCGCCCTCATATACTTGCCGCGCTTGTCACGGTGCCCGCCAGGGGCGGGGGTCGCGGCGGCGGCCACGGCACCGCAGACATGGGAGCTCGCAGAGACTCGCTTGGGTTCTGGATCACCGCGATCGTCGGGGTCGCGCTTCTGCTTGCGCCGGCTGCCCATGCCGTGGAGCCCTACGGCACCCACGACGCGGGCGGGTTTCGCAACGTCCTGCCGCCGGGTGAGGCGGGCACCGACAACGCCGCGCAACTCGCTCAATTTCAGCTCAATGGCACCTATCCGGATCACTGGACGGACCAGCAACCGCTCTACGACGACCTGATCTCCGCCTCGCCGCAGCTGACCAACGCCCAGGTGCCGAACTACTTCAAGGACGCCACCTTCGGCGTCAGGCAGGGGCAGGTCGAGTCGACCACGACGCCCAGGCCGGGCGTGACGATCATCCGCGACCGCAAGTACGGCGTCCCCCACATCTACGGCGACACGCGCGCCGACGTGATGTTCGGTGAGGGCTACGCCGGCGCCCAGGACCGTCTGTTCCTGATGGACATCCTGCGCCACACGGGGCGCGCCCAGCTCTCCTCGTTCATCGGCGGCTCGCCGTCGAACCGCGCCATGGATCGGTCCCAGTGGCAGTTTGCGGCGTACTCGGAGCAGGACCTTCAGTCTCAGATCGACCGGGCCGAGGAGCTCTACGGAGCCGAGGGCCTGCAGCTCGTCAACGACGTGCAGAACTTCGTCGCCGGGATCAACGCCTACATCGCCGAGGCGCTCACGAACCCCGCCTTGATGCCGTCGGAGTACGCGGCCCTGGGCAAGACGCCGCAGCCCTGGACTCCGACCGACGTGATCGCGGAGGCGTCCCTGATCGGCGGCATCTTCGGCAAGGGCGGCGGCTCAGAGCTCAAATCGGCCCAGCTGATGCAGGCCTTCGAAAACCGCTTCGGCCGCCAGGCCGGAAGACGCGCCTGGGTGGACTTTCGCTCCAAGGACGATCCCGAGGCACCGACGACCGTCTCGCAGCGCTTCCCCTATCAGCTCGCCAGCGCCTTTTCCGACCGGGGTCTCGCGCTCCCCGACCGGGGCTCGGTCGTGCCGGCCCCAGTGGCTCCGCCCGTATCCACGAGCGCCGCTGCGAGGGCGGACAGCCAGGGCTTCGGCGAGGTCGGCGCGCAGCTTCGGCGCGCCCTGCAAGCGGCACCGCATGCATCCAACTGGGAGCTGGTCTCGGCGCGCGAGTCGCGCACCGGCCACCCGCTCGGGGTGCTTGGGCCGCAGGTCGGCTACTACGTGCCTCAGATCCTGATGGAGACCGACATCCACGGGCCGGGCCTCGATGCCCGCGGAGCAACGTTCCCCGGCGTCAACCTCTGGGTGCTGCTCGGCCACGGGCGCGACTACTCGTGGAGCGCGACCACGGCGACCTCAGACAACGTGGACACCTTCGCGGAGGTGCTGTGTCAAGACAACTTCCACTATCGCTACAAGGGCCAATGCCTGGCGATGGAGCAGCTCGAGCGGACCAACTCCTGGACGCCGAACGGGGTCGACTCGACGCCCGCCGGCTCGGAGACCTTGACGGCATATCGGACCGTGCACGGGATCGTCTACGCGCGCGGCAAGGTGGACGGCAGGAAGGTGGCCTTCGTCAGCGCCCGCAGCACCTACTTCCACGAGGCGGACTCGGCGCTCTTCTTCTCGCGCATGAACAACCCGAATTTCATGCGGCAGGGAACGGATTCGTTCAGACGGGCGGCGTCGAAGATGAACTTCGCGTTCAACTGGTCGTACATCGACTCCAAGCACATCGCCTACTACCTCACGGGCTGGTATCCACAGCGTTCCCCCGGCACCTCGCCCGACTTCCCCGTGCTGGGAACGGGGCAGTACGACTGGAGGGGCTACGACCCATCCACGCACACCGCGGACTGGCTGCCCCTCGAGAAGCATCCCCACGCCGTCGATCCGCCCTACCTCGTCTCCTGGAACAACAAGCAGGCGCCGGGATGGGCCGCCGCGGACGACCAGTACTCCTACGGGCCGCTCCAGCGCCAGCAGCTGATCGCCGACCGGGTGCGGGCGGGCGTCAGCGGAGAGAGCCAGATGAGCCTCGCGCAGCTCGTGCAGGCGATGGAGGAGCCGGCGACTCAGGACCTGCGTGCAGTGAAGCTCCTGCCGACCATCCTCCGCGCGCTTGGCACCCCGCGCTCCGCGCGGCTTCGCGATGCGATCGCGCTGCTGGAGAGGTGGCGCTTGGCCGGCGGCCATCGTCGCGACCTGGACACGAACGGTCAATACGAGAGGAACCGGGCGGTCACGCTGATGGACGCCTGGTGGCCGAAGCTCGTCCGCGCGCAGTTCAGGCCGACGCTTGGCAACAGCCTCTACGGGCGGGTTCAGGGCCTGCTCAGGTTGGGAGACCACACGCGCACGGATCCCAACGCTCCGGACTTCTTCGACGGCTGGTGGGGCTATGTCTCCAAGGATCTTCGGGGGCTGTTCGGCCCCGCGCCGCGCGGTGGCTGGAGCAAGAGCTATTGCGGCGGGGGCTCGAAGTCGAGGTGCAAGACCGTGCTCAGGCAATCGCTTCGGGAGGCGCTCGCGGTCAAGCCCGCGGACCTCTACGGGAGGGGGGATTGCGCCGAGGATCCCCAGCCCAGCTGCTTCGACAAGAACCGCTCCATCATCGCCTCCGCGATTCCCCTCCCTGCCGCACCGTTTCAGAACCGGCCGACCTTCCAGCAGACCGTCTCCGTGAAGCGCGATCTGCCCTGAGGGGATTCGGGGCTGGCGCGGGCAGGCCGGGTTTTGGCCCCTGCTACCATCCTCGGTCGGCCGTGGGGCCGTCTTTTGCCCATGGGCCCGATTCATGGGGCCGGTGGGCCATCTCCGGAAAGTGATTGGATACGACCCAGCAAGGGGCGATGAAGGTACGAGCGTCCGTAAAGCCGATGTGTGAGCGCTGCCGAATTGTTCGGCGGCGCGGCGTCGTCCTGGTCATCTGCTCGAACCCGCGCCACAAGCAGCGGCAGGGCTGATGGCTCGGATCGCAGGCGTAAACATCCCGCTCAACAAGCGCATCGAGGTGGGCCTCACCTACGTCCACGGGATCGGCCACTCGACCGCGCGCAAGATCGTCGCCGGCGCCGGGGTGGACGCGAATACCTACGTCAAGGACCTGACCGACGACGAGGTGGTGAAGCTTCGCGAGGCGGTCGAGTCCCGTGAGGTGGAGGGGGACCTGCGACGGGAGCGCTCTCAGAACATCAAGCGGCTGTCCGAGATTGGCGCCTACAGGGGCCTTCGCCACCGCCGCGGCCTCCCGGTCCGGGGCCAGAGGACGAAGACCAACGCGCGCAGCCGCAAGGGCCCACGGCGGATGAGCATCGCCGGCAAGCGCCGCGCGCCGACGCCGAAGTAGTGGACTAGGAGCTCGGAATGGCGCAGCCGAAGAAGCCCGCACGCGGCAAGGGGCGCTCCCGCCGGCGGGTGAAGAAGAACATCGCCTACGGGATCGCCCACATCAAGACGACCTTCAACAACACGATCGTGACGATCACCGATACCGACGGCAGCGTGGTCTGCTGGGAGTCCGCCGGCTCGGCCGGCTTCAAGGGCTCGCGTAAGTCCACCCCGTTCGCCGCCCAGGTGACGGCGGACTCGGCCGCGCGCAAGGGGATGGAGCACGGCCTCGAGCGGGTTGAGGTCCACGCCAAGGGCGCGGGCTCCGGTCGCGATACGGCGATCCGCTCGCTACAGGCGGCCGGGCTCCAGGTCACGACGGTCAAGGACGTCACCCCCCAGGCCCACAACGGCTGCCGGCCCCGCAAGCGCCGCCGAGTCTGATGGCCCGGGATACGAGTCCACAGTGCAAGCAGTGCCGCCGCGAGGGGCAGAAGCTGTTCCTCAAGGGCGCGCGCTGCCTGACGGAGAAGTGCGGCGTCGAGCGCCGCTCCTATCCGCCGGGGGAGCACGGGCGTGGCCGTGTGCGCCAATCGGAGTATCGGCAGCAGCTGCGCGAGAAGCAGAAGGCTCGGCGCTACTACCAGTTGCTCGAGAAGCAGTTCCGCGGCTATTACCAGAAGGCCTCCCGCCAGCAGGGCGTCACTGGCGAGAACCTCCTGCGGCTGCTCGAGCGAAGGCTCGACAACGTGCTCGTGCGTCTCGGCTTCGCTGCTTCCCGCCGGCAGGCCCGCCAGCTGGTTGGCCACGGCCACTGGCTGGTCAACGGCCGCCGCGTGGACATCCCCTCATACCAGGTCCGCTCAGACGACGTGATCACGATCCGTCCCAACTCGGCGGCAGGCGACGTGGTGCGCTCCGCGACCGAGCTCACCGCCGTCGTGCCGCCCTGGCTCCAGGCGGACCACGACGCCCTGACCGCGAAGGTGCTCCGCCTGCCCGAGCGCAGCGAGATCACGACGCCGGTTCAGGAGCAGCTGATCGTCGAGCTCTACTCCAAGTAGCGCTCAAACCCAACGCAACAACGACAAGCCAGAGGAAGTGATGACCACCCTGCCCGAGTTCCAGATCCCGAAGATCTCCTCAGAGGAGGTTGCCGACAACCGCGGCACCTTCACGGTCGAGCCCCTTGACAAGGGCTTCGGCTACACGTTCGGCAACAGCCTGCGCCGGGTGTTGCTCTCGTCGCTGGGCGGCGCCGCGATCAAGAGCGTTCGGATCGAGGGCGTCGCGCACGAGTTCTCGGATGTCTCCGGGGTGAAGGAGGACGTCACGGACATCGTCCTCAACCTCAAGGACATCGTGATCCGCATGCACACCGATGCGGACGAGGTCGAGGCCCCGCTGGTCGCCACTGGCCCCGGGGAGGTGAAGGCGAAGGACATCGACCTGCCCGCCGGCGTGGAGATCCTCAATCCCGAGGTCCCGATCGCAACGCTCGAGAAGCGCACCAAGCTGGAGATGTATCTGACCATCGGGCGTGGTCGCGGCTACTCGCCCGCCGAGGAGAACAAGACCGAGGACCAGCCACTCGGCGTAATCCCGATCGACTCCATCTTCTCGCCGATCCGCCGCGCCTCCTACGCGGTCGACTTGGCGCGGGTCGGCCAGCGGACCGACTTCGACAAGCTGTCGCTGGAGATCGAGACCGATGGCTCCTTGGAGCCATCCTCCGCGCTTCGTGAGGCGGCCGAGATCCTGATCAAGAGCCTGGCGATCTTCACCGACGCCGACCGGGTGGAGGAGCTGACCAGCCGCGACGGCGTCGGCGTGGTGGAGCCCGGCTTCGCGCCGCTCGCCAGCGGCGACGGGGACGACCGCCTGATCGAGGAGTTGGAGATCGGCGTTCGCGCCTACAACTGCCTCAAGCGGGCCGGCATCCAAACGGTCGGCGACCTGGTCCAGCGCTCCGAGTCCGAGTTGAACGCGATCCCCAACTTCGGCAAGCGCTCGACCGAAGAGGTGATCGAGTCGCTCAACAGCCTCGGCCTCTCGCTCCGGGACGAGTAGACGCAGAGCACCAGGATGCGCCACCGGAAGGCGAGACACAAGCTCAGCCGGGATGCGGCGCATCGCCGCTCGTTGCTGCGCAACCTATGCCGTGAGGTGATCGAGCACGAGCGGATCAAGACCAGCCAGGCGAAGGCCAAGGCGGTGAAGCCGGAGCTCGAGAAGCTGATTACGCTGGCCAAGCGCGGTGACCTGCACGCCCGCCGCCGCGCCCTCTCCGAGCTCGGGCAGGACAAGTTCATCGTCCACAAGCTGTTCGAGGAGATCGCGCCTCGCTACGCGGAGCGCCCCGGCGGCTACACGCGGATCGTCAAGCTGGGCCCCCGTCGCTCGGACTCCACCGAGATGGTCTTCCTCGAGCTCGTCTAGCGCTGGCGAGCGCGGCGCCACCCCCGAAGGCCGGCGTTGATGGGAGTCGTTCGCCTCACGGTCGCCTACGACGGGACGCCGTTCGCCGGCTGGGCGGCGCAGCCGGGGCTGCACACGGTGCAGGGCGAGATCGACGCGGCGCTCCAGCGGATCCTCGGCCAGGCGGTGTCGCTGACCGTCGCCGGCCGCACCGATGCGGGCGTTAACGCCTGGGGGCAGGTGGCGAGCTTCGAGCTCCAGGGCGCGCCGCCCGACGCGCTGGCCCACCGCCTGAACGCGGTCCTGCCCCCGGCGATCTCCGTGATCGAGGTCGCCGCCGCCCCCGCGGAGTTCGACGCCCGCCGCGATGCCCGCTCGCGAACCTATTGCTACCGAGTGCTGGCCTCCCCGGTCCGGCACCCGCTGGAGATCGGGCGGGCGCTGTGGTGGCCGCAGCGGCTGGAGCGCAAAGCGCTGGACCGATCCGCGGCGGCGGTGGTCGGCACGCACGACTTCACGGCCTTCACTCCCACGCAAACCGAGCACGTTCGCTTCGAGCGCAAGGTGATCCGGGCCGAGTGGCGGGCCCACAGGCTCGCGGAGCCGTTCCCGGGTGAGTTGCTGGAGCTCTGGATCGAGGCGGATGCCTTCATGCGCCACATGGTCCGGATCCTGGTGGGGACCATGCTCGAGCTGGGGGGCGGGAGGCGCAGCGAAGAGGACTTCGAGGAGCTGCTTCGCGGCGCCCCGCGCGAGCGCGCCGGCGAGACGGCCCCGCCGCACGGCCTCTACCTCGCTTCGGTGCGCTACTAGCTCTCACCCTCCTCGCGGCCGCTGAGCTCGACCTCGCCCAGGCTCGCGGGGCGGCCGGGCAGGTAGATCGAGGAGCCGGTGGCAAGCAGGACGGGCTTGCCCTCGGCGTTGGCCACGGTGGCGCGGCTGATGGCGATCGTGCGTCCCGCGTGGACGACCTCGGCCCGCGCGGTCAGCTCGCTGTCGTCGGGCGACGCGGGGCGCAGGAAGTTGACCTTCAGGTCGAGGCCGGCGAAGGCGAGACCCGCGGGGACAGTCGTCTCCACAGCGATCAGCATCGCGAAGTCGGCGAGCATCGCGATCGCGCCGCCCTGGAGCCGGCCGGATGGGCTCGCGAGCCACTCGCTGCAGGGCATCACCACGGTGGCGGCCCCCTCCCCGAACTCGACCGGTCGCAGCCCGGTCAGATGATGGAGCGGGGGTGGCGGCAGGTCGCCGGCGAGCTGGCGGCGGACGATCTCGGCGCCGGGAAGCTCGTTCCAGACCTCCTGCTGGATCACGCCGTTGGGGGCCGGCCGGAGGTAGGGATCGGGCGTCTCGTGCTCGGGCGTCTCAAATGGCTCCAGGTCGGTGGGTGGATCGGGTGCGGGATCGAGCGGCGGGAAGATGGTCAGGCGCGAGGTGCCGTGGGCGAGCAGGCGCTCGCTTTCCTTCTCGATCACGAAGGCCTCCGAAAGCCCTACCGAGCGACCAACATGGATCGCCTGCCCGCTTGCCGTCACTGTGCCTCCGGGGCGCGCCGGACGCAGGAACGACAGCGACAGCTCGGCGGTCGTGTAGGCAGTCGCCGCCGGCAGCTCGGTCTCGATGGAGCAGCCGAAGGCGATGTCGGCGACCAACGCCAGGGTTCCGCCGGTGATCACCCCGTTCGACGCCGCCAGCCAGCCCGAGGCGGGCATCTCGGCGTCGGCCGTTCCCGACCCGAACCCGGTTGGCCGGGCGCCCGTGAGGTGGGACAACGGCGGCGGAGGCCACAGCCCCGTTCGCCAGCCCTTGAGGCGCTCGCGTCCCGGCAGCGCGATCAGCCGGCGATCCGGATAGGAGCCCCGAACCGGCTCGCGCCACACCTCGGTCGTGTCGGAGGTGCCGGGCTCCACCTGCTCACCGTATCCCAGGTCGGCGGCGCCGGAATTGGCCCGCTCAGCCGCCGCCGTAGGCGACAACGAGGTCCGTGGCCACGCCGACGATGAAACCCACGGCGAGCAAGGCGAGACCGAGCTCCCGGTGCCCATAGCGGCGCATCCCGTTCCAGACCTCGCCGATGACGTAGAGGATCGCTCCGCCGGAGACGGCGTAGAAGGCGAGCTCGAGTGGCTCCGAGGTGACGTTGTAGCCGACGATCGCACCCAGGAACGTCGGGCCGCCGCCGATCAGTCCGGCGAGCGCAAGCCAGCCCCAGGTCGGCCGGATGGATCCGAGCGGCCCGACGATGCCGAATCCCTCGGTCGCGTTGTGCAGCGCGAATCCGATGATCAGCACGGTCGCCAAGCCGATCTCCCCGGTGCTCGCGGAGACGCCGATGGCGAGGCCCTCGGCGAAGTTGTGAAGGCCGATCGCCGCCGCGATCGTCATCCCGGTTCGAAGGGCGTTGGCCCGGGCAGCGGCCGCTTGGAGATCGAGCGCCTGAGCGTCCTCCACGGTCAACTCGGGGGAGCCACCTGCGATCGGCGGCGCCTTGGTTCCCCCTTGGCGCATTCGGGCCTCGAGCGCGGCCAGCCCGGCACAACCCGCCGCGAACCCGCCGCCGAGCAGCAGGGCGAGCCCAACCATGCGGCCGAAGCTCTCCTCACCGTCACTGTATCCCTCCACGGTCTCCTCGACGATCCCGAGCCCGTGCTCCATCACGTCGACGAACAGGAAGGCGAGCACACCCACGGCGAACATCGCCAGCGCGACCCGGGTGCGGGGGCCCAGGAGCCCGAGCCGTGCGAAGGGCAGCCCGAGGTAGATCGTGAACCCGGCCAGGGCGCCCAGAAGGACGGTCTCGCCAAACGTCATGCGTGGTTCCTAGCTGCCAGCACAGGCGGGGGCGCATCTTAGGGCACCCTAATCCGCGATGTCGAGCGGCGCCTGCCGGCCCGCGGGATAGATGAGCCCGGTCTCGGTGGGGAAGGCGAACGGCGTTAGAACGTGCTCCTCTGAACGGCCGTCGGGTCGAATGTGAGCCACGCGCCAGCCCCGTACAACAAGCGCGTCGGAGATGAGCCGGCGGTGACAGCGCCGCCAGTCGCCCTCGGCGCACATGATCGCCGTGCGCTGCTTGCGGGCCAGGCTTTCGAGCCGCTCGAGCCCGGCGGCGAACTCCGGCGTCTGCATGTGGTCGGCGTAGGCCCCGAACGCGGCCACGCGCCAACCGGTGTTGGGGGAATCGCGGCGCGGGCGGCGGCGGCCGCCGAGGCGCTCGCCGAGACCCTGATAGGCGATCCCCGCGCCTTCGAGCTCCGCGCGCAGCGCATCGGCGCCGAACTGGGGATGGCGACGCGACCCCGGATAGCGGCGAACGTCGCCGAGCAACTCGATGCGGTGGGATCGAAGGAGGGCCGTGAAGCGGTCCGACGCGTGCGTCGAGTGGCCGATCGTGAGCACCTGCGGAGGACCGGGCACGCCCCCATTGTTGCGTCCCGGCCCGTCCGAGGACCGCCCCTAGAATCGGTGTGGATGCGGGTTTTGCTCACGAACGACGACGGAATCGGCGCCGAGGGCCTCCATGCCCTGCGTCGCGCCCTGGCCCGGCTGGACGGCATCGAGACGCACGTGATCGTCCCGGACTCCAACCGAAGCGCGACGGCGCGCAGCATCACCACCCGCTCCCCTCTCTCGGTCGAGGAGGTGAGGCTCGACGACGGCGGGATCGCCTACGCGACCGACGGCACGCCGGTCGACTGTGTCCGCTTCGGTGACCTGGGCCTGGTCGGCGAACGCCCGGACCTGATCGTCTCCGGGATCAACCACGGCTCGAACCTGGGTGACGACATCACCTATTCGGGGACCGTGGCGGCGGCCCTGGAGGGGATCGTCCTGGGCATCCCGGCGATCGCGATCTCGCAGCAGTCGTCCGCCCGCGAGATGAGCTTCCTGCCCGGCCGCAGCTTCGATTTCGCCATCTCGGCGCGGTTCGGGGCCCAGCTGGTCGGGCTCCTGAGCGCCGACCCTCTGCCCGCCGCGACGCTCTTGAACGTCAACTGCCCCGCCGGTGAGCCGCAGGGCATCGAGGTCACGCACCTGGGGAAGCGGCTCTATAACGACGAGCTGAGGTTGGTCGACGAGGACGGCGATGGGCGCCGCCGCTACCGGATCTACGGCTTCGAGCCCTCCTTCGAGGACGAGCCGGGCACCGACTTGGCGGCGGTCGCCCGGGGGCGGATCTCGCTCACCCCCGTGCACTTCGACCTCACCGATCGCAAGGGCCTCGGCCGGCTGCGGGACTGGGACCTCGAGGGGCTGCTCGAGGCCGCGATGACGGGCGCCAGGTGAGCGCCAAGAAGCCGAGCAAGCGCGCGGAGGAGCTCCGCCGCCAGATCGCCCATCACGACCACCGGTACTACGTCGCCGACGATCCCGAGATCGGCGACGATGTGTACGACGCGCTGCTCGACGAGCTCCGGGCGCTGGAGGCGGAGCACCCCGAGCTTCGCAGCCCCGATTCGCCGACCCAGCGGGTCGGCGGCCAAGCGGCGGAGAGGTTCGAGCAGGTTCGCCACCTGGAGCCGATGCTCTCGCTGGCGAACGCCCGCAGCGCGGACGAGTTCCGGGCCTGGGAGACGCGCCTGCACAATCGTCTTCGCCAGCTCGACATCAGGCCCGGGGAGTTGCGCTTCGTGTCCGAGCCGAAGATCGACGGGATCGCGATCTCGCTGCTGTACGAGGACGGCGAGTTTGCCCGCGGCGCGACTCGCGGCGACGGCGTGATCGGCGAGGACGTGACCCAGAACCTGAGGACGATCAGGGCGATCCCGCTGCGGATTGACGACGCGCCCAGGCAAATCGAGGTTCGCGGCGAGGTCTATTTCCC